>CAWBQX010000002.1:0-809860 GCA_963791015.1 uncultured Acidimicrobiaceae bacterium | reverse complement strand
GATCAGATAACTCGCCACGGTGAAGGGGGCACCCGCGAAACCGATGAGGGGTGTGTTGGTCGCCGCGAGCTCTGGCACCACGAGGTCGATGGTCGCCGCCACATACTCGATGTGTTCTTCAGTGAGCTCGGGCAGTCGCTCCAGATCGGTCTGCTCGCGAACGGTTCGGCAATAACGGGTCCACGACCAGGAACAACCTCGACACCGAAACCCACCGCGTGATAGGGCACGACGATGTCCGAGAAGAGAATCGCCGCATCCACGCCGTAGCGCCGCACGGGTTGGAGAGTGACTTCAGCCGCGGTCTCAGGTGAGGCGATCGCCTCGAGGATCGAACCGGTCCCGCGCATCGCGCGGTACTCGGGCAGGGACCGTCCGGCCTGTCGCATGAACCAGACGGGAACCCGTTCGACCGGCTCGCCACGGCAGGCCTTCAGAAAGTCTGGTTCGGGCACGCTCATGAGGACCAATCTAGGCCGCTCGCCTCGGCGCTACTTCAGATCACATAGGCCCTTCCCATGGCGACACGAGTTGTACGCAGTTTCCGTCGGGATCGGTCACGGTCGCGAGCCAGACTTCACCGGGTGCGCCCTCGGGCTGGTAGGGCTCGGCGATGATCTCCGCCCCAAGGGCGATCAGCATCTGGAATGTCGCGGCCACGTCGTCGGCCTCGACGCCCAGCATGATGCGCTCGGGATTGGCGCTCTTGCCCTTGACCTCGCTGTGGGCGCCGAGCAGCCAGCGGCCTTGTCCGACCAGCCGTACCAGGTGTTGTCGCGGAACCCGGGCTCACCCAGGAGTGCGGTGTAGAACTCCGCGAGGCGCTCGGGGTTCTCCGAGCCAATCATTACGCCGGCGTATCTCATAGGACTCCCTTCGGTGGTGCCTGTCTTTCGCACTCTAGGGCGGACTTGTGCGGGATGCGAGGGTGAGACGACCCGCGGAAAACACCTCGCACGAGACGATTAGAATTGATGATTCCCGATTTTTGGGAAGACAGAAAGAGGTCGTTCATGTCGCACGAGCGCGAGATCGCCGAGGAGCAAGAGTTCCTGGACGTGGCCCTCGAGGCGCTCGATGCCATGCGCCAGGGAGCACGCTCACTGCGCGACAGCGTGGCGGTGGCGAACATGCGTGGTGCGGGCGATCTCGTCGAACGCGACGTGGTGATGGGCACCGCCCTTCATCGACTCGATCAACTCGCGATAGGCGATCAGCCCCTGTTCTTTGGTCGCATCGACTACCAGGCGAACGGGAACGGTCGCGGCGACACCTATCACGTCGGTCGGCTTGCGGTCTCGGACGAGTCTCTCAATCCCTCGTCATCGACTGGCGCGCTCCGGTCGCCGAAGCGTTCTATCGCGCGACGGGCGTGGAGTCACTCGGACTCTCGCGCCGTCGCCACGTGGCGATTCACGCCAACGAAGTCACGGGCGTGGAGGACGAGTACTTCGCCGACTCCAACGGCGAGCTGACCTGCCCGAGAGCGAAGTGCGCGCCGCAACCGAAGAGGGACTCGTCGATGGCGGACTCGCACTCGGTGGGCCGGTGCGCTGCTCGCGGCACTCGGTCGTGCGCGCACCGGTCGCATGGGCGACATCATCGCGACGATTCAAGGTGAGCAGGACCAGATCATCCGCAGTCCGCTCGCCGGCATCTTGTTGGTCCAAGGTGGCCCCGGCACCGGCAAGACCGCCGTCGCCCTGCACCGTGCGGCCTACCTGCTCTTCACGTTTCGCGCGACGCTTGAGCGTCAAGGTGTCTGTGGTGGGTCCGAACCCGCTGTTCCTCAACTACATCGAGAACGTGCTGCCCTCGCTGGGCGAATCGGGTGTCACGCTGTCGACCATCGCGGGCCTCGTGACCAACGTCGACGTACGCGGGGTCGAGTCCGAAGACGTCGATCAACTCAAGGGCCATCTGCGCATGGCGCGGGTACTGTCTCGCGCGCTGCGCACCCGCGAGCGAGCTCTGCGTCACGACGTGGATATTCCGGTCGGTCGAGCGACCATCGTGCTGAAGGCGAAGTACACCCAAGAGGCCGTCGAGCGCGCCCGTCGTCGCCCGGGCAACCACAACCAGCGCCGTTCGGCCGTGGGTCGCGAGCTCGCGTCTCGCCTGGCCGCGGAGTATCACGAGCGCTTTACCAACGACGACTCCCGCGACGAGATCGAACGGAGTCAGTAACGAGTCCGAACTGGCCGAGGCCATTCGAGCGACGCCCCAGTTCAAAGAAGCGCTGCAACGCGTCTGGCCGCGCATCACCGGTCAAGAACTCCTGCACGACTTGCTCGGCGCGCCCGCACTGCTGCGCGCGGCCGGCAAGGGCATCCTGAGCGATCGCGAGATCGAGCTGCTCTACCGCCCGCGATTCACCTCGACCGAGGAGATCGCCTGGACCAAGGCCGACGCCGCCTTGATCGACGAGGCGCGTGTTCCCGTCGGACCCCGCAAGCGACCTCGCCCCGCGCCCAAGCCCGGCTGACAACGTGCTCGCCGGCGTTGACCTGGACGCCTATTCGCGGTGATCACCGAGCGGCGGCACTGCGCGAAGCGCAGCGCCTCGCGGTCGCCCAGTGCCAAGAACTCGACGAGGCGGAGTTCGTCACCTACGGCCACATCGTGGTGGACGAGGCCCAAGATCTCTCACCCATGGAGCTGCGGGTGTTGAAGCGTCGCGACCTCACCGGATCGATGACCATCGTGGGCGACATGGGTCAGGCCACGACCGCTTCATCGTCGGCTTCCTGGGACGCGCTGCTCGACGTGCTCGCTCCGCGTCGCGCAGCCGACGCGAGTGGACCTCACGGTGAGCTATCGCACGCCCGAAGAGGTCCTGACCTTCGCCGCGCCCACGCTGCTCGCCGCCGCCCCTGACCTCGAGCCGCCGCGCCCGGTGCGTCGTGCCGGCTCCACGCCGCTCGTTGTTCTCTCGAGCGAGGCCGAGTTTCGTCGACACGTTGGTGCAACTCACGCGCAGCGAGATCGAAGCGGTCGCGCCGGGTCGCTTAGCGGTCATCGTGACGAGTACGACGCGTGGACGAGATCGTCACGACACTGCGCGACGGCGGCCTCGAAGCGGTGGATCCGAACGACCAAGACTCCAAGGGACTGGCGGCAGATCTGGTGGTCCTCGCCGCCGAAGGTGCGAACGGTCTGGAGTTCGACGCCGTCGTCGTTGTCGAGCCTGGTCAGATTGCTAATCGCGGGGCAGCGAACGAGACGACGTACACGCCACGCGGATTGCGCACCCTGTACGTCGCGTTCACGCGTCCCACCAGGCGACTCGCCGTCATCGCGACAAAGGATCTTCCGCCGACACTTGGCTGAGAGCGCAGACCCCCTCCATCGACAAAGTGGGGTCGCGATTTCTACTAGAAATGATGGCGTGAGTCAGGCAGTTTCCCCCGAAAGCCTGGCGAAGCAAGAGAAGATCGTCCACGATCGACCGCCGATGCTGGCCATCGGCGTGATGATCTGGCTCGGTTCAGAGCTGATGTTCTTCTCGGGACTCTTCGCCGCCCTATTTACCATCCGCGCGCACCTCGCCTCGTGGCCGCCCAAGGGCACCCACCTCGACGTGCTGCAGTCGGGCATCTTCACCATCATCCTCATCGCGTCGTCTTTTACGATGCAGCGCGCCGTGTGGCTCATTGAGCATCGTCGCCGCGGCGAAGCCCGCAACTGGGTGATCGCGACCATCATCATGGGTGCTTTCTTCGTGAGCAACCAGGCCTACGAGTGGACGCACCTCACCACGCGCTGGTACACGAACTCCTACGGCTCGGTCTTCTTCATCACGACCGGCCTGCACGGTCTGCACGTGTTCCTCGGACTCGTGGCGATGAGCTTTCTTCTCTATCGCATGCGTGGTCGCGAAGGGGACCCCGGTGAGCTCGCCACATTCCAAGGCGTGAGCTACTACTGGCACTTCGTGGACGTGGTGTGGATCGGTCTGTACTCGTCCCTGTTCTTGCTCAAGTAGGTGAGGGACGTGGCGTACACATTCCTTCGGCGAAGTGCCCTCCTGGCGGGTGCCGGTCTCTTCGTGCTCGCACCGCTCGTGCTCTTCGTCGTCCCGGCGAACGCCAGCAACTACAAGACCATCCCGTTTCAGACCACGCGAAAGAACGCGGGCACGCCGAACTCAACCAACGTCACCAAGAACTCCGCCGGCCAGGTCACGAGTTACGGCAACAAGTACATCACCTACAAGATCCCCTCGAGCTCGCTGGACAAGCTCGGTCAGGCGCTGTTCATGGAGAACTGCGCGTCGTGCCACGGCACCCAGGCCAATGGCGTGCCGGCCTCGGCGGTCGGCTCGTACCCGGACCTGGTGGGCCTCGGGCCCGCGACCATTGACTTCTGGGTCGACTCGGGTCGCATGCCGGCCAAGGACCCGACCGCGGTCGAGGCCCTGCGCCGCCAGCCCGCCCTGAACCCGCAACAGGCCGAAGCGATCGCCGCCTGGGTGAACTCGCTCTCACCGAGCTATCCCGGTATTCCTACAGCCAACCTCAAGATCGCCAACGTATCCGAGGGCCAGGAGCTCTTTGCGCTCAACTGTGCCGCGTGCCACACGATCGAAGGGGACGGCGATGCGCTCGCCTTCAGCACGTCTGCGCCCTCGCTGCGCCACATTCCGGCCTTCCAGGTCGTCGAGGCCATTCGCACCGGGCCGGCCAACATGCCGCGCTTCACTGGCAACCTGAGCGACAAGCAGGTCGACGACATCGTGAAGTACGTCACCACCGAGATTCAGCACCCGAACAACCCCGGCGGGTTCGGACTGGGCGGGCTCGGACCGGTCGCCGAAGGCTTCATCGCGCTGCTGGTCGGCGTCGGCTTTTTGGCATTGATCTGTTACTGGATTGGAGATCGCTCGTGAGCGACGAGATCCCCGAGCAGGTCAGCCCGCACGAGGCGATGAAGATCGAGATGCACCACGAAGAGTTGGCCGAGCGCCGCGCGCGCGAGGCCCAGGACCTACTGGACACTCACACCCCCGTGGCGATCTCGGGGTTGCGCGCGGACGACCCGCACCTCCAGCCCGCCGCGAAAACCCCCACACTGTCGGAACTGGTCATCGCCATCTGCTTCATCCTGGGCATCTTTGCCATGGCCGGCTTTGGCGCCGCGTACGTCGTGAACGCGAAGCCCTGGATCATCGCCTCGACGATCGGCATCGGCCTCTTTCTCTTTGGCGTCGGACTCGTCGCCTGGGGCAAGTACCTCATGCCGCGCGGTCCCTTCGTCGAGGAACGCCACACTCTCGCGGGCGACCAGGCCGATCGCGACGCCTTCGCGGCGGCCATTGTCGAGCGCGGTGGTGGCATCGTCAAGCGTCGCAAAGTCCTCGCGGGCATTCTCGGCGGGGGACTGGGCATCTTTGGCATCGTGGCGATGTTCCCGCTGCTGCGCAGCCTCGGACCACTCCCCAAGGGCACGCTCTTTCACACCGACTGGCGCAAGGGCTCCTACGCGGTGGACTCCTCGGGGCGGCGCATCAAGGAGGGCGAACTCGCCATCGGCTCGATCGTGACCGTCTATCCCGAAGGGACCGAGAACACGGACCGCGGCCAGTCGGTCGACCAGACGGTGCTGATTCGCATCTCGAACGAAGACTTCACGACCGAAAAGGGTCGCGAGAGCTGGGGCCCGAAGGGCTATGTCGCGTACTCCAAGCTGTGCACGCATTTGGGTTGCCCCGTCGGGCTCTACGAACAACAACTGCAGTTGTTGGTCTGTCCGTGTCACCAGTCGATGTTCAACGTCACCAACGGGGCGATTCCCCAGTTCGGTCCCGCCCCTCGACCGTTGCCGCAACTGGCGCTGTACATCGACGGTGAGGGCTACATCCGCTCACAAGATGACTACAACCAACCCGTCGGTCCTGGCTTCTGGGAGCGCACCACCGCATGAGTGACACCACGATTCCCACCAACCCCGAGGGCGCGCAAGCGCGCCAGTGGCCCCTACGGCAAGATCGGCAAGGCCCTCGACGAACTCGACGACCGCTTAGGTGTCGCCCGTGGTGGTCGCACCTTCATGGACAAGATCTTCCCGGATCACTGGTCGTTCATGCTGGGCGAGATCGCGCTGTACTCCTTTGTGATCCTGCTCGTCACGGGCGTCTTTCTCACGCTGTACTACGTGCCGAGCTCCGCACTCGTCGTCTATCACGGCCCGTATCTGCCGCTCGATGGTCAGCGCGTCACCGAAGCCTTCGACTCAACGGTGAATCTCTCCTTCAGCGTGCGCGGGGGACTGTTGATGCGCCAGATGCATCACTGGGCCTGCGACATCTTCGTGGGTGCGATCGTGGTTCACATGGCGCGCGTGTTCTTCACCGGCGCGTTCCGCAAGCCGCGCGAACTCAACTGGACCATCGGTCTGACGTTGTTGATCCTCACGATGGCCAACGGCTTCCTCGGCTACTCGCTGCCTGACGACCTCGTCTCGGGCACGGGCATTCGCATCGCCTACTCGATCCTGCTCTCGGTACCCTTCGTCGGCACGTACCTGGCGTTCTGGGTCTTCGGTGGGAACTTTCCGGGCAGCGCGACGATTCCGCGATTCTTCATCCTGCACGTCCTGATCGTTCCCTTGCTCATCTTGGGCCTCGTGGGCGCGCACTTGTTCTTGCTGGTGCGCCAGAAGCACACGCAGTTCCCCGGCGAGGGCCGCACCGAGAAGAACGTGGTGGGTTCTCCGATGTTCCCGGTCTTCATGGCCAAGACCACGGGCTTCTTGTTCCTCGTGGGCGGTTTCATCGCTTTGATCTCGGCGTTCTTCCAGATCAACCCCATCTGGCAGTTCGGCCAGTACGAGGCGTCGCGCATCAGTTACGCCGTCCAACCCGACATGTATATGGCCTTCCTCGACGGGGCGCTGCGCATCTTTCCGTCGTGGGAGTTTACGGCCTGGGGTCATACGTGGCCCCTCGAGGTCTTCATTCCGGCCGTCCTGTTCCCGGGCATCCTCTTTAACATCGCCTACGCCTGGCCACTCATCGAGCGCAAGATCACGGGCGATGATTTGATGCACAACCTGCTCGATCGTCCGCGTGACAGACCGAAGCGCACCGCCTTTGGTGCAGCGGTGCTGGTGCTTGTGGCGATGCTGTTCATCGCCAGTGCGACCGACGTGATCGCGAAGTTCTTCGACATTTCGTTGAATACGGTTCTGTGGGCGATGCGCATCTTGACGATCGTGACCCCACTCATCGCGTACCCGATCACGTACAAGATCTGCAAAGAACTCCAGGGCGTGAAACGTGCTGGCAAGCGCAAGACCCCCAACGTGGTCTCGCGCTCGGACGAGGGCGAATACATCGCGACTCCCACCCCCACCTACTCCGACGATGTCGAGCACGGGCACGAGGCCATACCTGTGCCGACGTTCATCGACGACGAGACCGAAGAGGTCGCGAGCCAGAGCGGCGTGCGGACGGTCGAGCGCTAATTAGTCGTGCTATCGCCGTAACGTCACGCCCGTGGCGTGGTCGTTGCCTACTATGTCGAGTGTGGCGGTGAGCGATACCAAGTGGCGCCCAGCGTCGTCTCTGATCTTCGATCAGCCCATCAATGTACGGCGCAACGTGGGGCTGCTCGGCATCTCCACCTTCAAGACGTCGGTCTCGCCACGGTCCTCGACCAGCACGCCCGCGGCGATCCGTCGAGCCCTCGAGTACTACTCGACCTGGTCGTGGTCCAGCCGGGTGGATCTCGCGGAGTACGTGGCGGTGGTCGACTACGGCGACGTCGATGATCCTGATGGGGAGGGCGGTCACGAGCGTGTTGCCGAGGCCCTCATGAACATTGAGCAATCGCCGACGGTAATCCTGGGTGGTGACAATGCCGCGACGTGGCACGCGATGAGTGCCCTCATGAAGGATCGAGTCGAGGAGTTCGGGCTCATCACCCTGGACGCCCACCTCGACATGCGAGATGGCATCTCGAACGGCTCGCCGGTGCGCCAACTACTCGAAGAGGGTCTCGACGGGCACCACATCGTTCAAGTCGGCCTGAGCGACTTTGCGAACTCGCCGGGCTACGCACGCGACGCGCAAGCGGCGGGCGTGCGCATCATCGATCGCGACGCCTTCAACCGCGACGACGCAGCCGTCATCGCACGACGCGCCTTGGACGTCGCGCGTCAGGGTGGCCGCAAGGTCTACGTGGACATCGACCTCGACGTGGCCGATCGCTCGGTGGTACCGGGATGCCCCGCGGCCGCTCCGGGTGGACTGCGCGCCGACGAGGTGCGTCGCTTCGTGCGGGCCCTCGCCACATCGAAGGACGTACTGGCTATTGACTTCACCGAAGTGGACGTCGAGCGAGACACGCCCGACGAACGCACGGTGCGCTTGGGCGCGCTACTACTACTGGAGGCGCTCTCGGGCGTGCAAAGGAGACCGTCGTGACCATCGAGCTGGGTATCGAACCACTCACACGGGACGAGCTGATTCGTGTGGCACGCCACTACGAACCGCTCACGCTGAGTGCGCAAGTTCTCGATCGCCTCGCTCAGCAGCGCGACGCGATCGACGCTCTGGTCGACAGCGGCGAAGCCATCTACGGACTGTCAACGGGGTTCGGTTCGCTCGCGACGACCTCGATCTCACCCGAGCGTCGACGCGACCTGCAACGCTCCCTGATTCGCTCACACGCTGCCGGCGTCGGGCCCGAGGTAGAAGCGGAAGTCGTGCGCGCCATGATGGTCTCGCGTCTCACGAACCTTTGCAGTGGGGTATCGGGAGTGCGACCCTCGACGGCCGAGGCGTACGCGGCGTTGATTAACGCCAACATCACGCCCGGTCGTCCACGAGTTCGGATCACTGGGCTGTTCCGGGGACCTGGCCCCACTCGCGCACGCGGCGCTCGCCCTTATGGGCGAAGGCGACGTGCGCGACTCGGGTGGGACGCGTCGACGCGCCATCGATGTGCTGGGCGACGCGGGCCTCGCACCGGTGGAGCTCGAGGAAAAAGAGGGCCTGGCTCTTATCAACGGCACCGACGGCATGCTCGGCATGCTGATCCTGGCCCTGGAGGACGGCCACGCCCTCTTACAGCAGATGGATATTGCCGCCTCGCTCTCCATCCAGGCGTTGCGGGGGACCGACCAGGTCTTCATGAGCGAGATCCACGAGTTGCGTCCGCACCCCGGACAGCGAGACAGTGCCCAGAACCTCGTGAACCTGCTCGCTGATTCGCCGATCGTCGTCTCTCACGTCGACGACATCACCCAAGTGCAAGACGCGTACTCGCTGCGCTGTGCCCCCCAAGTGCACGGCGCCGCACGTGACACCTTCAGCCACGCGCAAAGTGTCGCCGACATCGAGTTGGCGAGTGCGATTGATAATCCTTCGGTGCTGTCCGACGGGACGCTCGCGAGCAACGGCAACTTCCATGGTGCCCCGATCGGGTACGTCCTCGACTTCCTCGCGATCGCGCTCGCTGACGTGGCGTCGATGAGTGAGCGGCGCACCGACCGCCTCCTCGACGTGAATCGCAGCTTCGGACTGCCGCCCTTCCTCGCGGGTGACCCCGGGGTGGACTCGGGCCTCATGATCGCCCAGTACGCCCAGGCCGGCCTCGTCACTGAGATGAAGCGGCTCGCCTCGCCGGCATCGGTCGACTCCATCCCTTCCTCGGGCATGCAGGAGGACCACGTTTCCATGGGCTGGCACGCGGCGCGCAAGTTGCGCCGATCGCTTGACGCTTTTCGCGACGTGCTCGCGATCGAACTGCTGGCGAGTGCGCGGGCCCTCGCGCTACGCGCGCCGCTGGTACCCTCGCCCGTTGCCCGCGCGATGGTCGATCGCGTGAACGCGCTCACCGGGGGCCCCGGGCACGACCGGTGGCTCTCGCCGGAGATCGCCGCGGTGAGTGACCTCGTCGCTTCGCGCGAGCTCCTCGACATCGCCTCTCGTTTTCTCGCTCTGCTCTAGGAGGTGGTCATGGAGGGTGCACGTCCCGTTCGCGCAGCCAGGGGTTCGACGATCAGCGCGCAGGGCTGGCCGCAGGAGGCCGCACTTCGCATGCTGTGCAACAACCTGGATCCCGAGGTTGCCGAGCGTCCCGACGACCTGGTCGTCTATGGCGGAACGGGACGCGCCGCGCGCGACTGGCGCAGTTTTGACGCACTGGTGCGCACGCTCACGACCCTCAAGAACGACGAGACGATGCTGGTCCAGTCCGGACGCCCGGTTGGTGTGCTCCAAACTCACGAATGGGCGCCGCGGGTCTTGATTGCCAACTCCAACCTGGTGCCGGACTGGGCCACGTGGCCCGAGTTTCGTCGCCTGGAAGCACTGGGACTCACGATGTACGGCCAGATGACCGCGGGCTCGTGGATCTACATCGGTACCCAGGGCATCCTGCAGGGAACCTACGAGACCTTCGCCGCGATTGCGGCCAAGCGCTTTGGCGGCACGCTCGCCGGCACGCTGACGGTGACGGCGGGGGCGGGCGGTATGGGTGGGGCCCAGCCACTCGCGGTCACGATGAACGACGGGGTGTGTCTGTGCATCGACGTCGATCCGAGCCGTCTGCAGCGTCGAGTCGATCAGCGCTACCTCGATGAGTGGACGACTGACCTCGATGGCGCGATCGAGCAAGTGCTGCGTGCGAAGGCAGATCGCGAGGCGCTGAGCGTGGGGCTGTTGGGCAACGCCGCGACGATCCTGCCCGAACTCCTGCGCCGGGGTGTGGAGGTCGACATCGTGACTGACCAAACGTCGGCGCACGACCCACTCAGCTACCTACCCGAGGACATCGACCTCAACGATTGGCACGACTACGCCGAGAAGAAGCCCGAGGAGTTCACCGATCGCGCGCGCGCCTCCATCGTGCGTCACGTGGAAGCGATGGTCGGCTTCATGGATGCGGGCGCCGAGGTGTTCGACTACGGCAACTCACTGCGTGGCGAGGCGCAGCTCGGATGGGTACGCCCGCGCGTTCGACTACCCGGGCTTTGTCCCCGCCTACATTCGACCGCTGTTCTGTGAGGGGAAAGGCCCCTTTCGGTGGGCCGCGCTCTCGGGCGATCCGAATGACATCTACCGCACCGACCAAGCGGTGCTTGATCTCTTTCCCGAGAACGATCTGCTGCGCCGGTGGATCACCAAGGCGCAGGAGCGCGTGGCGTTCCAGGGCCTGCCCGCACGCATCTGCTGGCTCGGGTACCAGGAGCGCGACAAGGCGGGAGTCGCTTTTAACGACCTCGTCGCGCGCGGCGAAGTGAGTGCCCCGCTCGTCATCGGACGCGACCACCTAGACGCCGGATCGGTTGCCTCCCCGTATCGCGAGACCGAGTCGATGCTGGACGGCTCGGACGCCATCGCCGACTGGCCCTTGCTCAACGCGTTGGTCAATACCGCCTCGGGAGCCACCTGGGTCTCGATCCATCACGGGGGCGGGGTCGGCATCGGACGCTCGATCCACGCGGGCCAGGTGTGCGTCGCCGACGGTACCGCGCTCGCCGGCGAAAAGGTGCGACGCGTCCTCACCAACGACCCGGCCATGGGCGTGCTGCGTCACGTGGACGCGGGCTACGACATTGCCGAAGAGACGGCGGAGGCGACCGGACTCCGGGTGCCCATGCGCGAGGGTTCGTGAGCACACTCGTCGTCACCAATGTCGGTGAGTTGACGACCAACGATCCCGCACTCGGTGACGAGACGAGTCTCGGCCGGCTGCACGACGCCGCATTTGTGGTCGACGACGACCAAGTTCTCTGGGTCGGTCCCCACGCCGAGGCGCCTGACGCCGACGAGGCGATCGACGCCCACGGAGCTGCGGTGATCCCGGGTTTCGTCGACTCTCACACCCATCTGGTCTTCGCCGGCGAGCGCAGTGACGAGTTCGAAGCACGCATGGCCGGACGTCGCTACGACGGTGGCGGAATTGCTCGCACCGTCACGTCAACGCGCGCCGCGACGAGCGAGCAGTTGCGAAACGGCGCGGCCGAGCGTGTGGGCGAGTTGCGCGCCGGGGGAGTCACGACCGTTGAGATCAAGTCCGGCTACGAGCTCACCACCGAGGGCGAGGTTCGGTGCCTCGAGGTCGCGGCCGACTTCACGACCGAGCGCACCTGGTTGGGTGCTCACGTCGTTCCTCCGGAGTTCGCCTCCGACCGCGACGGGTACTTGGATCTCCTCAGTACCACGATGCTTGAAGCCTGTGCACCCCACGCCAAGTGGGCCGACGTCTTCTGTGATCGCGGTGCCTTCAGCGTCGACGAGGCGAGGACGATCCTGCTGCGCGCGCGCGACGTGGGACTCGCTCCTCGACTACACGCGAACCAACTCGCCCACAGCGGAGCGATCGCGTTGGCTGTCGATCTCGAGTGCGCCAGTGTGGATCACTGCACGTACTTAGAGGACTCCGACATTGAGATGCTGGCGGGATCCGCGACCGTCGCGACACTCTTGCCCGGAGCAGAGTTCTCCACCCGCTCGCCCTATCCCTCGGCGCGGCGGTTGATTGACGTGGGAGCAACCGTCGCTCTCGCGACCGACTGCAATCCCGGCTCGTCGTACGTGACGAGCATGGCCTTTGTCATTGCGCTCGCGGTGCGCGAGATGGCGATGAGTGTCGACGAGGCGCTGTGGTCAGCGACCAAGGGCGGGGCCCTGGCACTGCGGCGAAGCGATGTCGGCCACTTAGGTGTGGGGGCGCGTGCCGACTTTGCGATACTCGACGCCCCGCGAGCCGCGCACCTCGCGTACCGCCCTGGCGCTCAACTTGTGGCGTCGACTCATCGCGCGACGTCATGACCAAGAAGACCCGCCTGTACTTCAATGAGGACACGCGTGACGCGCTGATGGCGCTTGACGCTGTGGCGGACGGTCGGGGCTGGGTCAACGTGTTGCCGCGCGTCACCAATGACGACCTACCCGATATTCACGTCAACTTCATCGGCTGGACGAATCACGGAATCCCGGTCGCGACGTTCCTGACGGTGGCACCGCGAAACAGCGAGGCGCAACCGTCGTCACTGGGGATTCTGCACTCGGGTGGCCGACTCGGTAAGGACCGGATCACCACGATGCTCGAGGGCGCGCCGTTTGCGATTCGCCAAGATCACTCCCAAAGGGGAATTCTGCTCGTGGTCCCGCCTGGAACGCCGTCGGTTCAAGTGCTCGACGTGATGTGTCGGTTCTCGACGGCACTGTGTGAGCACGAGATGACCGGCGGGTGGCGCCTCGAGTTGTACGAGCGCGACTAACGACGCAGCTAGATATCCCCGCGGGCGAGAAAGATGCCCGTTTCCTTCGTGATGCGGAGCTCCCCGTTCCCGCGACGAATGCGCTCGTCGATCATCGTTCGCAGTGCGAGTTGTTGTTCGGGAGTGGCGCGACTTCCCGGCGGTGTTGAGCGAATGTAGGCGAATATGTCCTCGGCATCGCGACAGCGCAGTTCGTCCTCGAAAGGTCGCCACTGCACGGAACCAAAATGAGCCTCGAGGTACCTTTGACCCGTTACTGGGCCAAAGATCTCGCCGTGATTCCGGTGAGGGTCGCCCGTCATCACCGCGCGCTCGATCTCGATGACTTCCCTGAGGTGTGCCGGTCCGTTGGTCGCCGCGACTAGCAGACCTTCGGGTTTGAGTACCCGCCGCAGTTCGCCGACCGCCCGATCGATATCTGTCGCGTGGTAGAGCATGTAGTTGGCGATCACGACGTCGAAGGAATTGTCGGCGAACGGCAGTGTTTGTACGGACCCGACGACCCCGACCACCTGAGCGGCGCATCCGTCAGCCGCCCTGGTGGCCGCCCCAATCATGCCCGCGGACAAGTCACACAACGTCAGATTCGCCTCGAGCGGTTGGGGGAGCGACGTCCAGGTAGTGCCCGGGCCACAACCGACGTCGAGCACGTCGTGTGCGCTCGACAAGTCGATCTGCTCGAAGAACCACTCGGGAAATCTGATGGGCGAGGTGGCGTATTTGACGTGCAATCGAATGCGAGCCTGCAGGTTGTCCGGGGTGACGTACTGGACATTTCGTAGGTACTTCGTGTACTTCGCGGCTCTGTCGATTGCCGCTGACGTGTCGATTGAGTCGCTCACGCGACCATCTTTATCGACGATCTGGTGAGGTCCAACGTCGACCTTGAAACCTCTAAGGTGCTCCTATGAGCACCCCCCTTGCCCCCTTGGACCTCCCCACAACCCTCGGCGCCTTGCGCGCGTCAGGCTATGAGTCCCTCCCCATTCGTGACGAGATCCGTCGAAACCTCGAGGCTCGCCTGATGGCGGGCGAAGCGCTCAGCGCCTCGGTATTGGGATACGAGGACACCGTCCTGCCGCAGCTCGAGACCGCCCTGCTGGCCGGCCACGACTTCATCCTGCTCGGCGAGCGGGGCCAGGCCAAGACTCGAATAATCCGTTCGCTGGTTGATCTTCTCGACGAGTGGCTGCCCATCGTCGAGGGTTCGGACGTGCGCGACGACCCCTACGCGCCAATCTCGGCCTTTGGGCGCGACCTGGTCGCCGAGCGCGGCGACGACACCCCGATCGCGTGGGTGCACCGCAGTCAGCGATTCGCCGAAAAACTGGCCTCACCGGACACCTCGATGGCCGACCTCATCGGTGAGGTGGACCCGATCAAGGTCGCGGGCGGGCTCTTCCTCGATGACCCCAAAGCCCTCAGTTACGGACTGGTGCCCAAGTCCAACCGTGGGATCTTTGCGATCAACGAACTGCCTGACCTCTCTGAACGTATCCAGGTGGGTCTGCTCAACGTCCTTGAGGAGCGCGACGTCCAGATCCGCGGGCACTTGGTGCGCCTTGATCTCGACGTCATGGTCGTCGCTACAGCCAACCCCGAGGACTACACGAATCGCGGTCGACTGATCACCCCGCTCAAGGACCGTTTCGGCTCCCAGATCCGCACGCACTACCCCTACGAGGTCACCACCGAGATCGAGATCATGTACCAGGAGGCGCACCTGCCCCCGAGCGATGTGCCGATCGTGGTGCCGTGGTTCATCGACGACATCATCGCGCGCATCAGTCACGTCGCACGTCGCTCCCACGTCATCAGCCAGAGTTCGGGCGTCTCGGTGCGCCTGTCGATCTCGAACTTCGAGACGGTTGTCGCGAACGCCCTGCGGCGTACCTTGCGCACTCACGACAACGTCGTCGTGCCGCGGGTGAGCGACCTGAGTGCGGTGGTGCAGTCGACCCAGGGCAAGATCGAGTTCGACACGATGGACGACAGCGACTCGGATCAGGTGATCGCGGCCCTCGTCTCGCTGGCGGTTCGCCAGTGCTTCGCCGACGTGTTGCTCGAAGAAGCCCCGAACATCGTGGAAGCCTTCAACGACGAGGTCATCGTGCACACCGGCGACGACCTGCCCGACGCGAGTTACCTCGAGGTACTCGGGGCCATGCCCGCCCTCGCGACACCCGTCGAGCGCATCGCCGGACCGGGTGCGAGCGACGGCGAGAAGGCTGCCGCCGTCGAGTTCATTCTGGAGGGGCTGTACCTGACCAAGCGCCTCGCCAAGGACGCCTCGGGTGCGCGCGCCCTCTATCGATCGAGGAACCGCTAAGTGGCGGTGCGCTACGGCTTTCGCCGGGTCGGTGACGGCGATGAGTTCGACGACCTCGATCTCGATGAAGTGCTGTCGCTGCTCGCCGACGACTACATGGAGAACGGCGACCTTGACGAGGCGATGGACCGATTGCTGCGCGAAGGGTACGACACCAAGGATGGCGAACGCGTCGAGGGTCTGCGCGAACTCTTAGAGCGCACGCGCAGTCGGCGCCGCGAGCTCGAACAACAGGCCGATCCCGAAGGTGAGATGCAGCGCTATCGCGACTGGCTCGATCTCATCGAGGCGATGGAGGAGTCCGAGATCGATCAGCTCATGCGCGAGGCCGAGGAGTCGGGGGATCAGCGCCGCGAAGAGGTGACCCGCGACATCGTCGACCAGCGCCGCATGCAGCGCGACCTTATGAGCGACCGGTTGGCCGAGCGCCTGGGGGAGTACCAGCACTACGACTTCGTCTCTTCAGAAGCGCGCGAAGAGTTTGAGCAGATGATGGGCGAACTTCAACGCGACGTACTCGACACGTATTTCCAGCAGTCCAAGGACTTCATGGGTTCACCTGACCCCGAAGAGCTGGCCCGCATGCGCGAGATGATGGATGCGCTCTCGACGATGATCGAACAGGATCGCCGCGGCGAGGATCTCGATCCCAGCTTCGATGACTTCATGGCCAAGTTCGGCGACTTCTTTCCTGGCGCCGAGAATCTCGAGGACGTGATTCGCATGATGGCCGAACGAGCGGCCGCGGCCGAAGCGATGTTCAACTCGCTCTCCTCCGAACAGCAAGGTGAGCTGCGCGCGCTGTTCGACCAGATGATGCAGAACATGGAACTGAACTTCTCCATGAATCGACTCGTCTCGAACCTGCGCCAAGCGACGCCTGACGTCGACTGGCACCGCGCGCACCGTATGCGCGGCCAAGACGGCTCGTCCTTCGCCCAAGCCGCCTCGGTCGCCGAGCAGCTGGGAGAACTGAAGGGTCTCGAGGAGTTCTTGGGACAGAGCCACGCCGCCCAGGGGCTGCCCGAAGTCGACGTGGAGGCGGTGCGACGGAACCTCGGCGATGACGCGGCGCGCCACGTCCAGCGTCTCCAAAAGGCCTTACAGGAGCTGAAAGATCAAGGTTTCATTGACCGCACGAGTGATCGACTCAAGTTGAGCGCGCGCGGAGTGCGCAAGATCGGCCAGATCGCTCTGCGTGACCTCTTTCGCCAGATGCGCGACACGCCCGCTCTCGGTGGTCATGCGGTGGCGACGTTGGCCCACGGCGGGGATCGCGAAGAGACGTCCAAGCCCTGGCAGCCGGGCGAGGCCGTGTCGCTGCACCTGCCGCGCACGTTACGCAACGCGCTGCTGCGTCAAGGACCTGGCACGCCCGTCAAACTGCACCCCGACGATTTCGAGGTCGAAGAGTACGAAGCCACGAAGCGTTCGGCGACCGTCTTTGCGATCGACCTCTCGCTCTCGATGGCCATGCGAGGGAACTTGCTGCCGGCCAAAAAAATGGTCCTCGCCCTCTCCCAACTCATCTCCTCGAAGTACCCGCGCGACTTCCTGGCGATTGTCGGCTTTGGCGAAACCGCCCAGCAGCTCAAACTCGAAGACGTGCCCGCGCTCACGATCGACTACAACTACGGCACCAATCTCCAGCATGCGCTCGCCCTCAGTCGTCACCTGTTGCGCAACGAGCGCGGTGAGCGTCAGGTGGTCGTGGTGACCGACGGAGAGCCCACCGCACACCTCACCAGCACGGGTGAGCCGTTCTTCTCGTGGCCGCCGGTGCCCGAAACCCTGGAAAAGACGATGGCCGAGGTCCTGCGCTGCACCAAGGCGGGCATCACGATCAACACCTTCGCCCTCGATATCGAGCGCAGTCAGTTCCCGTTTGTCGAGCAAATCGCCCGCGTTAATGGGGGACGGCTCTTCTACACCGACGTGAACGATCTGGGAACGTACGCCCTCGACGACTTCGTCACCCACCGCCGCGCGAGCTAGCGGGCACCGCCCCCATCAGGTAGTTCACATATTCAATTTGCAATTTGCGCAAATTCCCGCAACAATGACACCGTTGTAATTACATCGATGGTAGAAACCTCGACGGGGAGGGAAGCACGACGTGGAAATTGTTGAACTTCTAAGCGGTCTCGAGGACCGAGGTTGGCAGGCGCGCTCCAACTGCATGGGAGTCGACCCCGATCTCTTCTTCCCCGAGCGCGGGGCCTCCACCCGAGAGGCCAAGGAAGTCTGTCGCGGGTGCGTCGTGCGCGAGGACTGCCTGGAGTATGCGCTCGACAACGGTGAGAAGTTCGGCATCTGGGGCGGGATGAGCGAGCGCGAGCGCAGGCGTCTGCGCCGCGCCCGAGCCCTCGAGCGCCGCGCCCAAGCGGGCTGAGCCAGCTAGAGCCGCGACTCGATCGTCGCGTTTTCCGACAGTCCGAGCTCCCGCCAGCGCGCCGGATCCTCTGAGCGCAAGACCGATTCAGGAACCAGACCCACGAGTTCGGCGTGATCGATCTCGCCCGCGGCCAGGAGGCTCGCGGCCTTGTCGTAGACCACTGACGGACGGACTTTGAAGGGATCGATCAGGTTGCAACTGATCTGAACCATGTCGGGCATCTGAAAGGCCAGGGCGCGCACTTCGGCTCGGCGCAGCGCTTTGGCGACCAGACGTCCGTCAGCGAGGTCGCCGCCACGGATCCACAGATTCCACGCGACGAGCACTGGGCGGGCGCCAATGGCGCTCGCGCCGCGCTCGGCACTGGGTTTCATCGGGCCCATGTCGGGGGCGAGGGACTTAAAGGCGTGACGACGAACCTCGGGCAGCGTGCGACTCGTGCCGTCACGCAGACGCCCGTAGAGGAAAACGGGCACATCGAAGGTGCTGGCCACCCACGAGGCCGTTTCGTCGCGCAACGTGGCGGCCTCGTCCTGCTTCCTCGGATCGAGGGCCACGAAGGGCACCACGTCCAGGGCGCCAAATCGTGGGTGCACGCCCGAATGGGTCCGCAGGTCCACCAGCTTCATGGTGGCGACGATGAAGTCACGCACATAGCGGCGAAGTTCGGGCCGGTGGTGAATCAGCGTGAAGACGCTGCGGTTGTGCACGGGATCACTGTGGCGATCGCGCAACGCCGGTCCGGCGGCGCGCCCGAGCTCTTCGAGCACCTCGAGACGACGTCCGTCAGAGACATTGACGACGCATTCGAACAATGCGAGGACCTACGAGTACAGGTCGCGATTAAAGAGGCGCAAACGGCGGCGCTCGCGTAGCAGGCGGCGGCGCTCGCGCTCACTCTTGCCACCCCACACACCGTGGTCAATGTGATTGTCGAGTGCGTAGACCAGGCACTCCTTGGCCACGGGGCAACTCGCACAGATGCGCTGGGCGACGATAACGCCCATGCCATCACGGGGGAAGAACGTCTCGGCCGGGTAGTCGCGGCACTTTCCATCGGCCATCCACTCCGAACTCATAGTGCCTCCTTTCCTACCTCTATGTCTCACAGTAGTGACTTCTTGCACACTCGTCGTTACGTTCATTTGACCTTTTCCTTACAGTTCCATGGGTGTGTGCGGGAGCCTTGGAGACGCCTTTGAATCGACCGGTAGGATTGGTGATGTAAGCGTTCTCAAAGGAGAGTTGTGAGCCAGGTACCGCTCGGTGAAGCAGTAGAGGTCGTCGATCCGGTGGGTCACGTCCAGGTGGTCTACCTCGGCCCCGTGGCTCCGCACTGGGAGTGCCGCATGGTCTTTGGCGACGAGGAGCAGATCCAGGCCTTCGTCGACCGGGTGGACGCGCGTCTGCGCTTTCTGCCCCCGCACGATCCCCAGTTCCGGCGAAACCGCGAGCGCGTGAACCGCGACGCCGAGCGCGAGAATCTGCTCGTCGAGTGGAACCTCGGCTACGACGAAGAGGTCTAACGCCTAAGCGAGTGGCGAGGTCGTCACCCGCTCGTACCACGCGGTGGGTGACTCGAGTTCACTCGCACTCGGTAGACCGTCGACACGCAGCAGCGCGCTAAAGACGCTCAGTCCGTGCTCGGCGACGAGTGTCGCGACGAACTCGCGCGCTGCGTCATGGTGCGGACCCTGGGTCGAGATGCCAAACAGCGCTGCGGCTGCGTCTTCGCCGCGCGCGTCGCTGCGACGGTGTCGCGCGTACGCCTCAAAGAGGGCGGGCCGCGGTCCCAAGAGCGTCTCGGTGACGTCCTTCGCGACCGCGTCAAAGAAGGCGAGCAACACGCTGGTCGCCGCGTTGATCGCGCGCGTGGCGTTGGTCTCTTCGGGTACTTCAATTCCCTCTAAGAGCGCCTCGGGGTTGTTCATCATCTCGTTGATGTCCCCGGACTCCATCAAACTCGTGAGCTTGCCCAAGATGTCGCCTTGCATCGCGTTCGATTCGTTCACGGCGTCGATCAACAGCGCGCGCAAGGCGTCGCTGGTACCAGGCTGGGTCAGCACCAGGCTGGCGATGAACTCCTGGGCGAGCGCAAAGACGTAGACCTCTTCGTGCTCGAGGGACCAGTCGCTGGCGAACTTGGCCAGGTTGTTCACCACGAGAAGATGGAAGTGGTTCTCGCGCGGTAGCGGCAGTACGGCGAGCGACCAGGCGCGCTCGGAGAAGTGCCCCGCGACCGAGCCCATCTGGAATCCCGCGAAGAGTGGTCCGATCGCCGAGGAGATCTGGTTGAGCAACTGGTTCTGTTGAAGGTCCAACTCCTCACTGGCCGGTGGGGCCAGAGATGCGGCGGACTTCATGACGGGGTCCATGAGGGGGCGCCACTGCTCGAGCGCGGCCTGCGTTAAGGCGGAGCGGTTCACCGTGACGACACTGGGCTCGATCGAGACCCCAAAGAGCGCGTCGACGTGGCGACCGACGAGGGGCGCCAGTTCTTCGAGGCGCTGGCGCTCGGCGGGCAACGGGTTGGGGTCGCCGTCCTCGCCGCGAGCGATATTGAGTGCGAGTTGCGAGGCCGTCTGGTACCAGGCGTCGGGACCCTGCTGGCTCAGCATCGAAAAGATGTCGCCAAACATGTTGCCGAAGGGGTTGTCACTCACGGAGCCAACTTAGAGGGACAGCCGAGCGTCACGTCCACGTCGTGCACGGTCGTTCCCTTGGCGTAGGTGATCGCGGCGTGGGTGTAGGCCGGGGTCAGATACAGCGCCGAGACCAGTTGATTCCACGTGTTGAGCTCCGCCCCCTTCCACTTGGTGATGACGTCACCCACGGCGAGCCCGGCGTGGGCCGCGGTGCCGTATTTGACGATCTTGGTGATGCGCACACCTCCGCCCTGCTCGGTCGTCCCGTCGATTCCCAGATCCGCGTGACAGCCGTGTCCGGTCGCCACGACTTCGGCCACCTGGGCGACGAACTCCGCGGGATACCAGAAGTGCTGGGCGGACAAGACCGCCACCACGCGGTCCTGGGCGTCGACGGCGATGGCGTCCACGTAGCCCGAGAGCTTCGTCTTGGCTGAGGTGGCGAGGTAGTGCACCACGCCCTGGGCGTCGTTGGTCGGATCACCCAGCGAGGTCGTTGTCCAGTCGTACTCGGGTGCGGTAAAGGAGTTCTTGATGACGGGAGCGATCGCCACCACGGACGCGCTCGCTGGCATGGGGTCCAATGTTGACGCCTTGACCTTCGCGCCCAAGTGCACGATGGAAAAGCCCATCACGTTGTCGCGACCCTCAAGAGTGACCGCGAAGTTCGTTTCGGTAGCTGTGGCTCCCGTGATAACGGAGTTGATGGGGATGACCGTCGTGGTGACGGCGAGACTGTCCGGCAGCACCAGGGCGGCCACCTTGGTGGTGGTGCCCGCGTGGGTGATCGTGAGCACGACGGTGTCGGCCGCAGCGGCGCGCGCCGAGGCCGGCAGTTCGTCCAGGGTCGTCGCCAATTTCGCTGGTGAGTTGGGGTTGGGCGTCGCTGGGGCGCGATTCACGGCAAGAAAGACGCCACCGGCGATGAGGAGGAGGGCCATCACCAAGATCACGCCGCGGGGCGTGACCACGTGCGGACGTGGAGTCGGAAGATCCTTGAAACTCGGCAGTTCGCTCGGATGTACCCAGTGACGTGACTCGGCCGGCGGTCGTGATTGACCGCTGCCTCGCCATCGACTCCACCACGACCTCTCCGCCACCTGGAAAAGGCTAGTAACGAGAGGCCAACTACTGACGTCGCCCTAGAGTTGGCACCTATGGCCGTGGACGTAGCGCTGGATATTGGCACGTCTCACACGCGCTTGGCAACCTCAACGCGAGGCATCTTGTTCGATGAGCCCACCATGGTGGCGATCGACACGAACACGGGCCAGGTCCAGGATCTGGGCCACGGCGCGCTCGAGATGATTGGTCGTACCTCGCGCCACGTCGTCGTCTTTCGACCCTTCAGTCAGGGTGCGACGATCGACTTTGACGTCACGGCCCGACTTATCGAGTCGCTCTTCGAGCGCGCGGGACTGTCTCGACTGAGTCGGGCGCGCGTCGTGATGAGCGTGCCCTCCCTGGCCACCGCCATCGAGCGGCGCGCCCTACGCCAAGCCGCCATTCAGGCGGGCGCACGCGAAGCCAGCCTCATCGAAGCCCCCCTCGCTGCGGCGATCGGGCTGGGAATGCCGATCCAAGATCCCGTCGGTTCGGCCATCGTGCTCCTGGGCGCGGGGGCGTCCGAAGCGGCAGTGATATCACTCGGGGGCATCGTGACCGGGGCCGCGCGTCGCATTGGTGGCAGCGACGTCGACGCCGCCATCGCCACGGCGCTGCGCCTCCATCTCGGTGTCGTGGTCGCGCCCACCGTGGTGGAGATGCTTAAGTGTTCGCTCGCTTCGGCTCTCGGACGCACCGCAGGGCTGTCGGAAGTCGTGCTCGCACGCACCGTCGATCGCGGGCGCCTGGTGGAGATCGAGGTGAGTGCCGAGCTGGTGAACAGTGCGGCCCACGACATCCTGCAAGCGACGATGCGCATGATCCAGGAGTGCCTCGGTGGCGCGCCGCCCGATCTCGCTCAGGACGTGAGTGCGCGCGGACTCACTGTGGCGGGTGGTCACGCCAACATCACCGACCTTGACGAGCTGGTCGCCCAATCGAGCGGCGTCGAGGTCGTCGTCGCGCCTTCCGCTGATCTCGTCGTCATACAAGGACTGCAAGCCTGCTTAGAAGAGATGTCCGCCCTCCACGCCCTCTTTCGCAGCGCCGATCGATAGGCGTGTCGAGGCGTTAAGCGATGGTGGCTCAGGTAGCGTTGATTCATCTTCAGCACGACCCCCACAGCAACTAAGAAATCGCGAATTTGGATCCCCCTGGTCGTGATCGCCGTGGTGCTACTCGGCATTCTGGCCCTGGAGTCAAAGTCGTCGGGGGAGTACTCCATTACGCCGGGCGACTCTACGCCGGTCGCGCCTCTCATCAAACTGAGCGGCGTTGAGACGAACAAGCATCCGGGTCGGATCTTGTTCACCGACGTCTTCCTTCAACCGCTCTCAGAGTGGCAGCTGATCTTGACCCACTTCCAAAAGCACGTCCAAGTCGTGCCGGCCGATGAACTGACCGAGCCCGGCGTCTCGACCAGTGAGCTCAACGCCCAGGGGTATCTCGAGATGTACGACGCCAAGCACGCAGCCGAGGTGGCGGCGTTCCGCGCCGTCGGCTGGCGAGTGCCCTCGACGAAGATCGGCACGGTCATCACCGGCGTGGTCGAGAACTCGCCGGCGAGTCGCGCGAAGCTTGCGGTGGGAGACCTCATCACCGGGATCAACTCCACGCCGGTTCGTTCGGCCTGTCAGCTGATTTCTTTGTCGCACAACATTGCGCCCGACACGACCGAGGTCCTCGATATCGACAAAGTGAAGATCTCCAACTCGGGGCGATTCACCTACGACGCACCGTCGAAGGTGCGACGTCATCGACCGCCGCGCTTCCCAGTGATCTCGATCAGACCGGTTGTGGCGGAGGCACCGCGCGAGCGAAGTCGTGGGTCGGCATCGCACTCGAAGACGGTTTTCACTACTCCTTGCCCGCGAGCGTGAGCATCAACACCGCCAACATCGGAGGGCCGTCCGCGGGACTGGCGATGACACTCGCCTTGATCAACAAGTTGAGCGCGGGGTCGCTCACCGGTGGTCACGTGGTAGCCGCCACCGGCACGATCTCTCCCGGTGGGCAAGTGGGAGCGGTGGGTGGCGTTGAGGAGAAGGCCGTCGCCGTGCACAACGCGGGAGCCACGTATTTCTTCGTGCCGAACGGTGGTGGCGACGTCGATGCCGCCAGGGCCGCGGATCAGCCCGACCTCACAATTGTCCCAGTGAGGTCCCTCACGCAGGTTCTGGCTGATCTGAAGCGGATTGGAGGGGTATCGCCCACGCCCCTCACGAAGCCCTCGGACACCTAATCTTCGTCGCAAAACTCCTAGGCTGTAACCAATGGACGACCGCCGAACAGTCTCGACCACGCGCCTTTCATCAAATGAATTGACCCGGGTCACCTTTACCTCCCTGCGCAAGGGCGGCGTGGATCCCAACGAGGTCCGCCTGCACCTGGAAGCCGCCGCCCGTGAGATGGGCCATCTCGAGAGCCGAGTCCGAGAACTCCAGGATCAGCTGAGCGAAGCTCACCACCTGGCCGAGCATCCGACCTTCGACGAAGCCACCTTGACCAACGCCCTGGGGACCCAGAGTGCCTCGATCTTGCGCTTGGCCCACGAAGAAGCAGGTCGCGTCACCGCCGAGGCCCAAGAGCGAAGCGCAGCGGTCTACGCCGAGGCCCAGCAGCGAGCGTCCGCTCATCTCATGGATGCCCAGGAGCGTGCGACCGCGCTCATCACCGAGGCCGAGAACACCGGCGGCCAGATCGACCACGACGCGCGTCTCGCCGCGGAGCGACTGATCGACTCGGCCAAAGTCAACGGTGAAGCGTTGATCGATCGCGCGCGCGAGCAAGGACGTGCGATCGTCGAGCAAGCGAACGAGGCGCGTCGCACGGTGCTCAACGATCTCGCGGTCAAGCGCAAGGCTTTGCACATGCAGATCGACCAGCTGCGCGCCGCACGCGACACCCTCGGCACGTTCGTCAGCGAACTGCGCGAGAAGGTGGACGACATTCTCACGGGCATTAACGGATCCGATGAGGCCGCTCGCTCCGCCGCGCTGGAGGCGCTGCGCGCTCACGCCGCCGTACCCGAGCCCACCGATGAGGAACTCCTCGCGGGAACGCCGCTGCGCGAAGTGCCCGCACCGACGCTCGAGGCACCGATCGACTCGACCCCGGAGGTCACTCGACGCACCGACGCGGTCCCACCGCCGGCGCCAGCCCGCGTTGCTCCCCACGAGGGCGAGTCCCTGCTGGAAGACGACCCGTCAGGCACCGACGTCGTTAACGAGATCTTCGCGCGCCTGCGCAAGGCCACCCTGGAAGAGCGTGGCGCGACCGCGGTCGCCCCAAAGAAGGCGGCACCGGCCAAACCCGAGACCCCAGTGGGAACTCTTTTTCGACACCGCGACGACACCCTCGACGAGGCTCTGTCGGTTCTCACTCGCCGCGTCAAGCGCGTGCTCCAGGACGATCAGAACATCATGCTCGAACGAATCCGCCACGTGAAGGCGATGATCACCGACGAGCTCGAAGATGAGATGGTTCAGCGCAACCGCTACGCCGAGGCCGCGAGCGAGGGCCTGATCCTCGCCGCCCAAGCCGGTGTGCAGTTCGCCCGCGACGAGGGAGGGGTGAGCGAGACGACCGTCGAGCCGTCTCTCCTGGACGATGTGGCCGCCGATCTCGCGGTGACGATCGTGCTCGCGTTGCGCAAGCGCATCCTGAGTGAGTCGGCGGGCGACGCGACCGATCGGGTGAACGCGGCCTATCGCGAGTGGCGCGGAGCGAGAGTCGAGCGGCTCTGTACCGACGCGGCACGTCGGGCTTTTCACATGGGCGTGGTCACCGCGTCCAAGGGGCGCTCGGTTCGCTTCTTTGCGACGCCCAACGACGCGCCGTGCGACCTGTGCGCACATGACGCCGACTCTGGTGAGCGCCTCGCGGGCGAGAACTTTCCGAGCGGATCGCCTTATCCACCGCTGCATGCGGGCTGCGCCTGCACTGTAATTCCCGTTTAAATAAGTCGTAGGCTCGATCTGTGCGCAGCTCGACCGACGTTCCCCAACGCCCGCGGCGCCTCGGACGACTATCCCGGCGGTTCTGGATCGGGATCATCATTGTTGTCCTCCTGGTCGTCTTCTTCTCCCTGCGCAACTTGGCGGTGCTGTGGACCGACGAGATGTGGTTCTCGTCGGTGGGCCTCTCGAATGTCTTCTCCACCTTGTTCTTTATCAAGGTCGGACTCGGTCTCACCTTTGGGGCGATCTTCTTCTTCATCATGTGGGGCAACCTGCTCCTGACGGACCGCTTTGGAGCGAGGGATCTCTCCTTCGACCCCGAAGACGAGGTGGTGCGGCGCTACCAGAACATCGTTCGTCCCTACGCTCGGCGCATCTACGCGGCGATCGCCCTGGTGATGGGCCTCATCGCGGGTCTGAACGCGACCGGTCAGTGGAACAACTACATCTTGTTCAGCCACTCCGTCCCCTTCCACAAGGTCGATCCGATCTTTCACAAGGACCTCAGCTTCTACGTCTTTACGCTGCCCTTTGTCTCCTTTGTCGTCACCTGGTTCCTTGTTGTCTTGATCATCGCGCTGGTGGTCACCACCGGCTTTCACTTCCTCAACGGCGGTATCCGCACCACCAAGGTCACCCCGCGGGTGGCCCCGCGCGTGAAGGCCCACCTCTCGGTGATTGGGGCGGCGATCGCGATCATGAAGGCGATTGGCTATCTGATCGCCAAGTGGGAACTCGTTACCTCCACCAACGGCTACGTCCAAGGTGCGACGTACACCGACGTGCACGCGCGCATGCCCGCGCTCACGATTCTCTTCTGGCTGTCGCTGGCCGCGGCCGGCATCCTGCTCTATAACGTTCGCTCGCGGGGCTGGTCGCTACCGGTCGTGGCGGTCGGCCTGTGGGCTTTCGTGGCGCTCGTGATCGGCGTGCTGTACCCAACCATTCTGCAAGCCCTCAAGGTCTCGCCGAACCAAGAGTCCCTCGAGGCCCCCTACATTCAACGAAACATCGAAGCGACGAGGTCGGCCTTCGGTTTGGACAACGTGGCGTATCACAACTTCGCCGGGGCGGCCTCGATTACAGGGAGCGAGGTGAAGGCAGATGCGCCCACTCTCGACAACATTCGCCTCTGGGACCCCGCCAACAACATCTCGTTGCAAACGGTGACCCGCCGCCAGTCGATCCAGTCGTACTACACATTCGCGAACCTCTCGGTGGACCGCTACTACATCGGAGGCAAGCTCACGCCCGTGCTCATTGGCGCCCGTCAGATCGCGAGCGGGAACCTGCCCTCGAACAGCTGGGTCAACCAGCACCTGCAGTACACCCACGGCATCGGGGCCGCCGTGCTGGCAGCCAATCAGGTGGACGCCTCGACGGGCAACCCGATCTTCGATGTCTCCAACGTCCCGCCGCAGTCCACCGACGGCATGCCCACACTCACCCAACCCGACATCTATTTTGGGCTCGGGCTGAACGGCTGGGTCGTAGCCAACACCAAGCAGCTTGAGCTTGACTACAAGGTGAATGCGGGTCCCAAGGCGGGCACACCGGTCGAGGTTCACTACAAGAGCACCGGCGGCGTGCAAGTCGGAGGATTCCTTCGCCGCTTTGCCCTCGCGCTGCGCCTGGGCGACTTCAACTTTCTGATCTCGAATCAGATCACCGACCAGAGCCGGGTGATGTTCGTGCGCGACGTGCGCCAGATGGCCCAGAAGGCCGCACCGTTCTTGTCTTTTGACTCCCAGCCCTACGCCGTCATCGCCAACGGCGAGGTGCAGTACGTGCTCGACGGGTACACCACCACCAGCCAGTACCCGTACTCCGAGAACGCCAGCAACCTCAACATGAACACCGGTGGTCTACCCAGCAGCTTCAACTATGCGCGCAACGCCGTCAAGGTCGTCGTCAACGCGTACACCGGCCAGATGAAGTTTTACGTCATCGACCCCAAGGACCCGATCATCCAGGCGTACCGTTCGGCGTTCCCGTCGATGTTCCTGCCCATGAGCGCAATGCCCTCGACGATTCGCACGCACCTGCGCTACCCCTCGGACCTCTTCGCCGTGCAGGCCGCCACCTACGGTCGCTATCACATCACCCAGGCCGACTCGTTCTACTCCGCGTCGGACCGTTGGGAGGTGTCACCCACCACGGGGGCCGGATCCCCGTCGAACACGATCAACCAGACAGTGACTGAGAACTCCGCCGGCCAGGTAACGAACGTGTCGAACACGCCGATGAGCCCCATCTTCACCGTGGGCTCGCTGCCCAACGTGAACCACCAACAGCTGATGGAAACGATCGACTACGTGCCCGCAGGCAACTCCGGCACGGTGCAGAACCTCACGGGCATGATGATCGCCACCAGTGATCCCGACGACTACGGTCAGCTCAACGTCTACGAGACCGAACGTGGCGCGTCGGTCACGGGTCCCCTCCAAGCGGACTCCGAGATCAACCAAGACTCCCAGGCCTCGTCAATCATCAGCCTGCTCGACCAGCACGGGTCCGAAGTTTTGTTAGGCAACAACTTGACGGTTCCACTGGACTCGGCGGTGCTCTACATCCGTCCGCTCTACGTGACCAGCAAGACGAACCCGATGCCCCAGCTGCGCTACGTGATCGCCGTGTTCAATCAGGAAGTGAGCATCAAGCCCACGTTGGCCCAGGCGCTCTCGGCAGTGCTCGGTGCCGCCGTCAGTGGAGTCTCGCCACCCTCAACGGGCAACGGCAACGGCAACGGTTCCTCTACCACCAACGCGACGGCCGAGCAGTATCTGACCCAGGCGTCGGCCGACTACACGGCCGCCCAGACGGCACTGTCCAAGGGTGAACTCGGCCAGTACCAAAAGGACGTCAACGCGATGAATACCGCCCTGCAGGCGGCCGAGAACGCTCTGACCAAGGGCACGTCGTCATCGGGCACGAAGTCAACGACGACCAGCACCACGACGACGACCACGACGACACCGTCGGGCTAGTCCTCTAGACGTTCCTCGACAACTAGTTCCTGCGCGGCCGGCGGCTCGCGCTCAGGATCGCGCACCCCGGGCACGAAGATAACCCCCAGGCAGATCGCCCCCGAGACGAGACCACCGACCAACAGCGAGTGTCGCGTGCCGATCGTTGACGCGGCCAGGCCGCCGGCGAGGATGCCAAAGGGACCGAGCGAAAAGGCAAAGAGAAAGATCAGCGAGGACACGCGTCCGAGGAACTCGCGCGGCACGATTCGTTGAATCCACGAGAAGAACAGGACGTCGCCGTAGAGCATGAGCCCGACTTCGCCAGCCTCGAGTATCCCGGTCACCAGTACATTCGGCGCGAAGGCCTCGACGGCGATGAGCGCTCCACTCGCCGCGTACGCGCTCCACAGCACTGTGATTTGACGACGCGGAGATCCGAGGCGCGCGACGTAGAGCGAGGCGAGAACGCCCGTCGCGCCGCCGGCGCCGTAGACCAGGCCTAGGTCAAAGGCGGTGCCGTGCAACGTCTGGCGAACGAACAGCGGCAGCAAGACGGTGAGCGGCGCCATGCCGAAGAAGTTCGCGAGAGCGGCGCCGACGACGGTGTAGAGCAGATACGGGCGCGTCCAGACGTAGCGGAGTCCTTCGCGCGCGTCGCTGATCGGCGACGTCGTGGCGGGCGCGGGTCGGGTCGCCGAGCGCAGCGCGAGTAGGCACGTCGCCGAGACGAGAAAGCTAATCGCGTCAAGTCCGAACGACCACGCCGTGCCGATCGCCGCGACGATGAATCCACCGACCGCGGGTCCGAGGAGACCCTGGGTTAACTGATTGCTCATCTGGCTCAGTGCGTTACCGGCCACTAACTGGTCGTCGGCGAGCAGTTCGGGCATGATGGCGGTTGAGGCGGGACCAAAGAAGCTGTCGGCGGCACCGAAGATCGCGGCCATGAGAATGAGCTCCCACAGTCGCAGGTCGTTGCGGGCGAGGAGCACCGCGGTGACGCCCACCGTCGCCCCGCGAAGAAAGTCCGACGTGAGCATCACGATCCGTCGCGAGACGCGGTCAACGACAACGCCCCCGATCAATGCGAGCACGACCGAGGGAATGGCGCGGGCGGCGAAGACCAGGGCGATGCCGCTGGGGTGGTGATCCACGTCGAGGGTCACGAGAGCGAGCGCCACCGTAAAGATGCCATCGCCCATGGACGACACGGTCTGGCCCGACCAGAGGAGGGAGTAGTCGCGGACCTTCAGCGCGTCGAAGGTCCCGCGTTTAGTTGTGCTCACGAAGATCCCCGATCCCGTCGCGTGTGACGCGGTCTCTCACAACTGTACGCACGAAGAAGTCGGCAACAACCTCAGGCCAAAGTGATCGGCCCGGCCCGGTCCGAGTGGCGCTAGTCGTCGCGGCGTTCGTCGATGTGTCGGTAGGGATTGAAGAGACCTTGGGGATCGAAGACCGACTTGATGCGACGCTGCAGGTCCACGAGCGCGGGATCAGTAAGAGCGAGGTACACCTCGCGCTTGTCGAGGCCGAGTCCGTGCTCGCCGGAGATCGCACCACCCAACTCGACACCCACTTGGAACAGTTGGAGCAGGAGTTCGTCGCGCTTGTCGTCGTCGGGGAGAAAGACCGAGAGGTGAACGTTGCCGTCGCCCACGTGACCGCACCCGGGAATGTACGCGCCGTACTCATCGCCGAGGGCCTTCACCTTCTCGAGAAAGACGGGCACGGTTGAGCGCGGGACCACGATGTCGATGATCTCATTCGCCCCCGCCGCCTTGGATACCCAGAACATGCGCTCGCGCGCCTGAATGAGTTGCGTCGCCGGGGAGCCCTCAAGCACGTAGACGTCCAGCGCTCCCGCCTCGCCCACGATGTCCGCCGCGGCTTCGACGTCGGCGTCGAGCTGTTCGCGCGTTCTGGTCTCCAGCACGACGATGAGGTAGGCCGAACTCTGCTCGGCGATCACGGGATTCACTCCCAGACGCAAGTCGGATGATCCCTGGAGCGCGTTGAGCGTCGTGGAGTCCAGATACTCCAGGAGCGAGGGCAGCAGTCCCGAGGAGATCAGAGTGGGAACGACGCTCGCGACGTCGTGCACATCGCCGAAGGGCACGAGCAGCGTCGCCGAGTGGGGCAGTACGGGTGAGAGTTTGAGAGTGACTTCCGTGACCAGCGCGAGGGTGCCTTCACTGCCGATGATCAGTTGAGTGAGGTCGTACCCCGAGGACGTTTTCATGACCGGGCCACCGGTCTTCATGACTGTCCCGTCGGCCAGCACGACTTCAAGACCGAGAACGTGTTGGCGCGTGACGCCGTGTCGCACGGCCCGCATCCCTCCGGCGTTGGTGTTGACGTTTCCGCCCAGCGAGCCCGAGAGCTCGCCGGGGTAGACGGGGTAGTGCAGGCCCGTGCCCGCGAGTGCCTCGTTGAGCTCGCGTAGCGTGATGCCCGCTTGGACGACGGCCACGTGGTCGCGCTCATTCACCGACAAAACGTCGCGCATCTGATCGAAAGCAATGACGAGGCCACCGTTGACCGGCACGGCCCCGCCCGAGAGCCCGGTTCCCGAGCCCCGCGGCGTAATCGGAATGTCGTTTCGAGCAGCCCAGCGAACGAGGGCGGCGACCTCTTCGGTGCTGCGGGGTCGCGCCACCGCCAGGGGCTCGCGTTCGCGAAGGTGCAACGACTCGTCGTGCAAGTCATCGGGGTTGTGCGAACCGGCAAACGTCACGTCTTTGACGAGCGAAAACAGTTCGGCGCGCATCTCGTAGGTTTTCACCCTTGGAACGCTACCGCGCGCGATTCGCGTCGCTGCCGCGGGCCAGCTCCATCACCGCGCCGGTGTCCCCTTGCGACGGACACCGGCGCGGTGAGCAGTATTTATCGGACGCGGTAGTTAATTGACGTCCGCTTCCCGTTACTGAACTGGATGATGAAGCGGAACGTGCCCTTCTTCGCGTTGTGGACGACGCGCACCTTGAGATAGATGTGCGTGGCCGTGGAGCGGATCACGGACACCACGGTGCCGCCATGCCCGATCACGCGGGGGTGCAGGCCGAAGTTCGTACCAGTAATGACTAGGACGTCCGTGTGGCCGATGATGCCCCAACCGGTGATGCGGATCGCTCGGGGTGCCGGGGTCTTGGTGATCGTCGAACCGGCCACGATGAGGTTGAAGGTGAACGTTCCGGCGTCACCGTTCGGATCGGCGGTCGTGCCCGAGGCGGTGTACGTACCCGACTTGAGGGCACCCGAGGTGGTCACGGCACCAGAACTCGAGACCACGACGCTGGGTGAGCCCGCGGTCTGGGTGTAGGTCACCGCGCCGTTGTTACCGCTGGTGTTGAGCTGGGCGGTGAAACCGGCCGAACTCGTGACCGAGGCGCTGAGGGGAAGGTTCTGACTCAGAGTCTTGGCCACCACGGAGTAGGAGAAGGACGCGTCGATGAACGGAGCCGTCGTCCCACAGACACTGGAGGACTTTGAGTCGTTGCTCGGATAGGGCGTCGCGTTCACCTCGCACAGGTACACCGTGTACGAAGAACCGGTCGTCACCGTGGATGGAACGGTCATCGTGCCACCGAGGACGGGCGCGCTGAGCGTCTTGCCGTCGTAGCAGTCGTTCGAGATCGTCACACCCGTGGCCGGTCCCGCGTAGGCGGGCGTTGAGGCACCCGAGCCGTACCAGGCCTCTTCGAGGAGCGACGAGGGCACGTCGCCGTACCCACTGGTGCTGGCACAACTCGACGGTGCCACCGCGGCGGCGGTTCCCGCGTCCAGGGCCTGGACGGCCTGGATGGCGTCGCCCCACCAGTAGCCACTCGCGCCAGCGGCGTCAGTGACGTTGATGAGACTGCCCGGCGATCCTGTCGTGGGCTGGGCCGCAATCGTGGGGGCCGCGGGGGCAGTGGTCTGACTCGCGTACATCACCAGGTACTCGCCACCGGCGACCTCTTGTTCGGAGGAGTTCGCGACGGCAATAGCGCACCCGAACAGACCGGCGTTGATCTGGGCCTGGGACGGCGGACACTGGGCCGCGGTGTCACCGGCCGCACTGAACGTGGCGGGCACGGCGTACGTCGCCTCGGTGCAGGAACCGGCGGTTCCCGCGGGACAACCGGTGTCGGTCGCACTGGCGGTGAAGTCACCGACGGTGCTGGTGTCCGCTTCGGCCGTCGGGATGACGTTCGCGGTGGAGAGGCCGGCTAGAAGCGATGCTTCGGCCACGACTGCCGCGCCCGATGAGGCGTCGCAGTCGAACTTGATCTGGGTGGTGCCGGCCACGACGCCGGTGATAAGGGTCGTCGATGGCACCAGTTGGCCGCCTCCCGACACCGACACGCTGCAGGGCAGGGTGGGTGCCGCGAGGGGTTGCACGGTGGCCGCCCCAACGTCACTCGTGATCGTGAGCGCCGCTGCGGCCATCAACGCGATTGACGCGCCGAGTGCGAAGAGCGGGGTCCAATGTGTTCTCGCGTTGCGTGCGCGACGTCGTCCGTTCGGGTTATTCATTGAGTCTCCCTTTGGCTGTGGGTTGGGGGTCCAGCAAGCACCGATGTGCCGCCACCTCCACGCTAAGAGGGACCAGAGTCGAAAGTCTTGTCGACCCCCGCGTCGAGCACTTCTCCGATCGGGCGCAATCGCTTCGGTCTGAACGGGCGAGCGCCCTTCACATCAAACTCTCAGATTCGGACTTGCTCAGTCGCTCGACTCGTCGCTCCACGCGACGACGCCGCCACGCACCGAGATTCCGACGTCGCTGTCGCGCGCAGGCAAGTCAATGGCGTGAGAGGTGCGTGCGTGCAGGACGAGCTCGCCGTGCACCTCTGCGCGCAACTTCACCACGGCGTCGTGTCCGTAGAACTCGGTGTCCAGCACGTGGGCGCGCGCCGAGCCGTTCGCGCTGAGCTCGATCTGCTCGGGACGAATGAGCACGAGCAGTCGCGCGCCATCGCGCAAGTCTGGGATCGAGGCGACATCCTCGAGCGCGAAGCGGCCGATGTCGGTCTCCACGTCGCGGCCGCGCGCGATGCCCTTGACGAAGTTGACGTTGCCGAACTCTCGCGCGAGGTCGGGCGTGGCGGGCTTCGCGTACAGCGTGGCCGGCGCGTCGCACTGGCTGATGCGACCCTCACGGATCACGGCCACCTTGTCGGCGAGCGAAAGCGCTTCATCCTGATCGTGGGTGACGAGGATCGTCGTGGCACCGGCGTCCTTCAAGATGTGGCGCACGTCGTGGCGCACGCTCGCGCGCAGACCCGCGTCAAGAGACGAGAACGGTTCATCCAAGAGCACCAGGTCGGGGTTGATTGCGAGACCTCGCGCGAGTGCGACGCGTTGCTGTTGGCCTCCCGAGAGTTGGTGCGGGTAGCGCTCGGCAAGATTTCCCAGTCCGACCATCTCGAGGAGTTCGTTGACCCGCTGGCCGTTGCGTTCGCCCTTGGGCAGTCCGAAGCCGACGTTCATCTTCACCGAGAGGTGAGGAAAGAGGTTGCCATCCTGGGGCACGTAGCCAATGCGGCGTTTACGTGAGTCGACAAAGTGCGTGGCGTCATCGACGATCTCGCCGTGCAGCCGAACAGTGCCGGCGTCGGCGCGATCAAACCCGGCGATGATGCGCAGCAGCGTGGTCTTGCCGCTGCCGGACGGTCCGAGAATCGAGACGAACGAGCCCTCGTCCACCACGAGATCGAGCCCGCACAGCACCTCTTGGGTCCGAAACGACTTGACGAGGCCCGAGATGTCGAGTTCGCTCATGTGACCACGTTAGGGACTGGGGCAGCCAGAGCCCGGTGGGGAAGTCGATCAAAGAACCGTCCGAGCAGGTACGCGGGCACCGCGGCGATGAGGATGATGACCAAGGCGAAGGGCGCGGCCTGGCCGTAGGAGAGGTTCTGCTGGTACGCCCAGAACTGCGTGGCGAGCGTCTGCACGTTGGTGGGGATGAGGATCAGCGTGGCGGTGAGTTCCGTGACGCAGCTGAGGAACACTAGACAGAACGCCGCGCCCAGTCCGGGACCGACGAGAGGCAGCGTCACCCGGCGAAGCACCTGGGCGCGCGGTACACCGAGTGACACGGCCACCTCCTCGAGCGCGAGTGGCGCTTGGCTGACCGAGGCGCGCACGCCCACCAGCGCCAATGGAAAGAACATGAGGGCGTAGGCCACGATCAGCAGCGGCGCGGTCTCGTAGCCAAAGGAGTTGGCGTGCTGTTCGGAGAAGTACGACAGGGCGAGTGCGATCACGATCCCGGGCATGGCCAGGAGAAGAAACGTCGAACGCGTGAACGCGCGGGTCCACTTGGTGGGATACCGCACGACCAAAAGGGCGACCGGCAGGGCCATGAGAGTGGCGAGCAGGGCGGCCCCGGCGCTGTAGAGCGCGGTGTACAACGCGGCCGACGCGAGGGAGACGCCGGTGATTGAGTCGGCCCCGCCTTGGAACATCCAATAGACGGCCGAACCGATCGGCACGCCGAGGGCAGCGAGGACGAGAGCACTGAAGAGAGCAAGGACGAGAAGACGCGAACGACCGAGCGTCACTTGGGTGCGCACCTGAGTAACGCCGCGTCCCGAGCGTGAGACTCGCCGAGCTCCGCCCATCGCGCCTTCTCCCACCATGACCGCGATCGAGATCACCACGATCACCAGTGAGAGCGCGCAGGCCGACGACGTGTCGAAACCGATCGAGAACTCCGAGAAGATCTCGGTGGTAAAGGTGCGGTACCCCAGGATCTCGAAGGCGCCGTACTCGGCCAGGATCACGAGTGACACGAGCAAGCAGCCGCCGAGGATCGAGCGACGAGCTTGGGCGAGGGTGATTCGAAAGAAGACGCCCAGACGCGACGCGCCGAGGCTGCGCGCGATCTCCTCTTGACCGGTGTCCGCGCCACGAAAGCTCGCCGCGACGGGCAGGTACACCAGCGGATAGACCGCCAGGGTCATCACGATGACCGCGCCGCGAAAGCCCGAGATCCACGAGAAGAGTGACGACCAGCCAAAGGAGACGACGAAGTCAGGCATGGCGAAGGGGATCACCACGAGCACGGCCCAGACGTGACGTCCCGGTAAGTCGGTTCGCTCAACGCAGTATGCGCATAACGTGCCGATGATCGCACACAGGACCGTGACGACGACGGTGAGTCGCACCGTGTTCCAAAGCAGCGTGGCAGTGAGCCCTCGCCAAATGAGGTGCCAGACCCTGCTCGCACCCGCGTCCGACGCCTCCAGGAGCAAGAAGATGAGGGGAAGCGACAGAGCCCCGATCACGATCGCGCTCAACCAAACCAGCGTTTTGGGACGCGGCCGCCGCCGCCGTGGGGGCGTCAGAGAACTCGTCAGGGACCTCTCGATTGTGGTCATCCGAGTGATCCCTGATAAGAGAGGGTGGGCGAGCGAAAGCCGCGAACCACAAGGGTCCATCCCGACCGATAGACGTCTGGTCGCGGGACTACCATTTGCATTTAGTTTAGGCTAACCTAACTCGCTTTCAACCGTCAATGACGGTGTGACGACGCTCGCTTGGGGCGACGCGTGCCTGAGAGCCGCCTGGGAACTTCCACGCCAAAATCCCTACAAAACCGACGAGACGTCAGTGTTTTCTTGACTAATCATCGAGTTTGTGGGTCCTCTGTGATCTCAGTGCCTGACGGTTGCTGCGCGGTGGGCGCGAAAGAAGATGGGCCTTATGAGACACATACCTGCTTTTGCGAAGCGCAAGACGGCTTCTTCGTCTCGCGTCACCCTTTCCCACGCGGTTGCTGGCATCGCGATCATTTTGGGTGCGTCCGGTTTAATTGCCGCGCCCGCGTTCGCGGTCGGGACAACCGCTAACACCATCAGTGCGAGTGCGGCACCCCACGCGGGCAGTACGCACGGCACCTACAGCGCGAGCGCGTCGGCGACCTCGGGCGATTCCGTCGCCATCACACTGGACAAGAGCTCAACCGGATGTTCGCTGAGCGACGCCAAGGTCACCTTTACGGGATCCGGTACGTGTTTGGTTGACTTCAACGACCCCGGTAACGCCACGTACGCCGCGGCCGCTCAGGTCCAACAGAGCATCAAGGTCTATTCGAGCAACACCATCACCACCAGCACCTTTCCCAAGGCCGCTAGCAACGGCGGCGCCTACGCGCCGGGTCTGAGCGCGACGTCCGGCGACAAGGTGGTTATGTCGCTCGGCAAGTACTCCACTGGCTGTTACCTCAACTACGGATGGATTGAGTTCAAGGGATCGGGTCAGTGCAACGTCTACCTGAACGATCCGGGCAACGGCGCCTTCGCCGCGGCCACCGAGGTCGGCCGTTCGATCAAGGTGTACTCGTCCAACACGATCTCCGCTTCGACGCCGCCAGCGGCGGGCACGATTCACGAGACCTACACGCCCAGTGCGTCCGCTACGTCCGGCGACAAGGTCTCGATCACGCTCAACAGCCAGTCGACGGGATGTTCACTCGCGAGCGGCGTCGTTACCTTCAATGACAACGGCGTGTGCGTCATCGACTTCAACGATGCGGGCAACGGCGCGTTCGCGGCTGCGTCCGAAGTGAAACAGCCGATCACGATCGGCACCGGTAATCCCAAGAGCCAAGGGGCGATCACCATTGTGACGACCTCGACGACCTATCGTCACGCTCTCTCACTCGCGACGTCGGGTGGCTCAGGTTCGGGTGCGATCAGCTACGCGGTCACCTCGTCGGGCACCGCGGACTGCCAGATACAGGGGAACGTTCTCACCAGTGCGAAGGCCGGCACGTGCGTCGTTGTGGCCACCAAGGCCGCTGATGGCACGTACGCCCAGGCCACCTCACTCGCGACCACAATTACAGTCCTCGCGCCGGCCCCCAAGGCGAGCCGACTCGATCGGTCGCTGTGGGTCGGTCGCACGATGAACGCGGTGGTGGTCGGCTCGGGCTTCTACGGTCGCCCCCTCGTGGTGAGCAGCTTGGTCGGAACGAGCGCGGTCGTCATCCACGACAACGGTCGCACGCTCACGCTGCACGTGATCGTCTCTCGGGGCAGCCACCCGGGCCTCTACCGATTCACGATCGTGTTCGCCCACGGTCAGCGAACGGTCGTGCGCTACCGCCTGAGGTAGCGCGGCCGGAGGTTGTCGCCTAGTTGTCTCCTTCGACCTGACGGTCAAGGAACGCGTAAACGTCAATGAGATCGACTCCGGGGTAGGGGTTGAAGACGACCGTGTCGGTGGGCAGGCCTGACACGAAGCCGCTGTGATCACGTGCCGAGGGCCACGTCGAGCGCTCCCAGCGATCACGCGCTTCGACGTTCGGTCGGTGACAGCAGTCGGGGTCCGGACAGGTTGAGACTGCTCGTCGCATCGTGGCCGAACCCCGGAACCAGTGCGACATGGCGTCGATCGTGCCGACGGTGATCGCGTCACCGCGGTCGCGATCGAGGTCGATGTGCGTGGTGCACCAGAACGTGCCAGCGGCCGTGTCGGTGCGCTGATAGTGATGCTCGTAGGAGTCCTCGGAAGCGAAAGCCTGACGCGAGCTCCACCACCGACACAGGCGTTGGCCCTCGATGGTCCCGTCGACCGCGGCCGGCAGCAGCACGCCGTCGTTCTCGTAGGCCTTCCACAGCAGACCCTCGGGATCCGAGCGCTGAAAGTGCACCGGAATACCAAAATGTCGCGTGATGAGGTTCGTCAGGCGGTGAGCGGCCATCTCGTAGGAGACGTAGAACAGTTCGCCGAGGTCTTCGACGGCGATGTCCTCGTTGCGCTTCGCCTCACCGAGGACTGAGACGACGGCGCGCTCGGGTGCGAGCAGGGCTCCGGCGAAGTAGTTCGCCTCGACCCGTTGGCGCACGTAGGTTTCAAAATCGCTCGGCGCCTCGTGACCCAGTGCGAAGTGCCCAAGGGTCTGGGCGATCACCGACCGGGACGAGCGAGTTCCGCCGGTGGCGTTGCGCTGGGGCACGTAGATGGTCTTGTGCTCGGTGTCGGTGATGGAGCGAGCAGAGCGTGGCATGCCCTGCACGCGCGAGATGGTGTAGCCGAAGTGCGCCGCGGCGTCAGTGAGTTGACGTTCCGAGACTGCACCGGGACCCAAGTAGCCCACCGCGTCGAGTGCGGCGGTGGCCACGCGTTCGATCTCTTCGAAGTAGTTGTCGCGACGTCGCATCTCGTCACGTAGCGCGGCGTTGGCGGCGCGCGCGCCACTGGTGTTGAGGCGCGCGACCGGCGGCGCGTCGCTCAGAGGCACGCCGTCAGAGAGTTCACGCACGCGGTGGTAGAGCGCCACCACGTGCTCCAGCGCGGCCGCATCCAGGCGTGGGGATGCCTTGAGATACGGCAGCCCGAGTTCGCGATAGGCGGGGTCATCCTGAATGTGCGCGAGCGCCACTTCGAGTTCGGCCCGTCGATTCGGCGCCGCGGCACTCAAGAGTTCTGCGGGCCGACAGCCCAGCGCGGCGGCGAGTTGATTGACCGTCGAGAGTCGCGGTTCGCGGTGACCATTTTCTAGTTGCGAGAGGTACGAGGGTGATGAACCCACTGCTTCGGCCAGTTGCCCGAGGGTGAGACTCGCTCGCTTGCGCATGTGACGCAAGCGCTGGCCAAATACGAAAGTGTCCATTTGTTCTGAATCGAGGCTCATGGCGAATATTTTTCCATATTTCGCTCTAAGTGACAAGTAATACGTTTCTTCATTTGTCTTGGCACCAGAACGTCAGAAATAATCGTCTTTATGTTCGTTACTAGGAATCTCTCGATTGCTCCGCACCATGGTGCCGACACGGTTTTGACGCCGTGGGCGGTCGATTTCATCGTGGCGCTGCACGACCGATTCGAAGGCATGCGGGCTGAACTGTTGGCCGAACGAAGCGTTCGCCAGTCCCGATTTGACGCGGGCGAGCGACCAGATTTCCTCCCAGAGACCCTCGAGATTCGCGAAAGTGAGTGGCGTGTGAAGCCGGCACCCGCGGGGTTGGTTGATCGACGAGTCGAGATCACGGGACCGGTCGAGCGCAAGATGATGATCAACGCGCTCAACTCGGGAGCCAAAGTCTTCATGGCGGACTTTGAGGACTCCAACTCCCCGACGTGGCACAACGTCATCGAGGGCCAGCTGAACCTCATCGATGCGGTGCGCGGCGAGATCGAGTTCGCAACGCCTGAAAAGACGTACCGCCTACGACCGTCGGATGAACTCGCCACCCTCGTGGTGCGCCCTCGTGGTTGGCACCTGCCCGAGAAGCATTTCTTGATCGATGACCAGCCGATCTCGGCCAGTCTCTTCGACTTTGGCCTGTATGCGTTCCACAACGCCAAAACATCTCTCGAGCGCGGCTTTGGTCCGTACTACTACCTGCCCAAACTCGAGAGCCGCCTTGAGGCGCGGATGTGGGACGAGGTGATGAGCTTTAGCGAAGAGTCCTTGGGGCTCGAGCACGGGGCGATTCGCGCCACGGTCCTCATCGAGACGATCACCGCGGCGTTCGAGATGGATGAGATCCTGTATGAACTGCGCGATCACATCACGGGGCTGAACGCGGGGCGCTGGGACTACATCTTCAGCATCTCCAAGCGATTCCACGACGACAAGGCCTTCGTGATGCGCGAACGCAGTGCGGTGACCATGACGACTCCCTTCATGCGCGCCTACTCCGAGCTGCTTGTGAAGACGTGTCACCGACGAGGCGCCTACGCGATCGGAGGCATGTCCGCCTTCATCCCCAATCGCCACAAGCCCGCCGTGACCGAAGAGGCGCTGGTCAAGGTTCGAGACGACAAGCAACGCGAAGCGGGAGACGGCTTTGACGGTACGTGGGTGGCTCACCCCGACCTGGTGGGCGTGGCGCGCGCCGAGTTCGACGAGGTCTTGGGCGACAACCCGAACCAACTGAGCCGCCAGCGCCCCGACGTGCACGTCGAGGCCGCGGACCTCCTTGGCATTGAGTACCCCGAGCACGGGGTGACACCGGCAGGTCTTCGCACCAACATTGACGTGGGCGTGCGCTACATCGTCTCGTGGCTGTCCGGAGTGGGTGCGGCCGCGATTCACGACCTGATGGAGGATGCGGCGACCGCAGAGATCAGTCGCGCTCAGGTCTGGCAGTGGGTGCGACACGGCATCACCTTGAGCGTCGGTGACAAGACGATTACCGAGGCCCTCGTGCGTGATCTTCTCGACATCACCGAGACGCAAATCATCGCCGAAGGCGCGAGCCCGCGCCTCGTGCGCACCGCCCGCGCCATCTTCGAAGAGGTGGCCCTGGGCGAGGAGTTCGCCACGTTCTTAACGCTCCCGGCCTACGACTTTCTCGACTGAACAACGACATAACCATCAACAAGGAGAACCCGAAGTGACGACTTTCTACGACATCGAAATCGCTGCCCTGGAGCACGAGTGGGCAACCGACCCTCGCTGGGCCGGCATCGAGCGTGGATACGACGCTGCCGACGTGATCCGCCTGCGCGGTTCAGTGAGCATCGAGCACAGCCTCGCGAGGCGGGGCGCGGAGAAACTGTGGGATCTGATCCACGATGAGTCCTACGTGAACGCGCTGGGCGCGATGACCGGCGGCCAGGCGGTGGAGATGGTGAAGGCTGGCCTCAAGGCCATCTACCTCTCCGGTTGGCAGGTGGCGGCCGACGCGAATCTCTCGGAGCAGGTGTATCCCGACCAGAGCCTGTACGCCGCCAACAGCGTGCCCGCCGTCGTTCGCCGCATCAACAACGCGCTGCGCCGTGCGGACCAGATCGAGTGGGGCGAGGCAATCTCGGCCGGCAGTACTGAAGAACCGCGCGAGTGGTTGGTGCCGATCGTGGCCGACGCGGAGGCCGGCTTTGGCGGACCGCTCAACGTGTTCGAACTGATGAAGTCAATGATCGAAGCGGGCGCGGCGGGTGTGCACTTCGAAGACCAGCTGTCGTCGGAGAAGAAGTGCGGCCACATGGGAGGCAAGGTGCTGATTCCCACGGGCCAGCACATTCGCACGTTGATCGCCGCCCGACTCGCCGCGGACATCGCCGGCGTGCCGACGCTGATCGTCGCTCGCACGGACTCCCTTGGGGCGAACCTGCTCACGAGTGACGTCGATCCTCGCGACCAAGAGTTCTTGACCGACGAGCGTTCGCCCGAGGGCTTCTACTACGTGCGACCGGGCATCGAACAAGCGGTCGCGCGAGCTCTGGCCTACGCCCCGTACGCCGATCTCATCTGGTGCGAGACCTCGACACCCGATCTCGACGAAGCCCGTATCTTTGCCGAACGGATTCACGAGGAGTTCCCGGGCAAGCTCCTGGCGTACAACTGCTCGCCCTCCTTTAACTGGCGCAAGCACCTCGACGACGACACCATCGCTCGCTTTCAGCGCGAACTCGGCGCGATGGGCTACGCCTTCCAGTTCGTGACGCTGGCGGGATGGCACGCACTCAACGAGTCAATGTTCCAACTCGCCCACGGCTACGCCGAGAGCGGCATGAGCGCCTATGTCAAGTTGCAAGAGCGTGAGTTCGCTGCGGAGAGCGATGGCTACACGGCAACCCGCCACCAGCGCGAGGTGGGGGCGGGGTACTTTGACGACGTCATGACGACCCTGACGAACGGCGTCTCGTCGACGCTGGCGCTCGTGGGTTCGACGGAGTCGGAACAGTTCTAACGGCGGGTGTTGTTCACCCTGGAGTCACAGTTGACCCATCGGCTAAGGTGTACTTCGCAACGCGGGGTGGAGCAGTCTGGTAGCTCGTCGGGCTCATAACCCGAAGGTCGCAAGTTCAAATCTTGCCCCCGCCACCAGGATGCAGCGACGGAAGTTGCTGCGAAGAGTGATGAAGGTCCGGTTCGAGTTCCCCTCGGACCGGACTTTCTGGCTTTCGGGCCCTTCGTTTGGTGGCACGTTTCGTCCTTTCCCTGATCGTGAATGCTCCGGCGACAACCTCGTGAAGGAATACAGTATTCCTGTTAAACTGGTAAACAGGAGGAATGCTAATGAGCCGGATACATGAGTTTGTAACACCGCAGAGGTCTGGAGTCATCAGTCTGCCGGCGCGAGTCAGAGAACGACTCGGTATTGGGCGTCCTGGGGTCCAGATTGAGTTCACCGAGACAAGCGATGGCTTCTCAGTGCGTGCCGTAGTTCCGGTCCCGGCTGAGCAGCAGTGGTTCTGGTCCGACCGCTGGCAGGAAATGGAACGCGAAGCCGACGCAGACATTGCGGCCGGCCGCGTCCGAGGTGCCGATAGCGCGGAGGCATTCCTCGATCACTTCACGGCGAAATAGCCTTCGCTTTCGATGAGGTTTCAGTGGACAGAGTCATTCGACCGCGATTTACGGAGACTTTCCAAGCAGAACAAGAGCTTGTTTTTGGAGTCGTTCCCAGCGTTTTCGGATGCCTGCGACAACTGGGTGAACGATCGAACACCGTTCCCATCCAGATTCAGAGTCGACGACGTGCAAGGAGCACCAGGCGTGCTCGAAATGACCTGGTCGTTCTCGGGGCCGGACGGACGGGCAACCTGGCAATGGTCTGACGTTTCAATCGACGGGCAGAATTATCCCGCTGTCCTATGGCGCCGTATCGGGCTCCACGAGATCTATAAGAACCCGTAAGTCAATCAACCTAGAGCCTGCAAAGAGCAGGGAGTGAAACAAGCGACGACCCGGCGAGTAACGACGCATTGAGCCAGTGCAAGTGGCGGACTGTCTACCGGGAACTCACCAATCCACTCCAGTGCAGACACAGAACTCATTCTGCTGAGGGTCTGCCATCACTACCCACTGAGTTCCCCCGAAACTCTGAACGCCTTCGCTAATTCGAATAGCTCCGAGCCCCTTCAGTCGGGAAATCTCGGCCTCGATGTCGTCGACCACAATGTCGAGGTGCATCCGGTTTTTCCCAACTTTCGCTTCGGGCACTCCCTGTAGGAGAAGCGGCGGCGTGACTCCTTCGTTGGGCACAAGCACGGCCAGACTCGCGTCCGCATAGAACTCGCGATAGTCGAGCGCACTGCGCCAGAACTCTGCGAGGCCCCTCGGATCGGCGCAGTCGAGTACGAGTTCGAATCTTGCCTTCCGTGCCACCGCAACCTCCAAGTTCAGACCACCATCCGATACTTAACCACTGCAGTCGCCGCAGCGCCCGAGTATCTGCGACGCCGTAGAGGGTGAACTCCCTTGTACTAGTACGTCCGACGTAGTAGAGTGAGCTTATGGCGCGACGAACCAATAGTGCATCACGTGGTCTCGAACGAAATAGTGAGCCGGCGGTTTTGATTCTCACGAGCCTCGCATCGGGAACGAAGCACGGCTACGCACTAGCCCAGGACATCAAAGAGTTTGCCGGAGTGGAACTAGGCCCGGGGACGCTGTACGGCGCCATTGCGCGACTTGAAGAACGCGGTCTCATTTCGCCGATGCCCGGCGCCGAGCGGCGTCGTCCCTACGAGATCACGTCCAGTGGCCGCGCGGCTCTCACGACGACGATCAATGAGATGCGCACGCTGGCCGACGAGGGGGCGCATCGCCTGGGTCTTGCCCCCGTGCGCCGGCGCTCGAGAGTGGTACGACCTCAGTTGGGGCCGACCGCCTCATGACCAAACAGATCGAGAGACTCCTCAAGTGGTACCCATCTCGGTGGCGAGCCCGCTATGGCGAAGAACTCGGCGCGCTGATGGAAGACACCTATGGAGCGGGCCCCGTTCCTCTGTCAAGTCAAGCAAAAGTCATGCGCTCAGGTATCGCCGAGCGTGTGCGGCAACTCGGCTTGGGAGGAGCGGGGGACTCACCCAGTGAGAGCGTTCGGTCGGGCTCGTTGCTCGTACTCTGCGGATGGGCATTGTTCGTGATCGCCGGAAGTGCGTTCGCCAAGATGACCGAGCATTGGATCGGCGCAACGCCGGGACCGGACCGGCATCTCCCGGTCGGCGCCTTTGGCACGATTCAGGTGGCGGCTGGGGTAGGACTGACGATCGTCGTGATCGGTTGCGCTGTTGCACTGCCGACCGCACTGCGTTTTCTTCGCGAAGGCGGATGGGAGAGGGCTCGTCGTCCTGTACTTCGCGGCCTCGTCGTTTCGTCGACTGCCTTGTTTTTTACCGCAGCCCTAGTTGGATGGGTGCAGCATCGTGGGTCTCTCTCCGACCACGGGGGACTGTTACCGACCCTGGCTGGGTTCGCATGGGCAGTACTGATTGCAGCGAGCGTTGGCTTCGGAACGCTCGCGGCGACCGAGGTTGCCGGTCAGTTGAAATTCTCGCCACGCGTGCTTCGACTCGAAGGACTGCTCGCGGTACTGCTGACGATGACGATGGTCACGATCCTGGGTGCGATGGCGACGTGGTCGGCGTCGATCGCGACGCACGCACCGCAAGTACTGAAGGGCAACGAGGCGAGTCTCATGGGTATGCCCGGTACGCCGACGGAGATACTTATCGCGCTCCTCTTGATTGGCGGACTCGTGCTGGGTGTCGGGGGGACGACTCGCGTATTTCATTCGTGGGTGAAGATGTCGAGACCCGGCGGGTATCTGCTCGACGCGTAGTCCCGGGCCGCCGCGGTGAGGCTGACCGAGCACTATTGAGAATCGCCTGCCATGCAAAGACGGTCACCAGTAGGTCGTCGTTCGTAATGCTGGGTAGTGGGTCATTTTGACGCGTCGAGCCGCGGCACTCGAACTGTCACAGGGTCTTCGTATCTTCTTTTCGTGCCAGGAGCCGCCACCCGACGTTGTCGGACCTATCGCTACCGACTGCACCCCACCGTGCGCCAAACTCAGGCACTTGCAAACCAACTGGAGCTGCAGCGTGAGCTCTATAACGCGGCCTTGGAGGAGCGGATCGGCGCGTGGAAGTGGGAGCGGCGCCCGGTGAGCTACGTGGATCAGTGTCGAACGCTCACCGGTCTAAAGGAGGTTCGTCCCGAGGTGCTGATCAGTGGCGTCACGCTCTGTCGAGGCACCCTGAAACGACTGGATCGGGCCTTTAGCGGCTTCTATCGACGAGTCCGGCACGGTGAGCCTCCCGGGTTTCCTCGGTTTCGCTCGGCCCAGCGCTGGGACTCCCTGCAGTGGGAGGACCGCTCGGGCTGGAAACTCACCGACGCGAAAAGACTCAGACTCCTGGGCATCGGCGAAATCAAGATGAACTACCACCGAGCGCACCAGGGAACCCCCAAAGCCATCACGGTGAAGCGCGAGGGCACGAAGTGGTGGGTCAGTCTGCGCTGCGTGGATGTGCCCGCTACGCCCTTGCCCCCGACCGGTCGTGAAGTCGGCATTGACTTAGGAGTGGTCAACATCGTCGCCTTAAGCCAGGGCGAGCCGCTGCTCGGTGATCAGTTCGGTTCCCGGTCCAGGGCCAAGTTGGCCGACGCCCAGCGGTCACTGGCGACCAAGCAACGCGGCAGTGCTCATCGCGCTCGTCAAGTCGAAGTCGTGGCGCGGTGTCATCGCACGATCGCCCACCAGCGCCGCAACGCGGCTCACCAGCTGAGTCGCCGACTCGTGAACGAGTACGACTTCATCGCGGTAGAGGACCTCAAGGTCACCCACATGATCCGCGCCCCCAAGCCCAAACCCGACCCGGCGAATTCCGGAGGCTACTTACCCAACGGGGCCAGCCGCAAGGCCGGTCTCAATCGTTCTATTCATGATGCGGGGTGGGGATTACTTGTCTCCATGATCCTCGAAAAGGCTGAAAGCGCTGGTCGAGAGGTCGTGACGGTGAGACCCCACCACACGAGTCAACGCTGTGCCGAGTGCGGGCACACCGAAGCCTCGAACCGCCTCAGCCAGGCGGTGTTTCGATGTCGTGCGTGCGGTCACGAGGACCACGCCGATCGCAACGCCGCCCGCAACATTTTGAGGGCCGGTAGAGCCCTGCGGGCTTCGGCCCGCGTCGGGTAACTGACCCACTACCCAACCGGTAGTACTGGAGGGTTGACTCCCATCTCATTCCACCGAGCACGCCGAATTTCTTCACAGGTCGATTATTGCTGGCGACGCAAGAGATCTAGGCGCCGGTTCGACGAAGCGTGTCGGGAGTGAGTGCTGCAATGTCGGGATAACCATCCACCGCCATCATCAAATCCATCTCGGCGAGCAAGCACTTCACGACGTGTTCGATGCCTCGTTGTCCGCCCACGGCGAGTCCATAGGCGTAGGGCCGTCCAATCCCCACCGCCGACGCGCCGAGGGCGAGGGCCGTGAGAACGTCGGGGCCGCTTCGCACCCCCGAGTCGAAGATCACCGGGACTCGCTCACCCACGGCATCGACGACGTCGGGCAGACAGTCGAGTGCGGCGAGACCTCCATTGGCCTGACGCCCGCCGTGGGTCGAGCAGTAGATACCGTCGACTCCCGCGTCCACGGCACGGCGAGCATCCTCGGGATGGCAGACGCCCTTAAGAAGTAACGGCAGATCAGTAAGTGAGCGAAGTCGCGTCAGGTCATCCCAGTTGAGCCCCGGGTTACCGAAGAGCGATGACCATACCCCCACCGCCGCCATCAGGTCCTCTTCGGGAGGCGTAGCAAGCTTTGCGCGAAAGACTGGATCGGACAGGTAGTTGGCGAGGCAGAGTCCCGTGAGTTGGGGAAAGCTCGCGATCGACAGGTCGCGCGGACGCCATCCCAGTGTCAAGGTGTCCAAGGTCACGACAATCGCGGAGAACCCCGAAGCTTCTGCGCGGCGCATGAAGCTCTCGGTGAGCTCGTCGTCATTTGGCGGATAGAGCTGGAACCAGCCGGGTGTCTCGCCCAGCTCCTTGGCGACGACTTCCATCGGATCTTGCGTGAGCGTCGATGCGATCATGGGCACGCCGCTCGCAGCCGCGGCTCTGGCAGTAAGCACGTCACCGTGCCCGTCCGGATCGCAGATGCCGATCACTCCCACCGGCGCGAACAGAAGTGGGGTCGGCAGCAGGGTACCAAAGAGGTCGATCGACAAGTCGCGCGTGGTTGCACCCGCCAGGATCCGAGGAATGAAGCCCCAGCGATCGAAAGCCGCGACGTTGGCGCGTTGGGTACGTTCGTTTCCCGCACCTCCGGACACGTACGACCACATCTCGTGTGGACATGACCGCTTCGGCGCGACGTTCGAGTTCCTCGTAGGTCATCGGCAAATCGGGACGTTCGCCCGACAGTCCGTTCACGTAGATCTCGAATTGCCAGTTGCCGTAGTTAGCCATGGCCTCAAGTTACTGAGAGTCCGATGTGGACTCAGGTTTCCCGGGGACTCAGGTTTCCTTCGGTACCCGGTGCGCCCATGAGCGAACGCCGCACCTGGGGCACTTGGCCAACTTCTGCCCGCCCCAACGGTTGGGAAGCAGGGCCGCCTTCAACGGGGACAGCGAGAAAGTGGTGCCGCACTTGTCACAGTGCCAGTTGGAGTGGCTCGCGACGAGCGCTTGGATACCGAGCACGACGATGAAGATGACAACGATCAAGAGAACGGCCATGTGTTCTCTTTCTCGCTGAGAGTTCGAACCACGACGCTACTGGCCGAGGTCGACCCGTACTTTCTTGCGCGTGATTATTCAGGATCCTGCGAGAAAACTCACTCAGGCTCGCAATCTCCGCTCTGAGCGAACGTGGATTTCTCCTCGTCACCGCACTATTACGGAGTACGCCGTCTCAACTAGAATTGAGGAAATCTTGATTACTCGTAGCGGGCCGTGTGCGTTCACCTCGTGAGAATTGGGGCACAAGGGAAGTGAGGGCACATGACGCGACTCCCTCTGCGAGGGTGGTGTAACCGAGGAGCGGCGCTGGCCGTTCTGGTCGGCGCGTCCCTTGCCATTCCCGTGTCGATATCGTCCGCGGCCCCCTCCACCTGGACCGTCGTGCCGGCCGTAAGTCCGTCGGTGTCCTGGTCATCGGTCGACTACCTGGGCGGTCAGTGGATTGCCCTTAGTCAGGGAGGCCAGGTCGCCACGTCACCGAATGCCTCAACGTGGACTGAGCAAAGCGCTCCGACCGGATCGTGGCAAACGGTGGCCTACGGCGATGGTCACTACGTGGCTCTCTCCTCGGCCGACGTCGTCCCCAACGAGATGACCTCTTCGAACGCCACGCAGTGGACGAGTGAGCCGGGTCCCCCCGGCACGCCCAAACAGGCCGGGCGCGCCGAACAGAGCGGCCAGTGGTCGAGCATCGCCTACGGCGACGGACTGTTCGTCGCGGTGAGCTCTGTGGGCACCATCGCGACCTCACCCAACGGCCTCTCATGGACCGAGCGTTTCTGGCGGCCGTTGGACGACTTCACCTCAATCACCTACGGCGACGGCAAGTTCATCGCAGTCGACGCTCACGAGGGCAACGTCTTGATGTCGCTCAACGGGCTGAACTGGAGCGATATCTTCCAGCCATTGACCGGCGGCACTCCGGTGCCTCCGGGTGGGTTGCACTTGGGCGCAGTCGCCTACGGCAACGGGAACTTCGTCGCCTTTGGCGACTCCACGTCGGGCGCGGGCTACGTCGCAACGTCAGTCTTCGGATACGCCTGGACGCTGCACCAATACTCACCTGCTCAGCAAGTTGATGCGGCCACCTTCGGATGCGACGCCTTCGTCGCGGCGGGTGCGTCTGATGGATCGAGTGATCCGATTCTCTCCTCAGCGACCGGCGCGACGTGGACGGCAACAACCGTTGCGACGCTCGCGCCGTCGACGTGGACATCGGTCGCCTACGGCGCGGGTCAATATGTCGCCGTGGATGTCGCCGGTGACATCGCGACAGCAAAGCCCTCGGCCAGTTGCGCCGACGCCGTCCCCTCTCCTCCCCAGCAAGTCTCGGGCAACGTGCGCAGTGGTGAAGTGTCGACGTATATGCACCCCTCCGCGCACGCGGGCGGCGCTGCGGTGCAGGGGTATCGCGTGGCCGTCACCGACGCAGCGGGCACGACGTACTGTCGCGCGGCCGCGACCTACCAGCCCGACTGCGCCGTCAAGGGTTTGACCAACCACGAGGTGTATTGGGTGACGGCCCAGGCCTACAACGCGTACGGGTACTCAGCCCCTACCGATCCTGAGTTTGCGATTCCGGTTGCGGACTCGGGTTTGGCGATCACGGCTCACCCCGACCGGGCCGCCGCCGTGCCCAGCGAACTGCAACTGACGGGCATCGCCGCGAACGCCAGCGGCTTTTATCCCGTGACCAAGGTGAAGGTCTACATCGGCCCGATGCTCAGGACGTGTGCGCCGAATCCCTTTGGCGAGTGTTTGATTCGCGCCAACCCCGCGCCCTCCGGGGTCGTACCGGTCTATTCGACCTACACCGGCTGGTTCGGGCGTTCGTATCGCTCGCCCACGTATCACCTCGCCATTCCCTCGGTGTAAGTCGCTGTCGGCCGCGCGTCGTCGGCGGATACGGTTTTCGTCGTTACTTGGTCGTATTGAGGGTCGCGGCCGCCTTGACGAGTGCCTTGAACGCGCGGACGTTCACCTTGTCGCCCTGGTGAAAGTCGATGGCCCGTCGGATGTTGCCCTCGAGGCTCGAGTTGAAGAGACCCGCGGGGTCCTCGAGTTTCGCGCCCTTGGCGAAGGTCAGTTTGACGATCTCCTTGTAGGTCTCTCCGGTGCAGATCATTCCGTTGTCGTACCAGGTCGGTACGCCGCGCCACTTCCACTCTTCGACGACGCCTGGAATCGCTTCTTTGATGAGCCCGCGTAGGCGCCCCAGCATCTCTCCGCGCCAGTCGCCGAGCTCCTTGATGCGCCCATCGATCAACTGTGACGGGGTCGGTTCTGGGGTCTTGGCCATAACTTCCTCCTGGAACGTCGCACGTTTCGATTCCGACACTACCCAGGAGACGAACTCTGAAACGCTCCGCGTAAGGTGGCCGACAACGTGACTCATGTCACAGACTGACTTTACGCTGAGTTGACATCCGAATAAGGAGGGGCCATGGAGCGCAAGTGGTGGACATTGGTAGTGGTCGGCGCTGCGACATTCATGTTGCTACTCGACGTGACGATCGTGACGGTGGCCTTGCCCGAGATCCAACGCGGACTCCACGCGAGTTTCTCCGACGTTCAGTGGGTCGTTGACGCCTACGCGCTGACCCTGGCGTCGTTGCTCTTGACTGCCGGGGCTCTGGCCGACCGCTACGGACGACGCCTGCTTTTCACCATCGGACTCGTGATCTTCACCCTCGGTTCGTTGCTGTGCGGGTTCGCCCAGTCGCCGTTGATGCTGACTCTGTCGCGCATGGCCCAAGGTGTGGGTGGCGCGATCTTGTTCTCGACGTCCCTGGCCCTGCTGGCGCACAGCTTTCGCGGCAAGGATCGCGGCGTTGCCTTCGGCGTGTGGGGTGCGATCACCGGCGTGGCCGTGGCGCTTGGCCCAATCCTGGGCGGCGTGATCACGAGCGGCATCAACTGGCGCGCCATCTTCTTGGTCAACATTCCTATTGGCATCATCGCGATAGCGATCACGCTCTGGCAGGTCGAAGAGTCCAAGACCCCCGACGCCTCACGCCCGGACTGGGCAGGTTTCATACTCCTCACGCTTGGCCTGGTATCGCTCGTCTACGGCCTGATTCGCGCGAGCGAACAGGGCTGGGGCGATGTCGGCGTGTGGGTGTGCCTCGGGATCGCGGTTGCCCTGCTCGTCGCTTTCATCGTTACCGAAAAGCGCGTGGCGCACCCGATGTTCGACCTGTCGCTGTTTAAAATTCCCACGTTCTCGGGGGGTCTGGCGGTCGCCTTTGCGATGAACGGATCTCTGTTTGCGATGTTGGTCTATCTCGTGTTGTACCTGCAGTACGCGCTCGGGTACTCGGCGTTGGGCACGGGTGCGCGACTGTTAGTCCTGAGCGCGGGCACCTTGGTGTCGGCCACCATTGCCGGGCGACTCAGTAGTCACATGCCCGTTCGTTGGCTCATCGGTCCGGGACTCACGTTGGTCGGCATTGGTCTGCTTCTCATGGGGGGGCTCACCGGGACAACCACGTGGACCCACCTCATCCCCGGTTTCGTCATCGCTGGCTTTGGTTCGGGGATGGTTAATCCACCGCTGGCCTCGACGGCGGTGGGAGTGGTGCGCCCGGAACGTTCGGGCATGGCTTCGGGCGTGAATACGACGTTCCGCCAGATTGGAATCGCGGTGGGTATCGCGACCTACGGGACGATCTTCACCTCGACGCTCACCAGCGGACTGCACTCCTCGCTCGCACCTCTGCATCTGTCGGCCGCCGACATGAACCTGCTCGTGCTCAACGTGAAGGAGGGATACGTCTCGCGGGTTCTTCGGGCGGTACCACCCTCGGCCCACGGCATCGTCTTTGGGGGACTTCGCTCGAGCTTTGCCAACTCCCTCAATGACTTGTTCATCGTGAGCGGCATCCTCGCCCTCGCCGGCGCGCTGTGTGCCTTCGTCTTCATACGTCCCAAGGACTTCGTGGCTCAGGGCGCACCGAGCCAGGCGACCGCCGTCCACGTGTGAACGACCCGATAGGGTCGGCCTCGTCAGTCGTTGAGAGGATGTCACTATGGCCTTGAGCAGTGAGTACGAGCCCAGTCCCTCGGAGTGGGTGCGCAACCAAGTTGAGGAGTATGAGAGTTCGGGTGGTGCCCGCGCCAATACGTTGGGTGACTCGGATATGCCCATCGTGATCTTCACCACGCGCGGTCATAAGAGTGGCAAGATCCGGAAGACCCCCGTCATGCGCGTCGAGCACGAGGGGGAGTACGCGCTGGTGGCGTCCAAGGGCGGGGCTCCCGACAACCCCCTGTGGTACTACAACCTCGCGGCATTTCCCGAGGACGTTGAGCTGCAAGATGGACCTGAGCCCTTTGCGGTGACCGTGCGCCAGATTGAGGGCGACGAGTACGCGCAGTGGTGGGAGCGCGCGGTCGCGGCCTATCCGCCGTACGCCGAGTACCAGGAACGTACCTCGCGGACGATTCCTGTTTTTCTCGCGCGCCGCGTCGAGGGCTAAGCGGTTCTCAACTCTCGTCGAGGACGAAGATACAAAAGGGATGTCCGTCCAGATCGGCGTAGACGCGCAGCGGCTCGTCGTTGGACTGCGTTCGATCGAGCAATAGTTCACCGCCGAGATTAAGAACCTTCGCGTGCACGGCGTCGAGTTCCTCGCGTGTTCGCACAGTGAGGTCGAGATGCATCTGTTGAGGAATTGTGTCGTCGGGCCACGTCGAGCGAGAAAGCTCATCGACCTGTTGGAAGGCGAGGGACCGCCGGTTGAGCGGCGAGTACAGGTTCAGCCAGTCGTGGCCAGCGGGATCGTCCTCACCGTCGGCGCGTGGCTCGTGACCTTCGCGGTAGACCAGGCCGAGGAGGGCTCGCCAAAACTCGGCGCTGGCCCGGGCGTGGGTCGTGTCGATGGTGATCTGGGCAATCTCGGGGGTGACGTCATCCATATCGGCACTCTATGGCTGGTCGCAGGGGTGGGTACCGTAGTGGAATGTCCCATCGAGCCCACTGGATTCTTCCATGAGCGTGAACGATCGGATGACCGGGTTACTGGGACAGTTGGACCAGAGCCCATATCAATCGAACGCCGCGGAGCTCATTCGCTTTCGCGCGGACGACAACGACGACCTTGTCGCCGGCGTGGTGCGGTCGGTCGTCGCCGACGGTGAGGACGGCGGGGATCTTTTTCGCCGCGGGATCAACGACGAGGCGATCGACACGTTGCGACTCTTTGCGATGCGTCGCGTACTGCTCGGTCGGCGCCTCTCCTCTCTCGGTCCGATCTACGAGGCTCTCGACGCCTGCGCACTGATCCCAGGGGAGCGCGACGTCCCATGGGATTCGTGGGTGAAGGGTGCGTTGTTCATCGCGAGAGGCATCGGGGGAGATCTGGACTCCATGGTCCAGCGGTTCGTTGACCTGCACCCCGAGCGGCAAGCCCGTTGTGACGTCGTTCTCGAATCAATGGATCGCGTCCACGAGCTCGCTCAGTGCCGACTAGCCGAGGTATCCACGACGTATGGGGTCGGCTTGCTAGAGACTCTGGCGTTTCTCGGACGACCGACATTCGGTGTGTGGGGAGCGCCGCGCCAAGCCGACAACTACGTGAGCTATGCGCCCACCACCAATCTCGCCCAACTCTGCGTGAGTTTGGCGGACGCGCTCGAGGCGTCGAAGAAAGTCACGGTGGGGCCGATCGGTCAGGACCAGTTAGCCGCGATTCTCTTTTCTCAGACCACCCCGGGTTCCTACGTGGCGACGAACGGGTGCCTTAGTTTCGTGGCCGAGGACGTGGCCGGGTCATCGCTGACCGCTCTGGTGGCAGAGCTCACGAGCGACGAGGACCCCGCGGCGTTGGCCCTGGACGCGCAGGGCTTTGAGAATCAGGTCGCGGAGTCTCAGGGATCTCGCCTCATCGTGCTGAGTCCGCAGCCCAGCTTCAGTGAACTCGACGTGGTGATCGACGCCGCTGAGTTCAAGGACTTTGTGAGCGCCGCCCTACTGGAGCCAACGGCGCGCTAAGTCTCCAGAACGGGCTGAAGGCTGTAGCCAACCCCGGGTGACGTTTGAATAAGGGTGCCGTTCTCGTCGCCCAGTTTCTGACGGAGACGATGCACGTAGGCGTGCACGTAGGCCGCCTCGCCGCCATATCCGACGCCCCACACGGCGCGCAGAATCATTTGATACGTGCAGGTGCGACCGGCGTTCTTGGCGAGGTAGGCGAGGACGCCGAACTCCTTGGCGGTGAGATCGACTTTGATTCCGTTCTGATGCACGTCGTGGTGCACGAAGTCAACCTGAAGGGAACCGAGATCGAGGTCGGCTGAGGTATCGGGCGCGTCGGTGCCCCGAGTTCGCAGCACCGCACGGATGCGCGCTTCCAGCTCGCCCATCGAAAACGGTTTGGTGACGTAATCGTCGGCGCCATCGTTGAGCGCATCGATCTTGCGCGCGGCATCGCCCGTGGCCGAGAGGATGATGATCGGCACGTCGCTCCACTCGCGCAGGCGCCGGGTCACGACCAGTCCGTCCATATCGGGCAGCCCGATGTCGAGCACCACGACGTCGGGCGAGAGTAGAGCTGTCTGGGACAGACCGTGCTCGCCGTCCGACGCGAATGACACTTGGTGACCCTCAGACTCCAGGCCCAGGCGCAGTGCGCGCAACAGCGACGTGTCGTCGTCGACAACGAGGACGTGGGCCACGGCTAGGCGCGTCGCGCCGGGGCCGCGATCGGCAGCGTGAATATGAATCGAGCGCCGCCGCCCGGGGCCTCTTCGTACCAGAGGCGCTCGCCGTGCGCTTCCACGAATGTCTTGGCGATGGTGAGCCCGAGGCCGGCCCGCCCACCCGTTCCCAGTTGCGTGAAGCGGTCAAAGATCGTCTCGCGGTCCGCAGCCGGCACGCCGGGACCCTGATCGGCGACGCTGAGAACGACGTTGGTCCCCCGGCGTTCGCCTGTCACGAATATCACACTACGGGTGGGAGCGTGGCGCGCGGCGTTGTCGAGCAGGTTGACAAGGACCTGACCCATGAGGACGGGGTCCACGTCGACGGGCGGCAACGTATCGAGACCCGTGACCTCGACCGAGTGATCGCTGAGCGTCGCACTGAGTGCGGCGAGGGATTCGCTCACGAGTGCTTGCACCGGCACCGACTCGCGGTGCAGGCTCAGGACGCCGGCTTCGATGCGCGTCATGTCGAGGAGATTTGTCACCAGTCGCGTCAAGCGGTCCGACTCGATCTCGACCAGCCGATAGAGCAGCGTGCGGTCCTCGGGCGAGAGGAGCTCGGCTCGGCTGGACAGCGTGGACGACGCAACTTTGATGGTGGCGAGCGGTGTGCGCAGGTCGTGGGACACCGCGCCCAGCAGTCCGCGCCGGAAACGGTCCGCTTCTTCGAGGAGTTTGGATCGCAGGGCCTGCTCGCGTAGTTCGGCGCGCTCAAGGGCGAGGGCGGCGTCGTTGGCGAAAGTGTTCACCAAGTCCCGGTCGGTCTCGGCGATCGGGACGCCACGCATGGCGAGGATCGCGAGAGCGCGCCCGGACCCCGAGAGCGCGATCGTGCGCAACTCGCTCGAGTCCCCGGCGACGGTGCCCACACGCACCGGGCGCCCGGAGTGAGGGTCGAGTTGGGACAGTTCTTCTGCGCTGAGCGGTTCGCCGGCGCTTGCCTTGACGACGAGAACGCCGTGATCCTCTTCCAACAGCGAGACACCCGGAACATTAAAGACGCTCTGGGCAGTGTTGACAATGTTTCTGAGTAGCTCGTCGACGGGCCGATCACCCACCAGTAGTTCCGAGACTTCCGCGACGCGACGCACGGTGTCGCGGACGTGTTCCGCTTCGACGCGGGTCGAGTCAAGCCGGTCCACCACCCGGGCGACCAGCAACATCACGACGACGTAGACGATGAGTGCCGTCCAGTTTTGGGCCGACCCGACGCTCAGCGTGTTGTAGGGCGGAATGAAGAAGACGTCGTAGACGACGAAGCCGGCGAGCACACTTATTGCTCCCGCTCCGAAACCGCCCAGCACCGCGCCCACCACGACGGGGATGACAAGTACGAGGGCGCTCGTGGACACGCTCAGGTGATCGCGCAAGGGATACATGGCTCCGCCGAGAGCGGCCGCGCTCGCGACTCCGATGAGCGATCCGAGAAGCCGCTTCTGCATCCTTTCAGTATCGTCCCAATCGATTCACCGTTCGCGGCCGACGCGAAAGAAGAAAAAATGAAGAAGCGTAAGACCTTTTAGAGAATCTGTTCAGATTCGACCCACGACGATGGAGTCATGGCAGATTTCTTCTCGATACTCGGATTCATCGGGGCCACGCTCGCGATGCTCGGCCTCATCAAGGTGCTGGACAAAGTATGAGTTACTCCCAAATCATTCTTTTGATCGTCTCGGTGGCGATGTTCCTCTACATCGGCTACGCCATGTTCAAGCCTGAGAAGTTCTAATGGGCCTGCTAGTCACTCTCATCGCGCTGGTCGTGACCTTGGGGCTCACCTGGCGTTATCTCGGTTCGTACATGGAGGCGGTCTTTAACGGCCGCGTGCACTGGCTGAGCTGGCTCGAGCGACCCGTCTACCGAGCGCTCGGCACCAGTCCCGAACAAGAGCAGACGTGGAAGCGCTACGCCGGAGCGCTGGTGATCTTCACGTTCGTCTCACTCGTCTTCACCTACGTCATCTTGCGAATTCAGGGCCACCTGCCCCTCAACCCGCAGCACGAATCGGGCGTGGGGTCCGCACTGAGCTTCAATACGTCCGCCTCGTTCGTTACGAACACGAACTGGCAGAACTATGGCGGAGAGACGACGATGTCGTACTTCTCTCAGATTGGTGCTCTCACCGTCCAGCAGTTCGTCTCACCGGCCGTAGGTATCGCGGTCGCGATCGCGATGGTGCGGGGCTTCGCGCGTCGCAAGTCGCCCACGATCGGCAACTTCTGGGTGGACATGACTCGCTGCATGCTCTACATCCTGCTGCCCGTGGCCTTTATCTTCGGCATCATCTTCGTCGGTCAGGGTGCCGTCGAGACGTTGGCGGGTACGGCGACCTTCCACGACGTGCTCAACAACATCACTCAGACCATCGCGCGCGGACCCATTGGCTTCATGGAGGCGATCAAGCAGCTCGGCACCAATGGTGGCGGGTTCCTCGACCAGAACTCGGCCACGCCCTTTGAGAATCCGACGGGTCTGACCAACTTTCTCTCCATGTACTTGCTGCTCAGTATTCCCTTCGCCCTGACGTACACGTTCGGCAAGATGGTCGGCAGCATCAAGCACGGCGCGGCCCTGCTCGCGGCGATGGTGATCATCTTTGCCTCGGTCGCGGCGATCACCATTAGTGCCGAGCACCACAACAACCCCGCCGTCCAGGCGGCCGGCATTCACTCCACCGTGGGCAACACCGAAGGTAAAGAGGTGCGCTTCGGCGACACGTCGACCGCACTCTTCGCCACCTCCTCGACCCAAACGTCGACCGGCTCGGCCGACGCGTCCTATGACTCATTCACGCCGATCGGCGGCTTCGGGTTGCTCACGGGCATGATGCTCGGCGAGGTCACCCCCGGTGGCACGGGCAGTGGCCTCTATACCTTGCTGATCTACGCCATCCTGGCCGTGTTCATCGGTGGGCTCATGATCGGACGAACGCCGGAGTATTTAGGCAAGAAAATCCAGGCGAAGGAGGTCAAACTCGCCGGCTTCGCCTCCTTGGTGATGCCCCTCACGGTCATCATCCTCACGGGCATCGCCGTGTCGACCGTGGCCGGGCGAGCGGGTCCACTTAACTCGGGACCGCACGGCTTCAGCGAGATCCTCTACGCCTTTACGTCCCAGTCGAACAACAACGGGTCGGCCTTCGGCGGACTCACCGGCAACACGCCCTTCTACAACATTCTCGGAGCCGTCGCGATGTTGATCGGCCGATTCGGCATCATCATCCCGTCACTTGCTCTCGGCGGCATCCTGGCCGAAAAGGACGTGGTCCCTGAGTCCCTGGGCACATTCCGCACCGACAACGGCATGTTCGTCGGACTCACCATCGGAGTCATCTTGATCATCGGTGGCCTCACCTTCTTCCCCGCTCTCTCCCTCGGCCCCGTCGTCGAGCAACTAGTCCACTCGAGGTTCTTCTAATGACGACCGTTCTCAACCAGCCCACGAGTCAGCCCTCCCAGCCCCACGGGGTCGCCCAGTCGCGCGGCCTCTTTGATGGTCCGATTCTGCGCCAGGCCCTCAAGGACTCGATTCGCAAGCTCGACCCGCGTATTCAGGTGAAGAACCCGGTGATGTTCGTCGTACTGGTCGGTTCCGTCATTACCTTCGTCGAGGCGTGCGCGCACCCCAGCACCTTTACCTGGTCGATCACGGTCTGGCTGGTGTTGACCGTGATCTTCGCCAACTTCGCCGAGGCCATGGCCGAGGGGCGGGGCAAGGCCCAGGCCGACACCCTGCGCAAAATGCGCTCGGACACCGAGGCACGACGTCTCAAGAGCGACGGCACCGAGGAGTTGGTGCCGGCCGCGACCCTCAACAAGGGTGACGTCGTTGTCTGTGAGGCGGGCGACGTCATCCCCTCGGATGGGGAGATTATCGAAGGCATCGCCTCGGTCGACGAGTCGGCGATCACCGGTGAATCCGCTCCGGTCATCCGCGAGTCCGGGGGTGACCGCTCGGCGGTGACCGGCGGCACCAAGGTGCTCAGTGACCGCATTGTGGTGCGCATCACCGCCGAACGAGGCCAGACGTTTATCGATCGGATGATCACTCTGGTCGAGGGAGCCAACCGCCAAAAGACCCCCAACGAGATCGCCCTTACCATTCTGTTGGCGGTGCTCACCATTATCTTCATCCCCGTCGTAGTGACCCTCGTGCCCTTTGCGAACTTCGGCGGCGCGTCGGTCTCGGTCGTGGTCCTCGTCGCGCTGTTGGTCTGCCTCATTCCGACCACGATTGGTGCGCTGCTCTCGGCGATCGGCATCGCGGGTATGGACCGACTCGTCCAACGCAACGTGCTCGCCATGAGCGGTCGAGCGGTGGAGGCGGCCGGGGACGTCCAGACCCTGCTGCTCGACAAGACCGGCACGATCACCCTGGGCAACCGCATGGCTTCGAGCTTCTTTCCAGTCGCGGGTCACAGCGAACAAGAAGTGGCCGACGTTGCCCAACTGGCTTCGCTCGCCGACGAGACACCCGAAGGCCGCTCCGTCGTGGTTCTCGCTAAGGACCTCTACGGAATTCGCGAGCGTCCGATGGAGGGCGAGCACGAGTTCGTTCCCTTCACGGCCACTACGCGCATGTCCGGCCTCGACATCGGTTCGCGCCAAATTCGCAAGGGTGCGGGCGACTCGGTGAAGCGCTGGGTCCAAGAGCAGGGCGGCAGCGTGCCGGCCGATCTCGACGCCATCGTCGAGCGCGTGTCCCGCGAAGGCTCGACGCCACTCGTGGTGGCCGACGGACCCGACATCCTCGGCGTCATCGAACTCAAAGACGTCGTCAAGCAGGGCATCCGCGAGAAGTTCGAAGAGATGCGCCAGATGGGCATTCGCACCGTGATGATCACCGGCGACAACCCGCTCACCGCGGCCGCGATCGCCCAGGAGGCGGGCGTCGATGACTTTCTCGCCGAAGCGACGCCCGAGGCGAAGATGGCCCTGATCAAGCAGCAGCAAGAGGGCGGCAAGCTCGTCGCGATGACCGGCGACGGCACGAACGACGCGCCCGCACTGGCCCAAGCCGACGTGGGCGTGGCGATGAACACCGGCACGACGGCCGCCAAAGAGGCGGGCAATATGGTCGACCTCGACTCGAATCCGACCAAGCTCATCGACATCGTCGAGATCGGCAAGCAACTGCTCATCACGCGCGGCTCACTCACGACCTTCTCGATCGCCAACGACGTGGCCAAGTACTTCGCCATTATCCCCGCGCTGTTTGTCTTCGCCTACGGGTTGAGCAATAAGCCGCTCGGGGCACTCAACGTGATGAAACTCCACAGCCCCGAGAGCGCCGTGCTGTCGGCGGTCATCTTCAACGCGCTGGTCATTATCGCGCTGATCCCGTTGGCTCTTCGCGGGGTGAAGTTCCGCGCGTCGAAGTCCTCAGTGATCCTTCGACGCAACGTCTTGATCTATGGGGTGGGCGGGATCATCGTGCCCTTCATCTTCATCAAGCTCATTGACCTCATCCTCGTCGCTCTACACGCTTATTAAAAGGAATTGACATGCTGGTACACCTTCGCCGTTCGTTGATCTTCGCAGTGATCTGCCTGGTCTTCTTTGGCTTCGTTTACGCCTTCGCCGGCACCGGCGTCTCACAACTGCTCTTCAAGAGTCAGGCCGATGGATCGATCACTGCCGATGGTTCGACGCTGATCGGTCAGCCGTGGAACCTCACCACGTGCCCGGGACATCCCCTCGGCAGTTGCGTCTTCCAGGGCCGCCCCGATGACCTCGGCCCCTACGCCGACGCCAACGCCAAGGACCCGAGCCCAGCCGGTCACCCGGGAGATGACCCCTACACCCTCAACGGCGTGGCGGGTAGCTCGGGCGCGACGAACCTCGGTCCGCGCTCCCAGGAGTTGCTCACCGACACCAAGGCGCTGGTGAAGTACTGGCACGCGCGCGGCGTCAACCCCACCCCGGATCTCGTCACCACCTCGGGCTCGGGCTATGACCCGGACATCTCCCAACAGGACGCGATTGTCCAGATCCCGATGGTCGCCAAGGCGACCGGCATCTCGAGCACGCGACTGCGTGCTCTGATCGTGAGCTACACGCACCCCGCGCAGTGGGGCTTTCTCGGGGCTCAGTACATCGACGTGTTGCAACTCAACGAGGGACTCGCCGCGTTGAAGAAGTAACTGCATAGAAGAGGGGACGTTTATGGAGTGGTTTGCGCACCACCGTCAGCGCATCATGGTCGCACTCGCCGTCACGGCCCCCCTCGCCGTGGCGGCAGTGCTTGTTCCCGCGCGCGCCAGTCTGACCAATGCCGCCACGGCCCTCATCTTGGTTGCCGTGATCGTGGCGATCGCCACCGCCAGCGGGCGAGCCGGCGGCTACGTGGCCAGTGCATCGGCCACCCTGTGGTTCGATTTCTTCTTCACCCACCCCTACAACAGTTTCGATATCCACGGACGCGACCCCCGCGAGATCACGATCTGCCTGCTGGTGGTGGGAGTCGCCGTCACGGAACTGGCCGCCCGCGCCCGTCATCACCAGCGCGTTTCCAGCGAAGAGTCCGGGTACGTTGCGATGGTGCGCGAACTCACGGACCTCGCTCAGACGTCGCCCGGTTCAGTCCTTATCGGGCGCGCGGAGGTAATGCTCGTCGATCTGCTCCACCTGCGGGCCTGTCGCTTTGATCACCGTGTCGCCGATCTACCCATGGCGAGCATCCTGGCGGACGGCGAAGTCGCGCACGTGGGTATGGCCTGGCCGTCCGAGGCGATCGGCATACCCGGCCCCGAAGCCCAGATCGTCGCTCTGTGGAAGGGACGCTCCTTTGGGCGATTCGTCATCACGCCCACCCCGGGCCAACCGGTGAACCAAGAACGTCGCAGCGTCGCTGCAGTGCTCGCCAACGTGGTGGCCGCAGCCTTGGCCAGCGACAGCAAGACGGTCTGATGCGCGGTCAGCTGCGCGTCTACCTCGGTTCGGCCCCCGGGGTTGGTAAGACCTATCGAATGCTCGACGAAGGGTGGCGCCGTCGCGATCGAGGGACCGACGTCGTGGTCGGCTACGTCGAGACGCACAACCGGCCCAAAACCGTTGCCCAACTGCGCGACCTCGAGATCGTCCCACGCGTGGTTCACGAGTATCGCGACGCGAGTTTCGAGGAAATGGACGTGGACGCCGTACTGGCGCGGCATCCCGACGTCGTCTTGGTGGACGAACTCGCGCACACCAACGCGCCGGGCAGCAAGAACGAGAAGCGCTGGCAGGACGTGGAGGAGCTCTTGGCCGCCGGCATCGATGTCATCACGACGGTGAACATCCAGCACCTCGAGTCGGTGAACGACGTGGTGGCCAAAATCACCGGCATCACTCAACAAGAGACGGTGCCCGACGCGGTGGTGCGCCGCGCGGAGCAGATCGAGCTGGTGGACGTCACTCCGGAGGCTCTGCGTCGGCGCATGGCGCACGGCAATATCTACACCGCCGACAAGATCGACGCGTCACTCTCGAACTACTTTCGCGTCGGCAACCTCAGTGCGCTACGCGAGCTGGCGCTGTTGTGGTTGGCCGATCGCGTGGAAGACGCGCTCCAGCGCTATCAGGACGAACACGAGATCCCCGACACCTGGGAGACCCGCGAGCGATTGATCGTGGGGGTGCAGGGTCTCGCCTCGGATGAGGTGCTCCTGCGCCGGGCGGCGCGCATCGCTTCGCGCACGGGAGCCGAAATCATTGGGGTGCACATCGTTCCCGCCGACTCCGAGCGGCGCGCGAACATCGATCCCACTCTCGCCAAGGAGTTGATCAACGAGTTCGAGGGTACATATCACGAGATCGTGGACGATGACGTCGCCACGGCGCTCGTGGCGTTCGCACGCTCCGAGCGCGGCACGCAGATCATCGTCGGATCGAGTCACTCGCGAAAGTGGTACCAGCCCTTCGGCGGCGTGATCCAGAACCTGCTGCGACATACGCCCGATCTCGACGTTCACGTGATCTCCATCGACGACGCCGCTCGGCCCAGCCACGAGCACCGCCGTCGTCGGAAGGACCGGATGTCATGGTCCCGACAACTCCTGGGTCTCGGCGGCGGGCTGGTACTACTGCCGTTGTTTACCTGGATTCTCACCGCCGCTCGCTCGAGTCTGTCTCTCTCGACCGACATCCTGGTCTATCTGGTGATCGTGCTCGGACTGGCCACACTGGGTGGCGTCGTCGTGGGCATCGTGGCCGGGGTGGCCGCGTTCACCCTCGAGAACTTCTACTTCACCCAGCCCATCCACTCCTTTGCGATCAGTCGGCCGGACGACGTCGTTTCTCTCGTGGCGTTTCTCGTGTTCGCCGTCGCGGCGAGTTTTTCGGTCAGCCGATTTGCGCGACGCTCGAGTGAGGCCGAACGAGCCCGTGCCGAAGCACAGATCCTCGCGAGTGCGGTCGCCACGACGGGCACCTCGCACGACGACCTGTTACCGCTGTTGGATTCGTTGCGCCAAGTCCTCGACGCGTCGAGCGTGGCCATCGTCACCGATCGTGACGGTGAGTGGCGCGGCGACGTGGTGAGCGGTGCGCCACTCACGAACATCGCGGCGGCGAGTCAGTTCCCGATTGAAGACCACTACGCGCTCGCCATCGAGGGAGTCGACCTCGATGGCGAGGATCGCCAACTGGTGAGTTCCTTCGCGGTGCGCGTCGGCTATGGCTTGCGCGTAGTGCGCAGCGTGCGCGAAGCATCTCAGCTGCGCGACCTCGCGGACGTGGAGGTCACCCGATCGGGTCTCATGCGCGCCGTCTCCACCGAGCTGAGTGGCTCACTGGAAAGTATTCAGTTCAAGGTGACGTCACTCCTGGATGGCGACGCGACTGCGCCCGTGCGCGTGCAACGAGAGCGCCTGCTCGCGGTGGACGCCGAGGTGCATCGCCTGACCCGGGTCGTGAACAACTTGGTCGACCTCGGTCGCCTGGAGACCAACAACGTGAGTGTTCGCGAGTCGACGGTGAGTGTGGGCTCTCTCGTCACTCGCGCGCTGGCGAATGTCGACACGACCGGTCATCCCCTCGACATTGACGTGGCGGTCGAACTCGCTCCCGTGACCACCGATCCACTGTTGGCCGAGCGCGTGCTCGAGATCGTCATCACCAACGCGTGTCGATTCTCTCCGATGTCATCACCCGTACGCATCACCGCGGGGGTGGCGGGGGACGTTATGGAGATTCTGGTGATCGATCAGGGTCCCGGGTTGACCGCCAGTCAGCGCGCGGTCCTGCTTGATCCGCTGGGGCGACTGAATGGTGAGCGTCCGGCGGCGCTGGGCATCAGTGTGGCCTCAGGATTCATGAGGTTGGTGAACGGACACGTTCGACTCGAAGACACCCCCGGAGGGGGACTCTCGGTGATTCTGCAGTTCCCTCTCGCCGCGTCGAACACGACCAGCTGACGCGCTCAGTCGGCGAGATCGGCCATGGGCCGGAGTTTCGACGACCACTTTTCCTCGACCCGTCCGTACTTCCAGATCACCATCGCCCCGCCCCAGGTGAGGATGAACATGCCCACGATGATGAAGCCAGCCGCGTTGATGTTGAAGTTCTCCATGAAGTGCCAGAAGCCGCCCTTCCAGTGCAGCTCGTGGGGGAGTAGTCCGAGGATCTCGATAGTCCCGATGAAAAAGCAGATGGCAACCGACAGCCCCGTGATGGTGAGGTTGTAGTAGATCCGGCGCACCGGGTTGAGGAACGCCCAGCCGTACGCCATGTTCATGAAGCAGCCATCGAGTGTGTCGAGTAGCGCCATGCCAGCGGTAAAGAGGATGGGCAGGCACATGATGGAGTACCAGGGCAGAGCCTTGGAGGCGAGCAGTGCGGTCGTGGCGAGCAGCGCAACCTCGGTGGCCGTGTCAAAGCCCAGACCGAAGACGACCCCGACGGGGTACATCTGCCACTCCTTGTTGATCGAGCGCATCCACTTGCCAAAGAACCGGAACATCAGTCCGCGATTGTTGAGTTGGCGCTCGAGTTCCTCTTCGTCGTAGGAGCCGTCCTTCATCGAGCGAAAGACCTTCATGATGCCGGCCAGAATGACGATGTTGAGCAGGGCGATGAGGTACAAGAAGCAGGCCGAGATGATCGTGCCAAAGACCCCGCCGAACTGTTCGAGGCCCGAGCCGTTGTTGGAGACCGCTCCGTACACGGCCTTTTCGGCGATGACGAGACCGAGTCCGATCGCGACCACGATCGTGGAGTGTCCGAGCGAGAAGAAGTACCCCACGCTGAGCGGACGCTTGGCCCCGGGAATGCCTTGTCGGTCAGCCATGAGCTTTCGGGTGGTGTTGTCAATGGCCGAGATGTGGTCGGCGTCGAACGCGTGGCGCGCACCCAGCGTGTAGGCGAGAATGCTGACTCCGAATCCGAGACCCTTGTAGTGACCGGGCACCACGAAGGCGATGAAGATGCCAAATCCCAGGGCGTGCAGCAGAATGATCGAGCCAAACATCCACTGCGCGCGTCGCCACTCCGCGGGAGAGAGTGAGCTGCGTAGTCGCTGGCGTCGGGTGGGGAGGGCCTCGAGCGCGGTCATCTATCCGCCTCGACCCACGACATGCGGACTTCGTCGAAACTGTGGTGCCACGGTCGCCCCCGATCGTTTCCGAAATCTTGCCATAAACAAGAACTGGACGCAAGAACGAATTGGACGTATTTGGTGACTAAGGTGGGGCCGTGGTCCGATCAGCGTCAACAGGCGACGTGACAGTCGACGGCGACCCCGTCGAAGGGGTGCTCGAGTTGTTGCGAGAAAAGGGCGGCCGCGTCACCACGTCCCGGCGCGTCCTGCTCAGCTGTCTCTTCGAGAGCGGACCACACCACACCGCCGAGGAGCTAGCCCAAGAAGTCCAGCGCATCGCGCCCGATGTGCACCTCTCGACCATCTACCGCAACCTGGATGAGCTCGAGCGCCTCGGCGTCATCATTCACTCACACCTCGGTCACGGTCCCGCCACCTACCATCTGGCCTCCGAGACGCACGGGCACCTGGTGTGTGAGGTCTGCGACGGTCAGATGGAAGCGCCCGAAGAGTTCTTTCGTGACCTGACGACGGCGGCCAAACAGCAGTACGGATTCGTGGTCGACCCCCGCCACTTCGCCGTGCTGGGTCGGTGTGCCGTCTGCGCGGACGAAAAACCTGTTCGTTAACGACGCCCGTCGAGTTCGGCGATCAGACGTTTCGACGCGACGCAGCGATAGGCGTCTTCCAAGATCTCGTCAAGTTCCTCGAAGTCGATGCGTCCATCGAGACGAACGCCGAGCCAGCCGCGCGATCCGACGTAGGGGGGATAGAAGTACCGCTCCGGCGCACTCGCGATGAGAGCACTCTGCACTCCTTCCGGCGCGGCACACCATAAGTGAGGGAACGTGTGATCGTGGTGCCCCTCACTCCAGAGCATCGCGAACTGGCGGCCAGCGAAAAACGCGGGCGAGCCATGACTGAGCTTCTCCGTCGCTTCGGGAAAAGAGAGACACGTCTGACGTATTGCAGTTTCGAGATTTTTCGACACCACGTCTCGACTCTACGGTGCACCCCAGTCGGTCACCCGATGTCGACAACTTCTCGCGGATAAACGCCGTGAACGACGTGCGTTGGGCGTCGATCACACAAAACGCGCAAATGACACAAATTTTCAAAGGCACCTGTGATACTTGGGTCAGCCTCAATATCTATACAGGAGATCGTGAATCGATGGTGTCGGAACTTGAGGGCAGGTACTGAGCCATCGCCATTCGTACTGACTCCGACTTCGCCGAAACGATCTCGCCGCCGCTAGGTAGACCACCTTCGCGTCCCATCGCTCCCCGTGTGCCGTCGCCCAAGCGCAGGTATCGACGTCCACGGGAACCACGCCTGCTGCGGATTGACGACCGGCGACGACAGATGTTCTTGATCGTCGTGGGGACCGGTCTGCTGAGCCTTGGCATGTCGTTCTGGCAGATCACGCGGCCGGAATTGGTGGGCGTCTATGACTCCGGGGTCTACCTCGCGGGTTCTATTCGTCTCGTCTCGGGCAGCCTGCCGTACCGAGACTTCGTCTTCGTTCAACCGCCGGGGATACTCATTCTCTTGAGTCCGGCTGCGGCGTTCAGCCGAATCTTTGGGACTCACGACGGGCTGATCGTTGCCCGGGTCATGACTTCATTCGTCTCGGCCCTCAACGTGAGCTTGGTGTGCCTGTTGGTTCGGCATCGCGGCCGCGCGGCCATGCTCATCGCCGGCTTGGGCCTCGCGTTCATGCCAATCGCGTCGGACATCAGTTCCGCACTGTTCTTAGAGCAGTACGTCGTGTTCTTCGTCCTGCTCGGGGCGGTCGTCATCTTCTCGCCTCTGGCGAGTCGCGCACGGACGATGAACCTGTCGTTGGTGCTGGGCGGGGCACTCTTTGGCTTCGCGGGCTTGATGAAAGTGTGGGCGATCTTTCCCTTTGTGGCAATGATCATCTGCCTCGCGGTGACGAATCGAAAGCGCGTCGTGGTATTCGTCGGTGCCGCGATTGCCACTTTCTCTGTGATCGCACTGCCGTTCATCCTCGCGGCCCCAAGCAATTTTCTCCACCAAGTTCTGATTGCTCAACTAACGAGGAAGCCGTTTACGGGGGACGCGGCGGGCGTCGTAGCGCGGTTGGTCGGTATGACGGGGTTCGCTCTGACTCAATTCGCTCCCAGTACCTTCGACGTGTCCGTAATCGTCGTCCTATTTCTGTGCATCGTGGCGCTTGGATATTCGCGCCGCGTCGCCCGAAACGATACGGATCTCTTCATCGTGGTAGCGGCGGTGTTCGTCACGTGGGGAATACTCGCCGGGCCAGTGTTCTACCCGCACTACGCGGCCTTCGTCGTTCCCTTCCTGGTGGCGCTCGGGGCGGTCTCGATCGGGCGACTGAGAGAGTCACTTGGTCCACTGACTCGCGGCTTCACGCTTTCGCGCTCAATGCGCAGATTTGTGTCGTGGGGTGCAGCCGTTGGGTTCGTGGGCCTCGTGGTGGGCATCGTCATGTGGACGACGGTTTTCTATTCATCGGTGGGTGAGTTGAGCGGATTCGCCTCGCTCAACAAGATCCCTCAACTCATTCCACCGGGCGCGTGCGTCGTGTACGACAACGTCGGCTACGGCATCTTGGAGAATCGGTTTTTCTCCGACGATGCGGCCTGCCCCCAGGTGATTGATCCCATCGGCACCCGACTGCTGGGGGGCAATGAGACGACGACTCCCACAGCGGGGCTCATACGGCAGTGGAAGAGTTATTTTGAGGCGGCCCAGTACGTAGTCGCCAATAGCCCCGAGTTCTCGGCCATCCCGACTGACCCGCAGTTGCAGTCCTGGTTTGCGCGTAACTACCACGTGCTTTATAACGGCAACTACTTGCAGATCTACGAGCACGACGCTCCCTCGTAGAAGTTCGGACTCCGTTCACGTCGTCGTTGAGAAATACGGAACGAACAGGTGTAGCCTCCCCAGACCACCAACAAAGGAGGCCCTCGTGGCCGTACTCGTCAGAATTTCCGCCACCGGTTTGGATGAAGCGACGTACGACCAGATCAGCGCTGGCCTGACATCCCTCATACCGGAGCAGCCCGGCTTCCTCATGCACGTCGCGTATCCGGTTCCCGGCGGCTTTGCTGTCGGCGAAGTCTGGGAGACCCAGGCCCAACAAGAAGCCTGGTACAACGGATTCGTTCTGCCCAATCTTCCGGACCCTGACGCCATGTCCACCGAGTACATCGAACTTCACAACGTCATTCAGCCGTAAGTCGGTTCACAGTCCTAGTCGAGTGAGGTAGCCCACCCCCATCACCGCTGCCTCGCAGCCCACGACGGCCAGGGCTTCGACATCGGCGTCGTCGCGCACACCGCCGGCGGCCACGACGAGTACGTCGCTGCGACACGCCTGTTCATAGAGGGGGAGATCTGGTCCGCGCATCGTGCCGTCCCGGTCGATGGCGGTGACGTGAACACGTGTCACTCCCGCACGCGTACAACGCTCCAGCGCGTCGGTGAAGGTGAGATTGGCACTCTCGCGCCACCCTCGCACGGCGATCTGCCCGTCGCGCACATCGATCGCTGCGACGAGTTGGTCGCCGAGGGATTCGACAAAAACATCCAACGCGTCGTCGTCGGCCCAGAGTGCCGTGCCCACGATCACGCGCTGCGCGCCTGCGTCGAGGGCCGCGCGAGCACTGTCCAGAGTTCGAATGCCCCCCGAAACCTGGAGGGGAATATCGCCCGCCGCGCGTTGGCATCGCTCGATGACCTGGGGTCGCAGTGCTCCGTCGCGCGCTCCCTGAAGATCGACGACGTGGACGAGGGGAGGTCCGGTCGCCACGATGCGCTCCATGAACTCCTCGAGCGGTTGGCGAAAGAGAACGCGGTTGTAGTCGCCCTGTTCGAGGCGCACGGCGTCGTCACCGAGGACGTCGAGGGCGGGGATGAGTTGCATAGTAGCGAGTTAGCATATTAGCATGCAAGCATGACCAGTGGAAAGGTAGTTCCCGCCGACGCGAGCCCCGAGACGGCGTCGCGTTTCGATGAACTCATCGACGCCATCGCGCACTTGCGTGATCCCGAGGTCGTGCGAGCATTCCTGCGCGACCTGTGCACGACGACCGAGCTCGATGCCATGGGACAGCGACTCCAGGTCGCTCGACTGGTCGACGAGGGCGTGTCCTACCAAGAGATCTCACGACGCACCGGCGCGTCGACGGCCACGATCACGCGCGTGGCCCAGTGGCTACACCACGGCGAAGGTGGATACCGCGCCGTGCTCAAGAGAGGACGACGATGACCCGTCGACTAACCATGGCCCTTCCGTCGAAGGGTCGACTGCGCGAACCCTCCTGGCTTCTGCTCGAGGCGAGCGGTGTCGCCCCTCAGGAAGCGGGCGAGCGGATGCTCCAGGCCCACTGTCGCAACGCCGACATTGACTTACTCTTCGTGCGGGCCGATGACGTGCCCGAGTATGTCCAGGACGGCGTCGTGGACTGTGGCATCACCGGTCTCGATCTGATTAACGAACGCGAGTGCAATGTCGACGTGCTCCTCCGCCTCGGCTTCGGCGCGTGTTCGCTGCAGGCGGCCGTGTCGAACGAAGACGACGCGCGCGAGATCGAGGACTTGGAGGGTCGACGCATTGCCACCTCGCACCCGCGCATCGCCGCCAAAGCGCTTGCCGAGCGCGGCGTCAGCGCCGAGATCGTCACGGTGGCGGGTTCGGTCGAGATCTCACCGCGACTGGGCCTGGCTGACGCGATCATCGACCTCGTCTCGACGGGCAGCACCCTGCGTACCAATGGTCTGCGCTCGATTGGCGTGCTCTTCGAGTCCGAGGCAGTGCTCGTGGGTCAGGTGAACGCCAAGGACTCCGAGGCGCGCCGGACTCTCACGACGGTCCTCGGGTCCGTGATCAACGCGCGGGCCAACCGGTACCTCTTGTGCAATGTGCCCAAGTCTCGACTCGCCGAAGTGACCGCCATCCTGCCCACCTCGGGTTCGCCGACCGTGATGGATCTGGCGACACCGGGTGTGGTCGCCGTGCACGCGCTCGTACCGGCCGCCGACATCTGGTCCCTGTTGCCCCGACTCGAGATGGCGGGAGCGAGTTCGATCCTGACTCTGCCCGTCGAGCGGATGGTCCCGTGAGTACTCCCGTCAAGACCAATGTGACCTTCACGATCGACGACATCGTGAACTCCGTTCGCGAGCGCGGGGACGATGCGCTCGTCGAGTGGTCAAAACTGCTCGACGCGACGACGTCCGATGCGCCCGAACGGGCGGTCGCGTACGGAGACATTCCCACCGCGGCGGTTCTCGCCGCCGCGCAGAGCGTTCGCACCTGGCACGCGGCTCAGCGTCCCGCGGACCTCATGATGGAGGTCTCACCCGGTGTCACGCTCGAGCGGCGATGGACACCGTTGCACTCGGTGGGAATCTACGTGCCCAAAGGACTGGTCTCCTCGCTCATCATGAGCGCGGTGCCCGCACAAGTCGCGGGAGTCGAGCGAATTGTGGTGTGCACCCCACCCAACGGCTCCGCCGCCGTGGCGGCAACGGCAGTCGCTGCTCGGCATCGAGGAGGTGTGGGCCGTGGGCGGCGCTCAGGCGATCGCTGCCATGGCGTACGGTACCGAGTCGATCGCGCCGGTCGACAAGATCTTTGGACCCGGTAACGCTGCGGTGAACGCCGCCAAACTCATCGTGAGTCGCGACGTGGCGATCGACCTGCCCGCGGGGCCGAGCGAGATCGTGGTGGTGGCTGACGAAGGCGTCGACGAGGCGATCATTGCCCAGGAGATTGCCGCGCAGATGGAGCACGGACCCGACTCCCGAGGATTTGTGGTGCGCGTGGGCGACGACCTCGAAGCCGCCCTCGCGCAAGTCGAGGGTTACGCCGCGGAGCACGTCTTTTTGCTGGGCGAGCGCGCCGAGTCGCTCGCGCCACGGATTCGCAACGCCGGTGCGGTCTTTGTTGGTCCTTATTCGCCGGTGCCTGCGGGCGACTACGCCACCGGTGGGAATCACGTCCTTCCCACCGGTGGCTGGGCGAAGTCGACCGGGGGACTGGGTCTCGAAGCGTTCATGAAGACGGTCACCGTCCAGCGCGTCAGCAAGGACGGCCTGGAGCGACTCGCGCCGACGATCGAGGCGCTGGCCGAACTCGAGGGTATGAGCGCGCACAAGGCCACGGCCCGGCGATGAGACCCGTTGCCCTGGAGGCCTATCAGTGGCCGCCCTCGACCGAGGTAATAGCTCGCCGCGTGGGCCTTGACCCGCGCGCGATCGTGCGGTTCGACGGCAACGTCGCCGCGGCGCCCCCGCCGAGTGCGCGCCCGGCCGCCCTCGCACGCGCTCTGGCTGAGGTGAACGAGTACGAGCGCGGACGTTATCTACCCTTGCGCGAGGCGATCGCCCGGTACCACGGCCTCGAGGTCGAGAACGTCGCGCTCGGCGCGGGCAGTGACGAGTTCATCGTCCTGCTCGCTCAGATGTTTGCGACCGGTGGGCACCATCGCGACCGTGCCCAGCTACTCCTATTCGATGTACCGCTACGCGGCGATCATGGCGGGAGCAACGGTGGTGGATGATCCGGCCGTGGCGGACCTCGTCTACGTCTGTCGACCGAATAATCCGACCGGTGAGCTCTGCGAGATCCCCGACGTGCCGGGTCAGATCGTCGTGGATGAGGCGTACGCCCAGTACGCCGGCGTCGACGCGATCGATCGACTTGATGAGGGCATCATCATCCTGCGTACCTTCTCTAAGGCCTTTGGTCTCGCGGGGGCCCGCGTCGGGTACGCCCTCGCCAGTCCTGATCTCATCGAGGCGATCAGTTCGCGTCAGGCACCGCTGTCGGTGTCCTCGCTCTCGGCCGCGCTCGCGCTGGCCGCACTCTCCTCGCCACTCGACATCACGAGTGCACTCGACGAACGTGACCGACTAACGAGTGAGCTCGACGGCGTTGGGCCTGGCACCCCTGCGCTCGTATACCAACTTCTTGTTCATCCCCATGGAGGATCCCGAGAAGCTCGTCGATCAGTTGCTGAACTACGGAGCGGTCGTGCGCGCCTATCCGGGCGGACTGCGGGTGAGCGTGCGCGATCAGATCGACAACGACTTCTTGCTCGACGCGTTGCGCGCCGTGTTGCACGACAGCCCGATGCCCGCGCAGTACCTCCGGTACGAGCGCAACACCGCCGAGACGCTGCTCAGCATTCGCTTGCGGGTGCCGGGCGAGGGTCGCGTATACGTCAACACCGGCTCGGGCTTCTACGATCACATGCTCCAACAGCTCGCCTTTCACGCGGGTCTCGACCTTCGACTCGAGGGTGTGGGTGACTTAGAGACCGGCGATCACCACACCGTCGAAGACATGATGCGCGCCTTCGGTGAAGCGTTGGACCAGGCGCTGGGGGATCGCAAGGGTCTCACGCGCTACGGCGAAGCGCGCGTCCCCATGGATGAGGCACTCGCGCACGCCGTGGTTGACCTCTCGGGTCGGGCCACAGCGAAGATCTCGATCAGCCCCGACGAAGGTATGGTGACTCACGCATTTGAGTCGCTCGTCCAGACCGCGCGCATCACACTGCACGTCACCTCCGAGGGACAGAACGCCCACCACGTCGCCGAAGGGGCCTTTAAAGCGGTCGGTCGGGCTCTGGCTCAAGCTCTGACCACGAGCGGTTCGCTCGTGCGATCGACCAAGGGTTCGCTGTGAGCACGGTCGTGGTCGTCGACTACGGGGCGGGCAACACACGTTCAGTCTGCGCCGCGCTATCTCACGTTGAACGCGAGAGTGTTGTTACCAGCGATCCCGAGGCCATTCGCAACGCCGAGAACGTCATCCTGCCCGGCGTGGGCTCGGCGGCGAGCGCCATGGCTCACCTGAACGACACCGGAGCGGCCGACGCGCTGCGCCAACGATTCGACGATCAGTTGCCGATTCTGGGCATCTGTCTGGGCATGCAACTGGCGGTCGAGCGCAGCGAAGAGGGCGGGGGTGTCGAGGGGCTTGGCTTGTTGGAGGGCGACGTGGTGCGACTGCGCGAAGGACGGGTGCCCCGCTTGGGTTGGTCGGTCGTCAAGCCCTGGGGTGACGCCTTTTACTTCGCTCACTCCTACGCGGTGCGCTCGCCCCGCGAAGTCGCCCGCGTGGGCGACGTGACGGTAGCGGTGCGGCGCAACTCGTTCTTCGGGGTGCAGTTCCACCCCGAGAAGAGTGGCCCGGCGGGCCTGGAGTTTCTTGATCAATGCCTCTCCCTCGTTTAATCCCTTGCCTCGACGTCGCGCACGGGCGCGTCGTCAAGGGCGTGAGTTTCGTTGACCTGCGTGACGTCGGCGATCCGGTCGAACTCGCCAACTACTACAGCCGCGGTGGAGCGGATGAACTGGTCCTGCTTGATATCGCCGCGACGCCCGACGACACAGCAACCATGACCAGTGTCGTAGAGCGCGTTGCCGATGTGGTGGAGATCCCCTTCACCGTGGGCGGAGGCGTGCGCTCCGTCGACGACGCGTCGCGACTCATCGAGTCGGGTGCGGACCGCGTCTCACTGAACTCGGCCGCTCTGGCGAACCCTGCACTCATTAGCGACATCGCGGAGCGATTTGGATCCCAGGCCGTGGTGGTTGCCATCGACGCCGGCGATCGCGTGGTCTACACGCACGGTGCTCGAATCGCCACGGAGATCGAAACGATCCCGTGGGCCGTGGAGGCGTGTAAGCGCGGCGCGGGTGAAATCCTGCTCACGTCGATCGCTCACGACGGACACCGAAACGGCTTTAACTTAGAGCTCACGGCCGCGGTGCGCGACGCGGTGAACGTGCCAGTGATCGCCTCCGGCGGCGCGGGCTGTGCGCGTCACGTGGCGGACGCGCTGCGCCTGACCGACGCCGCACTGGTCGCCTCGATCGTCCACGAGAATCCCGAGGGGATTACGGGCCTGCGTCGCGAGATCGAAGAACTGGGTGTGGCTTTACGACCTCTCAGGGAGCGCCGATGAGCGAAGATCTACGTGCGGCCATCGTCCAAGACGAGGCAAGCGGCCGGGTGCTGATGCTCGGATGGATGGATGAAGAGGCATTCGCGCTCACGAAATCCACTGGTCTCGTGCACTTCTTCTCGCGGTCGCGCCAACGGCTCTGGAAGAAAGGCGAAACCTCGGGCAATGTGTTTCACGTCACGAGCGTCGAGCTCGACTGTGACGAGGATGCTGTTCTGGTGAGTGTGCACGCCGAGGGTCCCGCGTGTCACGACGGATCGACATCGTGCTTCACCCCGTGGCTGTGGCGCAAGATTCTCAAGCGCGAGGCCGAGGCGGCGTCCGACTCCTACGTTCACTCTCAACTTTCCGGGGGAGTCGCACTCAATGCCCGCAAGGTGGGTGAAGAGGCCGTGGAGCTAGCCGTCGCCGCGCTCAGCGAAGACGACGAGCGAGTTGTGAGCGAAGCTGCCGACCTCTGGTTTCACACGCTCTTGCTCCTGCGCAGTCGCGGTCTGGATCCGGCCGCCGTTGAGGACGAGCTGAAGCGGCGCGCCTAGGCCGCTGGTAGTTCGTAGGCCGTCATCGAGAGCGACCCCATCTCGTAGCCGTCGATGATGGTGGACGTTGGCGTGTTCGCGGCTGCGGACAGACCCGCGAGGTAGGCGAGGGGCAGAAAGTGATCGGGGGTCGGAACGGCCATCGCGTAGTCGCCGTGCGCACTCGCGGTGCCGAGATCGGCGGCGTCGTGGGTCATGATCTCGCGCACGTCATCGTCGAAACGGTGGGCCCAGTCTGTTCCTTCGCCCGGCGAGTGCCAGTCGATGAGGCGCAGATTGTGCACGACGTTGCCGCTGCCGATGATGAGCACTCCCTCGGCGCGTAGTTCGTGAAGTTTCGCCCCGAGGTTGAAGTGATAGTCGAAGGGCAGTTCGGCGTTAATCGAGAGTTGAACCACGGGCACGTCCGCGCGCGGGTACATGTGGTTGAGTACCGACCACGTGCCGTGGTCGATGCCCCAGCTATCCGTGTCGAGCCCCACGTACGTTGGCTCGACGACGTCGACGATGCGCTGTGCCAACTCCGGATCACCGGGGGCCGGGTACTGGACGTCGAAGAGCGGCTGGGGAAAGCCGTAGAAGTCGTGAATAGTCCGAGGTAGTCGCATGGCCGTCACCGCCGTGATGTTGACGTACCAGTGGGCCGAGACGACGAGGATGGCCCGAGGCGTCGGCATGGAAGCGGCGAACGTGGACCACGAGTCGGTGTAGCGATTCGTGTCGATCGCGTTCATGGGGCTGCCGTGTCCGATGAACGCGGCCGGCATCAAGGTTGACATGAGACCATCATGGTAGCGGTGCGATTTCGGCGCCCCTTCGGTCGTGAACGCGCTACTCGCTCGCCCGGCGCGGTGCGTCGGACAGAGCACTTTCAATTCGCATCATGATCGATTCGAGGGGCAGTTCGACATCGACCCGAATGCCGCGCTCGTCTGCTTCGAGGGGCTCAAGTGTGGCGAACTGAGACTCGAGCAGCGACGGTGACATGAACTCATGGTGCCGACTCATGATGCGCGAGCGGATCAGATCGACAGGTCCGTCGAGCTCGACGAAAAAGGCCCAGGGTACGTAGGTGCGCAAGATGTCTCGATATGAGCGCTTCAGAGCCGAGCACGCGGTGACGCTCGACAGCCCTTGATCCGCGTCGCGTCGAAGAACCTCGCCGATCCGGTGCAACCACGGCACGCGATCTTCGTCATCCAGAGGAATGCCGTTGGACATCTTTTCAATGTCACTGGTCGAGTGAAGGTCGTCTGACTCAACGTAGTGGTCGCCCCACGCCTCGGCCATGCGGCGTGCGACAGTCGTCTTGCCGGATCCCGACACGCCCATCACAATGATGCAACGGGGCGAAGACCGGGAGTTCACGCGCAACATCCTAGGAGTGGTTCACTCACATCTTCGGAGTGTGACGGGTGGAACAGACCGTCGCTATGGTGGCCGAGGCGACCAAATGTGAAGACGGTTGGTCGCGAATCGAGAGGAGACCACGTGTCGAGAGATCCCTACGCCGAACTACCTAATGTGGCGTCATTCAGTGTCACGTCTGACGACATCCGCGACGGAGAACCGTTGGCGATGGCTCAGGTCAGCGGGATCATGGGCGCCGGCGGTAAGGATGTGTCGCCCCAACTCTCATGGAGCGGCTTTCCTGCGGATACGAAGAGCTTCGCCGTGACGATCTATGACCCCGACGCGCCCACGGCATCGGGTTTCTGGCACTGGTCGGTCGTCAATATTCCTCTGACAACGACGTCGTTGCCGTCGGGCGCCGGTGATGACGCGGGCAGCGGTCTTCCCGCGGGCGCGGTTCAGCATCTGAACGACGCCAGTGTAAAGCGCTACATCGGGGCTGCTCCGCCGCCAGGACATGGCGTGCACCACTACTACGTCGTCGTTCACGCGCTCGACGTTGACTCGTTGGACGTGCCGGAGAACGCGACACCGGCCTACGTGGGATTCAACTTGTTCGCTCACGCCGTGGGCCGCGCCGTCATCGTGGGGACCTACGAGCAGCACTGAAGGAAGCGGCTCCGCTGACCGAGGACAGATTGCGGTCACGGTTCTGGGATGCGCGGGATCGTCGTTCGACCCCGAACTGCGACAGCCGTGTTCGGGCTATCTCGTTGAGTCCAACGGTAGTTCGGTGGTCCTCGACTGCGGATTCTCCACATTCGGTTCGTTTCGAGAGCTCGCCATCGATACCGAGGTTCGCGCCATCATGGTGAGTCACGCCCACCGCGATCACTACGCCGACCTCGGTGACTTTCTTGCGTACGCATCGGCGACGGATCAGTCGCCCGTCGTGTTCGCCTCGGCTGATACCTTTGACGCACTCTCGGACGACCTAGGTCCCTTCGACGCATACCGAGTGGTCGTGGGTAACAACAGCCGAGAGCGGTTGGAGCCGTTCACCCTCGAGTTCTCCACGACGACGCATCAGATTCCGACTCTCGGCGTTCGGGTCTCGGTGGACGACCATCACGTTGTCTACAGCGCGGACACGGGGCCAGGGTGGCAAGTTCCCTCGTCCTGGCGACGACCGGATCTCGCAATTCTCGAGTGCACGTACTCAAACGCGGACGAGGCGGCGTGGCCGTATCACCTGTCGAGCAGCGACGTCGCCGAACTCGCCGAGGAGATTGATGCGGACACCACACTCATAACTCACGTGCCGCCACACGCTGACGCCACGGCGCGCTTGCGCGAAGTGCGCCGCGCTGCTCCGGGGCGTTTGTTCGCACTAGCCGAACTCGGCGAGCGCGTCGTGATTACGCACCAAGACGTTCACGAATAATGCGGCGGGCGTTCGTGCTGGTCGCGGCGCAATCGCGACAGTTCGGCCTTTAGTCGCTCGACTTCTTCGTTCAGCGATCGAACTAACGCTTCGAGTTCTTCGACCCGGTCGCTTTCGTTCATTACTTAAGAATTGCACAGCCGTTCGATCGCAGAGCCCTGCGTCCTACCTCGTGGATGGTTATCGTTAGGCCGAGCCGCGCAGTGACGCACGGCAATTGGGGGGATGGACATGCCAGTAGATGAACACGTGGTGAAGGACCACGAGCGACTTCATGCGCTCGGGTATCGCCAAGAACTGAATCGAGTACTCGGGCTCTTCGACAACTTCTCGGTCGCTTTTGCCTACCTCAGCCCGGTGGTGGGCATCTACTCGATCTTCGTGATCGGGGCGGGTGCGGGTGGCCCGGCGTACATCTGGACGATTCCGGTCGTCGTGCTCTTTATGACGCTGGTGGCCTTGGTGTTCGGTCAGCTGGCCAGTGAGTATCCGCTCTCGGGCGCGCTCTACCAGTACGGCAAGTTCAACATCGGGGCGCGCTACGGCTGGTTCGTCGGCTGGATCTACGGCTTCGCGCTACTCGCGACCGTGGCCTCGGTGGACTCGGGCATCGTCAGTTACGTCACCGACCTCATGAACATCTGGTTCAAGACGCACCTGAATCCCGCGAACCACGTGACGATCTTCTGTGTGGTGGCGATCGTCATCATTCTCTCGGCGATCATGAACTCGGTCGGCGCCAAGATCCTGGGGCGCGTCGCGCGCTATGGCGTCTACGTCGAGACCATCGGCACGTTCGGAGTGTTCATTGCTCTGGCCATCAAGGGCTTTCACCATGGTCTGGGCTTCCTCACCACGACTCAGGGCGTGCAGTACCAAAAGACCAATTCGTTTGGCGTCAACTTCGGCGGCCACTGGCTCACCGGCGCAGCGCTGGTCGCGATTCTCGCCAACGTGTACATCTTCTACGGTTTTGAGTCCGCGGGCGACATCGCCGAGGAGACCAAGGACCCCGGTCGGCAAGTTCCTCGCGCGATGCGCACCGCCATTCTCTACGGCGGTGTGGCGTCCTTCGTGCTGGTGCTCGGACTATTGCTCGCGATCCCCAAGACGGGCTTCAGTTCGGTGGTCACCGGAGGTATTCCGGTCATCCTCGCCCAGTTGCCCAGTTGGCTCCAAGACTTCTTCTTGGTGATGGTGATCATCGCGTTCTTCAGTTGCGGCACGGCCGTAATGGGAGCGGGATCTCGCGTCACCTTCGCGTTGGCCCGAGATGGCGCGATACCCGGCTCGAAGGTTCTGCGTCGCGTTACGCCTCATCGCCGCACGCCGAGGAACGCCATCATCGTGGCGACGGTCATACCGTTCCTGTTCTTGCTCCTTGTGCTCGTCAACCCGTCCAAGCCCGTGCACGTGCTGTGGTTCTACTATCCCGCCAACGTGAACGCCCTATTCGCGCTGGTGTCCTTCGCGACCTCGGGCATCTACCTGTCGTTCTTCTTGACGGTTCTCGGATCGTTCATTGCCGAGCGTCGCGGATGGAAGCCCAGCGGACAGTTCACACTCGGTAAGTGGAGTACGCCGGTGACCGTGATCGGAGGGGTGTACCTCTTCGTCATGCTGCTCGACATCGTGTGGCCCAGTTCGCTCTCGAGTGGACGCGGTGTGCTCTTTAACTACGGCTGGATCACGTTGCTCGTGATGTTCGTCATCGTGGTGATCGGCGCACTGTACGAGTCGTTGGCGCGCCCCGATAAGAAGACGGTCGATCAGTCCCAAGGGATCGCCGAGACCGCCGAGGCGACAGCCACCGACGGGCCACATGTGAGCTAGTCGTATTATCTGCGGTTCGGCCGAGCTTTGGTGCTCGGCCGAACCGCAGTGCACCGCACAGTCAACCCCGAGGGAATCGCTGTCATTTGTAGTGTGGTGACGATTCGTTAGAGAAAGGCTGCCGTGGCGTATTGCCAGGTCTGTGGGGCCGAGCAATCGGAGGGCGCCAACTTCTGTTCATCGTGTGGCACTCGTCGCGCCGACGCGCCGATGTGCGAGACGTGCGGTGCAACGACGACACCCGGTCAGACGTTCTGCGGTTCGTGCGGCGCGCTCAGTCCGCGCCCTAACGCGTCCGGCTTGCCCGCGACCGTGGCTCGGGGCACGGTGGTGATGGGTGAGCAGATAGCCGGTTTCTGGTGGCGGGTGCTCAGCTTCATTATCGACTCGTTCATTGTCAACGCGGCGATCGGCCTCCTCCAGAGTGGCGCCACCAACGTTCCGACGTGGGCGCTCGCCCTTGAAGCAGTCGGTGTCAACGCGGCCTACTTCGGGCTCTGGATTCACTACAAGGGCTGGTCGCCCGGCATGGCGATGTGCCACATGCGTTGTCGCAGCGTGGACGGATCGCCGGTCACTTCGAAACAGGTGTTTACTCGCACGCTGTTCTACTGCGTATGGATCCTGCTGCCGTTTCTGCACCCGCTGCGCTTCTACATTGATTCCACCACGCATCACGTAACGATCCCGACCCACGGGATCTACATCTTCTTGTTGCTGCAAGTTCCCCACTACTTCGAACTCCTGTGGGCGGCCTGGGACAGGCGCCATCAGACCCTGCACGACAAGGCCGCGGGTACCGTCGTGGTGCGCGAGAAGCGGGCTTAAGGAAAGAGTCCGCGCAGACGCGTTGCTTCGGCGATGCGCTCTACGCCGACAACAAGCGCGGTATCGCGCAGCGCGAGATCGAGTTGCTGGTGGCGCTCCCAGACGGAGTCGAAGGCGGCGTGCATCGTTTTTTCGAGACGCTGGTGGAAGAGCTCGGGTTCCCACATGAAGCCCTGGAGATCCTGGGCCCACTCGAAGTAGGAGGCGACCACGCCGCCAGCGTTCGCCAGCACGTCGGGCACGACGGGGATGTTGCGCGAGGCGAGCACGCCCGCGCCTTCGCCCGTGGTGGGACCGTTGGCCGCTTCGACCATCATCGTGGCGGACATGGTCGTGGCCACCTTTTCGGTGATGACGCCGCCCAACGCCGCGGGAATGGCGATGTCGCTTGGGATAGCGAAGAGTTCGTCGGGGTTGACTTCTTCGGATCCGGGATACCCCATGATCGAAGCGGACTCCTCGTAGTGATGAGCCATCTTTTCGGCGTCAATGCCTTCGGGAACGTGAATTGCCCCGTGAATGTCCGCGAGTCCGACGACCTTCATTCCCCGTTCGCCGAGCAGCTTGATGAGCGGCGCGCCGACCTTGCCGTATCCCTGGATGACGACGCGCTGTTCGTACGGACTGCGCTCGAGCTTTTGCAACAGCGCCATGGTGCAGATCGTCACGCCGAGCGACGTCGCACCGGCGTGGCCGAGCGTGCCGCCGATCGCGGTGGGCTTACCGGTGACGACGCCGGGCAGATTGTGCCCGGCGAGCATCGAGACGGTGTCCATGATCCAACTCATCACCTGGGTGTCGGTGTTGATGTCGGGGGCGGGGATGTCGCGGTCCGGTCCGATCATGGGTGCGATGGAGTACGCGTAACGACGCGTGAGTCTCTCGAGCTCGCCGCGGCTGAGTGCCGTCGGGTCGACCTTGACGCCGCCCTTGGCGCCGCCGTAGGGGATGTTGACGACCGCGCACTTGATCGACATGTCAGCCGACAGAGCCGCGATCTCATCGACGTTCACGCTCGGGTGAAAGCGGATGCCGCCCTTGCCCGGTCCGCGAGAAGAGTTGTGCTGAATGCGCCAGCCGGTATACACGTGGATGTCGCCCGAGTCCATGCGCACGGGAACCGCGACTTCCAGGATTCGCTCGGGGATGACGATGCGAGCGATCATTCCGTCGTCGAGCCCGAGAATGTGTCCCGCTTGTTCGATCAGGGAACTGATGCGAAGCCAGGGATTGAACTCGTCAGAGTGGGCTTCGTTAGGACGCGTGACCACGTGTCACCAACCTTTGTGATTTTCGAAAGCGCCGTTGCTTTCGCTTCCCAGGTTAGGCGCGGCGCGAGGGTGCAGGCGACCATGAAGCGCGGAGCCTTCGTTCCAGTACTGTGACGTTGACGCGAAGGGAGACCTGGTGAAGATCACGACCAATCTGGGTTACGACGGTGGCTTCAAAGCAGCGGTCGCACAGGTCGCCGAGATGGAAAAGGCCGGACTCGACCTCGTGTGGGTCGCGGAGGCCTACGGCTTCGATGGCCCCTCCCTGATGGGGTATCTCGCCGCCAAGACCGACACCGTGGAGATCGGCTCAGCGATCCTGCCGATTTACACCCGCACCCCCACGCTGATCGCGATGACCGCCGCTGGCCTTGATCTGCTCTCCGACGGGCGCTTCACGCTGGGTCTGGGCGCCTCGGGCCCCCAGGTAATCGAGGGCTTCCACGGCGTCGCCTACAACAACCAGTTGGGCAGAACGCGCGAAATAATTGAGATCTGCCGCGACGTGTGGAAGCGCGAAGCCCCGGTTGTCCACCAGGGAAAGAACTACACCTTGCCGTTGCCGCCCGAGATGGGCACGGGCCTGGGCAAACCCCTCAAGATCATCGTGCATCCACTGCGCAGCGAGATTCCGATCTGGGTCGCGTCCTTGGGTGAAAAGAACGTGGCGCTAACGGCCGAGGTCGCCGACGGCTGGCTGCCCATCTTCTTCATCCCCGAACGCGCCCACGACGTCTGGGGTGCGGCGTTGGCCGAAGGTCAGAGCAAACGCAGCAGTGAGTTGGGCGAACTCATGATTTCCGCGGGTGGACTGCTCGCCATCGGCGAGGGAGACGAAGTCATCGCCCAGCGCCAGCGCATGCGACCGGTGGTCGCGCTCTACGTCGGGGGCATGGGCGCCAAGGGCAAGAACTTCTACAACGAGCTCGCCACTCGCTACGGCTTTGGTGAGCAGGCCGAGCTCATTCAGGATCTCTACCTGGATGGCAAGAAGAAAGAGGCCGCAGCAGCTGTACCCGACGAGTTCCTCGAACTCACGACGCTCTGCGGTCCCGAAAGTTATGTCAAAGAACGCGTTGAGGCCTTTCGCGAAGCCGGCGTCACGCACCTCCAAGTCCAGCCGATTCCTGTTGGCGACCAGAGCCCGACCTCACTCATCGAGGCCGTGAAGGCCATGGCCTAGATCGAGGAGGCTCGATGCCGCTGTCACCCGACGAATTCTTCGAGAATGCATTGGCGACTGCGGACGAGGACGGGCGCGCCGGGCTCTCCGGGATAACCCGCTGGGAGATCTTTCCCTTTGAGCAGGACGGCCTTCGCGTCGTACCTCTGCGCGCACCGGTCCTGCCCGAGCCGTCGCGTCACGGCGAGGATCCTGCGAACTGTCGGAACTGTCACGAAGGTGACGACCTCGTCGTCTGGCAGGACGATACGTGGCGTCTCACGGTCGCTCCTGAACCCTCGGGCGCGCCGTTGATACTGATGCTGACGCCCAAGCAGCACTACGACGTGAGCGACCTGCCCGCCGAGCTAGCGGCCCAGCTCGGACTCATCGTGATCCAAACGGCGCGAGCGATCGAGTCGCTCGAGCACATTGCGCGCGCGCATGTCTCTCGTTGGGGAGACGGGGGAGCGCACTTGCACATCCTCTTTCTCGCCCGACCCGTGGGTTTCGTGCAGCTGCGCGGCACGTGCCTCGCCATTTGGGACGATCTCTTGTCTCCCGTGCCGCACGAGGTACGCGACGCCGACGCGACGAGAGTGGGAGAGGTTCTGGCTGCCTCGTTGGGGGGAACGGCCAGGGCGCTGGGACCTCGCGCGATCTAGTCTGAGCGCGTGGATTCTCTCTTTGTCGTTGATCATCCCATCGTCGCGGACAAGATTCGCCAACTGCGCGATGTGCGAACCTCGAACGCCGACTTTCTTCGGTTAGCCGGCGAGATCTCGCGCTTTGTCGCCTACGAGGCGTTTCGCGACACACCGCTGTCTGATACCACGGTGGACACCCCGGTCATGAAAGGGGCTCCCGCCCAGCGCATCGAGACCGAATACCTGATCGTGCCGATCTTGCGCGCGGGATTGGGCATGAGCCCCGCCGTTCAGGAGGTGCTGCCGCTACACCGGGTCTGTCTCGTGGGCTTGCGGCGCAATGAGCACACCCTGCAGCCTGACGTCTACCTCGACGGCCTGCCCGACAGCTTGATTGGCGTTCACGTGGTGATCTGTGACCCCATGCTCGCAACCGGTGGGTCGCTCGATCGGGTGCTCGAGATGTTGGGCGAGCGCGGCGCGGACGCGACGACGGTGCTTTGCCTGATCGCGGCCCAGCCGGGTGTGGATTTCGTCGTGTCTCGTCACCCCGACGTGCGTATAGTCGCGGCGGCCTTGGACGCCGAACTCAACGATGTCGGCTACATCACACCGGGACTCGGCGACGCCGGGGACCGACTGTTTGGACCCCCCGCTCGCTGATCGTCGCGCCGAAGAAGCAGTCCGGCCAGTACCACCAGTGCGCCATCGACGCCCACGCTCGCGAGGCCCCACAGCAGTCCGAGCAGTGAAAACACAATCATGCCAATCCCGGCGAAGACGGCGCCGACGCCGTAGCCGCTCAGACCTCTGATCCTTCGAACTTCGAGATCGACTAACGCCACGAGGAGCCCGAGTCCGAGCGCGATGGTAATGATCGAAAAGGACACCGGGTCTCGTTCCAGCAGCGTCAGTGCGGGCGGGTCTCCGTAGTAGGTATGCCCGTTGGTGGTGATACTCGTCATGCCCACTGGCTCGTTGATGTGATAGCGAGCCATTACGACGAGAACAACAGCGGCCCACGCGAGAGCAACGAGTACGACACCAACCCCAATCTTTTCCCGGGTCGAAGTCGAAAGGCTGCCGGGACCTTTGATCAGAGCCCGATGTCTTCGTTCCAGAGGTCTGGATGATCACTGATGAACGTGCCGAGCAACGTGATGCACTCGGGGTCATCGAGAACGATGATCTCAACGCCGAGGTCTTCGAGCCAGTCGTGTCCGCCGTGGAAGTTCTGGTCTTCGCCAATGACCACCGCGCCGATGTTGAACTGGCGCACCAGACCTGAGCAGTACCAACACGGCGAGAGCGTCGTGACCATGACGCACTCTCGGTAGTCGCGCCGGCGACCGGCCCGACGAAAGGCGTCGGTCTCCCCGTGTACCGAAGCGTCATCTTGTTGCACGCGGCGGTTGTGTCCCGCGCCGAGGAGCTCACCATCGCGGTGAAAGAGTGCGGCGCCGATCGGAATGCCGCCCTCGGCGAGGCCGACGCGCGCTTCGGCAATGGCGGTCTGGAGCATCTCGCGCGCCAGGTCGCGATCGAGTGGTGTGCGGGGCTCGCTCATGGAGATAAGTATGCTCCCTGCGGTGAATAGAGGCACGTACGTCGTCGACATTGGCTCCCAGCAACTTGAGCTGCCGATCGTCTCGCTCAACGACAATCTCGCTCTTGCTCTCCTCATCACCGTCGACGTGGGGGTGACGTTCCTGGAGCGCGCCGGCGAAGAACTCGCCGAGGTGCTCGAGCCCTACGAGGTCGACATCGTCGCGACCGTCGCCACCATGGGCATTCCACTGGCCGTGGAAGTCACGCGCCACTTGGGCCTCGATCGATACGTCGTGCTGCACAAGACACCCAAAATCCACCTGGCCGACGCGATCAGCGAGCCGGTGCGCTCGATCACCACGGACGCCGAGCAGCGCCTGCTCTTTGATCGCGCCCGCATTGGCGACGTGCAGGGCAGGCGCGTGGCGATCGTTGATGACGTGATCTCCACGGGTGCGTCAACCGGCGCCACTCTTCGCCTGCTGCGTGGCGTCGGGGCTGACGTCGTGGTGATCGGCACCCTGGTGACCGAGGCTGGGCTGTGGCGGGACGCGCTGGGAGAGGACGCCCAGATGGTGCGCGCGCTCGGATCGATCCCCGTCTTTCGTCCCGACGGGTCCGGCGGACTCGTCGAGGACTGGAACGGCTAGTTACTCCTTCATCGATCCCGCCAGGAGCTCGTCCTGGCGATCGGCCTGAGCGCGAACCGCTCGTGCGGCGAGGACCCAGTAGAGCAGCCCGCCCACGGCGATACCCATGAAAATCGAGAAGTCCGCGCCGTAGCCGTAACTGTCGCGCGTCGCCCAGGTGATGGGGTTGAGCCAGTGAGGCACCGAGAACGTGGGCGAGAGAGCCGAGAAGGCGGCGTACATGCCCACGACCTGGGCGATGATCGCCGGCCAGAAGTACCCGCCATTGCGGTAGTACAGGCTGTTCTTATCGGTGCGCTGGAGTTCGCTGGGCACGTAGCGGTAGCGACGAAGCACCCAGTCGACCATGAAGATGGCGAACCACGGGGCGATCCAGACGATTACGACGTCCACGAAGTCGGACAGGTAGGTGGTGAAGGACGAGTTAAAGACCGCGTACAACGTCACCAGGAACGCCACGGCGCAGTCGACCAGGACCGCCTGGTAGCGCTTGACCTTGAGGCCCATTGCTTGGAGGGTCACGCCCGAGGAGTACATGTCCAAAGAGTTGATGCAAAAGAGCTGCACGATCGCAAAGATCAAGAAGACGGTCACGAGCCACGAGGGCAGGTCGCTCGTGTGGGCGAAGGGGTACAGCGAGCCATAGCCGTGGTTCGAGCCCCCGATGCCCGGCAGGAACGTGCCCACTACGGCACCGAGCGTCATGACCAGGATCTCGGGGACTGCGGTGCCGAGAAACACCCACCCGACAATTGCCTTCTTCGAGGAGTCGGGCGCGCAGTAGCGGGTGTAGTCGTTGCCGCACTCGGTCCAGCCCAGACCCGAGAGGGTGATGACAAAGGCGAGGCCCTCCATCATGGTCTGCCAGTCCGCGCCGTGGGCCACCCCGTGCGTCGTGGCGTGGGTGATCGAGTAGATGAGCAGAATGCCAAAGATGACCACGAAGGGCAGAGCGAGCGCGCGCAGGGTCTTGACGATGGAGGCGTGTCCGAGGACCGGCATGATCGCTTGGATGATGATGGCCACGACCACGAAGATCACCTTGGAGGCGTCGCCCGGAGCAAAGCCCGATTTGAGGCTGAGCACCAGGCCCGCTCCCACGATGAGGATGAGCCCCTCTACCTCAAAGCCGATCTGGGTGACCCAGTTGAAGAAGGAGATGATCCGGCTGCCGTTAGTGCCGTAACTGGCGCGATTAATGGCAAAGACGGTCGTTCCCGCCTGAGGAGCCTGCAAACTGGCCAGACCCAGCAGGAAGTACGACACGTTGCCCACGATGATGAGGAAGAGCGCCTGAGCGAAGTTGAAGCCAAACGACATGAGAATGGCGCCGTAGATGAAGTATTCGACCTGCACGCTGGCCCCGGCCCACATCCCTCCGACGTGGCGGGGCGTCGCCCAGCGCTCGTCCAGGGGTACATAGTCGATGCCGTGGGCTTCGATGCGAAAGGCGTCGTCGGCCGCTGGCTGGTCGTGCGCGTCCATGGTTGTAGCCACTCTGGTGATCCCCTCGTTGGTTGGCTCGTGAACGCCCGACACCCGCTCGTTGTCGCAGCCAGTATGCCCGATGTGACATCTTCGTGACGACTGTTCCCTTAGCGATTTCTCACCAAGAGAAGAAAACACGATTTAGGTGATCCTTACCTTGTTTCAATCGCGACCTCAGACTGGCCCGCCAGAATTGACAGCGTTGCTCGATGAGAAAGACAGCGCAAGCTCTGCCTGGTACGCACTTTCAAAGTCACAACACCCCGATCCGGGACGGGGACCCTCCCTCGGGGGAGACGGTTACTCGTCCCGACTGAATTTTCTAGGGCCCAGGTGGCTCCTCCCTTCCGCCTGGGCCCTAGAAAACACCTCGTCGGCTCCCTGAACTCCCTCTCACAAAGTTCGCCAACTGTACTGGCAAGTAATCAAACTCTTGCTAAGTTTTCGCCCAGTGGAGAAACCCAACGGGGGGTTCTTCGGGGGAAAGCAGGAAAGATGTCGTCAACGATCGATCGTCGTTCGTTTCTCACTCACTCTGCGGCAACTGTCGGCGGTATCGCCATGGCCGGTTCGGTCGTCGACGGGATGCTCGCGGGCGTCGCGGGGGCCGCGACCGGGGTAGCCAAGGGCAAGCCGAAGTTGGGCGGGACCCTGACGGTCGGCCTGCTGTCCGACGTACCGAATTACCACATTTTCAACGGTTCATCGGGCAAGTTGGACGCCTCGGGCTTCTGTGTCGCCAACGCCCTCTACGACCCGCTGTTCGTGACCTCGCACGATGGCAAGTCGTGGTTGCCGATGCTCGCCCTCTCGGCGAAGTCGAGCTCGAACTACACGGTGTGGACCATCGCCCTGCGCCACGGCGTGCAGTTCCACGACGGCACCAACTTTGACGCCTCCGTGGTGGTGGCGAACTACCAGGCCGCCGCGGCCAACGCGACGGTGGGACTCGCGATTCAGCCCATCATCGCCTCGGTGAAGGAAGTCAACTCCTACACCGTGGAGTACACCACGGTCATTCCGTTTGCCCGTTTTCCGATCCTGTTGTCCGAACAGCAGATTGCCTACATGGCCGCCCCCTCGGCGCTGGGCAACACGTACGCCGGCAAGCCCATCGGTACCGGTCCCTTTAAGTTCAAGTCCTGGAGCGTGGGGGTGGAGTCCCAGTTCACCAAGAACCCCAAGTACTGGCGCAAGGACGGCGCCGGGCGTCGCCTGCCGTATCTCTCGGGCATCAACTTCAAGACCATCGTCGACCCCCAGTCGCGCAACGAGGCCCTGCAGTCCGGTTCGGTCGACATGATCCTCCAGGAAAATGGCGCCCAGATCACCCAACTGAAGAAGATGTCGGGGGTCTCAACCGTCTCGAGCTCGACCGAGCCCATCGACCCGCCGATCAACTGCCTGATCATAAACACGACCGGCACGCTCAACCAGTACTTCTGCTGGGCGGGCGAGTTCGCCTCCATCGGCGTTCCCGGGGCCTTGTCGTACATCGAGAAGGGCGAAGCCGTACCAACCATGGTCCAAGACGCCGACTGGCTGGGCACCCAAGGCGCGGTCAATCCCTCAACCTTGCAGTGGGACACCAGCCTCAAGCCGGTAATGAACAACCTCTCGATTCGCCAGGCCTGTGCGATGGCGATCAACCGAGCGACGTACTTCAAGGTGATCGACGGCAGCGTCGGTGCGGTGGCCGACGGTCTGTATCGCTCGTCCTCGCCGTTCTACACCAGCCCGAACTATCCGGCCTACAACCCCACCAAGGCCAAGGCCTTGGTGGACGCCTACAAGTCGCAGAACAACCTCGCCTCGGTGGGCTTTGTGATCGACATCTTGCAGGATGACGCCTCCGCACAGCAGGCCTACTCGTTCTTCGAGTCGCAGCTGAGCGCCATTGGCATCACCACGACGCCCCGGCCGCTCGTCCAGAGCACGCTGATCAACAACGTGATCTACGGCGAGTACGACTGCGCGACGTGGAACCAGTTCGGTGGCGTCGACCCGGCTTTAAACTACGTGTGGTTTGTCTCGCTGTCCGCCACCGGGTCGCCCGCGGCGGGCGGTCTGGGACTCACGTCGTTGCCGGCGGGCACCAACATCGCCGGCGCGGTCAACTTCGCTCACCAGGCGGACCCCATCGTCGAGGGCGCGATGCTCTCGGCGCTTGGTTCGGCGCCCGGGTCAGCGGCCGAGATTCGCGGGTGGCGCACGGTGAACGACCAGTTCGCCAAGGACATCCCGTACCTGTGGCTGGATCATCTGCTCGACGTGTGGGCCGCCAAGAGCCACGTGCAGAACTGGGCCTACGGTACGGCGGCCGACGGCACGACGCGCTGTCTCAGCCCGGACGGCGGTTCGGCGCGCTGGGACCAGATCTGGCTCTCGTAGTAACGCAGGCTTAAGTCTTGGGTAATCGGGCGGGGAGTACCCCGCCCGATTGCGCTGTCGGAACGCTGGTGACCTGGCCGCGCACGTGGCGCCACCAGTACAAAGTGGTGAGGGCCACGCTCGCCGAGATGACGGCCATCACCGTAAAGGGCAGCGCTGGATTGACCGCGAAAAGAAACCCGGAGACTCCCGCAGCGAGAGCAAGGGCGGCCGTGTTCGACATGGTGAAGAGCCCCTGACGCCGGGAGAGTTCACGGTCGGCCGCGCCCTGGCTCATCAACGAGGAGATCGACGGCAGCGAGAGCGAGGCACCGATCGACTCGAGCGACCCGAGACCCAAAATGACGTCGTTGTTGTGAATGTGAGGATAGAGCGCCAGAAAGAACGCGCCATTGAGAAGTCCCAGCAGGGCCGCGATCCGACGATTGGTGTGATCGGCCAACCAACCGCCCAAGCGCGATAGGAGAACCCAGGGTAGAGCGAAGAACGTCCAACTCAGGCGAATCTGCAGTGTGCTGGCGTGATGGGCGTGCATCAACAAACTCCAGCAGGCCTCGTAGACCCCCACTGCCAGTCCCGACGCGCTGGCGGCGAAGAGGGCGCCGGTGAGTTGCGAGTTCCACTGGAGTTTGGGCAGGGGAGTGGGATCGTACTCGCGATCTCCGAGGTCAGTGCGCAGGGCGACGACTGCGGCAAGGAGACTCGCGACGCCGGCTGCGAAGAACGCCCAACCAAGATCGCCCACCGTGGCGGCGGCCCCGGCGACTGGCCCGAGGGCGAGACCGAGCAACTGGGCCGCGAGGATCTGGGAGATGGCGCGCCCGCGTCGCTCTTGGGGAAAGAGTGAGGAGACGGCCGAGAGCGACGTGACCTCAATGGCGCCGGCCGACGCACCCTGGACCGCGCGCGTGAGGGCGAACCACGGTGCGCCGACGTGAAGAAGAAAGGTGGCACTGGCCACTCCGTAGACCACGAGGCTCGCGACGAGGATGAGACGACGTCCGAACTTGTCGGCGAGGTGACCGAATCCGAACTGAGTAGCGATGCCCGCGATGAAGAACGCGGCCATGACCAGTCCGACCTCGCTCGGAGTGCCATGGCGCCGCTCCAAGAACAAAGGCAGAAGGGGAAGACCGAGTGTGGCGCCCATCCACTGGATGGCCACGATGACGGTAAGGCGGCGCAAAGTCGACTGAGGGGTGCTTCGGGCCACGACATCCACGCTACTAACGTGCCGCGCGACCTAGAACGTGTGACACTCCCACAGCACGAGGACGCCGAGAAACAGATCGGCGATCGCGGCGAGCACGTTCGCGTGAGCACGCCCCCACGCAATAAGCCGTGATCGACGTCGCAGAGAGTACGCGAGCAGAAGGAACGCAACCTCGAGGACGCCGAACGTGGCGGCCATGATCGCGCCGTGAGCGACGCCGTTCGCTCGCAGCAGCGCCGACCACGTGACCAGGATGGCCGCTCCGCGCACCAGGGTCATCGTGAACGTGGTGAGAACGCCTCGGGCGAACTGCTCACGGGGAACGCCACGCTGTTGCATCGCGTGAACGGCGAGTCCAAAAAGCGCGATCGCCACGACGCCGACCCACCGTAGGGATATCGGCGACAGGGACGCCGCGATCGCAGCACTCACGCCGAGCAGGACCACCATCGCCGAGGCGTGCGCGGCGCACACGCGGCGCACTCGTGATTCTTTGGTGAGGGTGAGCTGACCGGCGAAACTAAAGAGCCCGTCACACATGGTCGCGATGTACGCAACGATCGCGACTGTGACCGCGCCGACGATGCTGTGCACTGGCAGACCTTACCTGCTGGTAGGAATCGCCCAAGAAGAGCGGAACTAGTCTTTGCGTGATGGTTCGTCATGTATTGCCCCCCACGAACGACCAACTCGCCCACGCGCGCGAGATCGTCGGTCGCTATCTCTCGCCCACTCCGACAGTCACGATCTCGCTTCGCGGTCGTCCCGTGTTCGCCAAACTGGAGAGCCTTCAGGTCACGGGTAGCTTCAAAGTTCGCGGTGGCTTGGCGGCGGTAGACGCCGCGCATCGCGACGATCCTCACGGCGCCGTGATTACGGCCTCGGCCGGCAATCACGGTTTAGGCATCGCCTACGCGGCCACGTTGCTGAAGGTTCCCGCGACGGTCGTGGTGCCCGCAAACGCGTCAGCGGCCAAGGTAAAGAAGCTATCCACCTTTGACATCGAACTCATCCAGTTCGGCTCGTCCTACGACGACGCCCAAGCTCACGCGTTGGAGCTGGCCGACGAGCGCTCGATTCGCTTTATCTCGCCCTTCAACGACAGCGACGTCATCGCCGGTCAGTCGACCGTTTTCGATGAAGTGCTCGCTCAGGCACCGGAACTTGAGCACATCGTGATTCCCGTCGGCGGTGGCGGGCTCATATCGGGGACACTTCTTTCGCGCGACGCGGCCGGTCGCAGCGACATTCGCGTGACGGGCGTGCAGCCCGAAGTCAGTGCGGCGCTGTACCACGTGCTGCGTGGCGCCACGATGGCCGACGTGGTGCACGGACCCACGATCGCCGATGGTCTCGCCGGTGGCGGTGATGACGGAGCGGTAACGAATGAACTCATCGCCAAGGCGGGCGTGGACCTCGTCCTCGTACCAGAGGAGCGGATTCGCCGGGCCGTTCGTGAAGTCGCTGAGACATCGGGACTGGTGATCGAAGGATCGGCGGCCGCCCCCTACGCGGCGATCGCCGCGAACCTAGTCGACGATACGACCTCACGGATTGGCTTCGTAGCGAGCGGACGTAACATCGCCCACGAACTGCTCGTCGATCTGCTGAACGAACCGCTCGACTGACGACGCTCCGCGAAAAACCGGAACAGTAGGGTAGAACGGATGCTCAAGACGCGCGTGATGGCTACCGCGCTGGCGGTGGTCGCTCTGGCGTTGACCGTGACGGGCGTCGTGATCGCGGCGACTGACGCCAATCCGGGCGACCTGGCGAAGGACTCCCTGGTCCTCAACGGGTATCCGCCCAGAACCGCCCAACTCGCCGTGACCGTCTCCACGGGCTCTGATGTCTCGGTGGACGCCACGGTGAACGTGAACTTCAAGACCAATCGGATCGCGGCGGTCGCGCGCGTTCCCCTCGTCATTACGACCGCCGCAGTCAATCTGGTGTTTGCCAACAACGAGCTCTATGCGCGTTCGGCCGATGTCGAGAACGGTCCGTGGTTCAAGGCGTCGGTGACGACGCCCCCACTCTTTGGCTTCTCACTCGAGTTCACGAAGCCCGATATCGATCTCATCACGGGATTTCACAAGACGGTGACCACGAGCGGGTACTCCACGACCTACGTGTTCACGCGCGACGACGTTCCTCTCTCGAGTGTCTTCGCTCCGGCCAAGTCCTTTTCGATTCTCGGGTCAGTTCGTTGGTCGATCACGGTGGGCAGCCAGGGCGAAATCACCGCCAGCACGCTCGTTGAACACGCGCGCCACTTGTCGACCATCATCACCGCGACGGTCCTGTCGTACAACCAGCCCGCTCACATCAGCGTTCCCGCGACGTCCAACTCACAGTCCCTCTCGACCGGCGGGCTGTCGAGCATCCTGGATGAAGTGAACTTCAACTCACTGCTCATTCCGAGTGCTCTTCGCTCGCTCGGTCAGACCTCGATTAGCTAGTTCATGGCGAAAACCACGATCGAACCTCGCTGGCCGGTGGACCTCGCAGTCCTGGTCTGCGCGGGTCTCTATGTGCTTCTCACGGGTCGCTTGGAGGTTGGGCCGAAGTGGCTGTTGCCGGGCATGATCGTCTTGTTGCTGATTCCCCTTACCTATCGACGTAAGCGTCACCCCAACGACTTCACGTGGATCCGTCGACTCGCGATCGCGATGGTGGCGGTCATCACCCTCGCCAACGTCACCTCGGTCATCCTGCTCATCCGCCACGTTTTTTACACGTCCCACCAGATCGACGCCCTGGGACTGTTGTACTCGGCCGCGTCCATCTGGACTACGAACGTGATCGTCTTCGGTATCTGGTTCTGGGAACTCGACCGCGGCGGTCCGCATCTGCGCGTCGGGCCCGACGCCGGTCCGCCCGATCTGCAGTTCCCCCAGATGACCGTGCGCCAGACGGATCCGCCCTGGCACCCGCGCTTCTACGACTACCTCTATACGGCTTTTGCCAACGGCACGAGCTTCGCTCCCGCCGACGCGATGCCGATGAGTGTTTCTATGAAGGGCGTCTTTGCGAGCGAAGCGATGATCTCATTCGTCACGATCGTCATCGTGGCCGGTGAAGCCATCAACATTCTGCACTGAGTTAGTTCGTCAGTCGCCCCAGAAGCCGCGCGCCGCGACTATTGGTAATGCCCTTGTTCTCGGCGCGGTCGGCGGCGATGGCGGCGGCGAGGCCCGCGTTGATGCCGAGCCAGCGCAGCGGTTCGAACTCCCAGTTGGGACTGTGGTGCTGGACGAAGGGCAGCGTCGTGAACTCGGTCTGCTCGTCAGGAGCGACCATGAGGTCGGCCAGTGCGTTCGCCGCGATGCGAGTCATCACCACGCCATCTCCCGTGTAACCCCCCGCACTCGCGAGGCCACTTTCGTAGTCCACGATCACCGAGGGGGACTGGTCGCGGGCCATCGCGAGTGGTCCGCCCCAGCGATGGGTGATCGAACCTTCCAGGGCAGGAAAGAGCTGGCGAAGCGTCGCTTCCAGGGAGGAGAAGACCGAGGAGTTCTGGTCATATCGCGGCTCTACGGTCGAACCGAAGTGATACGACGCGCCCCGACCGCCGAAAGCGAAGCGATTGTCGCTGGTGCGCTGTCCGTAGATGATGAGGTGTCGGGCGTCGTTGAACGTCTCGTACTGAGTGAGTCCCGCCTCGGCCCAGAAGTCGTCGCTCTGGGGCTCGGTGGCGATCATGAGCGAATACAGCGGTGCGACGCTGCGTCGCTCGTGCGGCAGCTCGGGCGTGAAGCCTTCGGTCGCTCGCACCACGAAGCGCGCGTGCACGCTGCCTTCGGCCGTGACGACTTGGGGCTCGGAGTGATTCGTGCCCGCCAGAATCTTGGTCACCTGGGAGTTCTCAAAGATGCGCACCCCGAGTTGCTCGTTCACGTCAGCCAGACCGCGCACGAGACGTGCGGGATGCGACGCGCGCACAGTGCGGCGAGTACGTGGCACCCAGAGAGCCGGCTACTCGGGCGCGTTCGTTGGCCTCACTCTGGTCGAGCCAGCGCAAGTCGTCGACCGAGTACCCGAGATCGCGCGAACTCTCGACGTGCTGTTGCAGGCGCTGAACTTGCGCCTCACTGCGCGCGAAGTCGAGAGTGCCACCCTGGACAAAGTCCGCGTCGATTCCGTCCTCGCGGAGGGCCACGCCGAAATCGCTGACCCCACGTTCGAGGATGCCGCGCAGGTGTCGAAACTGATCGATGCCGTGGCGCGCGCACGATCGACTCGTCGCTGAGGGGATAGAAGGACGACGCCCAGCCGCCGTTGCGACCCGACGCGCCAAAGCCGCACACCGACTGTTCCAGTACCGCGATGCGCAGGGAGCTATCGCGTCGCTTCAGTTCCCGCGCGGTCCACAGACCCGTGAAACCGCCACCCACGATGGCGACGTCCACATCCAAGTGGGTGGTCAGCGGTTCCCGCGGGACAAGAGGATGAGACAGCCCGTCCCACCACAAGGAATGTGGCGGTCGCACTAGATGCCGCGCCTGGCCGCCTCGCTGAAGACGTCGTGAAGGACTCCCACCATGAAGTCGATGTCGTCGCGCGTCGAGATCAAGGGCGGAGCGAGCTGTACCACGGGGTCGCCTCGGTCGTCCGAGCGACAGATGAGCCCGCGTCGGAACATCTCGGGCGAGACAAAGCCGCGCAGCAGCCTCTCCGCGTCATCGCCAGCCCAAGTCTCCTTGGTGCCTTGGTCCTTGACCAGTTCGATGCCCCAGAAGTATCCCGCGCCGCGCACGTCGCCCACGATCGGAATGTCGCGCAGTGTGTCCAGGCCGTCGTGGAAGTACGCCTCGTTCTTGGCGACGTTCTCCATGATGCCCTCTTCTTCGATGATCTCGAGGACCTTGAGCGACACGGCACACGACACCGGGTGCCCCGACCAGGTGAAGCCGTGCAAGAACGCCGCGTCGCCCTCCATAAAGGGTTGGGCAATGCGGTCCGAGACGATCATCGCACCCAGCGGTGCGTAGCCCGCGGTGATGCCCTTGGCGCACGTGATGATGTCGGGGATGTAGTCGTACTTGAGTCCGCCGAACCAGTTACCCAAACGGCCGAACCCGCAGATGACGTCGTCCGAGACGAGCAGCACGCCGTAGCGATCGCAGATCTCACGCACCTCCTGCCAGTACCCGGGGGGTGGCGTGAAGCAGCCACCCGCGTTCTGGACGGGCTCTAAGAAGACCGCGGCCACCGTCTCGGGACCCTCGCGCAGGATCGCCTCTTCGATCTGTCGCGCCTGCCACAGTCCAAAGGCGATGGGGTCGTCGCCGTGACGCTCGGCGCGATAGAAGTTCGTGGCGGGCACCTTGATGGCACCCGGCACGAGGGGTTCGAAGGGGATCCGATACGGCTGGAGTGACGTGATCGTCAGCGCACCCAGCGTCGTGCCGTGGTACGCGATCTCGCGGCTAATCACCTTGTAGCGGTCGATGTCGCCGCGCATCTTGTGATAGTTGCGAGCGAGCTTCCAGGCGCTCTCATTCGCCTCAGCTCCACCGGAGGTGAAGAAGACGCGATTGAGGTCGCCCGGCGCGAGCGAGGCCAGTCGTTCGGCGAGCTCAATGGCCCGGGGGTGCGCGTAAGTCCACAAGGGAAAGAAACCGAGTTGGTCCATCTGGGTGGCCGCGGCCTCACCCAGTTCCTTGCGCCCGTACCCGAGGGCGTTGGTGAAGAGTCCCGAAAGACCGTCAAAGTACTCCGTGCCGTTGGCGTCGTACACGCGGGTTCCTTCGCCACGCACGAAGATCGGGATCTCCTTGTCGTGGTCGTACGCACCCATGCGCGACATCTGCAACCACAGGTTGCGTCGCGCGCGTTCCGAGTACTGATGGCTCGGTTGTCGTTCGTTCGTCACGGTGATGCCGTCGCGTGATCGTCTCGTTGAGTGTCACTTTTCCCCCCAGGCGTAGGTCTGCTTGGCCAACTTCAAATACAGAAACGTTTCGACCTCGGTGACACCCGGGATGGAACGAATCGAGTCGTTCAACAGGTGCACCAGGTCGGTGTCATCTTTGGCGAGCACTTCGGCGATGATGTCGAAGCTGCCGGCGGTCATGACGACGTAGTTGGCCTCGTCGATGGCCGCCACCTTGTCGGCTACCAATCGCACGTCGCCGTGCACGCGAATGCCGATCAACGCTTCACGGCCGTAGCCGAGTTGCAGGGGATCGGTGATCGCCACGATCTGCATGACGCCTGAGTCCTTCAGACGTTGCACGCGTCGCCGCACGGCCGCTTCGGAGAGCCCGATCTCATCGGCGATCGCACCGTAGGCGCGTCGTCCGTCTCGCTGCAGTCGCGTGATGATCTTGCGATCGAGCGAGTCGAGACCCCCCGGCGCGGAGTTGACGAGTTCGTCGGTGACTTGCTTGTCACTCTCTCGTTGCGCTTTGGTTGCTGACATTGGTTGTTCCTTAGCTGGTGGCCGAGAGGCTCCATGCTGCGGTTTTTGACAGTATAAGCAGATCTGGCGACGAAATGAGGCGAGTTTTTTCTAAGAAGTGACTCGATCCTTCTCCTCTCGGTTGCAAAGCCCTTATCTTTTCTGGCAGAGTGACTGAGAGAGTTGCAACGAAGCAACATCGTCAAGGAGGGGAAAAATGGCGCGTCTTGCCAACTTCATTGGGGGAGAGTCCGTCGCTCCCCAGAGCGGTCAGTACGTCGATCTGATCAACCCTTCGACCGGCCAGGCGTACCTCGAGATGCCTGTGTCCAACGCCGCCGACATTGATGCGGCCTTCGGGGCGGCGAAGAAGGCCTTCGCGTCGTGGAAGCGCACCACGCCCTCCCAGCGTTCGCTCGCACTTCTTAAGATCGCCGATCTCTTCGAGGCCAACGCCGAGAAGCTCGTGGCGATCGAGTCCGAGAATACGGGCAAGATCCTCTCGGTCACGATGTCCGAAGAGATCCCGCCCATGATCGACCAGATTCGCTTCTTCGCGGGTGCCGCGCGTCTCTTAGAGGGTCGCGGTGCGGGTGAGTACATGGAGGGCATGACTAGCTACGTGCGACGTGAACCCGTGGGCGTGTGCGGCGCGGTGACGCCGTGGAACTACCCGATGATGATGGCGGTGTGGAAGTGGGCACCGGCGATCGCCGCGGGCAACACGATGGTCCTCAAGCCCGGTGACTCAACGCCCGCCTCAACGGTCTTCATGGCCGAACTGATGGCCCAGGTCCTGCCCGAGGGCGTCTTTAACGTCGTGTGCGGTGATCGCGACACCGGACGCGCGCTCGTCGAGCACTCCACGCCCGCCATGGTCTCGATCACCGGCTCGGTGCGCGCGGGCATCGAGGTCGCCGGCTCGGCCGCCAAGGACGTCAAGCGCGTGCACTTGGAGCTGGGGGGCAAGGCTCCGATCGTGGTCTTCGACGACGTGGACCTCGCGAGTGCCGCCGAGGCGATCGCGATCGCGGGCTACTTCAACGCCGGCCAGGACTGCACGGCCGCTACTCGTGTGCTCGCCGGGGCCGGGGTGTACGGCGACTTCGTCGACGCCTTGGTCGAGCAGGCCAACAACACCGTGGTGGGCTCGCCCGACAACGACGACGCCCTGTTTGGAGCGGTGAATAATCGCTCGCAGTACGAGCGGGTCCAGGGATTCCTCTCGCGCACCCCGGGGCACGCGCGCGTCGCCGCCGGTGGCTCGACGCTCGATCGCGACGGCTTCTTTATCCAGCCCACGGTTGTGGCCGACCTGCACCAGGACGACGAAATGATCCAGAATGAGATCTTTGGTCCGGTTATCACGGTCCAACAGTTCAGCGACGAGGCCCAGGCTCTCGAGTGGGCGAACGGCGTGGACTACGGCCTGGCGTCGTCGGTGTGGACGCGCGACCACGGTCGGGCCATGCGCTTTGCGCGCGACCTCGACTTTGGCTGCGTATGGATCAACACCCACATCCCCCTTGTCGCTGAGATGCCGCACGGCGGTTTCAAGCGCTCGGGATACGGCAAGGACCTCTCGGTGTACGGGTTTGAGGACTACACGCGCATCAAGCACGTGATGCACAACATCGAGTTTTAGTCCCGCGACAAACGAATGCCGGCTTGTTAGCGTGGGTCCGGCTCAACTAGGAGATCAACGATGATCATTGGCGTAGTCACAGAAATCAAGACGGACGAGAACCGCGTCGCCCTCACTCCGGCCGGCGCGCGGGAACTCAGCGGAATGGGGCATCGCGTCCTGGTCCAGCGTGGCGCGGGGGTGGGGTCTTCGATCAGCGACGCCGACTACGAGGCCAACGGCGCGACCATCGTCGAGGGCGCCGATGACGTCTGGGCTGACAGCGACTTGCTGCTCAAGGTCAAAGAGCCGATCGCCGACGAGTATCCGCGTCTGTCGGCCAAGAAGGACCAGGTTCTCTTCACCTACCTGCACCTGGCCGCGTCGCGTGAGTGCACCGAAGCGCTCGTGCGCGCGGGCAACGTGGCGATCGCCTATGAGACGGTGCGACTGGCGGACAACACTCTGCCGCTGCTCACCCCGATGAGCGAAGTCGCGGGTCGTATGGCGACCCTCATGGGCGCGCACCACCTCATGCGTCCCGGCGGAGGACACGGCACGCTGATCGCGGGGGTGCCCGGAGTGGCCCCCGCGAACGTCACGGTGATCGGCGCGGGCGTCTCGGGACTGGCCGCAGCCACCATGGCCGCCGGACTGCACGCCAACGTGAAGATCCTGGATCGGAACCTCGAGCGCTTGCGTCAAGTTGATATTCACTTCGACGGTCGCGTCGAGACGATTGCGTCCTCGACTCTGGCCATTGAGGAGTCCTGCATCTGGGCCGACATCGTGATCGGTGCCGTGCTCGTGGTCGGCGCGAAGGCGCCCAAACTCGTGAGCAACGAACTCGTGTCGCGCATGCGTGAGGGATCGGTTCTCGTGGACATCTCCGTCGACCAGGGTGGGTGCTTTGAAGCAACGCGACCCACGACCCACTCGAACCCGACCTTCGTTGTCAATGGTTCGATCTTCTACTGCGTGGCGAACATGCCCGGGGCGGTGCCCGCAACCTCAACGAGAGCGCTGTCGAACGCGACGCTGCCCTACGTGATGGAACTGGCCCGCCACGGCTGGCGCGAGGCGGTCCTCGCCGATGCGGCCCTGGCCGAAGGCGTCAACGTTGTCAACGGCAAGGTGACCTACGGTCCGGTCGCCGAGGCCCTGGACCTGAACTACACGCCGCTGAAGGAACTGCTCTAGTCCGTCTCGTCGCCGAGGCGAAGGACGACTTTGCCGAACTTGCCGGGCTGAGCGAAGTACTCATAAGCCGCGTCCGCCTCTTCGATCGCGAACACCTTGGCGAGGGGCACGCCAACTTCACCGTCGCGCCAGCGCGGCACCAGCGTGTCGGCGACTCGTCGAATGACGTCGGCTTTTTGTTCGCGCGTGCGTGATCGCATTGTCGAACCCGTGAGCGTGAGGCGTTGCTGCATCACTTGGAGCAGGTTGACCTCAAGTCGGCTACCCGAACCCACGCCAATCGTGACGATCCGCGCGTAGGGATTGACGACCTCCAGTGCTCGCGTGAGGTGCGCGGCGCCGATTAGTTCGATCACGACGTCGACGCCTTCGATCGAGGTCACGTCCTCGAGAGTGACCGTTTCGTCGGCGCCCAGTTCATGGAGCTGGTCGTGGAACTGGTCGTCTCGCGTGACGGCCACCACAACTGCGCCGAGGGCGTGGGCGATTTGTACCGCCGCCACGCCGACGCCGCCGGCGGCTCCCGAAACGAGAACGCGCTCGCCCTCGCGCAGGTGGCCCTGGGTTACGAGCGCGTCGTGCGCCGTCGCGAAGGCTTCGGCGAATCCGCCCGCTTCATCGAAGGAGACGTGATCGGGTAGGAACAGTAAATGTTCAGCCGGCACCGCGCAGAGTTCGGCTTGCGCACCGCCACCGACTAGCGCGCACACGCGACGATTCGTCAGTGGCTCAACGACCCGGTCGCCCACGGCCACGACGACGCCCGCCAGTTCCATGCCGGGAATGTCCTCGGGCCAACCGGGTGGCGCAGGATAGAAACCCGCTCGTTGCATGAGATCGGCGGCGTTGAGACCTGCGGCCTTGACGCGCACGACGACATCGTACGGAGCGGGTTCGGGGGTGGGTCGGTCGCTGAATACGAGTGATTTGTCGTAGATTGCGAGGGCGCGCACGACGCGAGCCTACGTGGCAGGCGGCGCGCGACGACGTTTAAGGTCAGGGCATGACTATCTACGACACCCCCATTCACACCCTCACCGGTGAGCCAACGTCGCTCGAGAAGTTCAAGGGCGAGACGATGTTGATTGTCAACGTGGCCTCCAAGTGCGGGCTCACCCCCCAGTACGAGGGACTCGAGAAGCTCCAGGAGACCTACGGCGCACGAGGCTTTTCGGTGCTGGGTTTTCCCTGTAACCAGTTCGCGGGACAAGAGCCCGGAACGGCCGAGGAGATCCAGACGTTCTGCTCGACGACCTACGGCGTCACGTTTCCGATGTTCGAGAAGATTGACGTCAACGGCGAAGACCAGAGTCCGATCTACGCCCAGCTGGAGAAAGTTCCCGACCAAGACGACGGCTACACCGGCGACGTGAGGTGGAACTTCGAGAAGTTTCTGGTGGGTCGCGACGGTTCGGTGATGCGCTTCGCGCCTCAGGTCACGCCCGAGGACCCCAAGTTGCTGATCGCGATCGAGACCGACCTGAGCTAACCCGCACCGATCGTGCGATGCAGTCGCACGTAGGTGACGCGAAAGCCGAAGTGACGCCAGAAGTAGGCCGCACGGTGGTTGGTCACGCGCCAGTTGGCCTCGGCGTAGCGAAAACCTGACTCGAGTGCGTCGTTGAGCGCGCGACGGATGAGCGCTTGGGCGATGCCCTTGTGCTCGTGATCGGGACGCACCGCCAGGGCGCTGACGTGCAGCGAGTCGCCAAAGGACCCCCGGCGTGAGTCGAGGGGAAACGTGATGCACTGGGCGATCGACTCTCCGTCGTAGTCGACGAGGTAGTGGTGCACCTCCGGATCGTCCAAGGTGTCCAGCATCTCCTCGGGCCGCGACGCGTGCTCGACGAAGAGCGAGAAACTCGGACCGCGCTGCTGCGCGGCGTCCAAGATGTGATCGAGCTCGAGCGCGGTAACGAGGTCGTCCGGTTCGCCACGGCGCACCGTATATCCGAGTGGCCAGTTGACGGCCCGTGGCGCGTCGAGGGCGATCACCCCGCGTGCGTGCATGCGCGCGAATCCCAGTTCGTACCACGGCGACGTGTCCTCGGGGTCATCGAAGACCCAGGCGTAGTGCTCGACGGCGTCGCTCGCGATCCACGACGAGCCGGCGTCGGCGTAGAGGGCGTCGAGCACGTCGGGCGAGTCGAAGGACACGCCATCGGGACCAACCCACGCGCCCTTGCCGTACTCGGGACTTTCCAGGAGCGCACCGTAGAGGTGTCCGGCAATGGTGCCGTTCTCCTCGGCGACCCAGGTCTGGTTGGCCGCGCGAGCGAGCGCATCGGCGAAGTGACCTTCGTCAAACGTCGGGTTCACCAGATCATTGCGTGCGGCGTCGCGAGAGAGGCGCTCGCGGGCGCGCCGCACAATGCGATCGATGTCGCTCGACTCCACGCGACGCACGATCATGATTTCACCGTACCGTCGGTTATGCAAGTGTGGAGCGGTGACCCTGCGCGCGACACTGTTCGACATGGACGGACTGTTACTGGACTCAGAGATCCTCTGGCACAAGGCCGAAGTGGAGATCTTTGGTGCCCTCGGCGTGCCGCTGAGCGACGCGATGGGTCGCTCGACCAAGGGCATGTACGTCAATCAGGTCGTGACCTACTGGAACACCCAGTATCCGTGGGGAGAGCCGAGCGAAGCCACCGTGGTCAACCTGCTGCTCGAGCGCGTCGGCGAGCTCGTCGAGAGCGAAGGAGTGCTCATGCCCGGCGCGATGCGCGCGCTGGATCTGACAAGTGCGCGCGGTCCCTTGGGCTTGGCGAGTTCGACGCCCATGGGCCTCATCATCCGCTGCCTGAAGCACTTCGGGCTCCTCGATCGCTTCGCCGCAATTCATTCGGCCGAGCACGAGCCCTTCGGCAAACCACATCCCGGTGTGTTCTTGAGCGCCGCTGCGTCACTCGACGTGCCACCGGATGCGTGTCTCGTGTTCGAGGACTCGGCGGCCGGCGTGTTGGCAGCCAAGTCCGGGACGATGACGGTGGTGGCCGTTCCCACGCCCGATGACCTCTATCGGCCCGAGTTTTCTCTCGCGGACCTTGTGCTCACGTCGCTGGAGGAGATCAGTGCGGAGTGGCTCGACGAGCACTTCGCCTAAAGGTCCTTCATAAATCGACTAGCGAGGTGGTGTGAGTGTGCGCCGGGCGGGTACTCCGCCACTGCGACCCACCCGGAGGTGCGATAGAGCTCGATCGCTTCGGGCTGGGCGTAGCCCGTCTCGAGGTAGAGCTGCGCGTAGCCCATCTCCTTTCCGCGCTCCTCGATGCGTCCCATCAGCGCCGAGCCCACACCAGCGCGTCGTTGATCGGGTCGAACCCACAGACGCTTGATCTCGCCGACGTTGAGCGCGGGATCGCCGATCGGTCGAAGTCCCACGCCGCCGACGAGGTGTGCGTCGAGACGCGCGACGAGGAAGGTCCCCTTAGGCGCCATCATTTCTTCAACGTGCAGGAGCCGGTCCTCGTCGCTTCCGCCGTAACGCCGATTCAACTCATCGATCGAGGCGTGATACACGCTGAGCGCACCGTGAGTCGTGATGAGTTCATCGTCGATGGTGAGTTCGGGCACTCAGACACAGTAGAGGGCGGGCTTTGGCCGCGAACTCCTTCACTACGATGGAGAGATTCTTTAAAGGAGACCCATGTTTCGCCCGGTCAGCGCCGATCTTGAGTTCGTGGCCATCGAGGAGGCCGAACTCGCCCGCTGGAAGGCCAACTACGTCTTCGAGCGCTCGATAAAGCTGCGCCAAGACGCCGAGCCCTGGATCTTTTACGAGGGACCGCCCACCGCGAACGGCCTGCCCGGTCTCCATCACGTCTGGGCCCGCGTCTACAAGGACCTCTTCTGTCGCTATCACACCATGAAGGGCCAATTCGTGCCCCGCAAAGCGGGCTGGGACACGCACGGCCTACCCGTCGAGGTCCAGGTGGAAAAGCAGTTGGGGATCTCGGGCAAGAAGGAGATCGAGGACAAGGTCGGCATCGCCGAGTTCACCCGGCTGTGCCGCGAGTCCGTGCTCGAGCACGTCGATGAGTTCGAGCGGCTCACCGAGCGCATCGGGTTTTGGCTGGACACCGAGCACGCGTACTTCACGTACCACCCGAGTTACGTGGAGTCAGTGTGGTGGAACCTCAAGCAGCTCTTCGAGCGCGGTCTGCTCTACGAGGACTTCAAGGTCATTCCGTACTGTCCGCGCTGCGAGACCGGTCTGTCGTCCCACGAACTAGGACAGCCCGGGGTCTACTACGACGAAAGCGACGAGAGCGCCTACGTGCGACTTCTTCTCACGGACGCCGCCGGTCGCTCCGACCTCGGTGGGGCCACGCACCTGGCGGTGTGGACGACGACTCCTTGGACGTTGATCTCGAACGTCGCGGTCGCCGTCAATCCCGAGGTGACGTACGCCGTCGTGGACGGGGTGGTCGTGGCCGAGGACCTCGTCGAGAGTGTTTTTGGCGAAGGTGCGCGTGCGAGCGCCACGTTCCCAGGTACGTCCCTGCTGGGCCTGCACTATGAGCGACCCTTCAGCGACGTGCCATTACCCGAGGGGGTCGACGCCCACTACGTCGTCAGCGCCGACTACGTGACGACCGACGACGGCACCGGGCTGGTCCATCAGTCACCGGCCTTCGGTGAGGTTGACCGTCAGATTGCGCGTGAGAACGACCTGCCCATCCTTAACCCAGTGCTCGCTGATGGCACGTTCAACGCGTCGGTACCCTGGCTCGTCGGCCGGCACGTGCGCGAGGCCAATCACGAGATCAACGACGAACTCGAGCGGCGCGGACTGTTGATCCGGCGCGCGGACTACGTCCACTCCCTGCCGCACTGCTGGCGCTGCGGTACGGCTCTGATTTATTGGGCCAAGCCGAGTTGGTACGTCGCCACCAGCCAGCTCAAAGACAAGCTCATCTCGGAGAACCAGCGCATCGATTGGCACCCCGAGTACATCCGCGACGGCCGGATGGGCGAGTGGCTGGCCAACAACGTCGATTGGGCGCTCTCGCGTGATCGCTACTGGGGCACGCCGCTGCCGATTTGGCGTTGCGAAGACAGTCATGTGACCTGCATCGCCTCGCGCGATGAGCTCTCGGCCCTGACCGGTCGTGACCTGAGCGATCTGGAGCCGCACCGCCCCGAGATCGACGAGGTGGTGTTTCCGTGTCCGTCGTGTGAGAAGGAAGCGCGCCGCGTTGAGCCGGTGATCGACGCGTGGTTCGACTCGGGCTCGATGCCCTCGGCCCAGGTGGGCTATCCCCACGTGCCGGGCAGTGCCGAAGCCATGCGATTCCCGGCCCAATTCATCTGCGAGGCGATTGACCAGACCCGCGGGTGGTTCTACTCCCTGCTCGCGGTGAACACGTTGGTCTTTGGCGAGACGCCCTACGAGCACGTGCTCTGTCTCGGGCACATCGTCGATGAGACCGGCAAGAAAATGAGCAAGTCGGTGGGTAACGTCATTGACCCCTGGGAGGTACTCGACACCCGAGGGGCCGACGCCCTTCGCTGGTGGATGTTCTCCCAGGGATCTCCCTGGACCTCGACGCGCGCAAGTTTGGGCGCGATCGACGCCTCGATGCGCGAGACTCTGGCGACGCTGTGGAACACGGTCAGCTTCTTTACGACGTACGCGTCGCTCAATAAGTTCGACCCGCAGGATCCCGAAATTCCGGCCGTCTCCCAGCGCAGCGCGATCGACCGATGGATTCTCTCGCGACTCGAACACGTCACCGAGGTGATGACGTCAGCCCTCGACGGCTACGAACCGCTCGGGGGCACCGACGCGCTCGCCGAGCTCATCGACGACCTGTCGAACTGGTACGTGCGACGCAGTCGCCGCCGTTTTTGGCGCACCGACCCGAACTCGCCGCGCTCGGAGGCTCTGGCCGCCCAGGCCACACTGCTCGAAGTGCTCCAACGCGTGACCTTATTATTGGCGCCCTTTTGCCCGCTACTGACCGAACGGCTGTACCAAGAGCTCTTTGGGGTGAGCGACTACGACTCGGTGCACCTGGTCGACTGGCCCGCGTCGCTGCCCGAGCGGCGCGACGAGGAGCTCGAAGCGTCGATGGCGTTGGCTCGGCGCCTCACGTCGCTGGGTCGAGCAGCTCGCGCCGAAGCCGGCGTCAAAGTTCGCCAGCCCCTGGCGCGCGCTTTGGTGTTCGTACCGGCCAACTCGCCGAAGCCGCCCGAGGGTGTGGTGGAAGACGAGCTGAACGTCGACCACTTGGAGTACGGCTCGGAGCTGGCCGAGGTGCTCTCCTTTGAGCTCGTGCCGAACTTCCGCGCGGTGGGGCCGCGCCTGGGCGAGGCGGTCAAGGAGTTGCGCGGCGCTCTGGGTGCCCTCGACGCGCAGAGTGCTGCGAGTGCGCTGGAGTCGGGCCAGAGCGTGCGGGTCACTTTGTCGAGTGGAGAATTCGAACTCTCGGGTGATGACGTGGAGTTGCGCGTCAAAGGTCAGGCGGGGTTCGCGGTCTCGCGCGACGGGGCAGAGGTGGTGGCCCTAGACCTCAGGCTCACCGACGAACTGCGCCGGCGCGGATACCTGCGCGACGTCGTTCGCCAGATACAGGACCTGAGAAAGAACTCGGGCCTTGACGTGGCGGATCGCATCGTCTTGCACGTCGTGGGCCTCGATGATCTGGCCGATGAGTTCCCCGCACTCGCGAGCGAAGTTCTGGCGACCCGCGTGGAAACTACTCCGGGTGCGGGCGAAGGGACGCGACTGGATCTCGACGACGAGCGAGACGCCGTGGCGTGGGTTGTAAAGGCTTAGCGCGGTGCATTGAGTTTGCCGAGGAGTTCGCGGAGTGTCTGGCGCTCCGTACCGTCCAGGCGCGTGGCGAGGTTCTCCTCGAGATAGCGCACGTGCACCGCGAGCGCCTCTTCGAGTTTCGCGGATCCCTCGTCCGTGATGGCCACCCAGATGGCGCGCCGATCGGCCGCGCAGTGTTCACGTCGCACGAGGTGGGCTTCTTCGAGGCGGTCGATGAGCCGGGTGGTGCCGCCGCTCGAGTGCACGATGGCGTCGGCGATTTGGCTCATCTTGAGCCGACCGTCGTCGCTCTGGTGGAGTTGCAGGAGAACGTCGAACCAGGCGAGGGGGAGGTCACAGCATCTTTCGAGCTCGGCCGCAAAATCCCGCGAGAGTCGGGCGTTGGTCTCCAAGAGCAGTCCAAAAAGGACGACTTTTTCATCTCCGGAGGGGCACGAGGTCGAAAACATGACTGCTTCATTATAGGGGAAGATATTGCTCATACAGTAACTTCTTGACAAGTAGTTGCGGAAGCAAGTATACTGAGGGAAGCACAAAAAGTGCCCTTAGAACAAGGAGAAACCCCCATGAGCACCCTTCCCGCTCCCGGTGTATATACGGTCGACCCCGTCCACACCAACATTGACTTTATCGCTCGTCACCTCGTCGCATCGAAGGTACGTGGCAATTTCACGGACTTTACGGGGGTCATTACCCTCGGCGACACGATTGAGAGCTCCAGCGTCGACGCCACGGTTCAAGCCGGCAGCATCACGACGCACAATGAGATGCGCGACGGCCACCTCAAGAGCTCGGACTTCCTCGAACTCGAGACCTACCCGACATTGACCCTGAAGTCGACCAAGATCACCTCCAAGGGCGGCGACGACTACGAAATGGTCGCCGACCTCACCATCAAGGACGTCACGAAGTCAGTGACCTTTGACCTGGAGTACCTGGGTACGAGCCCCGGGATGCAGCCCGGTGTCACGACCATCGCCTTCGAGGCGAAGACCGACATCGATCGTCGTGACTTCAACGTCAACTTCAACGCGACGTTGGACAACGGCGGGCTCGTCGTGAGTAACAAGGTCGTCATTGAGCTCACCATCGAGGCGCTCAAGCAGGACTAGTTTCTCACCCCCTCAGCGTGACGAAGCCGGAGGCCTTGTGGCCTCCGGCTTCGTCGTTAGTACGATGGGCGGATGTCGAAAGTGAAATCGAGCATCGGCGTCTTGGGGGCGCTCGCGACGATCATCTCGGTCTGGTGGTTCGCCCTACGACCGCGGCGCAATCAGGGCGACTCCGAAGGAGTAACGGGCGAGTCTGACCCGCCCCAGCCCGGTTGATCGCCCCTTTTTGCTGGCAGACTGGTGCCATGCCCTTTGTTGCCATCAATCCTGCCACTGAAGAGATCATCGCTGAGTATCCGGTCCTCGATGCGACCGGCATCGAGCACGCACTCGAAACCGCGCACGGCGCCTATCTCAAGTGGCGAGGCGCGAGTTTTGCCGAGCGCGCCACCTATATGACCCGCGCGGCGGAACTTCTTGAGGGAGAGATACCCGTCGTTGCCGAGTTGATGACGAGTGAAATGGGCAAGACCTTCGCCGCGGCCAAGGGCGAGGCGATGAAGTGTGCGGCCACGATGCGCTACTTCGCCGAGCACGCCGAAGCGATGCTCGAGAGCGAGGACATCGCGACCAAGGGTTCGCGCAGCGGTCTGCGCTACGACCCGACCGGAGCGATCTTTGCGGTCATGCCCTGGAACTTCCCGCTGTGGCAGGTCGTGCGCATGGCGGTGCCCACCATCATGGCGGGCAACGTTGTGGTCTTTAAGCATGCGCACAACGTGCCGGGGTGCGCGCGGTACCTCGAAGACCTCTTTCTTCGCGCCGGATTTCCCCCAGGCGTCCTGACCACGGTGTTCGTCGAGATCGCCCAGGTGCCCTCGATCATCGCCGATTCGCGCATCGTCGGAGTGACCCTGACGGGATCGGATCGCGCGGGCCGTTCGATCGCCGCCGAGGCCGGAAAGAACCTCAAGAAGTGCGTCCTGGAACTAGGGGGATCGGACCCCTTCGTCGTGGCCTCGTCGGCCGATATGGATCTCACAGTCTCCACCGCGGTTGCGGCCCGCATCCAAAACAACGGTCAGGCCTGCATCGCCGCCAAGCGCTTCATCGTGGTGCGCGAGAGGGCTGATGAGTTCCTTGATCGCTACGCCGCTGCCATGGGCGCCGTGCGCCTTGGTGACCCGATGGACCCCGCCACCGAACTCGGGCCCCTCGTCTCGGTGGAGCAGCGAGATGAACTGGCCGCCCAAGTCAGTTCGTCGATTGAGGCGGGCGCCACTGTGCTGACGGGCGGTCAGGCGCCCGAGCGCCGAGGCTTCTACTATCCCGCCACGGTCTTGACCGACGTACCCGCCGGCTCGCGCGCGAGCTGCGAAGAGCTATTCGGCCCGGTCTCGGTCGTCATCCAAGCGCGCGATCTCGCTGACGCGATCCGAATCGCCAACGACACCCCGTGGGGACTCGGCGGATCGGTCTGGGCTCAGGACGACGATGAGATCGACGAGGCGATAGCCGGACTGGACGTCGGCACCGTGTTCGCCAACGCCATGGTGGCGTCGATGAATGAGCTGCCCTTCGGCGGCACCAAGCTCTCGGGCTTCGGTCGCGAGCTCTCCGCGCTGGGTGCGCGCGAGTTCACCAATGTGAAGTCTTTCTTCGTCGCATGAGTCCGCAGTACTACTTCGATCACGCCGCGTCTGCACCTCGACGCGACGCCGTGGGCGAGGCGATGGCGCGCTGGCAGCACGGGATCGTCGGCAACCCCTCGGGCAGCCACCGCGCCGCGCGCGAGGCGCGACGGGCCGTCGAAGACGCACGCGACGAGGTGGCGGGACTCGTGGGCGCCAAACCCGGTGGCGTGGTCTTTACCGGCGGGGGCAGCGAGTCGTGTTTCCTGGCGCTGGCCGGGGTGACTCATCACCACCGCCGGAGTCACGATCGCACCGAGCTTATTGTCTCCAAGATCGAGCACCACGCGGTTCTCGATACGGCAGCCGCCCTTGCCGCCGACTACGAATCGGTGAACGCGCACTTCCTCGACGTCGATGACGAGGGCGTGGTCGATCTCGACGCGCTGCGCACGCTCCTCAACGAAGACACGGCAATCGTAAGCGTGATGGCGGTCAACAATGAGACCGGCGTGCGCCAGCCCCTCGACGGGGTCGCCTCGGTCGTGCAGTCAGTGCCCGGCTCTGCCATCACCCACACCGACGCCGTCGCGGCGGCGCCGTGGCTGGATCTCTCGGTGGTGACGGGCTCGATGGACATGGTCTCGATCTGCGCGCACAAACTGGGCGGACCGGTCAACAGTGGCGCGCTCATTGTGCGCAGCGACGTCGTGTACGAGGGAGTCGTTCCCGGGGGCGGCCAAGAGCGCGGACACCGTGGCGGCACCGTCGACGTCGCCGCGGCGGTCGGGCTCGCCACCGCCCTACGCGAGACAGTCCGCGAGCTCGAAGGGGCCAACGATCGGGTACTCGAGTATCAAGAGAAGCTGGGTGCGGCCCTGAGCTTCCTGCCGGGCTGTCGCGTCACGGCGGAGAACGCGGCGCGCGTTCCTGGAACGGTGCACGTCACGTTCGAGGGACTCGCCAGTGACGAGCTGTTGTTTCTCCTGGACCAGGCGGGAGTCTGCGCGGCTGCGGCCGCCAGTTGCTCGAGCGGAGCCTCGGTCAGCAGCCACGTTCTTGCTGCCATGGGCGTCGCGCCCGAACGAGCGCGCGGCTCGGTGCGCTTTTCGATGGGTGCCGAGACGACGGACGACGAGGTCGATGCTCTGATTGGCATCGTGTCGACAGTCGTCTACCGCCTGCACGACGAGAAGTAGTCGGACGTCGCGAGCGTCAAAGTGCGACGTTCGGGCTCGGCGGCGATGTTGGTGGCGCCTGGCAGACTGGGATCATGAAAGTCCTCGTGGCGATGAGTGGGGGAGTCGACTCGTCGGTCGCGGCCGCCTTGTTGCTGGAGTCAGGTCACGACGTGACAGGCGCCACGCTGAAACTGTGGGGCGGCGCGTCGGACTCGGGCTGCTGTTCTGTCGCTGATGTCGACGACGCGCGTCGGGTGGCGCAGGTCCTGGGTATTGACCACCACGTCTTTAACTACACCGAAGAGTTCGAGCGCTACGTGGTCGCCCCCTTCGTCCAGGGTCACCTCAAGGGACAGTCGCCCAATCCGTGCATTGAGTGCAACCGTCACATCAAGTTCGACCTGCTCTTCGATCGCGCCGAGCGGCTGGGCTTCGACGCGGTGGCGACGGGGCACCACGCCCAGGTGATCGAGCGCGACGGGCGACGGTACCTCGTGCGCGGCGCCGACGACCAGAAGGACCAGAGCTATGTCCTGGGATACCTGGGTGAGCACGAACTCAACATGTTGCTTCTACCAATCGGCCATATGAACAAGAGCGCGGTGCGCGCCGAAGCAGAACGACTCGGACTACGGACGTGGGACAAGCCCGATAGCCAGGATGTGTGTTTCATCGAGGCGTCCAAGGGTCGAGAGGCGTTTCTTCGCTCGCGGGCCGAGTTGACGAGTGCCACGATCGTCGACGTGGCAACCGGCGAGACCCTTGGTGAGTCCTCGGCCGCGGAGCTCGTCACCGTCGGACAGCGCCGGGGCGTGCTGCCCGGTCGTGATGGGGAGAAGCGCTACGTGGCGCGAGTGGACCTGCGCGCTCGGCGAGTCGAGGTTGGTCGCCTCGAGGACATCCTCGTGACCTCGCTCACGCTTGACGACGAGACGCTCAGCTTCACCGGCGAGGCGTTGGTCGACGGCACCTCGGTGCTCGTGCAGTGCAGCGCGCACGGCCGAGCGCAGCTCGCCACGCTTCGCCTCGGCGAGCGCTCGTGGTTGGAGCTGGCCACTCCCGCGCGTCCGGTGGCGGCGGGCCAGACGGTCGTGATGTACCGAGTTGACGATCCGTCCGTGGTCGAGGGCGCGGCGATCGTTTCACTTGCGTGAACGCCAAATCTCGTGTCGCGCAGCTGCGAGAGGAGATCGCGCGACACAACGAGGCCTACTTCGTCAACGATGAGCCGACGCTGCCCGACGGTGACTACGACGCCCTCGTTCGCGAACTACGGGATCTCGAGGCCGCACATCCTGAGCTAGCCGATGAGCAGTCGGTCTCGCGGCGTGTCGGCGCACCCGTCTCCACCACGTTCTCGCCGGTAACCCACGACGAACCGATGCTCAGTTTGGACAACGTCTTTGGCGCCGACGAACTGATGGCGTGGTCCGAACGCGTGGCCAAGTCGCTGGGTGTGGACGCGAACTCCATTGACTTTGCCGTTGAGCCCAAGATCGACGGGCTGGCGCTGTCCATTCTCTTTGTGGACGGCCAGCTAGTGCGCGCGGCGACCCGCGGTGACGGCAGAGTGGGCGAGGACGTCACCCAGAACGTGCTCACCATCAAGAACGTGCCCGCCGTGCTGAAGGGGGAGCGACGCGGTCGAGTCGAGGTTCGTGGCGAGGTGTTCCTCGCGCGAAGTGACTTCTTCGAGATGAACCAACAGCAGGCGGCGGCGGGACTCAAGGAGTTTGCGAACCCCCGTAATGCCGCCGCGGGCAGCCTGCGACAGAAGGATCCCGCCGCGACCGCCAAGCGACCCTTGTCGTTTCTCGCCTACCAACTCGTTGATCTCGACGCGAGCCGGCACTTTACGTCGTACACCGACACCATTGCGCAGCTCGCCGCGTGGGGCTTTCTCACCGCCGCGCAGTCCAGCCTCGAACACGGCGCGCTGTCCATGGTGGCCCGGAGCAACTGGTTCGAAGATCATCGCCACGACCTCGCCTTCGACATCGACGGTGCCGTGGTGAAGGTTGACGACCTCGCGCTGCGCGCGCGTTTGGGATTCACGAGTCGCGCGCCGCGCTGGGCGATCGCACGCAAGTTCCCACCCGAAGAGCGCACGACGCGCCTGCGAGCGATCGAAGTGTCGATCGGGCGTACCGGTCGCGCCACGCCCTTCGCGGTTCTCGAACCCGTCGTCGTGGCGGGCTCCACTGTCTCGATGGCCACGTTGCACAACCAAGACCAGGTCAAACTCAAAGACGTTCGTCCCGGTGACCTGGTGATCGTGCGCAAGGCGGGTGATGTGATCCCCGAAGTTGTCTCGGCGGTGCCAGAACCCGGCAAGCGTCGCGCCAAAGCGTGGACATTTCCACTTAACTGTCCCGAGTGCGGTCAACCGCTCGTGCGTCGCGGCGCCGAGAGCGACACCTACTGCGTGAATCCGACGTGCCCCGCCCAGGTGCTCGAACAGATCGTGCACTTCGCCTCGCGCGGGGCGCTCGACATCGAGGGACTCGGTGAGCAACGTGTCTTCCAGCTGCTCCAGGCCGGACTCATCAGTGACGTGGCGGACTTGTTTGCATTACGGGTGGAGGACCTGAGCAACCTCGAGGGATTTGGCGAGCTCTCGGCCACATCGTTGGTGCGAGCGATCGCTGAGGCGAAGCTCGCACCCCTCAGCCGCGTTTTAGTGGCGCTCGGGATTCGACACGTGGGTCCGGTCGCCGCGCGAGTCCTGGCCCGACACTTCCACACGTACGTGTCTCTTGAGGGCGCACCGCTCGAGGAGCTGGAAGGACTGGAAGGCGTCGGGCCCGATCATCGCCCAGGCCATCTATCAGTACTGCCGAGAAGACGAGAACCGCGAACGCATGGCCCGACTCGCGGAGTCGGGATTTACGTTGAATGAGCCCGGCGAAGCCGCGACGATCGAGGCGACCTTGGCCGGAAAAGCAGTGGTCGTCACGGGAGCGGTTCCGGGCTACACCCGAGAAGAGGCCGAAGCGGCCATTCTCGCCCGGGGTGGCACCTCACCGGGATCGGTCTCGAAGAAGACCTTCTGCGTCGTGGTGGGAGACGCGCCCGGGGCGTCCAAACTGACTAAAGCCGAGGAACTGGGCATTCCGATTGTCACCGCGGAGAACTTCGAGCGCCTTCTGGCTACGGGCAGCGTTTCGTCCTAGGCCGTCGCCCGGGTCGCACCTTTCACTAGTGTTTGGCCGATGGCGCCTACATATTCTCCGGACCATGTGCTCGCCGGGCGATATCGCATTGTCCATTTGTTGGGAGTGGGCCAGACCGTTGAGGTCTACGAGGCTGAGGATTTGTCACTCCAGCGTCGCGTGGTCGTCAAGGTCCTGCTCGCAGACTTGGCCGCGCACGAGGAGATTCGCCGAGCTATCCGCGATCGGATCATTCGTGCCGCCGCCCTCAGCCACCCGCACTTAGCGCGCGTCTACGACGGTGGCCAAGAGGCCGGGGCGATCTTCATGATCACCGAATACCTTGGCGGCGGCTCGCTCGAAGACGTCCTGGCGTCGGGGCGCCGTTTCAGTGTGGATGACGGTGCGCGACTTGGGCGCGACGTGGCGAGCGCGCTCGCGTATCTGCACGATCGCGGATTCGTACTCGGCAACCTGTCGCCGTCCAAGTTGCTCTTCGACGACGAAGGTCGCGTTCGAGTTACCGACGTCGCCCTCGCGGGACTCGCGGGCTCTTATCGGGCGCGCGCCTCGATCAATGACGCGCGCTATCTCTCGCCGGAACAGGCTCTCGGTGAACCGACCACGGGTGAGAGCGATGTGTACGCCCTCGCCCTCATTCTCTTCGAGGCCGTGACTGGCTCAGCCGCGTACGAGGGATCGACCGCCGAAGCGGTGCTGCGCGCTCGCCTCGACACGCCGCTACCCGTGCGACTCGAGCTCGGCACGCTCGATATGGTCTTGGCTCAAGCGGCCGTGCCCGATCCGCGGTTGCGCTTGGACGCCGAGCAGTTTTCCCAGCGCCTCGGAGCCGTGGTGGGTGACGCGAGTCCACTGGTCGTGCGGCCCGGTTCGGAAGAGACTCCGCTGCTCGCGCAGTTCGAGCCCGCACCCGAACCTCGTCGCTCCATTGGCTTTAGTGCGCCCTCAGCCGAGCAGATCACCGGATCGCAGCCGGCCGTGAGCTCCTTTCCTCGGGCGACGCGCGTCCAGAGCACCGGCGTCTCACCGGCGCCGCGCATGCCGCTCGGTCGCACGCCACGTTTTGGGGGCACGCAGTACGACCTGCCGCGTACGGCGAGCCGTCGAGGAGGTTTTCTCGTGGCCGCGGTCGTCATCGTGGTACTCGCCGTCGCGGGGGGCTTGGTGTGGAAACTCGGCCTCTTCACATCGAGCCAGAAGGTGCCCAACCTGGTCGGTCAGACGACGACCGAAGCCGCGAGTGCGATCACCAGTGGTGGCTACACGCTCAGTATCCACGACGTGAACTCCACCTCACCCGCCAATGACATCGTGAGTCAGTCGCCCAAGGCTGGAACCTCCGCCAAGACCGGCACCGTGATCAACGTCAACGTTTCGAGCGGACCGGGCGTGGTCACCCTGTCGCGAAAGTTAATTGGCGAGACCTGTAACGCGGCCACTGCACAACTGCAGAAGCAGGGCGTGAGCGCGACGTGCCCCGCCACCGAACGCATCTACTCCAACGTGATTCCCTCGAATCGCGTGGCCCGGATCCTCTACGGTCACACCGCGGATCCGTTGGCAGTGCCCCGCGGAGCGACGGTCGTGCTCGAGCGCTCGAAGGGGGTGGTCGCGAACACCACGACCACCACGACGACGCAGCCTGGAACCACCACGACCTCGACGACCACCACGACGACCGCTCAGACCGCACCCCGAGCGGTGCCCAACGTGGTCGGCGACAACTACGCCGAGACCGTGGCCGCCATGCAAAAGGCAGTGCTCTACTTCACCACGACCGGACATGACGCGGGAACCACGAAGTGGACCAAGGTCATCGCCGAGACACCGACGGCCGGCACCATGGTCCCCTACAAGTCGACGGTTACCCTCACCGTTCAGTGAGCGGGGACTGCGAACTCTGCGAGGCGGCCGTCCTCACCAAGCGCTACTTCGAAGATGAGGTCTGTTGGATCGCGGACTGCGAGATCTGCCTGGTGCCGATGGTGGTCTGGAAGATCCACGATGCGCTGCCCAGCGACGACGTGAAGCGCCACCTTCACCAAGTCTTGGCCGAGGTCGCCAACGAGGAGTTCGTTGACACCGCCTGGAGCATCGACGACCACATGCGCAACATTCCGGACCACTATCACGCGCACGCCCGACCGCCCTACTTCTGGCGTCGTCACTGAGCCGGCGCACGTCGCGTCGGTACACTTGGACCACTAACCCGCGTCGTTTCGGAGGATCCCATGGGTGCACTTGAGGGCCGCGTCGCCATCATCACGGGAGCCGGGCGCGGAATTGGGCGCGAGCACGCCCTGCTCTTCGCCGCCGAAGGCGCCAAGGTGGTCGTGAACGATCTCGGTGGGGGACTGGACGGCACGCCGCTTGAGGCGAGTCCGGCCGAGGAAGTCGTCGCGGAGCTCACCGCCATGGGTGCGGACGCCATCGCGAACCACGACAACGTGGCGACCTGGGATGGTGCCGCCAATCTGGTGAACAGCGCGCTCGAAGCGTTCGGCGATCTGCACATCCTCGTGAACAACGCGGGCATCCTGCGCGACCGCGTCCTCGTCAACCTCTCCGAAGATGACTGGGACGACGTCATTCGCGTCCACCTGAAGGGCCACTTTGCTCCCACGCGCCACGCAGCCGCGTACTGGCGAGAGCAGGCCAAGCAAGGAAAGACCGTGCGCGCGTCGGTGATCAACACGTCGTCCACCTCGGGACTGCTCGGCAACGCGGGCCAGTCGAACTACGGCGCGGCTAAGGCCGGCATCGCCGCCTTCACGGTCATCATCGCTGAAGAGCTCGGTCGCTACGGCGTGCGCGTGAACGCCATTGCGCCCGCCGCGCGCACCCGCATGACCGAGTCCACTCCGGGGCTCTCGGACTACGTGGTCAAGCCCGCCGACGCCGCGATGTTCGATATGTGGGATCCCGCCAACATCTCGCCGCTCGTTGCGACCCTCGCGATGGAGCACTGCGCGGCCACTGGACAGGTCTTCTTCGTCCAGGGTGGCACCGTGCGCAAGTTTCAGAACTGGACGATGACCGAGACGCTCGAAAAGAATGACCGCTGGACCGTGAGCGAGCTCGCCGCGCAACTGCCAAAACTTCTTTCGTGAGCGACGAGCGCCCAACGGCGCACGTGGATCGAGAAGATCCCGACGGTCTTCTCAACGCCCGATCCGATCCCGCCAGTGCGGCATTTGGCACGCTGGGCAGCGAAGCGGGCAGCGACCTCAACTGGTTCTCTCTCTTGCGCGAGCGCGTCCAGGACCGCGCGGCGTCGTCGTCTCGCTACCAGTGGTGGGTGCTGTGGACGTTGCTCGCCGGGCTCTTCTCACTGAACTTCACCTTCACAGTCTTCATCGTGGCTTTGCCCACCGTGGCGAGTCAGTTCCACACCTCGGTCACGGTGTTGACCTGGACCATGGTGGGGCCGCTCTTGGCCTACGGACTCGCCGCGCCCTTGTTGGGCAAGACCGGCGACATCTTCGGGCACCGTCGGCTGTACTTGGTGGGCCTGGTGGGCGCGATGGCCGCGGCTCTGCTCACCGCGCTTAGCCACAACGTCGAGATGTTGATCTTCGCGCGCGTGCTCGACGGCATTGAGGGGGCTGCCACCGGCACGGCCTCGGGGGCCCTTATCAACATGGTTTTTTCGCGCGAAGACCGCGTGAAGGCGATGGGCTGGTGGAGCCTGGTGGGTGCGGGCGGTCCGGTGGTGGGTGTGTCGCTCGGGTCGCCGATTATCGCGGCCTTCGGGTGGCGCGCACTGTTTTGGGTTCAGCTCGTCGTCATCGTGATCTCGTTTTCGTTGGTGTCAATCGTCCTGCCGCGACGACGCGGCCTCGACGTCGAGACCAGCGAGGCGAAGGCTCGCGCGCGCGCCGAGTTCAAGCAGCTCGACTGGCTGGGCAGCGCCTCGCTGTCGATCGCGGTGACCCTGGTGATGCTGGCGCTGTCGATCGGGCCGAGTGTGGGCTGGTCCAGCGCGTGGACGCTGGGCGGGTTCATTCTCGGCGCGCTGTTGATAGGGGTCTTCGTGTATCGACTGCGACATGCCGCACACCCGCTCATTCCGGCCGCCTACTTCGGACGTCGCAACTTCGTCTTTCCGATGGTGCTGCGGGCGTGCTCCAACTTCGCCTACTTCGGTGCCTTTTTCCTCTTTCCCTTGCTGATGGAGCAGGGATATGGCTACTCGATCTCCCGAGTTGGCGCGATCGCCATCGCGCGCCCCTTAGTCTTTGCGATCTCGTCGCCGATTGCTGGCTACGTGGCCGTGCGGGTCGGCGAGCGCGTCAGCGCAGTCGCGGGAGCCGCCTTCCTCACCGGATCGTTGGCGTTGTTTGCCCTGTTGAGCCCGAGTTCGGGCACGTGGATCGTGATCATCGCCCTCGCCCTGTCGGGTCTCGGACAGGGCGTGGCCTTGCCGTCGACGAGTTCGGTGATGGCCAACGAGGTCAAGGTCAGTGAGTTTGGTGTCATGTCGGCGGCCCAGTTGCTCGCCGTCCAAGTGGGCGAAGTCGCGGGGATTCAGGTCCTCGAGACGGTGCAACAGGCGATTGCGCGGCGACGCGGACTCAGTCACGCGCATCCTGGGGCCGCGCTGCTCTCGACGTTTCACACGTCCTTCGTGATTGGTGCTCTGGTGGCGGGCGGCGGACTGGTCGCCGCCTTCTTCATCCGATCGCTACCGCGCACCCGCCTTCGATCCCCCTAGGGCGCGCCCATTAATCTGGAGGCCTATGACCCAGGACATACTGATTGGCGCCGAGCCCTACTCGCATCAGGGAGGATCGTCGGGCGTCCTCGTGCTCCACGGCTTCACCGGTAATCCTTCGTCGCTGCGATCGATCGCCGAACTCGCGGCCGACAAGGGCTTCAGCGTGGAACTGCCCCGTCTGCCCGGACACGGCACGAGCATCGAGGACATGATGACCACCACGTGGGCCGACTGGACGCAGAGTGCCGAGGCGGCCTACCTCGATCTCGCGTCGCGCTGCGAGCGGGTGGCGATCGTCGGACTTTCCATGGGGGGCTCACTGACGGCGTACCTGGCCGAGCGCTACGACGGCCTCGCCGGCTGCGTGTTCATCAACCCGTTTGTCAAATCGCCGGCGGCCGAGATCGTCGAAGGCCTCGATGCTCTCCTCGATGCGGGCCTCGAGACCCTCGAGTCGATCGGTTCGGACATCAAGAAGGAAGGCGAACTCGAGTCCTCCTACGAAGGGACGCCGCTCGCGGCCGCCAAGTCCCTGTTTGCGGGCGTCGTTGGCGTTAACGACGACTTAGGGCGTATCACGTGTCCGGTGCTATTGCTCTCGAGTCGCGAAGACCACGTGGTGACGAGCGATAACGGTGACGAGCTCGTCGAGAGGGTCGGCGGTCCCATCGAACGAGTGTGGCTCGAGAACTCGTACCACGTCGCGACGTTGGACAACGACCAGGCGCTGGTGGAGTCGCTGACGCTGGACTTTCTCGTTCGGGTCCTCTAATCGTGGTCGAACCGCTGCGTCGCGAGGACGTCGCCAAGGTGGCCGCGCTCGCTCGACTGCGTCTGAGCGACGAGGAACTCGACATGTTCACGTCCCAGCTCGCCCAGATTCTCGAGCACGCCAACGACATCGCCGCACTGTCGCTCGAGGACGTCGCGCCCACGGCTCATCCCTTTGACTTGATCAACGTGGTGCGCGAGGACGTCGTCCAGCCGTGCTTGCCGCGTGATGAGGTTCTCGCGATGGCGCCTGACGCCGAAGACGGACGCTTCGCCGTGCCGCGCATCATGGGAGAAGCACCGTGAGTAGTGCGCTCGACACCGCGCGAGACGTGCGCAGCGGCACCATCACCGCGCGCAGTGTGGCCGAGGCGTCGTTGGCGGCCATTCGTGCGCGCAATGAACAACTCAACGTCTTCGTGCACCTTGACGAGGAGGGTGCGCTGGCGCGCGCGAGCGACATCGACGCGCTCGTCGCGCAAGGAGAGGACCCTGGACCGCTCGCGGGCGTTCCACTCGCCCTCAAGGACAACCTGTGTCGCAGGGGCGAACTCACGACGGCGGGCTCGCGGATCCTCGAGGGTTGGCGACCGCCGTACACCGCGACCGTGGTCGAGCGCGTACTCGCCGCCGGGGCGGTCGTGATGGGCAAGACCAACATGGATGAGTTCGCGATGGGCTCGTCGACCGAGACGTCGTACTACGGTCCGACGCGCAACCCCCTGGATCCGTCGCGGGTGCCGGGCGGCTCGTCGGGCGGCTCGGCCGCGGCGGTCGCCGCCGGTATGACGCCACTCGCGCTGGGCTCGGACACCGGCGGTTCGATCCGCCAGCCCGCGGCGTTGTGTGGCGTGGTGGGCGTGAAGCCGACCTACGGTCTCGTGTCGCGCTACGGACTCATCGCTTTCTCCAGTTCGCTCGACCAGATTGGACCATTCGCCAACAGCGTGGCCGATGCCGCACTGTTGCTCGAAGTGATCGCGGGTCACGACGCGAAGGACTCGACGTCGCTCCCAGTTGGCGCGCCGTCGCTGCTGAGCGCGCTCGACGACGGCGTGGCCGGTAAGCGAATCGGCGTCGTGCAGGAACTGATCGAGGGAGCCGACGACGACGTGGTGTCAGCGGTCACCCGCGCCCGCGACGTCCTCGAGGCCGCGGGCGCGACGATCGTGGAGCTCTCGATTCCCGAGTGCCGCTTGGGACTGTCGGCCTACTACCTGATCGCCCCGGCCGAGGCGTCGAGCAACCTCGCGCGCTTCGACGGCGTGAGGTATGGACTGCGCGTGGACGGCGAGGACGTGACGGCCATGAACGAGGCCACGCGCACCCTGGGCTTTGGCGCCGAGGTTAAGCGACGCGTGATGCTCGGGACCTACGCACTCTCGGCGGGCTACTACGACGCGTACTACGGCCAGGCGCTCAAGGTCCGCACTCAGATGATCCACGCGTTTCGACGTGCGTACCAACAGGCGGACCTGCTGCTCGGGGCGACCGCGCCCTCCGTGGCCTTTCGCTTCGGTGAGAAGACGAGCAATCCACTCGCCATGTATCTCTCCGACGTCTTTACGATTCCCACCAACCTCGCCGGTGACGCGGCGATCTCGGTGCCCTTCGGGCGCGGCGAGGCTGACCTGCCCATCGGCGTGCAGCTGCTAGGTCCCGGACACAGCGAGGCGCAACTGATCGCTGCGGCCCGAGTCTTAGAGGCGGCGTCATGACGCTCGAAGGATGGGAGATGGTGGTGGGCCTCGAGGTCCACACCGAACTCAAAACGGTCACCAAGATGTTCTGTGGATGCGAGAACGTCTTTGGCGCCGAGCCCAACACCAAGGTGTGCCCGGTCTGCCTCGGACTGCCCGGGTCACTGCCGGTGCTGAACGTGCGGGCCGTGGAACTGGCCATGGCGATCGGCGTGGCGTTGCACTCGACGATCAGTCCCTCGACGTTCCATCGCAAGAACTACTTCTATCCCGACATGCCCAAAGACTTCCAAATCAGCCAGTACGACCTGCCCATCAACGTGGGTGGGTACGTCGACCTGCCCGACAGTTCGCGCGTGCGCATCGAACGCGCGCACCTTGAAGAGGACACGGGTAAGTCGACGCACCTGGGCTCAAGCGGTCGCATTCACGGGGCGGAGCGATCGCTGGTGGACTACAACCGTTCGGGTGTGCCGCTGGTCGAGATCGTCTCGGGACCCGACATCCGTTCATCGGCTCAGGCCCGTCTGTACGCGTCGGAATTGCGCGGCATCTTGATCGCGACGGGCGCCTCGGACGGGCGCATGGAGGAAGGCTCGATGCGAATCGACGCGAACGTCTCGGTGCACCACGTGGGCGAACCCTTCGGAACCCGCTGTGAGATCAAGAACCTCAACTCGTTGCGCAGCTTGTCGCATGCGATCGACTACGAAGCCCAGCGCCAGGTCGACCTGATTGAAGGTGGCGGGGTCGTGCGCCAAGAGACCCGGCACTGGGACGAGACCAAGGGCGAGACCTCCACGATGCGCGTCAAGGAAGAGGCCGAGGACTACCGGTACTTTCGCGAACCCGACCTTGTTGATCTCGCGCCCGACGCCGCCTGGCAAGAACGGGTGCGCGCATCGCTCGGTCCGATGCCCGCGGAGCGGCGTCTGGCCTTGCGCGGCATGGTCGGCACCGTCACCAGCGCCCAACTCGACGCTCTTGACGTGGTGGTGGACCTCGGCTTTGACGACTACGTCCTCGCCGCGCTGGCGGCCAAAATCGATGCCGGACTCGCCCTCGCTCGTGCTGCGAACGAGCTCGCCGCGGATGCCGAGCACATCGACAATCTGACGAAGGAGGCCTTCGTCACCACGCTGTCGATGGAACAAAGTGGCGAGCTCTCGGCGACGCAGGCGAAGACGGTCCTGTCAGAGTTGTTGGCCAGCGGGGGAGATCCGCACGAGATCGCGTCGCAAAAGGGATTTGAGCAGCTGTCCGCCGCCTCACTCGGCGACGTCGTGGCGGCGTTGATCGAGGCCAATCCCGACGAGTGGTCCCGGTATCGCGACGGCGATGACAAGCTGGCCCAGTTCTTCATCGGTCAGGTGATGAAGGTGACCAAGGGTCAGGCCAACGGTAAAGCAGTGATCGCCGAACTCGTCGCGCGTCGTTGAGGCGAGTCCGCGTACACGCGTGGAGTCACTCGGTCTCGAGCGCCGGACCACCGGAACTGGTGGGCGGCGGATCCACCGACACGATCGGTGACGTGGCTGGAGCGGATCGCTTCTCGCGCTGACTGAAGTAGCGCCTCATCCAGATCGTCGCACCGCCGAAGACCACAAAGAGAACCGCGACGGTCACGATTGGTGCGCCGCCGCGATGAGTCGGTCCCGAAGCGGGATTGAGTTCCACCGAGATGAGTAGGAACAGCGCGAGAAACATGACGCCCGCCCAGACGTCCTTTCGCCACTTCGACAGGGTTCTACCGGGCATGAGCTCCAGCGGGAGGAGTCCGATCACGGTGCCGACGAGACCGCCCACAAAAAGCGATCCGAGCAGGTCGTCGAGGGCAGCCACCAGGAGGTCGCCGCCGTTGGTTGCCCAGTGGTTGACCGGAATCCAGATGAGCCACGCGACAATCGCGACCGCCAGGGTTGAGAACGTTGAGTAGACGATGAGATGCGCGTTGTGCTCGTCCTTGAGTGATCCGGTAAAGGCGATGCCGACGACGACGCCGTAGAGGTAGCCGGGCTGGAAGTTCGAGGTACGAGAGATCAGCACACAGATTGCGGCGATCGCAAGACCCAGTGGCAAGGCGTGCAGGTAGGTCGAGGTGGGATAGGCGTGCCGTCTGCGGAACCACCGTGCCACGTACCCCGAGATGAGGGCACCCAGGAAGAAGGCGACGATCGTCGCGGCGAAGCCCGCCACCGTCGTTCCGTTCATGCCGAACTTGGGATTGAGCAGGCCGCCGAGGATTGCGCCGATGACGAGCACCGCTGCAAACCAGGCGAAGTTCGCTCGCCCCGGCGTGGCGGAGTCACCCGAGCTCTGCACTGGCGAGTTCGTTTTGGCGTCCTTCGCGCCGAATCGCCGGCGTAGGCGCCGCTTGAAGGCGGCGATCATCTCAACAATCTCGGCGTAATGGGATGAGAACGTGCTGTTGAAGATGGAGGACGGGAATGTGATGAACAACAACGCGCCAATCGTGATACCGCCGTTGATGAGGTCATGGGTGGGCGAGTGGAAGATCTCGCCGGGCGTCGAGATCGACGACGCCAAAGGCACAGCTTCGCCCCGGCCGTAGGGCGAACACACGAAGGCGGGACCGCCATAGTTCGTGCGCGTGGCCGTGAACGTGCCGACTTGGTTTGAGTTACTCGTCCAGTTACCGGTGATTGTGTTGCCATCGCACGAGATCGTTCCCACGAATATTGCGATATAGGTACTGTTCGTGTACTTCGTCTCGATCGTGACTTCGTCACCATCTTGTGACGCGATGATGGTCGCAAAGGCCGTCTGCGTGCCCGAAGTGTCGGCCGTGCCACCGAGATTGGTGATGAGCCAGGATTGGGCGAACGCGCCGCCCGCTTGGCAGCAGTTCCAGTCGCCGTTGAGCGAGGCGTACCCCAACGTGTCTGCACCCGCGGGTTGAGTGGCGTGGGGCATCGCCAAGCCACCCGCCGCGATGAGGATCACCGCGACCCACGTACCCCACCGGCGCCGGGCCATCGGGGAATAGTAGATCTTTGATAGAGACTTTTCCTGAGCCGTCTCAGGAAGCGGGCGCTTGTGGGACACGTTTAATTCTGCGTAGAATGAATACGTGACAACCCGAGTCGAGATTCTGGTAGTAGTAGGCGCCTGGCGCCGGTAGTCACGTACCCACGTACATACCGGAGGCCTCCCAAAAAAGGGAGGCCTTTTTGCATATTGGAGACAAAGGAGCGGCGTGCAACTCACCGGAGCACAAGCACTAATCAAGAGCCTGGAACGCGAAGGGGTCGACACCATCTTCGGCCTGCCCGGCGGCGCCATCCTGCCCGTCTACGACCCGATCCTCGACTCACCGATCCGCCACATCCTCGTACGCCATGAGCAGGGAGCGGGCCATATGGCCGAGGGCTACGCCCTCGCCACGGGCAAGCCGGGAGTCGCCATGGTCACCAGTGGCCCGGGGGCCACGAACATCGTGACCCCTATTGGCAACGCGCACATGGACTCCACGCCCTTGGTCGTCATCACTGGCCAGGTCGCGACCGCCTCGATCGGCACCGACGCCTTTCAAGAGTGCGACATCACGGGCATCACGATGGGCATCACGAAGCACAACTTCCTGATCAAGTCGGCCCACGAGATTCCTCGCGTGGTGGCGTCCGCGTTCTATCTCGCCACCACGGGCCGGCCCGGGCCGGTGCTGGTGGACCTGCCCAAGGACATCGCCCAGTCGACGATGGAGTGGTGGTACCCCGAGTCAATCGACGAACTGGACCTGCCGGGATATCGGCCCGAGGTGGCGGTGGACGAGGCGGACGTGGCCCGAGCGGCTGAGCTCATTGCGGCGAGCGAGCGACCGGTGCTCTACGTGGGTGGCGGCACGCTCAAGTCGCGCGCCAGTAAGGAACTGTTGGCCTTCGCCGAGCGCACCAAGATGCCGGTGGTGACCACCCTCATGGCGCGCGGCGCCTTTCCCGACTCCCACGACCAGCATCTCGGCATGCCGGGCATGCACGGGATGTACAGCGCGGTGACCGCGATCCAGAAGGCCGACCTGCTGATCTCCCTGGGGGCGCGTTTCGACGACCGGGTGACCGGCAAGATCTCGACGTTTGCCGCCAACGCCAAGATCATCCACGTTGATATCGACCGCGCGGAGTTCAACAAGGTGCGCACGGCCGACGTCGCGCTGCTCACCAACGTGGCCATCGCGTTGCGCGCGCTCGACGCGACGGGAGTCACCCCCCAGAATCTGGACGTGTGGTGGAAGGAGATCAATACGTGGCGAGAGACGTATCCGCTCGTCTACGACGAGCCCAGCCCCGAGGGTCCTCTGCGCCCCCAGCACGTGATCGCCTCGATCGCCAAGGCCGCCGCGCCCGGGACCATCGTGACGGCCGGCGTGGGTCAGCATCAGATGTGGGCCTCGCAGTTCTGGCAGTTCGAAGAGCCCGGCACGTGGGTCAACTCCGGTGGAGCGGGCACGATGGGATTCGGTGTACCGGCGGCGATCGGGGCCAAGGTAGGCCGGCCCGACCGCACCGTGTGGTGCATTGACGGCGACGGCTGCTTCCAGATGACCGCCCAGGAGCTCGTCACCGCGCGCAGCGAAGGCATACCCATCAAGGTGGCGATTTTGAACAACGCCTATCTCGGCATGGTGCGCCAGTGGCAAGAGATGTTCTACGAGGAGCGCTACTCCGAGGTCTACCTCAGCGCCGAGCTGCCCGACTATGTGAAGTGGGCCGAAGCCATGGGCTGCGTGGGACTGCGTGCACGCACACTGGCCGAGATGCATGAGGTGATCGCCCAGGCGAATGAGATCAACGACGTGCCCGTGGTGATCGACTTTCGCACCGACGTCACCGAAAAGGTCTTTCCAATGGTGGCGGCCGGTGCGAGCAACGACGACATCATGGTTCACCCCCTTTTGCGCGGAGATGACCAGTGACTCCCGAACCCTTTCTCGGCGAGGTCGACGCCGCGCCAGTGCGCCACCACATTCTGTCGGTACTGGTGGAGAACAAGGCCGGTGTGTTGGCGCGTATTGCAGGCCTGTTTGCCCGTCGCGGATTCAACATCTACTCCTTGGCCGTCGCCCCGGCCGAGGGTCACGCGCGCTTTTCGCGCGTGACCATCGTGGTCGACGCCCAAAGTGCGCCCTTGGAGCAGATCATGGGCCAACTGGACAAGCTGATCAATGTCGTGGCGATCACCGACCTCGCTCCCAAGGACGCCGTCGAACGCGAGTTGCTGCTCGCGACATTGCCAATTAACGAAGTCAGTCGCGCGGAGGTTCTCGAGGTCACGACCGAGCACGGCGCGTCGATCGTGGACGTGAGTCCCGACTCGGTCACCGTGATGTTGGCGGGCACCCCGGGCGCGTGCGACGACCTGGAAAAGGCGCTGGAGACTTTCGGCGACGTCGCGCTCCAACGAACCGGTCGTGTGGCACTCCCTAGACTCGGACAGACGGCGAACGCCTAAAGCGAAAGAGAAAGCTCCCCCATGACGACGTTGTATTACCAAAAAGACGCCAAGCCCGAGTTACTCAAGTCCAAGAAGATTGCCGTCTTGGGCTACGGATCGCAGGGTCACGCCCACGCGCTCAACCTGCACGACAGTGGGTATGACGTACGCGTAGGTCTGCGCTTGGAGTCCTCGTCGGTCCACAAGGCCGAAGAGGCGGGACTGCGCGTACTGTCCATCGCCGACGCCTCAGCGGAAGCCGACGTGATCATGATCCTGTTGCCCGACACCGAGCAAAAGAAGATCTACGACGCCGAGATTGCCCCGCACCTGAGTGCGGGTAAGTGTCTGCTCTTCGCCCACGGCTTTAACATTCGCTTCAACCTCATCACCCCTCCTGCCGACGTCGACGTGGCAATGGTCGCTCCCAAGGGCCCCGGACACCTCGTACGGCGCACCTACCTAGAAGGCGGCGGCGTGCCGTCGCTCGTCGCGGTGCACCAGGACGCCACGGGCCACGCCCTCGACATCGCCATCGCCTACGCCGACGCCATCGGCGCCACTCGCGCGGGTGTGCTCGAGACCACCTTCTCCGAGGAGACCGAGACCGACCTCTTCGGCGAGCAGGTGGTCCTGTGCGGAGGAGTGACCGCTCTGGTGCGCGCCGGCTACGAAACGCTGGTCGAGGCGGGCTACCAGCCCGAGAGCGCCTACTTCGAGTGCCTGCACGAGCTCAAATTGATCGTCGACCTGATGTACGAAGAGGGCATCACCGGCATGCGATTTAGCGTCTCGGACACCGCAGAATACGGTGACCTCACGCGGGGCGAGCGCGTCATTACCGACACCGTCAAGGGCGAGATGAAAAAGATCCTCACCGAGATCCAAGACGGCACCTTTGCGGCCGAGTGGATTCAAGAGAACGAGATCGGACGTCCTCGGTACCGCGAACTTCGTGAAGCCGGCAAGAATCATCCGATTGAGAAGATCGGCGCCACGCTGCGCGAGATGATGCCCTTCGTCTCGGCCGGCAAGCAGAAGGTCTCAGAGATCTCGGGCGGCGACACCGACGAGTAGCGGCGTCCGTCGAGCGACGGGCGAGGGTCATCGATCAAAGGAGATCGGGTGAAGGTGACGCCCATCATCATCGGCAGTGAGCGCAGCGAAGTCGGGCTCGTCGAGGGCGCGCGTCTACTGAGAGACGGTGCGAGCGCGCTGGACGCCGTCGAAGCGGCGCTGCGTCTGTGCGAGGACAACCGCGACGACCACTACGTCGGTACGGGTGGGTTACCGAACGCACGCGGCGACGTCGAACTCGACGCGTCGCTCATGATCGGATCGACGCGGGCGTTCGCCGGAGTGGGGGCGGTCAAAGGTTTCGCCCACCCGATCTCGATTGCTCGAGCGATATTGGAACGTCTTCCCCAGCACTGCCTGTTGGTGGGCGAGGGGGCCGAACTCTTTGCCGAGGAGTGCGGATTCGAACGCAGCGACCTGTTGACCGATGAGGCGCGACAAATCTATCGTGACGCCCTCGTCCACTCGGACGAGTCGGTCGAAGGTGAAAACACGCGAGCGACGTCCGGCGACGAGGCGTATCGCGAGGCCGCGATTGAGCTCGTGAATCGATTTCAACCCCACGACGGGCCGTGGGGCACGATCAATGTTCTCGCGTTGGATGACGCCGGTGAACTCGTGTGTGGTGTCTCGACGAGTGGGTATCCCTGGAAGTACCCCGGGCGTGTAGGGGACTCGTCACTGCCCGGCGCGGGCAACTACAGCGACGTTCGCTATGGCGCGGCCGCGTGTACGGGGCGCGGTGAGCTGAGCATGCGCGTCACGGGGGCACGGGAAGTGGTGGACAACCTCGCCCGCGGCGATAGCCCTGATCAGGCCTGTCGGTCGATGCTCGCTCAGGCGGCGGCGCTGCCCGACCGGTTTCACTCAGAACTACGCACGCTGTGCCTCACGCCCGATGGTCGACACGGGGGAGCCGCCAGCCAGATGGGCTCTACCTACAACGTCGTGCGGGTCGCGAGCGGCGACCTCGAGGTCATCGCTCGCAGCACCCTGTAAGTCGGTCGACTAAAGGTTGCCGACGATCCAGTTGATGCACGCGCACAGTGACGCGACGTCCTCGGAGTCGATGCTCGGGAACATCGCGACGCGCAACTGGTTGCGGCCGAGCTTTCGATAGGGGTCAGTGTCGACCACGCCGTTCGCGCGCAGGATCGACGCGATCTGCATGGCATCGATGTCGTCGCGAAAGTCAATCGTGCCCACAACCATGCTGCGATCTTCGGGCTTGGCGACAAATGGCGTCGCGAAGTCTGACGCTTCGGCCCAGGTGTAAAGGATCTCTGCCGACGTGCGCGAGCGACCCGTCGAGAACGCTAAGCCGCCATTGTCGTTGAACCAGGCGATCTGTGATGCCAAGAGGTGCAACGTGGCGAGGGCGGGCGTGTTGTAGGTCTGATTCAGTCGTGAGTTATCGAGGGCGATCTTGAGGTCGAAGAAGGCCGGCGTCCAGCGTCCCGAGGCCGCCAGGGTCTCGATGCGCTCGATGGCTGCGGGCGAGCACAACGCGATCCACAGTCCGCCGTCCGACGCAAACGACTTCTGCGGAGCGAAGTAGTAGCAGTCGAACTGAGACGGATCAACGGGCAGGGCTCCCGCGCCGGACGTCGCGTCCACCGCGACGAGGCCGCGCGCTCCCTCGGGTCGAGTGATGGGCATCATCACGCCGGTCGACGTCTCGTTGTGGGTGAGCGCGTAGAGGTCCACACTCTCATCGGCGATCGCCACGGGATGGGTGCCGACGTCGCTCGTGATGATTGATGGTTCCTTAATGTGCGGCGCTTCCTTCGCGGCGCTGGCGAACTTGGAGGAGAACTCCCCGAAGCTCAGGTGCTGGGACTTCTCGTCGATGAGGTGAAACGTCGCCGCGTCCCAAAAGCACGTGGTGCCACCGTTGCCGAGCAGCACTTCGTATCCGTCGGGCAGAGTGAACAACGCACTGAGTCCCTCGCGAATGTCGGCGACCTTGTTTCTCACCGTGGCCTGTCGATGCGACGTGCCCAGGAACGTCGAGGCGTCGGCGGCGAGAGAGGCGATCTGTTCGGGTCGAATTTTGGAGGGACCCGATCCGAATCGGCCATCGCGGGGTAGAAGGTCAGCAGGGATCGGGGGGAAGTTGGGGGAACTCATAGACTTATTCTTACGGAAAATCGATCGGAGCCATTCAGTGAGCGCCAGAGTAAGTGACCTCTTGAACGGACTGGCCCCCAGCGCCACGCTGGCGGTGGACGCGAAGGCCAAGGCCATGAAGGCCAAAGGCGAGCCCGTGATCGGGTTCGGCGCGGGCGAACCAGACTTTCCCACGCCGGTGCACATCGTCGAAGCGGCGGCCAAAGCGTGTTACGACCCGGTCAACTACAAGTACACCCCGACGCCCGGTTTGCCCGAGTTGCGCGAGGCCATTGCGCTCAAATCCATGCGCGACAGCGGACTGAACGTGACCTCTGGTCAGGTGCTCGTCACCAACGGTGGCAAGCACGCCGTGGCGACGGCCTGCATTACCCTGCTCAACCCGGGCGACGAAGTCTTGATTCCCGCGCCCTTTTGGACGACCTATCCCGAGTCGGTGTACCTCGCCGGTGCGACGCCCGTGGCGGTACTGAGCAGTGAGGCCAACGGCTTTCACGTCACCGTCGAGGAACTGGAGCGTGCTCGCACGCCCAAGACCAAGATGCTCATCTTTAACTCCCCGACGAACCCCACCGGTGCGGTTCTCGGTCACGACGATGTGGTCGCCATCGGTCGTTGGGCGGCGGAGAACGACATCTGGGTGCTGAGTGACGAGATCTACGAGCACCTGACCTACGGCGACGCTCACACGGTGTCGCTGCCGGTCGTCGCACCGGAGCTCGGCGACCGCTGGATCGTGGTCAACGGGGTCGCCAAGTCGTACGCGATGACCGGGTGGCGCATTGGTTGGATGATCAGCGCGCCCGACGTGATGGAGGCGGCCTTCAACTACCAGAGTCAGACCACGTCGAACATCTCAAACATCTCCCAGCGTGCGGCGGTCGCGGCGCTCACGGGCGATCTCATGGCCGTCGCGGAGATGCGAGAGGTGTTCGATCGACGTCGCAGGACGATGGTGACGATGCTGAACTCGATCGACGGTGTGTCGTGCACGCAACCCGACGGTGCGTTCTACGGCTTTCCCAACGTGACCGGACTCCTGGGCCGCCCGCTCGCCGGTCGCGTCGCGAACTCCTCGGCCGAGTTGTCCGCGCTCCTGCTCGACGAGATCCAGATCGCGATCGTGCCCGGAGAGGCCTTTGGCGCACCGGGCTACGCGCGACTGAGCTACGCGCTCGGCGACGACGACCTCATTGAAGGGCTTGATCGCTGGCGAGACTTCGTCGCGGCGGGCTGAGTTCACTCGATCGACCCGTAATCTGTTTTCTTTCACGTGAAAGGTGCGCCGTGGCCCGAGTTCTAGTTACCGAGGAGATCGCTGATTCGGGTCTCCAAAAGCTACGCAACGCGGGCCACGAGGTCGACATCCAACTCGGCCTCACGCCCGCCCAGTTACTCGAAGCAGTTCCCGGGGCGCACGCGCTGATCATTCGTTCGGCCACGCAGGTCGACGCCGCTACGTTGGAGGCCGCGAGTGATCTGGTGGTTGTCGGACGTGCGGGCATCGGCCTCGACAACGTCGACGTCGCACGTGCAACCGAGCTCGGCGTGATGGTGGTCAACGCGCCCGTGTCGAACATCCTGTCGGCGGCGGAGCAAACGATGGCGTTGCTCTTGGCTCAGGCGCGCAACATTCCCCAAGCGCACGGTGCCCTCAAGAACGGCAAGTGGGAGCGCAGCAAGTGGGAGGGCGTCGAACTGCACGGCAAGACGCTCGGTGTGGTGGGGTTGGGCAAGATTGGCGCCCTCGTCGCCCAGCGCGCCAACGCCTTTGGGATGCGCTTGATCGCTTACGACCCCTTCATCAGCGACGAGCGTGCGCGTCACATGGGCGTGGAGTTGGTTGACCTTGACACTCTGCTCGCTCAGAGCGACTTCATCACGATCCACCTGCCCAAGAACAAAGAGACGACCGGTCTGTTGAACAAGGAGTCCTTCGCCAAGGTGAAGCCGAGCGTGCGCATCATCAACGTGGCCCGCGGCGGGATCGTCAATGAGGCGGACCTCGCTGAGGCGATTCGCGAGGGCAAGGTCCAGGGCGCCGCGCTCGACGTCTTCGAAAAGGAGCCCACCACCGAGTCGCCACTCTTCGAGCTTCCTTCGGTCGTGGTCGTGCCTCACCTCGGCGCCTCGACGTTCGAAGCCCAAGACAAAGCGGGCGTCACCATCGCCGAGCAAGTCGAACTCGCTCTCGCGGGCGACTTCGTGCCGTACGCCGTCAACGTGTCGGCCGGTGAGGTCTCGAACTCAGTGAGCCCATTCATGGGACTGGCCGAGATCCTGGGTCGCTTCATTGGCGGACTCCTGGACGGCGAACCCGCGAATCTGACCGTCACCTACCAGGGTGAACTCGCTGGTGCGGGTACCAAAATCTTGACGCTGTGTGCGCTCAAGGGTCTGCTCAGTTCCACGGGCCTGGACGGCGTCTCCTTCGTCAACGCGCCTCAGCTCGCCGAGGCCAACAACGTCACGTACCGCGAAGTCTCCTCGGTGGCGTCGTCAGAGTACGTGAGCCTCATTACCGTCAGCTCCGGTGCGCACAGTGTCGCGGGAACGTTGACGACGATCGGCACGCGCCTCGAAACGCGTGTCGTGAGCGTGGATGATCACGCGGTGGAGATCGCCCCGGCCTCGTCGATGCTCGTCGTGCACAACGACGACCGTCCCGGCATGATCGGGCTGGTGGGTACCGCCCTCGGTCGCGCTGATATCTCGATCTCCTCCATGGCGGTGGGGCCCGACCCCGAGACCAAGACGGCTCTCATGGTGCTCTCGACCGAAGCGCCGACGCCCAGTGAGGTCGTTGACGAACTTCGCGGCACCGACGGGATCCAGGACATTCACCTCATCGCGCTGCGATAGGGAGTTAGGGGCGCTTGCCCCCGCGGCTTCGCTTGATCGCGTCTTTCAGTTCCTGGCCGCGCTGGCGCGCTTCTTCCTTGAGCTCCTTTTTGATTTCGTCTTTCAGGATGTCGCCCAACTTACGAGCGTCATCGCGCCGCTTGCGAGCGTCGTCGCGTAGTTCCTGTCCGCGCTTGTGCGCGTCGTCGCGGTGCTTCCTCGCCTCTTCGCGAATCTCCTGGGCCCGTTGACGCGCCTCACGGCGAAACTCAAAGGCTTCGCGGTGAGCGTCGTGCAACGCGCGCTGAGAGTCGTGCATCTCTCGAAACGTGCTCTGGCGAGAGTCGTGATCCTCGTGCGCGTGCTTGTCCATCTCAGTCTTGATGGCGATCCAGGCGGTACGCGCTTGCTTGAGCGCAGCGAGTACTTCTTGGCGTGCTTCGATCGACGCGTCGGCCGCCGCGTTGAACTCATCTCGACCACTCGCGCCCTGGACGACGGTGCCAAACGACCACAGTCCGGTGTCGAGAAGTCGCGCCGCGCGCGCGACGTCGCCCATGACCGACTCACGCAGGGCGTCCATGGACATGTCCTCCAGTGAGTACTTCACGATGGCGCGATAGAAGATTCGCCACAGGCTGGTGAGCGCGTCAGCCGCGATCTGCGGCTCGGGATCGCTCGGGTCGACGCCGGCGCGCTCGGCCATCGATTCCGCGGCGATCTGGGCGAGGCGTTCGATCATGTCAGCCCGGGCGGCCTTGAGCGATGGGGTGCTGTCGATGAGATCGTTGAAGTCAGCGATCTGGGGGAACGAGGACATGTCGGTCGTGCTCAGGTAGTTGACGAAGTTCTCGAGCTCGGTTCGCAGGACCCCCACCATCGCATCGACCGGCGAGGCGAACTCGCCATCGGGTCCGAGCGCCTTGCGAAGTTCAACCGCGGACTCTTCTTCGCGGTCGAGGACCAAGGACTCCTTGCTGGGGAAGTAGTTGTAAATGGTTTTCTCGGATACGTCGCAGGCCGCGGCAACTTCACTGACCTTGACCTCGTCAAAGCCGCGCTCGAGGAACATGAGGGTGGCGGTATTTGAGATGAGTTCGCGCATGATGGCCTTCTTGCGCTCGCGAAGCCCCTGATGAAGGGCGCTCGTATCGCCCCGCAGTCCGGGGACAGACGGTTGCTTGTCACTATCGGCTGCGAGCATGTCGCCGTCTGAATCCATCACGTCACCCATTGTACCTGAAAAGTTCTTAATTTTCTAGTTGCTAAATCTTTTCAGTTACTGTAGAGTTTCTGCGCGAAGGGAGATCCTATGTCATCTCGATCATCAAATGACCTGGTCGTAGTCACCAACGGCCTCACGAAGCAGTTCGGCGACTTCACTGCCGTCAACAACTTCGACCTCGAGGTCTACAGCGGCACCGTGGTGTCGCTGCTTGGCCCCAACGGAGCCGGCAAGACCACGATCGTGCGAATGCTCGCCACGCTGATCAAGCCCACCAGTGGCACCGCGATGGTGTGCGGCCACGACGTCGTCAAGGAGTCGGACACCGTACGCAGCCTGCTTTCTCTCACGGGGCAGTTCGCCGCGCTGGAGGACAACCTGACCGCGCGAGAGAATCTGCTCCTCATGGCTCGTTTGCGCGGGTATGGTCGCGCCGCGGCCGTTCGCGTCACTGACAGCCTGATCGAGCGTTTCGACATGGAGGAGTTTCGCGACAAGCTGGTGAAGTCGGTCTCGGGCGGACAGCGCCGCCGCGTGGACCTAGCCGCCAGCCTCGTCGTTCAGCCCAAGGTGCTCATCCTCGACGAGCCCACCACGGGACTCGACCCGCGCAGTCGCCAAGTCGTGTGGAACACGATTCGCGAACTGGTGGGAGCCGGGGTCACCTTGTTCCTGACGACGCAGTACCTCGAAGAGGCTGACGCGTTGGCCGACTACATCGTGCTCTTGGACCACGGTCGCACGACCGCCGCGGGTACCGCGAATGAGCTCAAGGCACGTATCGGCGATCAGCGCGTCGACGTCATCGCGGCCGACCAGGCGGGGATGGAGGCTCTCGTCGTTGCTCTCTCGTCGCGCTTCGAAGTCACGCCGTCGCCGGATCAGCGCATGATCTCGATTCCGGCCCCCCACGACGTAGAAGATCTCTCTCGGGTGGCGGCTGCGCTCAAGGACATCGACGTCGAGATCGACGAGATCGCCCTGCGCCGGCCGACCCTCGATGACGCGTTCCTCGCCCTCACCGGCCAGCCCCCTAGCCAATCTCACACCGACAACGACGATGGGGGACTTCTCTGGACCCCAGAATTGGAGGAGTCCCACTCATGAGCGTCCTGACACTGCACACCATCGAACGAGCCCCCGCCGACTACGAGACACTGCCGGCTCGGCCCAAGAGCTTCACCCGCTTCGTACGCGAGACCTCGCTGTTGGTCGCGCGAGGTCTGCGCACCATTCCTCGCGTGCCCACCCGACTGAGTGACGTGACCATCCAACCGATCATGTTCACGCTGCTGTTTCTCTACATCTTTGGCTCGGCCATTCACATCCCCGGCATGACGTACCAGAACTTTCTGTTGCCCGGACTCATTGGTCAGAGTTTGGCCTTCGGTGTGATTGGTGCGGGGGTCGCGACCGCGACCGACTTTGCGAGCGGGGTTGTGGATCGGTTCCGGTCCCTTCCGGTCACCCGGCTGTCGGTCATCAGTTCCCAAGTCATCGGTCAAGTACTCGAGCAGATCCTGGGCATCTCCATCGTGGCGGGCATTGGTCTCGCCCTTGGGTGGCGGCCTGAGCACAGTCTGACCACGATCCTGGCGCTCATCGGGCTCGTTCTTCTGGGGCTCTTCGCGTTCACCTGGTTCGGCGTGTGGCTCGGCATGGTGCTGAAGACCTCTGACGCGGTGCAAGGCATCGGCTTTGCCATCATGCTGCCCTTGTCGTTCCTCGCGGGCACGTTTGTGCCGATCGCAGGACTCAAGCCGTGGATTCGCGTGATCGCCGAGTGGGATCCGTTGTCCTCCATCGTGGCGTCCGTGCGCCACGTCACTCAGGGAACGAACGCCACGGGCTCGTGGCAACTCACCCACCCAGTCATCTCGATGGTCGGGTGGTGCGTGCTCATCATCGCGGTCTGCGTGCCCCTGGCCCTGCGGCGCTTTCGCACCACGACCGCCGCGTCGTAGCTACATCAACGAGATGAGGTCGACGCGCTCCATGATTTCAGGAGTGAGCAGCGGTATGACGTCCAGAGCCCCCATGTTTTCGCGCACCTGGTCCGCCGATGAGGCGCCCGTGATGACGGTGGAGACGTGGGGGTTCTTGGCGCACCAGGCGAGCGAGAACTGAGCCAGTGGCACGCCCAGCTCGTCGGCGATTTTCTTGACTTCCGCGACCTTCGCGTTGGAGGCCTTGTCGGTGAGCATATTTCGCAGCCACTCATAGCCCGGCAACGTGGCGCGTGAACCCTCCGGCACACCATCGAGGTACTTGCCCGTCAGGAGCCCTGAGGCCAACGGCGACCAGATCGTGGTCCCGAGGCCAATGTCTTCGTAGAGTCGCGCGTACTCCTTCTCCACGCGCTCGCGCGTGAGGATGTTGTACTGGGGCTGCTCCATGACCGGCTTGTGCAGGTGGTGCCGGTCGGCGATGTCCCAGGCCGCGCGAATCTCGTCCGCGCTCCACTCCGAGGTCCCCCAGTAGAGCGCCTCGCCGCGCTCGATCATGTCGCTCATCGCCCACACGGTCTCTTCGATCGGGGTGTTGGGGTCGGCGCGGTGACAGAACACCAGGTCGACAAAGTCGAGGTCCAGGCGCTCGAGTGAGCCCTCGATGGCCTGGGACAGGTACTTACGATTCAGCGTGTTACGCATGTTGGGTCCCGGGTACAGGCCCCAGAACAGCTTGGTCGAGATCACGTAGTCATGGCGCGCCCAGCCGAGTTCACGGATGGCCGCTCCCATCACGCGCTCGGACTCACCGGCGCTATAGGCCTCGGCGTTGTCAAAGAAGTTGACGCCCGCTTCGTAGGCCGCCTGGAGGCACTCGGCGGCCTGCTGGGCCGTCTCGATCTGGTTGGCGTTGCCAAAGGTGACCCAACTCCCAAAGGAGAGCACGCTCACCTTCAGTCCTGAGCCTCCGAGACGTCGGTATTCCATTTGAGCCATGGCTATTCCTTTGGACAGTGACGCCTAGGCGTCGGGGTTACGAGGCACACTCGGCCACTCGTCAAACGAGAGAGGTCCGGTGTCCTTTTGGCGCTTCACTGCAACGATGACGCCGGCGACAACCGCGCCGACCGCGAGCAACACCAGCAATTTGAGCAATGTCTTGAAGAGGCTCACGGCAATTCACGATAGTGCGCAATCGCGGTCGCCCAACCGGACGACGCCTCAGCCCAAGGGCTTGAACTTCACCTTGATCGCGCCCGTAGCGACACCGACCGCCGCCAGCACGCCCAGTATCACTGCCAGTTTGAGGAGACTTTTCATGAGGGACATGTCGAGCGAGGCTAGTACGAGACGGCTCTGGACAAGGCCGACTGCGGCGGTACAATAAAGACGTGAGAGCACTCCAGAGCGAACTGCTGCTGTAAAGGGGCGAGTTGCTGCTCGCCCTGCCCCCGCTTGCGGGGGTTTTTTTATTTCTCTGGTGACAACGAAAGGAATGAGATGAGCTCAGGTCCCCAGCAGTCGAGCCCCATGGCCTTTGGCAAGTACCGCGCGACGGTGCCCGTCGAGCTCTCGGATCGCACCTGGCCCGACCACAAACTGACCGAGGCCCCGCGCTGGTGCAGCGTCGACCTGCGCGACGGGAATCAGGCCCTCATCGACCCGATGGACCTAGAGCGCAAGAGCGTGATGTTTGCTCACCTCGTGGAGATGGGCTTTAAGGAGATCGAGGTGGGCTTTCCCTCAGCGTCCCAGCCCGACTTCGACTTCGTGCGCGACATCATTGAACGCGACGTCGTACCGAGAGACGTCACCATCCAGGTACTCACCCAGTGCCGCGAGGATCTCATCCGACGCACGTATGAGTCGCTGCACGGAGCCAGGCGAGCGATTGTGCACTTCTACAACTCGACCTCCACCCTGCAACGCCGCGTTGTCTTCGGCCTCGACATGGATGGGGTGAAGAAGATCGCCACCGACGCCGCGGCGCTGTGCAAGTCCCTTGAGGACACCTCGCCCGAGACCGAGTTCTTCTACGAGTACTCGCCCGAGAGCTTTACGGGTACCGAACTGGACTACGCCGTGGAGGTCTGCAACGCGGTGATTGCCGTCATCGACCCCACGCCAGAGCGTCCACTCATCTTGAATCTTCCGGCCACGGTGGAGATGTACACGCCGAACCTCTACGCCGACGCCATCGAGTGGTTCTTGCGACACGTGGATCGCCGCGACTCGGTGGTGTTGTCCCTGCATCCGCACAATGACCGCGGCACCGCGGTGGCGGCGGCCGAACTGGGCGTGCTCGCCGGTGCTGATCGTGTCGAGGGGACGTTGTTCGGCAACGGCGAGCGCACGGGCAACGTGGACGTCGTTACTCTCGCCCTCAACCTCTTTTCCCAGGGCGTCGACCCCGAACTCGACATCCGCGACATCGACAAGGCCCGTCACGTGGCGGAGTACGCCAATCGCCTGCCCATTCACATGCGCCACCCCTACGTCGGCGAGCTCGTCTACACGGCGTTCTCCGGCTCGCACCAGGACGCGATCAAAAAGGGCATGGCCGCTATCGGCGAAAAGTACGAGGCGTGGGAGGTGCCCTATCTGCCCATCGACCCCAAGCACACGGGGCGCACGTACGAAGCGATCATTCGCGTGAACTCCCAGTCGGGCAAGGGTGGAGTGGCGTACCTCCTCCAGGCGGACCACGGACTCGATCTGCCTCGGGCCATGCAGGTGGAGTTCTCCAAGCAGGTCCAAGAGCTGAGTGAAGAGTCCGGTACGGAGGTAACACCCGGTGAGATCTGGGAGACGTTCACGGACACCTATCAGCCCGAGAATCCCTCCATCACCCTGCTGTCCGCCGAGGTGGTGGCCGACCGGCAACAGACTCGCATTTTCGCTCAGCTCCTCGTCGACGAACAGCACGTCACGATCAAGGGCGAGGGGAATGGACCCATCGACGCGATGATCGCCGCCCTGAGCGCCGATCTCGGCATCACTTTTAAGGTGCACGACTATCACGAGCACGCTCTGACCGAGGGCTCGGCCGCCTCGGCCGCCGCGTACGTGGAAGCCCAGGGCACCGACGGCAGTACCTGGTGGGGAATGGGTACGAGTTCGTCCATCCTCGATGCCTCACTCGAGGCCGTGATCTCGGCCGCCAACCGTCGTCGATAGAACGGCTCGCGCTTCGTGGATATTCGAGAGCTCGCTACGGGCGACGTCGAGCAGGTTGTCGCTCTGTGGCGAGAGGCCGAGCTCGTGCGCCCCTGGAACGACCCCGATCGGGACTTCCTCCAAGCGATTTCGACGCCATCCTCCTCGGTACTCGGCGCATTCCATGGCGGTTCGCTCGTGGGCACGATCATGGTGGGTTTCGACGGACACCGCGGATGGCTCTACTACGTCGCGGTCGCGGGCCTCTTTCGTGGGCAGGACTTGGGAACGGACCTCGTGGGCGCGGCCGAAGCGTGGCTGACAGATCGAGGCGCACGCAAGTCCCAACTCATGGTTCGTTCCAGCAACGTGGGCGCTCGTGACTTCTACACGAAAATCGGGTACGAACCGAGCGACGTCGCCGTCTTTCAAAAGTGGCTGAGTGAAGGTGAGTCTTAGGAGCGAACGGCGTGGCCGTTGGCGTCAAAGACCCCTTCGAGGCTAGGCGCGGGGCTGGTGGCCTCGTAGTTGGTGATCTCGTCCGCGCGTCGCAGGCTGAGACCAATATCGTCCCATCCTTCGATAAGTCGCTCTTGGGTCATGGGGTCGAGGAAGAAACTCCTTCGCCAACCGGCTTCGGGTACTTCGACCACGAGCGACTCGACGTCAACGACGACCAGCCGCGTCGGGTCTTCCTTCACGAGTCGCGTGAGTTCCTCGACGTCACTGGGGTCTAGCTGCACGGTGACCAGTCCCTGCTTGGAAGAGTTGTTGCGAAAGATGTCGCCGAAGGATGAGGCCACGACCGCACCGAAGCCGTAGTCCATTAGGGCCCACACGGCGTGCTCGCGCGACGAACCAGTGCCGAATCGCGCCGCGCCGACCAAGATGGTCGCCCCGGCGTACTCAGGTTGATTCAGGACGAAGGTCGTGTCGTCGCGCCACTCGCTGAACAGGCCTCGCCCGAAGCCGGTGCGCTCAACGCGCTTGAGCCAGTCCGAGGGAATGATCTGGTCGGTGTCGACGTCCGAGCGCTCCAGCGGGACTGCTCGGCCTTCGAGGATACGAACGGGCTTCACGCCCGGACCTCGTCGGGGGAGGCGAAGTGGCCCTTGATGGCCGTGGCCGCCGCCACGACCGGTGAGACCAGGTGCGTGCGGCCACCTCGTCCCTGACGTCCCTCAAAGTTGCGGTTCGAGGTCGACGCGCAGCGCTGTCCGGGCGACAGAATGTCGGGGTTCATGCCCAGGCACATCGAACAACCTGGCTCACGCCACTCAAAGCCTGCCGCGGTGAAGATCTCATCAAGCCCCTCGCGTTCGGCTTGCTCCTTCACCCGTCGCGATCCGGGTACGACGAGTGCTCGCACGCCGTCGTGCACGTGGGAACCCTTGGCCACGGCCGCGGCCGCGCGCAAGTCCTCGATGCGCGAGTTCGTACACGAACCGATGAACACGACGTCGACGCTCACGTCGCGCAGGGGGGTGCCGGGCGTGAGGTCCATGTACTCCAGGGCTCGGGCGAAGGTTTCGCGCTCATCGGGTACGGGAGCGTCCTCGGGTGAGGGCACGACCCCACTGAGTGCGACGACCTGGGCCGGGTTGGTGCCCCAGGTGATAAAGGGCACGAGGTCCTTTGCGTCGATCACGACGGTGGCGTCGAATTCGGCGTCGTCGTCCGAGACGAACGTCCGCCACCGCTCGGCCGCGTCCTCAAACTCGTCACCCGCGGGAACGCCCGGGCGTCCTCGCAGGTAGTCAATGGTGGTCTCGTCGACCGCGACCAGTCCGGCGCGCGCGCCGGCCTCGATGCTCATGTTGCAGACGGTCATGCGACCCTCGATCGAGAGATTGCGAATCGCGTCGCCGCGATATTCGATGACGTAGCCCGCGCCGCCGCCCGTGCCCAGTCGCCCGACGATGGCGAGCACGATGTCCTTGGCGGTGATGTCGATCGTGGGCGTGCCCTCAATAACCACGGCCATCGTCTTGGCCTTTTGCTGCGGCAGGGTCTGGGTGGCCAGAACGTGCTCGACCTCGCTGGTGCCGATACCAAAGGCGAGGCAACCCAACGCCCCGTGAGTGGAGGTGTGCGAGTCCCCGCAGACAATCGTCATGCCGGGCTGGGTCACCCCCAGTTCCGGTCCGATCACGTGGACGATGCCCTGGTTCTCGTGTCCGCGAGGAAACACCGTGATGCCGAACTCGCGACAGTTCTCATCCAGTACTTCGAGCTGGCGCTTGGAGATGGGATCGGCCACCGGTGTGCTGAGCGGGTCAGTGGGCACATTGTGATCAGCCGTCGCCAGCGTCAGGTCGGGCCGGCGCACCGAGCGCGAGTTCAGGCGCAGCCCGTCGAAAGCCTGGGGACTCGTGACCTCGTGGACCAGGTGCAGATCGATGTAGAGCAACGACGACTCACCCGCGGGACCCTCGAGCACGTGAGTGTCCCAGATCTTTTCGTAGAGCGTCGTACCCATGATTCAGTGCAGGCCGACGATTTTCACCGTCAGCACACCCGATGGCGCCTCGTACTGGACGGTGTCGCCGACCTTCTTGCCCAGCAGCGCCTCACCGAGCGGTGAGGTGGGCGAGGCGACCAGCGCACCCTCGGGTCGCTCTTCGATGGAACCGATGAAGAACTCCTGAAAGTCGCTCTCGTCATCTCCCTCGTAGACGACCTGGACGATGGACGCATGCTGGACGGTGTCGGCGTTCTCGTCGTGCGCGACGATTTCGTGATTGCGGATCACCTGGTCGATCTGGCGAATTCGCGACTCCATCTTGCCCTGCTCGTCTTTAGCGGCGTGGTAGTCGCCGTTCTCCGAGAGGTCGCCGAGCAAGCGCGCCGACTCAATCACCCGGGCGATCTCGGTTCGCCCCACGGTGGTCAGGTAGGTGTACTCCGCCTCGAGCTTGTCGAGTGTCGCTTGAGTGATTCGGTGAATTTCGTCGGCCATGCCGCAACCCCAGGTGGTAGAGAAGCCCAATTCTACTGGTCGTCCTTCTCCCTCCGAGTTGCTCGTAGTGCCCACGGCCAAGCAAAATGGGAGAAAGAGGAGCGCAAGTGAGCAACCAGCCGACGTATCGGGTTGCCGTCATTGGGGGAGACGGCATCGGTCCCGAAGTGACCGCAGTGGCGCTCGACGTCGTGGCCGCCGCGGGCGTTCACCTCGATACCACTGACTTCGACTTAGGTGCGGCGCGCTACCTGCGCGACGGCTTCGTGCTGGATGACGCCACGCTCGAGGAGTTGCGCGGGTTTGACGCGATCTTGCTGGGCGCGGTTGGTCCGGCGATCGGCGACGCCCGCGTCCCCAGTGGCGTTCTCGAGCGCGGGTTGTTGCTGCGGATGCGCTTTGGTCTGGACCTCTACATCAACTACCGGCCTTTTTTCGGCGTGGAGGGCTCCCTGGCCGAGGGCTGTGACTTTGCGATTGTGCGCGAAAATACTGAGGGCCCGTACGCCGGCGAGGGCGGCGTACTTCGCTTCGGCACGCCGCACGAGGTCGCCACGCAAGGTTCGGTGAACACCCGCTTCGGCGTTGAGCGCTGCGTGCGCTTCGCCTTTGCGCGCGCGAATCTGCGCGACGTGAAGAAGGTGACGCTGGTCCACAAGACCAATGTCCTCACGTTCGCCGGCGATCTGTGGCGACGGGTGGTGGCCGAAGTGGCTACTGAGTTTCCCGAGGTGAGTGTCGACTACCAGCACGTGGACGCCGCGTGCATCTACCTGGTGGAAGATCCGCAGCGATACAGCATCATCGTGACCGACAACCTGTTCGGCGACATCCTCTCGGACCTGGCCGGAGCGGTCACCGGCGGCATTGGCTTTGCCGCGAGCGCGAACTTGAACCCGGATCGCACTGGCGCGTCGCTCTTCGAGCCCGTTCACGGAGCCGCGCACGACATCGTGGGCCTCAATCGAGCCAACCCTCTGGCCGCCGTCTCTTCGGCCGCATTGATGCTCGAACACCTCGGCGAAACCGAGGCCGCGTCTCGCATCGCCCGCGCGGTGGCAGACTTTGAGGGCGACGTCGCGGTGCTGGGCACCGACGGCGTGAGCCAACAGTTACAGGAGAGTTTGTAGATGCCCATTACCCCCACCGCCAAGATCTGGATGGACGGCACGCTGGTCGACTGGAACGACGCCAACGTGCACGTACTCAGCCACACCTTGCACTACGGACTGGGCGCCTTTGAGGGCATTCGCGCATACAAGACTCCCAACGGCGTGGCGGTCTTTCGCCTGAAAGAGCACATGCAGCGTCTGCTCAACAGCTGCAAGATCCTGGACCTGGAGGTTCCCTACAGTCTGAAGGACCTCTGCGAGGCAACCAAGGAAGTCGTGCGGGTCAATGAGCTCAACGAGGGCTGCTACATCCGACCCATCGTGTACCTGGGATATGGCGAAATTGGCGTGAATCCCATCGGCTCACCGGTCCAGACCGCGATCGCCGCGTGGCAGTGGGGCGCGTACCTGGGCGATCACACCGACTCGGGTGCGCGCATGAAGATCTCCTCGTGGGCTCGGCACTATCCGAACTCGATGCCCACCGCGTCCAAGACCATCGGCGGCTACGTGAACTCGAGCCTGGCCAAAGTGGAAGCCATCAAAGCCGGCTACGACGAGGCGATCATGCTGGGCACCGACGGACGGGTGAGCGAGTGCACCGGGGAGAACCTCTTCATCGTGCGCGACGGGCGGATCATGACGCCACCACCCCCTGAAGCGGGAGCGCTCGAGTGGCATCACGTTGTCCTCTATCGTGCGCATCGCGACCGACCTGGGGTACGAGGTCAGCTTCGAGACGTTGCGCCGCGATGACCTGTACTTGGCGGACGAAGCGTTCCTCACCGGTACCGCCGCCGAAGTCGTGCCGATCGCCTCGATCGACGACCGCGTGATCGGTGACGCCAAGCCCGGCCCCATCACCACGGTGATTCGTACCACCTACCACCAAGCGGTGCGCGGCGAGCGACCCCAGTACGAGGACTGGCTCGCCCGGGTCTAGTTCGACCAGGGATAACCTCAACGCGTGGCCCAACCAACTTTTTCTCCCGTACCGCTCGCGGGCGAAGTTCGTCCCGTCATGTCGACGCAGATCCCCGAGATCGGCCGCCAGAAGAAGGCGGGCCTGCAGCGCTCCGCCGAGCCGCCGGTGGGACGGGGATTCGGCACACCGGCCCCGGGTGAGGGGTACGCGCTCACCATCGCCGCCCGTGAGTGCGCCAAGCTCGATTTTGCCCGCCCTCAGGACGCCCATGACGTTGCCATCGGCATTGGTCTGGTCGCCGCCAAGCGCGCCAGCACCGTGGGTCGCGGGCCCACGCTGGGTGACGTGCACGTGGCCATGGACTACTTCTCACTGCGCGAGACCTCGCCGGTGAGTGCCAAGGTGACCAAGCCCTTTCGCGGGTTGGCTCACAGCTACGTCGCACAGCGCCGCTTCGTCGACGCGGTGCCCGCGGAACACTTGGTCGAGGGCGCCAACAACGCCTCGTCGTCGCACTAAGCCTTCAACGAAGAGGGGACAGGATGAGTTTTGGACTCACCGAGGAGCAACGCAGTTTTCGTGACGTGCTGCGGGACTTCGTCGACGCCCGCATCGCGCCGAACGCCGCTCGCTACGACCGCGAGCAGGTCTTTCCCCAGGACAGCTTCGATGCTTGCGTGGAGATGGAGCTGCCGTCCCTCGGCGTTCCGGAGGCGTACGGCGGGGCCGGGGCTGACATGGTCACCCAGGCAATCGCCATCGAAGAGGTTGCCCGGGGGTGTGCCTCAACCGCGGTGACGGTGCTCATCTCCAAGCTCGGCATGCTGCCGGTCATGAACTTTGGCTCCGAGAAGATCAAGCAGACGTACCTGCCACGCATCGCCACCGGCGAAATCCAAGCGAGCTACTGCCTCTCAGAGACCGACGCGGGCTCGGACGTGGCCGCGATGAGTTGTCGCGCCGAGCGTGACGGTGACGACTACATCCTCAACGGCTCGAAATTCTGGATCACCAACTCCGGTGTCTCGGACGTCTATACCGTCTTCGCCAAGACGGACCCGTCGGCTCGCGGGCGCGGCATCACGTGTTTCCTCGTCGAAAAAGGGTGGGGACTGGAGTTCCCCAGCCACGAGGACAAGATGGGTCTTCGGGCGTCCCCGACCGGGGAGGTCGTGTTGCGCGACGTGCGCGTACCGGCGACTCATCGAATCGGCGAGGAGGGCCAGGGTTTCTTTATCGCGATGCACACGCTGGATCGATCGCGCCCCACCGATTGGCGCCCAGGCCGTCGGCATCGCCCAGGGGGCGATCGACTACGCCGCGCAGTACATGATGGGTCGTCGGGCCTTTGGCGCTCCCATCAGCGACCTCCAAGGTCTGCGCTTCATGCTGGCGGACATGGCGATCCGCACCGAAGCTGCTCGCACGCTGGTCTATCGCGCGTGCTCGACCATTGACCAGGGCGATCCGGACGGCAATCTCAGTTACCTCGGCGCGTCGGCCAAGTCGTTCGCCTCGGATGCCGCGATGAGCGTGACCACCGACGCGGTGCAACTCCTGGGGGGATACGGCTTTACCAAGGAATTTCCGGTCGAGCGCTTCATGCGGGACGCGAAAATCACGCAGATCTACGAAGGCACCAACCAAGTCCAGCGTGTCGTGGTAGCCAAACATCTGCTTAAGTAGGGGTAGTTGCCCGATGAGGGAGGTTCAGTGAGCGAACAAGACGATCCCATTAATCGCTTTCTCTCCCAACCGCCCGAACAGGGAGTCGGTGATCACGAAGCACCCGAGGCACCGACGTTCGCTCCGCGCAGAACGTTTCGAGCGTGGCTCAGCCATTTCCTGTACGAGAAGGAGCCGAGCGACTACTCGTCCATTGCGCCGCGTCGAGCCGACGGCTCACGAACAAATCTGTTCTTCTTCAACGGAAACGGCCGCGGCCGTTAGCGGCGTCCCCGCGCGACGCTCACTTTGAAACACAGTCCGTCGAGGCGGCTCGGGTCTGAGAGTTCCGCGCCCTACGATGGCGACACTGCCCAAGGAGGCTGTGATGAATGAACTATCCGAATCCGTCGACATCAACGCCCAGGCGGACACCGTTTTTCGCGCGGTGTCCGACCTGCCCTCCATGGGTCAGTACTCGCCCGAAAACACGGGCGGCGAGTGGCTCGGTGGGGTTCAGGGACCCGCGATCGGAGCCAAGTTCAAGGGAACCAACGCCAACGGGGCGAAGTCGTGGACGACGACTTCGAGGGTGGTGGAGTTCACCCCGCCCAGCGCCTTCGCCTTTGAGGTGACGGTGGGGCCGGCCAAAGTTGCGCGCTGGTCGTACTCGATCGAGCCAACGGCAACCGGCTGTCGCGTGACGGAGTCCTGGATCGATCGGCGTAGCGCGTTCTCGCGTTGGGCTGGGGGCAAGACGAGTGGTCGCCACGATCGCTCTGACTTCACGGCGGATTCGATTCGCGAGACCCTCAACAATCTCAAGAGCAAGCTTGAACAGGCCGCGTCGCCGTCCTAGAGAGTCCGGCCGATGACCACGATCGTTCTCGTCATCGCCGTCGTGGTCGCGGTGGCGGTCTTTCAGTGGTCCGGGAAATTTGGTGACCGTGATCGCAGCTCGGGCACGTCGCTTCGACGGGGCCCGCACGCACATACCACCGCCCGGGGTCAGGCGAAGAAGGGATACGACACCCGAGATCAGGCACTCGGTCACGCGGGAGACGGACTTACGCCCTACAAGTGCGACAGCTGCGGAAAGTGGCACCTCGGCCACTGAATGACTACGGAGTCGTTGTCGTTGTCGTGGTGGTGCTGGTGGTCGTGGTTGTTGTCGTGGTGCTCGAACTCGAGGGTGCGGGAAAGGTTCCCATTAAAGTGCCGCTCACCAGGTTCATCTCGGTGAGCGATCCGGTAGAGGAGCCGGGGGTTGGGCTGTTGGCGCCACTGCGGCTGGCGACCCAGAGATCGTTGCCCGATACCGCAAAGGCCGAGAGTTCGCTGAAGTAGTACGGGCCGTTGGTGTTGCACATGAACCAGTAGGGAGATCCGGTGGTCGCGTCGACTCGCGTGACCATCGGACTCGTGCCGTAGGGCGTGGCGATATAGACGTCGCTGCCCGCTGCGATCACGGTGGCCGGGTCCCAGAAACCGTATTGCGCCTCGGAGTCCGTGAAGGTTGCCAGGACGGCGCCGCTGGACGCGTTGATCTCGGTCGCCGAACTGGTCGTGGCGTCGGACACCCACACTCGCCCGGCGTTGACCGCGATACCGTCGGGCCCGCTCAGACCCTGGCCGGAGACCACGCGCACTCGACGTCCGCTGATCATGTTGACCTCGGTGACTGCGTCGGTGGTTTTGTCGGCCACGAAGACGTCAGCACCGTACGTGGCGAAAGCCGAAGCGCCGAGAAAGTCGTACTGGGATCCCGAAATCACCCTGATGAGAGCCCCGTTATGGGCATTGAACTCGGTGATCGATCCCCTCCCGGTGCCCGCGTTTAGAACCAGGACCCGCCCACCCGTCTCGGTAATCGCGACTGGATTCTTGAAGCGGTACTGCTTACCAAAAACGATGCGAACGAGCTTGCGGGTCGAAGCGGAGATCTCGCTCACCGAGCCGACCGAGTTCGCCACGAAGACGTCTGATCCATAACTCGCGATGCTGGTGGGATGTTCGATGCCGTAGGGTCCCGAGGTCAGCGAGGCGAGCCACGTTCCGTCCGCCGGGTTGATCTCTGAGACTGAGTTGCCCATCTCGTTGGCGACCCACAACTTGCCGCCGCTGAAGGCGAGGCCCACCGGATAGTCGAACTCATGGCCTGAGGTGAGACTGGTTGCTCCCGAGACGCTGGGCAGATACCACGCTGCCCCGGCACTGACCAGCAGGATGCTCAGCCAGCCAGCGAAACGACGACGTACGCGTGGGTGCACAAGGGCGATTCTAGGGTTGCGCCTTCGTCGGAACTAGTGCGCGGGCGAAGTCGTTGTCGTTGTTGGTGTTGTGGTCGTTGTCGTGCTGTTCAGAGACGGGATGTTGCACGTCGTGGAGGTGCCAGTTGCGGGTTGGCCCTTACTCATCGCGATGGCTGCTTCAATGACGCACTTCATGACGGGTCCCGCCTCGATCGCCCCGGTGACGTTGAAAGCTTGGTAGGGCAGGCTCACGGCGACGGCAATCACGGGATCAGTCGCTGGGGCAAAGGCGATCATCCAGTCATCGGTGTCATTCGTGAGATTGTTGCCAACTTGGGCGGTGCCGGTTTTGGCCGCCACGTCGTCTTGAGGCAAAAAGTTAACTTGGGCGGCCGTTCCCACAGTCACCACCTTTTCCATCAACGGAGTGATCTGCGCGGCCTGTGACTCGGTGAGGGGCTTCTTCCATTCCGATTTCTTGTAACGCAGAATGGTCGCGCCATCGGGGCCCTGGATCGAAGCCAGGAGGTGCGGCGTCATGATCGTCCCGCCATCAGCGATGCCGGCCGCCACGAGCGCGTTCTCCAGCGCGGTCGCCTGGACGTCCTCTTGCCCAATCGCCGAGTAGGCGAGGAACGGAGGGTTGGCGGCCAAATTCGACTCAGTGGGAAAGAATGACGCCACCGCGCCGGGAAGGTCCACCGGGGGAATCTGGTTGTACCCGAAGGCATTGGCGATTGCCGTGAGGTCCTGGGCACCGAGGTCAAGACCGAGCAGGGCGTATCCGGGGTCACAGGACTGGGGGAGCATCTCTTCGACCGTGCCGCCACAGGGCACGCCGCCGTCGTTGGACAGTGTTTTGTTGGAGTCCGGGAGTTTGGTGGAGACCTCGACGGGGATCTCCTTGGTGAGCAGAGACGGCTTGTACTTGACGATGCCGGCCGTCGTGATCACTTTGAATGTGGACCCGGGAAAGATCGTCTGCTGTGTGGCGACGAGTCCGAGCGGTGGATAACCCTCCTTGTCCTTCTTGTTGTCTCTCGTCCATGCCGCCTCTTGGATAGCGGTGGAGACGGCCGTAAAGGGGAGAGGGTTATAGGTGGGGTTGGAGTACATCGCGAGAATCGCCCCGCTGTTCGGGACGATGGCGACCACTGACCCGTCGCGTCCCGCGAGCGCCGCCTGTGCCACCTTTTGGAGTTCGGGTTGCAAGGTCAAGGTGATCGAGTCATCGCCCGTCGTGGGTTCGAGGAGCTGCTCGAAGCTTTGCGGCGGCAGTGCGTGGGACTGAAGGTAGCTGTTGTACTGCGACTCCAATGCCCAGTTGCCGTAGACCGTCGACGTGAATCCCACCTCGGCCGAGAAGAGGGATCCTTGGGGATAGATGCGTCGCCACGGATTCGTGATGCTCGGCGTGGGAATTGACTGGGCGAGCACCTCACCGTTCGCGGCCAGGATCTCGCCGCGCGGATACTGCTGGGTCGACGTGTCATTGCGGGGGTTCAAGTTCGAGGCGTCGAGAGCCTTGGCGTGAAAGAACTGCACGTAGGCCGCCTGTCCGACGACAAGGGCGAACAGGATCATGACGACGATGGCCAGTCGCCAGATGCGACGCGACACTAGGGGGCCCCTCTGCGAGATGTGGGCAGTTCACTCCGGTACGGCGTCGACTGTTCCACTGAAAAGATGCTAATTGGAAGGGTCCGTGCCAGAAGGCCACTCAGATAAGAACGCAAGGCTCTCCTGCAATACTGGACGGGTGACTGTTGCTCCTTTGCGCGATTTATTGAGCACGTCGTTTCTCGACCTCGCCGCTCACTCGTAGTTTCGTGACTGACTCGACCAGCAGCGCCAACACCGTCATGCGGGCGGCGCTGTTGAAGATGGACCCGGATCACGTGTTGAGTGTCGTCGATACGTTGGACCTGCGCGCCAACGCCAAAGTGAGCGCGGTCGTGGGTGTGCCGCTGCGCCAACTTCAGCAGCGCCGCGACGTCGAGGCGTTCGCCGTGAGTGCGCCGGTGGCCGCGGTGCGCGGCCTGCTCGAAGTCATCGCTCTCTCCCCGCTCGAAAAGGTCATCGAACTGCTCGGCGATCACGCCGAGAACCCGAGTTACGAGCGTCTGGCCGCCGCGATCGACGAGTTCCTTCAGAGTGGCGGCTCGATTGACGATGCACTAAGCGTGCTCGCTTTCGCCGTGGGCGACAACTTTCCCGCCGCGGCACACTGTCGACAACTCCTGGGCGAACGCGAAGAGTTTGCGCTACCTGAGATCCCCGAGGTTCAGGCGGCCTCGGTTCTTGCGGCGCCCCGCGAGGTGCGACCCGAGATTCGCGAGCAGCGCAAACAGCGCCGCGAGGAAGAGAAGCGTAAGAAGAAGGCGCTGAGTGCGAACCGGGCGCCGAGTCGAGCGCACCCTAAGAACACCGCCCCCGCGCGTCCCGGCACTCCCGCCACGCCCCAACCGCCCAGCGCGCCCGAGTTGCGCCGTCGCGCGCTTCTCACCCCGCTGGAGGAGTCACGATTTGATCCCGACCATCCTCTCGCCGGAGCTCTGGTCCTGGTCGAGGTGCCCTTTGACGCCGTCGATCCGGCCCAACCCGAAGTCACGTCCAAGGAACGTCCGGCTGTCGTGGTGGCCGCGTCGACCGAGGAACTGTTGGTTCGTCCGTTGTACTCCCAGGACGCGGTGACCCGTTCAGTCTTCTCACCGTGGCGACGAGTCGGCTTGGATCACGTGTCCTACATCGACGACGCGCGAGTGATCGTGGTCCAGGCCAGTGAGTCCGTGCGTCCCTTGGCGCAACTCACGCTCGCCGAATGGAACTCTCTGTTCTAACTGCGCTGAGTGTCGCCCAGGTCGATCGTGCGTTCGGCCGCTGCGTCGGGTGCACGTCGGCGCGGCCAGTGCACGATCAGCGTGGCGACGCCACCCGCCGCGAGCACGAGGCCGGCAATCTGCACGCCGAGGGAACCGCTGTGCGACTCTTGGCCGAGTAACAAGCGCTCGTCGGTGGTCCGGACGATTCCCCAGACAATCATGCCGATCGACGTGATGAACCCCGTGATGTTCTTTGCCTTCGTGCGTTCGAGGGCGATGAGAATGAGCCACAGCAGGCCGTCTTCACATCCTTGGATGAGCGGGACGGGGACTCGCTTACCGACCTGGCCGTGGTAGTGCAGTCCGAACCATTGGTGAGTCACATGCCCTCCGCCGTCGACCATGAACTGGGGTCCGAGGAAACGCCCGATCGCCCAACCGGCGATGAGGGCCGGGATCAACGCGTCGGTGAACGCGGCGAGTTTGGTCTCGGGCCAGTAGCGGCGCCAGAGAAAAAGGCCCACGACGAGAGCGACGCCGATGCCGCCGAAGCTGGCGAGTCCTCCCTGCCAGACCGCGATCCATCGGGCGGGGTGACCGTCGTAGTACTTCCAGTTGGTGGCGATGTTGGCGGCCCGCGCTCCGATGAGCGCACTGACGAGGATCCAGAACGTAAAGCGAGCAAAGGGTGCGACCGAGATGTCACGCTTCTCCAGACGCCGACGCGCGTAGAGGTAGGCGACGTACGCCGCGATCGCGAGGCCAAAGCCGTAGGTGTGAAAGACCAGTGGGCCGAGGTGAAACGAAGTGGGAAAGCCCGTCACCTAGCGGGGGCGGCCCAGCCCCACGAATCCGCCGTAGAGCCGTATGGGGGTGATGTGCACCACCTGACCAGTCTCGGGCGCCTCGATCATGTCACCGCCACCCACGTACATTGCCACGTGTTCGTCTCCGCCCGGTCCGTAGAAGAGCAAGTCACCCGGCTCGATGTCGTAGAGCGGCACGCGCTCGGTGTCCTCGTACATCGCACCCGAGTAGTGGGGAAAGTCGATGCCCGCGGCATCGTAGGCGAGCATGATCAGTCCCGAACAGTCCACACCGGACCTGCTCGCCCCACCCCACACGTAGGGCACGCCCAGATACTCCTCGGCGGTACGGATAGCGGTTGCCGCCACCGCTGACGAGCCGGGGGGCGGTGCGGGAATGTTGGTATCCACGCTGTTGATCGAGCTCTCGGACGCGGCTTCGGCGGCGGCCTGGGCCGCGGCGACGTCCGACGCGATCTGGCCCTTGACTTGGGAGAGGCTGTTCTTGAGCTGCGCCTGGATGACGTTGGCCTTGTTGAGGGAGTGCGCGGCCGATCGCGTGTAGGTGCGCGCGTTGGCATCTTCTGCACGCAAGAGACCGCGGTCTTCGATCAAGCGAATTTTGTCCGTCTTGAGATTGGCGATCGTCGTGTTGATGTTGCCTGCGGCCAACTGGGAGTAGACGTTGGTCGCGCTGGCCCGTGAGGCGTTCTTGGCGAAGAGCGGATTGTTCGAGGCGTTGCCGCCGTTGGTGACGTAGGCGAAGACGACGTCGGCCTGGAGCTGACGATGCCCCTTCCGCTCGTTTGACTCGATGTTGGCGATGATGTTCTTGGTGTTGGCGATCTGGGAGTTCAGCGCGTGCAGTTTGATGAGGGCCTCGTCGTACTTCTGACCGAGCAGGCTCACTTCACTGTTGAGCCGATTGATCTGACTGAGGAGCACCTTGGCCTTCTGGCGATCGTTGGAGAGCCCGGAGGCTCCCGCGGGGTGCGGTGAGGTGACCACAAGACCCAGGGTCAGTGCGCTGAGCGCAAAGCAAGCGACCGTGAAGTGAAATCTCTTCGATTCCCTTGCGGGCCGGGTCAAAGGCACCTCGTGCCCGACGTCAGTCACCGGACCAGGCTAGTAGAACGTTCCGCAATCGTTCGAGACGAACGCACCGCGCGCGCACAACGGGCCTGGTCACACCGCACGCGTGCACAACGTCTTGTGAATCGCGATACGAAGTGTGATTCGCACACGGCCTAGGCTCGCGCCATGTCGCAGCGATCTCGAAATCTGCCTCGTCGGTCGTGCCTCTCGACTCCGGGATCGTCGGAACGTTTTCTCGCGAAAGCGCCGGTATCGGTGGCCGACTTCTCCTTTCTCGACCTTGAAGACTCGGTCGCCCCCAGCGAAAAGGTGGACGCTCGCGAGAAGGTCGTGCGCGCCATTCGCGACCTGCACTGGGACGACCGAGTTCTCTGCGTGCGCGTGAACGGCTGGGAGTCACCCTGGACCTACGGAGATGTTCTCGAGGTTGTCGGGCGCGCGGGCGAGCGGCTCGATGAAGTGATGCTGCCGAAAGTGCGTCGCGCCTCGGATGTGGTGGCTCTCGATCTGCTGCTCTCCCAGGTCGAAGTGAACGTGGGTCTGCCCTCCGGTCACATCGGCATCGAGGCGCAGATCGAAACCGCCGAGGGGCTCATCAACGTCGAAGAGATCTGCGGCGCCTCGCCTCGACTGGAGTCCATTGTCTTTGGACCGGCCGACTTCGCCGCGTCCATTGGAATGCCCGTCACCACGATTGACGACACCATCCACGACGGTCCGTCAAATCCCTTCAGCTACGCCTTCGCCAAGATCCTCGTGGCCGGCCGGGCGCACGGACTGCACGTGATCGACGGACCGTACCTCAGAGTTCGGGACCTCGAGGGGCTCAAGCGCGCTGCCTCGATCAGCGCGTCATACGGCTTCGACGGCAAGTGGGCGCTCACGCCCGATCAGGCGATCATTCTCAACGACGTCTACTCACCCAGCCAAGAGCTCTTCGACAAGTCCCACGACATGCTTGACGCCTACCGGGTGGCCACCGACGAGACCTCGAGCGGCGCGGTGATGTTCGGTGACGAGATGATCGACGAGGCTTCGGCCAAGATTGCCCAGTCCTTCGTGGCCCGCGGACTTCGCGCGGGTCTGACGCGCTCGGCCTAGACGTCGTCGAGGTTGTCGAGCAGTCGCGGTGCGATGACCTTGAGGCACAGCGTCTCGTCAGCACCCTCGAAGATCGAGAGCACGCGCGCGTCGAGGAAGTAACGACTCACCGCGAACTCTTCGGCGTAGCCCATCCCGCCGTGAATCTGCATTGCTTCACGAGTCACCCACTCGGCGGCGCGCGACGTGAACGCCTTGGCCATGGCGGCGTGCAGTGACGAGTCGCTCGCTTCGCCCTGGCGCGCAACCTCGAGGGTGAACTGACGAGCGCACTGGATCGTGCAGGTCATTAAGGCGAGCTTCACGCGCGTGAGTTCGTAGTCGATGAGCGCGCGACCGAACGCCTCGCGCTCGCGCGCGTACGCCACCGCCGCGTCGTAGGCGGCCTGCATCAGTCCGAGGGCGCGCGCCGCCGTCTGGAGGCGACCGTTCTCGAAGCCAGCCATCTGCAGGTAGAAGCCGCGACCGATCCCCGCCTGTCCACCCACGAGGCAGTCGTCGCTGACGAACCACTGATCGAAGTTCAACTCATAGGAGTGCAGACCGCGATAGCCGATCGTGTCGATGGGCCGCCCGGTCATCCCTCCGGATCGACTGCCGTACCTGCGAGTCGCGAAACCTTGGCTGTCCGTGGGTTCTTTTTCAACCAGAAAGAGGGAAAGGCCTCGGTGGGCGAGCGATCGATCGGGATCGGTTCGTGCGAGTACCAACAGCACGTTGGCGCGCGCGGCGAACGTGCACCAGGTCTTTGCGCCGTTGATGAGCCAGCCACCCCCGGTACGCGTGGCGCTCGTCGTCAGCGCGGCCACGTCCGATCCAGTGTCGGGTTCGGTCACAGCGATCGCGCACAGGACCTCTCCGCTCGCGATGCGCGGAAGCCACGTGGCTCGCTGAGCCTCAGTTCCTCCGCGCAGGAGTGCGCGGGTCAGGATCTCGGGTCGCGTGATGAGGGATCCGCCGATGGCGAGTGATCCCCACGAGAGTTCTTCAGTCGCAACGACCATGGCGACTTGTGGCGGACTTTCTGCCGGGGCCGCGCCTCCGTACGCTTCGGGAATCGACAGTCCGAATGCGCCGAGTTCTCGAAGGCCCTGGATCACTGATTCGGGAACGTCCGCGTTGGTGCGATGGACGTGTTCGGCGTGCGGGCGAATCTCGCGCTCCGCGAAGCGACGAAAGGTCGACGAAAGCATCTCGAGGTCGCTATCCACGTAGCGCACGCCCACGACCTCGGCCAGCGGAGCGAGAAACGACGGACCACCGTAGGCCTCGACGTACGGACGTAGTGGCTCGAACCAATCAAGTCCCACGCCCCAGAGCGTCTCGCGCCCCAGGACGTGCGCGCCGAGTCCACTGAGAGCGGACGCGACGAAGGCGGCTGCGAGGTTTGCCTCGTCGACCCCTCGTTCGCCGTAGTCAAGAGCGGAGCGGGCGACCGCCAGTGCGCTCGCCGCGTGGGCGAGATCGAAAGCGAGGGTCTGATTGAGATCGACGCCACCTCTCTCGCGCAGCGAGCGCGTTGCGGTCTCCACCACGGCGTCCGCACGACCAAGAGCGCGTCGCCCGGCGTCTCGATCGAGTGGTGTCGTGGGCACGAAAGAGAATGTATCGGTTGGTCTGCGGCGAGCGCGGCGGGGACTTCGAGGCGAAACGTCGTCCGCCTAGGCTGTGGCCGGTGAACGTGACCATGCTCCTCGCTGACTCGGCCCAGGTCGCCGATGGCAAGCTCTACATCCTTGGTGGCGGTTGGTCGATCGTCGGCCCGGACCCGATGCCCATGGCTGTCGCACTCAAAGTGAGCGTTGACACGCACGAATTCAACACACCCCACCATTGGGAGCTGTTTCTAGAGGACGCCGACGGTCAGCAAATCTCCTTCGAGACTCCCGAGGGGCCGCACTTCATCGAAGTGCGCGGCGACTTCTCGACGTCGATGCCGCCCGACGTACCCGCGGGGACTCCGGTCGAGGTACCGATCGCGGTTAACTTCGGTCCGATTCCGCTCACCGGCAACGCGCGCTACACGTGGCGCGTCGTGATCGACGGCGAAACGTTGCCCGGCGCGTTGGTTTCCTTCACCACTCGCCCCGCGCGCGCCGAAGTTGACGAGACCTCCGACCAGGAACAGTGACGGTCCACGAGCGACCCTTCGGGCGATACCTGGAGGACTTCGTCGTGGGCGACGTCTATCGGCACTGGCCCGGCAAGACCATCACTGAAGCGGACGACCACTTGTTCTGTCTGATCACGATGAATCACCATCCGTTGCACCTCGATGCGTGGTACGCCGAACACGACTCGGTCCAGGGTCGTAACGTCGTGGTGGGCAATCTCGTGTACTCCGTCGTGCTCGGCATGAGCGTGCCCGATGTCTCGGGTTCGGCGATCGCAAACCTCGAAGTGGAGTCACTGATTCACCGCTATCCCACGTTTCACGGCGACACGATCTACGCCGAGTCACGGGTGCTCGACGTGAGCCCGTCGCAGTCGAAGGCCGACCGGGGTGTGGTCACCGTCGAGACCAAAGGTCTCAACCAGGACGGCGCCGAGGTGTGCTACTTCCGTCGCAAGGTCATGGTGTGGGTGCGCGACGCCGCGCCGCTTCGTCGGCGCCCCTACGGTGACGACATCTGGTCGTAGCGACGTCGTCGCCTTTCGTCGGACTCTGCGCCGGGCGGCCCCGGGGCTGTGTCGGGACTTGCCCTGGCTGAACGATCCTCGCCCGTGGGCGATTCTGGTCAGTGAGGTCATGCTCCAACAGACGTCGACGTCGCGGGTGAAGGAACCGTGGGCAAGATTCCTCGAGCTCTTTCCCACTCCGACCGCGTGCGCGCAGTCGTCACTCTCCACAGTTCTCGTCGCGTGGAGTGGGCTGGGCTACCCACGTCGCGCCAAGGCTCTGCACGACGCAGCCCGCGTGATTCGTGACGACTTCGCGGGCGTCGTGCCAGACAGCGTCGATGATTTGCTGCGACTTCCCGGCGTGGGACAGTACACCGCCCACGCGGTGGCCAGTTTCGCATTTGCCCAGCCGGTCGCGGTACTCGATACCAACGTCGGGCGCGTGCTCGCTCGGGCCCTGGCCAACGCGCCGCTCGGTCGAGTCGAAGCGCAGCGTCTGGCCGATGAGCTCCTGCCCGCACGAGATTCCGCCGCCTTCAACCAGGCGATGCTCGATCTCGGTGCGCAGTACTGTCGCGCGGCGCCAAAGTGTGAGTCATGCCCACTACGGCGCCAGTGCGCGTGGCAACGCCGCGGGGGGAGTGATCCAGCTCCGCTCAGCGCCGCGGTCTCACGACCACAGGCGCCGTATGCGGGATCGAATCGCGAGCAACGAGGTCGCGTACTGCGACACCTGCGCGACGCTCCTCGATCGAAGCAGCAACTGGTGAGCTATCTGGCCATCGAGACCGATCGCGCGAATGAGATCGTGGACAGTCTCGTGCGCGACGGTCTGGTCGCGAAGGCAGGTCGGTCGTACTCACTCAGCGAGGGTCGCGACCACACCATTGCGTGAAGAAGGCCGCCGATAAGGTGGCGCGGTGGCTACGTTCGACAACGCGCACTGCAAGGAAGTGTTGGGTCACTACGTCACGGGCATCGTGATCATCACTGCCATGACCCCCGACGGTCCGGCCGGCTTCACGTGCCAGACCTTCGGGTCGCTCTCCATCGACTCTGCCCTCGTCTTCTTTGCCGCCACCACGACGTCGCCCTCCTGGCAGCGGGTTCGCGCCAGCGGCGTGGTCGGCGTCAATATTCTCCGTGACGACCAAGAGGTTCTCGCCAGGGGATTTGCCGTGAGCGGGGTAGACAAGTTCGAGGGGGTGGCGTGGACGCCCGCGCCCAATGGCTCACCGTTTCTCGATGGCTGTCTGGCGTACCTCGAAGGAACGATTCGCGAAGTCACCAACCACGGTGACCACGACATTGCCGTCGCGGAACTGGACTTCGCCTCGACCGAACCAGGTGGCCCACTCGCCTACTATCGCGGCGGATATCGGGTCCTCGCGCCGTAGATCGATTCACTACGCTTCGTGACGTGACCCGGTCGGGCGCGGTGGGCGGCCACTTACTGGAGCGAGGGTGAAACTGGCGATCGAGATCGTCGCGGGTATCGTCGTGGTCCTGCTCATCGCGGGCACGGTGCTGCGCCTGCGCAAGATCCGTCGCGACGAGAAGCGCGAACTCTCACATCCCCTCGATCGACGACTCGTCGTGCCCCCGCCCTCGCCCTACGCGCCCTCCAAGGGCTTTCGCGTACTGGACGGCTCGGGTGAGACGCTCGACCGCCCCTCCGTGGAGCGACCCCGCATCGATCCGGCGCGCAAGTACGTCTTCAACGACCCTGACGAGCCTCCGGTCATTCGCGCTCGACACAACGAGGACTGGTTCCTCTCTCGCTCCGCCCATCGCTCGCCGGCTTCTCTCGCGGGCCGGGCCGTAGCGATCGTAGTGGTGATCGCTCTGGTGATCGCGGTGGTGGTCACCTACTACTTCCATCACGATCCAGCCCCCAAGAAGCACTCCAGCGAGACCACCACCACGACGACGAAGCCGCCGCCCACCACGACGACGACTGCGATTACCGCGAACCTTGAACCGGCGTCGACGAACGGCGACGATGCCGTCTACAACGTGGACGCGTCGCGCTATCGCGTGACGGTCTACGGCGCGCGCGGCACGACCTGGACGGTCTACAACATGGGGCCGTCGAACACCCTCGAGTGGCAGGGTGCCGTCGCCCAAGGCACACATGAGTCACTGGTGATGATCGGCGACTCACGAATTACCCTGGGCTCCCCATCAAGTGCGTCAGCCACTCTCGATGGTCGGCCCATCGTGTTTCCGTCGCCGCTGCCGGCCACGTTGATCTTGGTCTTTAACGCGAAGAGTTCGACGACGTCGTGATCTCGCTCAGTACCCACGCGAGGACCTGAGCCTCGTCGCGCCAGGCGTCGTAACGCCCCGAAGGGCCGCCGTGTCCAGCGCCCATCTCGGTTTTGAGAATTGCACGGTTCTCCGCGTTGGCGTCACGAAGTTTCAGTACCCACTTGGCTGGTTCCCAGAAACCCACCCGCGAGTCGTTGAGGCCGCCGGTTGCGTAAACGTGTGGGTAGAGGATCGCTGAGCCGTCCTCGCGCGTGGCTTTCACGTTGTCGTAGGGCGAGTAGCCCTTCATTGTCCGATAGCTCGTGGCGCTCGCCTCGGGATTGCCCCACTCCTCCCACTCACCCACGGTGAGGGGGAGCGAGTCATCGAGCATCGTGGTCACGACGTCGACAAAGGGGACCTCGGCCACGATGGCGTGAAAGAGCTCAGGTGCTTGATTCATCACCGCTCCCATCAACAGTCCGCCGGCCGATCCTCCGCGAGCGGCGAGCTGACCAGGGGTGGTCCAACCGCGCTCGATGAGCGCTCTGGTGACAGCAATGAAGTCGCTGAACGTCGTGGGCTTCTGAGCGAGACGACCCATCTCGTACCACGAGCGGCCCATCTCGCCGCCGCCGCGGATGTGAGCGATCGCAAAGATAACGCCGCGATCGAGCAGCGACAGGCGCAGCGAGGAGAAGGCCGGATCAATCGAGATCTCGTAGCTGCCGTATCCATACAGCAGGAAGGGCGAAGGAGCCAGCGGTTCCAGGGTGCCGTCACTCGCGACCCGCACGAACTCACGCTTAGCGACCAGTGAGACCGGAATCTGCAAGTGGTCACTCGACTCGACCCACAGGCGTCCCGTCACGTAGTCCGACTCCTCGTAACCGCCGCGCACGATCTGCTGTTTGCGCACGATGACCTCGCCCGTATCGACTACGACATCGGCGATGAACCGTGGCGTGGTGAGCGATGTGATGAGCACGCGTACCTGCGAGGTATCGACGTTTGGGTTGGCCGAGAGGGCCACGGTATTGGGGAAGGCACCGCCTTCGACCCGAGTGGAGCGCGCGAGAAGGTTGTCGCCGAAGGGGTCAGCTCCCGGGAGCAACGACACGAGTCGCAGTGCGGCGCACCCGTCCTCGCGCACGCTGACGGCGAGAAAACGCGAGAACGCGTCGACGCCGTCGAGGCGACTGCCGGGACGTTCGGCGACGATCTCTCGCCACTCGTCGCCCTCGATCGCACGAGCCAGGAGGCGAAAGTCGGTGGCGTTTTCGTTGGTGATCTTGAGCCACCAGGCGGCGCCCGTCGCGTCCACGAAGTGCTCGACCCCGTATTCGATGCCGTGGCGTCGGGCTTCGAGGACCCGCAGTTCGCCGGTGGGGTCGTCGGCCGGCACGTAGCGCACCTCGCTGGTCATCGAGGAGTTCAGCATCACGACGATCATCCGATCGTCGCGACTGCGACCGACCGACACGGTGTACTCCGCGTCGGGTTCCTCGTAGACGAGGACGTCCTCACTCGAAGGAGTGGCGAGTTCGTGTCGCCACAGCTGCCAGGGTCGCATCGCGTCATCCACGCGGGTGTAGAAGAAGTGGCGAGAGTCACTCGCCCACGCGAAGCCGTAGTACACGTCGTCGAGTTCGTCGCTGAGAGGTTCCTGGTTCGCGAGCGGACGCACCGTGACGTGGTGGCGCTCGTTGCCCTCGAAGTCGGTGCCCACGGCCACCCACGACTCGTCGGGGCTGACCGCGAGGACGCCCACCGAGAGGAAGTCACTCTCGCCAGCCTCGACGTTCTCGTCCAGAATGATCTGCTCGCCAGCAAACGTGCTGAGCGGATCGACATCAGGTGGCGTGAGATCATCGCCGAGCGCGGGAACTCGCACGCTGATGGGGTAGTTCAGGCCCTCGCGGGTGCGTTCGAAGTACCACCACTGGCCCTTTCGCACGGGCACGGAGATATCAGTCTCTTCGACGCGATTCTTAATTTCGAGAAAGAGTTCGTCCTCGAGGGCCTTGAGGGGCGCTAGTTCGTGGGCGAGGAAATCGTTCTCGGCGCGCAGATGCGAGAGAACCTCCTCGTTCTCGCGATCCATGAGCCAGTAGTAGGGGTCGACGCGAGTATCGCCGTGACGGGTGATTTCAACGGGGCGCTGGGGTGCGAGGGGGGCTTCAGACATCCCTCTACTCTGTCAGTACTTGGGTCAGAACCGTTCAACCAGTTAGTACTATGTGGATAGGGATTATCCCAGAGGAGCGCAATGGCGATTGACAACTTGGACTTCAGCCGTTACCAGTTGGGCTGGTCTGATGAGCACTTGTCAGTCTTCAAGCCTAAGAAGGGCCTGAACGAAGAGATCGTTCGCGAGATGTCGTCCATGAAGAGCGAAGAGCCCTGGATGCTCAAATTTCGCTTGGACGCCCTGAAGCGATTCGAGAAGAAGCCCATGCTGCCGTGGTTTGCGACCCGCATGCCCGACCTCGACTTCAACGACATCTACTACTACGTCAAGCCCACCGACCACCAGGTCAACTCTTGGGAGGACCTGCCGGACGCGATCAAGACGACCTACGAGCGACTGGGCATCCCCGAGGCCGAGCGCAAGTACTTGGCCGGGGTCACCGCACAGTACGAGTCCGAAGTGGTCTTTCACCGCAACCGCGAGGACTTAGAGCGCCTCGGTGTCCTGTTCTGTGACATGGACACCGCCGTGCGCGAGTACCCGGACCTCGTGCGCAAGTACTTCGGCACCATCATCCCGCCCAACGACAACAAGTTCGCTGCCCTCAACTCCGCGGTCTGGAGCGGTGGATCGTTCATTTACGTGCCGCCCGGGGTCAAGGTTGACCAGCCTTTGCAGGCCTACTTTCGCATCAACACCGAGAACATGGGCCAGTTCGAGCGCACCCTGATCATTGCCGACGAGGGATCTCAGGTTCACTACGTCGAGGGCTGCTCTGCTCCCGTGTACTCCACGGACTCCCTGCACTCAGCGGTCGTGGAACTCGTCGCCCTCAAGGGCGCGCGTATCACCTACACGACGATTCAAAACTGGTCGAACAACGTCTACAACCTCGTGACCAAGCGTGCTCGCGCCGAGGCCGAGGCCCACGTGGAGTGGATCGACGGCAACATCGGCTCGCGCCTCACCATGAAGTACCCCTCGGTGTACCTCATGGGTCCCAAGGCCTCGGGTGAAGTGCTGTCAGTTGCCTACGCCGGAGCGGGCCAGGTCCAAGACGCCGGAGCCAAGATGGTGCACTGTGCGCCCGAGACGACCTCGACGATCGTGTCGAAGTCCATCTCCAAGGACGGCGGGCTGACCGCCTACCGCGGTCTGGTGAAGGTCGAAGAAGGGGCCACCGGCGCCAAGAGCTTCGTGCGCTGTGACGCCTTGATCCTCGATGAGATCTCGACCTCGGAGACTCGGCCCTACATGGAGGTCGACGAGCAAGACGCCTCCATCGGTCACGAGGCGACGGTCTCAAAGATCGGCGACGACCAGTTGTTCTATCTCATGAGCCGTGGGCTGACCGAGAGTCAGGCGATGGGCATGATCGTGAACGGCTTCATCGAGCCCGTGACGCGCACGCTGCCCATGGAGTACGCGGTGGAGTGGTCACGCCTCATCGAACTGCAGATGGAAGGCTCAATCGGCTAATTAGCCGACTTCCACATCGTGAAGTAGGGCGGCCCCCCAGTGACCGGGTGAAGGGTCTCGCGCAGGTCATAGCCAAAGCGGTTGTAGTAGGCGAGGTTCTCTTCCTTCTGGGTTTCGAGATACCCGCCGACGCCGTCGCGTTTCATCCTTTCGAGTCCTTCGTTCATGAGCAACGTCCCCACACCCTGGCGCTGCACCGACGGGTCGGTCGCGATCAGAGCGAGATACCAGTGATGCTCCTTGGGGTGCACCTTCAACACTGTGTTGATGTAGGTGGCACCCAGTCGAAGCGCTCGTGGGTGGCGATAGAGCGCGCGCAACGTGACGGGTAACTGAGCCAGTTGCGTGCCGAACGAGGGTGGCCAGTGGCCTGGTCCAAACCACACGGCGATTCCGACGATCTGTTGGTGTTGGTCGCGCACGGTGACGGCGCGCGCGTGTTCGCCCCCGTGTCGGATCTGACCGGAGAAGAGGAGCTCCAGCGCTCGGGTTCGGGTGCGCTCGTCAGGCAAAAGGTACGAGAAGTAAATGTCATCGAAGAACGCGCGCGCCGACACCTGAGCCGCTGTTTTTGCATCACTCGGCGAGAGTTGGTCCGAATCGAGGCGAAAGTCGGGCGTCACGAGCGCTAAGCCTACGATTCACGCGCACGTGAAACAATGTTCACATGCCGATGCGTGAAGAGTGCAAGCACTTTCAGAGCCGGACCTACAAGTCCGGTGAGGTGGCGCGCTTCTGTGTGCTCGGAAACGCGCCGGACCAACCGTGGTCCTGCCCGGAGAACTGTCTGACCTACGAGCGGCGATTCGTGGACGTGGGTTGGGCTCACGGCACGCTCGTGGACCGGCCGGTCGAGCCCCCACCACCCGACGTGCCCCTAGAAGAACGGCGCGAGCTCCTCGCTCAGGCGAGTGAGATCGTGAACGCGGTCGCGCCAGAGCTCATCGAGGAGCGCCGACGCGAGATGGAAGAACTCGAGAAGAAGCGCAAGGGTCGCTGGTTCAAGCGCCGCTAGTCGCCGCTGAAGTCGGGAGCGCGGTGTTCCAGGAAGGCCGACATCGCTTCGCGCACGTCGTTGCTCGCCAGATACATGGTGTTCCAGCGCGCGACGAAGTCGAGGCCCTCGTCGATACTGCGCCCGTCGTTCGCCGCCAACACCGCCTTGGTTCCCTGTACGGCGAGGGGCGAGTTCGCGGCGATCTCGGTGGCGAGTTCGAGTGCGGCGCCGTACACCGCGTCGGCTCCCTCGGCGTGCACTGAGTTCACCAGACCGATGGCCAGCGCTCGCGAGGTATCGATGTCCTTGCCGGTATAGGCCAACTCGGCCACGTGACCCGAACCAATGATGCGCGGCAGTCGTTGAAGGGTCCCCAGGTCCGCCACGATGGCGACCTTGGTCTCGCGCACCGAAAAGACAGCGTCGGAGGAGGCAACGCGAATGTCGCACGCGCTGATGAGGTCGACGCCGCCGCCGATGCAATAGCCGTGCACGGCCGCGATGACCGGAATGGGGAGTGCGGCGAGGGAGGTGACGGAGTCCTGCATGGCGCGTACGTTGGCGTAGGTGCGCGCGTTTGACGCCGCGCGAGAGGCGGAAGTACCTCCTTCGCCGAGCTGCGCGCCAAACTCCTTGAGGTCGAGTCCCACCGTGAAGTGCGGACCCCGGGCGGCCACGACGAGCACGCGGATGTTTCGGTCGGCGGCGATCTCCGCGGCCGCAAGGGGCAGGTCACGCCAAAAGGCGCTGCCCAGCGCGTTGCGAGCTTCGGGCCGATCAAGCCAGAGGGTCGCGACGTGCGCGTCGGACTCGAGGGTGATCACGCTGGAAGAAAACGCCACGCAGTCCTTTCGGTCGATGATCAGCCTACGTCGACTCGCAGAGACACCAAGTGGCCCCAGTACACTGCCAAAGGCCTCTTTCGTTATGACATCCTTCGCCGACTCCGCAACTTCATTCATCTCTGAGCGCCCCGACGCCGGCGAGCGTCGCGTGGCGTGGGACCGTTTCGAGGTTCTCGGCCTGCCGACGACCAGCGACGAGGTGTGGCGATACGCGCCGCTGCGCGATCTCAACATGGATGAGTTTTCGGTCGCGCACTCGCCGCGCCATGACGCCGATTCACCGTTCGCCGCTCAATTGTGTGAGCGCGCAGGCTTGGTGGTTCGCGTCACCGACGGATTCGGCCTCAGTATCAGCGAACTGCCCGAGGGCGTCAGCGTCGACTTCGTCGAGGCGGCGCCGTCGCTGCACGACGAGAGCCTGATCGAGCGCTACGCCGGCGACAGTTTCGCCCTGTTGAACGTCGCCCTCGCCCCCTCGACGACGGTGATACGCGTGGCGGCGCGTACGGAAGTCCGGGATCCGATCGTGGTGCTCAACGAGTCCTCGACGACGGCGTCGTTCTCACGGACACAGATCGTGGTCGAACGTGGGGCGAGCGTGACCGTCGTTGAGTACTTCGAAGGCGGGCGCGACGCGCTGGTGGTGCCCGTGAGTGAGTACCGCGTCGACGATGACGCCTCGCTGCGACTGGTGACGTACCAGCGACTGGACGTGAGCGCCTGGCACGTGGCGCGCACGACGGGCCGACTGGGCCGCGACGCTCGACTCCAACAAGCGGTCATCGGCCTGGGCGGTCACTACGACCGCTCGCGCAATGACGCCGAACTACAGGGCGCGGGTGCAGCAAACGAACTCCGCACGACCTTTCTCGGCACGGGCGACCAGGTCCACGACTTTCGCACACGACAGTTTCACGTCGGCGCGCGCACGACCTCGACGCTGCTGTCCAAGGGGGCGGTGGCCGACGAGTCCAGGTCTATCTACACCGGACTGATCGAGATCGAAAAGGGTGCGAAGCGCACCGACGCTCGCCAGACCAATCACAATTTGTTGTTGTCGAAGTCGGCGCACGCCGACAGCGTGCCGAATCTCGACATTCGAGAGAACGACGTCATGTGCGCGCACGCCTCGAGCGTGGGGCCGTTGGACGAACTGCAGCGCTGGTACCTCGAGTCGCGAGGGGTGAGCCGCGAGGACGCGCAACGTCTCATGATCCAAGGCTTCTTCACCGAGATGCTCGCCGCGTTGCCTCAGGAACTCGCCGAGCTCGTCGAGCGCGATGTGACTTCGGTGCTCTCGGGCGTCGCGGTGGTGGCGACATGAGTGCGGTCGACATCGGAACACTCTCGGACTTCGAAGAAGGTGTACCCCGTCAGTTGAAGATTGAGGGTCGCATCCTGGTGGCGGTACGGATCGACGAAGAGGTCTTCGTGCTCGATGACCGATGCAGTCACGAAGAGTTCTACCTGTCCGACGGCGAAGTGGACGTCGAGACCAAGGAGATCGAGTGCGAGCGCCACGGCTCGATGTTTCGTCTCAGCGACGGGGCCGCGGTGACGCTGCCGGCGACCAAGCCGGTAGCGCACTACGACGTTCTCGAACGAGATGGTCGACTGGAAGTGGTGTTGCCGTGAGCTCGACGCTGAAGATTGAAAATCTGCACGTGGCGGTGGGCGACAAGGAGGTCCTGAAGGGCTTCTCATTGGTGATGCGCTCCGGTGAGGTTCACGCCATCATGGGTCCAAACGGCTCGGGTAAGTCGACGCTGGCCCACGCGCTCGCCGGACATCCGGGGTATCGCGTTCTCGAGGGCTCGGTGAAGATCGACGACGTCGAACTCTTGAATCTGACGCCGACCGATCGCGCGCGCGCCGGACTGTTGTTGGTCCTTCAGCATCCCTTCGAGATTCCCGGGGTTCGCGTCTTCGACCTGCTGGAAGCGGCCGGTGCCGATCACACGACGCTGCGTCGTCGACTCACCGAAGAAGCCCAGCGAATCGAACTGCGGCCCGAACTACTCGATCGTTTCGTCAACGTGGACCTCTCCGGAGGCGAGCGCAAGCGGGCCGAGATGGTGCAACTCGGCATCCTGCAGCCCAAGTTCGCCGTCCTGGACGAGGTCGACTCGGGATTGGACGTGGACGCACTGGACGCGGTGGCGCGTCGCCTGGTGGCCGCAACCACCGAGTGGAACTGTGGCGTACTCGCCATCACGCACTTTCGCCGACTGCTTCTGGAGCTGCCACCGACCATGATTCACGTCATGAGCGACGGCCGGGTTGTTGAAACCGGTGGTCCGGAACTCGCCGAAACCCTCGAACGCGACGGCTACGAGCACTTTCGCGGCGCGACACTGTAATCAATTCGCAAGGCTTCACAGGTAAACTCGCACGATGGCCAATGGACGTGACGACTCGCCCGGCTCAGGTCGCCACCACTCCAGACGAGACCTCGCCAATCAAGACCGCCTGCTCGCACTCGGCGACGCCGTCGAAGGGCGAGAGGTCGTCAAGCGCCGCCCCAAGGGAAGACGTCGCGTTGGCCGACGCGTCGGCATCGGTTTCGTGGTGCTCATCGTGCTCATCGGCGCGGTCGTGGGGGGAAGTTACCTCTACGCGAACTGGCGCTTCGACAAGATCACCAAGATCAAGGTCGCGGGCGAGATACCGCCGATCTCCGGTCAGCCCTTCAATATCCTGCTGATCGGTTCTGACTCACGGGCCGGCCTCACCGGACTGCTCGCACGCCAGACCGGTGCAACGAGTGACACCATCGACGGTCAGCGCAGCGACAGCGTGAAGATCGTTCACGTCGATCCGGGCGCGGGCACGATCAACATGATCTCGATTCCCCGCGACACGGTGGTCACGCTGCTCGCCAATCAGGCGCTCTACGGCAAGTTCAATCGAATCAACGTCAACTTCGGCAATGGTCCCTCGCTCGTGGCCCAGACCATCACCGCGAACTTTGGTATCAAGATCAACCAGACCGTGGTGGTGAGCTTTGCCGGGCTCATCAACGCCGCCGACGCGGTGGGTGGGGTCTACCTGGACTTTCGCTATCCGTCGTGGGACCCCTACTCGGGACTACGCATCCTGCACCCGGGCTGCCAGATCGTCACGGGCTTCCAGGCGCTCGCCCTCTCGCGTAGTCGCCACTTCTACTACAACGTCGATAACGCCAAAGTCTTCCCGCCGGTCGATTGGGGCTCAACGAACTCCGGGGCGAACGATCTCTACAACGCGGGGTGGATGTACGACCCGACGAGTGACTTCGGACGCATCGATCGACAAGACGCGTTCATGCGCGCGTTGATCTACCGCGCAAAGAAGCTCTACAACCCGATCACCCTGAACTCATTTCTCTCCAAGTTGCCCCAGGGCATCGCGCTGGACCAGAACTTTTCTCTGAACGAGCTCATCGGCCTCGCGGAGCGCTTCCACGGCATCAACCCCAACTCGGTGCAGACCTGGACGTTGCCCACGATCTCGTCCGACAACGCTGACCTGGGCGATGTTCTCTACGTCGATCAGCCCGCCGCCCAGCAGATGCTGGTCAACATCTTTGGCAGCACGCTCGCGACTCCCGCTGATCCGCCGCCCAACACCGCCGGACAGACTCCTGAACCGCCGGCTGTCACCACGACGACAACGACTTCACCTTCGGCGACGACCACGACGACGAAATCGGGTAAGCACCACACGGCCGCCACGACCACCACGACGAATCCGACTATCGCCGGGGTACCCAACTATGACCCGGTGCCTTGCAACCCGTAGTTCGGATCTGGCCTTAGGCCGACATCTCCGAGAGGCCCTGCTGCAGGGTATTCCAAGCGAGAGTGGCGCACTTGATGCGCACCGGGAACTTCACCACGCCGGCCAGGGCGGCTAGTTCGCCGAGTGAGCGCAAGTTGTTCGTTCCCGCCTCCTCGTCGGCCGACGCGGTCGATGAAGTCATGAGGTCCTTGAATGTCTTGATCGTTGCCAGCACGTCGTCGAGGCTTTTGCCCTTCACGGCGGCACTCATAAGGGACGACGAGGACTGCGAGATCGAACATCCGTGGCCAGTCATCTTGATGTCCTTGAGCACGCCATCTTCGACATCTAGATAGACGGTTACCTCATCGCCGCAAAGCGGGTTGAAACCCTCCACCTTGTGGGCGGGTGGGGTGGGAAGCTCACCACGGTTGCGCGGTGAGCGGTAGTGATCGAGAATGATTTCGCGGTAGAGGTCTTCGAGGTTGGACACGCTCAGCCAAACATCTTGAGCGCGTGCTCGAGGGCCTCGATCAGTACCGTCGTGTCGTCGCTCAGTGAGTAGGGGCCAAAGGAGGCCCGAGCCGTGGCCGCCAAATTGAACCGCCGCATGAGGGGCTTAGCGCAGTGGTGTCCGGGCCGCACGCATACCCCGAACTCGTCGAGCACCTGGGCGACGTCGTGCGGGTGCACACCCTCGACGTCGAGACTGATGACGCCCCCTCGATCGATCACGGACGGTGGGCCGATGACGCGGATGCGCTCGTCGAAGGCCTCCTCGAGTCGCGTGAGCGCGTCTTCGGTAAGGGAGCGCTCGTGGGCGGCGACGTTGTCCATGCCCAGACCCTCGAGGTAACGCACCGCGGCGTGCAGACCAACGGCCTCGGCGATCGGGGGAGTGCCGGCCTCGAAACGGGCGACGCCCTTGGCCGGGGTGAATCCGTCCAGGCGAACGTCGGCGATCATGCCGCCCCCGCCGAGAAAAGGTCCCATCGTGTCGAGCACGCTCTGGCGAGTCCAGAGCACCCCGATGCCCGTGGGTCCGAGCATCTTGTGTCCCGAAAAAGCGAGAAAGTCAATGTCCTGCGCGCTCACATCGACAGGTCCGTGAGAGACGGACTGCGCACCGTCGACCGCGATGAGTGCGCCGACGGCGTGGGCCGCGTTGGCGAGTTCGCGAATGTTGTTCTTGGTGCCGAGCACGTTCGACATTCCAGTCACCGACAGGAGCTTCACACCGCGTAGCAGCTCGTCGAGATTGGTGAGATCGAGGCGGTAGTCATCACCCACCGGGATGAAGCGAACCTCAACCCCAGTCGCCTCGCGCAACTGGAACCACGGCACGATGTTGGCGTGGTGCTCCATCTCGGTCACGAGTACCGCGTCGTTGGGACCAAGGTTGGCCGCTCCCCACACCTTGGCGATGAGGTTGATGGACTCCGTGGTGTTCTTAGTAAAGACGATCTCGTCGGCCGGAGCGGGCGCGCCGATAAAGCGACCGACGGCCGCGCGCGAGTCTTCGTAGGCCTCTGTCGCCTCGTTGGCCGTCTGGTAGACGCCGCGGTGCACGTTGGCGTGGCGCAGTCGGTAGTAGGTGCTCATGGCGTCGATCACGGCGCGGGGCTGGAGAGAGCTTGCGCCAGAGTCAAGGTAGGTAATGGTGCGACCGTGCACCTGGCGGGTCAACTGGGGGATGTCGTTGCGAACCCGGCGAGCGTTGAAACTGCTCACGCGCTGACCGCTCGCCACGCGTCGTAGCCGTCGTGGTCGATGAGTTGGGCGAGGTCCACGTCGCCACTGTGCACGATGCGCCCGTCCACGAGCACGTGCACGACGTCGGGGCGGATCTCGTCGAGCAACTTGACGTAGTGCGTCACAACAACGGCACCCATGGTCGGGTGCTGCTCGCGTACGGTGCGCACGCCGCGCGCCACGACCCGCAGCGCGTCGATGTCGAGTCCCGAGTCGGTCTCGTCTAAGAGTGCGACGACGGGTTCGAGCAGGGCCATCTGGAGAACTTCGTTGCGCTTGCGCTCGCCACCCGAAAAGCCCTCGTTGAGGTGCCGCTCGGCAAAGGCGCTGTCGATGCCGAGCCGGTCCATCCACTCGGCCAAGTCGAGGCGGACCTCGAGAACGCTCAACTCATCGAGGCCCTTGCGCGCCGCGATGGCCTGGCGCAGGAACTGAATGACCGAGACGCCGCCGATCGCTTCGGGGTACTGAAAGGCGAGGAAGATCCCAGCCCTGGCCCTCGCGTCCGGGGTCCAGGCGGATATGTCCTCTCCGCGTAGGAGAATTTCGCCGGCCGTGACGTGATAGCCCGGGTGCCCCATGATGACGCTGGCGAGTGTTGACTTACCCGCGCCGTTGGGACCCATGAGGGCGTGCACTTCGCCCTCGTTGACGACCAGGTCGACGCCGCGCAAGATCTGGGAGCCTTCCGCCTCAACGTGGAGATTACGAAGTTCCAGTAACGGTTTTGGCACGAGGTAAAGCCTACCGGTCCCCTAGGAATCGTCGACGGTTCCTACCAGCCCCGTTCGACCCATTCGTCGAGATGACCGCGCTCGGCGCCGATAGTCGAGGGTGCGCCATGCCCCGGCCAGAACGTGACGTTGTCGCCGTAGACCCCAAAGAGTCGCTCGTCGATCGAAGCAATGATGCTCGAGAAGCTCCCGCCCTCAAACGTCGCGTTGCCGGGACCGCCTGGAAACAAGGTGTCGCCGGTAAAGAGCACCGGGGTGTTCTCGAGCGCGAAGCAGATGCTGCCCGGGGTGTGGCCGGGCGTGTGAATCGTGCGCAGTCTCAACTGTCCGACCTGGTGGACGGTGTCGTCGTCGAGCAGGTGGTCGTAGCTGGGCAGAAGATGAGCGTCCTCTTGGCGAACCCACACGTCGATGCCCGCTTCGCGCACCGCCTCGACCGCTCCGATGTGGTCCCAGTGCCCGTGGGTTTCAAGGACTGACGTGACGCCGAGCTGGCGGGCCACCTCCAAGAGACGTTCGTGTTCGTTGGCCGCGTCCAGCAGCGCCGCTTCGCCGGTGCGCCGACATCGCACGACGTAGACGTTGTTCGCAATCGGACCCACCACAAAGCGGTGGACCTCGCTCAGGGCGTCCGACCAGACCAGTTCTACCGTGTCCACGCACCCAGATTGCCACGAATAAGTACGAGGTGGCGAGTGAGTAATCTCGTTCCTGGTGCTCGCACCGATACGAAGAGGGGCCGTCATGAACTTTGGTTTCAGCGAAGAACAAGAAGAACTTCGCAAGATGGTGCGACGGTTCTTGGAAGAGAAGTCGCCCGAATCAGAAGTACGACGCCTCATGGCCACCGACGAGGGGTACGACCCCGCGGTGTGGGCTCAGATGGCCAACGAATTGGCGCTCCAGGGACTCGGTATCCCCGAAGAGTACGGCGGGCAGGGGTTTGGCCCGGTCGAGTTGTATGTGGTCTTCGAAGAAATGGGAGCGGCCCTGCTGTGCTCTCCTTATTTCTCCACCGTGGCGCTCGCGGCGAACGCGCTGCTGCTCGTGGGCGACGACGCGGCCAAGTCCGTGTACCTGCCGGGCATCGCCTCGGGCGAGACGATCGCGACGGTGGCCTTGACCGATGACGCCGGCGGATGGGATCTCTCGACCACCTCGACAACGGCCGAGCGCGACGGCGATGGCTGGGTGCTCTCGGGCGTGCGCAGTTTCGTCACCGACGGATCCACCGCGAGTTTGCTGTTGGTCCCGGCTACGACCGACAAGGGTCTGTCGCTGTTTGCGGTCGATGGAGGTGCCTCGGGCGTGGAGAAGGAGTCGCTCGCGACGATGGACCAGACGCGCAAGCAGAGTCGCTTGGTCTTTACGAAGGCTCCGGCCACCCTTGTGGGTGAAGAGGGCGGCGCGCTCGCGGGCCTGGAAGCGGCCGTGCAGATCGCCGAGTCCGCGCTGGCGGCCGAGCAGGTCGGAGGTGCCCAGCGAGTGCTCGACGCGTCGGTCGATTACGCCAAGAACCGGGTGCAGTTCGGACGACCGATTGGTTCCTTCCAGGCGATCAAGCACAAGTGCGCCGACATGCTGCTCGACGTAGAGTCGGCCAAGTCCGCCGCGTACTACGCGGCCTGGGCCGCCCAGGAGCGCAACGATGAGCTGCCCATCGCGGCCAGCCTCGCCAAGTCGTTCTGCTCCGAGGCGTACTTTCACTGCGCGGCGGAAAACATTCAGATTCACGGTGGCATCGGTTTCACCTGGGAGCACCCCGCGCACCTGTACTTCAAGCGCGCCAAGAGCTCAGAGCTTTTCCTCGGCGACCCGACCTACCACCGCGAGCTACTGGCCCAACGCCTGGGCATTTAACTTTCGTGCTCGCTCACGAGCAACTCACGAGTGGCACGTCGACCCTCGATCTGCGCATCTCGAACTCCAGTGCGCGACCGGTCGTGGGCCACGTCCTCGTCTTGGTGCACGGTCTGCCGAGGCTCATGGGCATGGGTCGTCAGGCGGCCGGACTCTTACCGGAGTTGGCCGAGCACGTAGCGAACGAGTCGGGATGGCTGGTGGCGACGGGCACGCTGTCGGGGGTGGGCGGGAGTACCGGCACGTTTTCACCCACCAAGTGGCGAGAGGACCTGGCCACGATCCTGGACCGAGTGGCCGAGGGCGAACCTCGGGTCTCACTCGCGGGCTTTGGCTTTGGCGGCGCCATGGCCTTAGCGGTGGCCGCCACTGACGATCGTGTACGGGGGGTCGCGACGTTCGCGGCGCCGGCCCACCTCGCCCCATGGTGCCGGTCACCCGAGGAGATACATCGCGCGGTGCAAATCTCGGGAGTGGTCGGAGACGGCAACGATCTGCTGTCGCCCCAGGACCTCTATCGCGACATCCTGGCGATCGATCCAATGGGCGCGATCGCCAAGTTGCCCCCCCGGCGTCTGCTGATTGGACACGGCAGCGACGACATCGAAGTGCCCGCATCCGACGCGCGCGATCTCGTCGCCGCGGCAGATGGGCGAGCCGAACTGCGGCTGATCCAAGGCGCGGGGCATCAACTGCGAGCCGATCCGCGAATGGTGGCGACCCTTTTAGGTTGGCTCGACCGCCACCGCTAGGGCGCCGTCGAGCGCCCGGCGAATCGTGCGCGCCGTTACCTCGGGGTCCGGTGACTCGGTGAGCGCGCGCACCACGACAAAGTGACGAAGCCCCGCCGCGACGAGATCAGCGACGTTGTGTTCGTTCACGCCACCGGTGACGAAGACCGGGCGATCGCTGCATCGCTGGCTGGTGAGCGCGTAGTCGAGTCCGGTTCCGTCGCGGCCGGGCTTGGTGGGCGTGGCCACGATCGGACCCGCACTGAAGTAACTGGCCGGATGGGTCAACGCGTTCTCAAACTCCTCATTCGAGTGGGTCGAGAGCCCCACGATCGCCTCGTCACCCAGGACGTGGCGACACCGCTCCACGCTGACGTCGTCTTGACCCACGTGCACGCCGTCGGCCCCGAGTTCGAAGGCGAGTTCGGGGGAGTCGTTCACGATGAAGGGGACGTCGAACTCCCGACAGATCGGCGCCATGTCACGAGCGCAGCGGCGCTGCGCGTCGAGGTCCAGGTCCTTTTCGCGCAACTGGACGATGTCGACACCCCCGCGCAGAGCCGCCCCGAGGAACTCGGTCATGTCGTCTCGCACGCCCACGCACAGGTACAGACGGCGCGCGGAGAGGTCAAACACGCCTCTCACCCTAGAAGTTTGGGCCTGAGGCGCCTCGGGTGCGCAACCGGTACGGCAGAATGGAGCCATGCAGGTTCCCGCCAAGGCCGAATACGCGATTCGCGCGCTTCTCACCCTGGCGGCGAGTGACGTCTCGGTGAGTGCCGAGCATCTCGCTCACGAACAAGACCTGCCCGCCAAGTTTCTCGGGGCGATCCTGAGCGACCTTCGCCGTGGGGGACTGGTGACCAGCCAGCGCGGACCCGAGGGCGGGTTCAAACTCGCCCGGGACCCCGATTCGATCTACATCGCCGACGTGCTTCGTGTGGTGAGCGGCCCGATGGCGGGCGTGCGGGGCATGCGGCCCGAAACTCTCATGTACGAAGGCGAAGCCAAGCATCTGCGCGACGTGTGGGTGGCCGTGCGCGGTGCGCTGCGCGAGGTACTCGAACACGTCACCCTCGGACAAGTGCTGCGCGGCGACCTGCCGCCAGCCGTGACTCGTTTCACGGAGGACCCGGACGCCTGGATCACCCGCGTCATATGATCCGCGTCTTCACCGACGGCGCCTGCCGCGGTAACCCGGGACCGGGCGGTTGGGGCTGGGCTAGTGGCCCGGACGACTACGGCAGTGGACCCGAAGCCCATACCACCAACCAGCGCATGGAAGTCATGGCCGCGATCGAGGCGCTGCGCGAACACCCCGAGGGTGCGATTGAGATCGTGAGCGACTCCACCTACGTGGTGAAGTGCTTTCAGGATCGATGGTATGTGGGCTGGCAGCGTCGAGGTTGGAAGAACACGGCCGGCAAGCCTGTCGCCAATCGTGACCTCTGGGAGATATTGATTCCACTCGTTCTCGAGAGCGGACGACGTGTCACCTTTACGTGGGTGAAGGGTCACTCCGGGGATCCGATGAACGAGTTCGTCGACGCTCTGGCCACGGCCGCGGCCGACTCGCAGAGCTCCCAGCACTCCTAGAGCCCGTTAGGGCATAGGCCCAAAAACATTAGGATTTTGCGTCGGGGGATATCGCTGTCCAACCGAAGGGAATGATTGTGGTGAACGAGGTCCAGCAGTTTGACGTAGTCGTCATTGGCGGAGGACCTGGTGGATACGCTGCCGCCCTCTACGGCGCGGCGGCCGGACTCAACATCGCCATCGTTGAGCGCGACAAGGTGGGCGGAACCTGCCTGCACCGTGGTTGCGTGCCCGCCAAGGAGTTCCTCGAGACCGCCCACGTGCGGCGCACGGTGGAGCACTCGGGCGACTTCGGCATCGCGACCACCGGTGTCACGGTGGACTTTTCGGTCAGTCAGGCCCGCAAGAACGAGATCGTCGACCGGCTCTTTAAGGGTCTTTCGGGGCTCCTGAAGGGCCGCAAGGTCACGATCTTCGATGGCACGGGCCGCCTGGATGCGAACCTCACGGTCAACGTGGTCGACGGGGCGGACGCCGGCGTGATCGCCCAGGGTAAGAACGTGATTCTCGCCGCCGGCTCGGTGCCGCGCACGCTGCCCGGCTTCGAGATCGACGGCAAGATCGTGGTCACCTCGGATGAGTTCCTTGATCTCACCGCCCTGCCCAAGCGCGCGGTCGTCATCGGCGGCGGTGCGATCGGCTGTGAGTTCGCCTCGCTGCTCTCCGACATGGGAACTCAGGTGACCATCCTTGAAGCGCTGCCGGCCATTCTGGTGGGATGCGACACCGAGGTTGCCAACGTCGTGAGCCGCTCGTTTAAGAAGCGCGGCATCGAGACGCGCACCGGAGTCAACATCACCGGACACACGCCCAAGAAGAACTCCACCACGATTGAGATCGAAGGAGCGGAGAGCGTCGAGACCGACATGGTCGTGATGTCGGTGGGACGGCGGCCTCGCACCGAAGGTCTACTCGGCGACGGCACGGGTGTCGTCATCAACGAGCGCGGATTCGTCGAGGCGGACGGCCTGATGCGAACGGCCGCACCGAACGTGTACGCGGTCGGCGACGTGGTCGCCGGCACGCCGCAGCTCGCGCACGTCGGATTCGCCGAGGCGATCGTGGCGATCAAGACCATTCTGGGTGAGCCGGCGGTCCCGGTTGACTACGAGCGAGTGCCCTGGGCCATTTACTCGAATCCCGAAGTTGCCTTCGTCGGACTGACCGAAGCCGCGGCGAAAGAGAAGGGCTACGACGTCGTCGTGAAGAAGGATCCCTTCGGCGGCAACTCGCGCGCGCAGATTATCGGCGACACCGACGGAGTCGTCAAGATCATCGCCGAAAAACGCGCCGACGGATCTGGCGGTCAAATCTTGGGTGTGCACATGGCCGGCCCCTGGGTCACCGAGCAGTTGGGCGCGGGCTACTACGCCGTCAACTGGGAGGCGACGGCCGAAGAAGCCGCCGCACTGATTCAGCCGCACCCGTCGCTGTCCGAGACGTTCGGCGAGACACTCCTCGCCTTGGCTGGGCGAGGGTTGCACCTTGGCTGACGTCACCCTTCCCTCGCTGGGTGAGTCAGTCACCGAAGGAATCATCACTCAGTGGTTCAAAAAGGTCGGCGACGTGGTCGCGCGCGATGAGCCGCTCTTTGAGGTATCGACCGACAAGGTCGACTCTGAGATGCCGTCGCCGGCTGCTGGTGTACTGGTCGAGATCCTCGCCGGCGAAGGTGACACGGTAGAGACGGGCGCGCGCGTCGCCGTGATCCAGGAGTCGAGCGACGCACCGGCAGCATCTCCTGCCCCGACGCCAGCACCGGCGCCGACACCTGCACCGGCCGTAGCAGCCGTGGCTCCAACTTCGACGCCCGAACCAACACCGACTCCGACCCCCTCTTCTGCTCCAGTCGAGTCGTCCTCGGGCGTCGTAGTCTCGCCCGTCGTGCGCCGAATCTTGAGTGACGGTGGCGTGGACGCCTCGTCTTTGCAGGGGACCGGCCCTGGAGGGGCGATTACTCGCCGCGACGCCGAGCGCGCCGTGGCTCAAGGTCCGAGTGAAGAGGTCGTTCTACCCCTGAGCAGCGGTCAGCGACGCATGGGTCAGCACATGTCCATCTCGAGCCAGGGCACGCCGCACGGATTCGTCGCGGTCGAGGTAGACGGGGAGATCTTCGCGAAGCTCGAGGCGCTCGGTCGTACCACGCGTGACGGCGAGCCAATCAGCGACGAGATGGTCGTTGCCCTCGCGGCCGTTCGGGCGCTGGGGGAGTTCGAGTTCTTGAATGCGACGTACGCGGGTGACGAACTGACCTTGCACCGCACGGTCAACCTCGGTCTCGTTCGATCGATCGCGGACGACGGCATGCTGGTGCCCGTTGTGCACGCGGCCGCCGGTCTAACTTTGCGCGCTCTGGCGAGGCGCGTGAACGAACTCGACGCTCGCGTTCTTTCGCGACAACTCACGGCGGATGACTTGATGGGTGGAACGTTTACGGTCGCGGGTGCGCCGACGGAGCACACGCTGTGGTCCAAGCCGATCATCATTCAACCTGAGGTGGCGATTCTCTCGATGGGCGCGGTGCGCGTGGTGCCCGTGGTGTCCCAGCACGACTCGAGGATCGAGATCGGGCGGCGTGTCGTGCTCGGTCTCTCCTTCGATCACCGCGTCTGTGAGGCGACGGCGGCCGCGATGTACCTCGAGCGGGTCGGTGAACTGCTCGCGGGACTGGACCTCGAAAGCGACCGGTAGATGCTGCGCCGTCGCCACCTTGGTCGGGTCTCGTTCGCCGAGGCGAACGACCTTCAGCGAGCCCTCCTCCAGGCGAGCGACGATTACGTCTTGTTGTTCGAGCATCCGCCGACCTACACCCGCGGCGTGCGCACGCACGAGGAGAACTTCCTCATACCGCCAGCGCAGTTGAACGCGGTGGTCATTGACGCCGATCGTGGCGGGGATGTGACTTACCACGCGCCGGGTCAGGTCGTCGCGTGGGCGATTGTGACGGTGGCCGATGATCCGGCAGCCGGCAAGACGCACGTTCGTCATTTGGAGGACGCCGTCATCGCCACCGTTCGCACGTTCGATCCCGAGGGTCTGCTCGGCGAGGTCGGACGTCTGGAGGGATATCCCGGGGGTCTGGGCTCGCCTCGACACGATTCCGGCCAAGATCGCCGCGGTCGGCGTGCGCACGGAGCGAAACGAGAGCGGGCACCGGCGCACGTTGCACGGTGTCGCCCTCAACGTGGATATCGATCTCTCGGGGTTCGCCGCCATTGTGCCTTGTGGCATTCCCGATAAGCCCGTGGCGTCGATGACGTCGCTCGGACTGACGGTGAGTTCGGTTGAGGTGGAAGTCGCTCTGGGCGAAGCACTCGACCGCGAACTCGCCAGCATGGCGCGGGTTGCGGCGGTTGACCGTAGCGCGGCCACGATGTCCGACGAGCGCCCCCTCATTCGTCGTCTGCGCAAGGCCGGCGTTGACCCCGATGCGGGTCTGGCGATCTCGACGCGCAAGCCCGAGTGGCTGCGCATCGAGGCCCACATGGGCAGCGAGTATCAGTCGCTGAAGAAGTTGACCGAGGACCTGCGACTGGTGACGGTCTGTGAAGAGGCCGGGTGCCCGAACATCTTCGAGTGCTGGGCTTCGGGGACCGCGACGTTCATGGTGAATGGTGAGCGCTGTACCAGGGCGTGCGGATTCTGCCTCGTGGATACTCGTAAGCCTTTGGCACTCGACCCCACGGAGCCCGGTCGCGTGGCTGAAGCCGTGGTGCGCCTGAAGTTGGCGCACGCCGTGATTACCTGTGTGGCGCGCGACGATCTGGCCGACGGGGGAGCGGGAGCCATCGCGGCCAGTGTGCGCGCGATTCGTGAGCGCTCGCCGAACACCGACGTCGAAGTTTTGATCAGCGACCTTCGTGGAGATCCGGACTCGTTGCGCATCATCATCGACGAGCGGCCCGACGTGCTCAATCACAACGTCGAGACGGTCGCTCGCCTCCAGCGTGCCGTTCGCCCGAGCGCGGGCTACCTGCGATCGCTCACCGTGCTCGCGCGAGGCGCCGAGGCGGGCCTGGTCACTAAGTCTGGACTCATGGTCGGACTGGGCGAGAGTGCCGACGAAGTCGAAGAGACGCTGGCGGACCTGGCTTCGGTGGGCGTGCAGATCGTCACGATTGGTCAGTATCTTCGCCCCACCGAGCGCCACCTACCGGTCGCGCGCTACTGGGAGCCTTGGGAGTTCGACGATCTCGCCGATCGCGGCCGACGCCTTGGTCTAGGTCACGTGCAGTCCTCGCCCCTCACGCGTTCGAGCTACCACGCCCGCGAAGCGCTCAGTGAAGCGACGCCCGTGGCCGCGCCAATGTTGCGACGCTAGGCGCGCGGGTCGTCTTCAGGCGTCTCGCCGCGCATGAGCACCGCCAGGCGTGCGAGGTAGAAGCCCCAACCATCTTCGTGATCGCTGACTGCATCCTCGGGGAGACCGCGGTGCGTGAGGCGGACCAACGTGTCCTCGCCCTGGGGCGTGAGACTGATCTCAACTTCGGTCGAACCGGCGGGGATGGGGTGACCCGGCTCGCTCCACCCAAAGGTGAACACGACGCGCTCGTCGGCGACAATGTCGATGAATTCTCCGGCACCTTCGTTCCCACCGCAGTTCAACTCGACCAGCCCGCCGGGGCGGGGATCTAGCTTTACGGATCGGCCCAGCCACTGGACCATCAGGTCCGGGTCGACCAAGTAGGGGAATACTGTCGCGGGGGAGGCCTTCACCACGATCTCTCTCACTGCTTCACTCATGACTGTCCTTTCAATGTTTCACTCGACTCGGCGAGGTCGCGCAACTTCTCGAGACTGTGGGTCCAAAAGGAGTCCAAGAAGTCACGGAGTCGAGCCACCTCGGTGTGGTTCACGCAGTACATCCGTCGCGTCCCGTCACGTCGTTCACTGACGAGACCACTGCGGCGAAGCACACCCAGATGCTGAGAGATTGCCGAGCGGGTGACGGAAGGAAAGAACGATGCGATCTCGCTCGCGGTCTTCTCTTCGTTCCAGACGAGTCGAACGATCTCGCAGCGCTTGGTCTCGCTCAGGGTCTTGAGTAACGTGTCCACGGCTTTACGTTAGCAAGTCCTTACGTAAGTGTCAACTTACAGATAGACCATTTTTCGGGAGTTTGTCACGACTTTTGACACAATGGAACGTGCACCCGACAGGGTGATCGCTCGACGCGGGAACTTCCTCACTTCGCTCGAGCAGACGAAAGGTTCACATGTCTCGCAGCGCTCGCGTCTCGTCCATCAAAGAGGCGCTGGGTATGACCACCATCGCGGTGCCGGTGGTGATGCGAGACGGCGTCGGTTCGATCAGTTCAACCGTCGCTCAGGCCGGTGTCGATGCCCCCACGCTGCTTAGCGCGCAGTGGTGCATCGCACAGGGACTCAAGGATGATGCTGGATCGTTCACCGTATTGCGATCTCTCGACGGCGCGAACGTGGCGCTTGTCTCAGTTGGCGGCGACGTGCAGTCCGCCGCAGGCTACCGACTCGCCGGGGCGAGCGCGGCCCGAGCGGCGGGCGAGGGTTCGTTCGCGTTTTTTCTACCAACCCAAGGTCTCGAAAATCCCGGTGCCATCGCCCAAGCGGTGGTGGAGGGCGCCTTGCTCGTCTCCTACACCTACAAGACGCGTGACCTGACATCGAGTGTCGAGATCGTTCCCGTCGGCACACCGCTGCCACCCGTGTCGGTTCACGACGAGGTCACCCGCGGGGTGGAGCACGGCGCGCGCATCGCCGAGGGCGTCAACTGGGCGAGGCAGTTGGTCGACACTCCCGCCAGTTCACTGCCGCCGAGAGTTCTCGCGGGCGAGATTGAGACGCGACTGGGAGCGGACCCGTACGTTGACGTTCAAATCTGGACCGAGTCGAAGATCCGCGACGAACGGCTCGGGGGACTACTTGGCGTCGGGCTGGGTTCGGCCCAACCAACTCGTCTCGTCTACGTCACCTACGATCCCGAACCCGGAGCGTCGATGCCCCACGTGGCGCTCGTGGGCAAGGGCGTGACGTTTGACTCCGGGGGACTCTCGATGAAGTCGCCCGAGAGCATGATGACGATGAAGACCGACATGACGGGAGCGGCCATCGTGATGGGGGCGACGTCGATAGCGAGCCAACTCGGTCTGCGGGTTCGCGTGACGGCCATCGCTCCGCTCACCGAGAACCTGGTGGGTGACAACGCCACCAAGCCGGGCGACGTGCTGACGATTCGAAACGGCATGACCATTGAGGTGCTCAACACCGACGCCGAGGGTCGACTCATCCTGGCTGACGCCCTCAGCCTCGCGGTGGAGACCGACGCGGACGCCATCATCGACGTCGCCACTCTGACGGGCGCTCAGAAGACCGCACTCGGTGACGAGGTCGGCGCGATCTACGCCACGGACGACAAACTGGCGGACCAGCTCATCGCAGCCTCGGGTACCACAGGAGAGACTCTGTGGCGCATGCCGCTCGTGGACGCGTACGAGGTCCATATCGAGTCCGACGTCGCCGACATGAAGAACATCGGCAAGCCGCTGGTCGGGGGCTCCATCGTGGCTGCGTTGTTGTTGCGGCGCTTCACCGCAGGACGGCCCTGGGCGCACCTGGACATCGCTGGACCGGCCCGCGCCGACGGACCTCGCGGGTACGTCAATAAGGGCGCGACCGCGTTCAGCTTGCGCACCCTGGTTGAGTACTTGAGCGCCCGGGCGAACTAGAAGACTCGCCGCACGCGCTCGCGTCGAGATGGCACCTCTCGCTCCAGTGACGCCGAGCGCACGTCGTTCGCGTCGCCGCGTCCGATCAGCACGCTCGCGAATAGTTCTTCATCGCCCAGACCCGCCCAGTCCCGCACGGCTTCATCGTGGCGAAAGTTGCCCCAGATCGTGGCCTGCCAACCGCTCTCTTCGAGCAAGAGCAACAACGCCATTGTCGCCATCGCGGCGTCGGTGTGCCAGTACGGCAGTGGCCAGGCGTCACGCTCCGACAGTCCCGAGGACGACTTGTCCGATTCGGCGTAGCGCGCGAGATAGTCCTCGGGCCGGGAGGTAACGAGCACTGCGCCACCGGCTCTCGCGAGTCCTTCGTAGCGCCGAGAGGTCTCGCGCCACTCGGCGTCCGTCGCGACATCGAGAAACTCGCGCACGTGCAACGCGTCGATGACGTGAAATCGCACGCCGGCTGCGTTGCCGGCCGTCGGCGCCCACAGCGCGTCGGCGCACAGACCCGAAAGCCACTCCGGGTCAACGGGCGTACCGTCAAAAGATCGACTCATTCGCCGAGCGGCGAGCAGGCGAGAAAGTTCCACGGTCCGTGGTCTACCAGGACGTGTCGCCATTGTTGACCTGACCGGTAAGATTTCTCCACCAGTTAAGGAGCGCTGATGCCGTCACCCCGGGACCTGCTGAACGCCGCGAAGTCCGAGATCCGCGAAGTCACGCCCGACGACGTCGCCGCGCGCCTTGGCCACGTCACGCTCCTTGACGTGCGCGAACCCGATGAATACGAACAGGGTGCGCTCGCCGGCGCCATCCACGTCCCGCGCGGCCAGTTGGAGTTCTCCATCGAGGGCCGCATCACCGATAAGACCGCTCCGGTTGTCGTGTACTGCGCGGGAGGAACTCGCAGCGCTTTTGCCGCCAAGACCCTTCAGGAGTTGGGCTACTCCGACGTGGTCTCGATGGCCGGTGGCTTCAATAAATGGAAGGACGAAGGTCGGGCCTGGTCGACGCCCCAGACGATGAGCGCGAACCAGCGACTGCGCTACCAGCGCCACCTTCTCTTGCCCGAAGTGGGCGAGAAGGGACAGATGAAGCTGCTCGACTCCAAGGTTCTCTTGCTTGGCGCGGGCGGACTGGGCTCGCCCGCCGCCTTGTATCTCGCGGCCGCGGGAGTGGGCACCATTGGGATCATTGACATGGACGTCGTGGATGAGTCCAACCTCCAGCGTCAGATCCTGCACACGATGGATCGCGTGGGTATGCGCAAGGTCGACAGCGCCAAGGCGGCGCTCACCGCGATGAACCCCGACGTCACGGTCATCACCTACGACACGCGTCTGGGTGCCGACAACATCTTGGACATCATCGACGGCTACGACGTCATCGTGGACGGCACCGACAACTTCCCGACCCGCTACCTGCTCAACGACGCGTCGCTCATCAAGCGCATCCCGGTCGTGCACGGCTCGATCTTTCGTTTCGACGGTCAGATCACCGTCTTCAACCCCTATGTGGGTCCGTGTTATCGCTGCATGATTCCCGAGCCGCCACCACCAGAACTCGCGCCCAGCTGCGCGGAAGCGGGCGTGCTTGGCGTGCTCCCGGGCATCGTCGGATCGCTCCAGGCGCTCGAAGCGATCAAGCTCCTGTTAGGTCTGGGCGATCCCCTCGTCGGACGGCTCTTGACGTTCGACGCCCTCGAACAGTCGTTTCGCACCTTCAAGGTGCGCAGAGACCCCGACTGTCCGGTCTGCGGTGAACACGCCGGTGAGATCACCATCGCCGAGTACGACGATCTGTGCATGCCTCACCCGGTGCGGGTGTAGACCAAAGACCTGCCAGCCCGCTAGCGCTCGACGGGCTCGTGAAAGTGCGTCACGTCAAGCGCACCGACGTAGAACGGGTGCGTTAACTCGCGCCAGCGCGCGTACAGTTCGGTCTCGCGAAAGGCCATATGAGCTTCGAGCGACGTCCAACGTACGAGAAGCAGGAAGATTGACGGATCTTCTAGCTGACGGCGAAACTCCGCGCCGTGACACCCGGGAGCCGACTCGATGATGGGCAACGCCTCGCGCGCGGCGTCCTCGAAGTTAGCTTCGTCACCGGCGCGGACTTGTAGGACCGCGTGCTCGAGGATCATGAGCGACTCACCAGTCGCTGGCGCAGCGCGCCGTCGTGCGCGACTTCGATCACGGTGTTCGCCAACGCCTCGGCTCCGTCGATCACGGCCTGGTCGGCTTCCGGCGTCGCGCAGGCGGCGGTGAACTCGGGCTGGTGATTGATCGCGCCGTCGGTGGGGATCATGAGCAGGGGATGGATGGAGGGAACGACGAGCGAGACGTTGGCCATGTCGGTTGACAGTGTGGGCCGGGGGGCCTCTTCATCGTCAAGGTGAAAGTCGCGGCCGAGGGCCTCGGCCGCGCGACGATAGTGAAGAAGGATCTCGGGGTCAGACTCCATGTGAGAGAACTGGTGTCCGAGTTCGACGATCTCCACGGAGGCACCCGTGGCGAGCGCACCCGCCGCAAAGCAGTCGTTCACTCGTTCGCGCAGCTCCTTCAGGCGTCCGGCGGTCGTGGCGCGCGCCATGAAACGACCCACCGTCCGGCTCGGAATGATGTTGGCCGCCGAGCCGCCTTCCAGCACCACGCCGTGAAACTGATCGCCGGGACGCAACTGCTGGCGCAGTAGACCGAGCGCCGTCTGAGAGATCGTCAGAGCGTCGAGCGCGTTGATCCCGAGCCAGGGCGCGGCCGAGGCGTGCGCCTCCTTGCCGGTGAAGATCACGTCGAAGTGATCGACCGCGAGGCAGATAGCGTCGAGTCGCTCGCTCGGAAACGGGTGCACCATCAGGGCCATGTGCTCATCATTGAAGTACCCGGCGTTGATCAGATCGATCTTCCCGCCCCCACCTTCCTCAGAGGGCGTGCCCAGTAGGGTGACGCGCACGTTGAGCTCGTCGGCCACGGCGCTCACGCCGAGAAAGGCCCCCAGCGACGAGGCGGCGATGATGTTGTGTCCACAGGCGTGACCGATGTCCGGCAGCGCGTCGTACTCGGCGCAGAACGTGACGTGCAGGTCGCCGCTGCCCGCGGTCGCTCGAAAAGCGGTCGCCAGTCCGGCGCTGTCGCGCTCGACGTCGAAGCCCCACGCCTCGAGCTGGTCGATCAGCGCCGCGCTGGACGCGAACTCCTCGTACCCGAGTTCGGGGTGCTCGTGGATGAAGTGGCTGAGGGCGATTAACTCGCCACGGGCGCCCTCGATGGCGCTCGTCGAGCGCTCTTCGGACGTCATTCGATCTCCACCACCGCGTCGCCGGCCCCGACGGACTCACCCGTGACGACGTGAATCTTCTTCACTACGCCCGACCTCTCCGCGTTCACCGCGTTTTCCATCTTCATCGCCTCGAGGATCACCACGGTGTCGCCCGCCTCGACCTTCTGTCCCTCGGCGACGTTGATCTTGACGATGGTTCCCTGCATGGGGACGGTGACGGTTCCCGATCCACTCCCCACCACGCCGCTGTGGTGCTGGCGGCGAGGTTTGAGCGCGGTGCTCTGTGGGCGAGCAGGCAGTTCATCATCCTCGTCTGACACCCACAGGGCGACGGTCACCCGGCGTCCATTGACCTCGGCGGTGACGTCCTTACGGACGCGACCTTCCCCGATGGAGACGGCCGGCACGGACGCGGCCGGAAGAGAGGAGAAGTCAACGGACGTCTCGACCCACCTAGTCGAGTGAATGCCTTTGACGAAGTCCTCGTGGGTGAGGATCAACACGTCGGCGGGCAACGTCGTGGCCACGCCCTCGATCGTCGTCTCTTCGATGGCGCGCAACATGCGCCGTCGAGCCCGGTCTCGATTGGGAGCCCACACCACCAACTTGGCGATGAGATTGTCGTAGTACTGCGAGACGGTATCGCCCGAGACGTAGCCAGCGTCCAGTCGCACCCCCGGACCCGCGGGTTGATCGAAGCGCGTGATGACGCCCGGGGACGGGAGAAACTTGCCTTCGGAGGGGTCTTCGGCGTTGATGCGCACCTCGATGGCGTGTCCGCGGGCCGCGATCTCGTCTTGGGAAAAGGTGAGAGGCTCGCCCGCCGCGATGCGTAGTTGCCACTCGACCAGGTCAAGACCGGTGACGAGTTCGGTGACCGGGTGCTCGACCTGCAGTCGGGTGTTCATCTCGAGGAAGAAGAACTCGCCGTCCTGGTACAGGAACTCAATGGTGCCCGCGTTGACGTAGCCGCAGGCCTCGGAGACCTTGACGGCCGCTGCTCCCATGGCGAGACGTACCTCATTGGGAAAGTTGGGGGCGGGGCTCTCTTCTATGAGCTTCTGGTGACGGCGCTGGGCCGAACAGTCTCGCTCGCCGAGCCACAGCGTGGTGCCAAAGGAGTCGGCGAGCACCTGCATTTCGATATGCCGCGGCCAGGTCAAGTAGCGCTCGACGTAGCACTCGGCGCGCCCGAAGTAGCTCAGCGCTTCGCGTTCGGCGCTCTCGAGGGCGGCCGCCGCGTCCTCGGGCGCGTTCACGACCTTCATGCCGCGTCCGCCACCGCCGTAGGCGGCCTTAATGGCGACAGGCCATCCGACCTCTTCGCCGAAGGCGATGACCTCATCGGCACTGGTGAGGGCTTGGCTGTGACCCGGTACCCCAACCACCCCGGCCGCCTCGGCGGCGAGGCGCGAGGAGATCTTGTCGCCCATCACCTCAATCGCTTCGGGTGGAGGGCCGATGAAGGTCACCCCGCGAGCGGTGATCGCACGGGCGAACTCGGTATTCTCGGAGTAGAAGCCGTACCCCGGGTGCACCGCGTCGGCCCCCGAGCGCTCAATGATCTCCAGGATCGCCGCAGTGTTGAGATAGCTTTCGGCCGCACTCTGGCCACCGAGGGAGTACGCCTCGTCAGCCAGGCGCACGTGAGGCGCATTGCGGTCGAGTTCGGAGTACACGGCCACGGTGGCGATGCCCATCTCGCGACAGGTCCGGATCACGCGCACCGCGATCTCGCCCCGATTGGCGATTAGGACTTTGCGCAACACGAATCCTCCGACCTGAGCCCGTTATTTTCTAGCATCCTTCCCCAAAACCCTAATGTTTGACCGTGGCACCCACGATCTGGCGCGTTGAGCACTTTGCGGAGATCGATTCGACGAACACCTACCTCAAGAGCCAGGCTCACCAAGCCGAGGGGTTGGTCGCTCTCGCGGACTTTCAGAGCGCGGGACGAGGCCGACTGGATCGCTCGTGGGAGTCCCAACCTCGTTCGTCGCTGCTGTGTTCACTCCTCTTTCGCCCGGCCTTGGATCCCGCTCAACTCCAACTGGTGGTGGCGATGGTGGCGTTAAGTGCACGCAGCGCCATCGAGCGGCTGAGCGGACTGCGCGCGGGGCTGAAGTGGCCCAACGACCTCGTGGTGGGCGAGAACAAGTTGGCCGGACTACTGGCCGAAGTAGTGACCGCGGGCGACGAGCTCGGCGTCGTCGTGGGCATCGGCGTGAATCTCACCTACGACGGACCACCTGGTGTGCCCGCGACGTCGGTGCGCGCCGAGACGGGCCTCACCATCGCTCCGCGCGCCCTGCTCGACATTTTGCTCGAAGAGATCGACACGCGGCGCGCGTTGCTCGAGACCGAGAGCGGGTGGGTGGCGCTACGCCAGGAGTACGTCGGTGCGCTCGCCACTGTTGGCCAGTGGGTCCGGGTAGAGCAGACCGACGCAGAGATCTACGGTCGCGCGGTGGGCGTGGACGCCCAGGGGCGACTGCAGGTCGAGGTGGATGGCGACGTCATGGTCTTCGCCGTGGGTGACGTCGTCCACGTGCGCGCCACCGAGGTGCCCCGATGAGTTCACCCACGCGGGTCCTGGTCACCGGTGCGGCCGGACAGGTCGGTCTCGACCTGATGGACGTGCTGCGCGGCGACATACCCCTGGGCGGTGACCCGTCCTTTCAACCCGATGGCCGGGACGTCGCGCCGGGGGAGTTTGAGCCGGTGGGCTTTGCGCGTGACACCTTGGACGTGACTGACCGCGACGCGGTGCTACGGACGTTGAACGATGTGCGACCTGACGTGGTGGTGCATCTGGCCGCCTACACAGCCGTCGATCGAGCCGAAGGCGACTCAGACGCGTGCTTCGCCGTCAACGAGCAAGGAACCCTCAACATGTCCCTCGGTGCGCACGACGTCGGCGCGCACCTGATCACGATCTCGACCGACTACGTCTTTGACGGAAAGAAGGGTGATGCCTACGTGGAGTACGACGAGGCCCATCCGCTGAACGTCTATGGGGCCTCGAAGTTCGAAGGAGAGCTGCGTTGTGCGCACGACGACACGATCGTGCGGACCTCCTGGGTCATGGGCGTTCGGGGCAAGAGCGTCATTCACGTGATCGCCGAGCGAGCGTTGAGCGGCGAGACCGTGCGATTCGTCGACGATCAGACCGGGACCGTGACGCTGGCGAGTGACTTGGCGCGATCTCTCGTGACGCTGGTGCGAGAGCGCCCGAGCGGCGTGTGGCACGTCGCGAACCTCGGTGCGACCACGTGGTTCGACATCGCGGCCTATGTGGGGGAGATTCTGAATCGCGGCGAAGACTTTGCCACGCCCATCTTTTCGAGTGAGCTCGTGGGATCCCAAGTCGCGACTCGTCCCGAGCGAAGCGATCTCAACACGCACAAGTTCACATCGTCGTGGTCGGCCCTGCCCGCGTGGCGCGAAGGTGTCGCACGCCTGATCGCCGATCGAAGTAGACGGGAGATCGCGTGAGCGAAGTGGAAAGTGACGTGGTCGCGGTCGTGGTCGACTATCACGCCGATCAGTTCTTGATCGAGTGCGTGGACTCACTCTTCGACAACGGCGTCTCCCAGGTGGTGGTCGTCGAAAACGGCGAGGTCGGATCGGTGCCCGCGGCTCTGTTGGACCACGACGTGGTGTTGGTCTCGCCCGGGGTCAACCTCGGGTATGGACGCGGCGTCAATCGGGGCGTGGCGGTCGCTCGAGCCACACCGTTCGTGCTGGTCTCCAATCCCGACGTGGTCGTGCACGACGGTGCGGTCGCGGCCCTGGTGTCGTACTTGGATCATCACCGCGACGTCGCGCTGGTGGGACCCACCATCCTTCGGCCCGACGGGACGGTCTATCCCTCCTCGCGCGTCTTTCCCAACCCGATCCTCGCCGGGGTTCACGCGTTGCTCGCCCCGCTGTGGCCCAACAACCCCGCCACGCGTCGCTACCGCTCGGCCCACACCGACGGGCGCGTCGATTGGGTGTCGGGCGCGTTCTTCTTGGTGCGCCGTGCCGCCTTTGAGGAAGTGGGCGGATTTGACGAGCGCTACTTCATGTTCGCTGAGGAGATGGCTCTGTGCTGGGCGCTACGTGAACACGGCTACCAGATCGCCGCCGAAAGCAAGGCCGTCATCACGCACGTCGAAGGGGTATCTCGCGCTCGGGTGCCGCGCGAGATGGTGATCGCCCACCACAAGAGCGCCCTGCGCTTTGAGATGCAGACGGCCCGGGGATGGCGCCGTCTCCTCATTCCATTGGCCGCGGTCGTGCTCAGCCTGCGCCTCGCCCTGGTGTTGGTGACGAGACCGAAAACCTAACAATTCGGCCTAGACTGGTCGGTCAGGGCTGCGGGTGGTCTGTGGTTGAAAGTCGATGCCAGTCGCGGGCGAAACGACCCACGTAAGGCGTCCCTCGGGACGCTGAGCATGGCGCGGTTTAGAAGTAAGTCCTGCGTCTCGCTGGTCACCGTGACCAGGGAACGGGGCGCAGGCGAGTGTGGGGTCAAAGACCAGGTCAGCGCGCGCAGCCCTCTTAATTAGAACCCGGGACCGGTAGGGTAAAACACGATATGAGCGTATTTCAGAAGATGTTGCGGGCGGGCGAGGGCAAGCGCGTGCGCGAGCTGGCGGGCCTGGTCGGGCCGATCAACGACCTGGCCGAAGAGATGGCGCTGCTCAGTGACGACGACCTCAAGGCCAAGACCCCCGAGTTTCGCGAACGTCTGGCCGCCGGCGAGACCCTGGACGACCTGCTCATCGAAGCCTTCGCCGTGGTGCGCGAAGCCTCGACGCGGGTGCTCGGCCAGCGCCCCTACGACGTGCAGCTCATGGGGGCCATGGCCCTGCACTTTGGGTGGATCGCGGAAATGAAGACCGGTGAGGGCAAGACGCTCGTCTCGACCCTGCCCGTCTACCTCAACGCACTGGCCGGCGAGGGCGTGCACGTGGTGACCGTGAACGACTACCTGGCCACGCGTGACGCGCGCTGGATGGGCGAGCTGCACCGTTGGCTCGGACTCAAGGTCGGTCGCGTGGGACCGGACCTGCCCGACTTCGAAGCCAAGCGCGAGGCCTACCAGGCCGACATCACGTACGGCACGAACACGGAGTTCGGCTTTGACTACCTGCGTGACAACATGGCCCGGCGCAGCGAGCACATGGTCCAGCGCGGACACCACTACGCCATCGTCGACGAGGTCGACTCGATCTTGATCGACGAGGCGCGTACGCCGCTCATCATCTCGGGTCCCGCCTCGGACGTCACCAAGCTCTACTACCAGTTCGCCTCGATCGCTCGCTCGCTCACCCGCGACGTGGACTACGAGGTGGACGAGGAAAAGAAGACCGTCGTGCCGACCGAGGCCGGCATCGAGAAGGTCGAGAAGCAACTCGGCGTCACCAACCTCTACGACGCGGTCGCCACGAACTACGTGCACCAACTGGGCCAGGCGCTACGCGCCAAGGAGCTCTTCCATCGCGACAAGGACTACCTGGTCGACTCCGGCGAGGTGAAGATCGTCGATGAGTTCACCGGTCGCACGCTGGAGGGTCGTCGCTGGAGCGACGGACTGCACCAGGCCGTCGAGGCCAAGGAGCGCGTGCGCATCCAAGAGGAGAACCACACCTGGGCGACGGTGACGTTGCAGAACTACTTCCGCCTCTACGAGAAGTTGGCGGGCATGACCGGTACCGCCGAAACCGAGGCCGCGGAGTTCGGTAACACCTACGGGCTCTCGGTTGTGCCGATCCCCACGAATCAGCCGGCCATCCGCGACGACAAGCCCGACATGATCTACAAGACCGAAGAGGCCAAGTTCGCCGCCATCGTCGAGGACGTGCGCGAGCGCCTGGATAGTGGTCAGCCGGTGCTCCTCGGTACCGCGTCGGTCGAGAAGTCCGAGCTGCTCTCGCGTGAACTCTCCAAGGCCGGCGTGCCGCACGAGGTTTTGAACGCCAAGCAGCACTTCCGTGAAGCCGAGATCGTGGCCCAGGCCGGGCGCAAGGGTGCGGTCACCGTTGCGACCAACATGGCCGGTCGAGGTGTGGACGTCATCCTCGGCGGCAACTTCGAGGGACTGGCGGCGCGCGACGTCATCGCCCAGGGTCTGATCCCCGACACCCCGGAGTACGACGAAGCGTACGACAAGGCTCTGGCCAAGTGGAAGCCGATCACCGAGGCCGAGGGCAACGAAGTTCGCGCGGCTGGGGGCCTCTACGTGCTCGGCACCGAGCGACACGACTCGCGGCGCATCGACAATCAGCTCCGCGGTCGTTCGGGTCGTCAAGGTGACCCCGGCGAGAGTCGGTTCTATCTCTCGCTCGAGGACGAGCTGCTGCGTCTGTTCGCCACCGGGGCGGTCTCGTGGGTGATGGACCGCGCCATGCCCGAAGACGAAGCCATCGAGGCCAAGATGGTGTCGCGTGCCATCGAGCGCGCCCAGAACACCGTGGAGGCCCGCAACGCGGAGATCCGCAAAGACGTGCTCAAGTACGACGAAGTGATGAACGAGCAGCGCAAGGTGATCTACAAGCGCCGCCAACAGGTCATCGACGGCGAGGACATTCACGACGCGACCATCGAACTCATCGAGGAACGAATGGCCGACGTGGTCGCCTCGCACGTGGGCTTGGGCTACGCCGAGGAGTGGGACTACAACGCGCTCCTGCTTGACCTGCAGTCCAACTACCCCACGGAGCTCACGCTCGACACGCTGCGCGAGTACCGCGACGCCGAAGAGATCGGCGGCCTCGTCGTCGACGAAGCGGTCGGCAAGTACGAGAAGAAGGCCGAGGAGTTTCCGGGCGGCCTCGACACGGCCAAGGAGATCGAACGCGACGTCATGCTCCAGATCCTGGATCAGCGCTGGCGCGACCACCTCTCGGAGATGGACTACTTGCGTGACGGCATCCATCTGCGCCAGACCGCTCAGCAAGACCCGCTCAACGCCTGGCAGAAGGAGGGGTACTTGATGTTCGAGCACCTCCTCGAGGCGGTCGACTCCGACTACGTGCGCTACATCACTCACGTCGAGGCGACCGCGGCCGTCGAGGAGAGCGTCGAGGACGAAGGTCTCACTGGTGCGCTCACCAACGCCAACGAAGTCGCCCCGGGCGCGACCGAACTACCGGCCCACACGACTGGCGGACCTGCCAAGGCGACCACTCAGCACGAGAAGCTCGGTCGCAACGATCCCTGCTGGTGCGGCTCGAAGCGCAAGTTCAAGCAGTGCCATGGCCGACCCTAAAGCAGAGAACGCCCTTCGCCTCGCCCTGGTCTCGATCGAAGAGCTCGAGTCCCGGTGGGAGGCGGCGCGCGACTACCTCAAGATGGATGCGAATCGCGCGCGCCACGCGCTGCTCAGCGAACTCGCGGCCGATCCCAACCTCTGGGACGACCAAGATCACGCTCGCGAGGTCACCACGGAGCTCGGTCGACTCGCCAACGACCTCGAGTCCTTTGACGCCCTGCGTCGTGAACTCGATGACGCGGTGGTGCTCGCCGAGTTTGCCCGTGAGTCACTCGACAGCGGTGAACCCGATCGCGCCACCTTCGACGAACTGACCGGAGCGGTGGACGACTTGCAGCGTGACATCGCGGCCCTGGAGGTGCAGAGTCTCTTTAGCGGCCCCTACGACGAGAACGCCGCGATCGTCGACCTGCACGCGGGTGCGGGTGGCACCGACGCCCAGGACTGGACCGAGATGCTCTTGCGCATGTACTCGCGCTGGGCCGAGCGGCGAGGATTCAGCGTCGAGATCGACGAAGCGACTGAAGGCACCGAGGCGGGATTGCTCTCGGCGACGTTCATTGTCACCGGACGTTTCGCCTACGGTTGGCTCTCCGCCGAGCGCGGTGTGCACCGTTTGGTGCGCATTAGTCCGTTCGACTCTCAGGCGCGGCGTCAGACGAGCTTTGCGAGCTTGGATGTCACACCGTTGCTCGATGACAGCGCGGGCGAAGTGGAGATCGATGAGAAAGACCTGCGCATCGACACGTTTCGCTCGTCCGGCGCGGGTGGTCAGCACATCAATAAGACCGATTCGGCCATTCGTATCACGCACCTGCCCACGGGCATCGTCGTCTCCTGTCAGAACGAGCGATCCCAGCACCAAAACAAGGCCCGCGCTCTGCAGATCCTTGAAGCCAAGCTCTCCGAGCGTGCTCGCGCGCAACGCCAGGCCGAGATGGACGCGCTGAGCGGGGTGCGCTCCGATAACGCCTGGGGCTCGCAGATCCGCAGTTACGTCCAAGCGCCCTACCAACTTGTGAAGGACCACCGTAGTGACCACGAGACCGGAAACGTCGACGCAGTGCTCGACGGCGACCTCGACGCATTTATGGAGGCTGAACTGCGTCGACAGAGATCCGCGTCCTAATAATTGTTGAACCGTTCAATTACTGGTGCGTGATGGATCAAGTCGCGCGGGTCGCCTCAGTAGAATGAACGTGTCACTGTGCCCGAACAACTGCACAAATTCGCCGATGAAACCAAGGGTGTGAAGCCGTGATTCGATTCGAAAACGTCTCCAAGACTTACAAGAACGGCACCCCGGCGCTCAAGGACATTACCCTCGATATCGAAAAGGGCGAGTTCGTCTTCCTCGTGGGCGCCTCGGGTTCCGGTAAGACGACGTTTTTGCGTTTGCTGCTGCGCGAGGAGCACCCCGACCGGGGACGGATCCTGGAAGCCGGACGCGACATCGGCGACCTGCCCAAGTGGCGCGTGCCCTATCTGCGCCGCAACATCGGATGTATCTTCCAGGACTTTCGACTGCTGCCGAACAAGACCGTCTTTGAGAACGTGGCCTTTGCCCTCGAGGTGATCGGGCGACCTCGCTCGACGGTCGAGTCGCAGGTTCCCCAGATCCTCGAACTCGTCGGTCTCACGGACAAGGCCAAGAACCGCCCCCACGAACTCTCAGGTGGTGAGCAGCAGCGCGTCGCGGTGGCTCGCGCCTTCGTCAATCGACCGCTCATCCTGTTGGCCGACGAGCCCACCGGCAACCTCGACCCGTCGAACTCAGAGTCCATCATGGCGCTGCTGGAGCGCATCAATCGCACCGGCACCACCGTCGTGATGGCCACGCACGACAAGGCGCTCGTGGACCGCATGCGCCGACGCGTGATCGAACTCGACCGCGGCGAGATGATTCGCGACCAGGTCCGCGGCGTGTACGGCATCGACGAGAGCGTGGCCATTTAATGGGCGTCTATTTCGTCTACGCCATTCGCGAGACGCTCGGCAATCTGTGGCGTAATCGAATGATGACAATCGCCGCGGTTCTCACGGTGGCGGTTTCGCTCTCCCTGGTGGGAGGGGCCCTTCTGCTCAAACAGAGCGCGGCCCAAGCGTCAGTGGACTGGCAGCAGGGCACGCGCGTCACGGTGTGGGTGGAGGCCAGTGCCACCCCCAGCGAGGTCACGGCCATCGGCACCCAGCTCAAGTCCATGGACATTGTGAAGAACTGCAAGTTCTACTCCCAAGCCGCGGACTACCGCCAAGCGAAGCAAATTTTGGATCGCGCGATGTCCCAGGTTCTCACGATCAAGTCGGTGCCGTCGTCGTACCAGTGCACACCAGTCGTGCCCTCGGACACCTACACCGTCGAGCAGACCTTTACGAATCAGGCCCACATTTACGCGGTCACCGGTCCGAACCAAGAGATCAAGTCCATGAACCACGTGATTCGGGTCTTGCAGATCGTGTTCCTAGCGTTGGCGGCCGTGTTGCTGTTGAGCGCGTTGGTGCTCATCCTCAACACGATTCGTATGGCCATCTTCTCGCGCCGACGCGAGGTTTCCGTGATGAAGTTGGTGGGTGCGACCAACTGGTTCATTCGCGTGCCCTACATCACCGAGGGCTTCATTCAGGGTCTCTTGGGCTCGGCCGTCGCGATTGGCTTGGTGAGCTTGGCCAAGGTGTTCTATCCGCTGCACAACGAGTTCGCCTTGAGCTCCTCGGCGCTCCTCGGCACCAACCTCGTCGTCTTGATCGTGGGCGTGTTGATCGGTTCGGTGGGATCCGCTATCGCGATCCGCCGCTTCCTCGACGTTTAGTTTTCCCCGTCGAAGTCGAGCGCGAGCGAGTTCACGCAGTAGCGCAGCCCGGTGAGTGTCGGTCCATCGTTGAAGACGTGCCCGAGGTGCCCCCCGCACTTTGAACAGAGGATCTCGGTCCGCTCGCGAAAGAGTGAGCGATCGGTCCGCTCGACGATCGTGCCGGGCTCGCACGCGTCAAAACTCGGCCACCCGCATCCCGAGTCGAATTTCTGGGCGCTCGAGAAGAGCACCTGCTGGCATCCGCCACAGCGAAACACGCCCTCGGCGTCCACGTGGAGCAGTGAGCCGCTAAAGGGCGCCTCGGTCGAGGCCTTGCGCAAGACGGCGTAGCGATCGGGCGTGAGTTGCTCGCGCCACTCGTGCTCACTCTTTTCTATGCCAAAGCTCACGTTAAAAGTGTAGAAGTCACCCCGAGGAGTAGTTCGGTCGCGGCGCCTCTTTGTAGGCGGGAGGAAACTCCGCTTCGCCATTGAGCAGGCGCGTGAATGCCCCGGCCAGTCCCTCCGGATCGAGACCGAGTTCGGCCAACAACAAGTCGGGTTTGTGGTGTTCGAGGTAGGCCCGCGGGACGCCGAGAATGCGCGTCGTGGGGTGCGCGAGGCCGAGTTCCTGGGCTCGGAGTCGAATCGCCGAGACCATGGCGGTGCCCGCGCCACCGTGACGGGTGGCGTCCTCGACGGTGATGATGCGTTCGTGGGTGAGAGCGTCCTCGATCATTCGCGGATCCGCGGGCAGCACTCGCACGTCGTAGAGGGTGACCTTGGACGCGTCAGTGCCCATCCGCTCCAGTGCCGCGTAGGAGTTGGGCGCCATCTTGCCCACGGCCAGCACGCAGAGAGAGCCGTCCCCCTGGACGACGCGGCGCGCCTCGAGTCCTTCGCCCACTCGGCCATCGAAGGGCTGGGAGTCCGTCTTGGGATAGCGAATGGCAGTCGGTCCGGGGAGCGACAGTGCGGTCTCGAGCATGATCGGGAGTTCATCGGCCGTCGACGGAGCGAAGATCGTCATGTTGGGAATCGCGAGGCAGAGCACGATGTCGAGGAGCCCGTGGTGGCTCGGTCCGTCGTCGCCCGTGATGCCCGCACTCTTGAACACGAACACGACGGGCAGGTTCAAGAGTCCCACGTCGAGGTGGGCCTGATCGAAGGCCCGTGAGAAGAACGTGGCGTACATCGCCACGACCGGTTTGAGTCCGCCCATCGCCATGCCCGCGGCGGCGGTGACGGCGTGCTGCTCGGCGATGCCGACGTCAAAGAACCGCTCGGGATAGCGACGTTCGAAATCGAGCAGACCGGTGGGACCGGCCATCGCCGCGGTGATCGCCACGATCCGATCGTCCGCGGCGGCCTCTTTGATCAGCGACTCGGAAAAGACCTCGGTGAACGAGGTCGCCTTGGTGCCGTCAATCTGGGCGGCTGGCAGTTTGTAGTCATGCATCTTGAGGTCATCGCTGACCGCGGGCTGATAGCCGCGGCCCTTTTGCGTGATGGTGTGCACGACGATGGGTCCGTCCCACTCTTTGGCACTTTGGAGCGCGACTTCGAGGGCCTGGATGTTGTGGCCGTCGAAGGGACCTACGTAGCGCACGCCGAGGTTTTCGAAGAACGTGTGGGGCGTCACCATTTCGCGCACCACCGTGGTGAAGCCGTCGATGCCGTAGTACGCCGCCTTGCCCACGCGTGGCAGGTGCGGTACGAGACGACGTAGCCGCTCGCGAAAGGTGAGGTAGCGACGATTCATGCGCAGGGAGGTCAGGGACTCGGAGAGTTTGGAGACGGTGGGCGCGTAGCTACGCCCGTTGTCGTTGAGCACGATGACCACGCGTTCGTTCGAGTGGCCGAGGTTGTTGAGCGCTTCGTAGGCCATGCCGCCGGTGAGAGAGCCGTCACCCACGACCGCCACCACGTGGCGAGTGCCGCCGTGTCCCGCGAGTTCGCCTCGCTGTTCGAGGGCGATCGCGAGACCGTGGGCGTAGGAGAGAGCGGTCGAGGCGTGACTCGACTCGATCCAGTCGTGCTGGCTCTCCGAACGATTCGGGTAGCCCGACATGCCCCCACGCTGGCGCAGGTTCTTAAAGCCGTAGCGACGGCCGGTGAGGAGTTTGTGAACGTAGGCCTGGTGCCCGGTGTCCCACAGCAGGATGTCGTGAGGCGAGTCGAAGACACGGTGCAGGGCGATCGTGAGTTCGACGACGCCTAGGTTCGACCCGAGGTGTCCGCCGGTCTTGGTGACGCTCGAAATGATGAACTCGCGGATCTCGTCGCTGAGTTTGTCGAGTTGGTGATAGGAGAGCGGTCGAAGGTCGGCGGGCGTTTCGATCGACGGCAATATCACGGCACAAAGCCTACCGTCGCCATTACCCAAGAATCTTCGCTGTTGTCAGCCCGTGAGCGCCGCAGCAAGTCGGCTGCACTCATGGCGACCTACGCTCAAGCCATGACCTCACGTGTGGCGAACATCACTTTTGATGCGCGAGATCCCATCGCCCAAGCTCACTGGTGGGCTCAGGTCGTCGACGACTTTCGCCTTGTTCCAGAGGGGGAAATGAGCGACGACGACGCCGAACTGCGTGGGCCGGGCGGGAGGTCGCTCGAGTTCATCAAGGTCCCTGATCCCAAAATCGTCAAGAACCGCATGCACCTGTGCCTGCGACCGGTGGGAACCACGTGTGACGCCGAAGTCGAACGAATCGTCGGGTTGGGGGCTTCCATCGTGGACGATCGACGAGGGCTGGTCGACGGCGGGTGGGTCGTCTTGGCGGACCTGGAGGGCAATGAATTTTGCGTTCTTCGAACGTCGGCCGAAGATGCGGGGATCGTCTAGCCGATCCCAGGACCTAGTCCGACGAGGACGTGGTGGAACTCGACGTGCTCGCAGCAGTTCCGCTCGAGGTTGACGCGGGCGTTGAATCGCTCGTCGATGACGACGGGACCGAAGCCGTCTCTGCCTTCGCCGGCGCCTCTGACTTGACCGAAGAGCCCGAGGAGGACTTGCGACTGTCGTTCTTGTAGAACCCGCTGCCCTTAAAGGCGATGCCGATGGCCGAGAAGACCTTGCGCAACTCGCCGTTGCAGTGCGGACATACGCTCAAGGGAGCGTCAGTGAACTTCTGGACGGCCTCTACGCGCTCGTGACACTGCTGGCACTGGTATTCGTAGGTGGGCATGACAGAACTCCGCGTAGGACAGATTGGATAGTGAGTCTACCGGTCGCCCGTCAATTGCTGGGCGGTCGCCTAGCATGACGCGGTGGACGACTTCCACCAACTCAGGCGCGGCGGACCAGCGGGAACGCCCTTTCCCCGCGACGTCGGACCGGGTGAAGTCAGCCAGCGCCGGGCCCTTGCCAGAGGCCGGGTCAGCATGCTCGCCTCCACCACGGAGGCGGTCGCGGCCAACACCCTGAATAAGGGCGACGTGCTGGCAACCGCGCGCGTCGCGGGGATTCAGGCGGCCAAGCGTGCGGTGTCCCTGCTGCCGATGGCCCATCCGGTGCTCGTGGGCAATGTGTATCTGAACTTTACGATCGGCGACACGTTTGTTGAGATCGAAGCGGGTGTCGACACTATTGATCGCACCGGCGTTGAGATGGAAGCACTGACCGCGGTCACCGTGGCGGCCCTCACCATCTACGACATGTGCAAGTCCAGTGACCGCACGATGACGATCGATCAGATCGCACTGTGGGAGAAATCGGGGGGCCGCTCGGGAACGTGGCGTCGCGATGACTCAGGGGGCGACGGCCTCGTGGGGACCTAGCTCGTTCGCCACTACTCTCGTTGCGATGAGTACCATTCGCGGGGGTGTGGAGCAGAGTCGTGAGCGCCTGGTGGCGCTCGTACTGCTGTTGCAGCGCGCGTGGCAGTACGGGGCGCTGACCCAAGAAGAGATCCTGCGCGAGCTCACGATCGACGAATATCCGGTAGCTGCCAAAGGACCGCGGAAGATTCGCGCGTACGAAGGCACGGACTCCACGGTGCGCCAGAAGTTCGAGCGCGACAAGGCGCGGATCCGCGAGCTGGGCTTCGCCATCGAGACGGTCGTCAACGAGGACGGTCTCGTGGGCTACAAGATCGATCCCTCAAGCGGATATGCACCGCCCATCTACTTCACGCGGGACGAGGAGCGGGTGGTTCGTCTGGCCCTGCGGTTCTGCGGGTTCGGCAAGTCCGGGGCCTTCAGCGTCTTTAACGACGTGGCCGCGAGCGACGGGGGACTCGAGGTCTCCAACTACTACACGCCCGTGCTGCGGTCGTTGAATCTGCGTCGAGTTCTGTCGTTTGGCTACCTCTCGGCAGTGGACAAGACTCGCGAGGTCGAGCCGCTCGTCATCGACGTTTTTAACGGCGCGAGTTATCTGGTGGCCCGGGTCCGCGAGACGCGCGAGATCAAGGGATACCGCTTTACGCGAATGACCTCGATGCCCGAGGTCCTCGGCGACACGTTTGAGGCGACAGAGACCGACGTGGAAGTAGCCCGCGCGTGGCGTCCCGAGTACGCCAAATCACTGCAACCCTTCGAGGTCGTGGTCGCGACCAACGCGGACTACGCGGATCTCTTGGTTCGCCAGTATCCCCAGGCCGTCGCTGCGTCGAAGAAGAACGGTTCGGTCGAAGTGGGCATGACATTCGAAAACCCGCGAGCGGCGCTGCGCTTCGTGCTGGACGGGGCCGATCGCGTGCGCCTGCAGTCGCCCAAGTCGCTCAAGAGTGAACTCGAGGACTGGTTGAAAGAGGTCAATCGTGGCGACGTGCCGCCAGCCTCGCAACTGGCCTTCGAGCCGGCGCCCGCCAACGACGTTTTAGGCCAGACCCTCCAGTTGCTGCACGCGGTGTACGCGAGTGACGACGGCCTTCGGATCAGTGAACTGTCACGGCGCTTTTCCCTCTCGCCCGATCACGTGCGGCTCATCATGGACCGCCTGGTTTCGCTGGAGCCCATGGCCGACTCGGTCGACGGGACGAACCGCTTTCCGGCCCACGTGCTCAAGGAGTGCGACGACTGGGATGACGAGGCGAACGACGACTCGCTGTACCGCGCGGACTTCTCGGACCTGCCCGAGGGGAGCGACGATCCGTCCGCGTTCATGTGGCGAGACCTCTTTGAGCTCAACATCGCGCTGCGCGAGGCGTCGAGGCTCTACACCGACCCTGCGATCTTCTCGGCCATCGAAAAGATCGAGCGAGCCACGAGCGCCCCGGTGCAGGTCGAGACGACGTCCAACGAAACCCTCCTCAAGCAGGTCGAAGCGGCGATTGAGTCGCACTCGCAGATCAAGATCGTCTACACCTCCAGTGAGAGCGACGAGGCCACCACGCGCGCCATCGAGCCGCGCGAGGTCAAGGTTCTCAACGGTCACACCTACGTGCGTGCCTACTGCAACTCTCGCGACGCATGGCGAACCTTTCGCGTCGATCGGATCAAGGACGTCGTGGCGACGTCACCCGCACCGCCTCGACCCAACGATCCGGTGCCGAACTGGCTCACCCAGGTCGGCGAAGAAGGTGACGAGGTGGTCGTCATCGTCGACGCGGACAATCGTTGGCTGTTCGAGCCGCTTCCGGGTGCGGTGTGGCGCACGCTCAAGGACGGTCGCCACGCGGTCAAGTTTCGCGTCAGTGAACCTCGATTCCTCGACTATCTGATGGTGCGCGCCGGTCCGGGGTCCGTGGTGGCGACCGAACAGTACGCCTTGGCCGGACACGACCTGGCGCGCAAAATCGCTTCGCAGCTGTAGGCGACCGTTGGGCCCCGAAGGGGGTGATCGGTGCTTCGTCTCATGGCGCGTCGAACCAACGACGTTACGTACTTCACCAACGACGCCGCGCACGAGCTCGACGGAGTGCGTCGTGGTGGGCCTGGGTGGTGGCTGCGCGGCGAGGGTGACACGCGCGACCCCTCCAGCGTGGCGCGGGCTCTCACGACGAGCGAGCGTTCCCAGATCTGTGGCTATGACCTCATCGTGGCGGCTCCCCGTCCACTCTCCACACTCCTCGCGGTTGATCCCTTTCACGCGAGAGGCGTGGTGGACGCCCACCGCGCGTCAGTACGCGCCGCCGTGGACTACCTCGAGGACCGAGCGGTCGTGGTGCGCGAGCAGCGTGGGGGAGAGGTCCGTGAGCGCTCCGCGAACTGGGAGCGTGTTGTCGCTTTCACCCACGGCCTCAACCGTCACGGCGAACCTCACCTGCACGATCACGTGTTAGTGGGCGCCCGGCCCGCCGGCGAGCGAAACGTGCTGGACGCGCGGGCTCTCTACGCGCACGCTCAGGCCGCCGATGCTCTGTATCGAGCGTCGCTGCGACACGAACTCGCGGCGCGCACGCCGTGGAGTGCGTGGCGATCATTCGAGGGCGTGGAAAGGGTCGTCGAACTCGACGAGGGGTACCGGGCGCTCTGGCCCGGGCACCACGCCGAGCGAGGAGAGAAGCTGACGTGGTCGCGCGACGACACGATCCGTTCGTGGACGAGCGACCTTGCGCGCTTTGAGCCATTGGGGGTCGTCGACGCGCCCTCGCGGGGCCGGCGAGTTCTCGACGAGCATCGCTTCGCCGGCGCGTTCGAAGGTCGCCACGACGTCGCACGCCGGCACGTCGTGGCCGCGTGGGCCGATGCCGCAACGTTCGGACAGGACCCACGTGAACTCATTCGCCAGATCGATCTCATGCATCCGCGAGCCCGTGAACGCGCGGGTGTCTACGAACCTTCAATGTCGGTGCGCGACGCTCGCTCACTCGCCGTCGTGCGCGAACATGGACCGCGCCCTCTGGAGAGCGCTCAGTTCCAGCTCTGGCGCGAGCGCTCACTCGAGACCTCGCGCGAGCGTGAGGGACGCTCGAGGTGACGCACAAAGCGCGGATCGAGGTGCGCGGGCGTGAGTTCAACCCACTGCAATTGATTTTGGGAGTTCAGCCCGAGGGCGTGGCCCGCTCGACCCTGGGCGATGTCGCTCATCGAGAGTCGATCGCGCTCGATCCACGTCATGGTGTGTCCCGTCGCTCGGCCCTTCGTGTCGCGCTGCACACTGGGTGACGGCACCAGGTCTCGCCCGGCGAGGTGACGCAGCGTCTCGAGCGTGGGTCGATCTGCGATACCGCCGAGGACCAACGTGGTCGGAAAGAGCGACAGGAATCCCTCAGCCGTCGTGCCCCAGCGGGCTCGCGCCTGCGAGAGATCCTGCAGGCAGGCGAGGGTGAGCACACCTTGTCCTCCGCCCTCCGAGACGATCCCGGGCAACCGGGGCAGGGGAGCGACGTTGGCGAGTTCGTCCAAGGCCAGCAGCAGCCGCGCTCCCTCGTGGTGGTGGTCGTACGTGGCGTGGACCACCTCTTCGACGAGTCCGACGACCAGGGGGATTGAGACCGCCTGGTGGCGACTGGGCGAGACGATATGGAGTTGGTGGGGTCCAGCCAGGAACTCCTCCACCTCCAGGGGCGCCTCGCGAGCCGACGCCCGAGCGGCTTCGGTACGGATGCCGGCGAACAGGCCCGCAGTGGTCGACCAGATGCTCGATCGTTCGCGTTCTTCGGTCGCGAGCACTCCGCGCAGCAGTGTCACGGCGGGGTGGTGATCACCGTGATGCTCGACGAGTTCGCGAACGAGGTCATCGCATCGACGCTCGTCGACGCGACTCGCGAGTTCGCCGAGTGACTCGTTGCGCAATGCGCACCCGTGCATCATTGGAGCCACCAACGCACCCGCTCGCTCGCTCCAGTGGTCGTCACCTCTCTCACCTCGACCTCGTCGCGCGACGTCAAGAAGACTCCGCGCAGCGAGAACGGCGCCATCCCAAGTTGAAGATTGTCTTAGAGGTGAATATCCGACTCGATACACACCGGGAGGTGTTTCGACGGTTCCCGATGGATCGAAGAGAAGTGTCGAACCGTTGCGACGCGTGCGCGACATCAATGACACGACGTCGTTCTTCGTTGACGTAATGACGCAGGAATCATTTGTCATCAGGAGATTCGGAACGATAATCGACGTCGTCTTTCCACTGCGTGTCGGACCTAATACGAGTGTCGAACGTTCGTGTCCACTCGTTGCATCACCGTGTGCACCTCGACCTAAGTAGATGCCACGCGTCGAACTCACTGAACTCACCGAGACCATCGGTCGTAAAACTTTCGCAAATGCTTGACATTGGTGTGCAGAACGACTGAACTTTTAGATGTCCTTCTGCGGAGGAGGTCTATGTTGTCGCTTGCGTTGCTTGCAACGCAAGGCGTAGTCATCATCCGCGTGAGGGCCGTGCACTGCGATCAGTCGTTGCACAGTCGAGAGACTGGGCGGCACATGAGCGAGTACATGACAGATCAAAACGGTGACTGACTTTTTGGAACAGAGATTCCAAGTCCCAATTTGAATCAACGTTGAGTCCCAAGGAGGGAAAGTGGCACCAGCCGCGAAGAAGAAGGCTCCGGCCAAGAAGGCCCCAGCTAAGAGGAAGGCAGCCGCCAAGAAGGCTCCGGCCCGCAAGAAGGCCGTAGCCAAGAAGCGCCCGGCCGCCAAGAAGGCTCCGGCGAAGAAGAAGGCCGTAGCCAAGAAGCGCCCGGCCGCCAAGAAGGCTCCGGCGAAGAAGAAGGCCGTAGCCAAGAAGGCTCCCGCCAAGAAGCGCCCGGCCGCCAAGAAGGCTGTCAAGCGCGCGGTGAAGAAGTAACTAGAACGTCTCTGTAACTAAAGAGTCGTCATTTGAGGGGGTCGAAAGACCCCCTCAAATGCTGTCCCGGCGCATTCGCCAGAGTCATTGGCCGGCGCGATGCACGTCGGCGGGTTCGTCGACATCGAATCGCCACGGGCTGTCGGTGACCAGATGACACGTCACCCCGAGCCGCTCTGCTTCTCGTTGGTGCCGGATCGCCGATGACTCGCCGAATCCGAAACGAAAGTCGATGCCGGTGGGCACCGCCAACACGTTGGTGCCACGGGCGTGATGGTCGGTAACGATGGTGACGCCCTCCTCGGGTTCAAATTTGCCGAGCCCGATCGGGTTCTGAAGATCACCGTGGACCACAATGAGTCGCTCACAGCGACCGGCGAGGTGCTCGTAGGCGTTCTGGACCGCTGCATTCAGATCGGCAGCGTCCGACTCCAGGACCTCCACGCCGAGTCCGTGAGCGAAGTTCGTGATCTCACTCGACTCACTTAGGACGATGACGTGACCCGGCGCACAACTGCGTATCACCTCCGTCGCCAGTTCCTGGGCGAGAACGGTGACGTCGGCCACCTGGCCACGACGAAGCCGGTCCTTGGCCAGGTCGAAGCGTTTGAGGGGAACGACGAAGACTTGGGAGGTCACGAGGATGAATACTACGAGTGGGCGATCTCAGTACGATTTGGGGGTGGCTCGCAGGGGACCGGATCTACTCGCCTACGAGCGAGCCCTCGTCAAACGCGGAGAAGTGGTCGTAGGTCTCGACGAGGTCGGTCGCGGCGCACTCGCGGGCCCGATCACCGTCGGTGCCGTGGTGATCACGCACGCCGCTCGCCCCCCGAAGGGACTCACGGACTCCAAGATGCTCAGCCCGGCCGAGCGCGAGTCTCTCGTCGCGCCGCTCGAGTCGTGGGCGTCGGACTGGTCGCTCGGTTCGGCGACGTCCGTCGAGATCGATCGCTGGGGTCTTCGTGTCGCCCTCGCCGTGGCCGCGAACCGGGCCATGGGCGGGTTGAGCATTGCTCCGACGCACGCTCTGATTGATGGTCCGTTCAATCTGCTCGACGCACCGCTTCGCCTGGACGACGAGCTGCTCGAGGTGCCCGAGTTGCCCTACGCCACCATCACCCACACCACCCTCATCAAAGGCGACGCGCGCAGTGCCACGATCGCCGCGGCCTCGGTGCTCGCCAAGGTCCATCGGGATCGCGCCATGGTGGGTCTGTCGGGTGAGTATCCGATCTACGGCTGGGACGCGAACAAGGGCTATGGCGTGCCTCAGCACCTGGCAGCACTAGTCGACGAAGGGCCGTGTTGCCACCATCGATTGACCTGGAAACTGACCTCCTGACGAGGATTAAGAATCAGTAACCGCGTGGCGCCAGGCCCCCAGCAATTCACCGCGAAAGAGTAGGATCGTCTAGTTATGTCGCCGCTGCTGACAGTGAAGAACCTGAAGGTTCAATTCGCTACTCGTAACACGTTCGCCACGGCGGTCGATGACTTCTCTCTCTCCATTGATCCCGGTGAATGCGTCGGTTTGGTGGGGGAGTCCGGGTGCGGCAAAACGACGACCGGACTCGCCATCATGCGCTTGCTACCCGGTAACGGTCATATTGCCGGGGGATCGGTCGAGCTTGACGGGGTGGACTTGGCGTCGCTCTCGGAAAAGGAGATGCGCACCAAACGGGGCAACGACGTGGCCCTCATTCCCCAGGATCCGATGAGTTCGCTCAATCCGACGACCAAGATCGGTCGCCAGATCGGCGAGGGACTGCGAATTCACCGCGGCGTCACCGACGAAGAGGCCCGCAAGCGCGCGCTGGAAGTCCTCGAGATGGTTGACATGCCCCGGCCGGCCGAGCGATTGGACCAATATCCCTTTGAGCTCTCCGGCGGTCTTCGCCAGCGCGTGATCATCGCGATGGGACTCACGTGCTCGCCCAAACTCTTGATCGCCGACGAGCCCACAACGGCTCTCGACGTGACGATTCAGGCCCAGATCCTGGATATTCTGGATAACCTGCGCCGCGAACTCCAGATGTCGGTGCTGCTAATTACCCACGACATGGGGGTCATCGCCGGGCGCACGGACCGGGTAGTCGTGATGTACGGCGGTAAGAAGGCGGAGCAGTCGCCGACGGTGGAGCTGTTTAACCAGATGCACCACCCCTACACCCAGGCGCTCCTGGCCTCGATGCCGAGTCTGGAGACCGCCTCGAAGCAGAAGTTGCGCTCCATCGCGGGTATGCCACCCGACCTGTCCAAGCCCATTGTGGGGTGCCGGTTCGCGCCGCGTTGTCGGTACGCGACCGAAGAGTGCCGCGAGATCGACCCCGACCTCACGGGCACCGACACGCACACCTACGCCTGCTTTCACCCGGTTGACGGTCCCCTCCAGACGGTGGTCGACACTCCTCAGGCCGAAGTCGTCGCGAGCCTGCGCGATCGCAAGGAACTCGCCCGCGTCGAGAATCTGGTCAAGGAGTATCCCATCAAGGGGGGCCTCGTTCGCCACAAGGTGGGCGCGGTGCACGCGGTGTCTGACGTGAGCTTCTCGATCTACGAAGGCGAGACGTTCGGTCTGGTCGGCGAGTCAGGCTGCGGCAAGACGACGATCGGTCGCATGCTGGTCGGTCTGGAGTCGGTGACCTCGGGTGCGGTGTACTTCGACGACAAGGTCGTCTCGGCCAAGGGCTACAAGCCCACCAAGGCCGACCGCCGTGATCGCCAGATGATGTTCCAGGACCCCTACTCCTCGCTGAACCCCCGTATGAAGGTGAGTCAAATCCTGGGCGAGCCTCTCTTGGTCCAGCACGAGGGCTCGCGAACCGATCAGACCCAGCGCGTGACCGAGTTGCTCAACTCGGTGGGGCTCGACGCATTGGCGGCGGACCGCTACCCGCACGAGTTCTCGGGCGGGCAGCGCCAGCGCATCGGCTTCGCCCGTGCCCTGGCGCTCAATCCTCGTCTCATCGTGGCCGACGAACCCGTGTCCGCCCTGGACGTCTCCGTACAGGCCCAGATCCTGAACCTGATGAAGGACCTGCAGCGAGAGCACAATCTCTCCTACGTGATGGTAAGCCACGACCTCGCCGTCGTGTACTACATGGCCGACACGATCGCCGTCATGTACTTGGGCAAGATCGTGGAGATCGGCGACGCCGAGTCGGTGTTCCGTTCGCCGGCTCACCCCTACACCCAGGGGCTGCTCGACGTCGTGCCCGTGCCCGACCCCGTGGAAGCTCGTAGTCGCCGCGGCCGCCAAGTGACGGGCGAGTTGCCCTCTCCAGTGAACCCACCGTCAGGTTGTCGATTTCGCACGCGCTGTCCCAAGGTGCAAGAACTCTGTGCCGTGGAAGAGCCACTACTGCGATCCTTCGGGCCGACGCAACAGGCCGCGTGCCACTTCCCCATGAAGACCCCGGTGACGCTGAGTTCCAGCTCGTCGGGTTCCAGCACCGTCTAAGTAGAACCTCCGCACACCCACACGGGTGATCGCGGGGTTAGCGCTCGATCAGTCGAACCTCGAATGTGTCCCGCAGGGCGTCGCCGATGTAGTTGATGGCGACGACAACGAGAATGAAGACGGCCGCGAGCGGGTAGATCTCCCACCAGTACCCGTTGGAGATCTGGGCGGTCCCGTTCTGGAGCATCGTGCCCCAGTCGGTCTGGGGCGTGAGAATGCCCAGTCCGAGGAAGCCCAGCGCGGAGAGGAAAAGAATCGCGTCGGCGACGCTGAACGTCGCCACGGTGACGATATTGCTGATGGAGTTGGGAAAGACGTGGCGTCGGATGATGTGCCACTTGCTCGCGCCCATGGATGTGGCGGCCTGGGTATATTCAAGTTTCTTGATCAAGAGGGCGTCGCCGCGAATGATGCGCGCGTTCGCCCACCAGCCGGTGATGCCGATGATGATGATCAGGAACGTGGTCGACCTCGAGAAGATCGTAAACAGACTGATCAAGAGGAACAGGTAGGGGATCGACAAGAACGCGTCGAGGATTCGCATCATCACGGTGTCCACGACGCCCCCAATGAAGCCCGAGACCATGCCGTAGATGGTGCCCACAATGATCGTGATCAAACCGGCCAACATGCCCAGGGTGAGCGAGTACTCGCCGCCGTACATGATGCGCCCGAGCTCATCAAATCCGCTGGAGTCTGTGCCGAGCAAGTGCGCAGCCGACGGATGTGCGTTCCACACCGCGTCCAATGCGGCCGCTTGATTGGTCTGATTCGTGTGGTAGAAAACCGGACCCAGGTAGCAGAAGAGCAGTATGAGAACCAAGTAGCCCACCGAGGCGATGGCCAGCTTGTTGTGCATGAATATACGCAAGCGTTGACGCCACATGGGAACGATGACGTCGCCGGCGACACCCTTCTGGTCGACGATACCGACCGGATCGACGATGTTGGCCAGGATCGCCGGTTCGCCGAGCACGCTCATCAGCTGGCTCGTCCTTGGATGCGAATGCGCGGGTTCACGACCCCGAGCATGATGTCGGCCAGGAAGTTACCCGAAAGGGTCAGAATCGTGGCCAGCAACGTAATGCCGAGCACGGTGGGAATGTCCACGTTGGTGGCGGCGTTCACGGTCTGAATGCCGAGTCCAGCGTAGTTAAAGACACTCTCCACGATGAGCGCACCTCCCAAGAGTGCGGGCAACGAGAGACCCAAAATGGTGACGATCGGGCCGAGGGCGTTACGCATGGCGTGTCGAAAAAGGACCCGCTTGGGACTGCAGCCCTTCGCCCGGGCGGTGCGAATGTAGTCCTGCACCAACACTTCGAGCACGGTGCCGCGCATGAATCGGCTGAGCGACGCCACTTGAACCATCGTGAGACACGCCACCGGCAAGATGAACCCGATTGGATCGGTGAAGATCGCCCAGGGCGCCACCCCGTTGGGTGGCGAGGCCGGAAGATGCGGCCCACTGAAACTGAACGCCTGCAACATCAACAGGCACAAGAGGAACAGTGGCATCGCGTAGAGCACGAAGGCCACGCCGGTCGCGGTGTAGTCAACGCTCGTATTGCGCTTCGACGCCTGGTAGATACCGAGAGGAATGCCGATGATCACGGTGAACACAAGTGCGGCGAGGGCGAGCCAGAGAGTGCGGGGCACGTAGAGCGAGATGATGTTCCACACCGAGAGGTTCAACTTGTACGAGTGGCCTAAATTGAAGTGGCCAAAGACCTGGACCAGATAGTTCCAGAACCGCACCACGTAGGTGTGATTCATTCCGTTTTGCGCGCCCCACTCGAGCACCGTGCGGTGATTGGCGTGGACGCCCAGTACCGCGTACGCGGGCGCGTAGATACCCCCCGTTTGGAAATAGGGGAGCGTAAATGTGAAGAGCATCACAATCAACAGAACGATCAGCGACTGGAAGAATCGCCTAATCACGTACGCCAACATTGGGGCAAATTGTATCAGTGCTCGGCCGCAAACTTCGTTGCGCCCTCTCCCAACCGCCCGGTGATTCTTGAAGAATTCGCCTAGATAACCAAAAAGGGCCCCCTCTTTCGAGGGGGCCCTTTTTGGTTAAAGGCTTAGGACTTCGCGAAGTACATGTACTCCGGCATGAAGTTCTGCAGCGGGTTCGCGTCGAGTCCTGGAACGCCGTTCACAGACTTCGCGCGCAGGGTCTTCAGGTTCTCGCCAGTCGCCGTCGCCTCGGGCTGGAAGAGCACCGGCAACTGATTGGCCGTGTACTCGGCGTAGGCCTTCAGACTCGCCGTACCAAAGGTCGTGCCCTTGATGTCAGCGGTCTCGGTCGCGTTGGAGTAGTCACCCACGTTGAATCCGCCACCGGGAGCGAACAGCGTCTCACCGGAGGGGTAGTAGTCCGGAGCGTAGCTCCATCCACCGCCCCATGAGCAGATCTCGTACTTGGTACCAGCCTCGCAGTCCGCGATCACGTCGTTGAACGTGGCCTCGGTGTGGCTGAACTTGATACCAATCGCTGCCCAGTCGGCGATCTCCGCGTTGAACGTGTCGTCCAGTGCCGGTGTGCCACTCGCCCAGATGATGCTGAGGGAGAGCTGGTCGCCCTTGGGGATGCCCGCGCCACAGTCTGCGGCGCCGGTTCCAGGTGTCTCACACGTGTCAACTCCGCCCACTACCTTCCAGCCGTGACTCGTGAGGAGCTTCTTGGCGTTGGTCAGGTTGAAGGGGTAGGGGTTCGGCACGGGCTCGAGCGCCGCGGGCAGACCGCTAACCGACTTCGGCGTGTTGGGCGGCAGCGGGCTGTCGATGGGCACTCCGTATCCCTTGTCGACCTTGTTGATGATGCCGATCTGGTCAACGGCTTCTTGCAGGGCCTGGCGGATGTACAACTGCGCCACCAACGCGTGCTTCGGGTCCTTCGTCGAGAAGTTGAAGGGAGCGTAGTTAAACGCCCAGGTGAAGCCCGTGACCAGGTTGTAATTGTTGGAAATGGCCGACCAGTTCGCGCCGACCTTGCCGGGAGCCGGCGCATTTTGCGTGAGCTCCGTGGGGTCAACGGTTCCGAGCGTGATGCCACCCGAACGTAGGGCGGTCTCCTCGGCGTTCTCCGTCGTGAAGGCCTCTTCCTTGACGAAGTCAATGCCCTTTTGTGCCTTGGTCGGGCCCGAGTAGGTCGCGTTCGGAATGAACGTCGCGTTACCCAGGTCGTCCATCTTGCTTAACTTCCATGGACCGTCGGCACCACTCGTCCAGAGGGTGTCGGCAAAGTCGGTCATGGTTCCGGCCTGCTTGTCGAGGTACTTTTCGACTGCCTTGCAAGCTGCGTCCGTTGAGGCCGCGCCGTAGGTGCCACTGGCACACGTCGAGGTCTTGCCGGGAGCCGTGATGTCCCAGGTGTTGGGCATCGGGGTCAGTTCGGCCAGGTAGTTGTACAAGATCCAGCCCGGGTTGACCGAGGTGGTGAACTTGATGGTGACCGTGTTGCCGGTGCCTGAGGCGCTGGCCACTTGGTCGGGAATGCCGTATCCCTTGTTGTAACCGCAGTACGACGTCGGGTCGGCCTTGTACATGTTGAGGAAGAACATGACAGATTCCGCGTTGACGGTCTGTCCGTCAGCGAATTTCCAGCCCTTCATGTCAATGGTGATGGTCTTGTTGCCGTTCGAGAAAACGGGAGCTTTGGCCGGCGAGAGGCTGTAGTCCACGGCACTGGAGCCGGGAGTACCGAACCAGTAGACCGGGCGATAGGTCATCTCTTGGAACTGACTGAGCGTCGCCACCGAGAAGTATTGACAGCCCAAATACGGGAAGATGTAGTTTGGCGCCGCACCCGCTCCCTCGGCAAACGTAATGGTGTTCGTTGCGGTGCTCGCCTTTGCGGAAGCTGCCCCACCCACTGTCGGCGCCACGAACCCTATGGTCATCGCGCCGGCAACCGTGCCGACGGACACCAAGAGCCGAAGCTTTGTTTTGAATTGCATGTTGATATTGCCTCCCCGTACCACCGAAATGGTCACGTCCAATTAATACTTCCGTCAACGATGACTGCAGGCAACTGTACCGGGGGGTAGCAAGCGAAACAAGTTAGCCAGGCCCTGAAATTACTGGGGTTCAGCCTCGAAGAGTGATCGCGCGTAACTCGAAATGATGAGCGATTTGGGCTTTTTAGGCTCTTTCGGACTTAAACGAGTTCTGTTACCGCTAATAAAGGCCGCTCTGCCACGTTCGACGGATCAGTTAACGGCGCATGAATTCTGAATCGTTCTCAGTCGAACGAGGGCGTTCGCTAGAAGTGCAGGTACTCGGGTAGGAAGTCCGAGAGTCCATTGGAGGCCCAACCGGCTGACGTCTTCAGGCTCCTGGCGGTCTCGGTGAGAACCTCCTGGGTCGGCAGATACAGGACCGGTAGCTGGTTGGCGGCGTACTGCTCGTAGGTACTGAGCGTTGCCTTGCTCGTCATATCGGCGCCGATCAACGAGTTCATGACTGCGTCGTCGTATCCGCCCCAGTTGGAGTCGGCCCCGATCAGGAAGGTCTGTTCGCCCGAGGGATAGAGGTTCGGTTCGTAGGTCCAACTCTGCCCGGACCAGCACATCGACCACGGCGTGCCGCTGCCCGTGGTGCAGGTGGTTGCGAGGAGATTGAACGTGGTGGCGGTCGCGGTGACCGAAATGCCGATGCTCTGCCAATCCGACACCATCGCGTTGACCGTGGCGTCGATGGTCGGATTGCCCGTCACGTACAACAAGGTGAAGGCGAGCGTGGCGCCTTGGGCGATGTTGGTGCCGCAGTGCCCGGCCGTGGCCCCGGGACTCGTGCAGGTCATGACGTTCCCCACTTCGCTCCAGCCGTGACTGGTGAGAAGGGCCTTGGCGGACGAGAGGTTGTACGTGTAGGCACTTTTGGGGGCCTTTGCCAGTGCAGGCGAGGCGGTGGGGGGTAGAGGACTGTAGTTGGCCACCGCGTAGTCGTCGTCGACGTTGCGCACGATGCCCGCTTCATCGAGGGACTCTTGCAGCGCTTGACGTATATATAGCTCTTCGAACTCCGCCTGCAGTGGGTTCGTTGTGGAGTAGTTCATCTCGGCAAAGTTGAAGGCGTAGGGCGTGGCGACTGAGAGCCGGTACTTGGAGTTGAGGGCGGGCAGGTTCGGCCCGGCACTGCCTGATTTCGGAGCGGGTGACGTGAGGTCCGAGGGCTCCACGTACCCGATGTCGAGTTTTCCGGATTGGAGGTCGCTGACTTCGGTCGACTCTGAGGTGTAGGCGATCTCCTTGACCGAGTGGACCTGGGCCGGTTGGGGACCTGAGTAGTGGGGGTTGGACGCAAATGTGGCGTCGCCAGCGCTGTCAAAGCTCGTTAGGCGCCACGGTCCGTCGTCACCACCTTGCCAGAAGGCCGAGGTGAAGGAGCTCGTGGTGGCCGCCAACTTGTCGAGATACGCCTCGACCGTCTTGCACGAGGCGTCCGTTGAGGCCGCACCGTACGTCCCGGTCGCGCAGCGCCCCGACTGGTGAGCCGAGACCACGTCCCAGCGATCAGGCATGGGCGTGATCTCCGACAGATAGTTGTAGAGGAACCAGTTCGCGTTGACGGCGGTTTTCATGCGCAGCACCACCGTGAGCCCCGAGCCGCTCGCACTCGCGAGGTCGTCGGGGATTCCCACGCCCGGCGTGTAGCCGCCGTAACTAGTGGGGTCTGCGTGATACAGATTTAAGAAGAACATGACCGAGGTGGCGTTGACGAGTTGACCATCGGCGAAGCGCCAGCCCTTCAGGTGAATAGTGATGGTTCGGTCGTTGGGGCTGAGAACCGGCGTCGCGGCGAGCGAGAGCCCGGGGTCATAGGCCGTGGTGGCTCCCTGACCAAAGAAGTACAGCGGACGGAACATGAGCTGTTGGAACTCATTGATGTTGGAGGCCGAAAAGTTGAGATACCCCGTGTAGGGGAGGATCCAATTGGGTGCCGCGCCTGGCGCTTCGGCGAACGTGATGGTGCTCGAGGAACTGGCCGATGCACCAGTCGTCGAACTCAGCCCGAGAGCGAGCGCGCCCACGGTGGCCAGCACCACGGCGGCGGACCTCCATGAACGTTGAAACTTCATACTCAATTGCCCGCCAGTGACCGCCAGAGTGGTTGAAGAGGGCTGCGTCGAGCCGCCTTAAAAGTCTTGACGCCAACTGTACCGGAGACGACTCGAAAAGGCCGGTCACGCTGCGTGCGTTGAGCGCGTACGTGACTCGCCCTAGGAGAGTTCGCGTGCCAGCGCCGTCGCGGCGTCGGGGCTGACGAAACGAAATCCCGATTCGAGGAGGCGTTGGGGAACGACGCGCTGACTGGTGAGCAAGAGTTCATCGGCCATCTCGCGCCCGAGGGCGACGCGCAAGGCAACTTTTGGCACGCGCAGGAACGACGGTCGTCGAAGGGCCGCGGCGAGCAGACGGGTGAAGTCGAAGTTGGTCACCGGCGTCGGAGCGACCGCATTGAGAGGTCCAGTGAGTTGGTGATCGAGCACCCACTCGATGGCCCGAACTTGATCGCTCAGCGCGATAGGACTCATCCATTGGTGTCCCGGGCCGAACGTCGCGCCGAGTCCGAGGCGAAACATCGGCAGTTCGCGCGACAGCGTGCCGCCACGTGACGAGAGCACGATGCCCGTGCGAAGGTGGGCCACAAGGACGCCCTCGTGCTCCATCGGCCTCGTGGCGTCCTCCCACGCGCGACAGACGTCCGCCAGGAATCCCACACCTCCGCTCGAACTCTCGTCCAGTGGTTCATCACCTCGATCGCCGTACCATCCGACCGCCGAGGCGCTCACCAGTGCTCCGACGCCTTCGGGCAGAGTTCGCGCGACGTGGGCAAGCAGGGAGGTTGACTGCACTCGCGACGCGAGGATGATCTCTTTTCGCTTCGTGCTCCAGCGACGATCGCCAATCCCCGCTCCAGCTAGGTTCACGATCGCGTCGAGCCGACCGACGTCTCGAAGGTCGCTCTCGTCAATGATCCCGCGCGAGGGATCCCAGCGAATCGTTGGTCCGGTCGTGCGCGGCGTTGCGGGCCGAACGAATCGCACGACGGTGTCGCCTCGTTCCTGTAACGACTGAGTGAGGGCCTGTGCGATGAAGCCCGACGCGCCCGTGACGCCTACGCGCACGAGGCGTCCCAGCTCTCGTCGATCACTGCGGCTAGTTGTGCCGCGTTTTTGAGGTGCGCGTCGTGACCCGCGTGCTCAAGCTCGACCACGGTGATCACCGGATTGAGTTCAACGAGGATGACGCTTAGCGCACGAAAGTACTCGGTGCTGTACGTGTCTCCGTGCACGTAGGTCGTTGGCACGCGCAGCGTCGAGAGGTCGAACGGTGCGTTCTCGTTGCGCACCGTTCGCAGATCGTTGAGCAGTGTCGCTCCGTCGAGACGGCGCGACTCGCGCTGGTTTTCGCCCAGACGCTCCCACGCACGATCGGACATGATGCGTCGAAAAAACCTCTCGGCTGCCATCCCGGGATCTTCGTCCGGTACGGGGTGGATCGTCCCTCGCTTGAGAACCCACGGCAGGGGAGACTCGTAGTTCACGACGAGATTGATGGTCTCGGGCGATTCAATGGCCGCCTTGAATGTCACGACCCCGCCGAAACTGTGGCCAAAGAGTATGACGGGTTGGCGCGCCGCTTCACGATCGACCAGGGCGAGCAGGTCGCTGACGTGGTGCTCGAGGTCCACTGGCCCGAGGTCCCGCGAGCCCTGGTACCCCCGGCGGTCGTACGCCAGAACGTCAAAGCGAGTGATTCGACGTGATAGGCGGGCAAAGGAACCCGCGCGGTCGAGGGCGCCGTGCACGCAGATCAACGTCGCTTCGGGGGATGCGACGCGCAGTTCGGCGAGTGCGAGTCCCTTGACGGGAGAGCCCTCGACGAAATGGATCTGACGCGAGGTGTTCGCCGGCAAAGACACGCGTCGACCTTACGTCGGAGCCGTTCGTTACCTATCAAATGCGCGTATCGGAGCCCTAGGCTGGAAGGGTGACTACCCCTCCCGACTCGTCATCACGCCCCGCCCAGGGCTCGTTTGGACCCAACGCGTGGCTGGTCGACGATATGTACGACCGTTTCCTCAAGGATCCCTCCTCCGTGGCCGAGAGTTGGCGCGAATTCTTCGCCGACTATCAGCGCTCCACGTTGCCACCGGTCGCGACCACCACGACGTCACCTAGCGTGCCGGTGGCCCAGAGCGCGCCCCTGGCCATCGACACCGAAGCCACACCACTGCGGGGAGCGGCCGCGCGCATCGTGTCGAACATGAACGCCAGCCTCGCGGTGCCCACCGCGACCAGCGTGCGCACCGTGGCCGCTCGACTTCTAGAAATCAACCGGGCCGCGCTGAATGAGTCGCTGGCGCGCACGAGCGGCGCCAAGGTCTCCTTCACCCACCTCATCGCGTTCGCACTCGTCAAAGGCCTGGGCGAGATTCCCGCGATGAACAACACGTTCGTAGAGGCGGTCGACGAAAAAGGGACCCCGGGGGTTCGCCACAATGGGCACGTGGGCCTCGGGCTCGCGGTCGACGTCCAGAAAAAGGACGGCTCGCGCAACCTGCTCGTTCCGGTGATTCGCAACGCCGACACGATGGACTTTCGCACGTTCCTGCTCGCGTACGAAGAGCTCGTGCGCAAAGTTCACGGCGGCACCTACGGCGCCGACGACTTCGTGGGGGCCACCGTGTCGATCACCAATCCCGGCACGCTCGGCACGGTGCAGTCGGTGCCGCGCTTGATGCCGGGCCAAGGTGCGATCTTTGGCGTGGGCGCACTCGCCTGGCCGGCTGGGTTCGAAGCGGCGGACCCACGAGCTCTGGCCGAGCTCGGTGTCGGCAAGGTCATGACCCTGACGTCTACGTACGACCACCGCATCATCCAAGGTGCGGAGTCGGGTCTGTTTCTTAAGTACGTCGCCGAGTGCCTAACCGGCGCGCACGACTTCTACGACGACGTGTTCGCGTCGCTGGGCGTGCCCTACGAGCCCGCGCGGTGGGCGAAGGACCTTAACGCGGTCGATGACGACGAGGCCGAACGGATCTTGAAGCAGATTCGCGTCCAGTCGCTGATAAATATGTATCGCGTTCGTGGACACCTCAACGCCCACCTCAACCCCTTGAGCAACGAGCCCCCGCCCACGCACGCCGAGCTCGAACTCTCCACGTACGGACTCACGATCTGGGACCTCCAACGCTCCTTCGTGGTGGACGGGCTCGCCGGACTGCACGAGGCCACCCTCGAAAAGATCCTGTCGATTTTGCGCGATGCGTACTGTCGCACGACTGGCATCGAGTACGGCCATATCATGGATCCCGCTCAGAAGAAGTGGATTCAAGAGCGCGTCGAAGGGGTCAACTCCTCAGTTGGCAACGACGAACAGCGTCGCATCCTCAACTCGCTCAGCGAGGCCGAGGTCTTCGAGACGTTCCTGCACGCTCGCTACGTGGGCCAGAAGCGCTTCGGCCTCGAGGGCGCAGAGTCAACCATCGTGGCCCTCCAGACGATTCTCGACGAAGCGGCCGACCGTGGCGTCAAAGAAGCCGTGATCGGCATGGCGCACCGCGGGCGTCTGAACGTGCTCGCCAACATCGTGGGCAAGTCCTACAGCGACATCTTTAGCGAGTTTGAGGGCAACCTCGATCCCGACAGCGTCCAGGGCAGCGGCGACGTCAAGTACCACAAGGGCGCGCGCGGCGTGTTCAAGAACCCCAACGGCGCGACGATCGACGTGTCGATGGCGTCGAACCCCTCGCACCTCGAAGCGGTCTCGCCGGTGGCCGAAGGTATCGTGCGCGCCAAGCAGGACCTGGTCCTTCGACCGAGTGACGGTACCGAGCAGGTCCTGCCCATGGTCGAGCACCCGTACTTGGCGCTGCTCATTCACGGCGACGCGGCCTTCGCGGGTCAAGGAGTGGTGAGCGAGACGTTGAACCTCTCACAGCTTTCGGGCTATCGCATCGGTGGCACGGTGCACATTGTCATCAACAACCAGGTGGGCTTTACGACCGCCCCGGAAGCAGCGCGGTCGAGCTTCTATTCAACCGATGTTGCCAAGATCGTTCAGGCGCCGATCTTTCACGTCAATGGCGATGACCCCGAGGCGTGCGCGCGCGCCGCGCGACTCGCCTTTGAGTACCGCGAGACCTTCCAGCGCGACGTGGTCCTCGACATCGTCTGCTATCGCCGGCGTGGTCACAACGAAGGTGACGACCCGAGCTACACCCAGCCCGAGATGTATAAGGTCATCGACCAACTCCGCTCGGTGCGCAAGATCTACACCGAGACCCTCGTGCGTCGCGGCGACATCTCCATCGAGGAAGCCGAAGCCGCGCTCAATGAGTTCAACACCCGACTCCAGAGCGTGCTCGATGAGGTGCGCACCGTTCCGGTGCCCGTGCTCGACAGTGTCCGTCCGTTCGAAGTGCCCGTGGATGCCGCGGCCCCCGAAACCGGCGTCGAGCGTGAGACGCTGCTCGAGATTGCCAAAGCCACGATCACTGCTCCCGAGGGCTTCACCATTCACCCGAAGTTGGAGCGTCAGTTCGCCCAACGCCTGGCAGTGCTCGAGTCGGGCGACGTCGACTGGGCCTTCGGTGAGGCGTTCGCGCTCGGCTCGTTGGTGTTGGAGGGTTCGAACGTACGTCTCACGGGCCAGGACACTCGCCGTGGCACGTTCTCGCATCGGCACTCCGCACTCATTGACTACGAGAACGGTGAGCAGTACGTGCCGCTCGCGAGCATGGGCGCACCGGGGTTCTTTACCGTGCGCGACTCGGCGCTCAGCGAGTACGCCGCGCTCGGCTTTGAGTACGGCTACTCGGTGGAGTCCAAGAACACGCTGGTGGCCTGGGAGGCCCAGTTCGGCGACTTCGCCAATGGGGCCGAGATCATCGTGGACAACTTTCTGGTAGCGGCCGAAGACAAGTGGGGTCAGTTGGCGTCGGTCGTCATGCTGCTGCCCCACGGCTACGAAGGACAAGGCCCGGAGCACTCGAGCGGTCGCATCGAGCGCTACCTGTCACTCAGCGCGCGCAACAACATTCGCGTGGCGCAGCCCACCACGTCGGCTCAGTACTTCCATCTCCTGCGCAGCCAAGTGCTCCGCGAACGGCCCGTGCCGCTCATCGTCTTCACACCCAAGTCGATGTTGCGAGCGGTTCAGACTCGCTCACCCCTCAGTGAGTTCGAGCACGGCTCGTTCCACACCGTCCTCGACGACAGTGTGGGCGATCGGAGTCGAGTCACCCGACTGGTGCTCGCGTCAGGCAAGGTGGCCCACGAAGCGATCGGACGTCGCGACGCAGGCTCGATCGATCACGTGGCAATCGCGCGGGTCGAGCAGCTCTACCCGTGGCCGGCCGCTGAGATCGATCGCGTCCTTCAGGGTTATCCCAACGTCACCGAAGTGGTGTGGCTCCAAGAAGAGCCTGAGAACATGGGTGCGTGGCCCTTCGTTCATCTCCAGATGCACCACCAGCTCCGCGGACTCGCGGTCTCGCACGTCGCCCGCGCGGAATCGGCGAGCCCGGCGACCGGTAGCAGTCTGGTGCACGCCGCCGAGCAGGCCGACCTCCTCACCCGGTCGGTCGGGTGAGCCCGGCCAGAGCGCCACGCCTGCGCGTGGTGGTTGACGGATCCAACCTCGCGACCGAAGGCCGCGTGGCGCCCAGCCTGAAGCAACTTGATGAAGCGGTGAGCGCCTTCGCCGACGAGCATCCGGGCGCCGAGATCATCGTGGTGGCGGACGCCACGTTTGAGCATCGCGCGGCGGCCAACGAGCGCAGCCGGTTCCTCGACGCGACGATGGCGGGCGACATTGTGACGCCGCCCGCGGGGGCCGTGGGGCGCGGTGACGCCTTCATCTTGAAGATCGCCGACCGCATCGGCGGAGTGGTTCTCAGCAACGACTCGTTCCAGGAGTTCCACGACGAGTACCCGTGGCTCTTTGATGTGGGTCGCCTGATCGGCGGCAAGCCGGTGCGCGGAGTGGGATGGGTCTTTACCGACCGCGTCCCGGTTCGCAACTCCAAGGTCCCCCAGAGCGTGAAGAAACTCGCGGTGACCCTCGCCGGTGGCGCGAAGCCCACCATCGGCACCACGATCACCCCAGTCAAGGCGAAGAAGGCCCCGGCCGTAAAGAAGACGCCGCCCAAGGCCGAGAAGACGCTCGAGAAGATCGACAAGATCGCCAAGGCACCCGCGAGGGCCACGAAGAAGGCGGCCAAGACCGCCGCGCCCGAAAAGAAGCGAGTCGCTAAGAAGCAAGTCGCCAAGGTCGCCGAGAAGCCGACCAAGAAGGCCGCCAAGGTGGAAGCGATGGCCGAGGTCGCTCCGGCGGTCGCTCTCAAACGCGGGCGTCAGCCCGTCAATCCCGAAGCCGAGTTCGCCACATTTAAGAGCACCTATCGCGTTGGTTCGCGCGTCCCGGGAGAAGTCACGGCCTTCACGTCGCACGGCGCGGTTATCAAGGTCGATCTCAAAGGTGGCAAGCAGGTGGAGTGCTACGCACCGACCACGCTGCTCGGTGATCCTCCGCCGGCTCGAGCACGCGACGTGCTCAAGCGCGGCGACCAGCGGGTCTTTCGTCTCGTGACCGTCGACAGCGACCGGCGAATCGCCGAGTTGGCGCTGGTATGAGCGAGCTGTCCCTCGATCCGACCGACTGGCTGCCGCACCGTCCTCCCTTCTTGTTGATCGATCGACTGTTGACGATCGAGCCGGGCGTGCGCGCGAGCGGGGAGTGGGCGCTGCGCGGTGACGAGTGGTTTTTCCCGGGACACTTTCCCGGTCGGCCGACGACGCCCGGGGTCTTGCTGCTCGAGGCCATCGCCCAGTGCGGCGCCGTGGTGGTCTTATCCGACGAGCGCTACGCGGGTCGCCTGCCCCTCTTTGGCGGAGTGGAGCGTGCCCGCTTTCGTCGTCAAGTCCTCCCCGGCGACACGGTGACCCTGGAGTGTGAGATGACCAAGTTGTCCGCCCGTGGTGGCAAAGGGGCGGGTCGAGCAACTGTTAACGGTGACCTCGCCGCGTCGGGCGAGATCTTCTTCGTACTCGCCGACGTGTAGTTCAGCCGAAGCGCTTCGGTAGAACCGCCTCAATGAAGGTGGGACCCGGCGTGGCGTAGGAGCGCCGCAGGGCGCTCACCAGTTCGTCGGCGGTCGTGGCGCGCTCGCTCGGTACTCCCAGTGAGGTGGCCACGCCGGCCAGATCCAAGGTGGGGTCGTCGATGTTGAGCAGGCGAGCACTGGCGTCGCCGTCGGCGTGCGCACCCACTCGTGAGAGCTCGAAGTTCAAAATGGCGTAGCTGCGATTCGACAGTCCCACCACGGTCACGTCCAGGCCCTCGCGAGCCATGCTCCAGAGTGCCTGGGGCGTGTACATCATCGAACCATCTGACTCGAGGGCCAGGACGCGTCGCTTCGACGCAACGGCCGCGCCGAGGGCGAGGGGTAGACCGAAACCAATGGACCCCCCCGTCAGCGTCATCCAGTGGTGCGCCGGGGCCACGCCCAACAGGCCCGGCAAGTGAATGCCGCTGGTGTTCGACTCGTCGGCGATGATGATGCCCTCGGGCAGTGTCGCCACCAGCGCTTCTGCGAGTGAGTGCGTCGTGAGCTCGCCACTCGGCGCGGGCGGTGGCCCCTGCGCTGAGTGGGCCAAGGGCTCGGCGTGAAGGACGTCCGCGAGGGCCTCCAGCGCTGGTCCGACGTCGCCTCCGGGAGCCACCAGGTCGATGATCTCGGCACCGTCGGGCACCAAGCGGCTCGGCACGTTGGGGTAAGCGAAAAAGCCCACCGGTTCGCGCGCTCCCACCAAGATCACGGTCTCGGCGTCCTTGAGTTGTTCGAGGGCAAACTCGCTCAGGTAGTTGAGCCGCTCGGTTCCACCGCCCTCGACAATCGTGGGAAACGTCTCGGTCATCACGCGCGCTGAGGTCGCAGCCCCGATACGATGCGCGAGGTCGAGGTGGGCGCGAGTGAGAGAACCTCCGAGCAACAGCACGGTGCGCCGCGTGCGTAACACGTGCTCCGCCAGAGACAACTCTTCGTCGCCGACGTCCACTCGAGATGGTTGTGCGGCAACCGGCCATGCGGAGGGCGGTTCGACCTCGTTCCAGCTCACGTCGGCGGGCAAGACGAGGGTGGCGACCCGACCGGGCGGCCCGTAACTCGCGGCGACCGCGTCGGCCACGTCCGTGGCGAGTGAGTTCGCGTCAACGCTGCGCCGATACCAACCTTCGAGTGGCTCGGCCAAGGACTCAATGTTGCTTTGCAGGGGCGCATCGTGGATCGCGTGGTACGTCGCGTGATCGCCCACGATGTTCACGATCGGCGTGTGAGCGCGCCGCGCGTTGTGCAGGTTGGCCCAGCCGTTTGCCAGTCCCGGACCCAGGTGCAACAACGTGGCAGCCGGTGTGCCGCTCACGCGTGCGTACCCGTCGGCCGCTCCGGTGGCGACGCCCTCGAAGAGGCATAACACTGCTTTCATTTCCGGGGTCTCGTCGAGTGCGGCGACGAAGTGCATCTCGGACGTGCCGGGATTGGCGAAGCAGACGCTCACGTCATTGGCGACCAGCGTCGAGAGCAGAGCGCGGGCGCCGTTCACGGCTCGACTCGCAGGGGGAAGAGTCTCACGGGTGCGAACTATACAAGGACTACTGGCTCACCTTGTCTTGGTCTTGGCGCTCTCTTCGATCTGCGCAAGGCTCTCGGTGAGTGACGCTTTGATGGCGTCCAGGCGCGCTTTGCGTGCGTCTCCCGTGAGAGGGGCGTTGCGTCGCTCGATGTCGGCGATCACCGCGTCAATCGGGGCGAGGAAACGCGAGGGGTGTCGGTCGGGGTAGCGCGGATCGTTTCGTCCACGACTCCACGTGATGAGCAGCGACTGCTCGGCGCGACTCAGAGCCACGTAGGCCAGTCGCTGCTCTTCGGCGAGTTGCTCAGGCGTGGTGGCGTTGTAGTGGGGGAGCTGGCCCTCGGCCCACCCGATGGCCGCCACGTGCTGGAACTCGAGTCCCTTGGAGCGGTGAATCGTCGAGAGGGCAACGGCGTCGCGATCGGGCTCGTCGAACCGACGGGTTGAGAGCTCGGCGGCCAGCAAATCGGACGCGGGCGAGTGTTCGGGGCCTCGGCGCTCGTAGGGGATACTGGCCGCGTCGAGGTAGCTGGCGACGAGTTCGAGTTGCGCGTTGGTACGCGCCAGGACCGCCAATGAGTGCCACGGGCTGCCGGGTTGGTGCTTGGCGGCGAGCCAGGTGGCGACGTGCTCGGCCTCTTGCTCGTCGGTGTCGTAGACGCGCACGAGGGGAACATCGCCTTCGTCCTTGGCGGGTTCGATACCACGTGCGCCCGGTTCGAGCAGGGTGTTGGCGACCGCGATGATATTGGCCGTCGAGCGATGGTTGCGTGTGAGATCGAGCACCACGGTGTCGGGCCAGGTCGCCACGATGTCGGTCATAAGAGAGGGCGCGGCGCCGTTGAATCCGTAGATGGACTGGTTGGGGTCGCCCACACAGAACAGGTCGGGGTCGTCGCCGGCCATCTGTCGTAACAGCATGAACTGGAGAGGATTCATGTCCTGGGTCTCGTCCACGTAGAGCGCGCGGTTGCGGTAGCGAAACGACGCCAGCACGTCAGGCTCATCGCGCAGCAATGTGATCGCCTCGCTTAAGAGCAGGTCGAAGTCCAACTGTCCGCGGCTGCGCGTGAGGCCCACGTACCGGTCGAGGATCTCGGCCAGCTGGGCGGGCGGCAGCGGTGCCTCACGACGCTGGCGACGCGCGTTCTTCGCGTAGGTCGCGCCGTTGAATCCCTGACTGAGCGCCCAACCGATCTCTTGTTCGAGGCGGGGCAACTGCCAATCTTCCAACTTGAGCTCGCCGCTCTCACGCAGCTGGATGGCGAGCGCGCTCACGAGTTTTCGTCGATTCGGTTCGAGCGTGAGGGGTCGCAGGTGGTGATCGTTGCGGTACTGGGTAACGATGTTGAGTGCCGCACGGTGAAAGGTGCCGGCTCGCACGTCGCGCACCCCCGCGCGAAAGAGACGTTTGCGCAGTTCGTCGCCGGCCTTGCGTGTGAAGGTCATCGCCAGAATCTGGTCGGGCTCAGTCTCGTGATCGGCGACGCGGCGTTGGATGCGCAGGGTCAGCACGTGGGTCTTGCCCGATCCCGCGGTTGCCCTCACCAAGAGCCGCCGCGCGGGCGACATCACGGCCTCGCGCTGCTCCGGCGTGAGGCCGATCAGTAAATCGTGTGAGAAGTTCGCCTCGTCCATTGCTTCTTGCACGCTAATGGGAGGTCGTGACGTACTTCAGGGCCTCACTAACCTCTATACGTGCTTCGTAGCTACGGCAACTCACAGGTGTTTGGGGAGACCTACGGCACGGGACCCATTCGGGTTGTCTGGCTCCATGGCTGGGCTCGGCAGGCCCACGACTTCGCTCCGGCCGCCCAGTCACTGGCTGATCGGGGCTTTGCGTCCGTGGCGCTCGACCTGCCTGGATTTGGCTCGTCCCCACCGCCGAGCAGTGCGGGTGGGGCCCAGCTCTACGCCGAATTGATCCTGCCCGCCCTGCGCGAGATCTCCGAGTCACCCCTGGTGGTGGTGGGTCACTCCTTCGGCGGTCGGGTGGCGCTGCTTCTCGCGAGCGAGCACCCCGAACTCGTCAAGGAATTGGTGCTCACCGGCGTCCCGCTTCTGCGACTCGGCCCCGCGAGACGTTCGCCACTGGCGTATCGTGTCGTGCGCTTCCTCGCCGGACACCACCTCATCGGTGCGGCGCGACTCGAAGCGGCCCGCCAGAAGTACGGGTCGAGTGACTACCGCAACGCGAGCGGCGTGATTCGCGACGTGCTGGTCGCCACGATGCAGGAGAACTATGAGCCAGCGCTGTCGTCACTGCGCACGCCCGTGACCTTCCTCTGGGGTGAGGGGGACCGCGAGGCCCCGCCCGAGGTGGCAGAGCGCGCGGCGGACCTGGTGACGTCGTCGACCAACGTGAGGGTGCTGTCGGGCGTGGGCCACTTCGTGCCCCTCGAAGCGGCCGACGAGCTCGTCGATGTGACCACGAGGGCGATTCGTTCGTGACGATCGCTCGCGCCATCGTCTTGAGCGCGCTGCTGGTCGCGGCGTACTGCGCCCAGATGGCTCGCTGGCTGAGGGTCCTGCAGCGAGAGCACTATGACGCCTCGTCGTTGATGCGTTTTCTCGCGCGCTGGTCCTCGCCCCAGCGCCCGAGCGCGAGGGCGAACACGGGGGCCAAGCCGCGGCGGCCCTTCACGCTCAGTCACGTACTGATTTTGGCGATTTTCGTGACAATCGTGCTTCGCGCCTGGGACGCGCTCGTCGTGGCGACGTCGCTCTACGGGCTGTTCTGTCCGTGGGGACTACCGCTGCGCGGTCGCACCAGTCGTCTTGAGTGGACGCGTCGCCTTCGCACCACCGCTCTCGTCGCCACGCTCATCTCGCTGGTCATCGCCGGGGTTGCTGGCCTCGCACCGCACCCGTTCCTCGGCGCGGTGGTCATGGTGCTGGCGGTGAATCCGATGCTCGATTTGGTGACGAGGGTGCTCAAGCCCATGGAAGATCGCCGTGCGAAGCGATTCGTCGACCAGGCCGTTCGCCGGCTGTCGTCGATTGCGCCGCGTGTCGTGGCGATTACCGGCTCCTACGGCAAGACCTCTACCAAGAACTACCTCACCACCCTGCTCGGCACGACCGTGGGAGTCGTCGCATCGCCGCGCAGCTTCAACAATCGCGCGGGTCTGTCGCGCGCGATCAACGAGAACCTGGCCGAAGGTACGCGGATCTTTATCGCGGAGATGGGCACGTACGGCCCGGGGGAGATACGTGAGTTGACGTCGTGGTGTGCGCCCGAGATTGCCGTGGTCACGGCCATCGGACCCGTGCACCTCGAGCGCATGGGGAGTCTGGAGGTCATCGAAGCCGCCAAGCGCGAGATCACCGAACGCGCATCAACGGTCGTGCTCAATCTGGACGACGCGCGACTCTCGAGTTGGGTAAGCGACCTGCGCGCCCAGGGTAAGCGCGTGGTCACCGCGGGATCCCGCATGGTGGACGCCGACGTACGCGTCGCGGTCGCTCGCCACCAATGGCGGGTGAGCATCCGTGGGGACGTCATCGCCGAGCGCGACGAGATCGTGGGCGTGCAGCCGACGAACCTGGCGTGTGCGCTCGCCGCGGCCCACGAACTCGGTGTCGATGCGGCGACTCTCGCCCGGCGACTGACCGACGTGCAGCCCGTCGCCAACCGGCTGAACGTCGCCACCTCTCCGGCGGGCATCGTGGTCGTGGACGACACGTTCAACGCCAATCCGGCGAGCGCGAGCGTCGCCCTCGACACCCTCAAGGCACTCGAGATCGCGGGTCGACGAGTGGTCGTGACCCCGGGCCTGGTCGAACTCGGACGAGAGCAGTACGGAGAGAACGTGCATCTGGCGCAGCTCGTCGAGGCCGTGCCCGCCGAACTCGTCGTGATCGGCCGCACGAACATCGTGGCGCTGAGCGCGGGCTCCACCACACCGCCGCGGCGCTTCGACACGCGCGAGGACGCGGTCAAGTGGATTCGCAACACGCTCGTCCCGGGCGACGGGATCTTGTTCTTGAACGATCTACCCGACCACTACCCTTGAGGTCTTATGGGTCGGGCGAGGTGAGTGGTGGCTAGCGGAGTTCTCTTCGGGGGTCCGACGCCCGAGCACGACATCTCAATCCTCACCGGACTGCAGGCGCTGCGCGAACTCTCGACCTTCGAGAGTGGCGCGCAGGGGATTTACTGGACCAAGACCGGCACGTACTACGCCGTGGGCAGTGACGTCGAGGCCGAGGCGTTCTTAGACGGCGTGCCCAAGGGTGCGAGTGAAGTCACTCTGCGCCTGGGTGAGGATGGTGGTTTTTGGACGAGTGGCTCGCGGCTTTCGGGCGGCAAGAAGCTCGATGTGGACACCCTGGTTCTCGCGACTCACGGTGGACCGGGTGAAGACGGCACCCTCCAGGGTGCACTGGATCTCGCGGGTCTTGCGTACACCGGTCCGACGGTCGCCGGCGCGGCGCTGGGAATGGACAAATGGGCGTTCTCGGCCGTCATCGCGAATGCGGGATTGGCGTCGTTGCCGCGCCAGTTGCTGAGCGCCTCGAGCACCTCGCTACCGTTCGCCGGGCCCTACATCTTGAAGCCACGCTTCGGGGGATCGTCGATCGGCATCGACGTGGTGGCTGACTTCGCCACCGCCCAGGCGCGTCTGTCGTCCAACCCACACTTTTACTACGGGTGTGTGGTCGAGCCCTACCGCGAGGACCTCCGCGACGTGCAGATCGCTCTACGCACGTATCCCTCGTTGGAACTCTCGGCGATCGAGCGGCCAATCCGGCGCACGTCGGACGCTGAAATCCTTAACTACCGCGATAAATATGTCGGCGGCGAGGGCATGGTGGCCGCGCCGCGCGAATTGCCGGCCGCTCTGGCGGAGGGGCAGCGCGAGGAGATTCTGTCCATGGCACGCACGATCGCCGACGTGGCTCAGGTGCGCGGTGTTGCGCGGCTGGACTTCCTCGCCAACGACCACGAGATCTACGTCAATGAGATCAACACGATTCCGGGCTCGTTGGCCAAGTACCTCTTCGTCGAACCGCCGCTCGCGTTCTCAGCGCTACTGAAAGACCTGCTGGCTGAGGCCCGTGAGCGACCAGCTCATCGCTACAGCGCCGCCGGGGCCGATGGGTTGGTGCTGCGCCGCGCGGGCTCCATCGCCGCCAAACTCGCGTAGTCGGGGCACCTTAGTGATCGCGTCGGCGAGCGCATCGCTGTAGGGGTCGATCAAGAGTCCTTGCTGCAGTGACCAAAAGGCCAGTTCGTAGTTTCGCCGGCGCATCGCGTTGTGATGCAGCGCCAGAGCCGCCCACTCGCCGTCGCGTGCGAGGCGGGCGGCGAAGCCCTCGGCGAGGAACCACTCGAATCCGCGTAACGTGCTCGCGAGCGGTTCGCCTTTGATGAGCAGCAGCGCTTCGTGCACCAGAGATGTCGCGTCGGCGATGGGAAGTTGTCGTGCGCGCGCGACGAGTGAGGAGAACATCTCGACGTCGCTCGTGATGCCGTGGGTGGCGTAGAGCCCGGACGACGAGACCGGATGAAGGCGAGGTCCGTGGTCATCAATACCCAGCGAACGGCGTACCGAGCTCGCCGTGTTCGCGAGGGTGCGCATCGAGGCCTCGACGTCTGCGTGCAGGAGAACCCGCGTGCGCAGGCGTTCGCCGGTCACTGGTTCGTGGCGATGCAGCGCGAGGTAGGCGACCATCTCAATGCACCGGCGTCGCAGGGTCGGCGTAAAGGGCTCCACAATTCCTACGACGGTGGGGTCGGCGCGCAGCATCTCCACGCGTAGATCACCGGTTCGTGGCGCCTCGTGTGGGCTGCGACTGGGAACTCGAGGTCCGCGCTCCAGGTACGGGGTGAGAGTCACCGCACACGCGCCCAGTTCATCGTCCAGGTCACTCGGCGATCCCAGGTAGACGACCACGCATTGTCGTAGGGCCCTCGTAGCGAGCGCGCGAAGGAGTTCGCCTTCGTCGCGGGCGAATGCGATGGGACCCTGATGCAGTGCGACAACTTCGCGCTGGACGTCGTCGCTTGTCCACGCCGCGCGGATGGGTAGGCGCCCACCCTCGCGGGCGAACCCAATCAGTGTGCCGGTCGCGCTCGGCCCCAACGTGCACGCGAGGATTGCCCCAGGTATCGGGTCGCCCGACTGAGTGGTTGGCTCGTCAGGCACGTCCAGGACGCCATCGCGTTCGTCCCCCGTGAGCGCAGCGAGGTGCCTAATGAGTTCAGGGTTGAGACCGCGCAACAGTTCGATGGATTCATCGATATCGAAAGAGTCGTCGCCGTCTCGTCGCAGCGCGTCGCTTCGTCGCTTGGCCACGAGGGCGAGGGGCATTGGCGCGAGGCCGACCAAGGGAGTGGGCAGGCGATGACGAACGGGCTGCGAAGCGGGTTGATACGCGATCGCGATCGCGGTTGGTTCATGTGTGCCGAGGTGAACGGGAGCGGCCAGGGCCAGCAGGGCCACCAGAAGACCAGCGAGCCAGGCGCTGCCACCGGACTTCACTTCTCGTCCGCGGCGCAGGCGCCACACGTTGAGCGTGACTTGCCAGAGAAAGCCGAACCAGAACGCTACGAGCACCACCAAGAGCAGACGGATGAAGGTGCCGCTCGACTCGCTGAACGTGCGCTGCCACTTGGTTAGCACGACGTAGGGCAGCAGGGCGAAGTAGAGCGCGAGCGCGGCCCCGTGAAGGCGCGTGCTCAGCGGACGACCTAACTGTTCGGTACCAGTTCCCACGTGACGTTCTGGGTGGACGACGGAGCGCTGATCGTTATCTGGCATGACGTGTGCGCCGCGATCTCGAACTGAGTCTGGACGGTGATCGTCGTTCCGGCGCACGTCAGGGTCACCGCGATCGGGGCGCTCGACGCGACCGTCCAGGTACCGGGACCGCGCAGAGGCACGTCGGCGACCGCGAGGTCCGGATTGAGCTGACCGCTGACGACGTCGTTCGAGGCGTTCTCGGCGGAGCCGTTCGCGTTCGACTTGACGCTCAAATCGGTCCCGCTGGACGAGTTCGACGCGCGACCGGCGTTCGTCGTGGGCGGGGCGGTCGTGATGTTCGTCACCGTGGCCGATCGACCGCGGGGTGAGGTCGCTCTCTTCGTCGGTACGGTCGTCGTTGTCGTCGGAGCGCGCGCGGGTTTCGCCGCGGGTGCCAGTGTCGTTGAGGTGGAAGTAGCGGTCGGCAACGTCGTCGTGCTCGTTGCGACGTGGGTAGCCAGGTGGCGCGGTGGCGTCGAACTCGACGAGGCGGTCAACGTGAAAACGAGGACCAAGAGAAGAACGGGGCTGGACCACATCACCCAGTGAGCGCTCTTGAGTGAGTGCGGCAGTCTCATGATCGTCCTTCGAGGGTAACGGCTCGTGGTATCGAAACTCGGGGCTCATTCACAACCTTTGATAACCGCTAGAGCAAAAATCGAATAGCGAAATATTGAAGCTCCGACTGCAGCGCGGCCGGTGTGCTGTGATCGTCGGCGGCAAGTTCGCGCAGCGAGCGACCCTCGAACACCCGGGCGTAGGTCAGTCGAACCAGACGTTCGTGTTCGCCGCCGAGACTGTGTAGGCGCGCGAGAAGCGGTGAGGCTTCGCTCGCTGCCCGATCGATCGGCTCATAGGCCGAGACCGCGTGGCGCGCCTCTTTTTCTTTGAGCATCCAGCGCCGCAAGCGTCCTCGCAACGCGGACAGCAAGTCGGGTGCCGCGTAGGTGCGCGACTGTCCGGCCCAGTCCACCAAGAGCTCACTGAGCAGCGAGATGGCCACCGACACCATCTCGCTCGGCTCGTCCACGACGCCGTCACCAAATCGCAGTTGCCGACTGACACTCACCACGCCCGGCAGCAGAGTCTGGAGAAGTGCGCGGTGGATGTCGGGGTCGGTCGCCTCTTCGAGCAGCGCTCGAACGATCTCGGCGCGTTCGAGAACGCTGCGACCTCCCCGGGACTCGAGCAGACCCAGGAGGTCGCACAGATCGTGCTCTTCGGTGAGTCGTAGGTCGGGATGGCGTTCGTCGAGACGCCGGAGGGCGGCTCGCGCGCTGGGGCGCCGCCCGATCCAGCGCCACTCGGTGCGCATGTTGGTCAGGATGTCAAAGTGGCTGTTCATGGAACCCAGTAGAGGGATCCCTGCGCACCGAGGCACGCCACTATTTCGTACCAGCTCGACGACATTTTTCATGACCTCATCGTGAACGCGACCACGCACATGACAGCGCACATACCGGAGTTCTAAGGTGGGCCGATGGACATCGAATCCTTTTACGAGCAGAATGAAGCGCGTCGCGAGAGCGCGGAGATCGAGTTCGGCAACGAGTGGACCGACGCGAAGGACAACGAGTACGAACTGTCCTGGGTGGAGGCGACCGGCGAGCTCTACCTCATGGTTGAACCCGACGCACCAGTGACCGAGGACCTCTTTGGTGACTTCTACGTCGCGGGCGAAGTAGTGAGCGACCTCACCGTGGTCGTGATCGCCAAGATTGACTCCCAGGCAGCGTTAGAGGACCAGCTCGCGGGCTGGGAAGACGCGATGCTGGACGACAACTCCCTCGCGTGGTTACACCAGCGACTCGCCCAGGACACCTAGACGTAGGGCGTTTGAGAGTCGGCGATTCGACACAGCCGACTGAGGGTGTCTTTGAGATCGGGGATCGGCACCCGCTCGGCCTCGTTGATCGCCGTCATGAGCGGGTTCCAACTACCGTCGGCTGAGGTGGCCGCCGCGGCGTACGGAGTGCCCTTGAGGAGTTCACTCAATGCGCGGGCTTTGAGTTGGTTGCGACGCGAAGTGGTGAGACCCGGCTGTTCGCTCTGGCGCTCAATCGACAGTGCGTGGGTGACGTAGACGCAACTGTGCCGGGCATCGGCGATGGCGCCACCTGATCCACACGAGGTGAGCACCACGCTCGAAACCGCGAGGAGTGCGAAGATGCTGCCGACTCGAGTTAGCCGAGCCACGAATCCGCGGACTGCAACAAAAAGTCGCTCACGCTACGTCCACGCTCGAAGATGTCGCACAGCGGGTCCTCACCCTTGGCCACCTGACTGAGAGAGATGGCCCTTCGCGCCACGATCGAGATGCGCCGCTCACTGCTCTCGGTGGGCGAGTCAAAGGTGTCCGTGGCTGTCACTTCAAGAGGCATCTCGAGACCCCCGATGGGTGCGAGATCAATAGCCAGGCGCAACAGGTCCGGTCCCTGGGGCATGGGCGGCAGACTCCAGGTGAGCACGAGGGGAAAATGGAACTCGTCGGGCGGGTCGACCTCGTCGGGAAGTCCCAGTACTGCGTCTTCGAAGGCGAGCAACGTGCGAGGATCGACGTCGAGTTCGATGTGCAGATCGACCGGTCCGCCGCATCCGTCCTCGGGGTGCAGATCAACTTCCCACGCCTGGCGCAAGGAGTATGTCTCGACGAAATGGCGCTCGTCGTGGACGTGAAAGCCGTGAGTAACTGCGTGGTCTTTGAGGTCGGCGACGAAGCCTGCGACATCGATAGCGGCCATTACCCTTCAGGCTAGTCGCGCACGCCACTAGCGTTGCTGCGTGTCAAGTTCACTTTTCGAGCCTCTTCGCCAGTGCGCACAAGAGATCGGGATGGTCGTCACCGCGGGAGATCATGACGGGTATTCCGGCCTGCGGCCGACTCAATATCACCTCGACGTCGAAGCTGATGCGATCGCGCTGCGCGTGTTGCACGGCGCGGGATTTCGCGTCGTCAGTGAAGAGTCGGGAGTGACCGGCGAGGGTGAGTACACGGTCGTCCTCGACCCCATCGATGGCTCGACGAACTGCGATCACGGGGTGCCCTTCTTCGCGACCAGTCTCGCGGTTCTGCGCGAGAACGAATTGGTGGCGGCGCTCGTGGTGAATCAAGTAACGGGCGCGTTCTATGAAGCAGAAGTGGGCGCTGGGGCCAGGCGCAACGGCGAAGAAATATCGTCGAGCGCTGAGCGAGAGTTAGGCGCGTCGATCGTGAGTTTCTCGGGGCTTCCCTCGCGTCACTTGGGCTGGGCGCAGTACCGATCGCTCGGGGCCGCGAGCCTGGAGATCTGTTTGGTGGCCGACGGATCGCTGGACGCGTTCAGTGTGGCCGCGCACTCGCGACTCCATCCCTGGGACTATCTCGGCGGCTTACTGATCGCCACGGAGTCTGGCGCCGCGGTGGGCGAGTACGACAACGAACCACTCGTCACCGCCGAGCGCGTGCGGCGACGCCCGTGCTTCGCGGCCACCTCAGAACTGTTGTCCCAACTGATCGGTGCCCAGCCCTTCTAAGAGATCGCGCGGCGGCCCAGTAGGCTGGTCTACTCCGGGCGCTTAGCTCAGTTGGCTAGAGCAGCTGATTTACACTCAGCAGGTCGGGGGTTCGAGTCCCTCAGCGCCCACCGAACCAAGACTGCGCGAACCGCATTGTGTAGCGAGGTCGGTGGAGCTTCGCATTCGCGGCTCATCGGATTCTGACGGGGTGAGCCTCATCGCACCACAATCGAGACGAGCACCCACAAGTTGAGTGTGAGGGCGCAACTCGGCGCTGTATTCGGTAGTTCCGGAGATCTTTAATGCCAAGACGGACGCGTTGGAGACGAGTGCCGTATCGTTGATTCAGTACTGGATATCGAGCGCGTATCGCAACGCGTGGTCCAACTCGGCACGCTTTCCAATGCCCGAGATGGCCAACCCGTTAGTGCTCGCGAGCATACCTATCGGCAGGGTCACTACGTTGTCGCATAGGTGGATCACGCTCACTTCGGGGAGTCCTTCTTCAAGTCCCACTTCTACTTGAGCGAATCCCTTTACGAATCGTTCGGCGTAATCGGAGCACAGGTCACGGCCGAGAGAACTTGAATGGCGGCGTCCCGAGTCAACACGCACACCGGACTTCTGCGAGCGGGGGTTCCCAGATCAGCCCAGATAATGTCACCCCGAGCTACCAATTTGGAATGGTCTCGCTGGCCAGTCGGGCGGCAACTTCAACGACGATCGGATCTTGTGGGGTGAAACGATACGACGCTTGCAGTTCGGCATCAGCCTGGCTGAGCTCCTCGGCGTCGAGCACCGCGACGGCACCCCTACGCAGTAGTTCTGATCGGTTTGTCCCGCGTTTGGCGGCAAGTCGATCAAGCCGAGCGACGTTGATCGTCGTCTAATTGCACCAGCACTTCGCGACGCCCCATGAACTCATATGGTAACATCATATGTGTGGGTGGCCGCCGCCGAGTGATTACTTTTGGCTAGTTCATGCCTTACCGTGAGTCGACTCATCGACCATGTTCTAGGAAATGACATCTTGATCGTTCCGTGACTCTTGGGCAGTGCGGCGACAAGGCGGTTCTTATCGTGTGACGCAATGTCCACGCAGCGCCACGATCACGACGTTTCAGCCACTCACCGACACGACCTATATACCCTGCATCAGCTTGCTCGATTTCTTCATTCAGAACGAGAGTGTCGATCTTGTCGTCTATGCGCACAGTATCGATTTTGGAACGAAGGCATTCGCGAATCACGTCGAGCTCGCTTACGCGTAGGAACACGTGGCGACGGAACTTGCGATAGGAATTGGTCGACTTACCCTCATCGTCAAGTCTGCCCACATCTATGAAACGGACCGTGCCGAGATGAGCGACGTTCTGGCGCTAGCCGGAAACGAGCGGTGACGTCGCGACGACGAGGTTCACGACGCTGTCTTCTGGACGCGCGAGCGCACGGTCGCGGCGCCTGGGCCGTCGAGCTGATCGATATACGGGGCACGCCCGGCCATGCTCATCACGAGCGCGAGAGTCGATCCGGTGACCAGTGGTCCAGAGCCGATGGCGAAGGGTCCATCGTCGGCGCGTAGCCGCAGACCTTCAACGATGCTGTGGCTGCGAACCGCAAAGTTGCGGCGCGCAAAGAAGTCGGCAACGGGCGTCAGCGCGTCGACGTCGGGTGTGCGAGGAAGCCCCAGCGGCTGACGGATGTCTTGGGCGTGCACGACGACCTCACCGAGATAGGCCGGAGTGTGTCCCGAGGGGGCGGTGGTGCTGTCGATGATGGCGCGAAACCGGTCCAGCGTCTCAGCGGGCGTGCGACCGAGATATTCCACCAAGCGGCGCTGGTTGTGCACGTCGGGACGAAAACGCGCGCCCATCATGCTGCGCAGCCACCGCCACTGATTGAGGCTGGCCGCAGCGGTGAGGTGGGCGACCACTTCTTGGGCATCCCACTGGCCGCACAAGGTGGCGTGGTGCCACTGATTACCGGTGAAGTGCTCGAGGTCCTCTGCGAGCGCCGCGCGCTCCGCGTGCGCCATTGCCCACAGGCGGTCGTTCCGTGATTTTGCCACCGCAACCCTCCCGGAGCGAATTCGTAGTGCCACGTCACCTTATTTCGTGAGTTAGGACGATCTCTGGTTCTGCGGACGTGTCCGATAAGGTGCGGTAAAACGGTCAAATATCAAGGAGCGCATGGTGCTGGGTGACAAAGAAGAACACTTCGTCGGCAAGGGAACTGACCTGTCGGCCCTGGCGTCGCACATCGAGGAGTATCTCAAGACCAACGGCTACACGGTGCAGTCCGCCCCGCCGAGCGAGGCGGGCAGCGTGATCCAAGCGCACAAGAGTGGCTTTTGGCGAACCGCCGTGGCGGCCGATCGCGCGTTGACGATCACCATCCAAGGAAACTCAGCCGATTACACCGTGAAGTTCGGTATCGGCAAGTGGCTCGAACACCTGGGCGTCGCCGCTCTGGAGACGCTGTTGCTGAGCGAGATCTTCTTGGTCGTGGACGTGGCGGACTCGCTGTGGAGCCTTGAGGTCGAAGACAAGCTCATCACCGACGTGAAGGCGTTTATCGGTTAGGCGTTACGTCCGCGGCTCTATTGAAACCCCACGACGCCGTGGGGTCGGTACTTCTCTTCTAGGGTCGCGACCTCGTCGTCACTCAGAACCAAATCGACCGCGGCGACCGCGTCGCTGAGGTGTTCGGGCTTCGTGGCACCCACGATGGGACTGGCCACCGCGGGGTTCTTGAGGACCCACGCGAGTGCTATCTGGGCGGGCGAGACGCCGCGCTTGTGGGCGAGAGCGAGCACCGCGTCGACGATGGGCTTGTCGGCGTCGCTCACAAGAGAACGCCCGAACTCGTCCTTCTCCGAACGGTTGGTCTGCGCATCCCAGGCACGCGTGAGACGCCCGCGGGCGAGCGGGCTCCAGGGAATGGCGCCCACTCCTTGGTCGAGCAGAAGCGGAAACATCTCGCGTTCTTCTTCGCGATAGAGCAGGTTGTAGTAGTCCTGCATACTCACGAATCGCGTCCAGCCGTTGAGGTCGGCGGTGTAGAGCGCTTGGGCGAACTGCCAGGCGTACATCGACGACGCGCCGATGTAGCGGGCTTTGCCGGCCTTAACGACGTCGTGCAGCGCTTCCATCGTCTCGGCAATCGGCGTGTGATAGTCCCAGCGATGGATCTGGTACAGGTCGACGTAGTCGGTGCCCAGGCGTCGCAGGCTGTGGTCGATCTCGCTCAAGATGGCCTTGCGCGAGAGACCTTGGCCGTTCGGACCAGGCCGCATGCGGCCGTTCACCTTGGTGGCGATGACGACCTCATCGCGCGAGGTGAGCGAGAGAAGAGTCGAACCCGTGATCTCTTCACTGCTGCCGGCCGAGTAGACGTTGGCGGTGTCGAAGAAGTTGATGCCAGCGTCGAGGGCTTGACGAAAGAAGGGCTCGGCCGCCTCGCGATCGAGGGACCAGGGCTGATTGCCGCGCCCGGGCTCGCCGTAACTCATGCAGCCCAAGCAGATTCGTGAGACTTCAAGACCCGTGTCGCCCAGCGTGACGTACTCCATGAACATTCTCCTATGTCGAAGTGAGGTGCGCCTTCCGTTCTAGTGCGAGCGAGTCTCGAATCGTTCGCGAGCGGTGCGAGTCGACAAGCAGAAACATTGACGTGATAGGAACGTGACATCGCTCACGCTTTCGTTGACATTGAACCCGCTTCGGCGTGGGATGAGGTGTATTCCGCGCCGGGCGTCCCACGAGAGGCGTACCGCAAGATCATCGACGTGCTCGACGACTTGGGCGCGGCGGATCTGCGCTCGAGTTTCGAGCAGTTGGCCGCCACCTTCACCGATCGCGGGGTCACCTTCGCCTTCGGCGGTGAGGAGCGGCCCTTTCCCCTCGACCTCATACCCCGGGTCATCGCGGCCGCCGAGTGGGAGCACTTGGCCGCCGGCGTGCGCCAACGCGTCCTGGCCCTGGAGGCGTTCTTGGACGATGTGTACGGCGAAGGGCACTGCTTTCGCGATGGCGTGATGCCCAGGCGCCTCATTCTCACGAGCCAACACTTTCGCCGCGAAGCCGTGGGCATCGTCAAGGAAGCGCGGCGCTCGGATCACCGTGTCGGGCATCGACGTCGTGCGTGACGAGCGCGGGAACCTGTGCGTTCTCGAGGACAATGTGCGCATCCCGTCGGGCGTGTCGTACGTGATCGAGAACCGTCGCGCGATGACCCAGAGCTTTCGCTCGTTGTTCTCGCGCTATCGCGTCCATCCTGTCGATGAGTACCCGAACCGACTGCTGAGCGCGTTGATCCGCGCCGCGCCCGACGGGGTGCGCGACCCCACGGTGGTTGTCCTCACGCCGGGCGTACACAACGCGGCGTACTTCGAGCACGTGTTGCTGGCCCGTCTGATGGGTGTGCAACTCGTCGAGGGCAGTGACCTGGTGGTCGTGGGCAACAACGTGTTCGTGCGCACCACCCAGGGCGAGCGTCCCGTCCACGTGATCTATCGACGTGTGGACGACGAGTGGATCGATCCTCTTCACTTTCGTCCCGAGTCAGTCGTTGGTGTCGCCGGACTCGTGAACGCCGCTCGAGCGAAGACGGTGACGCTAGCCAACGGGATTGGCAACGGTGTGGCGGACGACAAGTTGATCTACACGTACGTGCCTGAGCTCATTCGCTACTACCTCGGCGCCGAGCCTCTGCTCGACAACGTTGAGTCGTATCGCCTTGAAGACCCAGAGTGCCTCGCTGAAGTGACCAGTCACCTCGAGCGCTACGTGATCAAACCGGTCGACGGATCGGGTGGCAAGGGCATCGTCATCGGACCTCAGAGTGACCCCGCGACGCTGCGCGCCCTGCGCAAAACCATTCTCGCCAACCCGCGGGGCTTCGTCGCCCAACGTCCCGTGGCGCTCTCGACCGTGACGACCTTCGTCGACGACCAGATGTCACCGCGTCACGTGGATCTGCGTCCCTTTGCCATTCACGACGGTGACGACGTCTGGGTGCTCCCGGGTGGACTGACGAGAGTGGCCCTGGGCGAAGGAGCGCTCGTCGTGAACTCGAGTCAGGGCGGCGGATCGAAGGACACGTGGGTTCTCGCGGACGTGGAACGCCCGGCGCGATCAGTTGCCGTGAATGTCGCCGCGCCGCTGGCCCACCTCGACGGCACCGAACGACAAGCCGGTCCTCCCAGCGCGGGAGCGAACCAGTGACCCGGCCCATGCTCTCTCGCCTGGCTGAACTCATCTACTGGACGGGGCGCTACGTGGAGCGCGCCGACGACACCTCTCGCATCGTCGACGCCTACATCCACCGCATCGCGGAAGATCCCTTTGGGGACCCCGACCTCGCGTGTCGATCGCTATTCGCCATCCTGGGCATGGAGATCGACGAGCCGGTGGTGAGCGAGTCCATGGTGCTCGAGCACCTCGTCTACGACCCGATCAATCCCTCGGCCATCACGGGGAGCTTGCTCGCCGCCTACGAGAACGCGCGGCGAGCCCGCGAGGTGATCTCATCGGAGATGTGGGTGTGTCTGAACGCCACGCGCAATGAGTTGCCCGCGGTACGTCGGCGCGCGCGTCGGGTCGGAGCGGCCAACTACTTGGCCTACGTGCGAGAGCGCACCGCGCTCTTTGCCGGGCTCGCCGACGCCACCATCAGTCACGATGAGACGTGGTGGTACTTATTGCTCGGTCGGAGCCTGGAGCGCATCGATATGTCGGCGCGCCTGCTCGAAGGTCGCTTGCTCGCGGGCGACGACACCCCCGATTGGCTGACGCTCTTGCGCGCGGCCGGGGCGATGGAGTCGTTCTTGCGCGCCTCGGTCCAGGTCGCCAGCCCCGAGGAGATTGCGTCCTTCCTCCTGCTCGATCGGGACTTTCCTCGCTCGGCCTACTACTCACTGGCCGTGGCCGATCGGTGCTTGGACGAGCTCTCTAAGTTCGGTCCCTCAGACCGCGACGTGAACCAGGCTCGACTGACCATTCGGCTCACCCAGACTCGCTTGGAGTACATGGATCCGAGTGCCGCACTACGCGAACTCGCCGAGATCCTCGATCTCCTCGAACAGACCAGTGCGGCCGCCAACGATCAGATCACCGAGCGCTACTTTCGCAACGTCGTGGCGATCAACTGGGCGAGTGGGCAGGGCACATGAGCGACTCGATGCGCCTTCGTGTTCGACACGTGACCGGTTTCTCCTACGACGGCGCGGCGGACTCGTCGTACAATGAGGTGCGCATGACGCCCCTGTCGTTGCCTCGTCAGCGAGTCGAGTTCTCTTCGCTGACTATTACCCCGTACGCGCTGCAGTCGACCTACCGTGACTACTTCGACACCATTGTGACGACCTTTGACCTCCACGAGGGTCACGAACGATTGGAAGTCGTCGCCGACGCCACCGTCGAGACGTCGCGCGACGAGGTCGACGAGAGCGATCCGTCGATCCTCATCGAACCGTCATGGAGCGATGAGTACGTGGAGTACCTCGCGCCAACCTCGCACACCATGTTGTCGCCCGGGGTGCTCGAGGAGTTTCGCGAGACAACAGGGTCGTCGCGTGACGTGAGGTCCATTGTCGAGGTCGCGCTCGGCGTGGTGACGGGGCGCCTTGAGTACGTTCGCGGCGCTACGCAAGTGACCTCGACCGCGCAGGACGCGTGGGATGAAGGGATGGGCGTGTGTCAGGATCTCACCCACGTCATGCTCGCCCTGGTGCGTAGCGTCGGGGTACCCGCTCGCTACGTCTCGGGCTACTTACACCCTGACCCGAATGCGGTGGTGGGCGAGACGGTCCTGGGGGAGAGCCACGCGTGGCTCGAGTACTTTGCCGGCGACTGGCGCGGCGTTGATCCCACAAACGAGGGCGACGTCGGTTTGGGTCACGTGACGGTCGCCCGGGGACGCGAGTACGGTGACGTCCCGCCGCTCAAGGGCATCTACCACGGCGACCCCGCTAGCTCGCTCGGCGTCACCGTGGAAGTGACGCGCCTCAGTTAGTCAGCGGTCTCGTTGCCACTCTCTAGTGTGTTCGGTGAACGCAAAGGAGTTATCAATGTCTCGGCCCACGATTGTTGTCTGTGAGGGTGATCAGACCGGGCAGGAGCTCTTAGAAGAGTCGTTGCGGGTCTTCGAGCCGTCCGTGCTCGGCGCCGAGGTCGAACTGGTGCGATTCGATCTCTCGCTCGGGGCCCGTGAAGCAACCGATAACGGCGTCGTTCGCGAAGCCGCCACCGCGATGCGCGAGACCGGCCTCGGCCTCAAGGCGGCGACCGTGACCCCGCCCGAGCGCGGCGGGGTGGGCTCACCCAACCAGATCCTGCGCCGAGGCATCGACGGCAAGGTCATCGTTCGCACCGGTCGTCGGATCCCCGGGGTGACGCCCATCGTCGCCTTGAGTTATCCCGTCGTCGTGGTACGCATGGCGGTCGGGGATGCGTACGGCGCACTCGAGGGTCGTGACGGTGAGCCGGGATCCCGCGCGGAAGAGGCGTGGCGCACCGAGCGCATCGAGCGATCGGTGTGCCAGTCGGTCGCCGAGTTCTCATTTCGCTCGGCCCGCTCACTCGGCGGTCTCGTCTACGGCGGCCCGAAGTGGACCGTCTCGCCGACCTACGAAGGCATGCTCAAAGAGGAGATGGACGCCGCGGCCGCGCGCCACCCCGACGTGCCCTATCGCCCCATGCTGATCGACGCGGCCTACGCCGGTCTGATGACTGAGGGCTGGCCCAGCCCGGTCGTGATTCCCGCCCTGAATCGAGACGGCGACTGCCTGAGTGACCTGGTGCTGGCCATGTTCGGTTCGATCGCCGGGGCCGAGTCCGTGCTCTTGTCACTGGACGAGCACCTGGAGCCGACGGTCGCGATGGCCGAGGCCCCCCACGGCACCGCGCCCTCGCTCGAGGGAAAGAACGTGGCCAATCCCATGGCGATGCTGCTCGCGTGTGCCGCGGTACTCGAGCATGCGGGCTATCGCGGTCACCCGGACTGCGCGGCCGGTGCGGTAGCGATCCGCGAGGCGACGTTGTCCACCGCGAGAGACGGCATCCGCACCTTCGACCTCGGCGGCGACGCATCCACCAGCGACGTCGTGGACGAAGTCATCCGTCGCGTGCGCGCGACTCGCGAGAGTTAAGTCACTCCGCGCGCGGGACCGCGCGACTTAGTGTGGGGGCACCTCGCCCTAAAGGAGTCCTCATGGACAACCGCCAGATTTTGCTCGCCGAACGCCCCCACGGTGCCCTGAGCGAGTCGGTCACGACGCTCGTCACGACTCCTCGACCAGAGTGCGGCGAGGGAGAAGCCCTCATCAAGGTGGCGATGTTGAGCATCGATCCGACGATTCGCACGTGGATGGACGACGCGCCGGGCTACATGCCACCCATCCAACTGGGTGACGTCGTTCGCGGCAGCGGCGCGGGCGTCGTGGTGGAGTCGAAGAACGATCACTACCGAGTGGGTGACTTCGTCTTCGGCTTTACTGGCTGGCAGGAGTGGGTGGTCGCCGACGACGATCGCCGGTTCTCGGTCATCCCCTCGGGGCTGGGCCTGGACCTGGCGACGGTCCTCAATGTGCTGGGCGTGACGGGCATCACCGCGTACTTTGGGATGACCGACGTCGGCCAGGTGAAGGACGGTGATGTCGTGGTCGTCTCGGGCGCAGCGGGAGCCACCGGTTCGGTCGCCGGACAGATCGCCAAGTCCAAGGGCGCTCGCGTGATCGGGATCGCCGGCGGGCCTGAGAAGTGCGCCGAGGTTGTCGACGCCTACGGATTCGACGGGTGCCTGGACTACCGCGAGGATCACCTGGGCTCGCGACTGCGCGAGGCCTGTCCGACGGGCGTGGACCTGTACTTCGACAACGTGGGGGGCGAGATCCTCGACGCCGTGCTGGTCAATCTCGCGATGCACGCACGCATCGTGCTGTGTGGCGCGATCTCTCAGTACAACGTCGTCGGCCCGCGCCGCGGAATCGAAAACACGTCCATGCTGATCGTGCGGCGCGCGCGTATGGAGGGCTTCTTGATCCTCGACTTCGAGAAGCGCTTCGCCGAAGCCCAGGGGGCCCTAGCCATGATGGTGCTCTCGGGCGAGTTGCGACACCAAGAACACGTGGTGGTCGGGCTCGAGCGCGCGACCGAGGCGCTCGGGCTGCTCTTTACCGGTGGCAACCACGGTAAGACGTTGGTGGCCGTCGACGAGACGTTGCGACTTGGCTGACTCGCTCGTCGCCATGGTGCGTCGAAATTGGCAGCCCGTGACGATCTCTCTCTTTCTGGTGGCGTTAGTCGCGGGGTTCGCGCCCTTCGGGGCGGTCGCCTCCCTCGACAAGGTCGCCGGCTACTTCGGGCACCACAGTTCAACGAAGACACTCCAGAGCGTGGTGGGTCTGTCGGGCTCGCAGCTGGGCATTGGCCTTGCGATCCTGCGCTTCGCCTCACTGGGCGCGTTGCCGCTGGCCTCACTGGCCGACCGCTGGGGACGCGTGAGCATGGTGCACCGCACACTGTTGGTCGGCCTCTTCATCACCGCGTGCGCCGCGCTCAGCCCCACGTACTGGTTCTTCGTGGCTTGCTTCGCTTTGGCTCGCCCACTGCTGACGTCGACGTCGACGCTGGTCTCAGTGATCACCGTGGAACTCTCGAGCACGCGCTCGCGCATTGACCGCCTGGTCATCGTGTCGGCGGGCGCGGGAGTCGGCGCGGGGCTCGCGGCGATCATCTCGGGACTCATTAAGGGTCCCGATTCGTTTCGCTATCTCTTTGCGATCGCGCTCATCCCGATGCTGTTTCTTCGTCCCTTGCTGCGACCGATTCCCGAGCCCGAGTATCGAGGCGCGAGCGCCACGATGGCGCGTCTGGGTGCGGTGCCCAGGGGCCTACGTGCGCGCGTGGCGATCGTCGGGGTCATCATCTTCCTGGTCGGCGTGATCTCGGGTCCGGCGGGCGGGTTCACCTTTGTCTACGGCGAAAGCGTGCTCAAGATCTCACCGATCGTGGTGTCGCTCGTGGTGGCGCTCAGCGCTCTCACCGGTCTCGGCGGGCTTGTGCTCAGTCGCTACTGCGCGGTCGCGCTCGGTCGTCGCGGGACCATCATCATCGGCACGATCGCGACGGCGGTCATGGCCGCGATCGCCTACGGCGGGGGCAAGGCCGCTTTCGTCGTCGGCTACATGGGCGGCGTCGCCGCCGGGGGACTGCTGGCGCCCGCTCTCGCGGCGATCAGCACTGAACTCTTTCCGCACTCCACACGCGCCACGGCCGCAGGGTGGATCGTGGTGGCCGGCGTGGTAGGCGCGATCGTCGGCCTGCTCGTCTTTGGCCTGGTGGGTGACAGCGTGCACGTGACCGGTGCGGGATCTCTGCGACCGGCCGCGCTCATCACGTTCCTGCCTCTGCTGCCGTTACTCGCCCTGCTCTACAAGCTCCCCGAGAGTTCCGAGATGGAACTGACCTAACGCAGCTCGACGTCGGCGACGAGTGCGCGGTGATCGCTGCCACCCTCGCGGGTGAAGCTATCGAGCGACACCCAGGGGCCGCGTCCCAAGATGTGGTCGATCTGGGAGTGGGGATGGGGCGTGGGCCACGTTCGCCCGCGCGCCAAGGTCTTCCAGCCCGGGAGAAACACGCGCAGCAGTGGGCGCCAGCAGTTGAAGTCGCCGCCGATGAGAATCGGCACGCCGGCCTCGAGGTGGCTGGCGATCTCATTGATGCGCCGGTACTGCTGATAGGAACCGTGGCTGATGTGCGCGCCGTGCACGGCCAGTACGTAAAAGGAGCGCGTTCCGTCGTTGAGTCGCGCCACGTGCACCGCGCGCTGGACGCGCTCACGGGGTAAACGCCCGAGAGCGATCGTCTCAAAACTCTCGACCATAAAACGCGTGAGGAGTCCGAGTCCCCAGGTCCCGGGCTCGAAGCGGGTGATCGCTTCGCGCGTGGCCAGTTGAGCCTTGGTCATCTCGCGGTGCTCAAAGAGATAGACGCCGCGTTCTCCCGTGAAGTGGGCGCGTTTGGGCTGCCAGGCCCGGGTTCCCACGCCCGTGGTGACGCGTTCGCCGCGCGCTAATGCCACGAAGCCACCCTCGACGTGCAGGGACTCGCGCAGATCGTCAAAGAAGTCGGGTCCGTTATCGCCGCGCCAGATCTCGGGCAGGATCATGATGTCCGCGTCGAGAGCCTTGAGCACGTCGAGGACCTGAGTCGGTCGACCCCAGCCGTCGACACCCGCGTGAAGGTTAAAGGTCGCCACACGCACCGTTCAACACTAACGGGGGGTATGTAGCGGGTGTGGCAGTCTCTAGTGGTGGATTCCGTAGACGTCACCTTCGGGCACCGTCTCTGGTGGGTCGACTGTTTTATCGGGGACGGCGAGCGGGGCAACCCGGCGGTGGTCGTGCTGCTCGAACACCCCCTGCCCGACGACGAGATGCAACTGATCGCCTTCGAGTTCGGGGTCTCCGAGACCGCGTTCGTGCGACAGGTCGGGGATCACTGGTCGCTGCGCTGGTTCACGCCGACAGTCGAAGTCGACCTGTGCGGTCACGCGACGGTGGCGGCCGTGCACGTACTACTGAACGAACTCGGCTTTCCGGGCGGGCGATTCTTCTTCGACACTCGCGCCGGGGTACTCTCGGGCTGCCGATTGCCCGACGGACTCATCGGCGTCGATCTGCCGCGCCTCTACCTCGAGCCCATTCACCCCTCCTACCTCAACGGAGCGCTCGGCGAAGTGCTCGAGGCGTACCAGGCCGGCCCGGCCAGCGTGCTCGCGATCGTGAAGGACTACGAGACCCTCTGTGACCTCAGCATCGACCAGCTCAGCCTGTTTCTCGTCCCCAGTTCGCTGATCATCGTGGCCTGCGTAGGCGGCCCAGAGGCGGACGCCACGATCCGCGTCTTCGCCCCGCGCCTGGGCCTGGCCGAAGATCCCGTCACCGGCAGTGCGATGTGTGCGGTCGCTCCGTGGTGGGTGGAGAAGTCGGGTTCGCCGACCGTCACCGTGCGACAGGCCAGTTCGCGCGGCGGCATGATGTACGCCCGTCTCTTCGAGAGCAACGTTGAAGTCGCGGGCATGGCGCGCACGTTCTTCAGCGGGGAGATCTATCCGTGAGCGACGTACTCGGGCCGGGCGCGCGCACGCGGGTGCGCCGTCTACCCCAAAAGGCCTCGTACGACAAGGACGTCATCTACGAGATCCTCGACGAGGCGTGGGTCTGTCACATGGCCGCCACCGTGGGTGGCCACGCCATGGCCCTGCCGACGTTGCACCTGCGCGAAGGCAACACGATCTATCTGCACGGCAGTCCGTCGAACGAGGTGATGAAGGCGATTGTTCGTGACGCCGAGGCTTTTGTGACCGTGACCGTCTTTGACGGTCTTCGACTCGCGCGCAGCGGCTTTGAGTCTTCCATTGCGTACCGGTCGGTCGCGGTGGTGGGTACCGCGCGTGAAGTCACCGACGGCGCAGAGAAGTCGCGGGTTCTCGATCGCTTCGTGGATCGCGTGGTCGCTGGTCGCGCCGGTGAGGCGCGAGCGATGAGCGAGCGCGAACAGCGCCTCACCCTGGTGGTGGCGGTCTCGATCGACGAGGCCTCGGCCAAGATCTCGGCCGGACCGACGGACGACGAACCAGAAGATCAGGCGCTGCCCATCTGGGCGGGCACCGTGCCCGCACGACTCGTCTTTGGCGACCCGGTGCCCGATCCCTACGGCGCGATGGCGAACGGGGAGATCGAGGTGCCCGCGTCGGTGCGACGGCTCCTGGAGAGCCAGTGATCAGCGACGAACTGAGGGCTCAGATCAGCGCCCTCACGCCGGTGGATGAGCGAGAGCGCCTCTCGATCGCTCAGACGCTCGAGCGACTGAACTGGCCCGGTGATCCTCTCGACGAGCACGCGAACGATCATCACGTCACCGCTTCAGCTTTCGTGGTCTCCTCGCGCGGGGTGATCCTTCACGAGCACAAGCTCTTGGGCATCTGGGTGCAGCCCGGTGGCCACGTCGACGCGGGCGAGAACGCCCGAAGAGGCCTGCGTACGCGAGACGCTCGAAGAGACGGGCCTCCTCGCGCGTCACCGAGAGCCCGCGTCGATCTTTCACGTCGACGTGCACCCGGGGCCCAACGGACATACTCACTACGACGTGCGCTACGTGTTGCTCAGCGATCCGATCGATCCCTCGCCGCCCGAGGGCGAGAGTCCTGAGGTGTACTGGTTCGACTACCCGTCCGCCCTGGAGCGCTGTGAGCCCGGGTTGCGGTCCGCGTTGGGCAAGCTCGCCGAGTTGAACGAGACCTTCGGCGTGAGAAACTGAGCGCGTGAGCGACACCGAGACACTGCGCGCCCTCATGGAGGCCGACCGCTGGATTGAGCGGGTGCGCTCCCAGCGCGATCACCTTCCCGAAAGCGTGGAACTCGCCGAACTCGAGCGACACCTGCGCGAACTCCTCGCGGAACTCAAGGGCGCGGAGGCCGTTCTGGCACCGCTCACTGCGCTGTCGGATCAGACGTCGAAGGAGTCAGAGCGACTTCGTCTGCGCGCGAGAGACCTCGATCACGCGCTCAGCGCGTCCACGGCCGGTGCGCGCGAGTTGACCGCAATTCAGGGCGAGCTGACCCACGTGCGAGAGCGTCTGAGCGACAGCGAGGATCGAGAGCTCGAAGTGCTCGAGGAGCTCGAGCCGGCCCAGGCACGCGTGGAGGAGATCAAAGAGCTCGCGCAACCCGGTGTGCGACGGCGCGCAGAACTCATCGAGACGATCAAAGAGTTGCGCGCGTCGCTGGAGGACGAAGTTGCCTCCTTGACCGCTAGTCGTGTCGACCGCGCGCGCGACGTGGCACCCGCGTTGCTCGCGCGCTACGACGCGGCGCTCGCTCGTGTGGGCACCTCCGGGGCGTCTCAGGTGATTGAAGGACGCTGCGACGGCTGTCGTCTGCGCCTGTCGCCGCTTGACTACGACCACTTCAAAGTTCTCGCGCCCGACACGTTCATGGACTGTCCCGAGTGCGGGCGCATTCTTCTGCCGTGATCGCGTTCGTTCGACACGGTCAATCGACCTCCAACGCCCAAGGACTCGTCGTCGGGCGTGGCGACCCGCATCTGACCGAGTTAGGTGAGCGTCAAGCCAGAGCCCTTGCTCCGTGGCTGGAGAACGTGCGGGAAGTCTGGACTTCACCTTTGAACCGGGCCCGAGAGACAGCGGCGCTGGTCGTGCCCGGACTGGTCGCGGTGGTGAAGGACTCGTTCGTTGAACTGGACTACGGAACCTTCGAGGGGTCCTCGACCACGCCCGGTGCGAGCGAAGGGTGGCGAGCCCTCGAACACCGGCATGATCAGGCTTTTGGGGGAGGCGAATCGTTGGCCGAACTCGACGAGCGTGTTCACCACGAACTCGACGCTCTGCTGGGCGATACGACGAATCTGCTGTATTCACCCAACGAGCACCTGGCGATCGTGAGTCACGTCTCACCGATTAAGTCAGCGGTGGCGTGGGCGTTGGGCGTGCCCGGATCGATCGCGTGGCGTATGCGCCTGGAGAACGGTTCTCTGACGTTGGTGGGTGCACGAAACGGGGCGCCGTCGCTGATTCGCTACAACGCTGTGCCGACGCTGACGTAGGGTTCGCGCACGCGGCCAACGCGTGGCCACGCGGTGCACAACTCTGGCCAAACCTTCAAGTGACCTGAGATTGATATAAAGACAACGGAGCCCGCCTGCTCCTCGCGGAACAGGCGGGCGCTCGATGTTTGGCCCCCCCAGCCAATACCGAAAAATTAGTTCGTCCCCAGAGGGGTACCATGCTCACAAACGCCGTAAATAGACGTGTCGTGAGCAATTTCACAAGGAGGAATACGCGATGGAGCACAGGACTCTCGGTCAAGGCTTGGAGGTGTCGGCCGAAGGCCTCGGTTGCATGGGCATGAGCGAGTTCTACGGCACGACCGACGACGCCGAGTCAATCGCCACCATTCATGAGGCGTTAGAGCTCGGCGTGAACTTTTTGGACACGGCCGACATGTACGGGCCCTTCACCAACGAACGCCTCGTGGGTTCGGCCATCAAGGGTCGCCGCGACGAGGTGGTACTGGCCACCAAGTTCGGCAACGAGCGGGGCGAGGACGGTTCGTACATACGCGTCAATGGCACGCCCGAGTACGTGGTGGCCGCCTGTGACGCCTCACTCGCGCGCCTCGGTGTGGAGTACATCGACCTCTACTACCAGCACCGGGTGGATCCGAGCGTGCCCATCGAAGAGACCGTGGGCGCCATGACGACGTTGGTGCAGGCGGGAAAGGTTCGCCACCTGGGACTCTCCGAGGCGGCGTCGTCCACGATCGAGCGCGCCCACGCAGTGCATCCGATCACCGCGCTGCAGAGTGAGTACTCACTGTGGACGAGGGATCCCGAAGACGGGGTGCTCGAAACGTGTCGGCGCCTCGGCATTGGTTTCGTCGCGTACAGCCCACTCGGGCGGGGCTTTCTCACCGATGAAATCGAGACCTCCACGCTCGACAACACCGATTTTCGCTCGCACAACCCGCGTTTCTCGGGCACGGCGCGCGAGCACAATCTCGCCCTCGCGCGGCGCGTCATGGCGATCGCTCGTGACAAGGGCGTCACGGCCGCTCAACTCTCACTGGCCTGGGTGCTCTCGCGCGGAAGTGACGTGGTGCCAATCCCGGGGACCAAGCGGCGCAAGTGGCTGCGCGAAAACGTGGCGGCGCTCGATATCACCCTCAGTGCCGAGGACGTCGCCGCGCTCGAAGCGGCGGTGCCGCGTGAGTCGGTCCAGGGTGATCGCTACAGCTCGGCGACCATGTCGAGGCTCAACGGGTAAGGAGTTCGCCGCCGCGAAGTTCAATCACCACGTCGCACCAGGCCATCACGTCCTCGTCGTGGGTGGCGACGATCACCGTCGCCCCTTGGTCGGACAGTAGGGCGAGGACGTCGCGTGTCTCGTCGCGGCCTAGTCCCGCGGTGGGTTCGTCGAGCAGGATCAGATCAGGACTCGTCACCAGTGAACGCACAATCGCGATGCGGGCGCGCTCGCCCCGGGAGAGCTCCTCGAAGCGGGTCGTGCGATCGGCGATGACGCCGAGCGACGCCAGATCACTGGTGAGATCACGGGTGGTGGGTCGCCCCAGCGCCACGACATCGAGCGCGAAGCCTCTCGTGAGTCCAGGTTCGCTCGCGACGTAGGCGACGCGCTCTCGTAACTCGTCCTCGCGTAACTCCCGCAGATCGACGCCGCCCAAGCTGATCGCTCCGTCAACGACTCCGTCCAGGTTGGCCAGAGAGCGCAGTAGCGTCGACTTGCCGACCCCGGACTCGCCGACGAGCGCGACGTGGCGGCCCGGGTCCACCACCAACGTGGCGTCGCGCACCAGAGTCCGGTCATCTTCGTCGATTCGCACGTGCTCCAGGCGCACCGTTGCTCCCACCCACGGAGCCACCCGCGCGTGGGATGGTCCAGCGAGTGCTTCGAGTCGCTCGCCGCCCCCGCTCACGTCAACCGCTGCCATCAGCGCCGCGCGCACGCTACCGAGCGCCTCGTAGGTCGACCAGGCGATCACCGCCGCGACGCAGAGCCAGACGGCCGACGTCGAGGGGTGGCTCGCCAGGGCCGCGAGAGCGAGAACCGAGAACAACGCCACGACGAGACCCGAGCGTCGGCGACGTCGAACCATGGTGAGCTCGGCGGCGCTGAGCGCGAGTTGAGCGACGTGGAGGCGATCCTCAGCGACGTCGCGGCGACCGAGGAGCGCGAGCTCCGGTGCTGCGGTGCTGAGTTCAACGAGTTGGGCCCGGTAGTCGCCCCGCGCCAGGCGAAGTTCCCGGTCGCCTTGCAGTTCGGAGCGCGCGAGCCAGCACAGGGCCACCACACCGATCAGCTGAGCGGCCGCCAGATTGAGCGCGAAGGGCCACCACGTACCGCTCGCGGGTAGCAGTGCGATCACGACGTCGCCGAGAACCATGACGGCGACGACGTCGACGAAGGGAATGACGAATCGCAGCCAGAGGTCTTGAAGTTCATCGGTATCGCTGAGTGCGCGTTCGAGCAGATCGCCGCTGGCGTAGCGGCGCCACTGCGAGTAGTTCAGTTGCCCCACGACGAGCACCAACCAGCGCCGCCAGCGCGACACGGCGCGAAAACCGAGTTGGTGGGCGGCGAGTCGCTCGGCGTAGCGCAGAGGCGAGCGCAGGAACGCGAAGAGTTCGATGACGACGAGCGCGAGCGCCACCGCACGTAGCCCGGGTCGCGACGCGCTGTCCACGAGCAGACCCACGGCGCCGGCGAGCAGCGCAAGGTTCGTCGCGGTCGCGATGAAGCCCGCGAGCAGCGCGCGCACCAGATCGCGGCGCGGCGGTTGGGCGCGCGTGAGCCAGCGCCGCAGTCGCACGAGGTCGTCACTCATGCGCTCAACTCGATGCGCCGATTCGCGCTGCTCATCAGCGGGGTGTCGACGGACGCTTCGATGATCGCGAGGTTGGGGAGTCCCTCAAGCGTGGCCCGCACGGCTCGACGCGCGTCCTCGTCGAGCACGCCGGACACGTCGTCGAGCACCACGAGCGCGACGTGATGCAGGAGCGCGCGAGCGAGCACTAAGCGCACGCGCTCCCCGGAGCTCAATCCGCGTCCGTCAGCGAGCAGTTCAGTGTCGAGGTCGTCGAAACGCGGTCCACGTAGCGCCAGGGCCGCGAGAACCTCGCGAAGTTCGTCGTCGCTCAAGGGGTCGCCCAACGAGAGATTGTCGCGCAGCGAGCCCGACAGCACCGGGCTCTCGGGACTCACGAATCCCACGGCTGCGTTGCCTAGGTGAGAGACGCCGGCACGCGTGCTGCGCCAGCCGACGAGCGTGTACAAGAGACTTGTCTTGCCCGCGCCCGAGGGTCCCGTGACAGTGACGCGGTCGCCCGCTCGTACCGCGAGGGAGATGACCTGCGGGTTCACGTCGGTGACGACGCCCTCGGCGACGAGTAGTTCGTGCGAGGTCAGCGCGACGCGCCCCGTGGGAATGAGGAGTGCGTCGAGTGCGCGCTGAGCGTCCTCGCGACGATGAAACTCCACGCCATATCGCCGCACTTGGGTGAACAGATCGGCCGTGACGAGAACGGCGACCAGGGCGCGCACCAGGCTGAGGTGCCCGTTGAGCAGTCCGAATCCCACCACCATGGCGACCAAACCGACGCTCACGCCGCTCAAGAACTCGGTGACGAGCGACGAGCCCAGTGCGATGCGGATCGCCCGCAGGGCGAGGGAGTGCTCGCTATCCGAGATCGCCGCGATCTCATCGGCGCCGTACGTCACCGCGCCCAGAGCGCGCAGCTCCGGCGCGTGCTGGAGGATCTCGAGTTGACGAGCCTCCAGCGTGGCGCGGCGGGCCCGATACTGCTGGGCCATGGCGTCACTGCGCGCGCCCGCACGTTGATACAGCGGTGCGGCGAGTGCGAGCAGACCCAGCGTGATGACCAGGCCCAGCCAGCCGGCCGCCCAGAAGACAACCACGATCCCGAGCAGCGACGTGGCAGCACTCGTGCGGAGTCGCTCGAGTTCAGGACCCTCGGCCGCGTGATCGATCGCGACGGTGAGATCGCCACGCGCTCGTTCACCTTCGCGGCGCGGGACCTCGAGTTGAGTGACGATGCTGGACCTCCATCGGCCGCGCACTCGTGCCGCCGCGTGTTCGGCCCAGCCTTCGAGAGAACTCGAGCTCAGCCAACGAACAGCGACCACTCCTATGAGTCCGATCACTCCCTCGGTGATGCGGCCCTGGGCGAGGTCGCTCACGTAGAGGGCGGCTGCGCCCGCGAGGGCTAAGGACAGGACGCTCGACAGGAACCCCAAGAGTCGGGCGACTACTGGTGAGAGCTCCGGTGTCGAGTCAGAACCAGCGAAAGCCACTGGGCAATGCTAATGATCCCCCCGAAAACTTAAAGGACGTCGTCACGGTGGGGTAGTGAGCGCGCGGGTCCGTTGAGCCAGTCGCGCAGGGCCTTGGTCGCCCGACAGTCGTCCTCGTTATAGGTCACGATCCGTTCGCGCGAGGCGAGTGCGGTGGGCGAGTCGTCGTGAGATGCCACTTCGTACCAGACCATGGATGCTTCGCCGCTGGGGTTGGCGTCTCGCCAATGAAAGCCAGCCGCCATGGCCAACTGCTTGAGACCGAGGGGGCCCTCGGTCTGAATCTGTCGCTTCGCGAGTTCGTGAAGATCGATCCACTCCGGCGGTTCGGCCCGACGAAACGCGAGAAGTTCGTCGATGGGCGGCGCGTCGGCGCTGGGATTCGCCACGGCGCGGTTCATAGCCCCGTCTTCGGCCGCCGCCCAGAAGCAGTAGGCGGCAAAACTGCGTCCCTGGGCCCGACACTGCTCTCGAATCTCGCTTAACCACGACCAGAACTCGCTGAATATCCGCGTCTCGGCATTCGGCGTCAGGTCGGTCCACTCGACGAAGGAGCGATAGCCCGCGCGGACACCGTCGGTGGGAACGTTGAGCGTCACGAATGCGCCCCACAGGTAGGTGGTGTCGTCGTAGCTCTCCATGTCGACGTCCACTTCGACGTCGGCGGTGGGGCACCCAATGTCGCTCGGTGCGACGATGCGCAGTGAGCTCGCGCGTTCTCGAGCCCGAGCCCGGTAAATAAGGTCGTCCAGTTTGTCGATGGTGCGTCCCAGGACCTCTTCGGCTCGGTGCGGTTCTAAAGGATTGATGGTGGTATGACGAGCGCGCCGTGCGATCTCAGGATCCAGACGAGCGAGTTGGGCCCGCGTGTCGACCCCGTGTTCGCGCAGCAGGAGCTGTTGATCGAAGGACGTAAAGCGCACAAGGGACACGTCGTCGGTTCCCTCGAGCTCGTTCTCGCAGTGGGTCGCGTAGGGACAGTCGGGGCAGTCGCGGTGCCAGTAGGGCGTGGTGGGAAACGCGACGCGCGACTCTGCCCACTCGTCGTGGGCTCGCAGCACCCCGAGTCGCTCCTCGTAGAGATGGTCGTAGGTGGACAGATTGAAACGGGGATAGCTGTGTCCCGCCAGTTCGAACCACCACAACCGGCTCTGTCGATCAACGATCGCCCCGCGTGAGTTGGGATCGGCGTGCCCGAGGGCGGCGAGAACGCGCGTGGCGTGGGTGAGCGAGAGTCCGCTGCGGGTCATGGGCGGACCTGGTCGGGTCCCGACCCCGTCGACGAACGTGGCCTCGGTGGGTCGGGGGAGTTCGAGCGTGCCCAACAGCGTGCGCCGGGTACTGGCGGCCTCGACCACTTCATGGTTCTTCACCAACAGGGGCGCGTACGCGAAGCGTTCGGCGACGCGACCCACCCGAATAAGCGCATGAATCGACGCCGAGCGCCGACCACGCTCGTCCAGGGATAGACGCGGCTGCAGGAGGAGGGGGACACCTTGCTCGAGCATTGACATCGTCTCGTTCTCGCCGTGGGGTCGTCGCGCGTCGGGATGCAAAGTGGCGAGGGTCTCGAGAACGTCGCGGCGGTGCTCGGCCGCACTGCGTCGGCGACGCTCCATCTCGGGCGTGGGGGGAAGAACCTCGATGTCAAACGGCGCACCGCGCGAGAGGGCGACGCGATGCACACAGGCGGATACCTCATCGCTCCGCAGGTACTCGGCCACCGGCAAAGCCTACGAGGCGGTCGGCTTCTCGTTTCGCCAACTACTCCACAGAGCCGCGTACTCGCCGCCCAACGCCACGAGCTCGTCGTGGGTGCCCAGCTCGGCGATCTGGCCGTCCACGACCACACACACGCGGTCGGCGTCGTGCGCGGTGTGCAGGCGATGCGCGATGGCGATGACGGTACGACCCCGCAGGACCGCACTCAGCGAGCGCTCGAGGTGACGCGCCGCGCGAGGGTCGAGCAGCGCGGTCGCCTCGTCGAGGATGAGAGTGTGGGGGTCGCTCAGGACGAGCCGCGCCAGCGCCAGCTGCTGGGCTTGGGCGGGAGAGATGAGATAACCGGTCGTACCCAGTTCGGTCGCCATCCCCGCCGGCAGGTGCTCCACCCACTCGAGGGCGTCCACCGACTCGAGGGCCGCTTTGATCTCGTCGTCGCTGGACTCGGGCCGCGCGAGTGCCAGGTTGTCGCGAACCGAGCCGATGAAGATGTGGTGCTCTTGGGTCACGAGCGAGATGTGACGGCGCAAGTTGGCCAGCGGCATCTGGGCGACCTCGACCCCGCCGACCCGAATGGATCCCTGGCGGGGCGCGTCAATACCCGCGATCAGTCGCCCGATCGTCGACTTACCCGCGCCCGAGGGTCCCACGATGGCCAGACGTTCGCCCGGGCGCACCGTGAGTGAGATGCCGCGCAGAACGTCGTGGCCGGGTCGGTACGAGTAGTACACGTCCTCGAGCACGATCGTTTCGTCGTGGGGTTCGGGTCCTTCGAGGGGACGATCGTCACGCACGACCGAGACGCCCACCAGGCGCGCGAGCGAGGTCTGGCCGATCTGGAGTTCGTCCAGCCACGACACGATTCGATCGAGTGGGTCGTTGATCTGTACGACGTAGAGCGTGACCGTGGTGGCCGCGCCAATGGCCACGATGTGGTGAATGGCGAGCCAGCCGCTCCACGCGAGCGTCACGGCGACCGCCACGGCAAAGGCCCCTTCAATGGTGGGAAACCAGACCATGCGCATGAGCAGGGTGTACATCTCGGAGTAGAAGGACTCGCGCACGTTGTCTTCGATGCGCGTGGACTGACGACCCCCCAAGCGGTGGGCGTCAATGGTGCGAGCGCCTTCGGCGGTCTCGGCGACGGTACCCGACAAGGTGGCGTAGCTGATGCGCTCGCGGCGATACCCGGGCGTGGCGTAGCGCAGGTACCAGCGCGTCGAGAAAAAGAGCACCGGTAGGGACACCAGGCTCGCGACGCTGGCTAGGGGACTCACCAGCAGCATCGCGCCCAGGGTGAGGATCGCCTGGAGGATCGCGACCAGCCACTCGGGCACGGCGAAGCGCACCGTGCGCGAGAGGGCCTCCATGTCATTGGTGGTGCGACTCAGCAGATCGCCGGTGCCGGCCCGTTCGACTTCCATGAGCGGCAGGCCCAGCACGCTCGCGAGGAACTCCTCGCGCAACTGCGCAAAGACAATCTCGCCGAGGACGTAACTGCGCCGACGCGCGAAGTACGTGAGGACCGCGTAGGCGAGCGACGACACGACGAGCACGCCCACGTAGAGGGAGATCTTGTGTCCGTTGAGCTGGTGATCGGAGGCGAAGTCCGTGATCTCACCGATCACCCACGCCGGGATCAGGCCCATGACCGCGGCCAGAGAGTAGAGCGAGAGCATGCGCGCGAGGGGCCGACGGTGCTGGTGCATCAGGACGCGCGCGTAGGCCCGCACGACCGACGAGGTCGCGGTGGGGAGTTGGTTGGTGCGGGCTCGGGTGACGTCACTCATTAGCTGTCCTCGCGCAGAACGATCTGGCGGTAGCGCGCTGAGCGCTCAACGAGTGCGTCGTGGGTACCCTGATCGACGACGCGCCCGTCCTCGAGGAGATAGACGAGATCCATCCGCTCGAGCAGCAACGGACTCGTGGTGGCGAGCAGGGTCGTGTGGGCGCCGCGGATCTCGCGAAGTCGTGCGGCGATGCGTCCCTCAGTGTGGGTGTCCACGGCCGACGTGGGCTCGACCAGTACGAGGACCTCGGCATTGGTGAGGATGGCGCGCGCCAGACTCAAGCGCTGGCGCTGACCTCCCGAGAAACCTCGTCCCCGTTCTTCGACCGTGGTGGACAGTCCGTCGTCGAGAGCGTCGAGCACGTCCAGAGAGCTCGTGGCGTGCAGGACCGCGTAGATGCGCTCGTCGTCCATCGCCTCGTGGGGCATGAGCTCGTAGCGCAACTCGCCCGAGAAGAGTCGGGGTTCGATCTCGCTGACGACCACGTGGCTTCGCACGTCATCGAGGGCGTAGTTCGCGATCGGCAGGCCGTTGACAAAGACATCGTGGTCATCGGCGTTAAAGCGTCCTAGGCGATCGGCTTGGTAGACGGCGTCTTCCGGCAGGTCGGTCACCATGGCGCAGAGTTGACCCCGCTCGAGGATCAGTCCACTACGTCGATCCTCGAGACGCGTGATCCGCGCGGGCCAGGCGAGGGGGTTCTCCGGACTCGTGACGGTGGGCGTGATGGCGAGCACGCGCAGCACCTTGCCCGCGCCCACGTAGGCCCGCGTGGCTTGAATGACGTAGTCGATGGCGGTGCGCAGGGGAGTGGTCAGGAACATCGAGTACCCGAAGAATGCGACGAGTTGGCCCGACTGCAGGGTGCCGTTCATGACGTCGCGCGCGCCGATGAAGGTCACGATGCCCGTCAAGATGGCCGGCAGCAGCACCTGTCCCGACTCGAGACCGGCCTGGGGAGACGACACGCGAACACCCGCGGCGCGTACGAGCTGACTTTGACGTCGGTAGTTCTCGAAGAAGACGTCTTCGCCCCCCACGCCGCGCAAAATACGCAGTCCGGCCACCGTGTCGGCGCCGAGGGCCGCCAGTCGACCCGCGGCTTCGCGCTGGGCGGCCTGGGTGCGGTGCAGCGGCCGCATGAGTGGCACCGTGAGCGAGCCGAGGACCGGTACGCCGAGGAGCACCACGAGGCCGAGCTCGACCGAGGTCGAGAGCAGGATGAAGGACACGACGATCCACGCCACAATGGCTCCCGCGAATCGGGCGAAACTGTCAAAGGTGCTCCCGACGCGCACGGCGTCGGCCGCGACGGTGTTGACGACGTCGCCCGAGGGAATCTCGTCGGTGAGGGCCGTGCCAGTCGTGGTGATGTGCCGTCCCACGACCTGGATCGTTCGGTACGTCGCCTGCATCCAGTTGGTGACGGCGAGCTGGTGGCGCAGTGATCCACAGACCGCCTGAATGACGCCCAGGACCACGACGACCCCAACCCACTTCCACAGTTGGCCAGTGTCGTGGTGCTCGACGCCTTGATCGATCGCGGCTCCCACGGCGAACCAGACCAGCGCCTGGGCCACCATCCAGCCGATGCCAAAGAGCGCGTTCAGAGTAAGTAGCCAGCGCTGATGACCGGCCAACCAGCGCAAGAAACTCGCGGGTGAGTCGGTATTGGGCGTGCCGGGGTCCGCTACCGGCAGTTCGCGGTAGGGCAGATGCGGCACGTCATGTCCTTTCTGATTCGTGTGATGCGTCGACAAGGGATGGTGAGTCGACCTGTAAGCGGGGTTCTGTCCACCTTCTTTCGAAGGCTGGGCGGCCATCCATCTCAGCGATCTACCTCGGGAGTGCCTCTGTTACGAGGCGCGCGGGCCGCCTCCCATGTTTGATCTTGCTCCGGGTGGGGTTTGCCAAGCCGCTGTGGTCACCCACAACGCTGGTGCGCTTTTACCGCACCGTTTCACCCTTACCTGTACCTGGTTACCCAAGCCATCGGCGGTCTGTTTTCTGTGGCACTTTCCTGCACGTCGCCGCGACTCACATTTCGTGAGCACCCTGCCCTGTGGAGCCCCGACTTTCCTCACCGGGCGTTAGCCCAGTGCGACCACCCAGTCGACTCACCATCCGCAGCAATTTTGGCACATTGGCCCACTGGCGACAAGCGACAATCGTGTTACGACACCACGGTAACCTCGCACAATGGCGATGGACGTCGAGATGGCTGACGAAGTCCTCGAAGTCGCACAGTTCTATCAACTCTTGACGGCCCACCTCGAAGAAGGTTTCGGGCGCCGTCGGCCGCGCTGGGTGCGCGGAGAGATCGCCAAGGTGTACGAAAAAGGCCACGTTTACCTTGACATGGTGGACGCGGGAACCCACAGCGACACCAAGCGACCGGTACTCAATGCCCACTGTTGGGCGACCCCGTGGGGACCCCTGAAGAAGCGTCTCGCCGCCGAGGGCGTCGTGCTCCAGGCCGGGATGGTCGTGAACGTCTACGGCTACGTCGACCTCTACGCCCCCCAGGGGCGAATCGGCTTCACCATCACCGACGTCGACGTCGAGGGCCTCTTGGGCGACGTGGCGCGCCGGCGTCAAGAGCTCATCGCCCGCCTACTAAGCGAGGGTCTCGTCGACAAGAACAAGCACACCGTGCTCTCGGCGGTGCCCCTGCGTGTAGGCCTCGTGGCGAGCCCTGGTACCGAGGGGTACAACGACTTCACCGGTCAGTTGTTGAACTCGCCCTTTAGCTTTGACGTCACCCTGGTCAAGACCCTGGTCCAGGGTGAAGGTGCTCCGCTCCAGATTGCTGGCGCGCTCGGGGTTCTCGACCAACACGGGGTCGACATCATCTGCGTCGTGCGCGGCGGTGGGTCCAAGGGCGACCTCGCGTCCTTTGACGACGAACGAGTGGCCCGGGCGATCGCGAACTGCGCGACGCCCGTGTTTACCGGGATCGGCCATACGGGAGATGAGTCGGTCGCTGACCTCGTAGCTCACACCCGCGCGATCACCCCCACCAAGTTGGGAGAAGAGGTGGTCGGAATCGTCGCGCGCTGGTACGAGGCGAACGTCCAGGACCCCTCGCGTCGATTGCTCGACTACTCACGCGACGTGCTGGACGAAGCCTCGACGTACCTGTCCGAGCGGCGTCGCACCATGATGTTCGCCGTGCGTGACCGGCTGCGCGCCGAGGAGCGGCACTTGGCGACCACTCGAGACCGATTGGTCGTCCAGAGTCGCGCCGTCGTGCGCTCGGCCGAACTCATGCTCCAGGCGAATCGACAGCTCCTCGTTGCCTACGACCCGTCTCGCCGTCTCGCTCAGGGTTGGTCGGTCGTCACGAACGCCCAGGGCACGGTCGTAAGGTCTCTGGGGGACATCGGGGTCGGCGACGATGTCCGGGTTCGAGTCAGTGACGGAACCTTCGGCGCACACGTGACGAAGAAGGAGGAGACATGAGCGTCAACGAGTGGAACGATGCGGCCGATGAGCTCAACGCCATTGTCGCCTCGTTCGATGAAGGGGAAGTCTCGGTTGACGAACTCTTCGCCAAACTCGAGCGGGCCACCACGATCATCGAGGCCCTCGAGGAGCGACTGGCCCTCACCAAGGCCAAGGTGGACGAGTTGACGCCCCGTATTAGCCGCGTCGTTGAGGACGAATGAACGAGCATCTGTACTTTCGCCAGTTTCTCTCGGGCACCGACTTTGCGGTGGGCGATGCCGTTGCGCTGTCGATGCGCAACTTCACCTACGCGATCGGCGATCGACGAAGCGGCGAGGCAGTCTTGGTCGACCCGGCCTACCGTCCTCAAGAACTCCTCGACGCCCTCCGCGAGGACGGCATGACCCTGGTGGGCGTGATCGCGACGCACTATCACCCCGATCACATCGGGGGAAACTTCATCGGGAATCAACGCGTCGCCGGCGTGGCCGAGTTGCTGGAACTCTGTGCGGTCCCCGTGCACGTGCAGGCCGAGGAGGTCTGGTGGATCACCGAGCAGACCGACATCAAACCCAGCGCGCTCGTGGCTCACGAGAATGGCGACCAAGTTCGCGTCGGCGAGATTGACCTCACACTGGTGCACACCCCCGGACACACTCCGGGTAGTCAGTGCGTACTGGTGGACGGTCGACTGCTCAGTGGCGACACGCTCTTTGTGGACGGCTGTGGGCGGGTGGATTTTCCGGGTGGCGACGCCGACGAGATGTATCGCACGCTGACCGAACGACTCGCGCCCATGGCGGACGAGACGCTGGTCTTTCCTGGCCACAAGTACTCGCCCGAGGCCTCGCTCTCCCTCGGCGCGGTTCGCGCGCGTAACCGTGTCTTTGCGCCCGCGACTCGTGAGCAGTGGCTCGCGATCTTCGGCTCGTCGTGAGCCCACTGAGTCACGACGACCACGTCGTCGTCGTGGGCGCTGGCCTCGCGGGCTGGCGCTTCGCCGAGATCCTGCGTCAACTGGGGTACCGGGGGGCAGTAACCATCGTCGGGGACGAATCCCACGCGCCCTATGACCGACCGCCGCTGTCCAAGCAGATTCTGTCGGGCAAGTGGGATCTCGAAAAGGCGACCCTGGCCACGCCGATCAAACTCGAGGCGGCCGGTGTCGAACTACTCCTCGGACGGCGCGCCGTGAAACTAGAGGCGGACGCGCGACGCATCGAACTTGACGACGGGACGCTCATCTCGGGCACCCACGTCGTCGTGGCGACCGGAACGCGTGCGCGACAGCTCAGTTTTGCGGGCAGCGGAGAACTCCCCACGTTGCGCACCGCCGATGATGTCACGCGGCTCAACGAGAGGATCTCTCGACTGGAACCGGATGCGACGGTTGCCGTTATTGGCGGGGGATTCGTGGGAGCCGAAGTCGCAACCTCGCTCGCGGCGCGGGGACTGCGACCCGTCGTTCTCGAGGCGGCCGAGCGCCCACTGGTCGGCGTTGTCGGCGAGGAGGCGTCGGAGTGGCTCGCGCGTCTGGCACCCGCGGCGGGTATCGAACTACGCACACACCAGCGCATTCGCGACGTCCTTTCCGCCGACGAGCGTTTCTTCGTCGAGTTCGACGAGGGCCCGGCGTTAGAAGTGGGGGCGGTGCTCGCGGCCGTTGGATCTGCCCTCGACCTCGCGTGGCTCGACGACTCGGGACTTCACCTCGATCACGGCGTGCACGTCGATGAGAACCTCCAAGGCGCCCCTCAAGTGGCGGCGATCGGGGACGTGGCGCGCTTTGCGCACCGCGTGGCCAATGAGCGCGAACATATCCGCGTCGAGCACTGGCAAGTCGCGGCCGATCACGCCTGGCACCTCGCGCACCACTGGATGGGTGAAGCGGTCACGCCCGCCGTGCCGTACTTCTGGTCCGACCAGTACGGTAAGAAGATTCAGATGCTCGGACATCCGAGCGGCGAGGACAAGGTCGTGCGTGTGTCGGGCAGCGACGAGGAACTCAAGTGGTTAGCTCTGTACGCGCGAAACGGTGTGGTGACCGGCATTCTCGCCCTCAACAATCCGCGGGGTCTGGCGACCTCCAAGGTGCTGCTGGATGAGATCACGACAATCGACGATGCGCTGTCGCGCACGCCCTGGGCTAGTTAGAACGACACCGCAGAGAGTTCGGGAATTGTTCGCGCGGCTCGCTCGACAGTCTCTCGCCAGTGAGATCGCAACGACTCACGCGCTGCCTCATCGAGCGCGGGGGCGGCGACGAATCCGGGTGACCACAGAGCCTCCACCTCCTCGATCGTGAGGTGACCTCCACCCACCAGGGCCATGAGTCCCGCACCGCGCGTGGTGGCCTCGCGCTCCGACGAGACGGTGACCATCCGTCCGGAAAAGTCCGCGAGGCGTTGGACGAAGAATCGGTTCGCGCTCATACCGCCATCGACGCGGACCTCAGTGATCGGAGACTCCACGTCGGCTTCGGCCGCGTCGATCAGGTCCGCGCCGCGCTGAGCCACGCCCTCGAGTACTGCGCGAGCCAGATGGGCGCTGCTGGATCCACGGGTAAGGCCAAAGAAACCACCGCGCGCACCAAAGTCCCACCACGGAGTGCCGAGGCCCGCGAAAGCGGGTACGAAGTCGACGCCCTCGCTAGACGCGACGGATGCGGCCAGTTCATCGCTTGTCGCGACATCGCGGATGATTCCGAGATCGGCCAGCCACTTCACGCATGATCCGGCACTAAAGATGATTCCCTCGACACCCCACGTGATCGCTCCGTCGTGGCTGCGCATCACCATGGGGTAGCAACCCGACGGGTTTCGCCCCAATGAGTGTGGCGCGCTGGCGGGATGAATCATGTCGAGGATGCCGCCCGTGCCGAACGTGATCTTCGCCTGGGATATCCCACACGACTGGCCAAAGAGTGACGCGGGTTGATCACCTACCAACGCACTCAATGGTGGCGATCCCGGCAAGGCCCGCGCCGCTCCCACGGGGCCGATCGTGTCGACGAGCTCGGGCAGACCGACCCCCTCAATTCCCAGCACGTCGAGCGTGCGTTCATCCCACTGCGCGACCCTCGCGTCCACGAGACCGCTGACGCAGGCGTTCGAGCGATCAGAGACGTAGGCCTCGCCCTCGCTCAAGTGCCACGCGAGCCACGTCTCCAACGTCGCGAATCGCAGGTCGCGCGGGTCTCGCCCGGACTGGTCGAGGAGCCACTTGATCTTGGTGGCGGACTGGTTGGGTGCCAGGGCTAGTCCTTGGCCCTGGAGCACGAGACAGTCGATCACGGTGCGCAGGTCCTGCCAACTGAGTGCCGGCCCGACTGGTTCGCCGGTGCGAGGATCGAAGATGACGGTCGTCGCGCGTTGATTGGTGATCCCCACGACGTCGCAGCCCCCGCCGTCCGCCACTGTCATCCTCGCCAGCTCGAGGGCCGTGGTCGCAATCTCTACGGGATCCAATTCGACTTCACCCGGCCGAGGACTCGCGACGCGAAGGGGCCGTTGGTGGACGTGGCTCACTTCGCCACTCTCATCGACCAGCGCGGTGCGCAGCGACGACGAACCGACGTCAATGGCGAGCGACCTCACCACACGTCGCCGCCTAGTCCGAGGACGCCGGGATTCATGATGCCCTCGGGATCGAGCAAGTTCTTGAGATCGACCAGGAGACCGAAGGAGTCGCCGAGTGCGCGCTCGACGAAGCGCGCACGGTTGCGACCCACGCCGTGGTGGTGACTGATGGCTCCTCCGAGATCCAGCACTTCGTCCATCGCCACGTCCCACGCGCGCCGGTAGAAGGCGTCGGGATCACTGGAGTGTCCGGCGAAGGTGAAGTAGAGGCACGCTCCGTCGTCGTACGCGTGCGATTGATGGACGGAGGCGACGTACATGCCTTCCAGCGCGCCTAGGGCGTCACTGACTCTCTGGTGGAGCGTGGACAGTATCGACCAGGGGCCGGCCACTTCAATCGTGTCGACCACAACACCGCGTTCCCACAGTGGCGCGAGGGCGCCAACGTCGTTGCGTCGCTCCAACCATCGACCAACCAGCGCTGACTCGCGAGGTTCGGCCGCTGTGCACTCCTCGTCGACCACGGCCATCGTCGCGTCCACCAGATGCGCGTCGCCCTCGTCGAGCACGATCAGTGCGCAGTCACTCAGGTCGAAGTGTCGCGCCGACTCCGACTCGTCGTAGAGGCGCAGGACCGCGGGCCGGGCACCGCGCTGGAGAATGCGTCGACACGCGTCCAGACCGACGCCGAAGGTGGAAAAGGAGTACGCCCGACGCTGGTCGTAGTGCGCGCGACGCCGCACGAGAAGTGTCGCCTCGGTGATTACTCCGAACGCACCCTCCGAACCGATGAAGAGCCGCGCGAGTTCCGGTCCGAGAGCCTCGCGCGGACCTCGCCCGCCCAGATGCACGACCTCGCCACTGGCGAGAACCACGGTGAGGGCGCGCACGAGATCGTCGATCGTGCCGTAGCGATTCGAGAGTTGGCCAGCCCCGCGACTCGCGATCCACCCACCCACGGTGGCGAGATCGAACGACTGGGGAAAGTGGCCGATCGTCAAGTCGTGTGCGTGGAGAAACTCCTCGAGGTCGGGCCCGAACACGCCCACTTCGACTCGTACCGTTCCCGAGATCTCATCGAGGTCGAGTATCTGATTCATGCCGGTGACGTCGAGGGCGATACCTCCTTGCGCCGGTACGGCACCGCCCACGACGCTCGAGCGACCGCCCTGGGCCGTGACGGCGAGATGGTGGGCAGCGGCGATGCGCAGAGCCGCTTGGACGTCGGGGGTACTGGTCGCCGTGACGACCGCCCCCGGCCAGTTCTCGACGCGACCGGCCGCCACCTCCGGGATAAGTCGCGGCCACCAGTCTCGGGCGTGGTTCGCGCGTTCGATCGTCGACGTGTCGACTGTGAGACCGGCCATCGACAGCTCTTGGATCACGGCGGATGCGAGGGGTTCGGGCGCGTCGAGGTCGACAGGGTAGACATTGGGCATCGTGGGCTCGCTCACGCGAGCTGCAGTCCGGCGGCGGTGAACTCAACGTGTGCGAGCGTGAGGTACGCGTCGACCTCACGACGAACGTCGTCGTCGTTCCACCCCAGTACTGGCGCGACGAGTCGCGCGACCGACTCGGCTCCTTGGGCCGTGGTCTTGGCGTTCTGCAGGTGGGCGCGAGTTCGCCGCGTAAGCAGGTCGATGAGCGACGACACCATTTCGTGGCGCGCGCTGTAGACGAACTCGGCCGCGAGGTAGGGCTGGTGGGCGAGGGGCGTGCTCGCGAGCGAGGGGTCGTCGTCGATCAGCGCCAAGATCTCCGGGGTTTGTTCGCCGAAGCGCCGGTACAGGTGAGTCTCGAGGTCGTTGCTGGGTCGCCACTCGCCCACACCGAAGAGCGCGAGCGACTTGGTGCGTACCCGCCCGAGGGGAGAGACGTACGGAGCGAGCGCATCGACGGCGTCCTGGGCCATCTGGCGGTACGTCGTCCACTTGCCGCCAGTGATATGCACGACGCCGTCACGCGAGTCGCTCACGCGATGGCGACGCGACAAGTCCGCGGTGCGTTCGCTGAGACTCTGTCCCGATTCGGGTGCGAGGAGCGGACGCAGTCCCGCCCACACTCCCGTCACGTCGCTGGCGCCGAGATTGGACGACGTGGACGCGTTGACCGCACTGAGCAAGTAGTCCACATCGTCGGGTGAGCACAGCGGTTCGTCCAGTGAGCCCTCATACGCGGTGTCCGTCGTGCCGACGTAGGTGTAGGGCGCGTCCACGAAGGGCACGACGAAGACGCTGCGTCGATCGTTGGGCACGTTGAACACAGCCGCGACGTCGGCCGGCAATCGAGACGACGAGACGCTGACGTGCACGCCCTTCGCGGGAGTGATCCGATGAGAGGTGCGGTGCTCGGCCATCGTGAACACCTCGTCGGCCCATACCCCGGTCGCGTTCACGACCGAGAGCGTGGCGATATCGAACTCCTCGCCCGAGAGCTCGTCGTGCACTCGCAGTGCTCGGACGCGACCCGACTCGTTCATCACCACGTCCAGGGCGCGCACGTAGGTGGCGACCTGAGCGCCGTAGGAGAGTGCGGCGGTCTTGGCCAGCACGAGGGCCACGCGCGCGTCATCACCGCGCGCGTCGTAGTAGAGGAATCCGGCCACGAGGCGGTCAGTGCGCAGGGTGGGCAGGTGTTCGAGGGCCTCGTCGGCGCTGACGCGACGATATCGGTGCCCGATGCGCCATCCGCCGCTCAGGTCGTAGATGCGCAGTGCGGTGGAGTAGCCCTTCACCAGTGCCTTGGACGCAACGCCGTTGGAGCCAAAGAGAGGGATGAGAAACGGTAGGGGCTCAACCAGGTACGGGGCATTGCGCAGTAGTCGTTGACGTTCGCGCAAGTTCTCATAGACCAAGCGAAACTCTTTTTGCTGGAGGTAGCGCAGACCGCCGTGGACCATCTTGGACGACTTGGAACTCGTGCCCGAGGCAATGTCGCCGCGGTCGATGAGTGCGACGCGCAGCCCGCGCGACGCGGCGTCCATCGCGACACCCGCGCCCGTCATGCCCGCTCCGATCACGACGACGTCAAAGGTTGAACTGGCCATCGCGCGCACTGATGCCGCGCGCTCGAATGTGCCCATCCCGCAATGTTGGCACAGGGTCCCGAAGTAACTTGCGGGGTATGGACTTTGAACTCTCGCCCGAGATGGCCGAACTGCGTCGCAGCGTGCGTCGCCTCGCCCAGGACAAGATCAAGCCGCGCGCTCGAGAGATCGATGCGACGGGCGAGTACCCCCAGGACATCTTCGACGAGCTGCGACGAGCTGACCTATTGGGTCTGTGCATCCCCGAGGAGTACGGGGGATCGGGCGCGGGGATCACGGGTCTGACGATCGCCATCGAGGAGGTCACGAAGTACTCCAACGTGATCGGACTCATGCTGTTGCTGACACGACTGCCGACGGGTCCCATCATGATCGCGGGTAACGAGGAGCAAAAGCAGAAGTATCTGCCGGGCATCGCGAACGGCTCACAGCGTGCGGCGTTCTGTTTGAGCGAGCCGGGCGCGGGATCTGATGTGGCCGGGATGAGCACTCACGCAACACCCGATCCGGATGAGGAGGACGGCTTCGTGCTCAATGGCACGAAGTGCTGGATCTCTGGGGGAATGCAGGCCGACTGGTTCGTCGTCTTCGCCAAGATCGGCGATCCGAGCCTGCGTCAACATCGCAACATCTTCGGATTTATCGTGGCCGCCGACTCACCTGGCGTGACGCGGCCGCGAGTTGACGAGAAGATGGGCGTCAAGGGCATCGACACCACTGAGATCGTCTTTGAGAACGTCAAGGTCGGACCTCGTGAGGTCATTGGCGGCGGGTTCTTGTTGGCGATGCAGTCGCTCAACGCGATGCGTCCGATCGTGGCGGCCCGGGGACTCGGCCTCGCCGAGGGTGCGCTGATGTACGCGACCGACTACGTGAAAGAACGTCAAGCCTTCGGACAAACGATCGCGGACTTTCAGGGCATCCGCTGGGAGATCGCCAAGTGTGCCACCGACATCGAAGCCGCTCGGCTCCTCACGTATCGAGCTGCGTGGCTCGCCGATCACGGCTTGTACGCCAAGGAACACGTCCCGATGCTCTCGATGGCCAAGTACTACGCGACCGAAGTGGCCGTACGGGCCTCCGGGCTGGCCGTGCAGTTACTCGGAGCAGCTGGGTACATGCACGACCACCCCGTCGAGCAGTACTACCGCGACGCGAAGCAACTCACGATTGTGGAAGGTACGAGCCAGGTGCAGCTCAACCTGATCGGTCAGGGCGTGGTGCACCACGACCTGTGGTGGGACTGAGCCAGCTACTCGATATTGACGACGGGGCAGGTGAGGGTGCGAGTGATCCCGGGGACCTTTTGGATGGCCCCGACGATGAACTTGCCCAGGTCGTCGACGCTGCCCGCTTCGCAGCGCACGATGACGTCGTAGGGGCCGGTTACCTCAAAGGACTCCAGCACGCCCGGTACGGCGCGAGTGGCGAGTACGACCTTTTCGCTCGAACCAATTTCCGACTGAATCAGGATGTACGCCTGTACCGACATGAGAAGCCTTTCTCTTCGCTTGCTCCCATACTGCCCGTTTTTCGAACGAGGCGCTAATCAGCACGGTTTGAGTTGCCCATATGCCACTGATGACAAAACTCACAGCGATAGACGCCGAGTTCGGCGCCGTTGAGCGTCCACGCCAACTGTGCGGCGCTTTTTGCCTCACGTTCCGTGCGATACGCCTTCTTGGGCGAACCTTCCCGCGTGACGTGCGACGAGACCCGTCCCGTGGAGTGCCTAGGAGTGCGCGGGCGTCGGCGTCGGGCCTTCATGGTTACCCAAGGTAATGGGTTGTCGGTACATTGTGGTCGTGACGATCCAGGCGCAACCCGACGTTGTCGTCGAGTCGACGATAGAAACCGACGAGGGCGACCACGAGCGCTTCACTCATTTGGTCCTCGAGGGCTATACGCCCAAGGACGGTGAGTTCGTGGCGCTCGGTAACTCCGTGGTCGACGGCATGGTCAACGCGACGCCCGTGATGGCGCTGTGCGGCAAGGTCTGGGTTCCGGGTCGTGACCCTGCGAAATATCCGGTGTGTCCGACGTGCAAGGAGATTGCGCTCGGCCTGGGCTGGTCTTTGCCGGGAACGTAGAACCTCGTTCGAACCTCCCGCCGTTAGAGTCGGTGTCACTATGAAGCGTGCCTTGGCCCTCCGTCATCACCTCGAAGATCATCCCGGGCTCGTGGGCGAGGCCTTCGCCGAACGCGGCTACGTCGTGGACGTGGCAATGATCGATGATTCCCAACGCGCGCCCTCGCTTGAGGGCTACGACACCCTGATCATCCTGGGTTCGAAGAGCGCGGTCTACGACGTGGAGCATGAGTCAGCCTGGTTTCGCCACGAGCTCGCTCTCATTGCGGAGGCGGACGCGCGGGGCTTGCCGATCCTGGGCATCTGCTTTGGCGCGCAGGCCCTGTGCCACTTCTTTGGCGGCACGGTGCGGCGAGCTGACCAAGATGAAATCGGGTGGTTCGAGATTGACGTGCGAGACGGCGTCGACCTGTCCAGCGGTCCGTGGTTGGAGTTTCATTTCGACGAGTGCGTCTTGCCCGAGGTCGCCGAGGTCTGGGCGACGACCCCTCGCGCGGTTCAGGCCTTTGTGGTTGGTCCCCACCTCGCGGTGCAGTTTCATCCGGAAGTCGACGACGTTCAGCTCAAGGACTGGCTGTCGGCCGACGAAGATGAGGTGCGCGACTTTGGCGTCGACATTGACGCCCTCATCTCTCGCACCGCCGCCGAGACACCCGCGGCGCGAGGTCGCGCGCAAGAGCTGGTCGACCTGTTCTTGAGCCGCGCTGGCTAGACGGTGTCTTTGGACGACGAGCTCTTAACGATTCGCATCGAGCGACCCGCCACCGGGGGAGGAGTGGGACGCGCGCACGACGGTCGCGTCAGTTTTGTGCGCAACTCACTCGTGGGCGAACTCGTGCGGGTGCAGGTAACCGAGACGACGTCGAAGTTCTACCGGGGCGAGGCGATCGAGATTCTCGAGCCCAGCCCCGATCGCGTGCCGCCGCCGTGCCCTTATGCCCATCCCTTTGGCTGTGGAGGGTGCGACCTTCAGCACGCTGATGCTCGCGCCCAGGTCGAGTGGAAAACCGCGCTCGTGGCCGAGCACTTGCGGCGCATCGCCGGCGTCGAGCGGGACGTCGAGATGGAGTCCGGATCGCTGGGCGAAGCCACGCGGACGCGACTTCGCTGCGCGGTGGATGAGCAAGGTCGGCTCTCCCTGCGCAAGGCGCGAACCAACGAGCTGGTGCCACTCGATACGTGTTGGATAGCGCAACCCGCGTTCGACGCGGCATTCGCACATCAGTGGCCGGGAGTGCAAGAAGTCGAGTTACGGGCGATCGGTGATGGCGAGGCCTTCGCCGTCACACGCAGTGGGCGCGACGCGTACGCCACCGTTGAGGTGCGCTCACTCGAGGGAGCACCCCTTGATCCTTCGACGCACTCACGTGTGGACGTCGGTGGACACGTGTATCGAGTGGGGCCGCGATCGTTCTGGCAGTCGCACCGAGACGCGCCCACGATATTGAGCGACGCGGTGATGGAGTTGGCGCGACTGGGCAGTGGCGATGACGCCGTGGACCTCTATAGCGGGGTGGGACTCTTCAGTGTTCCTCTCGCTCGGCGCGTGGGCGAACGTGGTCGAGTCACTGCCGTGGAGTCGTCGCCCTACGCCGTGCGCGACGCGCGTGAGAACGCCACCGGGTTTCGCCAAGTCAAAGTTCGCGAGTGGTCGGTGACGCCGCGATCGGTGAACGACACCGTGCGCGAAGATTCAGTAGTCGTCCTTGACCCGCCGCGACAGGGGCTCAGTCGAGGGGTTGCCGACGCGCTCGCCTCCCGGCGACCACGACAGGTGGTCTACGTGTCGTGCGACGCGGCGACGTTCGCGCGTGACCTTAAGAACTTATTAGGTCACGGGTTTGTCCTAAGTGACCTGCGAGTATTTGACCTCTTTCCGATGACCGAACACGTCGAGATCGTGGCGAACCTTGACAGCCCGACCTAAAAGGTAGATAGTGCTGGTGGAGGGACAAATCACCTAGACCCTTAAGGGGGCTGAGTATGTCGATCAAGTTAGATCATCACCACCGCGTCACCGCTCAGAAACTGTTCTGTCACCCGTTGAACCACAACATTCAATGGCACGACGTCTGTTCTCTGTTGGCCCGCTTCGGCGAAGTCCACGAGACTCATCGCGGCAACTGGGCGATCACGGTTGAAGGCGAGACTGTCTCATTCGGCTCGACTCGCACGCGCGAGCTCACCGAAGACCAGGTGGTGAGAGTTCGAAACTTTCTTCGATCCTTCGGGCTTACGAAAGACGCTTTGACCGCGGCCTGAGCACTACTCTGGCGCGATGTCCGAGCGCCTCTTCGTGTTGCTTCCGCCGTCACAGGGCAAGGCCGAGGGCGGCAGGCGACGCACCGGTCATGGCCGATTTGACGACACGCTCGTCACCGAGCGCGAACAGGTGGCTCGCGCGCTCAAAGACTTTCTCGATGACGCTTCGCCGAGCGAACTCGCGGCCACGTTCGGAGCACGCGGTCCCCTGCTGGATCGCACCGTCTCGGCGGCGCGCGCCTTTGTCGTGGGTGACGCACCACTCCTTCCCGCGTGGCGTCGATACCAGGGGGTCGTGTGGAACTACTTGAGTCCAGAGACCCTCACGCCATCGGCTCGTCGGCGCATTCTCGTCCCCTCGGGCCTGTACGGGCTCGTCGCCGGCGAGGACCCCATCGTGGATTACCGGCTGAGGATGAGCACCAGTCTGGCGGGTCTGGGAGGGCTGGCTCGGTTCTGGCGGCCGCACGTCACGTCCGCGCTCCTTGACGCGACGGCGCGCGCCGCGATCGTCAACTTGTTGCCGCACGAACACGCGGCGAGCATCGAGTGGGCGCGCGTCGAGCAACAACGTCGGGTGCTCAGCGTGCGCTTCGTGGCGGCCGATGAATCGAAAGCGGTGGGCCACGACGCCAAGGCCATCAAGGGGGAGTTGGCCGGCGCGGTGCTCCGCGACGGGCTCGCGGCCTTTGATGTGCCGAAGCGACTGGGGTGGACCATTGAACGGCGCGGTGACGTCGTGTTCGCGCGCGCTCCGCTCACTCGCGAGATCGGAGTCACGTCCTAAGTTGTAGCGGTGGGTGAAGGTTCAGTGATCATGGAGCAGCAACTTCGCTCGTCGTGGATCTCGGGCATCATCGGAGGCATCGCGCTCCTCTACGTCGTCCTGGCCACCCTTTTTTTGAACAGCGCCTCGTCGATTCCCGCGGTGGCGTTGATCGTGGTGGCCTTCGCCTTCCTCGTTCAGCTGATCGCGATACTTCTGTTCCTTCGCGTGGTGGTACGAGTCGTCCAGGGAGAGTCCGGTCGCTCGCTCGTGGTGGCCTACGGCCCGGGAGGGCACATTCGTCAGGTCTTCGAGCCGTCGGAGATTGAGTCGGCCGAAGTGCGAGAGCTCTCGTTCACGCAGATGGGGGGCTTTGGTTATCGAGGGAGTTTGCGTCTGCTGCGCCGCGCCGCCCTGTCAACCCGACGCGGCGACGCCTTAGAGCTTCACCTCACCCGGGGTCGCAAGTTTTTTGTGACCGTCGACGATCCGGCAGATTTCGTGAGCGAGCTCAGTCGCAATTAGTTCGTCGGGCTGAGGACGATGCGAAACTCGTTGCCGTCGGGATCGAGCATGATCAGGACACCCGCGTCGGCACCTGGCGCCGTGCGCGTCGCGCCGAGGGAGATCAGTCGTTCAATCTCGTCGGGCGCAGGGAGTTCAGCGTCCGGCGCGATGGTCAACTGAAGTCGATTGCTCCCGTGTTTGGGCAGCAGCGGGGGACCGCTCCAGGTGATCATCGGCCCGTTGCCGCCAGGGTCCCGAATAACGGTTTCGTCGTTCTGATCCCAGATCAATGGCCACCCGAGAACGTCGGCCCAGAAGTAGCCGGTCTCCTTCGTCCCATCGCAGTTGATTGCCCCGAGTCGCCCGCAGTCAGCGAGGAACGCGTTGTCGGGATCGATGATGCACAACTCGTTGCCCTCAGGGTCAGCGAGCACGATGTGCGACTCGTCGGGACCCTGGCCAACGTCAGCGTGCGTCGCGCCCAGGTCGACCAGCTGCTGGACAGTTGCCGATTGGTCCACGAGGGAGGTCGTGGTGAGATCTAGGTGAGTGCGATTCTGTGAACGCTTCTCCTCAGAGCTCAGAATGAAGACGATTGAAAAGTGAGTCCCGTCGGTGGGCACGAGCGTTGCCCCGTGTTCGTCGGGGCGCGAGTGCCAACCCAATGCCGCAGACCAAAACGTCGCCAGGTTCGCCGGGTCTCGGGCGAGAAAAGTGAGGGCAGTCAGTCGTGAGGTCAAGAGAACTCCAATCTCTGACACGAATCGCGCGCCAGTCCTGAGGACCGGCGCGCGATTCAGCCTGGTGGAGGTGGGGGGTAACGAACCCCCGTCCGTCAGTTTCTGAGTGAACCTTCTCCGAGCGCAGCTGGCAGTTGGTTGTCGGGAGCGTCACCAGTGTCAGCGCCGGTGGCGTTCCGTAGATGGCTGAAGTGTCCCCGCGAGATCACCAACGAACCTCGCGGGTAAGCCTTACTTTTATGACACCCGTTATCTAAACCGCAAGGCAGGGTCTAGGCGGATGTTGCTACCTAAGCAGCAAACGCAAGCTGAGGCTTGGCGTTTATTTTGTGTTTCCGGCTCTTTAACGTGGTTCCGGAGACCACGGCTCGCTTCTTTCACTGAGACGACTCACGTCGAATCAATTCACCCCCAGTGGGCACTGCACGGTCGGAAGACCGCCCAGAAAGTCTACCGGCCGAGGGTAACTCCTAGCCGTCGGCGTATTTCTCGCGCTGGCGCGCCGCACGGGCCATGTCGCGTTCCGCGTCGCGTTTGGCGATGGCCTGGCGGCGGTCCTGCTTCTGGCGCCCTCGCGCCAGGGCCAGTTCGACCTTGGCCCGCCCGTCCTTGAAGTACAGCTTCAAGGGCACAATGGTCAGCGACTGGGTGGCCGCTTCTTTTTGCAGCCGTTCGAGTTCGAAGCGGTGCACCAGAAGCTTGCGCTTGCGATCCGGGTCGTGACTTCCAAAGCCCACGGCGTACGCCCAGGGCGGAATGTGCATCTGAAACAGCCAGAGCTCGTCGTTGTCCACCCGGGCGTAGGCCTCGGCGATCTGGGCGCGTCCTTCGCGCAGGGATTTGACCTCGGAGCCCACGAGCACGATGCCGCACTCGATGGAGTCGAGAATCTCGTAGTCGTGGCGGGCGCGGCGATTGGAGGCAACCACGCGGTCGCCGACCACGTCTTCGCGGTTTTTCGCGCGACGTTGCTGCATTTGCTTGGCCCGAGCCACTTGGACAGCGTAGTGACGTGACCGTGAACAAGCCGTTCTGGTTAGGGTGGCCTCGTGTTGACCATGAGCGTAAACCAGCGCGACGCGATGCTGGCCACGTGCATTCGTGCCTTGCCGAACGAAGGGTGCGGTTTGCTGGTGGGCACCTTGGAAGGGTTCGTACACGAGGTGATCGCAAGTCCCAATCTCGCCGACTCGGCCAAGGTCTACGAGATTGATCCGGCGGTGGTCCTATCTGCCGCGCGTCGTGCGGACGCCGAGGGCCTCGAGGTAATCGGCGTCTTCCACTCCCACACCCACAGCGAGGCGTACCCGAGTCCGACCGACGTGGCCCAGGCTCCGGACCCGTCGTGGCACTACGTCCTGATCTCCCTGGCGTTGTCGCCGCCCGAGGTTTTGAGCTACCGGATCGTGAATGCGCAGGTCGCCCCCGAGGTCCTCGACGTGACCGACTGAAATCTTCGCCACGCCTGGTCGAGATCGGATTTTTTTGGACATGGCCCGACCCCGACCCGCTATTGTTGACTTAGAAGGTCATATATACGAAAGTCGAAAGTGGGCGCTATGTCGGCTGTACTGCGAATTCCTACCGTGCTTCGTCCCGCCATGGGCGGCGAAAGCGTGATCGCCGTGGAGGGCGACACCGTCGGTGAGGTGTTCTTGCGACTGACCAACCTCTACCCCGAGATCAAGGGCCAGATTCTGAACGAGGATGGGTCCCTGCACCGGTTCCTCAACGTCTACGTCAACGACGATGACGTGCGCTACATCGGGGGCGTGCAAGCGTCAGTGGAGAACAACGACGAGATCACGTTGCTGCCCGCGGTCGCTGGTGGCGCCTGGTAGTGACGCGCTACGCGTCGATTCTCGATCTCATCGGTTCGACACCGGTCCTTGACGTCAGTGCCCTCTCTCCGAAGCCTCGTGTCGCGATCTGGGCCAAACTCGAGGGCCGCAATCCGGCCGGATCGGTCAAGGATCGCGTCGCCCTCTCGTTAGTGGAGGCGGCGGAGCGTGATGGTCGACTGGTTCCGGGTCGAGCGGGCCAGATACTGATCGAACCGTCCTCGGGAAATACGGGCATCGCCCTGGCGCTCGTGTGTCGACTGCGCGGCTATCACCTCAAGGTGGTGCTGCCGACCAATGTCTCACCCGAGCGCCGCCAGCTGCTCGAAGTCTTTGGCGCCGAGATCATCGACTCTCCGGGAAACGAAGGATCAAACGGTGCGGTGCGTCTCGCGCAGACCCTCGCATCCGCCAATCCGGACTGGGTCTTCTTGTACCAGTACGCCAACCCGGCCAATCCACTCGCGCACTACTACTCGACCGGCCCCGAGATCCTCACCGACGTCCCCGAGATCACCCACTTCGTCGCGGGTCTCGGTACCTCGGGCACGCTCATGGGTGTGGGTCGCTACCTCAAGGAACAGCGCCCGGAGATCCAGGTCTGGGCGGTCGAGCCGCCGAGCGGCGAGATCGTCGACGGCCTGCGCAACCTTGACGACGGCTACGTGCCGCCGATCTTTACCGACAATCACGGCGAAGAGCTGCTTGATCGCAAGGTCATTGTGCGAGCCCGCGAGTCGGTGGAGTGGACGCGCCGCCTGAGCGAGCTCGGACTGTTCGTGGGACTCTCGTCGGGTGCGGCCATGGCCGGAGCAGTGAAGTGTGCGGCCACCATTCCCGAGGACGAGGACGCCGCGATCCTGGTCATCATGGCCGACGACGGGTGGAAGTATCTCTCGACCGGAGCATGGAGCGACGATCTCGATGTCGTGGTCGAACGAGCGAAGTCGACCATTTACTTTTAGGACGCCGGCGATTTCCAGTACCGTGGAGCCGCACCTCGGGTGCAAGACGAGGAGAATGATGCCCCCACAACGTGCTGACGGCCGCGCACTGGACGAGGCCCGACCCCTCACATTCGAACGAGACTTCACCGATATGGCGGCCGGCTCGGTGCTGGTGAGTTTCGGTCGGACGCGCGTTCTGTGCACCGCGTCGGTCGACACCGACATTCCTCGCTGGCTCAAGGGCCGAGGACAGGGATGGGTGAGCGCGGAGTACTCGATGCTCCCGGGTTCCTCACCCGAGCGCGCGACCCGCGAAGCCGCCAAGGGCAAGCAGTCGGGCCGCACCCAGGAGATTCAGCGCTTGATCGGTCGTTCCCTGCGCGCGGTCACGCGACTCGAGTTGCTGCCGGACGTGCAGATTCTCGTGGACTGTGATGTGCTCCAGGCCGATGGCGGAACACGAACCGCCTCGATCTGCGGTGGGTACGTCGCTCTGCACGACGCCATCACGCGCCTCGTTATGTCGCGGACCGTCGCCGAACACGCCCTTAGCGACTTGGTGGCGGCAGTGTCGGTGGGAATCGTCGGGGGCGTGGCGATGCTGGACCTGCCCTACGAAGAAGACGTGCGGGCCGACACCGACATGAACGTCGTGATGACCGGTTCGGGCCGGTTCGTCGAGGTCCAGGGCACCGCGGAGCACGAACCCTTTGACCGCGCGGAACTCGATGCGCTCTTGGACCTGGCCGCGCTCGGGATCGGGCGTATTCACGACGCCCAGCGAGAGCTCCTCGCGACCCCGCCCGCGCCGCGCTAATGGCCGCGTTCGTCCTGGCCACGGCGAACGAGCACAAAGCCCGAGAGATGCGTCAAATCCTCGAACCTTTGGGCGTCGAACTCCTCTCACGGCCCGGCGACGTCGACGACGTGGACGAGACCGAAGCGACACTCGAGGGCAACTCACTCCTCAAGGCGCGCGCCCTCACCGCAGCGACGGGACTGCCGGCGATCGCCGACGACACGGGACTGTTCATCGACGCTCTGGAGGGACGACCCGGGGTGTACAGCGCGCGCTACGCCGGCGAGCACGCGAGTTTCGACGACAACGTACGGAAGGTTCTGCGCGAACTCGACGGCGTTGACGTGCCGAAGCGCTCCGCTCACTTTCGCTCGGTCATCGCGATCACGTATCCCGACGACACGTCGTGGTGGGTCGACGGTGTGCTCGACGGACGAATTCTCTTGTCGCCAGTGGGCGAGGGCGGCTTTGGTTACGACGCCATCTTCGCGCCGACGGACAGCGACCGATCGTTAGCGCAACTCGCACCCGATGAGAAGAACGCCATTAGCCATCGTGGTCGCGCCCTGCGCGCCTTCGCCGCAAAGCTCGCCGCGTCGTAGGTTGCGCGAGTAATCTTCACCCGTAGGGTGGGGGAGTGATGAGCGGCACGATCGCGATGTTCCCGTTGGGGATGGTGGTGTATCCGCATCAGACCGTGGGGCTTTGCGTCTTTGAACCCCGGTACCACCGTCTCTTAGAAGATGTCGAGTACGAGCGGCGTTTCGGCACGTGTCTCATTGAGCGCGGCTCGGACGTCGGGGGTGGTGAGCAGCGCACGTTCGTGGGTTCGATGCTCGAGATCTTGGGCACGCACCGACTCTCGAATGGTCAGACCCTGGTGGTGGCCGAAGGTGTGGAGTGCTTCGAAGTGGTGGAGTGGTTGAGTGATGACCCGTATCCCCGAGCGATCGTCGGAGAGCGCTGCTGTGACAACGTGCCCATTGAACGAGCGTTGCTGAAGTCGACGGAGTCGTCGGTGCGGGCATTACGGGCCCTGCAGAGCGAGATGTTCGCGGATGAGTGCCTGCAACGCAATGTCGCCATGGACGATGACGATCGCGTGCGCAGCTGGCAGTTGTGCGCTCTCACGCCGATGTCGATCCTGGACCAGTTCAAGGTCCTGAGTCTGAGCAACCCCAATGACCGCCTGCGTCTCGTTGCCGAGATCTGCGCGGAGCGCTACGGCGACTACCAGCGAATGCTGGCCGTCGACGAGTTGCGTGCGCCGACGTCTTAGCGAACGTCGAGCAGGTCAACCACGAAGATCAAGGTCTCGTTGGGCCCAATGACCCCGCCCGCGCCGCGCTCGCCGTAGGCCAGGTGCGCGGGGATCACGAGACGGCGACGACCGCCGACGCGCATACCCTGGACGCCACGATCCCAGCCTTGGATCACTTGGCTCGCGCCGAGGTCGAAGTCAAAGGGATCGTCGCGATTCCACGACGCGTCGAACTCATTGCCGCTCGTCGCACCGACGCCGACGTAGTGCACGACAACGTGCTTGCCAACCACCGCCTCAGCCCCGTCACCAACGATGATGTCCTCGATGACGAGGTCGTCGGGCGGTGGGCCGAGATGCGGTTCAACCAGTGGTCTGTCTGCCATGACCGAGAACTTTAGCGGCGGCGACTTCCACCGACCACGCGCACGTTGCGTGCCTCGCGGCCCTTGGGTCCACTGGCCTCTTCGAAGGTAATGGTCTGACCCTGACTCAACGTGCGAAAGCCGTCACCTTGAATGTTCGAGAAGTGGATGAAGAGATCGTCGCCCTTCTCGTCGCTCGCGAAGCCAAAGCCCTTCGAGTCGTTAAAGAAACTCACGACCGCTTCGCGACCGCGACCCGAGGAGCGATCGGCGCGAGGCGCGTCAGCCCGTACGGCGTCGCGGCGAGGTGGGGCGTCACGACGCGGCGTCGAGCTGCGCTCGAACCCACGAGAGTGTCGGGCCTCGGTGTCGCGCGGGGCGTGCTCACGTCGAGCGCGCGCCGGACGTTCGCGCGGCTCGCGTGCGATGGTGCGCTCATTGCGAGACGGACCGCGCTTGGCGGGACGCTCGTCGAGCGACTGTGCGGCCACTGCGTCGTCGATCACGCCTAAGCGAATTGGTTGAGCGTCCTCGCGCGACGTGAGGACGGATTCGATGCCGAGGGCCCGCTGGAGGCGCTTCGTGTGACCCACGACGTCCTCACCGACGAGAGAGATCACCACGCCGGTGGCGCCGGCGCGGCCGGTTCGTCCCGATCGGTGCAGGTAGTCCGTGGCTTGGGCCGGTGGGTCGTAGTGCACGACAACGGGCACGAGATCGATGTGAATGCCTCGCGCGGCGACGTCGGTGGCTACGAGCACCTGGATCTGACCGCTCTTGACACTGCGCAACGCCTTTTCGCGCTGGGCTTGGGTGCGATCACCGTGCAGGGGCACGGCCGAGAGCCCTCGCTCGCCGAGCTGGCGAGCCAGGCGGTCCGCGCCGTGCTTGGTACGGGTGAAGATAATGGCGCGCTCGTATTCCTTGATGATGTCGGCGGTGAACTCGACGCGCTGCTCGCGCGGTACGCGCCAGAAGTAGTGCTCGACATCGCTGGGGGCCTCGTCGGCGACGACGTCGTGAACGTTCGCGTCGTGAGTGAACTCGCGAACGAGAGACGACACGTCGGGTCCCATTGTCGCCGAGAACAACATCACGTGACGCTGATTTGACGTGCTGCCGACGATGCGGCGAACTGCGGGCAAGAAGCCCATGTCGGCCATGCGGTCGGCCTCGTCGACGACGACGGTGGTCACCGAGGCGAGGTCGAGGGCACGCTGCTCGAGCATGTCCTCGAGTCGACCGGGACAAGCCACCACGACGTCCACGCCGTAGTTGAGGGCCTTGCGGGTCACGTTGTACGAGGTCCCGCCGTAGATGCAGATGACGCGGCGTCCGCGATCATCGGTCAGCTGAGCGATCTCTTTTTGCACCTGGCCCGCGAGTTCCCGGGTCGGCACCAGAACTAGGGCCGTGGGCTTGCGCGGTTGGGCCTTTTTGAGGTTGGCCAGCAGGGGGAGGGCAAAGGCCAGGGTCTTACCCGATCCCGTGGCGGCCTTGCCGACCACGTCACGACCCGCGAGGGCGTCGGGAATGGCGGCTTCTTGGATGGGAAACGCCTCGGTGATACCACGGGCGCGCAATCGCTCCACGAGGCGTGCGGGCACGCCGAGATCGGCAAAGGACACAGACATAGAAACTCCTACGAGTTGAGGTGAGTCCAACTCGAAAGAAGTGTCGAATCGGTCTCTATCGCGAGATGCGATAAACCAGCGTCACCCACGCTAGCAGATCGACGCTGACGCGACGACACTCGTGAGATGACGGTGGGCGTCCACGTGTCGTGCGGGCGGAGGGACTCGAACCCACACTCCGAAGAACTGGTACCTAAAACCAGCGCGTCTGCCAATTCCGCCACGCCCGCGAGCGTCTCTACTCTAGGGCGCGAAGGCGGGAGAATCGGGCCTCACACGTTAGATTGGTCCAATGATTAACTCCCGGGTGACCGACTACGGCGCGAACGACCTCAACCAGCGCCTTCTACGAGAGCGCATTGTATTTTTGGGTTCTGAGGTGAATCAGGACATGGCCAATCGGATCTGTGCGGAGTTGCTGCTGCTCGAGGCCGAAGACCGCGATCGGGATATCAGCATTTACATCAACTCGCCCGGCGGCTCGGTGACCGACGGGATGGCTATCTACGACACGATGCAGTACGTCAACTGTGACGTTCGCACGATTTGCATTGGCATGGCGGCCTCCATGGGCCAGTTCCTGCTGTGTGCGGGCACACCGGGCAAGCGGTTCTCCCTGCCGCACAGCCGTATCCTGATGCACCAGCCTTCGATGGGCGGCATGCAGGGCCAGGCTTCGGACATCGCGATCCAGGCCGAGCAGATCATCTACATGAAAAAGACGCTGGCCGAGCGCATCTCGTTCCACACCGGCCAGCCCGTCGAGCGCATCGAAGCCGACTCGGACCGCGACCGCTGGTTCACGGCGCACGAGGCGCTGGAATATGGCTTCATTGACGCAGTGATCGAAAAGTCGGCCCTTCGCCAAGGGGTCTAGTGAGTCACGCCCCCGGGGAGGGCCTGCGAACTCGGTCATCGGGGGAGTTACCAGTACGCGTCGTGAGCGCGCGCGTCTCGCTCACGACGAGGCTGGCGAACCTCTGGGCTCGGCGCGAACTACTCGTCGGACTCATCGTCTCCGACATTCGTATCAAGTACAAGAACTCGACCCTCGGGCTGTTCTGGTCGATGGTCTCGCCAGCCTTCACCCTGGGCGTGTACTACCTGGTCTTCTCGATCTTCCTGAAGAACGGCTACCCCAATTTTGTGATCTACCTGTTCTCGGGCCTCGTGGTGTGGAACATGTTTCAGAACTCAGTGAACACCGCGACGGGCGTCATCGTCGACCGGGCCGCGTTGGTCAAGAAAGTGTCGTTTCCCCGCGAGATTCTCGCGCTGTCCAACGTGGGCGCCGCAGTCGTCTACTTCGTTGTTCAGCTGTCGGTTCTGATTATTTTCGTCGCGGCCGTCCAACACGCGCCGGCGTGGAAGTTCGTGACGATCCTTCCAATCTCGTTCCTCTCGCTGTATTTCTTCACTGCTGCCCTGGCGGTGGTGATGTCGGCGATCAACGTCTACCTGCGCGACATGAAGCACCTCATGGAGGTGCTCTTGCAACTGTGGTTCTGGATGACGCCGATTGTGTACTCGTACTCGCACGCCATTGCTCCGCACCTGCAACGTCACGGACTCACGTGGATCTACTTCTTGAACCCGATCACCTTGATCGTCGTGACGTTCCAGCGGGTCTTCTACGTGAGTACGATCGTGCACTCCACCGTGGCGCCCCACCCGCTGATCGACGTGCTGCCGACCTGGTCATACGACAAATTCCTCATCTTGAACGCGGTGCTGCTCGGCATCTCGATCGTCGCGTTCTTCGTCGCCGAGGCGATCTTTGGGCGCCTCGAGGGCGACTTCGAGTCGGTGCTCTAGATGGTCGACGTCATCGCTGTTGAAGGAGTCTCGAAGAACTTCAAGATCCACCATGAGCGCCATCAGTCGCTCAAGGAACGCCTGCTACACCCTCGGTCGGGAACGACCGAAGTCTTTGATGCGCTCAACAACATCAACTTCACCGTCTCCGAAGGCGAGACACTCGGCATCGTCGGTCACAACGGTTCGGGAAAGTCGACGCTGCTGAAGTGCATCTGTGGCGTGTTGAAACCATCGGCGGGCGAGATTCGCCTTCGCGGCAGCCTGGCCGCACTGCTCGAACTTGGTGCGGGCTTCCAGACCGAACTCTCGGGTCGCGACAACGTCTACCTGTATGGAGCGATGCTGGGCTTTTCTCGAAAAATGGTGGATGGCATCTTCGACGACGTCGTCGCGTTCAGCGAGATCGAACAGTTCATCGACACCCAGGTGAAGTTCTATTCGAGTGGCATGTACGTGCGGCTGGCTTTTGCGGTGGCGGTGAACGTCGATCCCGACATCCTGGTCGTCGATGAGGTTTTGGCGGTGGGCGACGAACGCTTCCAGGCCAAGTGCGTGGATCGGATTCGCCGCTTCCAGCAAGAGGGCCGCACGATCTTGCTCGTGACGCACAACGCCGACCAGGTGCGCGCGCTCTGTGACCGGGCGATCGTGCTCGATGGCGGCGACATGATCGCCGACGGAGCGACGCGTGACTCGTTGCGCATTTTCCGCGAACACCTCATGGCCGACGCCGTCGAGCACGATCCCTCGCACCTCCTCGGTACCGTGCGCATCGAGTCGGTCTCTACCCCGTCGGGATCCTTCGAGGTCAAGAGCGGCGCGGGTCTGCACCTCGACGTGAGCGTCGTCTCACAAAACGCGTACAGCGGCAACTTCGTGATCGAGCTCTTCACCCATAACGGGACGCTGGTGAGTCGAAGCGACGCCCAGAGCGCGCCGGTCAACCTCACGCCCGGACACAATCACGTGGTCGTTGACCTCTCGCACGTGCCGCTGCTCGATGGCGTGTATGACCTCAACGTTGGGGTCACTGATCCGCTCGGACACAACGTGGTGGCCTGGAGCGAGCGCGCGGCGACCCTGCAGGTGACCTACGACGGCCGCGAGGGCGGCATCGTCGAGTTGGGCGCGTCTATTCGTCAGGAGTAGCCGACGTCTCGCTCTGCGTTTGGTCGGGAAAGTGCCCGTTTTGCGCACGCGGGAAACTTCGTAGCGCCCCGAATCGACCCAGGTGACCAACGTTGTAGGGAAATGTCGCCGCGCCGAGCATTCGCCGATCTCCCCGAGAGTTGCCATAGGCGTAGACGACCGGAGTGCCCAGCGGGTGGCTCTCTTCGATCCACTCCGCCAGTCGGCGCATCTTTTCTTTCCCCCGACAGTTCTTGCCCAGGTAGCTGCCGGTGAGCCGGTCGCGCGCATCCACTGCCAGCCGCGTTCCGAGTCCGCCGGAGGTGTCGAGCATCTCGGCCACCATGTCCACGTAGATCTGTGGGGAGGCCGACACGAGCACCACGCTGTGACCCTGTTGAAGGTGCCATCGCAGGCGTTCGAGCATCCATTCGCGCCCGTGGCGCTCGAAATGTTCGACGGCGAAAATACGTGAGCGATCCCGAACGTCGGCCAGATCCAGTCCCGCAATGAGTTTGTGAAAGAGCCGCTCCTTGGCTCGATCGGCCCATCGGCCCGAGCGGATGGCGCCCACCAAAAGGGGAAGGGCGAGTGCGGCACTGGCGAGGTACGTCGTGCGGTCACCGCGCAGAAAGCGCAGCCACTTAAAGACGCTGCCGCCCTCGCTCAAGGTTCCGTCCAGGTCAAAGGCAGCGACGGTCAACGTGGGCGGGTTCGTCACGGACACCAGTTTCACAGGCCTACGGCATGGTCATCGTCACCTAGTCCCTGTCTAGGTGAGCGAGTCGCGCAGTTCGCGCTTCAGTACCTTGCCCTGGGGGTTGCGTGGTAGCGGCTCGGAGCGGAAGATCACGGTGGTGGGGACCTCGAATTTGGCCAGGCGGGCCGCCACGTGGCGGCCAACTTCTTCGGCGTTCATCACTCGACCCGGACGCAGCACGACGACGGCCGCCACCTCTTCTCCGAGGGTGGGGTGGGGCACGCCGATCACGGCACAGTCTTGAACATCCGGGTGCTCGAAAATGGCGGCCTCGACGATCACCGAGTAGACGTTCTCGCCACCCCGAATGATCATGTCCTTGGCACGATCCACGATGAAGATGAAGCCCTCGTCGTCGATTCGTGCGATGTCGCCCGTGCGCAGCCACCCCTCTTTGGTAAACGTGCTGGCGGTGGCTTCCGGTTTGTTCCAGTACTCGCGAATTACGTTGGGACCCTTCACCCACAGCTCGCCGAGTACGTCGGGACCATGCGGGATGTCGACACCCGGGGCCTCGCTTACGTAGTCCTCGGGCACCACGGCCACCTCATTGATGGGGTAGCACGGTCCACAGCTGGCCGGTTTCCTGACGTAGTCCAGTCCCGGGTTGGAGGCGAGGGCCGCAGAGGTTTCCGTGAGTCCATAGCCGTTGCTCGGCAGTCCGAGGGGAAAGCACGCTCGCAGTCGCGCGACCAGTTCGGGTGGCGCGGGCGCGCCGCCGTAGGCGATGCTGGTGACGCTCGACGTGTCGAAGCGCGCAAAATCGGGGTGATCGATGATCTGCATCGCCACGGTCGGCACGCCACCAATCATCGTGACCCGCTCGCGCTCGATGACCCCCAACGCCTGGCCGGCGTCGAAGTGGTGCATGAGCACGATCTTGGTGCCGGCGAACGCACTTGGCACCAAGACGGCGAAGCAACCCGTCGCGTGAAAGAACGGCACGTTCAACAGGCCGACACCTTGGGCGCCCGGCACTGCGGGATCAGGCGGCGCCCCCGCCCGTAGCGCTCCTCGGTAGCCGCCAAATGCGAGGTTCATGAAGTTCGAAATGACGTTGCGGTGCGAGCCCACCGCTCCCTTGGGATGACCGGTCGTCCCCGAGGTATAGAACATCGTCGCCTTGTCGTCGGGGGCGAGCTCCACTGTGGGCGGCACCTCGCGGTCGATCTCGCCCAGGAACTCCTCGAAGGTGACGATGGGGACGTGATCGTGACGGCGGACCTCGATGGGCCGGGCCGGATCCCCGAGAACGACAACGGTCCTCAGCTCCGCCAGGTCGTCGATTAACCCAAAGATGCGGTCCAGTCGCTCGCCGTCGACGAACAAGACAGATGATCCCGAGTCGCGCAGTCCGTACGCCAACTCCTCGGTCGTCCACCACGCGTTCAGGGGCGTGACGATGGCGCCAATGGAGGCGGCGGCCCAAAACGCCATCGACCACTGGGGCAGGTTGCGCGAAGCGATCGCCACGCGATCGCCCTTGGCGACGTGTTCCGTGAGCCGGTGAGCGAGGGTGGACGCCATCGCGTAGTGCTCGCGAAACGTGTAGCGCTGGTCTTCGTAGACCAAGAACTCCTTGTCGCCGTGCTGGAGCGACGCATCCAGCATTTGGCGCAGATTCGAGGGGGCGTTCTTCCAGACGGTCATCTCGATGCCGTCGACGACCGCGCGTTCGGTCTCGAACATTTGGCCCGATGCGGTTAAGACGGCGTCCGCCTCCCGGAGGCTCATGGCGTGGTCGCTCATCGCGAGTTAAGCGGTCGTTTCGATCGGTTGAAAGAGAGTGTCGCGGTAGTGCACGAGCTCGTTAATGGACTCCTTGATGTCGTCCAGCGCCCGGTGCGCCGAGTCCTTTTCGGGCTGGCTCCCCAGGGACGTCGGATACCACCGTCGCGCCAACTCCTTGATGGTGGAGACGTCCACGTTGCGATAGTGGAAGAACGCTTCGAGCTCGGGCATGTACTCCTGAAGGAATCGGCGATCAGTACCGATGGAGTTACCGCACAGGGGAATCGAACGTGCTTCGCCGATGTGCGACTTAAGGAACTCCAACGTTTGGCGCTGCGCGTCCTCGACCGTGATGGTGGAAGCGATGATCGCGGGCAGCAGTCCCGATTTGGTGTGCATCGCGGTCACGTAGTCGCCCATCTCGGCTAGCTGCTCAGGGGTGGCGTGGATGACGAGGTCGGGTCCCTCGGCCACGATATTGAGATGGTCGTCGGTGAGCAGCGTGGCGATCTCGACGATGACGTGACGCTCGGGTTCGAGTCCGGTCATCTCCAGATCCATCCAGGCGAGCACGAGACGACACTACTTAATCGGGTGCGACCTGCTCTGTGTAGCCTTCCCGCTATGGAAATTCTCACGAAGCGACTCCACCCTGACGCCGTCATCCCGTCATTTGCCAACGACGGTGACGCGGGTTGCGATCTGGTGGCCGTGGAATCAGCCGTTCTGCGCGCGGGCGGAGGTCGTGCGATGGTGCCCACTGGGCTTGCGGTAGCGATTCCCGAGGGCCACGGCGGATTCGTGCTGCCCCGCAGCGGACTCGCGTCGCGGCACGGCGTGACGTGTGCCAATGCGCCAGGACTCATCGACCCGGGATATCGCGGCGAGGTGAAGGTCGCCCTCGTGAATCTTGATCCCGAGCACGATTACGAGGTCACCAAGGGTGATCGCATCGCCCAACTGGTCGTGATGGCAGTTGGCCGCAGCGCCTTCGTGATGGTCGACGAGCTACCCGAGGCCACGCGCGGTGAGGGCGGATTCGGTAGCTCCGGTCGATGACCAAATTTCTTGATCCGCTGGACAGCGCGTTCATCCTGCTCGAAAACCCCGGTACCTCGATGAACATTGGTGCGGTGATCGAACTGGAACCGCGCGAGGAGGATCCAGCCGTTCGTTTCGAGGAGATCAAGTCCGTCATCGCCGCTCGCGTTCACGAAATACCGGTTTTGACTCAGCGGGTGGTGCGAGCGCCTTTCGACATGACCTGGCCGATCCTCGTCGAAGACGATCATTTCGATCTTGATCGTCACGTCTTACGAGTGGCCTTGCCTGAACCGGGTAACGCGCAACAGCTTGATGGGCTCGTATCGGACTTTCTCTCGCGTAGCCTCTCGCCGCAGCGTCCCGCGTGGCAACTCTTGGTCATCGAGGGAGCTGACGACGGTCGCGCGATCCTCGTCGTGAAGATGCATCACGCCTTGGCCGATGGCGTGTCCTTCGCCGAGACGATCGCCAACTTCTTTGATATCTCGCCCGAGATTCGTGCACCACACGAGCGAGTCGACGTCGACGACGAGGAGCCCACGGTTACGACGTCGCTGGGACTGTTGCGTCAAGGTCTAGCGCGACTGCGCGATGAGCCGTCACGACTTCTGGAGAGCCTCGCGTCATGGGGCGGTCGGTTTTATGAGATTGTGCGGGCTCTGGTGAGCGTCGTGGCGGTGCACGGCCGCCGACACGCGACCCCCGATCAGCCGTCGATCTTTGAGGCGCAACGCACGTCTCTGAACGGTGCAGCGGGCATCGAAAAGACGTTCTTGCGTACCCGCGTCCCCTTGGCGGACGTCAAACGAGCAGCGAAGGCTCGAGGGGCGAGCGTGACTGATTTCGTGCTGGCGAGCGTTGGGGGAGCGCTCAAGCGGCTACTCGACGAGCGGGGCGAGACACTGACGAACGACCTCATCGCCTTCGTGCCCATCAACGTACGCTCCGGCGACACGGCGGAACTCGGAAACCAGATTTCGGGAATGCTGGTGGCTCTCCACGTCGATCTCGAGGACCGAGAGGAGCGACTGCGCGCGATCTCTGGCGACTCGGCCAAGACGGTTGCCGAGCAGCGCCTTCGGCGAGCTCGAATATTTCAGGACGTGCCTCGCGTGCTTGGTCCGACTCTGTTGTCCGTAGGCGGCAAGGTCCTCACCACGTTCGGTCTCTTCGATCGACTTCCGATGGCCAATGTCATGATCTCCTCGGTTCCCGGACCACCCGTTGCGCTGTGGTTGAGTGGCCGTCGCGTTCTGTCGGCCGCGCCGTACGGGCCACTCCTAGGTCCGATCTCTCTCAACATCACGGTGCTCGGATTTGAAGAAAATCTGGAGTTTGGCTTGCTCGGATGCGCGGAGCGCATCGCAGATATGGAGCGACTGAGTGTCTTGATCAGTGACGAGTCCGCCGCCTACCTCGCGTCGACACTCTCGTAGCTGTGCTTGGACGTTTCGGCATCCTCGGCTACACTCGATATACCTCGCGGACGTAGCTCAGTTGGTAGAGCGCGACCTTGCCAAGGTCGAGGTCGCCGGTTCGAGCCCGGTCGTCCGCTCCAAGAAGGCCCGCAGTTGGGCCGTAGGCGTTCACCCAATTAGTTGGAGTCGTGAGCGCGTCAGGCCGTGACGAAATACCCAAGGGCCCCGTTTAGTAGAGATCGGACGGATTGATAGATGCCGTGGGCTTCACTTTCACGCGGACCCGCCACGTTGAGGACAGTGCCCGACCGCAGCCGCGACAGGAAGTCAGCGAGGCGTTCGGGAGCGTCGGTGTAGTGCGGATCCAGAACGACGACCGGTCGCTTGAGAACACGTGCGATGTCCAGGGTCTGGTTGACGCCCCTCGAAACTGCCGACGGGGGCGCAAACACCACTGTCGCATTGGCGTCACGTACGTTAAGTGACGTGCGAACCGCAACATCGGCAGATTTGGTGGGCACGAAATTCCGGTATCGCGCAAGGAGCCCCGGGGAGTCGCGCAGATCCTCGGCCCATCCATCGCGTGGGACCCACCCCCCGTACGTCACACCGTGCTCGATGGCGAAGTCGACCGCCGCGCGGTCAGCCCCGGTCTCGCCGCCGCACAGTATTTTGGCAATCAACTTCTCGTGAGGCGCTGTGATCTCGCCCATGAATATCGAACTCCTGCGCCCGAACCTAATGGCGGTTAAGACAATCCCTGGCGTGGGAACTGTCGCGAGAGTGCCCGAGCCGGAGTGCGCGTGTCGTTGCCTAATGTGTGGGCGGGAGGCGACGTGATCCACTCGGAGTTCGAACCGTATCTGCGCGCCGCGCGCGAGAACCCCGAGCCGTCGCCGCTGGCGGTCTCACCTGACCAGCGTCGCCAAGCATTCAGAGATGAGGCCCTGCGCTTCCGCGGAGATGTTTCGGGTGACGTAGAGGCGCGCGACACGACAGTTCCGCTCGAGGGTCGCACACTCGCCGCTCGGTTGTACGTTCCCGAGATCGACGATCGAAAAGCCCTGGTCGTGTACTTTCACGGCGGCGACTTTGTCATGGGGGACCTCGAAACCCACGACTGGTTGTGCCGGCGACTCGCCCACGACACGCACACGAGATTCCTCGCCATCGACTACCGACTCGCGCCCGAGAATCCTTTTCCAGCTGGTCTCAATGACGCCGTGGAGACGCTGCGCTACGTAGCCGCTCATCGTGGCGACTTCGCCACTCCCGACGCGCGACTCGTCGGGATGGGGGACTCGGCCGGGGCCAACCTCGTGACGGTGGCCGCGACGCTCCTGCGCGGCGAAGAGATCGATCTCGCTGTCCAGGTCCTCATCTATCCGACGCTTGGTCCCGACCTGGTGACCGAGTCGGCGCATCGTTTCGGTGCGGGGTATCTCTTGAATCTGGACTCATTGCGCTATGACTACCGCCAGTACCTGGGTGAGTTCGGTGACCACACTGATCCTCGCGTCACACCGTTACTGGCCAACGATCTCACGGGCGCACCGCCGGCGATAATCGTGGTGGCTGAGTGTGACCCACTGCGTGACGAGGGAGTCGCCTACGCCGGACTCCTCGAGCACTTTCACGTCTCGGTCGAGCTCCTCGAAGCGGAAGGGATGATCCACGGTTTCCTCGAGATGGGTGGCGTCGTTCCCGAAGCCCTCGCCATCGTGGACGACATCGCGGCACACCTAACGCGAGTTGTCAGCGCATCCGCGTGAACGTTCTTTTCATCACACTCGATCAGTTTCGCGCCGATGCCTACGGCGCGGCGGGTCATCCCCTCGTGCGCACGCCGACGCTGGACCGTCTGGCGAGTGAGGGTGTGCGCCTCTCGCGTCATTACTCTCAAGCCGCACCCTGTGCGCCCGGTCGCGCCGCCCTCTACACGGGCATGTACCAGATGAATAATCGCGTGGTGGCCAACGGCACGCCGCTCGCGCGAGGATTTGACAACCTCGCCTATGTGGCCCGGCGCGCGGGCTACGACCCCACGCTCTTTGGCTACACCGATCAGGGACTCGATCCCGCGATAGCCAACGGCGCCGACGATCCGCGACTGAGTTACTACGACGGGATTCTGCCGGGGTTTTCGGTGGGCCTGTACCTACCTGAAAGTCAGGCGGGTTGGGTCCAGTACCTGCGCCAGAAGGGCTACGACGTGCCCAATGGCTGGCGCGGGCTGTGTGAGGGCGAGCCGCAGCGTCCAGCCGACGACTCGTTGAGCGGATTTCTCACCACTCGATTCTTAGAGTGGCTCGAGCACCAAGACTCGGGCTGGTTCGCCCACCTGAGTTACCTGCGCCCTCATCCCCCCTACGCGGCGGCGGGGGAGTTCGCGCACATGTACGACCCCGCCGACGTTGAGTTGCCCATCGCACCGGCCGACTCGACCCACCGCCATCCGCTTCACGAGGCGGCATTGGGCTGGCCCCAGGTAGCGGCGCCCCGTGACGAGGGCGACATGCGACGGCTCATGGCCCAGTACTTCGGCATGATCAGCGAAGTGGATAGTCAACTCGCTCGCGTCGTCGCTGGCATTGAGGATCGTGGCGAGTGGGGCGACACGTTGGTCGTCGTTACCTCGGACCACGGAGAGCAGCTCGGCGATCACGGGTTGCTCGAAAAGATGGGCTTCTTTCCCCAGAGCTACAACATTCTGGGCATTTGGCGGGACCCGCGCGAAGACGGCGGGGCAGTGGTGACGAACTTCACCGAAAACGTCGACCTGCTGGCGACGCTGTGCGACGCCCTCGACGTGGAGCAACCAGTTCAGAGTGATGGCGTGTCCTTGACGCCGCTGCTTCGGGGTGAAGACGTGTCGTGGCGACGCGCAGCGCACTACGAGTGGGACAGTCGCTTCATGTTGCTCAGCGCCGGAGCGCCGGTGGATCGTGCCACCCTGGCGCGGCGCAATCTCGCCGTGTCAGTGGGGGAGGACATTTCCTTCGTGCAGTTCGGCGACGGCTCAATGAAGTGCTTCGACCTTGAGGCAGATCCGACGTGGCGCACGGAGTGCGACGACCTCGAACGAGTCTTCGAGGCGATGCGCGAACAGTTGCTGTGGCGCCAGGAGCACCTTCGTCACGATCTCACTGACATGTTGCTCAGCCCCGATCGCAAGGGTCGATGGCCGAATGAACTGCGCCTCGAACTATCGCAGTCCTCGCCGTAGCGTCTCGAGCAGCATCAAGTAGGCGTCGTCTGCATCCGAGGCAAAATTGACGCTGTGCATGTCCAGGGCGACGTAGCCGTGACACGATGCCCATATGACCTGGGCGGCGTCGCTCGGACGCGAATGAACGAATAGTCCCGCCTCCTGACAGCGCTCCACGATGGCGACCAGCGCCTGAAAGGCGCCTGCGGCGCGCTGAGCGCTGGCGGGGGATGGCTCGAAGTTCCGAAACGTCTGGAGAAACATGATGCGGTAGAGGCCGCGATTCTCGAGGGCGAAGCGCCGGTACGCCAGACCCGCGCTCAGGAAATCCCCTTCGACGTCTCCGCTGTGGCGAGTGATTGCCACGCGCAGCATCTCGAAGCCTCGATTCCACAGTTCCTCGATGACGCCGTTCACACCGCCGAAGTGGTTGTAGATCGCCATCGGCGCGACGTTGGCGCGCTTAGCGATTGCCCGCACGGTGAATCCGTCGAGTCCCTCGTCATCGAGGATGGACACGGCCGCGCTCAAAACTTCCGGCGCGATCAGTAGGGAAGGGGTTCTGGTATTTGGCATCATTGACAAGTATAGAACATTGTACTACTGTAATGGAACATCGTTCTATAGGAGTTCGCAGATGCCAATTTCAACTCACGATCGCCGATGGTGGATTCTTGCGGTGCTCTGCCTTGTCGTTCTGATTGTGGTCATTGATAACACAATCGTGAACGTCGCGCTTCCGGTGATCTCGCGAGACCTTCACGCGTCCAACTCTTCACTTCAGTGGATCGTCGACGCCTACTCGCTCCCCTTTGCCGGCCTCCTCTTGGCGGGAGGTGGCATGTCCGATCGCCTCGGGCGAAAACTAGTCATGCAGATTGCGCTGACCGGATTTGGTGCGTTCTCGCTCTTGGCCGCCTTTTCGCACAGCGTGCCCACGTTGTTGATCGCGCGCGCGCTCATGGGGGCATCGGCCGCGTTCATATTTCCCGCAACACTCTCAACTCTCACCGTGGCCTTTGACGACCTCAGCGAGCGTGCGAAGGCCTTCGGTATCTGGGGAGCCGCCAGTGGCGTGGCGATTGCCATCGGCCCGGTGGTCGGCGGACTCTTGCTCGTCCACTTCTGGTTTGGCTCGATCTTCTTGATCAATGCGCCACTCGTCTTCATCGCGGTGCTCGCGTCGAACTTTGTGGTTCCCGAGTCCAAGAGTCCGCTGCGACGTCGCCTCGACTTCGGTGGACTGATCCTGGGCACCGTCGGCATCACCTGCCTGACCCTTTCCATCATCGAGGGTCCGTCATGGGGCTGGCGCAGCGCCACGACGCTCGCGATGTTTGGGGCCGCGCTCGCCACTCTTATCGGCTTCGTGCTCTACGAGATGCGCCGCGTCGGCCCACTTCTCGACGTGAGGATCTTCGCCAATCGCATGTTCTCGGCGGCAGCGGGTGCGGTGGCGACGAACTACTTCGCCCTCTTTGGCTTCATCTTCCTCATCACCCAGTACTTCCAGCTCATTCGGGGTTACTCCGCCCTGTCGGCGGGCGTGCACACCCTGCCTTTCGCGCTCGTCGTGATGGTGACGACCCCGATCGGAGCGGTGGCCGCACTGCGACTGGGCGCCCGAAACGTCGTCGCGGGTGGCCTGCTCATCATGGGTGCGGCCCTGGTCTGGGGTGGAACGATCGCCGCTCACGCCGCCTACTTCGGGCCGGTGATCGCGATGATGATGATCTTGGCCCTGGGATTCTCGCTCGTGAACGCGCCCTCGACGGCCGCGCTTATGAGCACGCTGCGTCCCGATCAGGTCGGCGCCGGGGCGGCGGTGAACGAGACGACGCGCGAACTGGCCGGAACGATGGGTGTCGCGGTGGTCGGATCGGTCTTCGCGTCGCTCTTTGGTCCCGGTGTTCGTTCCGCTCTGATGCGCTACCTCGGACACGGACTCACGAAATCAGAGATGAACGTGGCCGCGAGTTCGACCCACGCCGCACAACTGACGGTGTCGCACTTTCCCGTGGCGCTGCGTGCGGGGCTCGACGAGCGGGTCACGAGTGCCTTTATGGCTGGTCTGCACCGCGGGTGTTTCGTTGCCGCAGCGGCCGCGGTCATCGCGGCCAGCTTGGTTCTCATCTACCTACCGGCCCGCCACGACGCGGCGGCTGAGGTGCTAGTCGACGCCTGACGTCCTACGCGTCGCGCCGGTTGAAGAGGGTCGTGCCAGCCGCCACGAGCACCACGGCGTAGACGATCAGGAGTATGAGCGCGGTCCACGGCGAAAAGTCGTTGGCGACCGGTTGGGGCGTGACCATCGCGTGACCCATCTCCCCGGGTAAGAACTTCAAACCCGCATTGCGCCAACTCTGGGGCAGGAACGCGAAGATCAGTGGCAGGACCAACAGGATGCCGACAAAGACGCTGATGCACGCCGCACTGTGGCGAATGAGGAGTCCGAGTCCAAAGGCGATCGTGGCGAGCAACGTGAGATAGATGCCGGCGAAAATGACGGCTCGCAACGTCGGACCGTTCGAGAGCGAGGCGGTGGGAACGACGCCCGAGTAGATCGACTGGCCGAGGAGAAATGATCCGATGCTCGTCACTTCGCCCACGACCAAGATTGAAGCCATCAACACCGCGAGCTTGCCGAGGGTCAATTGAACTCTCTTGGGGACTGCGGTGAGCGTGGTGCGCATCGAGCCCGAGGAGTATTCGCTGGTGATGAAGAGCGCGCCGATGACGCCCACGGCGAACTGAGCAAAGATGACGCCCACGAGGCTCGACGAGACCGGGTCGAAGGTCAGTTTGTTTTCGTAACTCGTCGTGCTCCAGTGCGTGCGTATCAGAACGGTCACGAGTATTGCGAGTCCCAACGTGAGCACAAACGTGACGATGATGCCCGCAATCGATGAGCGAACACTGCGAAACTTGAGCCACTCGGACCGGGCAACGGAGCCAAAGGTGACGTCACGATTCATGACGCACTCCTCCTGAGCCGTACTCGACTGCGTCGGATGTGAGGTCCATGAAGACGTCTTCGAGTGACGCCCGCTGGGGAGTGAGTTCGAAGAGCACAACCCCGGCGTCGAAGGCGATCTGACCGATCTGCTCGGCGCTCAGGTTCTCCACGCTCAGTCCCTCGTCGTTGGTCTCGCTCGTTTGCGCGCCATGGGCCGCCAGGGCGGTCAATAGCTGCTGATGGTTGGACCCGCGCACGAGCACCGAACCCTTGGACGTTGCGGTGAGTGAGTCCACCGTGCCCTGGGTGATGAACTTGCCACGACCGATCACGATGATCTGGTCGGCGCTGAGCGCCATTTCACTCATGAGATGCGACGAGACGAAGACAGTGCGGCCCTCGTTCGCGAGTGATCGGAAGAACTCGCGAATCCATCGGATGCCCTCGGGGTCAAGTCCGTTGACGGGTTCGTCGAAGAGCAGCACTTCGGGATCACCCAGCAGGGCGGCGGCGATCCCGAGTCGCTGACTCATGCCCAGTGAGAAGTCGCCCACCTTCTTGTGGGCGACCGACGCGATGCCCGAGAACTCCAAGACGTCGTCGACGCGCGAGTAGGGGATTCGATTGGACGTCGCGAGGGCCCGCAGGTGATTGCGGGCACTGCGACCGGGATGCACGGCCTTGGCGTCGAGGAGCGCGCCAACTTCGTGAAGAGGGTCCTTCAGCTCGCCGTAGCGATGGCCCTTGATGGTGGCGCGACCCTTGGTGGGATGGTCGAGTCCCAGGATGATGCGCATGGTGGTGGACTTGCCCGAGCCGTTGGGTCCGAGGAACCCGGTCACGACACCCGGGTGAACCTCGAAGTCGAGATCGTTCACCGCGATCGTGTCGTCGTAGGTCTTGGTGAGATGTTCGACTTTGATCATGGCCTATGAAAATCTATTCCGACCCGAGACGAGCGAAAATCGCCTCGGCGTCGGCGACCATCTGGGTGACGATGTCGCCGGCGGGAATGATCTCAGAAATCGCGCCCACGACTTGACCAGCGGGGTAGCCCTCGCGCCGCGGATCGATCCCGGTCGTCGTCTCATCGCCGCCCAAGTGAAACGTTCCCTCGCGCAATGCCGTCACCAACTGATCGGGGAATCGTTCCAGGAGTGTGGGGTCCGCCTCGTATCGTTCCGTCGTCTCGTTGCGGATCACGCGCATCGTCTTGCCACTGAAGGCTCGAGAGATCACCGTGTCGTCCTCGCGTGCGTCGAGCATGCGCTGGTGATACCCCGGAAGGGCGCGCGCCTCGGGAGTGGCGATGAACCGAGTGCCGACCCACACCCCGTCGGCTCCGAGGGCGAGGGCCGCGGCGAGTCCACGACCGTCGAAGATTCCCCCAGCGGCCACGACCGGAATGGCCCCGTCCACGAGGTCGACGATCATCGGCACGAGAGGCAACGTCGCGACGGTGCCGGTGTGACCACCCGCTTCGGTACCCTGAGCGACCACGACGTCGCAACCGGCATCAAGGGCGCGGCGAGCGTGTTCCACTTTTCCGCACATCGACACCACGAGCACTCCGTGATCGTGGCAGAGCTCAACGACGTGTGAGGGAACACCGAGTCCGGCGACGAATGTGCTCGCACCACCCTCGATGAGCAGTTCGACGTTCGCAGTCAACGTGTCAGGAAAGGCGGTGAGCAGGTCCACGCCGAAGGGCTTGTCCGTGAGCGCCCGGGTGGCCGCGATCTCGTGAGCCAACTGCTCGCTTGACATCGTGGAAGCGCCGAGGCACCCGTAGCCCCCTGCGTTCGAGACGGCCGCGGCGAGCGCGCTATAGGACACCCCGCCCATGCCGGCGAGCATCACCGGATGTTCGACGCAGAGCAACTCGGTGAGACGTGTCTTCACGCTGTCAACCTACCGAGACTCATCGACGGGCAGAAGTACGCGCGAGCGGAACTTCTCAACGAGAAGGTGGGCGCCGCGGACGAGTACATCGAGGCAGTCATCGAACTCTCGGTCATCGCCGTAGTACGGGTCGGCGACATCGAGCTCCCTCGAGGGATCGATCAACTGGCGCCATAGGAGAGCGTCGGTGCCCGGGTTGGTGAGGCGTTCTCGCACTGTTACGAGGTGCTCGCGGGTCATGACGACGACCACGTCCTGGTCGTTGAGATATTCCTCAGAGGCGAACAGCGCAGTCGAGCCGGGCTGGGTGTAGCCCGCGCGCTCGAGCGCCCGCCGGGCTCTCGGGTCCATCTCGTCTCCCACGTGCCAGTTGGCAGTACCCGCACTGGTGACAGTTACGTGACCGGCCAAGTCGGGATCGGCGGCGATGAGCTGTTGCAGGACGACCTCGGCCATGGGGGAGCGGCAGATGTTCCCGGTGCAGATCGCGGCGACGCGCAGGTCGGTCGGGGACACATCTCTCCTAGGAAATTCTTACGTGGGCGCGAGCGAAATAGCGTGGCGCGACGTGCGAATACTACGGGGAAAACGGTAAAGTACGCTAGGAACTGCGGAAAGGAGTCGCGATGCCTCTGTCTGAGCACGAGCAGCGAATCCTGGCCGAGTTGGAAGAGTCGCTCTCCAAACAGGATCCTCGATTCGCGAAGAATGTCCGCGAAACCAATATTTACTCTCACAGCGGTCGCCGCGTGCGGTGGGGTGTGGCCGGTTTTATTGCTGGCCTCGCCATTCTCGTCTTCTTCTTCTCTCGTTCTGTGCTCCTCGGCCTCGTCGGCGTCGCGCTGATGTTCGTATCGGCCGTGGTCGTTGAGCGCAATGCGCGTCTTTTGGGCCGCGCGTCCTGGCAAGACATCACTCGAAGCCAGGGCGACGACGCCCAAGCGAGCTACGGTCCCCGGACCAGCTCACTCCGCGACTGGTTGTCGCGTCATCGTCATAAAAGCGAATGAACGTGGTCGGAGGCGCGCGCTGCGCGTCTCCGGGCGACGGAACTAAGTCGCGAGTATCTCGGTTGCGCGCTCGCGCGCGTCACGGTGAGCCTTCGCATGCTCTAAGGAGCGACTCGTGACGGGCGTCTCGCTAGGCGACCTCTCGGCGCGACTTGTTCGCCACCCGAGCGACGTTCTACCCGTGACGCGCGCCGCGTGGCGTCTACGACGACGCGGATGGTGGCGACACGCGCCGTTCCTACCGGTGCCCGGACGCGCCTACTGGCGATTCCGTCTGACTACCGCCACCGGTTCACCGACGGGTCGAACCAGTGCGCACGACGTGATCGAGTTCGCCAGGTGGTCGATGCGACAAAAGTCGGAACGGTAGGTTTTCTTCGTGTCACGCGTGCTGCTTCTTAACGCGACATTCGAACCCTTGCAGTTGGTCTCGGAGCGACGTGCGGTGGTGCTGATGCTTGCGGGTCGCGCCGAAGCAATCGCGACGCCCGAGGAGCCCGCGGTGTGTCGCTCGGCCTCACTGGTGATCGAAGTGCCCGCGATCGTGCGCCTGCATGAGATGGTCAAGCTCCCGAGCAAGATTCGCACCCCGCCTCTCACGCGCCGATCACTCTTGCTGCGCGATAGCTATCGCTGTGCCTATTGCCTTGACCATGCGGACACGATTGATCACGTCGTGCCGCGTTCGCGCGGGGGACGACACGAGTGGACGAATGTGGTCGCCGCCTGTCGGCATCACAACATGCAAAAGGGCGATCGACTCCTGGAGGAGATCGGCTGGCGCATGCACTTTGAGCCCCGGGTGCCCGACGGACCCTGGTGGCGTTGGCGACACGTGCCGGACCCTGATCCGCTCTGGGCGCCGTATCTGCCTCGCGCTTCGTGAGGGTCGAGGACCTCTATACCTACGAGGCCGTGCGTGGGAGTTCCTTGCCCACCGTGTACGTCGCGAGCGTCGACGCACCCACGTTGGTCCTGGGCGGTCATCAGTCGTCACTCGTGCTGGATCCGTCGAAGCTGTTGGATACCCCGGTGCGACGGCGTCGCGGCGGGGGAGGGCTCGTGTTATTGCGGCCCGATGACCTGTGGGTCGACTGGTGGATCCCTCATGACGACCCGCGTTGGAGCCACGACGTGCGCGTGAGTTCATTGCTTGTGGGGGCGTGGTGGGCGTCCGCTCTGATAGCACGAACTGCCGAGTCGGTGAGCGTGCACGACGGCGCTCTCGAGGGTAGGGAGGAACACCAGATGGTGTGTTTCGCCGGTCGAGGCCCCGGCGAAGTCTTTGTCAGTGGGCGCAAGGCAGTGGGCCTGACCCAGTGGCGGGTGCGCGAAGGTGTCTTCATCTCGACCGTCTTGCACGTAGGCCCCACGACCGATGTACTGGGGTACCTAACGGAGGTTCCCGACGGGCTCGGCGCTGCGCTCGATCATCACACTTTGAGCTCGCTCTCGATCGGCGATCGTGACGAGTTGATCGATGAACTCGTCGCCATGAGTTCGCCCTGGGACGTTCGTCCACACCACCTCGACTAGCTCGTCGACGAACACCTGATCGCTTCGCCACGACCCTGGGTGACCTCGTCACTCTTTTTGATCAAAAGGCCTTCTTTTTTGGCGAAGAGTGGTAGATGGTGGTGTAATGTGTCACGAAGTGGGGAGTAGTGGGGACCTAACGGGAGGACCAAAATGCTCGGCTTTGTGGGCCAGTTTCAGCACTCGCTGGACGCCAAAGGTCGACTCATCTTGCCCGCGAAGTTCCGCAGCGAGTTCGAACGAGGCGGTCATCTCAGTCCCAACACCGAAGGGTGCGTCGCGTTATGGACGCCCGGTGAGTTCGCGCGGCAGATGGAAGAGCGTCTCAGTCAGAGTCGGGTGGGTGGAGCGGCCGAACGTCAGCAGATGCGCTACTGGTCGGCCAACTCCTCGGACGTTGAGTTCGACAAGCAGGGGCGCTTTGCACTGCCGAGCGCGATTCGCGACTACGGACAGCTCAGCGGCGACGTCCTCGTCGTGGGAGCTATCGACCACGTTGAGTTGTGGAACCCGGCGACCTACATGGAGAAGGTCAACGCCGCCGAAGAGTTGTTCAAGCTGGGCAGTGACTAATGGCCTCGCTTTCAATGCAGTACCGGCCGCGGACCACGCGCAGCCTGGCAATCGCGACAGGGAAGCGGGAAACCTCCTCCGCCCTCTCGTCACCTGTCGCGATTGAAAGGCTGCGGATGGCCCCCGACCGTTTTCATGTACCCGCGCTCGCCAGTGAGATCGTCGATCTTTTCTCCGGACTTCCGGGTGGCGTCGTCGTGGATGCCACGCTGGGTGGAGCGGGACATGCCGTGGCGATACTCGAGAGGGCGCCACAGTTGCGCGTCCTGGGCATTGATCGTGATCCCGACGCTCGCGCCGAAGCGACCTCGCGCCTCGCCCCCTTTGGTGAGCGAGCCCTCGTCATTGACGCCGCGTTCGCCGACATTGACGACGTGTTACAGCATGAATCAGCTTTTCTAGGAAGCGACCCGGTTGTCGGAGTGCTGATGGATCTGGGCGTCTCATCCCACCAGCTCGATGATCCTCGCCGAGGATTCTCCTTTCGCGTCGACGCTCCGCTCGACATGCGCATGGACCCAACGTCGGGGGAGTCCGCGGCTGACTACATCTCTCGGGTCGACGTGCACGATCTGGCGCGCCTGCTTCGTCATCACGGGGAAGGTCGATTCGCGGGGGGAATCGCCAAGTCCATCGTCGAACGTCAACCTCGCACGACCCTCGAACTGAGCGAAGCCGTCGAGCGTGCCGTGCCCATGGCGGCCCGTCGTCGGGGCCACGTCGCCACGCGCGTGTTCCAGGCGCTGCGCGTCGAAGTCAACGCGGAAGAGGATCAGCTGGAACTAGGACTTCGCGCCGCCCTCGACGCGCTAAATATCGGCGGGCTCCTCGCTGTCATCTCGTATCACTCGGGCGAGGACCGCGTCGTCAAGGCATTCTTTGCTGACCAGCAAAGTGGAGGCTGTACGTGTCCACCAGATCTCCCCTGTGTCTGCGGCGCGGTGTCGCGGGTGCAGGTCTTTAAGAACAGCGCTCAGCTGGCCAGCGCGGACGAGATCGCTCGCAATCCCCGCTCGCGCTCGGCCCGACTGCGGATTGCGCGCAAGGTCGCGTCGTGAGCACCATCAGCTTTCCCCGGCGGGTCGACACACGCCCGGCCCCCAGCCGTCCGGCGTCGCGGACGCAGCGGGCCGACACTACGCCGCGGCGCGCGGAGGCGGTTCGTCGCTGGCGCACGTCCTCCTCCGCGCGTCGCGCGTCGATCATCGTCGTGATCGCCCTCACCATCTCGCTCGCAGGCTCCATGTTTGAGGCAAACCGCCAGATCGAGATGCATCAGTTACAGAGTCAACTCCTCCAGGATCAGTCGACCTACGCCGAGCAAGTCGGATCGCTGTCCAATCTGTCCGCCCCCAGTCAGATCGCGACGAAGGCCGGAGCGTTGCATCTTGTCGATCCCACCTCGGTGACGCAAGTTCCCTCGACGTCTCTTGATGCGCCTCTGCCCCTACCGAAGTTCAGTAGTTATGCACCGGCGACGTCAAGGACGATTCGGTGAGCGTCCACGCAACCTCGACTCACCACCGCACGCAACCACCTCGCACGCCCCCTCGCCGGCCCCCCGGGCCGCGCCGGTTACTGCTCGTGCGCGCCGTGCTCGCTGCGGCCTTCTGCGCACTCGGCGTACGGTTGTTCTTCCTTCAAGTGGTTGATCACCAGCACTACGCCAGCCTGTCGGTCGAGCAAGTGCGCGAGAACCTCACGACGACGGCGTTGCGCGGAGGAATCTACGACCGCTACGGCCAGACGTTGGCGGTGTCGCGGCCGACGTCCCTGGTGATCGCCGACGACTTTCAGATCGCTCACCCGTTACGCGAAGCCGAGGCGATGTCGGCCGTGGTTCACGTGCCCGTCGCTACCTTGAGCGCGCTGTTCTCACGCCAGAGCGGCTACGTGGTGGTGAATAACGCGCTCGATCTCAACGACGGCCGCAAGCTCTCGGCGCTCGATATGCCCGGCATCGTCGTACAGAACTCGTCGGTTCGCACCTACCCCGACGGGACTCTCGCCACGTCGCTGATCGGTGGCGTCAACGGCTCGGGCGCGGGAACAACGGGACTCGAGTACGAGTACCAAAAACTCCTGGCCGGTCAGACGGGTGTCACCCGCGAGTACGTGTCGAGTTCGGGGGTCAGTTTGCCCGCCTCCACGGCCACCGTGATTCGAAAGGCCAAGCCGGGCGTGGGACTCGAACTCACCATCGACTCCTCGCTGCAGTACGTGGCCGAGCGTGATCTGGCCCAGCAACTCAGCGCCGAAGACGGACTCACGGGCCTCGCGGTTGTCATGGACGTGAAGACCGGACAGATCCTCGCCGATGCGTCGCTGGTCAACACCAAGACGAACGCGGGCGACCTGAGTCCGGTCGCGTCGACGGGCACGAGTGTGGGGGTTCCCGGGATCGATCAGACCGTCAATAACCTCGCCTTCTCCCAGGCCTACGAGCCCGGTTCGGTCTTTAAAGCCGTGACGTTCTCGGCCGCTCTCCAAGACCACGACATCACCCCCAGCTCGGTCTTCAGCGTGCCGAACTCGGTCGTGGTGGGTGGACGCTACTTCCACGACGCCGAGAACCATGGAACGGAGCGCTTGAGCGCCACCGAGATCCTCGCCCAGTCCTCCAATATCGGCACCTACGAAATCGGCGAGCGAGTGGGCGAGTCCGGCCTCCTCGCCCAGGTCCAACGACTGGGCTTTGGACAGACCACCGCAATCAACTTTCCCGACGAGACGCCGGGACTCCTTATTAATGCGGCCGACTGGTACGCGAGCGACCAGGTGGCCCTGCCCATCGGGCAGGTGGACGCCGTCCCGGCGATTCAGGTGCTGGACGCCTACAACACGATCGCGAACGGCGGAGTATTCGTCGAGCCCAAACTGGTGCGCGGGTACGTCACTCCCGGTGGCGTCATGAGCGCCACCCCCAAGAGCGCGACGCGAGTGGCCCTCTCACCGAGCGTGGACGCCACGATGGTCAAGATGCTCGAGCAAGTGGTGCTCGACGGTACGGGCACCGAAGCCATTATCCCGGGCTACGAGGTCGCGGGTAAGACGGGCACAGCGACCATTCCCTTTCCCGGCCAGGACCGATTGACCAATAGCTACAACGCCACCTTCGTCGGGTTCGCGCCGGCGAACAATCCCATACTCTCAATGATTGTCGTGATTCAACGCCCCCTCAACGACATCTATGGCGGTTCGGTGTCGGCGCCGGTCTTCCAGGAAGTCATGTCCTACGCCCTGCACCACTACGGCATTCCCTCCACCGGAGCCAACCAGAAGCCTCTGACGGGCGCGGCGGCCATCTCCTCGGACGTGACCTGATGCAGCTGGGTGACATCTTGGACGACGTCTCCCTGGACGTAGTGACGAGCAGTCTGGAGATCGATCGCGTCGAGATCGACTCACGCGTGTGCGGACCGGGTGCCCTCTTCTTCGCCATGCCCGGCACCAAGCAGCACGGAGTCGCCTACGCCCGCGAAGCGGTGGCACTCGGTGCGGAGTGCGTGGTCGGGGACGTCGCGGTGTCACTCGACGCGCCCGTGGTCGTCGTGCCGGCGTCTCAGTTACCGGCCCTGCTCTCGCACGTCAGCGCCACGCTCACCGGACACCCCGAGACCCAAACGACGTTGGTGGGGGTCACCGGCACCAACGGCAAGACCAGCGTCACCACCATTCTCGCGTCGCTCGCCGACGTATTGGGATGGAACGCGTCGAGCATTGGCACGCTCACCAACGAGCGCACCACGCCCGCACCTCCGGAGCTCTATCGCACCTTGGCGAGCACCGTGGCCGGGTTCGATGCGGAGCGCCCGCACTCGCTGGTCGCCCTCGAGGTGTCCAGCCATGCCCTCGACCAGCATCGAATTGACGGCCTGCGATTCTGCGTGGCCGCCTTTACCAATCTCAGTCACGATCACCTCGACTACCACGAGACGATGGAAAAGTACTTCGAGGCCAAGGCGTCGCTCTTTACGAGCGAGTACGCCAAGCGCGCCGTCATCTGGACCGATGACACCTACGGCGCTCGTCTGGCCGAGAAAACGACACTGCCGGTGGTGCGCGTCGGGCGCGCCGACGCCCACGACGTCGTGAACTCGTTGCGCGGATCCACCTTCTTCTGGCGCGGCCACTTGGTGAACTCGCCACTGGTGGGCGACTACAACGTCGACAACGCGCTGATGGCGATGTCCATCATGAGCGCGCTGGGCGAGGACGACGGCGCCATCGCGTCGGCGATGAGCGACGTCGCCGCCGTGCCGGGTCGCTTTGACATGATCTACGGCCGAGGCGTGACCGTGGTGATTGACTACGCCCACAGCCCCGACGGCCTCGAACGTCTCTTGCGCGACGTGCGCGCTCTTCAACCCGAGGGTCGCCTCATCACCGTCTTTGGCGCCGGGGGAGACCGTGATCGCGACAAGCGTCCCGAGATGGGTCGCATCGCGACCCTGGGCTCGGACCTCACCATCGTGACCTCGGATAACCCCAGATCCGAGGAGCCAGATGCCATCATTGATGCTGTGGTGTCGGGGATCGTCGCGGGCGCACGAGTGATTCGCCTGAGCGATCGGCGTACGGCCATCGCTCAAGCCCTCGGTGTCGCTCAAGCGGGCGACGTGGTGGTGATTGCGGGCAAGGGCCACGAGGCGACCCAGACGACGGGCGATCTGGTGCTGGCGTTCGACGATCGTGCCGTGGCTCGAGAACTTCTGGGAGTGAGTGGATCGTGCTGAGTTTGATGGAGTCCGGGGGCGTGGCGTTTCTCTTCGCCATTTTCGTCACGCCGTTGTGGATTCGGTTTTTGAAGGCCCGCTCGCTGTTTCAGCACATCCGCGAGGACGGCCCGACGCACCAGCACAAGGTGGGAACTCCCACCATGGGCGGCGCCATCATCGTCACCGCTGCGCTGCTGGGCTACGGCATGGGTCATATCGGCACGTCCGTCGTCTTTACCCGTTCGGGGATTCTCACTGTTCTGGCCATCGTCGCCGCGGGCGTACTGGGCTTCGTCGACGACTACCTCGGCATACGCAATATGCGTAACTTGGGTCTCAACAAGCGCGGGAAACTGATCGGTCAAGTCGTCATCGCCGCAGTCTTCTCGCTGTTGGCCCTCACCTGGGTGCACACGTCGAGCCAGTTGTCCTTCACTCGGTTTTCTCTCCCCGGGTGGCAACTGACGACGGTCGGGTGGTTCTTCCTCGCCGGCTTCATCATCATCGCCACCTCGAACGCGGTGAACCTGACTGACGGGCTCGATGGACTGGCCGCCGGTTCGGCCACGTTCTCTTTTGGGGTTCTGGCGGTGATGGGCTACTGGCAGTTTCGCCACTTCGAGATCTATCACCTGCACGCGTCGCTCGACCTCGGTTTGGTCGCGGTCGCCCTCGTCGGGGCGTGTCTCGGTTTTCTGTGGTGGAACGCCGCACCCGCGCGCATCTTCATGGGCGACACCGGGTCTCTCGCGATCGGCACGGGACTAGGCGCGTTGTGTCTGCTCATGAATCTGGACCTCTTATTGCCCATCATCGGCGGCCTGTTCGTGACCGTGACGTTGTCGGTGATCATCCAAGTCATCAGCTACCGCGTCTTTGGACGACGAGTCTTTCGCATTGCGCCGCTGCAGCATCACTTCGAGTCGCTGGGATGGCCCGAGACCACGGTCATCGTGCGGTTTTGGATACTGGCCGGGCTCAGCGCGATGCTCGGACTCGGCATCTTCTACGGGGACTTCCTCAAGATTGCGAAGGTCGTCTAGTGGCGATTCGTGCCGACCGCCCTCAGCGCTCGATGCCCCGACCCGCGCCTCGCCCCGACACGCGCGAGACGTCGCGCTACCCCGAACGCGGACTGTTCCAGCCCCTGCCTCACGGCGACCACACGGCGCGCGCGCTGGTTCTGGTCACCACAGCGCTCGTGATCTTCGGCACGATCTTCGTCGCCTCGGCGAGCGAGGGCCAGTCCGCGGCCAACGGCGGCTCGGCGTTCTCGATCACCATTCACGACATCGCCTACCTGATCCTGGGCGTCTTTGCCTTCTACCTCGCGGCGCGCTGTCGCTTGGAGCGGCTCGTGAGGAGCGCGCCGTTGCTCATGGCGGTGGGACTCGTCTTATTGGTCGCGGTCAAGGCCGTGGGTGTCGAAGCGAACGGCGGCAAGCGCTGGCTCAACCTGCACCTGATCAATCTGCAGCCATCTGAGATCTTCAAACTGTGCACCGTGGTCTTCATTGGTTGGCTCGTCCTGCAGTGCCACGATGAGTTGAACGACTGGAAGCAGCTGGCCATCAGGACCCTGCCGATCTGGCTGGGCTGTGGGCTGATCGTGCTGGAGCCGGACCTGGGCACCGCGTCGGTGATCTTGGTGATTGCCGTGGTGATGTTGGCGGTTGCCGGGCTCTCCAGGCGACTGCTCGCGGGATCACTGATCGCCCTGGGCGCGGCGGTCGGTATCTACATGATCTCGGACCCCTACTCCGCGCGACGCTTCTTTTCGTTCTTGCACCCGAACTCGAACCTGGCCACGAGTGGGTATCAGCTGTTCCAGTCGCGCATCGGGCTCGGTGCGGGTGGCGTGAGCGGACTCGGCCTCGGGCACAGCCGCGAGATCTGGGGACTGCTGCCCAACCCTCAGACCGACTTCATCTTTTCGGTCATCGGCGAAGAACTCGGAGTCATCGGGACGTTTGCCGTCATCGCGCTGTTCATTGCGTTCCTCTTTGTCGCGGTGCGCATTGCGCGTCAGTGCTCGAATCAGGTGTACCGACTGATCGCGGTCGGCATCGCCACGTGGATCATCGTGGAGGCGCTCTTGAACATCGCCTCGGTGGTGGGGTGGTGGGCGGTGACCGGTGTGCCCCTACCCTTCTTCTCCTACGGCGGGACGGCGCTCATCACCGAGCTCGCGGCGATTGGCGTGCTCTACAACATCGCCCACGACCGCACGCACTCGAGCGACCTCACGATTCCTCTGCGCACTCGGGTCGCTCGACCGGCCCCGCGTCCCGCACCGCGCCCGAGCGCACGTGGGCCCCGGCGTCCTCAACCTCGCCCCAGCGCGCGGCGAACGTACGAGAGTCCTCGCGCCGCGCCGCGTCCCGCGGGGCGATACGAACCGCGCCGCCATCCGAACCGTCCCGAGCGGTTCTAATGAGCCGCCCCGTCGTCATCACTGGGGGCGGCACCGGGGGACACGTCTTTCCCATGCAGGCGATCGCCGAGGCCCTGACGGGCACGAGGCGTCGCCGCCAGTGACGTGCGCTACGTAGGGAGCCGCCGCGGTCAAGAGCGCGTCCTTCTGCGCGGCGAGGTCGCCCTCACGCTGTTGCCAGGGCGCGGTCTACGCCGTTCGCTGCGCCCGCTCGATCTGTTCGCCAACCTCGGCGCCGCCTTCGGGCTCGTCGTCGCGCTTCTCCGCGCGCAGTTTTTGGTGCGACGCTGGCGTCCCTCCGTGGTGGTGTCGGTGGGCGGGTATGCGTCCTTCGCCGTGGCGCTGGCGGCGGCGTGTTGGCGCGTGCCGCTGGTATTGGTCGACTTTGACGCCGTGCCCGGGGCCGCTCATCGACTTCTCGCGCGCTGGGCCGTCAAGCGCTGCACGGCCTTTGAAGCGACCGGCGAAAACGTGGTGGTCACCGGCGCGCCACTGCGCGAGAGCATCGAGTCGCTCGATCGTTCGCCCTCGAGTCGCCAGGCGGCGAAATCTCGCGTTGAACCACCCATCGACGCCGAGCGCATCGTCGTTCTCGTGATGACTCGGATCACTCGGGTCGCACCGGGTGAACGTGGCCGTGCGCGACTTGGCTCAGTCGTGGTCCTCGCGTCGTGATCGGGCCCTCGTGCACGTGACCGGGCGGCGCGACTTTGCCGAGATCTCCGCCTCGCGACCCGACCTAGATGGCCTCGACTACCGGATCGTTGAGTTTGGGGACATGGAGAGCCTGTGGTCGCTGTGCGACGTGGCGGTCTGTCGCGCGGGCGCGATCACCGTGGCGGAACTCGAGACCTTGGCGGTACCCTCGGTGCTCGTGCCGTTGCCGGGGGCGCCGCACGACCACCAGAGCATGAACGCACGAGCCCTCGCAGACGCCGGCGGCGCACTCGTGGTGCGTGACGAGCGCTGTAGCGCCCAGACCCTGGGCGATGCGCTCGACATCATCACCGAAGATCCAGTCAAGAGCGAGATGGCTCGAGCCGTGCACTCACTCGCTCACCCCCACGCCGCGTCGGCCATTGCTGAGGTCGTGCTCGGAGCGCGATCGTGAGCGTCTTTCGACCCGGGGTGCGCGTGCACGTCGTGGGCGTGGGCGGCGCGGGCATGAGCGGAATGGCGATGCTGCTCTCGGAGTTCGGAGCTGTCGTGAGCGGCAGTGACGCGGCGTCGTCAACGATCTTTGACGATCTGCGCGCACGCCACGTAACCACGTTCGAGGGCCACGACGCGCGCGCGGTCGAAGGGGCCGAGATCGTGTTGTGGTCCCCGGCGGTGTCGCCCGACAACGTGGAGCTCGTGGCGGCGCGCGAAAATGGCGCTCGCCTCGTACCGCGCGCCACCGCGTTCGAAGAGCTCTCCTCGCTCAAGCGCGCCGTCGGCTTTACGGGCACCCACGGCAAGACGACCGCCACGTCCATGATGGTCCAGGTCTCACTGGCGGCGGGGCGCGACGACGCGTGGCTGCTGGGCGCACCGGTGCTCGGTGTGGGCGCCCAAGGTCACTGGGGCGAGGGCGATCTGCTCTTAGAGGTCGACGAGAGTCACGGCACCTTTGGCGAAGTTGCACCCCTACGCCCTCGGCATCACCAACGTGGAACCAGACCATCTGGACTACTACGGGTCCGTTGAGGCGCTCGAGCGTGCCTTCGCCGACTTGGTCGCGCGCACGAGTGGTCCGGTCGTGGCGTGGTCCGATGACCCTGGTGCCCGGCGCGTCGTGGCCGCGCGCTCGGACGTGGTGCGGGTGGGTAGCGACGACTCACGCGACGTGGCGGGTGAGCGACGTCGCACTCGCTCGCCGAGGCGCCACCTTTACTCTCCGCGGGCCGAGTGCGCTCGAGATCGAGCTGCGCGTTACCGGAGCGCTCAATGTAGCCAACGCGTCGGTCGTGGCGGTGCTGGCGCACGAAGTGGGCATCGCCGATGAGGCCATCGTGCGAGGGCTGTCGAACTTCATGGGCGCGCCGCGGCGCTATCAGTACCGCGGGGTGTGGCGCGGAGCGGACGTCTACGAGGACTACGCGCACTTGCCCGGCGAGATCGCGGCCACCATCGCCGCCACGCAAGCCGCCGGGTACGAGCGCATCACCGTGGTCTTTCAGCCCCATCGCGTCACACGCACACTCGCGCTCGTGGACCAGTTCGCCCCCGCTTTTGTGGGCGCGCGCCACGTCATCGTCACCGACGTGTACCGCGCCGGTGAGCCGAACCCGAGCGGGGTGACCGGCGAGCTCATCGCGAACGCGCTCCTGAGTTTCGACCCCACCCTCGACACGCTCTACTGCGCCGACTTAGGACTGGTGGGCGAACTGCTCGAACATCTGGTGGACGACAGTGACGTCATCTTGGTTCTGGGAGCGGGCGACGTGGGATCGATCATCGCGACGTTGCCCGGCGGTCTGGCGTGAGCGCGCTCGACGAGCTCGTGTCTCGAGGTGCGGGGCTCGTGGAGATTCACGCGCCGTTCGGATCGCGCACCACGTATCGCGTGGGCGGGACCGCCAAGGCATTTGTGAGCGTCGCCACGCGGATCGAACTCGATGACCTCACCCCTTCGATGCTGGAGACAGAACTCGACCTCGTCGCGCTGGGCAACGGATCGAATCTGCTCGTGGAAGATGGCGAACGCGACGTGCTGGTCGTGCATTTCGATCGTTCGCGCGCGACGCTGCACTCCGACGGTGAGGACGAGGTGATGGTTGAAGCGAGTGCGGGCCTGGATCTACCGCTCATGGCGCGTCGTCTCGCGCACCAGGGCATCGTGGGTTTCGAGTGGGCCGTGGGTGTTCCCGGCACGGTCGGCGGCGCGGTCGCGATGAACGCCGGGGGACACGGCGACGACGTCGCCGGATCGCTCGTGGACGCGACGGTCTGGCGCGACGGCGAGGTTCGCACATGGTCCAAGGAGCAGTTGGAGCTTGGCTATCGCACGAGTGCGCTGGGCGCGCGCGACGTGGTTCTCGAAGCGCGCTTCGCGCTGTCGCGAGGTGACGCCAAGGAGTCTGAAGAACGGGTGCGCGAGATTGTGCGCTGGCGACGCGAGCACCAACCCGGCGGCCAGAACGCCGGGAGTGTCTTTCGCAATCCTGAGGGTGACCACGCCGCGCGCCTCATTGAGGAGGCCGGGTGCAAGGGACTGCGCCTGGGCAGCGCGGCCGTGAGCGATAAGCACGCCAACTTCATCCAGGCCGACGAGGGGGGCCTGGCGATCGACGTGTTCTCGCTGATAAATATGGTCAGCGCGCGGGTGCTCGAAGCGACCGGCGTGGAGCTTGTCCGTGAGAACCACTTCGTGGGCTTTGGGGTGAGCTCGTGAGCCGCCACGCCGCCACCCGCGAGCGCACGAACCCCCGCGACGTGGTGGCCGAGCGAACGATCGCCCCACGACGTCGCTTGCGTCGACTCACGAAGTGGCTCCTCGCGCTCGGCGTGGTGGTCACCGTGATCGTCTTCGGCCTGCAGTGGATGCTGCACCGACCGTACTTTCGCGTCGAGCAAGTGGTGGTCACCGGCAACATCCACGAGAGTGTGGCCGCGGTGCTCGGGCGCTCGGGACTGTCCTCGCATCCGTCGATGGTGAACCTGAATGAGTCGCTCCTCACGCAGCGCCTCGAAACACTGCCCTGGGTCGGGTCAGTCACCGTGACGAAAAAGTGGCCGCACACCGTCGAGTTGGCGATCCACGAGAACGTGGCCGTGGCGGTCGCCTTCGACTCATTACACGTGCTGGAGTACGTAGACGCCAAGGGTGGAGATCTGGGGCGAGCGCCCCTGCACGAGAATCTGCCCACGCTCGACTATCTCGGGTCAACGTCGACGACGTGGCCCTACGAGAACGCCGGGCGAGCGGCCGCCTACGTGGCGAGCAAGTTGCCGGTGGCCTTTGCCTCACAGGTGAGCACCATCACCGACGACGCCCAGGGATCGGTGACGCTCGAAATGACCACGCCGGTCACCTTCATCGTCGGTCCCGCGACGAACTTGCACGCGAAGTTTGTCGCGATCGCCTCGGTGATCGCGCATAGCACGCTGGTGCCGGGTGACGTGGTGGACGTGACCGTGCCCGATGAACTCGCGGTGACGCCGCCGAGTGGATGAGAAAAGCCTTGTATTTGACCGGTATGTGGGCGATGGCTAGCCTTCAATGACTGTTCGCGACACGCGCCCGCGGGGCGGTAACAATAGAAGCAATACCCAAGGGGAGTCCATGAGCCTCATTCAGAGCAACTACCACGCCGTCATCAAAGTCATCGGCGTCGGTGGCGGTGGGGCGAACGCCGTTAACCGGATGATCACCTCGGGTTTGAAAAACATCGAGTTCATCGCGGCCAACACGGACGCTCAGGCGTTGTTGCTCTCCGAAGCCGATCTCAAAATCGACATCGGACGACAGCTCACCCGAGGTCTGGGTGCGGGCAGCGATCCCGAGGTGGGCCGCCAGGCCGCCGAAGATCACCGCGCCGAGATCGAAGAGGCCCTCAAGGACACCGACATGGTCTTCATCACCGCGGGCGAGGGCGGCGGTACGGGCACCGGGGCCGCGCCGGTGGTGGCCGAGATTGCCCGAGCCCTGGGCATCCTCACCATCGGTGTCGTCACGCGTCCCTTTGGCTTCGAGGGCAAGCGTCGCGCCACCCAGGCCGAACAGGGCATTCAGAGCTTGCGCGACAAGGTCGATACCTTGATCGTGATTCCCAATGACCGACTGCTCTCGGTGACCGCTCCGGACACCTCGATGATCGACGCGTTCAAGATCGCCGACGACGTCCTGCTCTCGGCCGTGCGCGGTGTGACCGACCTCATCACCGTGCCCGGTCTCATCAACACCGACTTCGCCGACGTCAACACGGTGATGCGCAACGCCGGTACTGCGATCATGGGCGTGGGCTCCTCCACCGGGGAGGGCCGTGCCGTCAACGCCGCACGGGCCGCCATCACCTCGCCCCTGCTCGAGGCGTCCATCGATGGCGCACGCGGCATCTTGATGAACATCGTGGGCGGATCCAGCGTGACGCTCCAAGAGGTGACCCAAGCCGCCGAGATCATCCACTCGGTTGCGCACCCCGACGCCAACATCATCTTCGGTTCGGTGATCGACGACTCGATCGGCGACGCCGTGCGCGTGACCGTGATCGCGGCCGGCTTCGATCCGAGCGGCATGAGGCCCTCGACGACCAGCGAGCCCTCCATGACCGAAGGACCCAAGAGCGACATCTTTACGACCACGGGCGACGACTTCTTTGACGTCGGTGGCGATGACGACCTCCCCAGCTTCCTCCGCTAGCGAGCTGCGCGAGCGCATCGGCGCCAACCTCGAGGTGGTGCGAAGCCGCATCGCGTCGACCGGCCGTGACCCCAACAGTGTTCGCGTGGTGGCCGTCACCAAGACGTTCTCACCCGAAGAGGTGCGCGCGGCCTTCGACGTGGGGCTGCGCGACTTCGGAGAGAACTATGTCGACGAACTCTGTGCGAAGCGCGACGCCGTCCCCGAGGGTGTGTGGCATTTTCTCGGCGCGCTGCAGACGAACAAGATCGCTCGCGCGACCACGTGTGCGAAAGTTCTAAGCGGTGTATCGCGCGAGCGCGAACTCACGAAGTTGGCCTCTCTCGCGAGCACATCGTGGCTGGACATTCAAGTCGACTTCACGCAGCGGCCGGAACGCAACGGGGCGCCCGAGTCATCGGTGCCCGAACTCGTGAGTCGCGCTCGAGAGTTGAACTTGAAGGTTCGAGGACTGATGGTGGTCGCCCCACCCGACGTCGACTTAGCGCGCACGGCGTTCACTCGAACCGTCGAACTGGCCGACGAACTGGGTCTCGTAGAGCGCTCCATGGGGATGAGTGAGGACCTGGAAATGGCCTGTGAACTGGGCACAACGGAAGTGCGAGTGGGCCGGGCCCTCTTCGGGCCCCGGACCGACGCGAGCCACCTGGCCTAACATAGTTTGCGCAGTTCATCCAAGGGAGAGACGAATGAAAGAAAAGCTACGAGGGCTCCTCGGTTTTCTCGGTCTCGTCGAAGACGACTACGGCGACTACGGTCCCGCGAACACCCCACGACCCTTCTCCGAGCAGGCCGAAGAGAGCGAGCCCGAGTGGTCGCCCACGCCCGTCGCGGTCGCTCGCACCTTTCCCACCCAGCCGGCCCGGTCCTCGGGACTGCGCCCGACGAGCCCCACGCGCTCGCCCATGCGCACCGGCCAGGTGTCGGTACTTGAGGGTTCCAACGGCGTGAGCCGGGTGCGCCCGGCCGCTTCCGGTCGGGGGGCCTCGGCTTTTGCGCCCGAGCGCGACGTCGCGATCGTGGTGCCCGAGAACTACGACGACTCGCGCCAGATCACCGACTTCCTGCGCCAGAATCGCGCCGTCGTCCTGGTGACCCTCGACGTTGATCCCGGCCTCACGCGCCGGCTGGTCGACTTCACCGCCGGCACGGCGTACGCGCTCACCGCGCGCATCGAGATGCTGATTCGCGGGGTGTACCTCATCAGCCCCCAGGGGATGTTTGTCGGACCGGAGATGAAAGAGCGGCTACGAGCAACGAACTATCGCGCCCTCGATAGGGCATGAGCCTCGTCCATACCCTGATTTCGATCTACATCTGGATCTTGATCATCACCGCGTTCCTCAGCTGGGTGCCGGTGCGCAACTCTCAAGGTCCTCTGGTAACCATCAAGCGCATCCTCGCCGACATCACCGAACCCGTCCTTCGACCGCTGCGCGCGATCATGCCGCGCATCCACGCCGGGGGAGTGGGCATCGACCTGTCGGTGTTCGTCGCGGTAATTATTTTGCTCATCGTCAACGCCGCGATCTAACGCGCGAAGTTCCGCCGTGAACGAAAGGCGGCGGTAGGGTGGCGGGATGGATAGCACGGACAACGCCACCTCCGCCCTCGACACCATCGACACCGTCGCCTTTACGATCAGTCTTCGCGGCTACAAGGTCGACGAGGTCGACGATTTTCTTGAACGCCTCTCGGTCGAGGTGCGTCAACTCAAAGATCTCGCGGCCCAGCAGCGTCAGCAACTTCGCCAGGCGGCCGAGCGCATCAGTCAGCTCGACGCCCGCGAAGTAGCACCCGCACCGGTCGCCGCTGCGGCACCGGCTCCAGCTCCCGCGCCCGCGAGCGCACCGCAGCCGTCACCGGCCATTCGCACCGGCGGCGCGGCGGGTGCTGAACAGGTCACGACGATGATCGCGATGGCACAGCGCTTCATCGACGAGGCGCAAGGCGAAGCCGAAGAGAAGGCGCGCGAGTTCACTGCCGCCGCCCAAGACCGCGCGCGCGAGATCGTCAATGAGGCGCGCAGTCGCGCCGAAGACGAAGTCAATCGCCTTAACGGCATGAAGCAGCGCCTCAGCGAAGATGTCGAGACGCTCGCCCAACAGCTCAACGCGGAGCGCGCACGCATCGCCCAGGTCCTCGCGGAGTTCACCGAGTGGGTGGAGACCTCACTGCAAGCCGACACCGCTGCCACCACGGCGCCCCGACCCACGAGTGTGGCGCGTCCCGCTCCCGCACCGTTGCCCGCTCCCTCTCCTGCTGCGGCGCCGAGCGCGAGCGCTCCGCCCGCACGCCCGAGCGACGTGCCGCCACCGGCACCAGCCCCTTCTTCCAGTGCGGGAGAGCCCACCATGGCTCAACCCACCATCGGTCAAGTTCTCAAATTTGACCGCGACGATCGGTAGGACTTTCACCGACAACTGCTAGCCTCGGCGGACACTGATCACGGCAAGACGAGGAGTTAAGCATGGCGTCGAACGCGAAAAACACGAAAAAGGCCCCGGCAAAGAAGGCAGTTGCCAAGGGACCTGTCACGCGTGTGGCCGCGAAGAAGGTCGTGAAGAAGACGGCTAAGTCCGCCCCCGTGAAGAAGACCGTCGCCAAGTCTACGAAGAAGGCGCCCGTCAAAAAGATCGTCGCGAAGAAGACGACGGTGCTCAGCGCGGCCCAAAAGTCCGCGGCACTTAAGAAGCAAAAGGCACTCGCTGCCGAGAAACTGAAGAAGGAGCGCGACGCCAAAGCCAAGGCCGCCGCCCAGAAGGCGCTGACACGCCAGAAGGCCCAAGACGCCGCCAAGGCCAAGAAGGAGCGCGAGGCCAAGGCCCGCGCGCTCGCCAAGGACAAGGCCGCGGTCGCCAAAGCCAAGGCCGTCGCCGCGGCCAAGGCGAAGAAGGAGCGCGAGGCCAAGGCCAAGGTCGCGGCCAAGGAACGCGAGATCGCGCGCAAGGCGCGAGAAAAAGCCGCCATCGAAGCAAAGAAGCAGCGCGAGATTGACGCCAAGCGCAAGGCCATTGAGGCCGAGAAGATGCGCAAGCTGCGCGAGATCGAGCGCCGCGACGCCGAGGAGCGCCGACGCCAAGAGCGTCGCGAGGCTCAACTCCAACACGAGCGCGAAGAGTTGGAGCGCAAGATGCACTCCAAGCCCTACGAGGACGACCGCGAGTTCCTCGAAGAACTGCGCGTGCTGCTCAAAGAAGCGCGTGACGCCACCACGGCTCTGATTGCCGTGAGTGAGTCCGAAGCCGACGAGATGCTGGTTGACCGCGAGCGCACCGAGTACGACGACGAGGACGGCACCGGCGTCGCCTCGGACATCGAGCGCGACCGCTTAAAGGAGTACGCGGCCGAACAGCGCCTCAAGGTAGAAGAGATCGACGTCGCGCTCTCGCGCATTGACGACGGCAGCTACGGGCGCTGCGACAGCTGCTTCGATCCGATCTCGAAAGCACGACTGACCGCACAGTTGCCGGTCTTTACGTGCGTGTCGTGCCGCGCCAGCGTTTAAGGTACCGGCTGAACTACACCGTCGTGGCGGTGGCGCTCGGCGTCACCATCATCGACGCGCTCACAAAATACTGGGCGCGACACGCGCTCGCTCATCACGCTGATCACGTACTGGGCCCCCTGTGGCTGCGCTTGACGTATAACTCAGGAATCTCCTTTTCCATCAATAGCTCCGGGCCGCTGGTCACGACGATCGCCACGCTCGTCATTGCGGTCGTGGTGGTGCTGGTGGGTCTCAACGCAAACGCGGGTACCCCCGCGGTGGGCTTTGGTCTGTTGATCGGCGGGGGAGTCGCCAACGTGATCGATCGACTCGCCGCGACGCCGCACCGGGTGACCGACTTCGTCTCGGTCTCGACGTTTTCGATCTTCAACGTGGCGGACATCGCGATCACCCTGGGTTTTGTCGTCTTGATGGTGGCCGCCCTGCGTGGCGATCGGCTGCTGGGGCGATGAGCGACGTCAACGAGCCCGACCTCTTCGACGGTGAGATCCTCGAAGTCGTGGTGCCCGCGACGCTGGATGGGATGCGCGTCGACCGAGTCATCTCCATGCTCACCGGTCGCTCGCGCGCTGAGGCGGTCGAAGCCATCGAACACAGTCGCGTTCGGGTCAACGACAAAGTCGTGAACAAGGCGTCGCTCCAACTCGCGAGTGACCAGCGCCTCGTCGCACAACTTCGTGCGGCGACCGACACTGCGCTGTTGGCCGACGCGAGCGTTGAGGTTGATGTCGTCGTGGAGGACGAAGACTTCGTCGTGGTGAATAAGACACCTCACCAAGTGGTACACCCCGGCGCGGGTCAGCGCGAGGGAACGCTGGCCGCAGGGCTGCTGGCGCGCTATCCCGAGATTCGGCGTCTCGCCGAACTGAGTCTGAGCGACGCCGATCGTCCCGGAATCGTGCACCGTCTCGACAAGGGAACCTCGGGACTCTTAGTCGTTGCCCGAACGCCCGAGGGACTCGAGTCGCTCGCAAGCCAAATGACCCAGCGCGAAGTCACCCGACGTTACGTTGCGCTCGTGCGTGGGCACGTGGCCGAGGAGCGTGGGATCGTCGACGCTCCGATTGGACGATCGACACGCAACCCGACGCAGATGGCGATACGAAGCGATGGTCGAGGTGCACGAACCCACTACGACGTCACCGAGCGCTTGAGCGAACCCTACGACTCGACGCTGCTGGGTCTTCGTTTAGAGACTGGTCGTACCCATCAGATCCGGGTGCACCTGGCGAGTATCGGTCATCCGGTAGTCAATGACCTTCGATACGGACACCATCGCGACGAGCGCCTCGACGATTATCGTCTGTTCCTGCACGCGGCGTCGCTGTCGTTTCGCCATCCGCGAACCGACGAGGTCGTCAGTGTGAACGCGCCACTACCGAACGACCTGCGAAGGCTGTTACCCGAAGGGATCGAGCTTTAGGCGACGTCGTGTGCGGCGAGCACGCGCGAGTCATCGCGCAGGATCGCTAACGCTTCGTCTTCGGCGCGACGTACCCGACGAACACCAATGTCCATCTTGGTGGCGGTCGCCTGCAGCGATAGGGGAGTGGCCCCGTTGAGCCCGAAGCGCAACGTCAGAACGTCGCGCTGCAGGTCGGTCAACTTCGAGAGCGCGTCGTGCAACTCGTCGTTCATCATCGTCTGTTCGATGTCACCGACCCAGTCGTGCTGACTCGGAGCAACCAGGTCGCCCAATGTCGTGGCGGAGTCCGAGCTCGCGGGCTGGTCAAGGCTCGCGGTCACGCCGGCGAGGCCGCGCAAGTTTTCGCGCTCCGCCTTGGACATGCCCGTAGCTTCGGTGAGCTCTTCGTCGGTCGGCTTGCGCGCGAGGATCGACGTGAGTTCCGCCGTGGTGGCTTCGAGGCGCTGAAGTTGTTCGCCGACCTCGAGGGGAATACGAATTGTGCGGCCGTGCTGTTGGACGGCGCGCTGCAGGGCCTGGCGAATCCACCAGGTGGCGTAGGTCGAGAACTTAAAGCCGCGCTCCCAGTCGAACTTCTCGACGGCGCGCAGCAGACCGAAGGTTCCCTCTTGAACGAGGTCAACCATCTCCACACCGCGGTCCTGGTAGCGACGCGCCCAGTGAAGGACCAGTCGCAAGTTGGCCGCGACCATCTGCTTCTTGGCCTCTTCGTCACCAGCCGTGACGCGCTTGGCTAGTTCGACCTGCTCGTCGTAGTTGGGCATGGGGTACCGGTCAAGGTCGCGCATGAGCAGTCCCAACATGTCATTGGTATTGACTGCGGAACGGCGGGGGGTGGGGGTGGTCGTTGTGGTGCTCACTGGCGTCTCCTTGTCTGTGGGGGGCACAAACTGACGCGTCTGCGGGCCGTGTATTTCTCCTACGGACGCCTTACTAATTTACCACGATGTAATTCCCATTTCAAGGGTCCAGAAACCCTTTAAAATAGGGCTTTTAGCCAGTGTGAGTACGCGCGACCGGTCGTCCACCTCGGGCTTGGTCGACCATATCGGCCAAAGTGAAGCTCAAGAGGTGCTCTCGCATGTGATTTCCCACGTCGGCCCAGACGCCCAAGAGCACGCACTGTCCTTCGTGGTCGCAGGCGCCGTCCTGGTGCGGGAGGCCAAAGTCTCCCGCCGCAATGGGTCCGTCGACCGCCGCCACGATCTCGGCCAGGGTGATCGACTCGGCCGGTCGAGCCAGCACGTAGCCGCCCCCGACGCCGCGCTTGGAGCGCACGAGGCCCACGCCCTTCAAACTGAGCAGGATCTGTTCGAGGTAGGGCTGGGGCAGTCCGGTGCGTTCAGCCAGGTCGCGAACGCTCGTCGGTTCGACGTAATTCTCTCGTAGCGCCAGGCTGAGCAGGGCTCGGCTGGCGTAATCCCCCCGTGTGGATACTCTCACGGCGCCATCCTATCGACGGTTGGTCCTATTTTCCGTGGTCGTACACGAAGTGAATAGGGCGAGCCTAATGTCTGGCACACTGCATTCGTGACCGAAATTCCCTCCAGCGACGTCAGTGTCAACCCCGACCAAGTCCTCTCGCCCGGCGAGAGCGAGCCAAGCGCCGAAGTCGAGAACACCGACTACGTCAGCCAGCCGGCCAAAGTCATGCGGATCGGCTCCATGGTGAAACAGTTGCTGGACGAAGCCCGCAGCGCCCCTCTTGACGAGGCCGGCCGCACGCGGTTGCGAGAGATCTACGAGACCTCGGTGCACGAACTCTCTGACGCGCTCTCCCCGGATCTCGCTCAAGAGCTCTCACGCATGGCCATTCCCTTCAGCGTCGACGTGCCCTCGGAGTCTGAGTTACGCATCGCCCAGGCCCAGCTAGTGGGTTGGCTCGAAGGGCTCTTTCATGGCATCCAAGCCTCCCTGTTCGCCCAGCAGGCGGCAGCCGCCGCCCAGTTGGAAAAGATGCGTAATCGTTCCCTTCCGCCCGGCGCTGGCGAGCCCCGCGCGGGCACCTATTTATAGGGTGGCGCGAGCCAGGGCTGTGGGGGTATCCTTCAAATCCCATCCGTGTAATTCACGTCGAGAGCCTGGAGGAACGGTCGCCTGATGGCTGAAGGATTCGTCCATCTCCACAATCACACGGAGTACTCGATGCTGGACGGCGCGGCGCGCGTCGACGAGATGGTTCTCGCGGCCAAGGCGGATGGCCAGAACGCCATCGCCATCACCGACCACGGCAACCTGTACGGCGTCATCGACTTCTACGAGTCGTGCCAGAAGAACGGTGTCACGCCGATCATCGGCCTCGAGGCCTACATGGCGGCGAACTCGCGCTTCGATCGACCGCCGCGGCGAGGCAAGATCGACGACACCGGCGGGGACTCCGAAGGCGGCCAGAAGCTCTACCACCACCTGACGCTTCTCGCGATGACCAACGAGGGCTACAAGAACCTGCGCATTCTCTCGTCGCGGGCGTTTCTCGAGGGTTACTACTACAAGCCCCGCCTCGACTGGGAACTGCTGGAGCAGTATGCGCCCGGTCTCGTCGCCACCTCGGGGTGCCTGGGTGGCGTGGTGCTCCAGGCGCTCTTACAGGACGACTACAAAAAGGCCCTTGAACTCGCCGGGCGCCTGCAGACGATCTTTGGCAAGGAGAGCTTCTACGTCGAGCTCCAAGACCACGGCATCGCGGCCCAGCAACGCACCAACCCTCACCTGATGCGCCTGGCGAAGGACCTCGACGCGCCGCTGGTGGCGACCAACGACCTGCACTACGTGAAGCACAGCGATGCTGAGATGCACGACGCATTGCTCTGCATTGGTACGAACTCGCGGGTGGCCGATCCCGATCGTTTTCGCATCGAAAGCGATCAGCACTACCTCAAGAGCGCGGCCGAGATGCGCTATCTCTTTCGCGAGGTGCCCGTCGCCTGCGATAACACGCTCGTCATCGCGGAGCGAGCCGACGTCACGATCGAGTTCGACAACGACGGACTGCCCGAGTTTCCCCTGCCCGAGGCCTATCAGGGTCCGACGCACAAGGAGTCCGCGAACCAGTACCTGCGTGACCTCACGTATCACGGCGCGGCGGATCGCTACGGCGACTCGCTGAGCGATGAGGTGCGTACGCGCATCGACTACGAGCTCGGTGTCATCGCCGATATGGGCTTTTCGGACTACTTCTTGGTGGTGTGGGATCTCATTCGCCACGCCCACGAACAGGGAATTCGTGTCGGCCCGGGCCGCGGGTCCTCGGCGGGGTGCTGTGTGGCGTACTGCTTGCGCATCGTGGACCTCGACCCGCTGCAGTACGGCCTCTACTTTGAGCGCTTCCTCAACCCGGGGCGGCGCTCCATGCCCGACATCGACATGGACTTCGACGAGCGCTATCGCGGCGACATGATCCGCTACGCCGCCGAGCGTTACGGCTCGGATCACGTGGCCCAGATCGTGACTTTTTCCACGATCAAAGCGCGCGCCGCCGTGCGCGACTCAGCTCGCGTGTTGGGCTATCCGCCCCAGCTCGGTGACAAGATCGCCAAAGCCATGCCGCCACTTGTCATGGGCCAGGACCTGCCCCTTGAGGCGTGTTTCAGCCCGATGCCGGGCTATGAGAATCGCTACGGTGAAGCGACCGAACTGCGTGCGCTCTACGCCAGTGACGCCGAGGTGAAGCACGTGGTGGACGTCGCCAAGGGCTTCGTCGGCAAGCGACGCCAGGACGGCATTCACGCGGCAGCCGTGGTGATCACCAAGGGTCCCGTCCTCGACTACGTGCCGATCCAGCGCAAGTCCGGGCCTAATGGCTCGTCGGATGGTGCGCCGATCGTGACCCAGTACGAGGCCACCGCCATCGAGAAGCTCGGACTGCTCAAGATGGACTTCCTCGGTCTGCGAAATCTCGCCATCATCGAACGCACCCTCGATCACATCGAACGACGCACGGGTTCGCGCGTCGACATCGACCACGTGCCCATGGACGACGAGAAGGTCTACGAGATGCTGCGCCAAGGCAACTCGATTGGCATCTTCCAGCTCGAGGGCGAAAAGATGCGCCAACTCATGCGCCGCCTGGCGCCCACGACCTTTGATGACATCGCCGCACTCAACGCGCTCTACCGACCCGGCCCGATGGGTGAGAACACGCACAACGACTACGCAGACCGCAAGAACAAGCGCCAGGCGGTGAGTTACGACCACGCGGCCCTCGAGACGGTTCTCTCGGGAACCTACGGACTCATGGTGTATCAAGAGGACATCATGCGGGTGGCGACGACGCTCGCGGGCTACACGTTGCCCGAGGCCGATGACCTGCGCAAGGCGTGCGCCAAGAAGATTCGCGTGATGATTCGCGCCCAGCGCGCCAAGTTCGTCGACGGCGTCGAGCGCGAGGGGTACGGACGAGAACTGGGCGATGCCATCTTCGACAAGATCGAGCCCTTCGCCGACTACGCCTTTCCCAAGAGCCACGCGTACGGCTACGCGCTAATCGGGTATCAGAACGCGTGGCTGAAGGCGAACTATCCCGTGGAGTACATGTCGGCCCTGCTGACGTCGTTTCGCGACGACAAGGATAAGGCCGCCGTGTACCTGAGTGAAGCGCGCCAAATGGGCATCACCGTGGGCGTACCCGACGTCAATCAGTCCTTCGCCGACTACACGCCGTCACTGTCCCAGCCCGACACCATCGCCTTTGGCATGGCGGCGGTACGTAACGTCGGCGAAGCGGTGGTGGACAAGATCGTGGCCGAGCGCGAAGCGGCCGGGTCGTTTGACAGTGTGTACGACTTTGCGCGCCGCGTGGATCCGGTCGTGCTCAACCGTCGCACCATGGAGTCGCTGATCAAAGCCGGCGCGTTCGACTCCCTGGGCGTCGCGCGCCAGGGTTTTTTGCTGCGCGTCGATGAGATTGTCGACGTGACACTCGCCCGCCGCAAGGACCTGGCCCTGGGCATCTCGACTCTGTTCGCAGCCTTCGACGCCGAGGGCAAGGGGGACTGGGAAGGCACTGAGTTGTCCGTGTCGGACATCGAGTTCGAACAGTCGATCAAGCTCGACTTCGAGCGCGAGATGCTAGGCACCTACGTCTCGGATCATCCGCTCTATGGCGTGATGGACGTCCTGTCGACCAAGACCGAGGGCTCGATCGTGTCGGTGCGCGAGCGTGCCGAGGAGTTCTCACTCAGCAGTCGGCCGGTCGTGGTGGGCGGAATCCTCGCTGAAGTGCAGATCCGTCAGACCAAGGCCAATAAGCCCTACGCGCGTGTCATCCTCGAAGACCTCGGTGGCTCGTTGGAAGTGAACTTCTCGGTCGCCGCTTTTGAGCGCTTCAGCGGGTTTCTCGTCAAGGACAGCGTGGTCGTGATGAAGGTTCGTGTGAGCGATAACGACGAAGAGATGCGCTTTAACGCGGTGGACGTAGAACGCTTTCACATGGAGCGCGGAAACGAGGAACTTCGCCTCTCATTGCGTCCCGAGGACCTCACCCAAGGGGCTATCTCGATGTTGCGCGAGATATTGACTCGTTATCCCGGTCCGTCGCCGGTTGTGGTGGAAACGGGGGCCGCGGGAAAAGTCTTTCGACTAGGTCCGGCCTTTAATGTCAGTATTCCCAGTGTGGTCGCCGATCTACGCACAGAATTCGGCAGAAACGTCATCAAGGCCTGACACTGGCGGACATGCATCAGGCGTGCCGTAGAATGGATGCCTATGGCAATGACGGTCACCACCAAAGACACCACTGCCCTCAGCGATGCAGAGTTAGCCGAAATGGCCGATCTCTGTGTCGACCGAGAGCCCAACTTTGACATTGGCTTTCTCTCCAAGCAGCGTGAGGAGTGGGTGCTCGTCACCCACGCGCGCGAGGGCAACAAACTACGCGGCTACTCCTTTTGCACGCTGGAACGCATTGGGGGTACGCCGTCGCTGCTCGTTGGCCTCCTGCTGGTCGACCGCAACGCGAAGTCCGACCAGACCCTCAAGACCATCTTGCACGACCAGTTCCGCCGGGCCCTGCTGGCCTTTCCGGACGAGGACGTGCTCCTTGGGGCCCGCCTGACCTCGCCTGACGGATATCGGGCCTTCATTGGACTCGATGACGTGGTGCCGCGCCTGGACTATCGCCCCACGGGCGAGGACCGCGCCTGGGGGCGCCGTCTGGCCAAGCGCTTCGGCTCGGAGAAGTCCATCGACGACAAGACCTTCGTGATGACCGTGAGCCCCGGTCCGGTCGGTGGCCTTGACTACGTCGCCTCCAAGGGCGTCATCCCCGACGGTGCGCACTCGTTCTTCAAGGGCCTCAAGCCCGAGAAGGGTCAACGTCTCGTGGTCTTTGGCTGGGCGATGGCCGAGTCACTGGCGACCGGCAAACTCCCCAAATAACTCAGCCGCGGGGCAGCAGGCCCGTGCAGCTCTTGTAGCAGTGCCCATCTAAGGGCTGAGAGAGCGTCGTCAGCACGTAGTTCGGTCGAAAGCCCAACGCGGTAGCGAGGTCCTTGCCCGCGAGCGAGGTGCGCCGTGTGGATTCGATCGTCCGAATGGCGTGGGCGTCTTCGCACAGCAGCCACACGTCATCGCCGAACCACCCAAAGCGGACCCAGGTCGATCCGTCGTCGGGACGTCGAAGGAGTTGAGGGCCGCGGTCGGCGGCGATGAGGGCGACGCTCGGTCGTTCGCCGCGAAACTCCCAGTAGGGCGCACTCGGACCCCGGAACCCAAAGAGCGGTCCATCGGCCGGACTGGCCAGCTGCTCGAGCCAGGTGCGCACGCGCCGACCGCGATACGTACCGAGGCGACGGGGGAGATCCCCCAGCGTCACCGCCTCGGGTTGCGCCAGGTCGTCGCGCTGGATGTCGTCGGCCAGTTGGCCCTCGACCACGTCAAAGGCCGCGAGGTCCGTCTCGATGTCGAGTGGCCACGGGATGCGCCAGCGCACGATGGCCTGACTAGCGAGATCCACCACGGTCGTCGATTCGTTGGTGGAACCGAGCACGAGACCGTGCACGGTCGCACCCGGCGTGAGGTTGACGGTTTCGCGCTGGGGTGTTCGTGAGATGAGTCGACGCGTGGCGCGCACCGCCGGGTCACGACTTAAGAGGGGCACGCGCCACTCTTTCGCAGTTCGGCGTCGAGGGCGTCGATGCTGGAGACGGGCAACTCGCACACCCCCGCGTGACAGACGTACGCCAGTCCCTGGGATCGTCCAGCCAGGAGCGGCGAGGTGCCCATACCGGTAACGAGGACTGCGCGCGACATTGCCTTCGATCGTAGGTGGTCGGAGAGTTCGTTCGGCCCCCCGGGAATCACCACTTCGACGCCATCGATCGCGAAGCCTGCCGCCTCGACGAGATCGACAACGGCGCTGGGGTGTGAGACGATCAGCGATCCCGCGATCTCGACGAGTCGCTGAGCGATGACGAGGAACACGGTCGAACCGTCACTGAGCGCGAGGCGCGCAAGTGCTCGCGTGGCGATCGCGTGGGCCGAGGGTGTCGCCCCATCGAAGATCTCCTTGGGGCGAGTGGTGAGGTCGCCGACGAGGTCGCTTTGGGTGAAGAAACCCCCTCCGACGTGGGGAGTGAGGTCGCTCGGGACCGGGCCGTCCCAATAGTGCGCCACCAGGTACGTAGCGACCTCGGCGGCGCGCGTTCGCCAGACGTCGAGGGCGGTGAACTCATAGGCGTCCATCGAGGCGTCGATGAGCCAGGCGAGATCGCTCGCCGTCGCTTGAGCTCGCTGGTGCTCGGTGCGCCACCACGTGTCGCCGGCAAAGTGAGTGGAGCGCAGTGACTCCAAGAGTTCGAGCGCGCGCTGCTCGTAGTGGGCCACGCCACTCAGCAGAAACGCGGAGGCCACCATGGCGTTCCACTCCAAGACGATCTTGTTGTCTCGACTCGGCTGGACTCGATCGTGTCGTGCCGTGAGTAGCGCGTTGTAGGCGGGCATCAGTTCCGGCGGCGTGAGAAATGGTTGGCCGTTAGCCAAGCGAGGAATTGCTCGCCCCTCAAAGGTGTCGTCGGTACCGATGCGCCATCTCGTGAGTGCCGCATCTACCGTGCCCTTGGGAAAGTCGGCGAGAACATCGCGAACCTCGTCGGGCGTCCAGGTGACGTGCGAACCTTCCACGCCGCCGGCGTCGGCGTCGAGGGAGGACGCGTACCCGCTGGAGACGCGAAGATCGCGTTCGACGAAGGAAAGCGTGTCGAGGGCGACGTCGCGCCAGGTGTGGTTGTTGGTGATGCGAGCGGCGCGCAAGTAGCAGCGAACCAAGAGGGCCTGGTCGCTCAGCATCTTTTCGAAGTGTGGCACGTGCCACACGCCATCCACGCTGTAGCGCGCGAAGCCGCCTCCGAAGTGGTCATACAGTCCGCGGCGGCTCATGACGTCGAGGGTGAGGGCCGCGGCTTTGCGAGCCGTGGGGTCTTCGCACTCGAACAGCGCTGTCACGAAACTCGGGCGAGGAAACTTGGGGGCGGATCCAAAACCACCGTCATCGTCGACTTGGTCCACCAAGTCACGACAGAGCCGAGTGCTCACATCTACGAGGTCGATGCTCTCCACGTAGGGAGCCACGTGATCAACGAAGTGAACCTCGCGGGTGACGGCCGTTTCCAGCTCGTCGGCTTGTCGCTCGATGAGTTCGCGTTGATTGGTCCACGCGTCGCGCAGTGCCCCGAGCAGCCGCAAGAAACCAACCTGGCCGCCGCGATCGGTCGGTGGGTAGTACGTGCCGGCCATGAAGGGTCGACCATCGGACAGCAGAAACACGGACATGGGCCACCCTCCGTGGCCAGAGACCAGTTGAGTTGCCGCCATGTAGAGGGCATCGACGTCGGGCCGCTCTTCACGATCGACCTTGACCGGTATGAAGAACTCGTTCAGCACCTCGGCGACTGTCTCGTTCTCGAAGGACTCGTGTGCCATGACGTGGCACCAGTGACACGCGGCGTAGCCGATCGAGAGGAAGATCGGCCGATCGCTCGTGCGAGACTCCTCCAGCACGTCGGCGTCCCAGGTACGCCAGAGCACCGGATTGTCGGCGTGGTCGAGCAAGTACGACGAACCCAGTTCCGACTTCACGTCGCGTAACAAAGCCATGGCCCAACGACCTTACGAGGTCTTTCGCGCCGTGACCCCGCTAGCTCGGGCGGTGTGCCGCGCGCCACTCGCTCTGCAAGATGGCCAGCACGATCTCATCGGTCCACTCGCCCTTGACGAACTCGTTCTCGACGAAGTGGGCCTCTTTTCGAAGACCGGCTTTCTCGAGGGAACGAACGGAGGCTGCGTTGCGACCGTCGCATCTCGCACAGACGCGGTGTAGGTCGTAGTCGGTAAATGCGAGATCGAGCAGTGCTCCGTACACTTCGCTCGCGTACCCTTGACCGTGAACGTCGGGGTGCAGCGAGCCACCAACCTCGCCTTGGTGATGAACGTCCTCATCCCAGTGGAGCATGAAGTGCCCGACGAGTCGGTTGGTCGCCGGTAGAGCGACGGCGACGCGAAGGATGGTGCTCTCTTCGGGATAGTCAGCGGCGTTGAGGCGCTTGTCCAGCGTTTTGGCAGCCTCTTCGCGCGTTGATGGTTCGGAGTACAGGTAGCGATTGACAGATTCGTCGGCCAGGATCGACGCCAAGTCGTCGAGGTCGCTCGGCACGAATGGACGCAGGACGAGCCGCGGAGTTTCGATCGGTTGGGCAAGTTGGACCATGGTCACTTTCTAGCGGCTCGCCGTGACGCGTCCTCGCTACTGTGATGTCGACAAACGAGAGGAGTAGGGCGCGATGAGTGATCCGTTTCGATGGGGGATACTCGGCACGGGCGGCATCGCTCAAACGTTTGCGGGCGACCTGGCGTACACCGACGACGGTGTCGTGGGGGCCGTCGGCTCTCGCTCGAAGGCTTCGGCCGACACCTTTGGTGATCGCTTCGACGTACCCCGTCGCTACGACTCGTACGAGGACCTCGTGCACGACGATCAGATCGACGCGGTCTACGTCGCTACTCCTCATCCCATGCACTTTGAGAACGCCTCACTCGCCCTTAACGCTGGAAAGCCCGTGCTCGTCGAGAAGGCCTTCACGATGACTGGCCAGGAGGCCAGAGACCTGGTCGCATTGGCCCGCCTCAGGGACATCTTTTTGATGGAAGCGATGTGGACGCGATTCTTGCCCCACGTGGTCGCACTTCGTGAGCTCATCAGCGCTGGCCGCCTCGGTGAGATCGTGTCGTTCGAGGCCGACCACGGCCAGTGGTTCAAACTGGACCCGGACTTTCGACTCTTTGCGCCCGAACTCGGGGGAGGCGCGCTGCTCGACCTGGGTGTATATCCCGTCTCATTCGCTTCGATGCTGCTCGGCACGCCCGAGCGTGTCTCCTCCCTGGTGGAGCCCGCTTTTACCGGAGTCGACGGGCAGGTCTCTATGGTCTTTGGCTACGAGAGCGGCGCCCAGTCGACGCTGAGCTGTACGTCGCTTGCGCGCACGGCCACCCGAGCGTGTGTGTCGGGCACGCTCGCGCGCGTGGAGATCGCGGGTGACTTCTATGCCCCCACGACCATGACCCTGATCACTCGGGACGATGAGCGAGAAGAGTTCGGTTTCGACACCCAAGGTCGCGGACTGCACTACGAGGCCAAAGAGGTAGCGCGGTGTCTGCGCGACGGGCGAACCGAGAGCAACATCATGCCGCTGGATGAGTCGGTTTCCATCATGGAGACACTGGATCAGGTCCTCGCCTTCTGAGAACCCTCATCGTTCGAATTTTCACGTGCGAGAGTGCACGAGGTATCGATGCACGATGATGAAACGAGCCACGGGCCAAGTAAATACCACGCAGCGTGCGCGTAGGGCGAGCGAACCCGAGCGTAGATGGCCGAAGCCGCGAGAGGCTAGCGCCGATGTGAGTGCTTCGACCCTGTGGATTTCGCCGACGCGCACATTTTTAAGGATTCTCACGTGCTACTTTCTCTGCGGACGTTGCTGTCACTGGACGTTCATGTTGTAATCACAAAAAGATGGCATCGTTGGGGTGCCATACGAAGGGTTGGGGAAAATATGAAATTGAAAAAGAGTCGGGCCCTTGCGGCGATTGCTTTGGCGGGGTCGTTCACCGCTCTGGCGTTGCCGCTGGTCAGTTCTTCTTCGGGCGCCGCATCACCCACGGTGAGCGCGACAACGTTCAAGACGAACTACGCGACGATGAAGTACCTGACGTCCCTGGCGAAGAAGGGTAAGGGCAAGGTCGCGATGATCCTTCCCGACACCACCTCGTCAGACCGCTACGTCGACTTTGACGCTCCGTTCATGAAGGGTGCCATGAAGGCAGCCGGACTTCCCGCGAAGGACCTCATTGTCCAAAACGGTGACGGTAGCGACAACACCTTCTTCACCGACGCGCAAGCTGACGTGGCGAACGGTGCCAAGGTACTCGTTATCGACCCCGAAGACTCCACGACCGGTGACGCCGTCGAGTCCTACGCCGCAGCTCACCACGTCAAGGTCATCGACTACGACCGCCTCACGCTGGGTGGCTTCCGTAACTACTACGTGAGCTTCAACAACGTGACCGTCGGTTCGCAGTTGGGTTCCGGCCTGACGGCATGCATCACCGCGTGGAACGTTAAGAACCCGTTGGTGTTTGTCATGTACGGTGCGCCGACGGACAACAACGCGACGCTGTTCGGTAAGGGCTACAACGCCGTTCTTTCCTCCGCGGGCTTCGCCCCGGGCGAAGGCGCGAGTGGTAGCTCGAACACGGTCGACGAGAGCGTGGGTACGTGGACGCCGAACCAGGCACTCACGGACTTCGAAGGTGCGTACAGCGCCAACTCGAAGATCAATGCCGTGTTGACGCCGAACGACGAGAACGCTGCGCCGATCATTGCGTACTTACAGTCCAAGGGTCTACCGCCAGACACGATTCCCTTCACCGGCCAGGACGCGACGCCCACGGGCTTCCAGAACATCATCTCTGGGTACCAGTGCGGCACCGTGTACAAGCCGATCTTTGAGGAAGCTCAGGCTGCTGCCGCGTTGGCGCTCTACCTGCGCGCTGGCGTCAAGCCGCCTAAGGGCCTCGTGAACGGTTCGACGACGGACTCCAGCACGAAGATTGCCGCGTACGAGCACGTGCCGTCGGTTCTCTTGACCTCGTCGTGGGTGACCGCGTCGACGATTGAGTCCACCGTCATCGCTCAGAAGTTCGTGTCCGTGTCGTCCATCTGCACCAACACTGCGCCGACGGTTCAGGGTCTCCCTCAGCCGACGTACGCAGCTGACTGCACGAAGTACGGCATCAAGTAACCTAGGAATCATCGTGGCGTCTACCCCTGAAGCGTCGGAACAGCACACCTCCATTGGTGAGGCAGTGAGCCAAGACCCTTCAGGGGTGGACGACACACCCTCTGAAACTCTGTTGAGCCTGCGCGGGATCTCGAAGTCATTCGGTCCCGTGCAGGCCATTCAGAATGTCGATCTCGACGTTCCCGCGGGTAAGGTCACCGCGCTCATTGGCGACAACGGCGCGGGCAAATCGACCCTGATCAAGACCATTTCTGGAATATGGACGCCGTCGAGTGGGCATATCTACTGGAACGGGAAAGAAGTCCACGTTCATACCCCGCGCGAGGCGACTGAGCTCGGCATCGCCACCGTGTACCAGGACTTGGCGCTGTGCGACAACCTCGACATCGTTGAGAATCTCTATCTCGGACATGAAGCCACCCGAGCGGGCGTGCTGGACGAGATCACGATGGAACTCACGACCATCAAGACTCTCAAGGACCTGTCCGTGTCGACGGTGAAGTCGGTGCGACAGAAGGTCGGCTCTCTCTCGGGTGGACAGCGCCAAGCGGTTGCGGTGGCTCGCGCGGTCATGCGCGACTCCAAGCTCGTGATCTTGGACGAGCCCACGGCCGCCCTCGGCGTCTCACAGACCGCCCAGGTCATCAACCTCATCAAGACCCTCGCCCAACGTGGCGTAGCGGTCCTTGTCATTTCGCACAACTTGACCGATGTATTTGAAGTCGCCGATCGAGTGGCCGTCATGTATCTGGGTTCACTCGTCTCCAGTGGACCGGTCCAGAACTACGACACCGGGAGTGCCGTCGACCTCATCACGACGGGTACGTCGTCGCGAGCTCCTTCTACTCTGGCCACCGCCCAGTAGCCGAAAGGTAACATTCCCCGTGCCCGCGTCTTTGCCCGCTGACCCCACGCTCCACGTCGACACGCTCGAGGACAGCGAAGTCAAGAAGTTGCTCAAGCGTCTGAACTCGGGCGACAGTGGGCTGCTGCCCGTTGTGCTCGGGCTGGTGGCGCTGGTTCTCTACTTCTACGTTCGCAATCACGTCTTCTTGCACCCGGACAACCTGACGAACCTGTTCATTCAGTCGACGGTGTTCATCCTTCTCGGCATGGCGGAGATCTGGTTGCTGCTGCTCGGAGAGATTGACCTCTCGCTCGGCTACGTGCTGGGCATCGGTGGAGCCGTCGCGACGATCACCACGAGCGTGGCCTGGCACTGGCCTTGGCCGTTGGCGTTTCTCGTCTCCTTGGCGGTCGCCAGCCTGCTGAGCTTTGTCTCCGGCCTCTTCGTGGTGTACCTGAGACTGCCCTCGTTCATCGTGACTCTCGCGGGACAAATTGGCTTCGAGGGCGTGCTGATCTACATGATCGACCGGGAGAACTCGGGTGGCACGGTCCCGGTGCAGAACCGCGAACTCTACAACCTCGTGTTCGGGAACTTCACGCCGCTGTGGACGTGGCTGTTCTTCGCCATTTTGGTCGGTGTGGCCACCATCTTGATGCTGCGTGCCTATCAGCGCCGCCGCACGAGCGGACTGACCTTGCAGCCGCTGTACTTCACGTTGGCCAAGATCGCGGCGTTAGCGGTCGCCGGCGTGGTGCTCGCCCTTGTCTTCAACGCCAACCGGTCAAACTTTTCGGTGATCGAGGGCATGCCATTTGCCATCCCGATCGACCTCGCGATGCTCCTGGCCGGTTCGTTCATTCTGACCAAGACCAAAACGGGCCGGTACATCTACGCGATCGGCGGCAACAAGGAGGCGGCTCGGCGCGCGGGCATCAGTGTGAACCGCTACCGCCTCCTCGCCTTCGTGTTCGCCGGGTTCACCGCCGGGGTAGCGGGTCTTTTGTACTCCTCGAACCTCGACGGCATGTCCGACGCCATGCCCGGAGGTACGTTCGTCCTCTACGCCGTGGCGGCCGCCGTTATCGGGGGTACCAGTCTCTTCGGTGGTCGCGGCAAGATGATCCACGCCGTGATCGGCGGCCTCGTTATCGCCACCATTTACAACGGCATGGCCCTCATCAGCGTCAGTACAGCCGTCGAATACATCGTGGTCGCGATCGTGTTGCTCGCGGCGGTAACCGTCGACTCCGTGGCGCGTCGCGGCAAGACGAACGAAAACTCCTAACGTCTCTTTCGCCGCGGCGTCAGTGCAGGTGTGCGAGTTCGCTGCGACGGATCTTGCCGTTCGACGTGCGCGGTATCGCCACGACGTGACGTATCTCTTTGGGCTTCGCCCAAGGCCCTAGACGCTCACCCGCGACCTGGCGCAAGGTCTCGTCGATCGCTGCGTCATCGCTCACGACAAGGGCGACGACCCGCTGTCCCCACTCGGAATCATCGACGCCGACGACCGCGACGTCACGAACGCCGGCGACAGTGGCGAGCACCGACTCAAGGTCCTCGGGCCAGAACTTTTCGCCCCCCGTATTGATCACGAACCCGAGCCGGCCGAACACGCGAATCCGATCCTCGAGAACCTCGCCCGCGTCGCCGGTCGGGAACCACTCACGGCCCTGCGGATCTACATACTGCGGCCGCGGCGCACTGCGATACGAGCGAAAGAGCGTGGGGGTTCGCACGCACAGCTCGCCATCCACGGCCACAAACTCAACGCCCGGTAGCGGGACGCCGCCGTAGACGACGCCCGAGCCCGTTTCGGTCATGCCCCACGTCGTGAGCACGTTCGACGGCAAGTCCTCGGGGGGCCGCCCGCCACCCAACAGCACGCAGCGGTATCCGCTCACGTCGTAGCGGGCGAGTTGGGTTCTCACCAAAGAGACGTGTGTCGCACCGAGTCGTGCCGCTCCTTCGATGTCCTCCTCGCTCATCCATAACAGCGACGCATCCGAGAGGATCGCTCGCAGCAGTACCGCGAGCCCGCCGATGTGATTCGCAGGTAGGCAGGGAAACCAAATCGGAGGCGAACCTGCGCGCAAGGTGGCTTGCGTGAGCTCGGCGCTTGCGATGAGAGCGTCCCACGTGAGTTCGGCAGCCTTCGGCTCACCACTGGAACCCGACGTCAACATCACGAGACCGATCTCGTCGTCCACACGGCGACCCGCGGGACGTGCTTGTCGTCCCTCGGCACTGAGAATCTCGGTCGCACCGAGCCACTCCAATTCCTCTTCGCGCCGACGCGCCGACAGTCTCTGGTCGAGGACGCAAAAGGCCTGGTCGCGCTCGGCACATTCCCGCAGTGCGACCTCGAGGGGTGGACCGAGGGGGAGGTCGATCGCGAGCAGTGAGCGCACCCTGCGACCTTAGGGCGTTGCGATTCGGTATTGCGTCCTCGGGGTATTCCCTTAGGGGTACTGGTCGTTCGGCGCGCCGCGTTCACTCGCTCGTCAGGATCGCCTACTTAACTTGTTGCATGTCGACGACGGGAGCGGGCGAGCCACCTCGTTCATGGCCCCGTGCAACCTCGTCTCTCTCGGAGCACGAGCCGGAACGCGACCTGGATGAATCGTCCGAGGCGCCCGGCGTGGCGGGTAACGCACGATTAACCAGCGTGCTCGCAGCGATCCTGTTCGTTCTTCTCGCGATCGAGGGGTACACCGTCGGAGTCGGCGTGGGGCTTCATCTCACAGTGCACGTCTACGTGGGACTGCTCCTCATCCCCATCGTGGCTCTCAAGATGAGCAGTACCATCTACCGCTTCGTGCGGTACTACGCCGGCTCGCCCGAGTACCGGCGCAAGGGCCCACCTCCGATGACGCTGCGCGTCGTGGGTCCTCTCGTCGTTCTGGTCACCCTCGTCCTCTTTATCTCGGGCGTCGGGTTGCTCTTCGTGAACGGCAACGATCGAGCCACCTTCGATACCCTGCACCGCGACAGCTTCATTGCGTGGGTCATTCTCATGACAGTTCACGTCGTCGGTCACATTCGAGAAACGGCGTCGCTAGCGCCACGCGATCTGTACTGGCGCACGCGTCGACAGGTACGAGGTGCGGACCGTCGTCAATGGTTGGTGCTTGGTTCGATCGTCGCCGGGCTCATACTCGCCCAACTTCTCGTCGGTCACACCCACCAGTTCGGCGGCGGCGGAGGCTTTCCCGGCCATCACATATTCAAGCGACAGTGATTTCGTCGAGTCGGGGACTCTAAAGCGCCATTGCGATGAGCCGGTAGCGTGGTCGCCATGGCAAACACCGTGATTCAAGGTCCGCCGCACGACCCCCTCGACGCCTTTCGGACCCAAGCCCCGCCGAAATGGGAGCGTCGCGGTGAGTACAAGGACATCATCTACGAGGTGGCCGAAGGGATCGCTCGGATCACCATCAACCGGCCACACGTTCGCAACGCGTTTCGACCCCAGACGCTCTTTGAACTCTCGCGGGCCTTTGAAGTAGCGCGCGACGACCTAAGCGTGGGGGTGATCGTTCTGACCGGTGCCGGACCGGACGCCTTTTGCTCCGGCGGGGACCAGAGCATCCGGGGTGACGACGGGTACATGGGCGACGACGACGTCGCCCACAGCGGCGTGGGGCGACTCAATGTGCTGGACCTGCAGATCCAGATTCGCCGCTTGCCCAAGCCGGTCATCGCTCAGGTGGCCGGCTACGCCATTGGCGGCGGGCACATCTTGCACCTGGTGTGCGATCTGTCGATCTCCGCGGACAACGGTCGATTCGGCCAGACCGGCCCGCGCGTCGGTTCCTTTGACGGCGGGTACGGATCATCGCTGCTGGCGCGCACCATTGGTCTGAAGCGCGCGAAGGAGATCTGGTTCCTCTGTCGTCAGTACGACGCCGCACAGGCCCTGGAGTGGGGTCTGGTGAACGCGGTCGTTCCTCTCGACGACCTGGAGCGCGAGACGGTGGCGTGGTGCCGCCAGATCTTGACGCTCTCGCCAATAGCTCTGCGCATGCTCAAGGCCGGCTTTAACGCGGCCGACGACGGGCTGGCTGGCATCCAGCAGTTGGCCGGCGACGCGACCATGCTCTTCTACATGTCCGAAGAGGCGCAGGAGGGTCGCAACGCGTACGTCGAAGGACGACAGCCCGACTTCTCGAAGTTTCCCAAGCGCCCATGACCGAGGCTCCCGGGCCGTATCGCCGCTGGGTGCTCGCCGCACGTCCGCGAACTCTGCCCGCGGCCGGCGTGCCGGTGCTGGTCGGCACACTGCTCATTCGTCCCCTCAGCATCAATTGGCTCAACTCCGTGTTGTGCCTCTTCATCGCACTCACGTTGCAGATAGCGACGAACTACGCCAATGACTATTCCGACGGAGTGAGAGGCACCGACGAAGTGCGTGTCGGTCCGTTTCGACTCACCGCTTCCCGGCTTGTTCCCGCGGCCTGGGTGCGCGGCGCGGCGTACCTTGGGTTCGCCCTCGCGTGCGCCGCGGGCCTGCTGCTCGCATCGCGCACGAGTTGGTGGCTCGTGGCCATCGGCGCGACGGCGGTGCTCGCTGGTTGGTTCTACACGGGCGGTCCGAAACCATATGGGTACTACGGCTTTGGCGAACTCTTCGTCTTTGTCTACTTCGGACTCGTGGCCACGGTGGGCACGGCCTACGTGCAGCACCTCACGATTCCTTCGCGCGCGTGGTGGCTCGGCGTGGCGACTGGCTTCATGGCGTGCGCGCTGCTGGAAGCCAACAATCTGCGCGATGTCGACGGCGATCGCGCGGCGGGCAAGAAGACCCTGGCCGCCAGGCTGGGTCGCGCCCGAAGCTCCTGGCTGTATCTCGTGTGCGTCCTCGGTGTTGTGGCAGGCACTCTGGCCGCCCATCAACTCGTCGTCGGTCTCGTTGCAGTGTTGATCTACATTCCCGCTCTGCAGATGGCCTTCTCGGCGGCGAAGGGCCGGGAGTTGCTGCCCATGCTCAAGTACTCCGCGCGAGCTCAGCTGGGAATTGGCGCGCTCCTCGGTGTACTCCTCGCCTCGAACGCGTACTGGGGTTAGAGCGTCGCCACCAGTGCGGCCACGCTCTCGGGTCGCTCCAGGTGTGCCGCGTGGCCGGCGTCGGGAACGAGGCGTCGCGTCGAACGAGCGATGGTTTCGCCCAACCGGTTTGCCTCGTTGGCGAACTTCTCGTCGTTCGCTCCCGCGAGGATCAACGTGGGTGTCGTGAGGTGACGTAGTGGCCCGGTGAGGTCGTCCTGGGTCCCGGTGCCGGCGTAACGCAACGAGTCAGCCAGACCGCGCGCGTCGTGGCTACGCGCCGCGCGCTCAAGTGGATCAGCCGGTAGTGAGCGAAACATGGGCTGGGCCAGCCATTCCTCGAGGAAGGCGTCGGTGCCGATGACTTCAATGCGATCGGCTAACTCGTCGTCGCGATCGCGGCGCGCTCGGCGTTCGTCACCGTCGGCGATACCTGGAGTTGCACTTAGAACGATGAGGTGGGCGAGGCGCCGCGGGTGGCGTAGGGCAAAGTGCAGCGCGACGCGACCCCCAAAGGAGTAGCCCGCGAGAATGAAGGGATCGCTCGGCAGGACATCGGCGAGCATGTCGGCGGTGTCGGCGAGCGACGCCGATAGGCCCGCGTTTTCGCCGTGTCCCGGCAGGTCGATGACGAGGACTTCGTGCGTTCCTGCCAGAATGGATCGAAACCGATGGCTCGAGTGCTTCGTTTGGGTAAAACCGTGCAGCCACACCAAAGTTGGCCCGGAGCCAGCGCGTTCTAGACCGAGGAGCGACATTGTCACGTAGCGTACCGAGCGCCAGTGAGGCGCAGGCCACGTTCTGTGCGACGCTCTTTGACCAGTGGGCCCAACTGGGGCTCACCGATGTCGTCATCTCGCCCGGATCTCGCTCCACGCCGCTGGTTCTCGCTGCGGCGGCTACCGAGGGCCTGGCACTTCACGTTCGACTCGATGAGCGAAGTGCGGGCTTCTTCGCACTCGGTCGATCCCTCGCCACGCGTCGCCCGGTCGCCGTCGTAGTGACCAGTGGCACGGCGGCCACGGAACTTCACGCCTGCGTGGCCGAAGCCGATCTCGCCTTCGTGCCACTCATCGTCGTGACGGCCGATCGTCCACCTGATCTGCACGGCGTCGGCGCCGCCCAGACTATCGACCAGGGTCACTTGTACGGGAATATGGTGCGTCGATTCACTGACTCGTTTGTGGTGAACTTCGAGGACTCGGCTGACTGGCGAGAAGTCGCCGGGGACCTGTGGTACTCGTCGATCGGAGTCCAGCCCGGGCCCGTGCACCTGAATGCGGCCTTTGTCGAGCCATTGGTCGCTGACATCCTCGAGCTGCCTTCGCGAAGTGGTCGCTACGTAGCCAAGGTTGATCACGTTGCTCCAGGGATCGACGTGTCGGGGCGAGCGGTTCTCTGTGTCGTCGGACGGGGAGTGACGAAAGAGACGATCGACGTCTGTCGCCAACTCAACTGGGTGGTGCTGGGCGACGCCACCGCCAACGGCACCATGCCGTACTTTGATTCACTCCTGCGCTCGGCGGACTTCGTTGTCCGGGTGCGACCCGACGTCGTAATACGACTGGGAGGACTACCGGCGTCCAAGGTCCTCGCTGAGCAACTACGAGAGTGGAGCGTGCGCACCATCGCCCTTGAGGGGGCGGGCTTTGTGGCCGATCCCGATCGCCTGGTGAGTGAGACGTACGCCGGTCTGCCCGAAGTCGATCAGGCAGAACTGGTGGGCGACGAGGGGTACGTCACGACGTGGTTAAACGCGTCGAGGGAAGTCGGTCGGTGGTTGGACGAGCAAGATCGCACCAGCGAACTCGTTGAACCGGCCCTCGCGCGAGCCGTCGTGGCAGCCAGCAACGAGTCGGGGGTCGCTCTGGTGGTGGGGTCTTCCATGCCCGTGCGCGACGTCGAGTGGTGGGCGCCGCCGCGAACAAGCGCTACCTACGCCAATCGGGGCGTCAACGGTATCGACGGCGTGGTCTCGACGGCCCTCGGCGTCGCGGCCGGATCGCGCGCCATTGGCTACGTGGGTGATCTCACGATGCTCCACGACGTCTCGGGACTCGTCGATGGTGTGGGAACCGCGGGGGGTACGTGTGTGCTCGTGGTCGCCGACAACCAGGGCGGCGGAATCTTTTCGTTCTTGAGCCAGGCCACTCGTGTCGCGCCCGAGCGCTTTGAGGAACTATTTGGTACGCCGCGCCCCCACGACCTCGAGGCGGTGGCTCAGGCCTTTGGCCATCAAGCGGTGAGCGTCACGACGCTCGATGAACTTCGTCGGGCGATCGACAAGGGACTCACGTCCGAGGGGCTCTGCGTGGTGGTCGCCAAGGTTCCCTCGCGAACGCACAATGTTGAGGTTCATGATCGCTGGAACGCCCACGTCGCCAAACTGGTGGCGCGACCGTGATCGCGGCCCTACCGGCTTCGCTCTTTGCCGCGATTCCGCTCGCGATCGCCGCGGGCTTCGTCTCGTTCGCCTCGCCGTGCGTGTTGCCGTTGGTCCCGGGCTACCTGGCGTTCCTCACGGGGTCAGCTGGCCGCATCGAAGGTACCAACAGTCGCGGGCGAGCGATGCTCGGAGCAATCGCCTTCATTCTGGGCTTTACCATCATCTTCGTCAGTTTCGGCGCGCTCTTCGGTGACTTCGGCCAGAAGCTCGACCAGCACCAGCGCGTCCTCGAGATCGTCTTTGGGGTCATCACCATCGGACTGGGTCTGTTCTTTGCCGGTTGGTGGCCGTCGTCGTGGTTGAACCGTGAGCGGCGGGTCCACCACCTGCCACGAGCCTCGGTGGCGGGGGCGGCGATGTTGGGCTTCACCTTTGGCCTTGGCTGGACGCCCTGCATCGGACCGACGCTCTCGGCGATTTTGGCCCTGGCCTCGGCCTCACCCGGGGCGACCGCGCTGCGGGGTTCGATCCTCGCCTTCTTCTACTGCCTCGGCTTGGGCCTGCCCTTTTTTATCGCGGCGATCGCGACCGAGTGGATGGCGGTCGCCTCGACCTGGCTGCGGCGCCACGCCAAGGTGATCGGCATCGTTGGGGGAGTGCTGCTCATCGCCATCGGCGTGACTGAGATCACCGGGTGGTGGCACACGTTCGTGCTGTGGCTCCAGACGAACCTGCCCTTCACGCCATCGTTGTAATCGGTGTGCCCCGTAGACTCGCTCCATGAAAGTACGTGACGACTGGGAGTTTCGTGGCCTGATCCATCAGACCACTGACGAGGGCGTTTTCGATCGCCTGGACGCGGGGTCGGTCACGTTGTACGTGGGTTTTGACCCCACCGCTTCCTCCCTGCACTTGGGAAGTCTTATCCCGCTGCTCAACATGCGTCGGCTGCAGATGGCCGGCAACCGGCCCATCGCCCTGGCCGGCGGCGGGACCGGCCTCGTGGGGGATCCGAGCTTCAAGGACACCGAGCGGCCGTTGCTCACCCCTGAGGTGCTCGAGGCGAATCTCGCAGGAATCCGGGTCCAGATGGCCCAGTTTCTGGATTTCGAGCCGAGTGCGGGAAAGGCTCAAGCGGCCCTGCTCAACAACGCCGACTGGCTGACGACAGTGAGCCTGACCGATTTTCTGCGCGACGTGGGTAAGCACTTCACCGTCAACCAGATGATCGCCAAGGAGTCCGTCAAGAGCCGCCTCGATCGCGACGACGTGGGGCTCTCCTTCACCGAGTTCTCCTACATGTTGCTCCAGGCTTACGACTTCTTGCGCCTCTACCTGGACGAGGGCTGCACCCTGCAACTGGGCGGATCAGACCAGTGGGGCAACATCACCGTGGGCGCTGAACTCGTACGCAAATCAGCGGGGGGTAGTGCGGATGCTCTGACCTCGCCCTTGCTCGTGCGCGCCGATGGCACGAAGTTCGGTAAGTCTGAAGGTGGCGAGCAAGTGTGGCTCGATCCCGAACGCACGTCGCCCTTCCAGATGTACCAGTTCCTGCTCAACAGTGACGATGTCGTCACCCCGCAGCTGCTGCGCTACTTCACGTTTCTCACGCACGAGGTCATCCTCGAACTCGATGAAGCCACGATCGCTGCGCCCCAAGAACGTCGCGCTCAGCGCGTGCTGGCCCACGAAGTCGTGGCCATGGTGCACGGCAAGGACGCTGCCGCGAAGTCCGAGCGGGCGAGTACAGCACTCTTTTCTGAGGCCATCGCCGAACTCGACGAATCGACATTGCTCGAAGTCATCAAGGATGCGCCGTCGTCGACGTGGTCGCGCGCCGATCTGGCGGCGGGCATTGATCCGGTCGATCTGCTGGTCGCGAGCCAACTGGCCAAATCCAAGGGCGAAGCGCGTCGGTTCCTCGAACAGGGCGGGGTGTATCTCAACAATGTGCGTCTCGACGCCGACGCGCGCGTGAACATGGACGACGCGTTACACGACCGCTACTTCGTCGTGCGTCGTGGTCCTCGCCAGTTGCACCTGGTCGTCGCCACGTGAGTCGAGCGAAGGTGCTGCGCAGCGTCGCGGTTCTCGCTGCGTGCGTGGTGGTTCTCGGAGCGTGGGGGACGCAGTCCGAAAAGGCCGCCATGAAGTCGTGGGTGTCGGACAGCGCGTACGCCGCGAACAACAAGACGCTGATCAACGACGCCAAGCATTCGGCGACCGCGCTGCGAACGAAGTCGGCAACGACGAGCGAACTGCATACGGTGTGTGCGGTCATGCTGGTCGAGTCCGAAGAGGCGAACTCTGCGTTACCCACACCCGACCACCTCGCCAGTTCGCTGCTCGCCAAGGCCTACGGCAACTTGGGCGCAGGCGCCAACGTCTGTTACAAGGCCGGAGCGAACTCAACCAAGCGGAGTCGGGCGATCAGCGACCTCTCACTAGGGGTCGCGCAGTTGGCCGAGGCGTCAGCTCGTATCCGAAGTGATCTAACGACTTAGCTCGCGGGGGGACGAAGGTCGATCTCGAGTCGCAAGATGCCGTCTTCGAGGGTGGCCGTGGCGTCACCGAGCATGGCGAAGTCCTGGAAGTCGAGTTTGGCCGCGTCCATGAACATCTGACGCTCGGGACCTTCCACCGGGGGGAGTCCACGGCGCTTCACGGCCTCGGCGCGCTCGCGAAAGCGAAGAATCATGTCTTGGGGGTCAAAGGCGGTGCTCACGAGGCAAATGTTAGGGGCTGAGTCGAGAGGCTGTCTTGGTAGTATGTGTACGCAACCCAAACAAAATTGGGTTATGGCCGCCGCCTGGGTCTTGGCCCGCGGCCAGTGAGGAGTTGACGTGAAAAAGGGTCGTCACCGTCGTTTTGTCGAAGCTCGCGAATTAAAGAGGTCAACCGGACCGCGAGCCACCACGTGCGCGGAATGTGGCGCCGCCCCCGACGACGTACACGCCGAATGGTGCCTGGCCGAAGAGGATCGTTACGACGAAATCCTCGGATCTCTGCCTCGCGCGACGTTTAACGAAGAGGATCCCCTCGCCGCCGAGGGCTAGGACTTCTTTCGCACCACCGGGTGCGCGAGGCGTGTGGCTTTGGGCTGAGACGCTCGTTGGTCGAGGTACGCGTAGAGCCGCTGGTACACCGGCTCACTGACCATGGCGACGAGTTCTTCGCGCATCGAATCGACGACCCGCGTCTTGCCGACGAACGCCGAGGCGGACTCGGTGCACCACCAGTGGAACTCCGCACCACCCGCGCCCCAGTCGCGCCGATCCCACTGCCCGATGCGAGTGATCACGTGACCGTCGTCTTGGATCTCTTCGTCTCGTCGTAGCGGTAGCTGCCAACAGACCTCGGGCTTGAGCGGAATGTAGCTCTCTTCGTTGTCGATCGCCATGACGTGCAGTGCACAGCCCGGTCCTCGCTCAAAGTCGGGACGATTGAGAAAGATGCAGGCGTCTTGGACGAGGCGCGTCACAATGTCGCCGTTTCGCTTGACGCGCGTCGTGCCGTTCTTGCCCTTGGACTTGAACTGCCACTGGTCAGCGGTGAGGCGCTTGGCGGCGCGTTCGACGCGCCGTTGGTCCTTTTCGTCCACGAAGTGGGCCCCGTAGCTGCAACACCCCTGCACCAGCTCGGGCGAGGGACCGGTGAGCACACCCTGGCAGCCGTGGCCGAAGATGCAGGTCCAGTTGCTTTCGAGGAACGTCACGTCGAACATCCAAGTGCGCTCTCGCTTAAGGTCTTCGAAACTGACCCACTCGTGCGTGTCGGGGGGAACTGATGCCACGCGCCAAACTTAGTGTGTGCCATGCAAATCCCAGGGCACCTCTACACTTTGTGCATGACCTCGATCGACACCTTTGATGTACTCACCCTGACCGACGAAGCGCGAAACGTCGTGATCGACGCGATGAACGCCGAAACGCCGAGCGACACCCTGGCGCTGTGGATCGAAGTGACGGGTACACGCGGCGCGGGCTACACCTACGACCTCTACTTTTCCGAGCTCAACCTCGCGCCCGAGGATGCGGCGATCGGCCGCGACGGCGACGTGACCATCGTGGTGCCGGCGGCGAGTGTGGATCGCCTGCGCGGCAGTCGATTGGAGTTCGCCAACGAAGGCGGCGGCGGGCTCGTGCTCGTCAATCCCAATAACCCGTCACTCGAAGAGATCAATCCCGGCGTACCCGCCGAGATCATCGCGATGGGCGTCGAGGGGACCCTGGGATCCATCGCTCTCGTGGTGCTCGAAGAGCAGATCAATCCCTCCATCGCCCAACACGGCGGTCGTGCGGACCTGGTCGCCATGGACGAAGACAAGGGCATCGCCTACATCAAACTCTCGGGAGGATGTCAAGGCTGTTCGATGAGCCGTCTTACCCTGTCCCAAGGCATCGAGACGTCGCTCAAGGAGTCCATCCCGGAGTTGACTCAAGTGCTGGACGTCACTGACCACGCTTCAGGTGTCAATCCTTTCTACGGCGCCGAGTAGATCCAAGATCCTCCAGTTTGCGCTGGGACAGGCTCCCCCCGGTCGTAGCACTCGCTAGCGAACGCGTGTATCTGTCCAGGAGAAGGAGACCTGTGTGCATCTCCTGAATGCGTCGCTCTCGGCGACCTGGGAGCCCTTCGTACTGATCGTCGGTCTTCTCTTCGTCGGCCACGTCGCAGCCGGCGAGGGGCTGTTTGAATACCTCGGTTCGCGCTGCGCGCGACTTCCCGGTAGCGACGTTGCGCTCTTCGTCGCCACGATGCTGGCCGTGGCTCTGGTGACAGCTTTGTTGAACCTCGATACGTCCGTCGTTTTTATGACGCCCGTCGCGCTGCACGCTGCACGATCGAGGTCCGCCGACGAACCGGCCTTCCTGTATGGAACGGTCCTCATGTCCAACTCCGCGTCGCTTGTTTTGATCGGATCTAATCTGACGAACTTGCTGGTCTTCGCTCGTCGAAGCGTGCCGGGTTTTGTCTTCGCGCGGCACATGTTCGCGCCGTGGCTGATCGCGGTCGCCGCGACAATTCTTGTGGTCGGAGGGTGGCGACGCTCTTCACTTCGTACCCACCACGCGGTGACGCCGAGTGAGTCGCCAGATTTTCGATGGGGACCAGGGGTCCTCGCAGTGGCGGTCGCGCTCGTCTTGATGCTCGCCCTCAGTCACCCCGGCCTGCCAGTCTTCGTACTCGGGGCGGTGGTCGAGGTCTATTCGTGGCGCTCAGTCCTCGCCCGTGGTCCTCGAGAGACGATGCGCACGGCGAATCCCACCCTCGTGGCGCCCCTCTTCGTCCTTGCGGTGCTGGTTGGTTGGCTCGGGCGAAGTTGGACGTGGCCGAGTCATCTGGTGGCGCACGCCAGTTCACTCGCCACGGCCACCGCCGCGGGACTGGCGTCGATTGCGATCAACAACCTGCCCGCGGCGTCTCTCTTCGCGGGACATCGGGTAGCCCATCCCTACGCGCTGCTCCTCGGCCTCGACCTCGGGCCGAACCTGTTCATGACCGGGGCCATGTCGACGCTGTTGTGGTTTCGCATCGCCAAGGCGAACGGGGCCGAACCTCGGAGCCGAGACTTCCTCAAAGTGGGCGTGCCGCTGGCGGTCGTAACCGTCGTTCTCGCCTCTTTGGTCGTGTGAAATCGACGTTCGTCGTGGCGCGCCAAGGGGACCGGAGCGGCCACCAACATAGAATTGGACGATGTTGCGCTTCCTCACCGCGGGCGAAAGCCACGGCCCGTCGCTGAGCGTCATCGTCGAGGGTCTGCCCGCAGGCCTTGCGATCAGCGAAGAGACGGTGTCGAATGAGCTCACGCGCCGCCGCCTGGGCTACGGACGAGGACCTCGCATGCGCTTCGAGCGAGATGTGGTCCGACTGATCGGCGGCATACGTCACGGTCGGACCTTGGGATCGCCGGTCGCCATCGAAATCCTGAACACCGAGTGGCCCAAGTGGGAACAAGAGATGTCAGCCGCTCCCGGGATGCCCTCTAAGAAGCTCACCGCACCTCGCCCCGGGCACGCCGACTTGGCCGGAATGCAAAAGTACGGCTTCGATGACGCCCGCGACGTACTGGAGCGCGCCAGTGCTCGCGAGACGGCCGCGCGGGTGGCCGCGGGTTCCCTCGCCAAGGCGCTGCTGGCGTCGATCGACGTCGCGATCCTGAGTCACATCATCCGAATCGGAGAGGCGACGACCCCTGATGGCGTGCGCCCCAAAGTGAGCGACCTCGAGCGAATCGACGTCAGTGAAGTGCGCTGTTTCGATGCCGCGGCCGAAGCCGCCATGATCGCTGAGATCAAGGCGGCGGCCAAGGTGGGGGACTCGTTGGGCGGAGTCGCTGAGGTGATCGCCTACGGTGTGCCGGTCGGTCTCGGCAGCTACGTGCACTGGGACCGCAAGCTCGACGGTCTGCTCGCGGGGGCGCTGATGAGTATTCACGCCGTCAAGGCGGTCGAGATCGGCGACGGCATGATCCAAGCCAGCCAGCGTGGCAGTGTCGCCCACGACGCGATTGCTCGCGACGAGAGTTTCGCCCTGGGTGGGGGCTACATCCGGCGCAGCGATCACGCGGGCGGCCTCGAAGGTGGTGTGTCGTCTGGTGCGCCCATCATCGCCAAGGTCGCCATGAAGCCCCTCGCTACTCTCAATCGTCCAGTGCTGGAGACCGTGGACGTCGCGACGGGCGAGTCGACAGTCTCGTTCAAGGAACGCACCGACGTCACTGCGGTGCCCGCCATGGGCGTGGTGGCCGAGTCGATGATGGCCCTGGTGCTGGCGAACGAGGCGCTGCGCAAGTTTGGCGGTGACTCCGTGGAGGAGTTCGCGCGAAACGAGCGCTCGTACGTTGCGGCCCTGGGCGACGCCGTCTCCGGTCCACGCGCGGAGTAGCCATGGCGCGTCTGATGTTGATAGGGCTGCCAGGCGTGGGCAAGTCCACGATCGCTCGAGCCTTGGCCGAGCGCTGGGGGTGTGAGGTCCTCGACACCGACGATCTGATCGCGGGGCTGGTGGCGATGTCCGCGCCGGACTACTTGGCCAGCTTTGGCGAAATGCACTTTCGCGAGCGAGAGTTCGACGCGCTGTGTAGCGCGATCGAATCCAACGCCGTCGTCGCGACCGGCGCGGGGATCGTGACGCGCGAGGCGGCGCGCGAGCTGATTACGGGCGCGAACACGATCTGGCTGGATGCCGATGACGCCACGCTGGTCGAGCGAGTGGCGATCGGTGAGCGCCCACTACTCGGAAGCGACCACGCCGAGTCGCTACGACGACTGCGCACGGAGCGCGAAGCGTGGTATCGGGCGTGCTCGCGGACCCGCATTGACGCGTCGGGTTCCACCCGACGACGTGCTCGAACGAGTGATTGACGTCGCCGAGAACGTTCGATCGTGAACTTTCGCGTTGAACTGGGGGATCGGGGATACGACATCGTGGTCGAGGACGGCGCGCGACACCGAGTGGCTCAGTTGATCGCCGAGCGCGCCCCGCGTGCCCAGTCCGCGGTCGTGGTCACGACATCGGCGCTGGCCGCCCAACCGTGGTGTGACGTGGAGACCGGTCTCGCTCAGCAGACACTTCTCGCGCCCGACGGGGAGTTGGCCAAGACCTTCTCGGCGCTCGAAGAACTCCTCGACGCATTCGCCGACCTTCGCCTCTCGCGCGACGACGTGGTGGTGGCTGTGGGAGGCGGGGCCGTCACCGACCTCACCGGGTTCGCCGCAGCGGTGTACCTGCGTGGCATTGGGGTCGTTCAGGTTCCCACCTCGCTGGTCGGCCAGGTTGACGCCGCGATCGGCGGCAAGACGGGGATCAATCTTGGCGCGGGTAAGAACCTGGTCGGATCATTTCACCAGCCTCTTGGCGTGCTGTGTGACCCCAGTGTGCTGACCAGCTTGCCCGAACGCGAGCGGCGCAGCGGTCTGGGTGAAGTGGCGAAGTGCTGGATTCTTGAGGGCCGCGACGTGGTGTCGCTGCACCGAGCGTCACTTACCGAGTTGATCGAAGTATCGGTGGGTCTCAAAGTCGCTGTCGTGAGCGACGACGAGCGCGAAGGGGGACGTCGAGTTCTATTGAACTACGGCCACACGCTCGCTCACGCGCTGGAGAAGATCGCGCTGTCGCGAGAGACCGATGAACTACGACACGGCGAGGCGGTGGCGATCGGCCTCGCGTTCGCCGCTCGACTGGCCCGTGCGCTTGAGCGCGTGAGCGATGACGTCGTCGCGTATCACGACGACGTGCTGCGCACGTTAGAACTCGAGGGTCGGCTCTCGCACTCGTACGGGACCCATGAGATCCTCGACGCCATGAGTTTCGACAAGAAGGCCCGCCACGACCTCAGTTTCGTGCTCGATGGTCCCGAAGGCTTTTCACTCGTCACCGGACTCGAGCGGGCATTCGTGGGTAACGTACTGGATCGGTTCAAGGGAGAGTCGTGAGCGGAACCATCTTGCTGTTGTCGGGGCCCAATCTCGACCTGCTCGGGACGCGCAGTCCCGAAATCTATGGAACAACAACCTTGGCCGAGCACGTCGCTCACTTTCGCTCACTCGCCGAAGCCAAGGGCTACGAGGTACGAGACCAGCAGTCGAACTTTGAGGGCGATCTCATCGAAGCCGTGCACGAAGCCCGCGGAACGTGCGTGGCCATTGTGATCAACGCCGGCGCGCTCACGCACACCTCCTGGGCGTTGGCCGACGCGCTGGCGACCTTTGACGGGATCGTCATTGAGGTGCACCTCTCGAACCCCGCGGCTCGCGAGCCCTTTCGCCACACCAGCACCATTGCCGGGGTGGTGAGCGGGACGATTGCCGGATTCGGCGCGCTCGGCTACGACCTCGCCTTTGAGGCGATCGAGCGTCTGGTGGCGTCGTCCTAGATCGGGCTCGCAAAGCGCTAACTAGAATGAGTAACGCACAATTCGCGAAAGGCAATCTGGCCCATGGCCGCTATATCGACCTCTGACCTCAGAAACGGCATCACCCTCAAGATCGACGAAGGTCTCTTTACCGTCATCGAGTTCCAGCACGTGAAGCCGGGTAAGGGTGGGGCGTTTGTACGCACCAAACTCCGCAACGCCCGCACCGGGGCCGTGATTGAACGGACCTACCGGGCCGATGAGCGCCTTGAGCAGGCCATCATCGACAAGCGCGACACCCAGTACCTGTACCGCGACGGCGACGACTACATCTTCATGGACCAGAGCAACTACGACCAGGTGCCCGTGTCGTCCAAGAGCCTGGGTGAGGCGACGAACTTTCTCGTCGAGACCGGCAAAGCCATGTTGATTTCCTACGAGGATGAGATCATTGGCGTCGAACTGCCGGCTTCGGTGGAGCTGACGATCTCGGACACCGAGCCCGGCGTCCAGGGCGATCGCGTCTCGGGTGCGCGCAAGCCCGCGACCTTGACGACGGGCTACGTGGTCCAGGTGCCGCTATTCGTCGGTCCGGGTGAGACCATCAAGGTCGACACTCGCTACCGGCGAATACATGACCCGAGCGTAGGGTGAGCGAACTCGGCTCTGAGTCGACGTCGCGCGCGCGAACGGGCCCTCGAAATCCTGTACGAATCGGCGATCAAGGACCGGCCGTGGCGGTGCGTGCTCAATGAGTTGAACACCCGGCCCGACGCGTACGCCGTCGAGCTGGTCACGTCGGCGTCGGAGCACCAGCATCGCAGCCAACGCACTGATTAGTGAGTTCTCCATCGACTGGCCCCTCGATCGCATCGCGCTGGTCGATCGACTCATCATGACGCTCGCGATCGGCGAGATGCTGATGGAAAATGCCCCACCGGTCGCGGTTATTCTGGACGAAGCCGTCGAGTTGGCCAAGGTGTTTTCCACCGACGGGTCCTCATCGTTCGTGAACGGTGTGTTGTCGTCGGTCTCCCAGAGGCTGCTCGAAGGAGCGTAAGAGCACCAATGCCGGGCATGGGACAGGACAACATCTCGTTGAACAACCCGACGATCGTGTCCCTCTTCCACCATCACCTCTATGTCACGAGCATCTACTGGATCATTGGCATCGGCCTCGTCTTGTTGTTGGGGGCCACGTTGCTACGCCGACTGACCGTGTTCAATCTGTCTCGCGGCGGGGCTATCCGAACCACGTACGCGCACCGTCTTGCGAATCGGCTTTGGCCTGATATGGGTCTTCGACGGCATCTTGCAGTTCCAGCCCTCGATGCCCCTGGGACTTGCGGACGCGGTCGTCAAGCCGACCGTGGCGGGCGCGCCCTCTTTCCTGCACCCATTGATTCTGCACAGCGTGTCGCTGTGGAACGCCCATCCGATCTCGCTTCGCCACGGGCACCGCATGGATTCAGGTGGGCATCGGGATTGCCCTCATTGTGTCGAACGGCGCCGTCGGGCGCGCCGCGGCCGTGGTGGCGGCGGGCTGGGGAACGTTGATCTGGGTGGTCGGAAACGGCGCCGGCGGAGCGTTCGCCAAGGGTGCGTCCATCCTTTTTGGCTGGCCCGGCGCGAGCTTGTTCTACGTGGTCGCCGCCGTGTGGATCGCTTTGCCCCCCACATACTTCAAAGATCACTTCTCGCGATTCGTCGCTGCGCTTTATGGCCCTGGTCCTTTTGGTGGCGGCGATCCTGCAGAGCTTGCCCTCGGCCGAGTTCTGGCACGGCGGCAACTCCAACGCGCTGACGGCGATGACCAAGTCAATGACGTCCACGCCCCAGCCGCACGCCTTGTCGTGGATCGTTCGTCACGCCGGCGACCTGGCCGGCACCCTGGGCGGGGGATTCAACGTGGCCGTGATTTTGTGGCTGGTCGTGTGTTCGCTGGGCCTGTGGTACGCGAGCACCCACGCGGTCAATTGGCCCATCGTCGCCTTCATCGTCGGTGCGGTCATCTTTTGGATCGTGGGCGAGGATGTCGCCATCTTCGGTGGGGTCGGCACCGACATCAACTCCCTGATTCCCATGGCCCTGCTGACCTTTTGCGCCCGACCGGCATTTCGCAGTGCCCCGGCACTGAGGCGCCGTCTTCCCGAAGAGCTCCGTTCCAGTTCCGGAGCGGTCGCCGCGGCATTCGCGGCGGGGATGATCATTTTCTCGGTCGTGTCCATGGGCGTGGCCTCGGTGTCGGCGGCCGAACCGACGTTCTTCTTTGCGGCCAATCAGAGCAATCCGATTCCTCTGCACTCCAAGGTCTCCAGCTTCACGTTGACGGACCAGTTCGACCAGTCGTATCGATTGGGGGAACACCAGGGCCGCTACACGCTTCTCACGTTCCTGGATCCGGTGTGCTGGACCGACTGTCCGCTTCTCGCGGCCCAGTTGCGCCAGGTGCGTTCCCAACTTCCCGCCTCAGCGCCGCTGGACATCGTTGTCATCGCGGCCAATCCCCTGCACGAGACACTGGCTGACGTGCGCCACTTCGTCAAGATTCACGATCTGAGTTCGGTGCCGAACTTCTATTTTGTGACCGGCAAAACAAAAGAGATGCGCACGCTCTGGAACACCTACGGTATTGACGTAGAGAATGTGCCCGGAGACATCATGAGTATCCATCTGGACTTCATGTTCATCATCGATCCCCACCATCGCCTGCGCTGGGAGCTCCCCGACGATCCCGCCTACGGCTCGGCCATCACCAACGGCGTTCAGGAGTCGAGCGTGAGCGTCCTGTTGTCGCTCTTGCACAAGTCGGGAGTGAGCTAGCCGTGGCCCCTCTCGGCGTCATCGCCATCGTGGGGGCCGTCGCATCGATCGTCGCTTACTCGCACCGCCCGGCGGCGTCGCTGCGCGTGAACGTACAGTTTGCCGTCTCGCTCTGTTGAGCTGGGCGCTGCTGTGGTACGCGACAGCGTCGCCGTTCGCCGCCGAGGGAATGGTCAGCCTGCCCAAACACATGATCGCGACACATCCTGGTGATGTTTCTCGTGCCGATCGGACTGATCGGCGTCAGCGTCGCTGCGCTCACTCTGGTGGTTCCCGCGCGCCTCGGTGCGACGTCGCCTCCTCACGTGGTGGTACCGGGAGCGTCGATGGCGAGCACCTCGCTGGCTCTTCAACATCATTACGGCCACGGTCGTGCTCAACGTGGTCATGGTCGCGTTCCACCTTCCGGGCATCTTTGACTACGTCATGGACGCGTCCGTGGATGATGGACTGGCTGGTCGAGCCGGCCTTCCTCTTGAGCGGCTTGTTCTTCTTTCACTTCATCGTCCCGTCGGCTCCACGCACGACTCACGCGAAACTTCGCTATCAGTTGCTGGGCTTGCTGGTCACTCTCTTTGAGATGCTCATGCTCGCGATGTCGATGTCGATCTTCACGAAGACCTCGTGGTACGGCGTGATGGTGATGCATCCGGGCATGGCGAGCATGCCCGATATGGTGCTATGGCGAGGACGGCGACGGTGGCCTTCAGTCAGCAGCGTGAAGCCGCAGGCATTCCTCTGGATCTGCGGTGACGGCTGGGCGATGCCCTGTCTGATCCTGGTGCTCTATCGCGCTCGTCAAGCGCGATGGGTCGCTCTTTGGGCGCGCTGGAGCGTCAGACATCGCGCTTGTCCGGGGTGACGGGCTGATCGGTGCGGTGCACCGAGGCGAGGTAGGCGTTCCACTCGGCTAACCGAGCGTCGTCTTTGAAGACTTTGTGCGCCTTGGGCTTTGTTTGACCGCGCTCTTCGCGCAACATCTTTCGCCACATGTAAATCGCGTAGATGCCCAGGGCGGGCCACTCGAAGACGTAGGCCCAGGAGAGTTCGTTACCGCCGAACGCCCGCAGAAGTTCGATAACAAATGCAGGAATGCAGATGAGTTCGGCCAAAAACAGACCGAGGTGAATTCTGAAAATGTTCTTCGGCTCATCTGGCATTTCACCCAAATTTAGTCACCGTTGAGCAGTTTCTAAATGTACGCTGAGTTCGTTAAACGGGGTGGGTTTGGCACCGCTCCGTCGTGAACGTGTCAAAGGAGATCGAATGGTTCGCTCCAAGGGGCTTGGGGTGGCGGTGGCGTCCGTGCTCATCGGGGGAGGCGTACTCGCCCTCGCGGGCTTCGCGCTGGCCTCAGCGACGCCCCACCAAACTGCGCTGCAGTGCGTCGAAAGCACGACCAAAGCTCACACCTGCAACCTCACCCTGGCCACCTACCCGGACTCCCTGGAGGGAGTTCACGGTTCGAGTGGTGGCCCTCACCCTGACTGGGTGACCTACTCCAACGACAACATTGACGTGCCGGCCAACACCACGGTGGACGTCACGATCAACCAGTACGACTCGGGCGGCGAGCCCAACAACTCAGCCTTTCTCGACGTCATTGGCACGAATGGCGGCTTCGACACCGTCAATGGCGTCAAGACCACGCGCGTCACCGGTCAGATCGGTCACACGTGGACGCTGCACGCGATTCCCGGCAACGGCAAGTACCTGTGGATCTCGATTCCGTTGCCGGCCGACAACGCCAGCAAGATGCCCGTGAAGCTGGGCATCGGGGTCTACCCGAAGCCCGAGGTAGTGAAGTTCTCGTTTACCACCGGTGGCGCGGCGGTCTATGAGTGGAACTGTGAGTTCCCCTGCGGCGGCAGCCGCCTCGGGAATGGTTTTGGTGAGGCGATGAGTAGCTTCGGCTACATGTCGGGCACGTTGACGGTTCAATAGGAGACATCGTGGCTACTTCAAGTTCCTCCAAAGACTCGCTGCGGACCTTCTACTGGACGTGGGGCATACTGACGGTCGTCTTCGTGCTGATCGGCATATTTGTGCCCCATCGCTACATACCCGGCGTAATGAGTAACGACGCGAATCTCGCGCTCACTACGACGATCCTCTTTACGATCTGCGCGGCTCCCGTGGCCGCCGGCGTGTACGCCGCAGCCGTCCACGTCTTAAAGCACTACCGCTATCGCGGCGAGGGTGTTCCTCCCGCGGCACCACCGATTCGAGAGAACACCAAGTTGCTCGTGACCTGGCTCACCGCTTCGACCGTGCTCACCGTCTTTGTCCTGGTCTGGGGACTTGGAGCCCTGGCGGCGGAAAACGCAAACTCGAGTAACCCGCTCGTCGTGGACGTGACCGGTCAGCAGTGGGTGTGGACCTTCTCGTACCCCGGTACCCAGGTCGTCTCCAACGAGCTCTACGTCCCGGACAATCGAGAAGTGGAGTTTCGCGTGACGTCCGAGGACGTCACCCACGGCTTTTGGGTGGTGAACTTCGGTGTCCAGGTGGACGCGAACCCCGGGGTGTGGACGACGATTCACACCACCCCGGACAAGTTGGGCACGATCGAAATCCGCTGCGAGCAGTTCTGTGGCCTCAATCACGCCTTCATGGACGCGATCGGTCACGTCGTAACGCCCAAACAGTTCTCTGCGTGGCTCGCCAGCCAACCGGCGCGAGTGTAGGAGGTACCCGTGACGACAACACTTGAACACACCGAAACAATGTCCAAGCCCCACGGGGGCGGGCTCGCGCGGCGACAGAACTTTGCCACCGCACTGATCCTCGGCGTGGTATTCGCGTGGGTCTTCTGGTTCATCGCTCGCCACCTCTTCTGGCAGGGGAGTGACAACTTCTCCGACCAGGAAGCGGTGATGACCGGAGCGGGCTGGATGATTGGGTTCTGGCTCGGCATCGGCGCGTTCAACGCGCCGTTTCAGTGGCTGACCGGACGTGACAACACCCACGACGACAACATGTACTACGCGGGCAAAGACCTGGGCCGCGCTCGGTACTGGAAGTACACGACCGACCACAAGGTCGTGGGCGTGCAGTACATCATCGTCACGATGAGCTTGCTCGCCGTCGGCGGGATCCTGGCAATGGCCATGCGAACCGAACTCATTACCCCCGGCACTCACTTTGTCAATCAGCAGGTCTATAACGGCTTCATCGCCATTCACGGCATGGTCATGATTCTGGCTTTGATTGTCGCGATCTCTGGACCTTGGGCCAACTTCGTCATGCCGATCATGATCGGCGCGCGCGACATGGCCTTTCCGCGTCTCAACGCGCTGAGCCTCTGGACACTCGTAAGCGCTGCGGCGCTGCTTGTGACAGTGCTGGCGGTCGGCGGGTTGCCAGTGGGCTGGGTCGTGCTGGGCACCATCGGCGACCAGGCGGGGGTCGGCATGGACTTCTTTGCCCTGGCCATTGTGACCTTTACCGTCTCGACGACGGTCGCGAGCATCAACAACATCACCACCATTCTGTCGATGCGCACAACGGGCATGACCTTGGATCGCCTACCGATCTTCGTGTGGGGCACGCTCTTTACGTCCGGTCTTGCGCTGTACGCGTTCCCGTTCTTCTTCATCGCCGAGCTCAATCAGATCCTGGACCGCACGGTTTCCACGAGTTTCTATATCGCCGCGGGCGGCGGCACGAGCTGGCTCCAAGCCAACCTCTTCTGGTTGATGGGTCATCCCGAGGTGTACGTCATCTTGATACCGTCGGTCGCGGCACTCTTCGAGATCTCCACGGTCATGGCCAGAAAGCCGTTGTTCAGCTATCGCACCGCGATCGGCGGCATGGCGGCCCTCACGGGACTCTCCGCTCTGGTGTGGGCCCACCACATGTTCACCTCGGGCTGGGCGCCGACGCTGGGCGGCCCCTTCATGGTGACGACCGAGTTGATCTCAATCCCCACGGGCATCTTCTTCTTGGTGCTGGTGGGAACCCTGTGGCGGGGAAATGTGTGGATGAAGTCACCCACGTTGTGGATGTTCGGCTTCATCTTCAACTTCATCATTGGTGGCGTCACCGGTATCTACCTCTCGGACGTTCCTTTGGATGAGCAGTTGCACGGCACGATGTTTGTGACTGCGCACTTCCACTACATCTTCGTCGGCTCGGTGCTGTTTGGCGCCATTTCCGCCTTGGCGTACTGGTTCCCGAAAGTCACCGGTCGATTCCTCGATGAGACCTTGAACCGATACGCCTTCTGGCTGGTCTTTATTGGCGTGCAGATCACCTTTGGGGCAATGTTCCTCTCGGGTCTCAAGGGCATGCCGCGTCGCGACGCTTCATACAGCTTTGCCTTCGAGCACACCAACTTCATCTCGACGATCGGTGCCTACATCATCATGACCGGCATGCTGACTCTTCTCGGAGCCATCATTCACTCATGGCGCAAGGGCGAAGCCTCAGGACCAAACCCGTGGCACGCGAACACGCTGGAGTGGCAGGTGCCCACGCCGGTGCCGCTCGAGAACTTTGACGTGGACCCCGTCATTACCCAGGACCCCTACCACTTCGACACTGAGGAGCCGGTACACGTATGAGCGTCGCGGAAATGGAACCTCAGGAACAAAAGCACGAGGGCGGTGGGCATCATGAAACGCCTGAGAAGGTCGACGGGCGTGAGCGTTTGGGCATCTGGTTGTTTATCGGCGCCGACGTCATTACGGTGGCGGCCCTGCTCTTCACCTACTTGTACTTGCGCGGAGTGGACACCAATAATCACTGGATGATGCTCCAGGGCTACAAGGGCAGCTTGCACACGTACCAGGGTTGGGAGAATCTCCTCAACAACGGCAACATCGGCAACCCCAAGGACGTCTATGTCGGGCCGCTGTCGGCGGGACTGCAGTGGCTGGTGACTCTGATCACGGTCGCGAGTGCCGCGGTGCTGTGGCTCGGGGAGAAGGGCCTACGTGCGACCAAGAACGCGAAGGCCTTTTCGCCCATGGCTCTCGTGGCCATGGTCCTGGCCCTCGCCGGCGTCGCCATTGCGGCGGTGCAGTTGAGTGACATTCCCCAAGTATTCGTGGCGGTGAACGACTCGATCACGATGTCCTACACCACCTACGACTCGGCCATCATGGCGATTATCGCCTCGACCCTCGGGCACCTGGTGATCTTGGCCTTCCTCGGACTGGGGCTGGCAATCCGCTCGGCTCGCGGTGTCATCAGCGGTGACCGCTGGTACCAGGTTCGCCTGGTTCGCTACTTCTGGGTATGGGTAGCGATCTCCTCGATCGTCGTCACGCTGATCACGACTACTATTAACACGGTTCACTAAGACAACAGCTCTCCGGAATCCTCCGGAGGACTGTCGTGAAACGGGTCCAGAGAGGCCCGTACGACAGGAGAGCAATGACGTACGAGGACGAGCACGAGGCACAGACGCCCCGCGGCTCCTTTGTGGTGAAGAGCCAGTTACTTTCCGCCGAGGACGTGTCACGTGCCCTCACGCGAATGGCCCACGAGATCGTCGAACACAATCACGATCTCTCGAATGTGTCGATCATTGGACTCCAGACCGGTGGTCAGCCCGTCGCCGAACGCCTGGTAGAGATTCTGGGGACGATCGGCGAGAGCGTGTCGCTGGGCCTCCTTGATGTCTCCTTCTATCGCGACGATTTGGTGGTCAACCCGGCGCCCCGAGCGTCGCTCACCCGAATCGACGACGACCTCACCGGTCGCTCGGTCGTTCTGGTCGATGACGTTCTCTATACCGGTCGCACGATCCGGGCCGCGCTCAATGCCCTGACCGACTGGGGGCGGCCCGCGTCCGTGCAGCTTGCCGTTCTGGTTGATCGCGGCCACCGCGAACTGCCGATTCGCCCCGACTACGTGGGCAAGAATCTCCCCACGTCGCGCGACGAGGACATAAAGGCCACTCTTGAGGGCGTATGGATTGGCGCGAAGTCATGAATGAGTCATTGCGCGGACAAAGCCTCCTCTCGCTCGATGACTTCTCTCGTGGGGCCATCGTCGAGGTTCTGGACGTGGCGGAGTCATTCGTTGAAGTGAATCAGCGCACGATCAAGAAGGTGCCCGCCCTCAAGGGACGGGTCGTGGCATCCCTCTTCTTCGAAGAGTCAACGCGCACGCGTCTGAGCTTCGAGACGGCGGCCAAACGCTTGAGTGCTGATGTGCTCTCGCTCGCCATCGCGTCGAGCAGCGTCAAGAAAGGGGAGTCGCTGCGCGACACGATCGCCACGATCGACGCCCTTGGAATCGACGCGGTCGTCATGCGACACCAGTCGAGCGGCGCCGCGCTGCAGGTGAGCCGTTACGTGCCCCACGTGCGTGTCATCAACGGTGGCGACGGACAACACCAGCATCCGACCCAGGGACTGCTCGACGCGTTCACCATTCGCCAAGCCCTCGCCGAGCGTCAAGGGGCGAAGGGACCTGAGACCGGCGCCGAACTCTTTCGCGGCCTGCGAATCTTGATTGTCGGCGACGTACGGCACAGCCGCGTCGCGCGTAGCGACGTGAGTGCGTACGTGACTCTGGGCGCAGAAGTCAAGGTGGCGGCCCCCGCCACGCTGCTGCCCGACGACGTGAGCTCCTGGCCGGTGAGCGTGGTCGAGGACTTCGACGAGGCCCTGGGCTGGGCGGACGTCGTGGGCCTCCTACGACTCCAGGTGGAGCGCGGATCGGGCTCCTTTGTGCCCTCACTACGAGAGTTCACGACCACCCACGGGCTGACCATCGAACGGGCCCGCGCTCTGTCGCCTGACACGCTGGTGATGCACCCGGGGCCGATCAATCGAGGAGTGGAGATCGACTCGAGCGTGGTGGAACTGCCGTCGGTGGTGATCGATCGACAAGTCGCCAACGGCGTCCCGGTCCGGATGGCGGTCTTGTATCTGAGTATCGCCGGCGCGCGAGAGGAGCGGACGTGACCTTCTTACTGCGCGGCGGACGCGTCATCACCGAGACGACCGCCGACATCGCCGACGTACTGATCACCGACGGTCGGATCGCCGAGGTGGGCAGCAATCTTGTTGCGCCAAAGGGCGCGACGATCATCGACGCGGAGGGCTGTTGGGTCGGGCCGAGCTTCGTCGATCTCCACACGCACCTGCGCGAACCGGGCCGCGAAGAAGCCGAGACGATCGCCTCAGGCGCTCTGGCCGGCGCCCTCGGAGGATACGGCGCGCTGGTGGCGATGCCCAACACCGAACCAGCCCTCGACACGCCGGCCTTGGTGACCTTCGTGCTGGCGCGCGGGGCTCATACGCCCCTTGATATCGCGGTAGCGGGTGCGATCACCCAGGGTCGCCAGGGCGAGAAACTCGCGCCGATGGCCGAGATGGCGGCCCTCGGGGTTCGGCTCTTCACCGATGACGGCTCGGGCGTGCAGAACGCGGCCGTCATGCGCAAGGCCCTGACCTACGCCAAGTCGCTCGGGGTTCGACTCGCTCAGCACTGCGAGGATGACGCCCTGGCCGCGGGCGGGTCGATGAACGAAGGCGCGCTCAGCAGTCGACTCGGCCTCATCGGACGACCCGCGCTCTCCGAAGAGATAATGGTCGTACGCGACATCGAACTCGTACGCCTGACGGGCTGCCCGCTTGCACTTTATGCACCTCTCCACACTTCGTTCGGTTGAACTCGTCGCTGCGGCGCGCTCAGAGAGACTGCCCGTCACCTGCGAAGTGACGCCTCATCACCTCACCCTGGATGAGGGCGCACTCGAGTCGTACGATCCCATCTTCAAGGTGCACCCACCGCTGCGCTCGCGGCGCGACGTCAAGGGTCTTCGTGACGCACTCGTCGGTGGCGACATCGACGCCGTGGCGACCGACCACGCCCCGCACGCGAGTGAACTCAAGGACCTGCCCTTTGACGAGGCGCCCGCGGGGATGCTCAATTTAGAGCATGCGGGCTCTCTCACCTACGAGGCGCTTGGCGATGAGCCCAGCGCGCATACATTCTTTTCGGTCATGAGTCGCGCCCCCGCCCGCATCGCCCAGCTACGCCGTGAGGATAAACACCCTGATCACAGTGCCCACGGAGGAGGAATGACGGCGGGCGAGGACGCCAACGTCGTGGTCTTTGATCCCCGTGCCCGCTGGCGCGTCGACCGGTTCGCCTTGGCGAGTCGCGCGTCGAACACCCCCTACGACCAGCGTGAGATGCAAGGCCGGGTGCGCGCTCTGGTCGTGCGTGGGTCCCTCGTCGTGAACGACGGATCTCTCACGTGAATCGACTCGAGGCACAACTGGTCCTGGCCGACGGCACGACGTTTGAGGGTTATGCCGCAGGGTTTCTGCCCGCGTCGGGGATCACGACGGGTGAGTTCGTCTTTAACACCTCGACGAGCGGCTATCAGGAAGTGGTCACCGATCCCAGCTACGCCGGTCAGATCATTACCTTCACCTATCCCCACATTGGCAACTACGGCGTCACACCCCTGGACGACGAGGCGGTGCGACCGTGGTGCCGGGGAGTCGTGATACGAGAGCTCAGTGAGCTGCCCTCGAGTTGGCGTTCCCGCGAAGCACTGGAGGAGTACCTCATCCGCCATGAAGTCCCCGCCATCGTCGGCGTCGACACCCGTCGCTTGACGCGTCACTTGCGCTCGCGCGGCGCGTTGCCCGGAGCCTTCGGGCACGGCGACGGACTCACCGCCGCCGCCGCAGAAGCTTCTGGCACCGATGGCTGTGACTACGTAACCGACGTCTCGACGGCGTCGATCTACGAGCGCGGAGAGGGTGACCTGCACGTCGTGGCCTTTGACTACGGAATCAAGTCGACGATGGTCGATCAGTTGGCCGAGCGTTTTCGCGTCACGGTGGTGCCCGCCTCGCTCGACGCGAACGCCGTGCGCGAGCTCCATCCCGACGGCGTCTTTCTCTCGAACGGGCCGGGTGATCCGGCCGCGCTGGGCAGCCAGGTGGCAACGATCGCGGGTTTGCTCGGCACGATGCCCATCTTTGGGATCTGCCTGGGACACCAGCTCCTGGCCGACGCGCTGGGAGGCGACACCTTCAAGCTGCCCTTTGGTCATCACGGCAGTAATCATCCCGTCATGGATCTCGCTACCGGTCGCGTCGAGATCACCGCCCAGAACCACAACTACGCCGTCGTGCCCAACTCACTCGATCGCGGCGTGGTGAGCCACGTCAACCTGAACGACGGCGTGATCGAAGGAATCAGTTGCGCGAACGAGCGCTGCTTCTCGGTTCAGTACCACCCCGAAGCCGGGCCCGGACCCCATGACGCGCGCTACCTCTTCGATCGCTTTGAGACTCTGTTGCGTACCAACACCCTGGAACCGCTCTAATGCCGCGTCGCGATGACATCTCGTCGATCATGGTGATCGGCTCGGGACCGATCGTGATTGGTCAGGCCTGTGAGTTCGACTACTCCGGCACCCAGGCTTGCCAGGTGCTGCGGGCCGAGGGGTACCGCGTCGTGCTGGTCAACTCCAACCCCGCCACGATCATGACCGACCCGGCGACGGCGGACGCCACCTACATCGAGCCCCTGGACGCCGACGTGCTGGTGGACATCATCGAGCGCGAGCGCCCTGACGCCCTGTTGCCCACCCTCGGGGGCCAGACCGCGCTCAACCTCACGATGGAGTTGGTGCGCCGCGGCGATCTTGAGCGCTTTGGCGTGGAAGTGATCGGCGCGCGGCCCGAGGCCATTGAGACGGCCGAAGATCGCGAGCGCTTCAAAGAAGCGATGGCCGATATCGGGCTGGCCGTACCCCAATCGGGTTTTGCCCACGGCGTGGACGAAGCCCTCGTGGTCGCCCACGAGATTGGCTGGCCGATCATCATCCGACCGAGCTTCATCCTGGGCGGCGCGGGCACGGGCATCGCGCACTCGGACGAGGAGTTCCTGCGCCTAGCCGGCGAAGGGCTGGCCGCCTCGCCAATCACCGAGATTCTCGTGGAGAAGTCCATCGCCGGGTGGAAAGAGTTCGAACTCGAGGTCATGCGCGACGTGGCGGACAACTGCGTGGTCGTGTGCAGCATCGAGAACTTCGATCCGATGGGCGTGCACACGGGTGACTCGATCACGGTCGCCCCCCAGCAGACCCTCTCGGACGTGGAGTACCAGGCCATGCGCGACGACGCCTTTGCCGTGCTGCGCCGGGTGGGAGTCGAGACCGGGGGATCGAACGTGCAGTTCGCGGTCAATCCCACGACCGGCGAGCGCCTGGTGATCGAGATGAACCCGCGCGTGTCGAGGTCGAGCGCGCTGGCGTCCAAGGCCACCGGTTTTCCGATCGCCAAGATCGCCGCGCGACTGGCTGTGGGCTACACGCTCAACGAGATCGACAACGACATCACGCGCGTCACTCCGGCCAGCTTTGAGCCAGTGATCGACTACGTGGTCACCAAGATCCCGCGCTGGGCCTTCGAGAAACTGCCCGGATCCTCGCCGCGCCTCGGTACGCGGATGCAGTCGGTAGGCGAGGTCATGGCGATCGGACGCACGTTTCCCGAGTCGCTGCAAAAGGCCGTGCGGTCGCTCGAACAGGGCCGCAGTGGTTTTGCGCTGGGCAGTGAGAGCGAGTTCGTCGCCTTCAGCGACAACGAACTCTGGGAGCACTGCGAAGTCGCCACGCCCGAGCGCCTCTTCGCCCTGCACGAGATCTTGCGTCGCGGCGTCACGGTGGGCGAGATCGCCGAGCGAACGGGCATCGATCCATGGTTCGTGCATCAGTTGTCGCTGATCGTAGAACGAGAGCTCGAACTCACCCAGCTCAAACCCGAGCACTTCAGTGCGCGCGAGTGGCGCCGCTACAAGCAGTGGGGTTTTTCTGACCCTCAGATTGCTCAGCTCACCGGTACCGAGACGGCGCAGGTTGCCACGTGGCGCCGGGCTCAGGGGGTGGTGACGACCTTTAAGACGGTGGACACCTGTGCGGCCGAGTTCGAAGCCACGACGCCGTATCACTACAGCACGTACGAAGACGAGAGTGAAGTGGCGTCGTCCTCGCGCGATCGCGTGATCATCCTGGGCTCGGGCCCGAATCGGATCGGCCAGGGCATCGAGTTCGACTACTGCTGCGTGCACGCGTCGATGGCCCTGCGCGCTATGGGCTACGAAGCGGTGATGGTCAACTGCAATCCCGAAACGGTCTCGACCGACTACTCCACGTCCGATCGTCTGTACTTTGAGCCGTTAACGCCCGAAGACTTGGCCGAGGTGATCGCGGCCGAGCAAGCGGCCTGCGTAGACGGGGCCCGGCTTGCCGGGGTCATCGTGGCCCTCGGGGGACAAACACCCCTCAAGCTCTCTCACTCACTCGACCCCGACCTCGTGTTGGGCACCCCGGTGCGTTCGATCGACGCCGCGGAGGATCGCGAGCGCTGGTCCCAGATCTGCCAGACGCTCGGTCTCCTCCAGCCGCCCGGCGACGTGGCGCTCTCACTCGCCGAGGCGCGCGTGATCGCCAAGCGCGTGGGGTATCCCGTGTTGGTACGCCCGAGCTACGTGCTGGGAGGGCGGGCCATGGAGATCGTCTACGACGACGCGGCCCTTGAGCGGGTCATGAAGGACCTGACCAGCGAACACGGGTCGCTCGCGCGCGAAGGGGGAGTGTCCCAGAGTCGCCCGATCCTGCTCGACAGCTTCCTCGAAGACGCCATCGAAGTTGACGTGGACGCGGTACGCGACTCGCTCGGCGACGTGTATATCGCGGGCGTCATGGAACACGTGGAGGAGGCGGGCGTGCACTCGGGCGACTCCGCGTGCGCCCTGCCGCCCCAGTCGCTGAGCGAGAACGTACTCGCGACGCTGCGCGAGAGCACGACCAAAATTGCTCACGCCCTCGAGGTAGTGGGTCTCATCAACGTCCAGTACGCGGTCAAGGACGAGGAGGTCTACGTCCTGGAGGCGAATCCTCGCGCGAGTCGCACGGTCCCCTTCGTCGCCAAGGCGACTGGCGTACCCCTGGCCCAGGTGGCAGTGCGCGTGATGATGGGACAGACCCTGGCTCAACTGCGCGACGAAGGAGTCGTGACCGCGACGACCCCGCACCCGCACTACGTCAGCGTGAAGGAGGCGGTGCTGCCCTTCAGCCGCTTTCCCAACGTCGATACCGTCCTTGGCCCCGAGATGCGTTCGACCGGCGAGGTCATGGGCATCGGGGAGAGTTTCGGCATTGCGTTCGCCAAGTCGCAGTTGGCGGCCGGTACCCGGCTGCCCGATCAGGGCCAGATCTTTATGTCCTTGGCCGACCGCGACAAAGTGGCGGGCGTCGAACTGGCCCGACTCTTCGTCGAGCTTGGTTTTCGCCTGGCGGCCACGGTGGGAACTGCGGGGTACTTTCGGTCTCAGGGTGTCACCGTGGACATGCTGGTGGGCAAGGTGGGACTGAGTGATATGGCCGGGGATGCCGTCGGGTTGATCGCGACCGACGAAGTGCAGATGGTCGTCAACACCCCTTCGGGTTCGAGTGCGCGCTCCGACGGCGCGGAGATTCGCAAGGCCTGCGTGGCGAACGCGGTCGCGTGCGTGACGACGCTGAGCGCGGGCTTCGCCGCCGCCAAGGGCATTGCGGATACTCGCGACAAGGGATGGCGCGTGGCGTCGCTACAGTCGCTGCACTCATGAGCGTTTTGGCGACACGCGTCGGTGACGTCAGCCTCCGTTCGGCGGTGCTTACCGCGTCGGGCACGGCGGGGCACGGCGATGAACTCGCGGACTACGGCGACCTCGCTCAACTTGGTGCGGTTGTCACCAAGTCCCTGGCGTCATTTGCCTTCGACGGCAACCCGCCACCTCGCCTGACGAGTTCGGGTCCCCACATGGTGAATGCGGTAGGTCTGGCCGGACCGGGTGTGGGGGCGTGGCGCCGCGAGTATCTCCCCGCCCTTCTCGCGCGCGGTGCCACGGTGGTGGGTTCCATCTGGGGTCGCAGTGTCGAGGAGTTCGCGAGTGCGGCCAGCGCGATGCGCGGGGCCGAGGTCGTCGCGCTGGAGGTGAACGCGAGCTGTCCCAACTTAGAGAGTCGTCGCGAGATCTTCGCTCACTCACCTTCGGCCACGTCGGAGATCGTTGAGGCGGCCAAGGTCGCCGGACTTCCGGTGTGGGCGAAGTTGAGTCCCAACACGCCGCTACTGCTGGAGGTGGCAAGCGCCGCGCTCGAGGCGGGTGCCGACGCCCTCGTACTCGTGAACACGGTCCTTGGACTCGTCATCGACATCGAGGCGCGACGTCCCACTCTGGGTAACGGGGGTGGGGGAGTAAGTGGACCGGGCATCTTGCCGGTCGCGCTGCGCGCGGTCTATGAGTGTCGCGAGGCGTTCCCGCACGCCGGGATCGTGGGCGTGGGCGGGGTCGCGTCGGGCAACGACGCGGTCGCGATGCTCATGGCGGGAGCCAACGCTGTGGAGGTCGGAACCGCCACTTTTGCTGATCCTCGAGCCCCCTGGACGGTGCAGAGAGAACTCGAGGGTTGGTTGGCGTCACACAACGTGACGTCCCTCGACGAGGTGATTGGAGCGGCTCATGGCTGATGCGTTTGGAGCGAGACTCGACGAACGCCTGAGAGAACTGGGTCCGCTGTGCGCGGGCATTGATCCGAGTCGCGAGCTGCTCGAGCGGTGGGGCCACTCGGACAACGCGGACTCACTCGAGTTCTTTCGCGCGAAGCGTGTTGGATGCGGTGAGCGGTGTGGTGGCGGCGATCAAGCCGCAGGTCGCATTTTTCGAGCGATTCGGTTCAAGCGGTTATCGCGTGCTGGAACGACTCCTCGCCGACGCGCGCGACGCCGATGTCTTGGTCGTCGCGGACGCCAAGCGTGGCGACTTCACGCCGACGAACGCGGGCTACGCAGAGGCGTGGTTGAGCGAGACGTCGCCACTACGCGTCGACGCGCTCACGGTCAGTCCGTATCTCGGGGTGCGGGCACTTTCTCCGTTCTTCGACGCCGCTGGCGCCGCTGGTCGCGGCGTGTTCGTCTTAGCGGCGACATCCAACCCGGAGGGGCGAGTGGTCCAGCGTGCGCGCACCGAGGATCATGAACGAGTCGAAGACATGGTGTTGCGCGAAGTGTCCGAGATCAACCACTCCGATGAGGGAAATGGCTCGGTGGGCGTCGTGCTGGGCGCGACTCGCGATGCTCCCGACTTCGACCTCAATACATTGGGCGGTCCGTTTCTGGTGCCGGGGGTTGGCGCGCAAGGAGCCGACGCGAGTGACGTCGCGCGTCTCTTCTCGGGCTGCGATGACCCCAAGGTGCTCGTGAGTGTGTCGCGCGACATCCTGAACGCCGGACCCGAACGACGATCGCTGCGCGACGCGGCCCAGAGGTGGCGCGACAGCCTGTGGAGCGCGCTTGGTTAGGTGGCGAGGTCGAGCGTGTAACCATCACTCACGCATGCGTGATCGTTAAGAATTTCTTAACGATCCTCACAATGAGATGTCCATTATTTACTGCGCGTACGGATTTAGGAATTCTGAGGCACGCCGGTCATGATTTTCTAGGCTCAGATTAGGAAAGACGCTCTAGCCGTCGTGACCACCTGGGACTAGTCTGACGAACGTGACACCGACGCCGCCCACACTGTCGCAAGAACAGCGAGTCGAAGCGTCGCGTCTGGCCGTCGCGAATCGTCGCCGTCGCGCCGAGGTGAAGCGGATGGTCAAGACGGGCGAGCTGTCTCTCGAGCAACTCTTCAGCCTGGCCGCGCGGGAGGAGTGCGTCGCGCAGATGCGCGCGTATGACTTGATCAGTGCCCTTCCTGCGATCGGCGAGGTGAAGGCCGAGCGCATCATGAAGAGCGCGTCGATCGCCAAGACCCGTCGCATTCGCGGGCTCGGTCCCAAGCAGCGCGCCGAACTGTTTCGAGCTCTTGTCCGCTGAGCCTCTCGTTGTCATCTTCATCGGACCAGGCGGCGTAGGCAAAGGAACGTTGGCTCAGCGCGTCGTTGACGCCGATGACCACATGTGGCTCAGTCGAAGTTGGACGACACGAACACCTCGACCGAGCGAGTCGGGCGACGAGTATCACTTCGTCGATCAGGCCACCTTTGAAGAGGCCATCGACGCTGGCGGGTTTCTCGAGTGGGCCGAGTTCCACGGCAACCTCTACGGCACGCCGAAGCCCGTTGCCCCCGAGGGCTGTGACGTACTGCTCGAGATCGAAGTCCAAGGTGCCGAGCAGGTCTTGGCGACGCATCCGGACGCCGTCGTGTTCTTGATCCTTCCGCCGTCGATGGATCTCCTCGAGGGGCGACTGCGCACCCGTGGTGACGACGACGAGCACGTGGCCGATCGCCTGGCCAGCGCCCCCGCAGAGTTGGCCCGGGGTCGAGAACTGGCGACCTACGTGGTGGTCAACGACGACGTAGAGCGGGCGTCACGCGAAATCCTCTCTATACTGGAGGGGCTCCGCCGGCAACGGCGTGACTTCTCCTCAAAGGACTGACCGTCATGGCCGAACGCCCCACTCTCGTTGACCCGCCCATCGAGGATCTGCTGACGCGCGTCGGTGAGTCCAAGTTCACCCTGGTCGCGGTGACCGCGATCCGCGCCCGGGAGATCAACGAGTACTACAACGGGCTGGGTTCGGGACACGGAGCCCTCATTCCACCCCAGGTCTCGTCGCTCTCGAACAAGTCGCTCTCGCTCGCCATGGAAGAGCTCTACGAAGGCAAACTGCAGTTCCACCGCCCGACCACTGAGGAGCTCGAAGACGAGCGCCTGCAGGCCGAAGCGTTGGAGCAGGCTCGCCAGGACGCCAACAGTGACCTGGACGCCTTCACCGATGCCCTCCGCGACGCCTAAGACACAGGCTCCTCGCATCGTCCTCGGCGTGGCCGGGGGAATCGCCGCGTACAAGTCGGTTGAACTTTTGCGTGCATTGCGCGAGCGCGGCTATTACGTCGCGCCGGTCTTAACGCCGGACGCAACCAGATTCATCGGCAGCGAAACTTTCTCGGCCCTCGCGAGTGAGCCGGCTCGCACGTCGCTCTACGGCGATGCGACGACGCCGATACCGCACACTTATCTCGGTCAGCTCGCCGACCTGGTCGTCGTGGCGCCGGCCACCGCGCACCTCATCGCGCGCTACGCGATCGGTCTCGCCGATGACCTGCTGAGCGCCACCTTGCTCGCGACACGCGCCCCGGTGCTGTTGTGTCCGGCGATGCACACCGAGATGTGGGAGCAGCCTTCGGTCCAGGAGAATCTGGCAACCCTGCGCCGCCGTGGGGTGCTGGTGCTCGAGCCAGACGTCGGGCCACTCGCCGGCGGCGATGAAGGGACCGGACGCCTACCCGATCCCGCGAAGGTGGCCGCGCTGGTGGAGCGCATCCTGGAGGGATACCACGGTGACTTGAGCAGTAAGTCGGTGCTGATCAGCGCCGGGGGCACGCGCGAGGCGATCGATCCCGTGCGCGTGCTGACGAATCGCTCGTCGGGTCGTCAGGGATACGCGCTCGCCGAAGCGGCCGCGCGTATGGGCGCGCGCGTCACGCTCGTCACCACCGTTGCGCGCGACCTCGCTCTCGATACTCGTCGGGCCATCGACATTGTGCGCGTGGAGAGCGCCGCGCAGATGCACGACGCCATGCTCTCGCGCAGTGCGAAGAGCGACTGCGTCATCATGGCCGCGGCCGTGGCGGACTTTACGATCACCCCATCGCGCGAGAAGCTCAAGCGCCGCGATGGACCACCGGATCTTCACTTTGAGCCCACGCCCGACATACTCGGTGACCTCGTGGCGGCTCGCCATTCGGGTCAGGTGATCGTTGGCTTCGCGGCCGAGACGAACGACGTGGACCACAATGCCGCGATCAAGTGGCAGAAGAAGAACGTGGATCTGCTCGTGGTGAACGATGTGAGCGCCGAGGGCGCGGGATTCGAGCACCCGACCAACGAAGTCGTGCTGTGGAGCAGAAACGCGGAACCCGAGCGTGTGTCGCAACGCTCGAAAGAAGATGTTGCGCGGGCGATCTTGACTAGGGTACATACATTGTTCGCCACGGCATAGATCAGATAGTTCAAGGAGCCCCATGAGCGACCGCACCGTCTTCACGTCGGAGTCGGTGACTGAAGGTCACCCCGACAAGATCGCCGACCAGGTCTCTGACGGAGTACTGGACGCCATCTTGACCCAGGACCCGCTCGCGCGGGTGGCCTGTGAGACCCTGCTGACGACGGGCCTGTGCGTGGTCGCGGGGGAGATCTCCACCACCGCGGTCGTGGACATCTCGGCCATCGCGCGCAAAACCATCCTCGATATCGGCTACGACGACGGCGCGAAGGGCTTTGACGGCAAGAACTGTGCGGTGTTGGTGTCGATGGACAAACAGAGTCCGGATATCGCGGCGGGCGTGGACGTGGCCTTTGAGCACCGCAGCGGTGCCGGCGGCGAAGACGAGCTCAACGCGTTAGGCGCCGGTGACCAGGGAATGATGTTCGGCTACGCGTGCAACGACAACGACGACTACATGCCTCTACCGATTTGGTTGGCTCACCGCCTCTCGATGCGCCTCAGCCAAGTTCGCCGCTCCGGACAGGTGCCGTATCTGCGACCCGACGGTAAGACCCAAGTGACGGTCGCCTACGAAGAGGGCCGACCGGTCGCCGTGGACACTGTGCTCGTCTCCACCCAGCACGAGGCTGGCTACGACCACGCCACGATCTACCGCGATGTGTTGGATCACGTCATCAAGCCGATGTTGCCCAGCGACCTCGACACAAGTGCGATGCGGGTCTTCGTGAATCCCTCGGGCAACTTCGTTTTGGGCGGTCCGCACGCGGACACGGGACTGACCGGACGCAAGATCATCGTGGACACCTACGGCGGCATGGCCCGCCACGGCGGCGGCGCGTTTTCGGGCAAGGACCCGAGCAAGGTTGACCGTTCTGCGGCGTACGCCGCGCGATGGGTGGCCAAGCACGTTGTCGCCTCGGGCGCGGCCGAGCGCTGCGAGGTCCAGGTGGCCTACGCCATCGGCGTGGCGCGTCCGGTCTCGGTGCTGGTCGAGACGTTCGGCACCGAGCGCGTGGATCGCCAAAAGATCGCCAAGGCCGTCGATGCCCTCTTTGACCTTCGTCCCGCGGCCATCATTCACGACCTTGACCTGCGCCGTCCCATCTACCAGCGCACCGCCGCGTACGGGCACTTTGGGCGCACCGACCAAGGCTTCGCGTGGGAACAGACGCCCCGGCTCGACGACCTGCGCCGGGAACTGTCGCTGACCTAGTGCCGCGCGCGGTACGCGTTATCACCGAAGTTGCCGCGGTCGATCGACCCTTCGACTACACGCTGAATGACGCACTCACCCACGTTGGGGTGGGCGACCGCGTACGCGTCGACTTCCACGGTCGCTCTGTGCGGGCATGGGTGGTCCAGGACGTTCCCGTGAGCGACGATCTGAAGGGCGTGAAGAAGTGGCTGGGCTATGGTCCGCCCGCATCTGAGCTGCCTCTGCTCCAGTGGGCGAGCAACCGGTGGTACTCCTCGTGGTCGCGTTTTCTGCTCGCGGCATCACCTTCGCGGGTCGTGGCCTCGCTTCCGAGCGCCCCCGTCGCCGCGCATCTGTCGATCGCCGTGCCACCCGGGTTCGATCCGGGTGTCATCCAACTGGCGCCCACGACTGATCCTTTGCCTCTGGTTTTGCGGGCCTACGAAGCGACGCGCGAGCGCGAGGGTTCGTTGTTGGTACTCGTACCCACCGAGGGCTGGGCGACGCGCCTGCGCGGGCGACTCGAACAGCGTGGCTGTGCCGTCGCTCAGGGAGACGACCAGTGGGACCGGATGCGCGCGGGCTGGCCGGTGGTGGTGGGCGCGCGCGGGAGTGCTCTGGCGCCCGTGCCCCGGGTGGCGGGTGCCGTGATCATCGACGCTGACGACGAGTCGTTTCGATCGTCGGCGTCACCGACCTGGGACTCGGTGTCGATGTTGCGCGAACGGTGCCGTCGCGACGACGCACCGTGGTGGCGCACCTCGATGTTCCCGTCGCCGACGCTGTTGGACCGCGAGGACTACCAACGTGACCCGGAACTAGTGGGAGGCTGGCCGCGCGTCACACCGGTGGATCGTCGTTCGCGTGATCCGCACGAGGGAGTCCTCTCCGAAGTGGCCCTACGCGCGGCCTACGCCGCGCTGGAGGGTGATGAGCCGGTGGCGGTCGTGGTCATCCTCCAGCGTCTCGGCACCGGACGCCTGCTGGCCTGTGCGAAGTGCGGAGAGCTCGCCAGGTGTGCGCAGTGTCAACAGGCCGAAGAAGAAGTGGGCGATCAGATTGCCTGCGCCGATCGCCACGAGTTGCGCGCGCGTTTCTGTCGTCACTGTGGTTCGACGAAGTTGCGCGGCGTGCGTTCGGGTGTGACCACGCTGGCTCGCGACGTCGCCGCACAGCTGAACCAAAGCGTGAGTGAGGTGACCGCGGCATCACGGGTGGCGCCGGAAGCTCGCGTGGTGGTGGGAACCGAGGCCACCTGGCAGCACGTACGACGATGCGGCGTCGTCATCTTCGCCGACTTCGACCAGTACCTCTTGGCACCGCGCGAGTCGGCGCGTCGCAGTGCGATTACTGCCGTGGGCAAGGCGGGTCGGCTGGTTGGCTCACGACGCGACGGTCGCGGATCGGTCATTCTGCAAACGCGCCGTGGCGACGACGTCGTGATCGACGCCCTCGTGAACGCGGACTTCGACGACCTCGTGCGCGAGGACGTCGAGACCGCGGAGCTACTGGGACTTCCTCCCTACGGCGCTCGCGCGCAGGTGACCGGTGAAGGAGCGGATGATTTCATTCAGGCGCTGAGTGAGTCAGGTCTCGCGATCGTCAGCGCGCCGAGCGGCTACGTGGTGCGCGCGAACGATGTCGAGACTCTGACGAGTGCCCTGCGCGACGCACCGCGGCCGCCCTCCAAGTTTCGCGTGGCCGTCGACTAGGCCAGAGGGCGATTTTGCCCACGGTAACCTTGAACGCGTGAGCATCCTCCCCATTCGCACCTACGGTGACCCCGTCTTGAATACGCCCACCACTGACGTGGAGGAGATAGACGCCAAGATCGCCGCGCTGGCCGAGTCGATGATCGAGACGATGCACGACGCCCCGGGGGTGGGTCTGGCGGCCAACCAGATCGGCGTACAGAAGCGCCTGTTCGTCTGGGACAAGGGCGAAGGTCCCCACGTCGTCATCAACCCGGTCATCGTCGAGACGTCGGGCGAGTGGGTGTACGAGGAGGGGTGCCTGTCGGTCCCGGGTCTCAGTTGGGACATCGTGCGACCCAACCAGGTTCACCTCAAGGGCTTTGATCTCGACGGGAACGAACTCGACATCGAAACCGAGGAGTATCAGGGTCGAATCTTCCAACACGAGTGCGACCACCTCGACGGGGTCTTGTTGGTGGAGCGTCTCAGCGAGGAACAGAAGCGCGACGCGAAGAAGCTCCTGCGCAAGCGCCGTATGAACCTGACCAACGACCCCGACGGGCTGCACCAACTGCTCGGGGACTAGATGCGCCTCGTCTTTCTCGGTACTCCCGAGGCGGCGGTCATAAGCCTCGAGGCTCTCCTCGCGGCCGGACACGAGGTCGCGCTCGTGGTCACCCGTCCCGATCGCAAGCGCGGTCGAGGTGGCGAGTTGTCACCGAGTCCCGTGAAGAAGGCCGCGCTCGAACACGGCCTGCGCGTCACGCACCGTTTGGCCGACGCCGCGGACGTGGCCGCGGAGCGCGGCGTCGTGGTTGCCTACGGCGCAATGATTCCCACCGCCTTGCTGGACGTGTTGCCGATGCTGAATGTTCACTTCTCTCTCCTGCCGCGCTGGCGAGGCGCCGCACCGGTGCAGCGCGCGATCCTCGCCGGAGACCGAGAGACCGGCGTGTCAATCATCTCCCTGGAGCCAACCCTCGATACCGGACCAGTGCATCTCGAGCGACGGGTTGTCATCGGCGACGACACTGTGGACGAACTGACTCATCGACTGGCCGTGACAGGCGCCGAGGCTTTAGTCGACGTCCTGGCGAGTCGCGACCTGCTGGATCATCCGATCGCCCAGAACGGTGAATCGACCTACGCATCAAAGATCGAGCCCCACGAGTACCAACTGCACCCGGACATGACGAGTGAGATGGCGCAACGAACCGTGCGCCTCGGCCGTGCTTACTTCGTAATGGATGGCAAGCGGATCGCCATCGAGGCGGCTCGAGTGGCGAGCGATGAGGGAGAGCCGGGTTGGGTGGTTGAGCAGCACGGAGACGTCCTGCTGGGGTTGCAGGATGGGTCGCTCGCCCTGGCGTTGGTGCGTCCTGAGGGCCGCACCACGATGGCCGCTCGTTCCTGGTGGGGGGGACTGCGGCCGGTTCAGGCCCGACGGTCGTGGTCCTAGGCTGGGCGTCGTGACGGTCATCGATGCGGGTCCCACCGGCGAGATCCGCATTGCGCCATCGATTCTCTCGGCCGACTTTGGTGAGCTGGGTCGGTGCATCGAGGAGGTCGACGCCGAAACTGACTGGCTGCACGTTGACGTGATGGACGGTCACTTCGTGCCGAATATCACGATCGGGCCACCCGTGGTCGCGAGTCTGCGTCAGTACAGCGCACGATTCTTCGACTGCCATCTGATGATGACTGACCCCGAACGCTACCTAGAGGCGTTCGCGCGTGCGGGAGCGAATGGGTGCAGCGTGCACGTCGAGATTGGCAACACGCTCTCGCTCATCGAACAGGCTCGCTCGCTCGGACTACGCGTCGGGCTGGCGGCGAATCCTGATACCCCCTTTGCAGCGGTCGCGCCGTTCCTGGGCGATATTGATCTCTTGCTCCTTATGACTGTCTTTCCTGGATTTGGAGGACAGTCATTCATCGGCGACGTGATGGAGAAGGTCACGATGGCGCGCGAGGAGATCGATCGCTTAGATCTCGCGCTCGACATCGAAGTCGACGGCGGAATCGACGTCGAGACCGCACCCATTGCCATACGTGCGGGCGCCAACGTGCTCGTCGCGGGGTCGGCCATCTTCGCTAAGTCCGACCCCCTCGGGGCTGCGCGTGAGCTCCGCGAAGCGGCGTTGGGTGTGTCGTTGTGAAGTTCCTCTCTCTGAACTGATGCAGATGGCCATGGCCGAGGGCGACAAGGCTCGTCTGCACGCACCACCGAACCCGTGGGTTGGTGCACTGATCGTGGACGAGCGCGGGGTCATCGTGGGCGAGGGACACACTCAAGCGCCCGGTGAGTCACACGCCGAGGTCGAGGCGTTGCGCCGTGCTGGCGCGGCCGCTCGCGGCGCCACGATGGTCGTGACCTTGGAGCCCTGCAGTCACGTCGGGCGTACCGGCCCGTGCGCCGAAGCGATCATCGAGGCGGGGATCGCTCGAGTGGTCGTGGCCACCATCGACCCTGATCCGCGCGTCGCGGGCACCGGGATCGAACTGCTCAAGGCCTCCGGGGTCGACGTCGAGGTCGGGGTCGAGGCGGACGCCGTGCGCGCTCAGCTCGCCGCGTACCTCTGGCAGCGCGTGACCGCTCGCCCCTACGTCGTGGCCAAGATCGCGAGCACCCTGGACGGGATCGTCGCGATGGCCGACGGCACGAGTCAGTGGATCACCGGACCCGACGCTCGCCGCGACGCCCACCTGCTGCGTGCTCAGAGTCAGGCGATCATCGTGGGCGCGGGCACCGTGCGCAGCGACGACCCCGTGCTCACCGCTCGACTGGATGACTTCGTGATCGAACCCTTGCGCGTCGTCCTCGGTCGCGCCCCGGAGGGCGCCAAGGTTCGTCCCTGCCTCGAACTGTCGGGCGACTTGGGACTCGTGCTCGATGAACTGGGCCGACACGACGTGCTCCAGGTGCTCGTCGAAGGTGGGCCGACGACCACGAGTGAGTTCTTTGAGGCGGGACTTGTCAATCACGTGGTCTGGTATCAGGCCCCGTCGTTCGCCGGATCGCTCGGCACCCTGGCGGCACTGAAAGGTTTGTCGACCCCTACGATGGAAGCCCTAAAGCGGGGTCGGCTCATGGACGTACGTAGAATTGGTGACGATATCCGCATTGACGTGGAGGTTTCATGAGTCTGGCGACGATCGACGAAGCGGTAGAACAGCTGCGTCGCGGCGGCATGGTGGTGGTCGTCGATGACGAGGACCGCGAGAACGAAGGCGACCTGATCATGGCCGCCGAGGACGTCACGGTCGACTCCATGGCGTTCTTCTTGGAGTACACCTCGGGCATTTTCTGCGTGCCTCTCGAGAGCCACCGCGCCGACGAGCTGGATCTGCCACTCATGGTGGTCGCCAACACCGAGGCCCAGCGCACCGCCTTTACCGTGTCGGTCGACTTTCGCCACGGCACCACGACGGGCATCTCGGCCCACGACCGAGCGGCCACGATCCGCGCCCTGATCGACCCGGCAACCAAACCGATTGATCTCAACCGACCGGGTCACATCTTTCCGTTGCGCTATCGCAACGGCGGGGTGCTTCGTCGCGCGGGCCACACCGAAGCCACCGTGGATCTCTGTCGCCTCGCGGGCAAGTTTCCCGCGGGCGTGCTGTGCGAGGTGGTGACGGCCGATAAGTCCGACATGGCCCGGCTGCCCGAACTGATCGAGTTTGCCGAGCGTCATCACCTACCCATCATCACGATCGCCGATCTCATTCGCTACCGCCGGCGCAACGAAAAGCTCGTCAAGCGCGTGGCCGAAGCGTCCTTGCCCACTGAGTACGGCACGTTCAAGGCTCAGGTTTTCGAGAGTCTCTTAGACGGTGAGCAGCACCTCGCGATGGTGTACGGCGATGTCGAGAACACCCCGAACGTGTTGGTGCGCGTGCACTCGGAGTGTCTCACCGGTGACGCGTTGGGCTCGTTGCGCTGCGACTGTGGACCGCAACTTCACACCGCCCTCGCCAAAGTCGCCGCCGAAGGCGCGGGGGTGGTGGTGTACCTGAGGAACCACGAGGGACGAGGCATCGGCCTCGCCCACAAGATTCAGGCCTACGCCCTCCAGGAACAAGGACACGACACCGTGGACGCCAACTTGGTCCAGGGCCTGCCCGTTGACTCGCGTGAGTACGGTATTGGCGCCCAGATCCTGGTGGAGCTAGGGGTAACGACGATGCGACTCCTCACGAACAACCCCACTAAGCGCGGTGGCCTCGAAGGTTTTGGTCTCAATATCGTCGAGCGCGTGCCCCTGGAGAGCCAGCCCACGTCGTTCAACATCGAGTACCTGCGTACCAAGCGCGAGCGCATGGGACACCTGCTCGAGGGGCTCGATGAGCTCGAGTGACGACACCGCGCTCGATCCCGAGGTAGCGAGCCGGCTTGGGGAACGCGCCGGTGAGGTAATTGAACCCGTGATCTCGGGTCGCGGACTACGCGTGGGTGTGGTGTGCGGTCAGTTCAACGGCGCCATCACGACTCGACTGCTCGAAGGAGCGCTGCTCGCCCTCGACGAAGCCGGCGTTGATCGCCGTGATATCTCCATTACCTGGGTGCCCGGAGCCTTTGAGATTCCCCTCGCCGCGCTGGCCTACGCCGACGGCCTCAAGTCCTACGACGCGGTGCTGACTCTGGGCGCGGTTATACGGGGCGACACCGGTCACTACGAACTGGTTGCGGGGGAGTGTGCTCGCGGGATTCAAGACGTCCAGTTGAGTACACGCGTCCCCGTCGTTTTTGGGGTGCTCACGACCAATACGGTCGAACAGGCCCTGGAGCGCTCGGAGCCCGATGCGTCGAACAAGGGCCGCGAAGCTGCGTTGAGCGCGCTGTCGATGGTGAGCGTGCTGAGCCAAGGATCCCTCAGCGACTCGTGAGAGTGACCGGCGTCGTTGAGTCGTTCGATGATCGGCGCGGCGACGGTGTGGTGCGGGGCGATCACGGCGAGCGGCTGTACTTTCACTGTGTGAGCATCGCCGACGGGACGCGACACATTGATCGTGGGCGCGCGGATCGAGGCGACGCGCCACGTGGGACACCTGGGCCGCGACGAAGCGCGCGACGTGAAAAAGGTGAGCGAACCTCGGGGCTAGCTAGGTCGCCGGCGGAGGAGTGGGCGCGGGGCCGAGGGTCACGAGGCTGGCGCTACGTACCGAGGCTGCTTGAATGATCGCCTGCTGCATGGTCTGCTGGGCGGCACTGCGCTCGGCGGCGTTGGTCGCGTGCGCGAGGGCCTGCTGGTAGTTGGACTGGGCGGACGCGACGGACTTGCGGAACGTCGACTCGATGACCGCGCGTGCGGCACGATACGACGCCAACTCCAAACGGTAGGTCTTGAGGGTGATCGTGGTGCGGTGGGCGACCGAGCCGGCACCGGCGCTACCCACGGCGGCAAAGCCGAGTGCACCCACCAAGGAGAGCACGACCACGCCACGAACAACGAACTTCTTCATGCCAATAATCGTACCCAGCGGCCGCCAAAAAATGCTGTGAAGTCACTGTCGAAACCCTTAGAACGAGGGGTTTCAGTTCCCGAAGCACCCCTCAAGAGGGGATACGCTTCGCCTATGGCGGAACCGGTATGACAACAATCCTGGTGATCGACGATGAGCCGGGGGTCCGAGACCTGCTCGAGGACGCCCTCACGGGGGCCGGCTACCAGGTCGAGACGGCGACCAATGGGGCCGATGGGCTGGACCGGCTACGACGGCGCAGCGCCGATCTGTGCGTGGTGGATATCAACATGCCCACGATGAACGGTTTTGAGTTCCTCGAGAAGCTCCGCGCCCACGACGCCAAGACCCCCGTGCTGATGCTGACCGCGCGGGACTCGGCGATCGACGTGGAACAGGGTCTGCGCGAGGGGGCCGACGACTACGTCCGCAAGCCCTTCAGCGTCGAGGAACTCTTGTTGCGAGTGGCGGCGATTCTGCGGCGCACCGGTGCCGAAGAGGTCGGCGATCAAGTCTTTTCGTGCGGGCCGCTCACGATGAATATCGACCGACACATCGTCACCCTGGATGAGTCGACCGTCGAACTCTCGGCGACCGAGTTTCGCCTTCTCGAGGTGCTCCTCGAACACCAGGATCGGGTCGTGACGCGCGAGCAACTGTTGCGCGACGTGTGGAACATCGACTTCGACTCCGAGACCTCGGTGCTCGATACCTACATCTCGTACGTGCGACGCAAGATCCACCGCGACGACTTCGCGCCGATCACCACCATTCGAGGAGTGGGCTTTAAGTTGGTGAACCCGACCGCCACGCAGTGAGGATTGCGACTCGCCTCACCCTGCTGTTCGTTTTTCTCACGTTGTTGGTAGCCCTGTCCGTGGGGTGGTTTGCGGTCGTGGAGAGTTCGCGCGCGCAGTACGCGACGCTTCGCAGCTCGATCAACGCGGTCGTCTCGAGTGGCCTGCGCAATCCCAACACCGCCTTGTCCAACGCGCTCTACGTTGTTCAGCGCGACGACTACAACTTGGATCTGGTGGTCGTGTTCCCGTCCAACCAGATCACCGTCGTGAGCACCGGCACCGTTCCATTGACCGGCCGCCCGACGTTCGCCGACGTGAAGTCCGCGGTGGATCGCCCGGTGAGTGTCTCCAACCTGCCCGGTTTCGTTATTCGCTCACTGAACGTGGGCGGTGGTGACTACCTGCTCGTTGCGGGTTCCACCGCCGGCATCACCAAGCAGAACGAACACCTCGCCTTCCTCGTGGCTCTCGCGGCCTTCGTGGTGGCGTTGGTGAGTTTGGTTCTCGCGCGCGAGGTCACGCGTCGTGACTTTCGCACGATGTCGCGACTCATCGACTACGCGGGTGACGTTGCGAGCGGTCACCAGGACGAGCCGACCCCACCGAGTGAGGGCAGCAAGGACCTCCAGGAGCTGCGCGAAGCGCTCGTCATCATGGTTGACTCGCTCCAAGAGCGCATCGCTCAGGAAGCGAAGAACGCCGAAGCGATGCAGCAGTTCATCAACGACGCCTCCCACGAGCTCCGAACGCCCCTCACGGTCGTCAAGGGCTACAACGAGCTACTGGCGGGTGGACACGCGACGCCCGAAGTCCAGGCTCGCGCGGTCACGCGCATGCAGCGTGAAGTCCAGCGGATGGAAGAGTTGGTGCGCGACCTTTTGCTGTTGGCGGTGCTGCGTGAGGCACCGCACCACGCGCCTGAGCCGGTGAACTTGAGTGTGCTCGTCGACCAGCGCGCGGGTGAGTTCGCACTTGATCACCCTGAGCGCAGCGTCACGCGCACCGTGGCGCCGGGAGTGACGATCAACTCGCGACCCGAGTTCGTCGAACGCTTCCTCAACAACGCCCTCACGAACATTCTTCGCCACACCCCGCGTGAGGCACCGGTGGCGGTGACCCTGGACGTCGTGGGCGACACGGCGCGTCTGATCATCGAAGACGGGGGACAGGGTCTGCCGGTCTACGGCGTGCGCCCTCAGCGCTTCCAGCGCTACGACCAGTCCCGCTCGCGCGAGACCGGGGGCTCGGGGCTCGGGATGAGCATCATGGCCGACGTAGCCGAGTCGCTCGGGGGATCGATGACGACCTCGCAGAGCCCCCTCGGGGGCCTGCGCCTAACCTTTAGCCTTCCGCGGATGAACTAGGCAGCGTCGCCGCGCGCACGTACGCCTGTTGTACTTCCGCCAGCGCGCTGCGGTAGAGATCGGCGTGTTCGCCCAGGCGCTCACCGGCGGCGCCGATCATCGCGGCCACGGTGTCAATGACCAGTTGGGCTCCGGCCAGATCAGGCGGGGTCTCACCCAACCGAAGGGCGGCGACCTGGAAGAGGACAAAGAGGTGGTTGCCCAGAATCATCTCGACGGGCGTGGATTTGAGGAAGGCGATCTCTTCGGCCTCGTTGAATTCGTCGCTCGGTTCACTCACGCGAACCAAGGTATCGCCTCGCTCGTAGCGTCGACAATCCCGGCCCGGGGCGCCCGGATCGCCCGTCTGGTAGTGTGATTCGGCAGTTCAGCAAGTGAGGTTGGCAATGCCAACGTCCACCCGGCCACCGACGTGCGTCCGGGTCCCAGAGTCATGCGCCTCGCTTGCCGTGGCGACACCGTCGTGGTGTCGCGAAGAGCAAGGAGAGAGTTATCGCAACAGTGCCTGGAGACCACCGCGTCAACGACCGTATCCGCGTCGAGACCATTCGCCTGATTGACCAAGACGGCAATCAACGAGGCGTAATGCCGACTCGCGAGGCGATGACGTTGGCCCGCAACCTCGACTTGGACTTGGTGGAGATCGCACCCACCGCCCAACCGCCCGTCGCCCGCATCATGGACTACGGCAAGTTCAAGTTCGATGAAGCGCAAAAGGCCAAGGAATCTCGACGAAAGAGTCTCAACACGGGGACCAAGGAGATGAAGTACCGCCCGAAGATCGGCAACGGCGACTTCGACACCAAAACCCGTCTCGTCGAGAAGTTCCTGGGCGAAGGTCACAAGGTCAAGATCACCATCATGTTCCGCGGACGAGAGTCGGCCCACCCTGAGTTGGGCAAGAAGATTCTTGACCGCATCGTGGAGCGCTTGGAGGACGTCGCGAAGGTCGAGTCCGCGCCCAAGATCGACGGTCGCAACATGATCATGGTGCTCGGTCCCGAAAAGAAGGCCAAAGCGAAAACAACCGAGAGTTCGCCCGCACTAACCAGTGAGGTGGCGCCAGCCGGCGCCCCAGTTTCGACAGAGGAGGCCTGAAATGCCCAAGATGAAGACATTTAGCGGTGCCAAGAAGCGCATCAAGATCACCGGCAGCGGCAAGCTGCGCCGGCGCCAGGCCTTTCGCGGCCACTTGATGGAGAACAAGTCCTCGACGCGTGCGCGTCGTCTGGGACGCGAGACCGAGATTGCCCCAGGCCAGAAAAAGCGTGTTAAGCGCCTGATGGGTCTGTAGAGAGAACGAGCAGAAAGAGGTAGTGCCATGGCACGAGTCAAGAGGGCGGTCAACGCCAAGAAGCACCACAAGGCCATTCTCGAAGAGGCGAAGGGGTATTACGGCGACCGCAGCCGCACCTTTCGCTCGGCGAACCAAGCCGTCCAGCACTCGGGCGTCTACGCCTTTCGTGACCGTCGAGCGCGCAAGGGCGACATGCGTCGACTCTGGATCCAGCGCATCAACGCGGGTACCCGGATGCACGGCGTGAGCTACAGCCGATTCATCGCCGGGCTGAATGCGGCCGGCATTGAAGTCGACCGTCGCATGCTGGCCGATCTCGCGGTGAACGACCCCACGACCTTCGGCGCGGTCGTCGCCCAGGCCGTCGACGCGCTCGCCAAGTAGGTCAAACATCGAGTCGCTGAGCTCGTCACATCCTCGAGTGCGCCGGCTGCGGCGCCTCGGCCAGAAGCGATCGTTTCGTTGGAGCGAGGGGGCGTGCGTCCTCGAAGGACCAGACCTCGTGGCGGCCGCGCTGGACGCGAACGCCCCTCTGGAGGCGATCTACGTAGACGAAGAACACGCCGCGCGCCTCAGTGCCCTCCTCGAGGCCGCCAGTCGCAGCGACGTGCGCGTGTATGTCCTCGCGAGTGGCGTGCTCGAACGCGTGGCCGACGCCACTTCACCCCAACCGGTGCTCGCGACGGCCCCATTGCCAATCTCGAACCTCGACGACATCGCCGCGGACGGGCTGATCCTGGTGCTCCACGACGTGCGCGACCCCGGCAACGCCGGCACGCTGATCCGATCGGCCGACGCCACCGGCGCCACCGGCGTCGTGTTTAGTGGCCACTCCGTGGATCCCTTCAACCCCAAGACGCTGCGCGCAACGGCCGGTTCGATCTTTCATCTGCCCGTTGCGGTGGCCGAACTGGACGAGACGTTGCAGTCATTTTCAAAGCGCGGTGCGACCACGTACGCCACCGTCGTTCGCGGAGGCGACGATCACCGCTCGATCGACTACCTTCAAGCGAGCCTGGTCGTGATCGGCAACGAAGCCGAGGGCCTCAGCGACGAGGAGGTCGCGCTCTGTGACGGTCGGATCTCGATCGCCATGGCCGGGGCGAGTGAGTCCCTCAACGCCGGGGTGGCGGGTTCGCTCATCGCCTTCGAATCGATGTGGCGACGTCAAAGCACAGGCGAGGGTCCAAGAACCCCTAGCCTTTGAGGGTTATGCCATCGTCGCCACTCGCCGATCTCGACGCCCAGGTCGCCGATCTTCTCGCCTCGATCGACGCGCTGACCAGCCTGGAAGCACTACGTAGCGCCGAACCCACCATCGTGGGCAAGCGCTCGATTTTGGCGTCATTGCAAAAGTCCTTGGGTTCGCTTGAACCCGACGAGCGCCGTGGGGCCGGAGCGAGGTTGCAAGACGCCCGCACCCGGGTGGGAGACGCCTTCGACGAGCGCCGCCGCGTCCTGGAGAGCGAGGCGCGTCGGGCAGCCCTCGAGGCGGATCGCTTGGACCTCGGGGACGTTGTCGCATCAAGCGTGCCGTCGTCGCTCTCCGCGGGACACCCCGGTCTCGTGGCGGTCACTCAACGCGAACTTGAAGACGTGTTCGTCGCTTTGGGCTTTACCGTCGCGGAGGGTCCCGAGGTCGAGACCGACTGGTACAACTTCGAGGCGCTCAATATTCCCCCCGCCCACCCGGCCCGGGGACTCTGGGACACCTTCTACGTGGACTTGGGCGAACCCGAGACGGTGGTGCTGCGCACGCACACCTCGCCCACCCAGATCCACCTGATGGAAGAGGCGGTTGCGGGAGACACGCTCCCGATCCACTCAGTCATGCCGGGGCGCTGTTATCGCCGCGACGCGCCGGACGCGCGACACCTATACGCGTTTCATCAGATCGAGGGACTGGTCGTTGATCGCGGCATCACGTTCGGGGACCTCGCGGGCGTGATCGAGAGCTTCACCAAGGCGTACTTCGGTCCCGACATCTCCTCGCGCTTGCGCCCGGGTTACTTCCCCTTCACCGAACCATCGGCGGAGTTCGAGATCACGTGCACGATTTGTCGCGGTGCGGGATGTCGTACGTGTTCCTTCAGCGGGTGGGTCGAGTTGGGCGGCTGCGGAATGCTGGACCCGGCGGTGCTCGAGGCCGTGGGCATCGACGGAACCGAGTGGAGCGGCTTCGCCTTTGGCTTTGGCATCGATCGGTGCGCACAGATGCGCCACGAACTGAGCGACATGCGTGCACTGATCGAAAACGACACCCGATTCCTGGAGCAGATCTCGTGAAGGTCTCGCTGAACTGGTTGCGAGAGTTCGTCGACCTGTCCGAGAGTGTCGAGGAACTGAGCGAGATTCTGAGCGACCTCGGTCTCGTGGTCGAAGGCGTGGAGCACGTGGGTGAGGGACTCGAGGACGTGGTGGTCGCGCGAGTCGATGAGATTCGTGCGATCAAAGGCGCCGACCGGATTCGCCTGGTGACCGTCGACGCCGGAGATGGCCCGCTCGAGATCGTGTGCGGCGCGATGAACGTTGCCGTGGGCGACCACGTGCCCCTAGCTCCCGTGGGCGCGGTACTACCGGGCGGCTTTGAGATCACCGAACGCACCATGCGTGGCGTGACGTCGCGCGGCATGCTCTGTTCGTCGCGTGAACTTCGTCTGAGTGATGACCACCAGGGCCTCATGATTCTCGACGACCTGGCGGAGCCAAAAGTGGGCGAGAAGCTGCTCGAGGCGCTCGCCATTACGCCCGACGTGATCTTTGACATCTCGGTCGAGGGCAATCGGCCCGACGCGTGGTCAATCGAAGGGGTCGCGCGCGACCTCGCGGCGCGCCTCGGGCGCCCGCTTCACGAACCGGCCCTCGCCACTCCGAACTCTCAGGAGACGAGTGACTCCTTCGCCCACGCCGGTATCGTCGACCCCGATCTGTGCGGACGCCTCACCGTGTCGGTCATCCGTCACGTGCGCGTTCTTCCGTCTCCACCCTGGGTCGCTCAACGCCTGCGCAGCGCGGGCATGCGACCGATCTCCAACGTCGTTGACGCCTCCAACTACGTCATGCTGGAGCTTGGCCAACCGACTCACCCCTACGACGCCGCCAAAGTCGCCGGACATACATTGCGTGCTCGCCGGGCGCGCCGGGGCGAGACGTTGGTCACCCTCGATGGCGTCACTCGTGAACTGGCGGTGCCGGGGCGCGGCCTTGGCGACACCGGCGAAGACGGGGCGATTGTCGACGGCGACGATCACATCCTGGGGCTGGCGGGCGTCATGGGTGGCGACGACAGCGGCGTGTCCGAGGACACCTCGGACATCCTGCTCGAGGCGGCGTTCTTTGATCCCATGACGATCGCGCGATCCTCCAAGCGACACGGGCTGCGCAGCGAAGCGTCACACCGCTTTGAACGTGGCGTCGATCCCGAGGGCGCGTTGCGAGCGGCGGCGCGCTTCGTGGCCATATTGCGCGAGAGCGTGCCCGATCTCGAGTTTCTCGCTTCACCCTTGGATGTGCGAGGCGACGTACCCGTACCTCCGACGCTCATTGTGAGTGCCGACGACATCGAGCGTCTCTTAGGAGTCACCCTCGAGCGAGATGAGGTCGCAGCGATCCTCTCGCGCATGGACTTCGTCGTGGCCGAGCGCGATGGTTCCCTGGAGGTGACCGCCCCGTCGCGACGTCTCGACATACGCGAAGGCCTGCGAGGTCGCGCCGACGTCATCGAAGAGATTGCCCGGATCCACAGCTACCGGCGCATTCCACTTCATCATCCGGCCTGGCCCGAACCCGGTGGTCTCACCGCGCGCCAAGAACTGCGCCGCCAACTGCGCGACATCGTGGTGGACGCCGGCGCTTACGAGGCGTGGACTCCGTCGCTCGGCAGTGAGGCCGACTTCGACCTGCTGCATCCGGGAATCCCGCGGGTACGCGTCACCAACCCGCTCTCGTCCGAAGAGTCGGTCCTGCGTATGACCATGCTCACCGGCCTGGCCCGAGCCTGGGCGAAGAACTACGAACGTGGTATTGGCGACGTGGTGCTGGGCGAGTTCGGCGTCGTCTTTGAGCATCCCGATGCGACGAGACGCCGCGCATCGCGCGAGGCGGCATCAGTGGGGAGCAACTTCTTGCAGTTGCCTCGAGAGAACGAGCGACTCACCCTTGTCCTGGGTCGCCCAGATGACGACGCGCGCAGCGCCGTGGCGTACTGGCGCTTCATCGAAGGTCGACTTGGTCTCGCCGAAGTCGTGGTGCGCTCCAGCGATGCCCCCGCGGGTCTTCACCCCACGCGCAGTGCCGCCCTCGTGGACCGCAGCAGCGGACGGACCCTCGGCTACGTGGGCGAAGTCGACGCCGACTTCCTGGGCGCGCTCGTGAGCGTGCCGGCGACGCGTCGCCTGGGCGTACTCGACCTGGATCTCGACGCACTGGTCGATCCCGAGGTCGCCACTCGCCGGCCGATTCTGGTCGGGGTGCCGAGTCGGTTTCCGAGCGCAGTGTTCGATCTCGCCTTCGTCACGCCGCGAGAGGTGCACGCCGCCGACCTCGCACTGACCCTACGCACGGCGAGCGATCTGGTCGAGTCCGTGACGCTCTTTGACGTCTACCAAGGACCGGGGCTGGCCGAGGGTACGCGATCACTCGCCTATAACGTGCGCGTCAGCTCCCAGGATCACACCTTGAGCGACGCAGAAGTGGCGGCGGCCCGCGAGAGCTTGATCGAGTCGGCGAGTCACCTCGACGCGACCCTGCGATAGGGGAGTCGTGGTTGAGTTCGTTCCCCTCGGCGACGACGGACGGCACTTTTCCGAGGACTACGTGGTGCGCCTCGGCGACGCCGACGAGCGCGGGCTCTTTCGTCTCGACGGAGTCGTGGGATTCTTGCAAGACGTCGCGACCGACGACTGGACCGATACGGGCATCGAAACCGATGAGACCTGGGTGGTACGTCGCACACGGTTTCGATTGGTGGACGGTGCGCGCTGGCCCCGGTACCTGGACCGCGTGCGCCTCACCACCTGGTGTGGGGGAGTGGGTGCCGCGTGGGCCGAGCGACGTACCAACATCGATCTCGACGGAGTGACATCAATCGAGGCCGCGGGCCTGTGGGTGCCGATCGGACCGGCCGGTGTGCCCGTTCGTCTGCGCGCGAGTTTCTTTGATGTCTACGGTGACGCGGCGCGGGCTCGAAAGGTTCCCGGACGCGTGGACACCCCCGCGGTGCCTGAGGGGGCGGCGCGTCGACCCTGGCCCCTGCGCGAAGCCGACCTCGACATCGCCGGCCACGTCAACAACGCGGCAGTCTGGCAGGCGGTGAGCGAAGTGGTGCCTCCGCCCGTGCGATTCGTGAGCGTGACGCACCACCAATCGCTTGAGCGCGACGACGACGTGGTCTTAGCGAGTGTGCCGGGCGCGCTGTGGCTCGTCGTGGAGCGGCGCCATCAAGGTCTCAGCGACCTACGAGACCTAGGCCAACGCGGGACGCGGCCGACTGGTCGCAATGACGCACCCCACGATCACCAGTGGGAAGCCGACCATGATGCCCGCGGTGAGTGCCTCGTGCAGCCCGACGATGCCCAGTATCACCGCGACCGCGGTGTTGACGTAGGTAACGACGACGGCTCGCGTCGAACCGACTTCTTTGACGAGTGCGGAAAAGACGATGAACGCGCCCGCGGTGCAGACGACCGACAGTGTGGCAATCGAGCTCCACGTTTCGCCCGAGACATGAGTCGGCCAGTGCGTGAGCGCCCAGGGGGCCCAGGCCAGGGCCACCACGCCGGTCGCCCCGCAGGTCACCGCGGCTCCTGGCACGTCAGCGAGTTTGGAGGCCAGAATCATCGGGCCGAACGTGTAGCCCACGCAGACGAGCGCCATCATGGCGATCCACGTGAACGTGCCACCCGACAGGTCCAAACCCACCAGGAAGGCCACGCCGCACGCACCGATGGCAAGGCCGAGGTACCGGCGAGTCTCGACGTGTTCGCCGCGGCGCAGACGCTGGACGACCACCGAGAGCAGCGGCACGCCGCATATCAACAGACTGGTGAGAGATGACGTGATGTGCTCTTCGGCGGTGGACATGAGGAACCAGGGCACGCCGAACTCCACGACTCCGAACACGACGATCCAGCCGAAGTGCCGGACTACCTCGGACCACTGACGTCGAATGGTCACGAGGGGGATGAGCAGGAGTGACGCGGGACCGGTGCGTAAGAACACCACGACCCCGGGATCGAGTTGTCGCACCGCCACGCGGATCAAGAGATAGGGAATTCCCCAGATGATCGCCATCATGAGGAACAGCACCCATCCGCGTTTGGACATTCAAGAGAGTAACGAACGCCGGTAACACGCCACGGAGTTGGTGACGGAACAACACAATTCGCCGATGATCCCCGATATTTTCTTGGTGTCTGGGATGTGACGCCGGTATCTCGAAAATCACAATTTTTGAACTTTTGCTCCGCGTCATGCATAAAATGTCATTATGCGAATGGGCGTCATGGGCGCAACCGGATACGCCGGTGGTGAGTTGTTGCGTCTTTGCGCGTCCCATCCCGACCTAAATGTTCTGGTCGCGACAGGTGCGTCCAGCGCAGGTCGCACGATTGCCCAGCACATTCCGTCCCTCGCGGGCGCATACCCAGAACTCACCGTGCAGCCGTCCGCGGCCATTTTTGAGGCAGATCTCGACGTGGTGTTCCTGTGCTTACCCCATGGAGAGAGCCAGGAGTTCGTGCCCTCTCTGCTCGAACGTGACGTCCAGGTCGTGGATCTGGGCGCCGACTACCGTTTGCACGACCCTGGCCAGTACCCAACCTGGTACGAACACGAGCACACCTCGCCGCACCTCCTCGGTGACGCGGTCTACGGACTAGTGGAGCGCCATCGCGAAGAACTGAAAGGGGCGCGACTCATTGCGGTGCCGGGTTGCTACCCGACGGCGGCTGCACTCGCACTCGGCCCCTTCGCCGACGCCAACGTCATTGAGCGCGACAACGTCGTCGTTGACGCCTTAAGTGGTGTGTCGGGAGCCGGGCGCGCCATCAGCGAGCGCCTGCAGTTCTCGCGCCTGGCCGGAAACGCCGAGGCCTATGGACTCCTCACACACCGACACACGCCCGAAATCGAACAAGAGATCGGTGCCACGGTGCTCTTCACGCCTCACCTGGTGCCGGTTGCGCGCGGCATGCTGGTGACTGCCTACGCGCGGGTGAGCGGGTCTTTGACCAGCGGCGACGCTCTCGCCATGTTGCGCGAAACCTACGCGTTAGATCCCTGCGTGGTCGTGGTGGACGACCCACCTTCCCTCAAGGATCCCCTGGGCAGCAACCTGTGTTTCGTGAGTGCGCGCGTGGACGAGCGCACCGGTTGGCTCATTGCGATGAGTTCGATCGACAATCTGACCAAGGGCGCGGCGGGCCAAGCCATTCAAGGGTGGAACGTGGCGACCGCAAGGGACGAGACCCTCGGACTGCCCCTCGCGGGGGTGAGCCCGTGAGCTACGTCGTCAAGCTCGGGGGTCACGCACTCGACTCACTCTCGCCCACGTCGCCGGTTCTCGCGGCCTTGGCGAGCGACCTCGCTCAGCTGTCGGCGAACTCATTGGTCGTGCACGGCGGGGGACCGCAGATTGCCGATCTGCTCGAACGAGTTGGTCGACCGAGTGTGTTTCACGAAGGCCTGCGCGTGACCGACGACGCGACCATGGAGTACGTCGCCATGGCGCTCACTCACGTCAACGTGCACCTCGTCGCATCGCTCGGAAACTGCGGGCTGCGCTGCGTGGGACTCAGCGGCGCGGACGCCGGCACATTGCGTGCCCAACCGATCGGCGGATACTGGGGTCGCATCAGTTCATCACCCAAGGTCGACACCGAAGTGATCGCAGCACTATGGGCCGAGCACTTCACGCCGATTGTCTCGCCGCTGGCGGTCGATGACGCCGGGGAACTCGTGAATTGCAACGCCGACGTGGCGGCCGGAGCCCTCGCCGGGGCGCTCGACGCCAAGGTGCTCGTGTTGCTGAGTGACGTCGACCAGTTGCTGGCTGATCCCTTCGACCCCGAGTCGGCGCTTCGATCGGTGAGTGGGGACGACGTGCGCGCCATGCTCGCCAGTGGGGCGGCCCGCGAGGGCATGCGGCCCAAGATGATGGCCGCCCTCGAGGCGATTGATGCCGGTGCGCGTCGCGTGCTGCTCGCCAACGGCACGCGCCCTCACGCCCTGCGCGACGCACTGGCCGGTGCCATTGCGACGACTGAGGTATTCGCGTGACCCGCCACTTCATCACCATCGAGGAGCTGTCGGATAACGACCTCGCCTCGATCTTGACGCTCGCCACGTCGCCATTCGATGACACCACCTTGAGCGGCCAGGGTGTCGCTCTCGTCTTCGAGCGCCCCAGCCTGCGCACACGCGCGTCGAGTTCGAGTGCCGTGCACGAGCTCGGCGGGTACGTCACGTTCTTCAGCGACGAAGAGATCGGTCTGGACACGCGAGAATCGGTCGAAGACGTGGGTCGCACAATTGCCGAGATGTACGCGATCGCCGGGCTCCGTGTACGGCGCCACGAAGTGTTTGCGCGCATGCGCGCGGCCACCGAAGAACGACTCTCGCTCATCAATCTGATGGACGACGAGGCTCACCCGACCCAGGCCGTGGCTGACGTCCTCACGATCGCCGACGAGTTCTCAGACGGCGACGCACGCCAGCTCGCGGGTCTGAACGTCGCCTACGTGGGCGATGCGACCAATGTGGCCCGCTCGCTCGCGGTCGCACTCCTGCGACTGGGTGTCGACGTCACGATCGCTGCGCCCGCGGGTTATCAGTTGGTCGCGGGTGGGGCCGAAGATCCCGCTCGGGCAACGGGACCGGGGACGTTGCGCCTCGCGGACAACGTGAACGACGCCGTTAAGAACGCCGATGTGGTCTACACCGACACGTGGGTGTCGATGGGTCTTGAGGCTGAGAGCGAACGGCGCCGTAAAGAACTCGCTGACTTCCAGGTGAACGCGAAGGTGATGGCTCAGGCCAAACCGACGGCCATTGTGTTGCACTGTTTGCCCGCTCACCGCGGCGAGGAGGTCACCAGCGACATTCTCGACGGCACACAATCTCGGGTGTGGCGCCAGGTATTTCATCGACGTTCGTCGATGATTGGCGTCCTTCGATGGATAAAAGGAGAAGTATGACCAAGACCCAGCGTCAGCATCGCATCAGTGAACTGATCGATCACGACGTCATTTCGACCGCGGCCCAGATTGTGGCCCGTTTGCGTGAGGAGGGCATCGCCGCGACCCAGGCGACCGTCACGCGTGACTTACAGGAACTCGGCACGGTGAAGGTGCGTGACGAACACGGCGCGCGTCGCATCGTGCTGGCTGCGTCCCCCAAAATCGCGCCGGCGCCGCTGGATCACCTGCGCCGCATGATGGGCGAGTGGGTGGTGTCGGTGGACAGTTCGGCCAACCTGGTCGTGGTGCGCACGCCGCCCGGTTGCGCGCACGTGGTCGCCTCTGCTCTGGACCGCAGCGCCCTCGGTGGGGTGCTGGGCTCGGTGGCGGGCGACGACACGATCCTTGTGATCGCCGGCGAAGCGCACGGCGGGGCTAAGTTGGCCGCCGAGTTCCGTGCCCTGGCGGGAATTAGTGATCTCATCGAACGCCAAGTGAAGGGCTAAGCGATGACCAAGCGGGTCGTACTCGCCTACAGCGGAGGTCTCGATACTTCGGTCGCCGTGCGATGGATGATCGAGGAGTGGGGCGTGGAAGTGGTCTGCGTGCTGGTCGACGTGGGCCAAGACGTCGAGAAGTCCGAGAGCTTTGTCGATATTCGCGCGCGCGCCCTGGCGGCGGGCGCGCTCGACGTCGTCGTTGTGGACGCGCGCAAGGAGATGGCTGAGGAGTTTTGCGCGAAGGCCATTGCGGCCAACGCGAAGTACGAGGGGAAGTATCCACTGGTCTCGGCTCTCTCTCGCCCCGTCATTGTTCGTCACCTCGTGGCCCAGGCCCGCAAGTTCAACGCCCAGGCGGTGGCCCACGGCTGCACCGGCAAGGGCAATGACCAGGTGCGCTTTGAAGTGGGTACCCACGCGCTCGCGCCCGACCTCGAGGTGCTCGCCCCGGCTCGCAACTGGGGCATGACCCGCGCGGACTCGGTGGACTACGCCCTCAAGTGGGACATTCCGATTCGCGCCACCAAGGAAAAGATCTACTCCATCGACGAGAACCTGTGGGGTCGGGCCATTGAGTGCGGCGCCATTGAAGACCCCTGGGCCGAAGCGCCCGACGAGCCCTATACCCTCACGCGCATCACGGCCACCGAGCCGGTCGAACTCAGCCTGAGCTTCGACCACGGCGTGCCCACGGCTATTGACGACGTCGAGATGGAACTGGCCGATCTGATCGCGACGCTCAACGCGAGCGCGGGATCCACCGGTTTCGGGCGACTCGACATGGTCGAGAACCGCCGCGTCGGTATCAAGAGCCGCGAGGTCTATGAGTGTCCCGCCGCACTCGCGCTCATCGCTGCGCACACCGAGCTCGAGGACATGGTGCTTGAGCGTGACGTGCGTCACGAGAAGATGCGTCTGGAGACGCGGTGGGCGGAGCTCGTCTACGACGGCATGTGGTTCTCGCCCTTGAAGGAGGCTCTCGACGCCTTCGTCGACGAGACCCAGCGCCACGTGACGGGAGATGTTCGCCTGCGCTTTGACTCACCGGGCCTCATGCGCGTGCTCGGTCGTCGCAGCCCCACCGCGCTCTACGACTATGGGCTCGCGACGTACGACGCGGCTGATACCTTCCGCCACGCGGACTCCGAGGGCTTCGTGCGTATCTACGGCTTGGGCGTGAAGACCTGGGCCCAGCGCCAGGGTGCAAAGAACTCGACCCCACCCACTTCATGACGCTCTGGAGTGGGCGTTTCACGTCACCGATGGATGAAACCCTCTGGGACCTCTCCGAGAGCTACTCCTACGACTACGTCCTCTACGCGCACGACATCGAGGGCAGTAAAGCGCACGTCCGTGGTCTCGTTACCGCCGGTTTGCTCAGCGCGGAGGAAACAGCAACGTTGCTTGCCACACTGGACGCGATCCGTGAAGAGTTCGACAGCGGTGCGTTTGAGCGCGCCGCGACCGACGAGGACATCCATATGGCCATCGAACGTCGCGCGACCGAACTGGCGGGCGACGTGGGGGCCAAGTTGCATACCGCGCGCAGCCGCAACGATCAGGTGGCGACGACGCTGCGACTGTTCACGCGCGACGCACTTCGTGACATTGCAGTCGCCACGCTCCAACTGATCGACGTCCTGCTCGAACTCAGTCAGGTGAACCCTGACGCTCATCTCCCGGGGTACACGCACCTCCAGCGAGCTCAGCCCGTGCTCCTGAGTCACCATCTCAGCGCCCACGCGTTCGCCCTCCTGCGCGACGTCGATCGACTCGGTGACGCTCGCCGGCGGCTGAACGTCTCGCCGCTCGGTGCGGGGGCGATTGCCGGTACGTCGCTCAATATCGATCCGGCTGAAACGGCCAGCCTCTTAGGTTTCGATCGCGCCTTTGCGAACTCGATGGATGCCGTCAGTGATCGCGACTTTGTCGCCGAGGCACTCTTTGACGTGGCTCTGCTCGGCGTTCATCTCTCCCGGATGGGGGAGGAGCTCGTGCTCTGGACGTCGGCCGAGTTCAACTTTGCCTCGTTGAGTGACGACTTCACAACCGGCTCATCAATGCTCCCGCACAAGAAGAACAGCGATGTCGCCGAACTCGCCCGGGGAAAGAGCGGGCGACTCATCGGCAATCTCACCGGTCTCCTCGTGGTCCTGAAGGGCCTGCCCCTGTCGTACAACCGGGATTTACAGGAGGACAAGGAGCCGCTGTTCGATTCGATTCGTCAGATTCTCCTGGTCCTGCGCGCACTCACGGGCGCCTACGGCTCGCTGACCTTTCATCACGAGGTGGCTGCCACGGCGGCGGATGACGAACTGTTAGTGGCCATCGACATCGCCGAGGAACTGGTGAGCGAGGGCGTGCCCTTTCGCCAAGCTCATGAACAGGTGGGTCTGTTGGTCGCCGAGTCGATCGCCACAGGTACATTGCTGCGCGATCTCGTTCGTTCAACTCCCTCGATCGAGCGCTTCGGTGTGCTCTTTGAGAATGGCGCCGCACTGAAACGTCGGACGTCGCCCGGAGCCTCGGGTCCCCACGCCAGCGCCGAACAGTCGCTGTTGTTGAAGACCGCCATCGCCGAGGCCAAGTCCCGGCTGGAGTGAGCTGAACGCCTAGGTGAAGAGCGATGAAATGAAGGCGGCCACTTTGGGGCTGCCGAGACCCGTACAGGGGTCCCACCCAACGGCGGCGTGGTACGCCCCATTGTTGCCCGACGTGATATCGCGGAAGACAGTGTTACCCAATGAATACAGACGCGGATTTATAAATCCCAATGGTGTGCCCGCTCGCGCGATCGCTAGGGCGGAGAGCGCGGCGTACAAGGGGGCGACCGCCGACGTCCCACCGACAACCAAGTCAGTGCCGTCTGCTCGAACCTGATAGCCGCTGTCGGGATCCGCGTCGCCGGCCACGTCAGGTACACCCCGGCCGACCTTGGCGCCGGGGTCCTGAGACGGCGGGACGTTGGCGCTGGCTTGCCACGAGGGCACGGGAAAGATTGCGCTCACGCCTCCGCCCGTTGCCCCGCCCGAGGGCAGGTCGTTCCAGACCACCTCGGAACTGATAGCGCCATCGCTGACCACGAGGCGGGTCCCTCCGCATGCGACGACCTGCGGGCTCGACGCTGGATAGTCGACGTGAGCCTCATTGTCACTGACTCCGTCGGTTGATCCGTTGTCGCCGGCGGCGACGAAGACGGTCACGCCCACGCTGGCCGCGTCAGTGAGCATCTCTTCAAAGACCTTCACGGTCTGGGCCGTGTACGAACTCTCCGGACCGCCCCAGCTGATTGAGATGACCTGTGGAGCCCGAGTCGCGTCGTGCACGGCTGCACTGATCGCGTCGGCGAAGCCTTGATCGGTATTGGGCGCGAAGTACACGATGATGTCCGCACCCTGGGCGATCGCTCCGACGACTTCGATATCGAGCATCACTTCGGTGTCCGGACCGGACGTGCCTCCAGTGGGCTGGTTGCTCGCGCCGTCAACGCTCACCGCACTGACCGTCGGCGTCGAGATTCCCAACGCGGAGAAGTACGTGTCGAGGTCACTCGAGGTGTACCCGCCGCCCAACTCGATGAGGGCGACCCCGACCCCCGACGCTCGAGCCCCGGCGAGGTCGCCGTATAACTGAGCGATCGCGAGCGGTGTGAAAGAACTGGCGGGACTCTCGGATAGTCGGAACCGCGTGTTGGCCTGAGGACGATTGTCCAGGCCGAGGACGGCGACCACTGCGTCACGGAGATCGGCGGGCAGTTGGACGGGTCCGGGGTGGCTGCGAAAGTGGCCGGAGGGGTGTTCGTATCGTTGAAACTCGACGCCAAAGGCCGACTCCATCGCTCCCGCACTTCCCCACAGGCGAAGGCGACGACCGGCCGGGTCGGCGTCGATGATCGAGAGGCCGTGGGAGCGCGCAAAGTTCTCGAGTCGCGAGAGATCGTCGGGATCGGCCCCTCGAGTCGCGGCGAGCTCTTCACGAGTAAGAAACGAATGGGCGCCGCGGCGCGCGGCCTTCGCTCGATCGCTTCGCGGGCGAAGATATACGGTCACTTCGACGTCGCTGGCGGGATCGATGTCTCCCACGGGACTGGCGCCGTCCAGTGGGGGAGGGATGCTTCCTTCTAAGGGAACGGGAGCTGTGTCATCTGTCATGAGACCTCCTACGGAGATCACGCTAGTGAGCCCCTGTCCGTGTCACACCGTCGCGCCAGGGTGGATACGTGCCTTCTGTGAGCGAACGCGAACCCTACAGTGATACAACATGGTCGAGCGCCTTCTAACACCCTCCAAGATCACCGCCTGGTTGGGATGCGGTCACTATTTATCTCTGCGAAATCAAGTGGACTCAGGACTATTGGCGCCACGTAGCACGCCCTTGGGGGAGTTTGCCGAACTGCTGATCGACAAGGGTAATCGGCACGAGTCGAACTGCCTCGACGAGTACGAGGCCATGGGCAAGACGATTTACGAAGTTCCCGGACGCAACGCGGATGAGACATTCGCACAATGGGTCGACACGGGTGAGTGGCTCGCTCGACACCGGTTTCGACGTGATCTATCAGATGCCCTTCGTTCACGAAGGCATGCGCGGTATCGCCGACTTTCTCGTACGGGTAGAGGAGTCACCCGGCTACGCGCGTTACGAACCGGTCGACGCGAAGCTAACGCGCAACCAGGCCAAGCCCGGACACGTCATGCAACTGTGCTTCTACGCCGAGGCGATTGCGGCCCTGACGGGAAGTCCGCCGCGTCGCATGCACATCTGGCTGGGCTCGGGCCGTACGGAGTCGCTCACGGTGGAGGAGTTCTTGCCCTACTGGCGCCGTTTGCGTCGCCAACTGGCCGCAATTCTCGACGAGGACGTCACGACCGTCACGACACGGCCGCGGCTGTGCGAGAGTTGCGAATACTGCGAGTTCCAGGAGCACTGTCAGTCGCAGTGGCGCGGTGAGGACGCACTCGCCTTCGTCGCCAACAGCCGCGAGAGCGAACGAAACATCCTCGAAGATGCGGGGATCATCACGATCGCCCAGTTGGCCGCCCGCACCGAGATGGTGGCGGACTTGCGCGAAGAGAAGCGTCAACGACTGACGCGTCAGGCGGCCTTGCAGGTCGCGTCGCGCGAACGTTTGGGGCCGCCCGCCTTTGAGTTCATTGAGGTCTCTGAGGATCCCGTCTACGGTCACGGCTTTGAACAACTTCCGGCCCCCGATCGCGGCGACGTGTTTTTCGATTTTGAGGGGGATCCGTTCTGGACCCCCCAACACGACTTGATGTTCCTCGCGGGCCTGCTCTACCAAAATGAGGCGGGCGAGTGGACTTACGACGAGCGCTGGGCGCACAATCTGGTCGATCAGCAGTCCATGATCAAGGGGTTGGTCGAGTTCTTTGCCCAACGGCGCGAAGAGTTTCCCCTCATGCACATCTACCACTACAACCACACCGAACGCTCGACCATTGAGCGACTCATGCGTGACGCGGAGGACGAGAACCTCTTTGCGAGCTTGGTCGAGACCGGTTTATTCGTGGACCTCTTCACGATTGCAAAGAACGCGGTTCGTGTGGGCACCGAGTCGTACAGCTTGAAGCAGCTCGAACACCTCGTGGAGTTTCGCCGCAGTGGGGCGATCGAAGGTGGGGCGATGGCCGTCGTGGAATACGAAGAGTGGATGGACACGCACGATGAGAAAACCCTTCGCAACATTGCGATCTACAACCGCGATGACGTCGAAGCCACCAAGGCGCTGCGCGACTGGCTGGTCAACCAGCGACCGGCTGGGCTCGCGTGGCGAGAGCCCGTCATCTCCGAAGAAGAGTACGAACTCGACACCGACGAACTCGTTGAAGCCCTGCACCAGTTACCCGAGGACGGGGCGGAGTACCTCTTAGGAGACTTACTGAACTACTGGCGGCGAGAGCGCTCGGCCGACGTGACGCCTAAGTACGTGGCACTCAACGGGGATTACACCGCGCTGTACGACAACATTGACTACCTCACGAACCTGCAGGTCGTTCGCGTTGATGAGCCCACCGGGCGGGAACGAAACCCGCGAATTGTGTTGACCTGGCCCGAGCAGGTGATTGATCGATCGCTCGAAAAGGGAGACGAAGTTCTCTTCGCCGGCGTCGGCGTCCCGTACGGCCGAGGGTCGATCTCGGCCATTGACTTTGACCTTCGCGAAGTGTCGCTTCCGTGGGGGCCGATTCAGATGGAGCACGGTGGAGTACCCGCCGCGCTCACTCGCGATCGCCGATTTCGGCCCAAGCCCAAGGACTCGGTGCTCAAGGATCTCGCGCGTCAGATCCTCACCCCCGAGGTCCACGGGGTGCCCAGTCGTCTCGCGATGGCGCTGCTCGCGGGGGAACCTCCGCGCTTCGTTGAGGGGCGCGGGCCGGCCAACGGAGTGTTCCAGGACGAGCTCGCGTCGATCTATCAGTGGGTCGACGATCTCGACGAGAGTTTCGTCGCGTTTCAGGGACCACCAGGCACCGGCAAGACGTTTAGCGGCTCGCACGTGATTCACCACCTCATCACCTCGGGCAAGCGCGTGGGTGTGGTCGCCATGAGTCATCCGGCGATCGACAACCTGATGAGCGCCACGTACAGCGTGTTCGAGAAAGCCGGTGACCTCGAGAAATTGCGAGCCCTGCGCTGGAAAGACACGAAGGATGGCACGCCGCTTGAGTTCGCCACCTATTCGCAGAGGAAGGATGATCTCGAGTCGGGCGAGTTCAATCTGATTGGCGGCACGGCATGGCTCTTTGCCAAGCCCGAGATGCGTCAGCATCCCGTCGACGTGTTGATTGTGGATGAAGCCGGGCAACTGGCGCTCGCCGACGCCGTCGCCTCCACCAACGGGGCGCGCAACATGCTTCTACTCGGCGACCCCCTGCAACTCAGTCAAGTGGCCAAGGCCGATCACCCGGGCGACTCGGGTGCCAGCGTGCTCCAGCACGTGCTCGGAACGCATCTCACGATTCCTAACACGCAGGGAGTGTTCTTGGCGAAGACCTGGCGCATGCATCCTGACGTGTCCCAGTTCATCTCCGCCCAGATCTACGAAGACCGCCTCACGAGTGACGAGTCATGTATCCAGCAAGACACGGAGTTCGGTACGGGACTTCGGTGGTTGGAGGCGCGTCACTCCCGTCGCTCGACCGAATCGATCGAAGAAGCCGAACTCGTCGCTGACCAAATTGCTCGGTTGGTCGGCACGAAGTGGGTCAATCAGAGAGGCGAGTCGCGTGCGCTCGAAGGGAGCGACTTCATGGTGGTCGCTCCGTACAACGACCAAGTGCGCCTCCTGCAAGCAACCTTTCGGACCCTGCCCGGGCTGAGCTCCGTTCAAGTCGGCACCGTGGATAAGTTCCAGGGCCGTGAGGCGCCCGTCGTCTTCTTTACGATGACGACCTCCTCGGCGGACGACATGCCACGAGGACCGGAGTTCCTCTTCTCGAGGAATCGGTTGAACGTGGCCGTCTCGCGGGCGCGCTGCTTGGCTTTTCTGGTGTGCACCGAGGAACTCCTCAATTCGCGTGCAGCGGACATCGATGACATGCGTCTGATCTCGACTCTCAGCGCCTTTGTGGAGTACGCCCAGAGCGAAGCGTCGTAGCCTCGGCGCCGACGCGGATCGTCACTTCGTGACCACGTTCGCAAGGGCTGGTGGGGGAGTCAAAGCGTGCCCAAAACGGTGATCACCCCGCGTCCAAACTGCTAACATAGAACTCCTGCCCCTAGCGAAGACGGCCTGCGACTTGCGTCGTAAAGTCGGGCGCTGGTAGGGTAGGCATCCCTGCTACCGGGGTAACCGGTGGCGGAATCACGGGAGAAATCCCGAGATGGTGTACTTCACACCTCCGACTTCGGTCGTGTGTGTTGTCGCTCCTTGAAAACGGAAGAACGAGAGCCAAAAGCCAGTACGGGCGACGATGGGCTGATCTAACAGACCACGTCGTTCGTCAAAGAAGTACTGCAGTAGGCAGAGTATTCACACCCCGTGTGAACTCTGTTGTCAGGCGAGTATTAGAGTCGCTCGTCTGGCTCTCTGTGATCTAAGAGAACTTCGGTTCTTGAAGTGAACTTGATGGAGAGTTTGATTCTGGCTCAGAATGAACGCTGGCGGCGTGCTTAACACATGCAAGTCGAACGGAATACAAGGGAGCTTGCTCCTGAACTATTTAGTGGCGAACGGGTGAGTATCACGTGAGCAACCTGCCCCGAAGATTGGGATAACACCGGGAAACCGGTGCTAATACCGAATACCCTCCACACATCGCATGGCGAGTGGAGGAAATGTTTTTCGCTTCGGGAGGGGCTCGCGGTCCATCAGCTTGTTGGCGGGGTAACGGCCCACCAAGGCTACGACGGATAGCTGGTCTGAGAGGACGATCAGCCACACTGGAACTGAGACACGGTCCAGACTCCTACGGGAGGCAGCAGTGGGGAATCTTGCGCAATGGGCGAAAGCCTGACGCAGCAACGCCGCGTGAGGGACGAAGGCTTTCTGAGTTGTAAACCTCTTTCGACAGGAACGATTGTGACGGTACCTGTAGAAGAAGCACCGGCCAACTATGTGCCAGCAGCCGCGGTGATACATAGGGTGCAAGCGTTATTCGGATTTATTGGGCGTAAAGAGCTCGTAGGCGGTTCAATAAGTCACGTGTTAATCCCCCAGGCTCAACCTGGGGCCGCCACGTGAAACTGTTGTGACTAGAGTTTGGTAGGGGATCACGGAACTCCTGGTGTAGCGGTGGAATGCGCAGATATCAGGAAGAACACCAGTAGCGAAGGCGGTGATCTGGGCCAATACTGACGCTGAGGAGCGAAAGCGTGGGGAGCGAACAGGATTAGATACCCTGGTAGTCCACGCCGTAAACGGTGGGCACTAGGTGTGGGGACTTTTCAACGGTTTCCGCGCCGCAGCTAACGCATTAAGTGCCCCGCCTGGGGAGTACGGTCGCAAGACTAAAACTCAAAGAAATTGACGGGGGCCCGCACAAGCAGCGGAGCATGTGGCTTAATTCGATGCAACGCGAAAAACCTTACCTAGATTTGACATGCTGGGAAAAGCCACAGAGATGTGGTGTCCTTCGGGGCCCAGCACAGGTGGTGCATGGCTGTCGTCAGCTCGTGTCGTGAGATGTTGGGTTAAGTCCCGCAACGAGCGCAACCCTTGTTCTATGTTGCCAGCACGTAATGGTGGGGACTCGTAGAAGACTGCCGGGGTCAACTCGGAGGAAGGTGGGGACGACGTCAAGTCATCATGCCCCTTACGTCTAGGGCTGCACACATGCTACAATGGGCGGTACAGAGGGCTGCTAAACCGCGAGGTGGAGCCAATCCCTAAAACCGCTCTCAGTTCAGATTGCAGGCTGCAACTCGCCTGCATGAAGTTGGAGTTGCTAGTAATCCCGGATCAGCACTGCCGGGGTGAATACGTTCCCGGGCCTTGTACACACCGCCCGTCAAACCACGAAAGTTGGCAACACCCGAAGCCGGTGGCCTAACCGCAAGGAAGGAGCCGTCGAAGGTGGGGTCAGTGATTGGGGTTAAGTCGTAACAAGGTAGCCGTACCGGAAGGTGCGGCTGGATCACCTCCTTTCTAAGGAGCACATCTGTCCACAAGGGACAGACAGCTACCGAGTTGAATGCTGGCTAGTTGGCTGTGTGGTTTAGCCACCGCGGAATATCCCTCGCACTTGTGTGTCGGTGATCTGGTCAGGTGACGGCCATCCAGGCTGACTCTCGTCTTCCGTTTTGGAGGAGCGACACGCTCCTTTGGATGATGCCCGTGAGTAATCCGGGCCGCTCATTCCCCCGATGTTCCTACCGCGACCTGAGGTCTAAGTCGCGACTTGGTTGAGCGTCGGTGCGCTGATCTTTGAGAATTCTAGAACGAGCACGAGCATCTATATATTTTAAATATCAATTTCTCCAAGCTACAAAGAGTCAACGGTGAATGCCTTGGCGTCTAAAGCCGATGAAGGACGTGGGTGACTGCGATAATCCATGGGGAGCTGTCTACCGAGCTTCGATCCATGGGTGTCCGAATGGGAAAACCTTGCACCCGTCATGGGGTGCAACTCCCGCCTGAATATATAGGGCGGGTAGAGGGAACCGGGTGAATTGAAACATCTCAGTAACCCGAGGAGAGGAAAACAAAAGTGACTCCCTGAGTAGCGGCGAGCGAAACGGGAAGAGCCTAAACCGAGCTGGTGTTAAAGCACTGGGCGTTGCCAGTTCGGGGTTGTGGGATTTACTAGAAGGAACCAGCAACCTTCACAGAGTTACAAAATCGATTCGTAGCAGAAGTACCTGGAAAGGTACGCCACAGAGGGTAACGGCCCCGTACGCGAAACGAACAGATCTCTGAGTGAACACCCGAGTAACGCCGGATCCGGGAAAGCCGGCGTGAATCTGTCAGGACCATCTGATAAGGCTAAGTACTCATAGACGACCGATAGTGAACAAGTACCGTGAGGGAAAGGTGAAAAGTACCCCGGGAGGGGAGTGAAATAGAACCTGAAACCGTTGATTTACAATCAGTTAGAGAGTCGTCACAGCGTTACGACGCTGTGGCCTCGATAGCGTGCCTTTTGAAGAATGAGCCAGCGAGTTGTGGTACGTGGCGAGGTTAACCCGAGAGGGGTAGCCGAAGCGAAAGCGAGTCTTAATAGGGCGATCAGTCGCGTGCTGCAGACCCGAAGCCGAGTGAGCTTGCCATGGGCAGGTTGAAGCGGGGGTAAAACCCCGTGGAGGACCGAACCCACCTCAGTTGAAAATGAGGGGGATGACCTGTGGTAAGGGGTGAAAGGCCAATCAAACTCGGTGATAGCTGGTTCTCCCCGAAATGCATTTAGGTGCAGCGTCAGTCGTTCAGCATCGGAGGTAGAGCACTGGATGGGCTAGGGGGCCTACAAGCTTACTGACCCCAACCAAACTCCGAATGCCGATGCTCCAGAGACTGGCAGTGAGACCACGGGGGATGAGCTTCGTTGGTCGAGAGGGAAACAGCCCAGATCTTCAGCTAAGGCCCCAAATTCTGGACTAAGTGGAAAACGATGTGAGAACGCTCAGACAGCCAGAAGGTTGGCTTAGAAGCAGCCATCCTTTAAAGAGTGCGTAATAGCTCACTGGTCGAGTGGTCTTGCGCGGATAATGTAACGGGGCTCAAGTCCAGAGCCGAAGCTAAGAATTGCGTCTTTTGACGTAGTGGTAGGGGAGCGTCGAACCTGCTGTGAAGCGGAGGTGTAAACCTGCGTGGAGCGCGTTCGAGTGAGAATGCTGGTATGAGTAGCGAGAGAGGGGTGAGAAACCCCTCCGCCGTAAGCCCAAGGGTTCCTGGGGAAGGCTAATCCCCCCAGGGTCAGTCGGGAGCTAAGGCGAGGCCGAAAGGCGTAGTCGATGCACAACAGGTTGATATTCCTGTACCACCGTGTCCGCGCCCATTCCAAAGTGGGGGTACTAAGGGGCTGACCTTCGGGTCGAACCGACCAGCCCCGCGGCGGAAAGCGAAGGAGGGACGGAGGAGGATAGGTGAGCCCAGGCGTTGGTTGTCCTGGGGTAAGTACGTAGGGCGAGGTGTAGGCAAATCCGCACCTCTTAAGCCTGAGATACGATGCCGAACCGCAAGGTGAAGTCACTGATTCCATGCTTCCAAGAAAATCTTCTAGCGAGTTGACACGGTGCCCGTACCCCAAACCGACACAGGTGGGCGGGTAGAAAATACCAAGGCGATCGGGAGAACTCTAGTTAAGGAACTCGGCAAAATGCATCCGTAACTTCGGGAGAAGGATGGCCCTACTAGCGTGACGGACTTCGCGTCCCGAGCGTGAGAGGGTCGCAGAGAATTGTGGGAAGCGACTGTTTACCAAAAACACAGGAGCGTGCTAAGTCGCAAGACGCCGTATACGCTCTGACGCCTGCCCGGTGCTGGAAGGTTACGGGGATCGGTTAGCTCTTTTGAGCGAAGCTGAGAACCTAAGCCCCAGTAAACGGCGGCCGTAACTATAACGGTCCTAAGGTAGCGAAATTCCTTGTCGGGTAAGTTCCGACCTGCACGAATGGCGTAACGACTTCCCAACTGTCTCAACTACAGACCCGGCGAAATTGAAGTACGAGTAAAGATGCTCGTTAGCTGCATCAGGACGGAAAGACCCCGTGCACCTTTACTACAACTTGATGTTGGGTTTTGGTTCAGTTTGTGTAGGATAGCTGGGAGGCTGTGAAGCGTTGGCGCTAGTCAATGTGGAGCCACTGTTGAAATACCAGCCTTTCTGCGCCGGAACCCTAACCTTGGTCCGTGATCCGGATCAGGAACAGCGGCAGGTGGGTAGTTTGACTGGGGCGGTCGCCTCCTAAAATGTAACGGAGGCGCCCAAAGGTTCTCTCAGGCTGGTTGGCAATCAGCTGTTGAGTGCAATGACACAAGAGAGCTTGACTGCGAGACTTACAGGTCGAGCAGGGACGAAAGTCGGGCATAGTGATCCGGCGGTTGCTTGTGGAAGCGCCGTCGCTCAACGGATAAAAGGTACGCCGGGGATAACAGGCTCATCTTCCCCAAGAGTCCATATCGACGGGAAGGTTTGGCACCTCGATGTCGGCTCGTCGCATCCTGGGGCTGAAGCCGGTCCCAAGGGTTGGGCTGTTCGCCCATTAAAGCGGTACGCGAGCTGGGTTCAGAACGTCGTGAGACAGTTCGGTCCCTATCCGATGCAGCCGTAAGAGATTTGAGAAAGGTTGTCCCTAGTACGAGAGGACCGGGACGAACGCAGCTCTCGTGTGACAGTTGTCCTGCCAAGGGCATGGCTGTTTTGCGACCTGCGGGTGGGATAAGCGCTGAAAGCATCTAAGTGCGAAGCCCGTTTCAAGATGAAATCTCTCACTGGATTAACCAGGTAAGGCCCGTGGCCAGACGACCACGTTGATAGGCCGGAAGTGTAAGTGTGGTAACACATTCAGCTGACCGGTACTAATCGGCCGAGGGCTTGGAGTTTGATGCTCGTGCTCGTTCTAGGACGCTCAAGGAGCCGGTTCGCCGGTTTCGGGCTACGCAAGTAGCCGAGCGCAACAGTTTTCCGGTGGTTATGGCGGTGGAGATATACCTGTTCCCATTCCGAACACAGCAGTCAAGCCCACCAGCGCCGATGGTACTTAGGGGTTCCTCCTTGGGAGAGTAGGTCGCCGCCGGGATTTCTTGAAAGACCCCCACCGAAAGGTGGGGGTCTTTCGCATTCCTGGCCAGACACAAACGCCAACGCGCGGACAGTATGGAATCGTGAAGAGACCTGTGCTGCGGAGCATTCGTGGTCAGCCGTTGCGCTGGTGAGCGCCGCGATCAGCGCGCTGGGTAACTCGCCGGCGCGAGGTGCGGAACCTCGCGCGACCTCGCTGACGCCGATCGAGATCTTCAGCACCGGTACGTTCCCGAGGGTCTACGTGTTGGCAACGGCGGGATGCGCTCGACCATCGTGTCTTCGTCTTGTTTCGACCACGATCACCGGGCGCCGCGATACGCCAGTCGCGCTGCCGCCACTTCAGAAGTATCGCGAAGGTCTCGGCGGCACGACGCTGCAGTCGTTGAGCTTCACCAACGGCGGCGAGGGTTACGCGTTGGTCGGCACATCGTCGGCGATGTCGCTCTACGTCACCCACGACGGGGCTGGGAACTGGCACAAGGTTCCCGCGACGTCGGGTGTCTCGTTTCAGCGAATCACCGTGACGGGCAGGGTCGTCTACGCGACGATGGCCAAGTGCACGAGCTTCGATGCCGGGTGCGTTGACATAACAATTGCGAAGTCTGCGCTGTGGCCGATCCACTGGACCGCGCTCCGACTACCGAGCATTCCGAACAATGGGCTCAACGGCGGGATCCCCGAAGTATCGGCCGACGCATCGACCGTCTGGCTCTCGGAGATCGAGAACAACGCCGAAGTCATCTGGCGCTCAACGAACGACGGAGCGACGTTCCACGAGACGACCGAACCGCGAATGGTCAGTATCAATGGGTGTGGCCTGGAACTCATCACTTCCACCGAGGCATGGGCGCAGTGCCCGACGGGCATGCTGGTGTCGTTCTACTACTCGAGCGACGGGGGAGCGCAGTGGGAGAGCGTTCCCCAGCGACCTTTCGCGGGGACGGGTGGAGGGTTCTTCGCACCCGCCTGGAACTCCACCGCCTACATCGACTACGGCGAGACGCCAAACAACCTCTATCGAGTCGACATGAAGAATGACGTATCCGTCCACGTGGGTGAGTTGACGTGCGCAGCGACGAACTCGCCGGTGTTCATTGCCGGTGGAAGTGGACTGGTCGTGTGCACGAGCGACCACGGCGCGACACAATCGACGTTCTTGGACGCGACGAACGACGGAGGGTCCGTCTGGCACAAGGTCGCATTGACGAATTAGCGAAGTCCGCAACGATGTCGTTGGTGTCGAACTAGAAAGTGCGACGCATCCTAAGTGCGCGTCTGCACAAGTTGACTCTGAATCTCCTGACAACCCGACAAATATTGAACAAAGAAAAGTTGGTAATTGTGAACTTCGTTAGAAGCGGTTGATCGTAACGCAATTGGAAGACAAATGCCCACGACTTTCGTTCGATGACTGGTAAACACGAATTACGGCGTGTCGCACTACGACCACGTACTAAAGGGAGACAGCATGAACACGCAAGCAATTCGAGCTAAGCGTTCGTTGTACGGAAGATTATTTAGCCGGCGGAGCTAGCCATCGCGTTGGTGGTGGCAAGTGCCGCGCTCGATCGGCGCGCTGCCGGCGCGGCCGCAACGGAGCAGCTCGACTTTCGTCATGCAACTCACCAGTCGGCTGCGACGTGCGGGAACCTGACTTGTTCAGTGGCCATGACTTCACGCGTAGTAACGGTGGCACGCGCCACGGACAACGATCACGATCACGTTAACTTGCACGTCTGCACGCTGGCGGCACCGTACTCGCAGCGGCCGTGGTTCGGAAGTCGCAACGCTTTGCTAGTGGCGTCATAGATCGACACGGCTGGACCGTCGTGCACCCTCGAGGCCACTGACTCGACGAGTGCCGGACGGCACCGGTACAAGTCACGCGATCAACGGTCTCGCCTGCGGCCGCGTACCAGTTGGCTTTCACGCCTCAACCCGCCAGCAACGGCCGGTGCGGGTATCGCGTTGACGTCGTTCTCGGTGAAGACGGAAGACCATATGGAAACGTCATTCAGTTCGGGTGCGGACACCGCTGATGCCGTTGTCATCACTTCCACGTGCAAACTTGGCGGGACGACAACAGCGACGGAAGTTGCGGGAGCCGCGCGACATTCACCGCGTTGACCCTTACTCAGACCGGAACCTGCTATCTCACTGCCACGGACACCGACGAAAGTGGGATTCAGGCCCGCTACATAGTACCGGCGTTGTAGTCAGCGGTGGCACCCCCACCCATGTGGCCTTTACGGTCGCACCTCCGGCCAGCGTACTGACGACGGGAACCGCCATCACATCCTTTGCGGTTTCGGTGGAGGACGCCAATGGCTATGTCGACACTGCGACAACGGGCAGCACTGACGTGATCACGATCAGTTCGCCGTGCCTAGCGGCTTCAGTTCCAGTAACGGCGGTCGCAGGCGTGGCTACGTTCACCACGGTGGCCTTCACCACGACGGGCGCCTGTGTTCTTACGGCCACCGACACCACCCGCACGCTGACCCCCGCGACCGCAACCGTGTCCGTGGGTCAGGCCCAGGCTGCGCTCACTGTTACGACCAAGACGGGATATCTTGACGCGCCACTGACTTTGGCGGCGACCGGTGGATCCGGTACTGGTGCAGTGACCTTTACTGTCGTCAACGGAACTGCCACCGGCTGCGCAATTACGTCAGGTACCCTCAAGGCCACCAAGGCAGGTACTTGCATCGTGACCGCGTCGAAGGCCGCAGTTGCCCCGTACACCGTCGGAGTGTCAGTTGCGACGACCGTGACGATCTCGTCCGCTCCGAAGGCCGTCCGACTCGTCGGCACTGTCAAGAGGGGGAAGACGACGTCGGTCACCGTGACCGGATACAACTTCTCCGGCCGCCCGAAGGTCACCAGTAACGTTCCGGGCTTTACCGGCCTCGTTACAAGGGACTCGGGCAAGACCGTGACCATCCGCATCACCATTAAGGGAACGACCGCAAAGCCCGGCGTGAAGACGCTGAGCCTCGCCTTCGCGAACGGTGCTCACGCGTCAGTCAAGTACAGCTTGCACTAACAGTTGCACCAGAGTTTTGAAGCTCCCCCCAGAGGCCTGGCCTCTGGGGGAGTTTCATATTGGAGTGACGTACCCGCCAGATTGATGGGATGAGAACTACCTAGGCGCGCGGGGCAGTACCAAGTTCTCAACGGCGTAGGCGAGCCCGTTGTCATCATGCGATTTGGTGGCATGAAGAGCTTTGGACTTGATCGCGTCTGGCGCGTTGCCCATGGCGATGCTGAGGCCCGAATGCTGGAACATCGCGACGTCATTGCCCGCGTCACCGATGGTGGCGATCGAGGCGACGTCGATCGACAGATACTTTGCCAAGAAGTCCACGACGGAGCCCTTGTTGGCCTTGGGATTGGTCACGTCGAGGTAGTAAGTCTGCGACAGAGTCGCTGAGACATCGAATCCACTCACTGCTTCGACGCCTTCTGCGATCGCCGCGCCATCGTCGCTGACGCCGACGATCTTGACGACATCGTCATGAATATCGTCGAAGTTCGAGATCAATGTGGGGCGGAACTGCACGACGTCCGACTCGTGAGCGACGTGCGGGCCATCCAGGTCGAGCACGAACCAGTCGGTGTTCTGGTACACCCAGATCGAGAGGTTGCTCGAAGCGAGCGCCTCAATGATTGGCGCGACGAGCGATGAGTCAACGGGTAGTTCGCTGATCGTGCTCATATCGGGATGAACCATGAGTCCGCCGTTGAACGCGCCCAACGGTGCTGAGAGTTTCAGCGGGTCCAGGAACATCGAAAAACCCCGCGGCGGTCGCGCGCTGGTGATCGAGAACATCACGTCGTGCTCGTACAGCTGCTCGACGGCGCGCACCGTCTCAAGCGTCAGCACCTTGTCGGTCGTGATCAACGTTCCATCGACGTCGCTTAGGAGTAATCGAATAGGTGCGTCAGTCATGTTCGGGCAGGGTCCAGTGGTCGGGCTTCACGACATTGCCCACCGAGTCCGGTCCCCAACTGCCCTTTGCGTAGGTCTCGATCGGACTTGGTCGCTCGAGGAGCGGTGCGGAGACTTCCCAGAGGCGCTCGATGCCGTCCGATCGCGTAAAGAGAGCTTGGTTCCCGAGCATCACCTCGAGCAGGAGTCGCTCGTAGGCCTCGAGATTGTTGTTCTCCTGAAACGAGTCGCGGTAAAAGAAGCTCATCTTGGCCTGGCCTAGCGTCATCTCGGGACCGGGCTCTTTCGCCAGAAAGTACGCCCGAATCGAGCCGGGGTCCTTGAAGTCGATGATGAGCTTGTTGGCGTCGGGGTGTTGGCCGCTCTTTTGATCAGGAAAGATCTCCATCACGGGCTCGCGGAGCCCGATGGTGATGAGTTGGCGGCTCTCCGCCAGGCACTTACCGGTGCGCAGATAGAAGGGCACGCCCATCCAGCGCGAGTTGTCGACCCACGCGCGCAAGGCAATGAAGGTCTCCGTCGTTGAGTCCGGGGCGACCCCGGGCTCGTCGAGGTACCCCTCGTACTGGCCGCGCAACACGGTCACCGGATCCAAGACCCGCAGCGACTCAAAGACCTTATTGATCTCGTTGCGTAGGGGTTTGGCGGTGAGCGAGGTGGGCTGTTCCATCGCCAAAATACCGAGCACCTGAAAAAGGTGGGTGACAACCATGTCGCGGAATGCCCCGGTGCCCTCGTAGAAGGCGCCGCGGCCCTCGATCGAGAGGGTCTCGGGCACGTCGATCTGTACGTAGCGCACGTGGCTGCGCCGCCATAGCGGCTCGAAAAGCTCGTTGGCGAATCGCAGCGCGAGAATATTGTCAATCGACTCCTTGCCCAAGAAGTGGTCAATGCGAAAGACTTGGGACTCATCGAAGTACTCGTCAATCTCGGCGTTGAGCTTGCGGGCCGAGTCGAGGTCGGTGCCGAAGGGCTTCTCACACACGATGCGCGCGTTCTTGTTGAGCCCCTGGGTGCCCAGCATCGAGATCACGTCGTGCATGGCGTCGGGCGGTATCGCCAAATGAAAGAGACGTCGCACCGCGCCACCGATGGCAGCCTCGGCCTCGGCCACGACGACCGGCAGGCTCTCGGGGCCCTCGGCCGGGTCGATGGCGTAGGTGAGGTTCGAAGAGAACTCCGCCCACTCCTTGTAGGTCGGAGTCTTCTGGGCGAACTGATTGACCGCGTCGTAGGCGTACGAACGGAACTCGTCGTGACTCATCTTGGACGTCGGTCGACCACAGCCCACGATGCGGTACTTTTCGGGCAACAGGCCCGCGACCGCGAGGTGGTAGAGGCCCGGGAGGATCTTGCGGCGTGCGAGGTCCCCGGTGATCCCAAAAACGACGATGACGTGGTTGTCGGGTCGCGGGCGAGAGTTGACCGGAGTGGAGTCGGGGGACGAGGTCACGATCTTTCCTTTAATTGAGATTCTTGATGGTCATGGGCCTACGGCGGCGCGATCCGCCAGGACGAGCGACGAAACCGGCCCGATTCGACCGGCGGGGATCGACGGGTCGTTCGCGAGCAGTTTGGCGAGGGCGTCGCGCTTGTCCTCGCCACTGACGAGCCAGAGGAGCTGATTCGCTCGGGCGATCGCGGGATAGGTCATGGTCATGCGCAGGGTGTCTTGATACGGCCCGGCCAGTGCCACGAGTCGGTCGACGATGGATAAGACCGGATCGCCGGGAATGAGCGACGCGCAATGCCCGTCGGGTCCGAGACCTAGTTGCACGAGATCGATGAACAATGGCAACTCGGCGGCGTAGTCGCGACAGGCCTCTTCAAGGTCGTCGCTGTCCACGTCCATCGCGACGATCGGCGCACCCGTGGAGGACAGCGCGGCGCGCAGGTTTTTCAGATTGCGCAGGTCGTTGTCCGCGCGGACGACTCGCTCGTCGACTTGGTATATGAGGGTGGCCTCCCAGTCCAGGGGTTCGTGCGCCAGCCTGTCGAAGGTGGCCCAGGGCGTCTTACCTCCGCTCAGGGCCATCGTGAAGGTCACGCCTCGAGCCTGCACGGTGCGCGCACGGTGGGCGATGTAGGTCGCGGCCGCGTCGGCAAGTGCCGTGGCGTCCTCGAAGACCTGAAGATCGTGGGCCACTACGACGACCTCTCGACGTGCCCCCCAAAGCCGGCGCGCATGGCCGAGAGCACTTTGGCCGTGAACTCGCCCTCACCGCGCGACTCAAAGCGCTGCCAGAGAGAGGCAGAGATGACCGGAGCCGGCACGGACTCGTTGATGGCGGCCTCCACCGTCCAGCGTCCCTCGCCCGAGTCCGAGACGTGTCCGCTGTACTGGTCGAGGTCGGGCGAGGCGGTCAGAGCGTCGGCTGTGAGGTCGACGAGCCAGGAGCTGATCACCGATCCGTGGCGCCACACCTCAGCCACGTCGTCGAGTTTGAAGTCGTACTGGTAGTACTGGGGATCCGAGACCGGTGACGTCTCTGCGTCGGCCGTGGCCGTCATCTTGCCGACGTTGGCGTGTTTGAGGATGCTCAGTCCCTCGCCGATCGAGGCCATCATGCCGTACTCGATGCCGTTGTGGACCATCTTGACGAAGTGTCCCGCACCATTGGGGCCGCAGCGCAAATACCCCTGAGCGGCTGTATCGCCCTCGGGACGGCCGGGGGTGGGCTCGAGGCCGTCGTTGCCGGGCGCGATTGTCTTGAAGATCGGATCGAGGTGGGTAACGATGTCCTCTTCGCCGCCAATCATCAGGCTGAAGCCGCGCTCGAGACCCCAGACCCCGCCGCTGGTGCCGCAGTCCACGTAGTGCAACCCTTTCGTCGCCAGCACCTTGGCGCGGTCAATGTCGTCTTGGTAGTAGGAGTTGCCCCCGTCGATCACGATGTCGCCGGGTGCCAGAAGCGCAGCCACCTGATCCAGGATCTCACCGGTAATGCCAGCGGGCAGCATCAGCCAGATCGCCCGCGGCGCGTTGAGCTTGGCGACGAAGTCCGCCAGCGACGCCGAGCCCGTGACGTTTTGACCCTCGAGGGCCGTGACCGCGCTCGGGTTCACGTCGTAGACCACACACTCGTGTCCGTCGCGCACCAGGCGACGCACGATGTTGGCCCCCATTCGGCCGAGGCCGACCATGCCCAACTGCATGGGATTGGACGTTGTCATCAGTGATCCTTCTGTCGGTGGCTTCGATAGTACGAAATGAGGGCGTTCGTGGACGAGTCGTGAGTGAGTGGGTCGCTGCTCGCCAGTTCGGGGATGATCGCGACCGCGAGTTGCTTGCCCAGCTCCACGCCCCACTGGTCAAAGGAGTCGATGCTCCAGATGGTCCCCTGAACGAAGACGGAGTGCTCGTAGAGCGCGATGAGAGAGCCGAGGACCCGAGGGGTGAGCTTGGGAGCGAGGATCACGTTGGACGGTCGATTTCCCTCCATGACCCGGTGGGGGATCACGGACTCGTCCGCGCCTTCGCCTCTGCAGTTCTTCGGCCGTCTTGCCAAATGCCAACGCTTGAGCCTGGGCGAAGATATTGGACATCAGGATGTCGTGGTGGTCGCCGAGGGGATTGAGGCTCTGGGCGAAGCCGATGAAGTCGACCGGCACGATCGTGGTTCCCTGGTGAATCAGCTGATAGAAGCTGTGCTGGCCGTTGGTGCCCGGTTCGCCCCAGTAGATCGGGCCGGTCTCGTAGGTGACGTGCGTACCGTCGTTCGTCACGTGCTTGCCGTTCGACTCCATGGTCAGTTGCTGCAAGTACGCCGGTAGACGGTGCAGATACTGGTCGTAGGGCATCACCCCCACGGTCGGAAACCCGAGGAAGTTGCGGTTCCACACCGCAATCAGCCCGAGGAGCATAGGAATGTTCTCCTGGGTTGGCGCGTGCAGGAAGTGCTGATCGATCGCGTGCGAGCCCGCCAGCAGCTCGGTGAAGTTCTCGGGCCCCAGGGCGATCATGGTCGAGAGCCCGATCGCGCTCTCCATGGAGTAGCGCCCGCCCACCCAGTCCCAAAACTCGAACATGTTGGCGGTATCGATGCCAAAGGCGCTGACGCGTTGGGCGTTTGTGGAGACCGCCACGAAGTGCTTGGCGACGGCCGAGTCGTCTCCGAGGCGCTCAACCAGCCACTCTCTCGCCGACGTGGCGTTGGTCAGCGTCTCCAGAGTGCCGAAGGTTTTCGACGAGATGATGAAGAGGGTCTCTTCGGCGTCGAGGTCCCTCACGGCCTCGATGAAGTCAGTGGCGTCGACGTTGGAGACGAAGCGAAAGGTGAGGTCGCGCCGGGCGTAGTGGCGCAGCGCCTCGTACGCCATGACCGGACCGAGGTCCGATCCACCGATGCCAACATTGATCACGTTCTTGATCGCCTTGCCGGTGTGGCCTCGCCACTCGCCGCTGCGGACCCGATTGGCAAATTCCGTCATGCGATCGAGGACACCATGAACCTCGGCCACGATGTCGACGCCATCGACCACCAATGTGGCGTCGCGGGGCAGACGCAGTGCGGTGTGCAGGACGGCCCGGTCTTCCGACACGTTGATGTGCGCACCCGCGAACATTGCGTCACGGCGTTCTTCCAGGTTCGATTCCTGAGCCAACCGAACGAGAAGTGAGATCGTCTCGTCGGTCAGGCGATTCTTGGAGTAGTCAAAGTAAAGACCCTCCGCGGTCGTGACCAATCGTTCGCCGCGCTGAGCGTCGGCGTGAAAGAAGTCACGAAGATGCAGTGGCCGGATGTCATCCGCGTGAATGGTGAGGGCGTTCCAGGCGGGGCGCTCACGTAAGGGTGGGGTCGTCGGCGTGTCCTGCACTTCCACTCAACTTATCGTCTTAACGAGACGCCAAGTGCGGCCACGACGCACCGCGCGGACGTCGTTTAGGTCTGTGTGAACGAGTGCGTTACGCGGCGAGCAGTTCGCGCTCGTCGAGGAACGCCCACCAGGCTTCGCCGACGAGACGTGCGGCTGCGCGGACGTCGTTGGGGTCCGGATTCAAGGATTCCAACGCGTCGAAGGTCCACTCGGCATGCTCTCCCTCGATCGAACTGTGCTCTCGCCAAAAGGCCAGCGCCTCGTCCGGTGCGCCGTAGTGCGCTGCGAGGCCGGCACCCTTCGAGTCAGCCACGGCGGCTCCCTGGCTCTCGTAGGCGAGGAGTCCGGCGAGAGACGAGACGACACCCCGTTGGGCAACCTCGTCGTACGCGGCCAACAGGGCGCTCATGGCGGGTGACGACGGCGCAGCAGTGGCGTCGACGAACGCGCCGAAGGCGTCGAAGAGTTCAAGGTGACTGGGTGCAGACACTTCGTCACTCAGGTTGGCCAACACGAGATCCCGGGCCGCACCGGGTTCGAGCGCTTCGCTGAGGCGAAGCAGGAACTCGGGCATCATCGCCTCGAAGTGTCGGTACTGCTCGGCGTACGAGGTGAGTTCGTCACGCGACAGTTCTCCCGCTTCCCAACGACGATAGAAGGGGTGATCAAGGAGCTGTCGATCGCTCAAAACCTCAAACATGCTTTGCTGAAGGGCTGTGGTCATGCGGCGAATGTATCACGGTCGGTTACGAAACTAGGACGCTGAGCGACGCCATTCGGTTCATACGTCGCCGAAGGAGCGAAAGCCGATCCCTGTAAACTGGCACGTGGCCTCTTCCAATCCTCCTCGTCGCGCGCCTCGCGCGCGTCCAACCGCAAGCGGCCGCCCGTCGAGTTCTGGCGGCAAGGGAGTTCCCCGCGCGCCGAGGAGTACGTCACGTGACGCACGGACTTCGTCGTCCCGAGAAGATCGACCTGCGGCTCGCAGGGGCCCTTCGGCATCGGGGGAGAGGTCAACCCGGCGCGACGATTCTCGCTCGGCTCGGCCGCCTCGCGATGCGCGCGGTTCCTCGTCGCCGCGTCGACCCCGCGAGGGCGACGAACGAGACTCCCGAAGCGCCCGTCCGCGCCGTCCTCGCGAGGCAGACGAACGCGATAGCCGCGGACCCTCGTCGCGCCGACCCCGTGAAGTCGGCGAACGAGACTCGCGCGGTGCCCGTGCACGCCGTCCGCGCGAGGCTGGCGAGAGAGACTCGCGAAGCGCCGGTCCTCGTCGACCAGGCGCACCGGTAGGCCGGGGCGCACCGCGCTCATCGTCGCGGGGTCCGTCGAGGCCGTCGCGTGAGCGAGAGCCGGCCCCTCTTACACCCGAGCAACGTCAGCGACAGCACGCGGGCGAACACGCGAGGTCCAAGGGCTGGGGGAGCGTCGCTCGCAAGGGCGCGATCAACATCGAGAGTTCCGGTCAGGAGATGGCGGCCAAGGTTCGACCGAAGGCTCCAGAACCTCAGTCGTCCTGGGAGCGCGTCGAGCGGCCGGCCAAGGTGGCGGCCCCCGCCAAGACCAGTGCCCGTGCCCCGTACTCGTTGCCCGGTGATGTCGCCGCCGACGTGCGCAAAGCCTTCATCGGCACGGCGTACATGCGCGAAAAGATGGTGCACCAACTCACGCGAGCGGCCGAGGCCTATGACCGCAAGCGTTATGAGGAGGCTTTGCGACTGGGGCGGATCGTGGCGGACGCGACACCGGGCGTCGCACCGGTGCGCGAACTCACCGGCCTCGCGGCCTATCGGGCGGAACGCTGGGCCATGGCCAAGATCCACCTGCGCTCGCACTTCACGATTACCCAAGACCCCGAGCACCTACCGCTGGTTATGGACGCGGACCGGGCCCTGCACCGCTATCGCGCGGTGGAAAAGACTTACAAGGAACTCCTCGAGCACGAGCCTTCCACTGATGTGTTGGCCGAGGCCCGCATCGTCATGGCAGCCACCTGGGCCGATCAGCGTCGCTACGAGGAAGCCATTGAGCTTCTGACCAAAGCCGGCGCAACCAAGATGCTGCGCAATCCCTCCTATCGCCACGTACGCCTGTGGTACACGCTCGCCGATGTGTACGACCGCGCGGGCGACACGACCGCCGCGCGAGAGCTCTTCTCACGGGTCGTGATCGCTGAGCCCGACGCCTATGACGCGCGCGAGCGGCTGAGCGAACTAGGCGCTCTCACGGTGAGAAAGAACCGCAAGCGTCGCGTCACGCCGACGTCGAAGAAGAAGGTCGACTAGCGGCTCGTCCGCCCGACTCGCGCCAGCGATCGGCCCAAAGCCCACCCGTTAAGATTCGCGCATGGATATAGCCGCGCTCTTGGGCAATGACGCCTCGTTACTGCTGGATCACCAGGCCACCGCGTTTCCCAAGGAACTGCTCATCCCACCGGGACCGACGTTCCTCGATGACGTGTTCACCTACAGCGACCGCAACCCGAACGTGCTGCGCAACCTGGGTTCGGTGTACGCCCACGGCCGCCTGGGCGGGACCGGATACCTCTCGATTCTGCCCGTCGACCAAGGCATCGAACACTCTGCGGCCGCAAGCTTCACACCGAACCCGGAGTACTTTGATCCCGCGCGACTGTGCGATCTCGCCATCGCGGGGGACTGCAACGCGATCGCGACGACCTTGGGCAACCTCGGCATCGTCAGTCGCCGCTACATCCACAAGATCCCCTTCATCGTCAAGCTCAACCACAACGACCTCCTGCGCTATCCCACGACCTACGACCAGCAGTTCTTTGGGTCGGTGCGCCAGGCGTTCGACCTCGGCGCGGTGGGCGTAGGTGCGACGATCTACTTCGGCTCCGAAGGTTCGGTCCACCAGATCGAAGAGGTCCGCAAGGCCTTTGCCGAGGCGCACCGCCTGGGCCTCTTTACCGTCCTGTGGTGCTACCTGCGCAACGAGGCATTCATCAAGGATGGTGTGGACTACGAGCTCAGTGCGGACCTCACGGGCCAGGGCAACCACCTTGGCGTGACGATCGAGGCCGACATCATCAAGCAGAAGCAGCCCGTGACTAACGGCGGCTACAACGCGGTCAAGTTCGGCAAGACCGACCCGCGCGTCTACTCCGAACTGACGACCGACAACCCCATCGATCTCACTCGCTGGCAGGTCGTCAACTGCTACGCGGGACGCATTGGCCTCATCAACTCCGGTGGCGAGTCCAAGGGTGGTAACGACCTCGCCGCGGCGGTGCGCACCGCCGTCATCAACAAGCGCGCGGGTGGTCAGGGTCTGATTCTGGGGCGCAAAGCGTTCCAGCGCCCGATCGACGATGGGGCGGAGATCATCCACGCCGTCCAAGACGTATACCTCGATCAGTCGATCACGGTCGCGTAGCAATACGCTTCGTTCGTGAGCGACGACGACGCGGGATGGCTGACGTGGCCGAACGCCATTACGTTGGTGCGCCTGCTGGCGCTGCCCGTCTTTTTGTGGTTGCTCTTCGGTACCGGGCACCGCGCAATTGCGGCGTGGCTGCTCGGGGCGCTCGGGGCCACTGACTGGATCGACGGATTCGTCGCTCGGAGGTGGCATCAGGTCTCCAATGTCGGCAAGATCTTCGATCCCACCGCCGACCGCATTCTCGTGATCGCGGGACTCATCGCGGTGGCCGCCGCCGGTGGCGTACCCTGGTGGTTCGCGCTGCTCTCGCTGGCGCGCGAAGTGATCGTCTCGGTCCTTACCCTCGTGCTGGCGGCGTTGGGTGCGACGCGCATCAACGTCCTGTGGTGGGGGAAGGTCTCCACCTTTGCTTTGATGTTCACATTTCCCTTATTTCTCTTGACTTCCAATGCGCATCACGCCCCGTTGTCGACGTGGCAGCACGACGCGCGTATCGCCTGTTGGATCATCGGATCCTGCGGGCTGACGCTGTCGTGGATCGTGCTCTTTGGCTACGTTCGACCGGCCCTGGCGGCGCTGCGCACGGGGCGCGCCGCTCGACAGATTGTGTAAGTTGACTCGCATGCAGATACCCAGTGATCTTCGTTACTCCAGTGACCACGAGTGGGCCCGCGCCGACGCGCAGGTCGTACGTGTGGGCATCACCGACTACGCCCAAGACGCCCTCGGTGACGTGGTGTTCGTCGACCTCCCCAAAGTCAACACCGAGGTGAGCGTGGGCGGCGTGCTGGGCGAAGTCGAGTCGACCAAATCAGTGTCGGAGATCTACGCACCAGTGAGTGGCACCGTCACCGCAGTGAACGATGCGCTCAAGAACTCACCCGAACTCGTGAACTCTGACCCCTACGGCGAGGGGTGGCTGTGTGAGATCACGACGACCTCGAGCAGTGACTACGACGCACTCCTCGACGCCGCGGCGTACGGGGGCTTGACTGGTAATTGACTCAGGCGGCCTTTTTCGAACTTCACTAGTGTGAGGTCCGTGAACTGCCGTCGCTGTGGAGAGATTCTCAACGCCAACGCAAACTTCTGTTGGTCGTGCGGAGCTCCCCAGCACGAGTCATCCTCACCCGAAACGATCGCCGTACCGGTCGTGAGTTCGCCCGACGCCATGCATCCCGACGCGAATCGGGGTCCGCAGGGTGAACACCGTGACGAACTGGTGATTGCCGCGGGACCACAAGCGGGCACGCGCATCGAACTGGATGGCGACGTGACCACGGTGGGACGACACGAGGCGAGCAACCTGTTGCTGGACGACGTCTCGGTCTCGCGTCACCACGCGGTGTTTACGCGCACCGCAAGTGGACGCATTACGTTGCGCGATCTCAACTCGCTCAACGGCACGTACGTGAATGGAAAGCGCGTCGAAGAGACGACCCTGCACTCGGCCGACGAGGTGCAGATTGGAAAATTTAAGTTGGTGTTTTGGGAGGCCACACGATGAAAGCGACGCCTGGGGTGATGCGCATCGGGGAAGTGCACGCCGAACTTCGAAAGATGTTTCCGTCGGTGGAACTATCGAAGATTCGCTACTACGAAGACAAGGGTCTGGTGCAACCGAGTCGCAGTCGCAAGGGCTATCGCCTCTACTCCGAACGCGACGTCGAGTGCCTGCGCGAGGCGATCCGACTGGCCCAAGAAGAGTTCGTGCCACTACGAGTGGTGCGACTGCGGCTGATCGAACAGGGCCTGCTCGATCCGCCGACGCCGACGTCGACCGCACGTCACGCCGCGCGTGAGGCGGCGGTGGGAGTCATCAGTGTTCCCGCGCCCGCGCCCAGCGTGCCAACGCGGCCGAACTTGACCGTGGTCGAGTCATCGACGAGTGACGACGAGTCACCCGCGCGGGTCAAGGAGTATTTCTCGGGCGCCGAATTACTCGCGACGACCGGTCTGTCACCCGCGGAGTTCAATCAGCTCTGCGCGCTGGGTCTGGTGTCGGCGATCGTGCGAAACGGAGAGACGGTCTTTAGTGCACTTGACGTGCGAGTCGCTGCTCACTCGCGCGCTCTGTTGAGCCGGGGCGTGGATCCACGACTTCTCGGGTCGCTGCGACGGGTGGCCGAACGCGAGGTCGGGGTGGTCGACGACCTCACCATGCCGCTGCGCTTAGGAGCGACCGAGTACTCGCCCGAACAGGTGCGCGACATCACCTCTGACGTAGCGCGAGAGGTCGCCGCACTGCGCAACGTTCTCGTCGAACGTGAACTCCTCGACTACCTGGCCCAGACCTAGGAATTTGAGATGCGAGGTCTAGGCTGGCCTCATGATTGAGGTGGTGCTGCGCGCGGTGCGCGTCGACGTGGGATCGTCGACCCCGCTCCTGCTTCTCGAAGAGGTGGGCGGAGAGCGCGTGTTGTGCATCTTCATCGGCGCGCCCGAAGCCGCCGCGATCGCCTATGCACTCCAAGGTGTCGAAGCGCCACGTCCGATGTCTCACGATCTGCTCGGACACGTCATCAGCGCCCTCGGGGCCCAAGTGTTCTCTGTGGAGATCGTGGACCTAGCGGACAATACGTTTTATGCGAACCTCCGGCTCGTGCGCAGCGGCGATGAGATCGTCGTGAGTGCACGTCCGAGCGACGCGGTCGCACTCGCACTGCGCGTTGGGGCGCCCATCCTCGTGAGTGATGACCTCATGGACGCCGAAGGAAAGGTCATGTTGTTGACCTCCGACGATGAAGACGACGACGAGTACGTCGAGCTCGAGGCGCCCGACGAAGCCGACCTCGTGGCACAACTGCGAGAGTTCCTCGACCAGGTGCGCCCCGAGGACTTTGGGGCGTGAGGCGCGGGCTCATCTCGGTGGCGATCTTCGCCGCCTTCGTAGTGATCTACACGCTGAGCCGCCACGCGACCGACACATCAACCACCACCACGACGACGTCGACCACGACGACGACCGCAGCGCACTCGACGACCACGACGACATCGACGCTCGCGAGCTCGACGTGTTCGGGGAGCGCCTTTTCCGGCACGTACAACGAGGGTCAGGGTGCGGCGGGCACCATCTACGCGTCGGTCACCTTGACCAAGACGACCCCAGGATCCTGCACGGTGGACGGTTGGCCCCTCGTGACGCTCCAAAACAAGCTGGGAGGGTTGGTCGCCGTGACGCCGATCGACGTGCCCAAGGCGGGCAACGGGTTTCAGTTTCTGACCGGCACCGCGAGTGATCTCACCAGTGCCGCCAATCACGCGCCAAGTGCGCTCAGCTTGACGCAGAACCAGTCGGTGACCTTTGCTCTGGCATATTCCGACGTTACGGTCGGTACTCAGGCTTGCGGGAGTGGTGTCTCGATGAGCGTGCAGTTCGCCACCGATGGCTCGACGGTGGGCCTCACCCCGCCTTCCCCGATTCAGCCGTGCGACAACGGTCAAATCTGGCTCAGCCCGTTCTACGCGGCGAGTTAGTTGACGCCTGGCGGCAGCGCTCGTCGCGCCGCACCATCGTGACGAGGCGGTGACACGCGCGTCGGAGCCCCTACGATTTCCTTCGTGGCGCGCATCGATCTCAACGGGCATCCGACCTGGGTCAAGCTACCCAAGAGAAAGGGCCCCACCATCGTCCTGCTGCACGGTGGACTCTCGGAGAGCGACAGTCTGCTTCGTCCTCTGGCCCCCGGTCTGTCCAAGCGATTTGAACTCGCGGCCTTTGATCGCCGCGGACATGGCAAGACCAAGGACACCGAGGAGCCGTTCAGCTACGACGCGATGGCCGATGAGACCATCGCCTTCATCGAACACTTGCAACGTCGGGTGTACTTGCTCGGTCACAGCGACGGGGCCAACGTGGCCCTGGTCGTGGCCCTTCGGCGACCGGACCTGCTGCGACGGGTGGTTCTCGTGGGCGGCAACTTTCACTACGACGGACTTGTGCCGATGAAGGACTTCACACCTGAGAGCGAGGGCTTCGCCGAGTTTGCGGTCGACTTTGCGAGGGTGTCACCCGACGGGGTGGAGCACGCGGCGGCCGTGGTGGAGAAGTCCCTGGCCCTCGTGCGAAGTGAGCCGGAGTTGAGCGAGGACGAACTGCGCAATATCGCGACCCCCGTGCTAGTGATGTCGGGGGACGACGATGTGGCTCGACTGGATCACACGGTGGCCCTCTACGAGGCACTTCCCGAAGCCCAACTCGCGGTCATTCCGGGTTCGTCGCACAGCGTGCTCAAGGAGCGCACGAAGCTGTGTCTAACGATCATCGAGGAGTTTCTGCTCGGTCCGGTGCCCCCGCTCACCAAGATTCCATTGCGGCGTGCGGCGCGAGTCCCGGAACCGTCGACAAAGTCCGAAGCGTGATTACGTCCACCGGTAGACTCAGCCCAATGTTGGCGACGATCTCGCGTACGCGACTGCGTTTTATGACGTGGTGGTCGTCGCTCAACGCGCTCACCGGCGACGGACTCTTGTACCTGCTGGCCGCAGGTTTCGCGCTCGTGCTGGGGGAGTCCTCCACGCAGGCGGCGCAGTGGCAGTGGGGGTATCTCGCGATGGGACCCTACGCCTTGGCCGCAGTGCTTTCCTTTCTTCTGGCGCGCTACGTCGTGCGGCGCCAACACCTCGTGCGCGTCGTGCTGTTCAGCGTCGTGGTCCTGGGTGCGATCGTCGCACCGCTCGGGCTCGAGGCCCATTGGCGCCACGCCCAGCCCGAAGTCGGGGTCATTGCGCGGGCCGGAGAACTGATCAGCAAAGGTCAAGATCCCTATCACACGTACGACGAACACGGTAGGTTGATCGGCGCGATCAAAGACCTCCCCAAGTTTGAGTCGTTCTTCCCGTATTTTCCTCTCATGGGCGCCTTCGGTCTGCCCTCCGCCGAGACGCATAAGGGCAAGGGCCTCACCGACGCGCGCATCATCATGACGCTGATGAGCATGATCGTCAGTGCATGGGCCCTCGCACTGCTGCGAGCGTCCAAGCAGCAGAAGCTACGCGTGGCACAAGTCTTGATCGCTCTGCCCACCGGTGCCCTGTTCTTTGCGACCGGGGGCGACGACATGCCGATCCTCGCGCTCATGTTGCTCGCGGTCGCGGCCCTACAGCGGCGCCAGTCCAATCTCGCCGGCATCAGTTTGGGACTGGCCGCCGCGCTGAAGATCACCGCGTGGCCGATGGCTGCGGGTGCCTTACTCGTCGCGCGTGATCGAGAGGGACGCTCCACGTGGAAGAGGGTATTGGCGTGGATCGCGACCATCGTGATCGTCACGACCGTGCCCTTTGCCGTGCGCGCGCCGAACGCCTTCATGGCCAACGTCTTTGCGTTCCCACTCGGACTGGCCGGCGTCTCCTCGCCGGCCGCGAGTGCACTGCCGGGCCACATTCTCACGACGTGGATGCCCATCCTCGGTCACATCCTCGCGCCCGTGTCGTTCGTCATCGGTGGGTACTTCGCGACGAAGTACATTCGTCGCCACTGGCCGTTGGCGCTGTCGCAAATTCTGGGACTGCTCGCGATCGTTTTTCTCGGCCTGATCTGCGTGGCGTCAGCAACGCGCGTGGGGTACGTGATCTATCCCCTGAACTTGTTGCTGTGGTCGACGGTGACCAAAGAAGCGAAACTCCCCGCCGAAGAGCTCGTCGCCGTCGCCTAGATGGTGCCCGAGTTTTGGTAGATGGTGAACTTCCAGTAGACCTTGGCGGCAGTTGACTTGGTCACCGTGATACCGAGCTCCCAGTAGAAACCGTCGCTGCCGGCCTTTTGAAACAGCGACTGCGGTTCGCCATTGATGGCGGTGCGAGAGAAGAGATCCCAGCCCCGGGCCCCGAGTTGGGTGTCGAAGAACGAGACCAGTTGGTTGGACGTGGCGTGACTGGTGGCCATGGGTTCGAAGCAGTCGTACTCACCCGCTCCCAGGTCCGGCGTATTAGCGCCCGGTTCGGGCACCGTGTTTTTGGGCACGATGAAGGCGTTGTTGAGGTTGCTCGGCACCTCTTCGCTCTGGAGGCAGTACTGCAGCGCCGGGGCGGGCTTGGCGTCGAGCGGAAGTCCCCCCACGACCGTGGGAATGGTGGTGGGCACGGTCACGACGCCCTTGTTGGTCGCGAAGTCCACGAGGAGAAAGACGCCGATCATGATCACCGCGAGGCCGAGAATCATCCCGGCGGGCCAGAGGCTCGTCGTCGTCGTTAACGGCGGTCGCGGAGCGGGGGGTACTTCGGGAACATCGCTCACTCACTCCATCCTAAGTGATCGATCGGCCCGCGCCCTTCGCCCAGGTGCCACTCGGTTGCACCTTCAAGGGCCGCGAGCACGAACGACTTCGCGTCGCGCACCGCGTCGGGAAGAGTGCGGCCGAGGGCGAGACCGGCCGCGATCGCCGATGACAACGAGCATCCGGTGCCGTGATCGTTGGTTGTGAGAACGCGAGGGCCGTCCAGTACCACGAGGTCGCTCGCGCTCACCAAGACGTCGGGGGAGCGTTCGGGGTGGGCCGAGCCGTCAAGGTGGCCGCCCTTGACGAGGACGTAGCGCGGTCCAAACGAGAGGATGGTATGAGCGGTGGCGACGACGTCATCGAGCGTGACGATGTCGTTTACATCGAACCCGCACAGAACTGCGGCCTCGCGCAGGTTGGGCGTCACCAGCTCCGCCAGTGGGAACAACGCGTCCCGGTAGGCCTCGACGCCGCCCTCTCCCATGAGGACGTCGCCACTGGTGGCGACGAGTACCGGATCGACCACCAACTGGGGGAGCAGTCCCTCGCGAGCGAGTGACGCGACGCGCTCGACGATCTCGGGCGATGCGAGCATGCCGGTCTTGGTGGCGCCCACGTCAAAGTCGGTGACGACGGAGCGAACTTGTGCTTCGACGATGTCGGGATCGACGATCTGTACCGCGGTGACACCGCGCGTGTTCTGGGCGGTGACGGCAGTGAGGGCGGTCGTGGCGAACACACCGAACGCGTTCAGCGAGCGGATATCAGCCTGAATACCGGCGCCCCCGCCCGAGTCCGAGCCCGCGATTGCGAGGGCGACGACGGGTGGCACCTACCAACCCTAACGATCAAATCTCCCCGGTACGCTGGGTTCGTGGGCCAGCTCTTCTCCGTCGGATCAGTGACATCGACCTCGCGACTGGTCGTGGGCACGGGTGGATTTCGCTCGCTCGATGTTCTCGAAGCGTCGCTCAAAGCCTCCGAGTCGACCATCGCCACGGTGGCGCTTCGTCGCGTCGACCCCAACGTGGAGGGCTCGATCTACGACCTGCTCACGGGGCTGAACGTGACGCTGCTGCCCAACACCGCTGGCTGCTACAGCGCTGAAGAAGCCATCAAGGTCGCGGAACTCGCGCGTGAGGCGTTTTCGACACCGCTGGTGAAACTCGAAGTGATCGGCGACGACCTGACGCTGCTGCCCGACACTGCTGAGACGCTGGTCGCAGCGGCTGAGCTCGTGCGTCGGGGATTCGAAGTGTGGGCGTACACGTCCGACGACTTAATCGTGGCTCAGCGCCTCGAGCAGTTGGGCTGCGTCGCGGTGATGCCACTCGGCTCGCCGATCGGCTCGGGCCTGGGTATTCGCAATCCCCACGCGATCTCGCTCATCACTGAGCGCGTGGAGGTCCCGATCCTGCTCGATGCCGGGGTGGGGACCGCATCGGATGCTGCGCTGGCGATGGAGTTGGGGTGTGACGGGGTACTGGCGGCTTCGGCCATGAACCGCGCGCTCGAGCCTGTTTTGATGGCCGAGGCGCTGCGAGACGCCGTTCGCGCGGGGTACGCGGCCCGGCGGGCGGGGCGAATTCCCACGCGTTTGCACGCCGAAGCCTCTTCGCCGGCCCTGGGGCGGCCAGATCTGTTTGCCATCTAGGTCCCGCATAACTACACTGATGTAGTCCTTCGCGGTAGTCTGAATGGACCTCGGTCGGGAGGGTGAACGTATGACAGTGACTTCGACAACATTCGGATATAGCGGGCCGACGGTCTGTCGCCTTACCGGGGTGACCTACCGTCAGCTGGACTACTGGGCGCGTACGGAGTTGGTGACGCCCTCGATCACTCCGGCGTCGGGCAGCGGCTCCAAGCGCAGCTACTCCTACGGCGACGTTCTACAGGTCAAGGTCATCAAATCGCTTCTTGATTCAGGCGTCTCCCTCACGCGCGCTCGCCAGGCGGTGGAGTGCCTGCGCGACTCGCTCGGGGTGGACCTCGCCGCCAGCAGTCTGGTGTTGTCAGATTCGGGCTCGGTGCTTGCCGCGAGCGACGGCGACCTTGTCGACCTGTTGCGCGGTGGCCAGGGTGTCTTCAATATCGTTCCTCTCGCCAAAGTGGTCTCCGACCTGCGGACCATGATGAGCCAAACAGAACTCACAAAGTCGGAGAAGGGGGCCGCCACGGCGTGACGTCTCCGTCGAGGAGCGACGACACCCGTCGTCGCCACCCGAGCCTGGTACCCAGCGTTCCTCAACCATTCGCCCACCCGAGCGAGCGCATCTTTTCTCAACTTCTCACTCTCTACGGGCACGAGTGGACCTACGAACCCGTCGAGTTCCCCCTCGAGTGGGACGAGCGCGGCACGCCGGTGCGAGGATTTCGACCGGACTTCTATCTGCCTGCCCAACGGCTCTTCATCGAACTCACCGTTCTCGAGCAGCGACTAGTGACCAAGAAGAATCGCAAGATTCGTCGCTTCCGTCACCTGTACCCCGAGATTGAGTTGCTGGTGGTCTATCAGCGCGACTTTCACCAACTGCTCCGCTCGCACGATCTGCGTATCGTGGATGGTCGAGCCGCGTAAGGAGCACCGTTGGATCGCCGTCCCTATCTGTACGACCTGCACGTCGAACTGGGCGCCAAAATCGTCCCCTTTGGCGGGTGGGAGATGCCCCTGCAGTACGCCACGGGTACGGTCGCCGAGCATCTGGCGTGTCGTCGCGACGCGGTGGTCTTTGACGTCAGTCACCTGGGCACCGTTCGCTGCGACGGGCCCGAGATGTTCGAGGCCCTACAGTCGACGCTCACCAACGACCTCAACAAGGTCGACCCGGGTCGGGCGCAGTACACGCACCTCTTGAACGATGACGGCTTTGTGGTTGACGACATCATCGTGTGGTGGGTCGGCGCCAACGAGTTCGACGTCATGCCCAACGCCTCCAATACTGAGGGCGTCACGTCGGCCCTGCCGGGCGGACGTGACGTCACGTCCGAGCGCTGCGTGCTCGCCATCCAGGGCCCCCACGCCCGTGCGAAGGCGGCGACAGTCGATCCGCGATTCGGCGAAGTGGGGCGTTTTCGCGTCGAACGATTTCCGTATCACGGAGTAGAAGTTCGCGTGGCCGGCACGGGCTACACGGGCGAGCCCGGTCTTGAGATCGCCGCCCCTAATGAAGTGGCCGAGGAGATCTTTCGTTCGCTGATCGCTGCGGAGATCACCCCAGCGGGCCTCGGCGCACGCGACACGTTGCGCTTAGAGGCAGCACTTCCTCTCTACGGCCACGAACTCACCGACAGCTCCACCACGCTCGAGGCGGGCCTGGGTTGGGTACTCGGCTGGAAGAAAGAGACGTTTCGCGGTCGCGCGGCCGTGGAGCGCGAACGAGAGCGAGGCGTCGCTCGACTCCTCACGGGAGTCGCCACGTCCGATCGCCAACCGCTGCGAGATGGCGGCGAGGTACTGGTCGAGGGCGATGGGGTTGGCACCTTGTCCTCGGGGAACTTCTCCCCGATCCTCGGACACGGCATCGGCATGGGTCTGCTTGAACCGGGACTCGCGCCCGGACAACCCGTCACGGTGCGCCTGCGTGGGCGAGAGATCGAGGCCGAAGTCGTCGCGCTGCCCTTCGTGGCCAAGGAGTCGTAGTGGCTGACTACCTGCCGCACACCAAGGACGACGTCGCCTCGATGCTCGAGTTCCTGGGCATGGACTCCCTCGACGACCTCTTTGCCCACATCCCGGCCGCGGTTCGACTCTCCGGAGGTCTCGACATCGAGTCCGGCCTGAGCGAGCCGGACGTGGCGGCGATCTTTGCGACCTACACCGCAGCCAACCCGGCGCGGGCGACGAATCTGACGTGTTACGCGGGTGGGGGAGCGTACGACCATGAGGTACCGGCGGTGGTGAAAGCTCTCGCCAGTCGTTCTGAGTTCGTCACCGCCTATACGCCGTATCAACCCGAAGTGGCCCAAGGAGTGCTCCAGGCGATCTTCGAGTACCAGACGTTGATCGCGCGCTTGAGCGGACTACCCATCTCCAACGCGTCGCTCTACGACGCGGCAACGTCGCTCGTCGAAGCCCTCAACATGGCACACGGTGCGACTGATCGTCAGCGCATGGTGATCTCATCGGGCATTCATCCCCACTGGCGCCAAGTCGCGCGCACGTTCGCTCACGGCACGGGTCACGAAATCATCGAGGTCCCGTTGCGCAACGGGGTGACGGACTGGTCAAGCGTGGACGTAACCGGCGCGGCCGCGATCGTGGCGGCTTACCCGAACTACTTGGGCGTCTTGGAGGACCTCTCGGTCGCGCGAGAACTGGCCACGCGCGAGGGGGCGCTACTGATCGTGGGAGCTGACCCGGTCGCCGCCGGTGTCCTCAAAACCGCCGGCCAATGGGGGGCGGACGTCTTCGTGGGCGAAGGGCAGGCTTTTGGGACCGCCTTGTGCTTTGGTGGCCCGTACCTCGGTCTCTTTGCCTGCAGCGACGCCCAGGTGCGACGGTTGCCGGGCCGCATCGTGGGGGAGACGGTCGACTCGAGTGACCGACGGGCGTTCGTCACGACGTTACGTGCGCGCGAGCAAGACATTCGGCGCGAAAAGGCCACCTCGAACGTCTGCACCAACCAGACGCTCATGGCCGTTACCTCCGCGATCCAACTTGGTTGGCTCGGCACGTCGGGGCTGCGCGAGATCGCGACGCGCTGCGCCCAGGGCGCGCACTACCTCTTTGATCAGCTGGTGGCACTGGACGGCGTTCACTCGATCAACGATCAGCCATTCTTTCGAGAGTTCGCGCTGCGCCTCGCGCGACCGGCCAACGAGGTGATCGAGCGCATGGCCGACCACGGCGTGCTGGCGGGTCTGGCGGTCGGCGAACTGTGCCACGGGCGCGATCCCTCGATTGAGGGAGAGAACGACGACGTGCTCCTCGTGACAGTCACCGAACGGCGCACCAAAGAAGAACTCGACCGGTACGTCAGTGCCCTGAAGGAGGTCCTCGCGTGAGCGTCGCACCGGGAGGACGGGCCGCGTCGGCACCGCTGATGGGTCATGAGACCGAACCCACCCTGTTCGAGATGTCAGCGCCGGGACGCTCCGCCTATCAACTCCGTACGACGGGCGTGCCGGCCCTCACCCTCGATGAGATGGTGCCCGCGGCGCATCTCAACGACGAGGTAGTGGCGGTCGCCGAGGTCTCGGAGCGCGATCTCGTGGGTCACTTCACCCGTCTCTCGCACCGCCAGTTCTCGGTTGATCTCGGGATGTATCCACTGGGTTCGTGCACGATGAAGTACAACCCCAAGTTCTGCGACGCCATCGCTAACGACCCTGGCTTGAACTCCGTGCATCCCGGTGCACCGGCGTCACTCAGTCAGGGCTGGCTCGAGATCATGGCGACATTGGAGGAAAAGCTCTGTGCCATCACCGGCATGAGCGAGGCGACTTTGCAACCCGCGGCCGGGGCGGCCGGTGAGTTGACCGGCCTGCTCCTGATGCGCGCCTTCCACGAGGCCAACGGCGACGATCGCCGACGGGTCATCATCCCCGACTCCGCCCACGGCACGAACCCGGCGTCGGTGACGCTCGGGGGATATGAGGTGACGACCGTTCCCACCAACGAGCGAGGCCTCGTGGACCTCGACGCGTTGAAGGCAACGCTCGGTCCGGATGTGGCGGGCATCATGCTCACAAACCCCAACACCGTGGGCCTCTTCGAAGAAGAGATCATCGAGATCGCCCTCGCCGTGCACGACGTGGGAGGTCTGCTCTACTACGACGGCGCGAACCTGAACGCCATCTTGGGGGCCGTGCGGCCCGGGGACATGGGTTTTGACATCGTTCACATGAATTTGCACAAGACGTTCGCGACTCCCCACGGCGGTGGGGGCCCGGGTGCCGGTCCCGTGGCGGTGGCATCTCGCCTGGCCGAGTTCTTGCCCGGACCCAAGCCCACCAAACAGGCCGACGGCTCCTTCGCGTGGGTGACGCCCGCTCGCTCGATTGGTCGAGTGCACGGTTGGCACGGCAACGCGGTCGTCTTGGCCCGGGCTCTCGCCTACATCGACGTGCACGGTGGCGACGGCTTGACGCGCGTGGCCCAGCACGCTGTCCTGAACGCCAACTGGCTACGTCACCGTCTGCGCGCGATCTTGCCCGCCGCCTACGACCGAGTGTGCATGCACGAGTGCACGTTGCAGGCGACCAACCTCAAGGCCAAGTTCGGCGTGCGAGGGCTTGACGTCGCCAAGGCGCTGCTTGACGAGGGCTTCCACGCACCGACCGTCTATTTCCCGCTCATCGTGGATGAGGCGCTCATGTTCGAGCCAACCGAGACCGAGAGTGTGCAGACCCTCGAAGCGCTCGCGCAGGCGATCGAACGAATTGCTGGGCGCGCCGAGAGTGACCCCGACTCTCTTCACCGCGCACCCCAGAACACGCCGGTCTCGCGAGTGGATGAGGCGCGCGCCGCTCGCCACCTCATTGCCACGGCCGATGCTGAACGGTGACGGGCGGTTCCTCGAGCTCTGGCAGAGTGGACCTCGCGCGTCGCGTTGAGGTAGTGGTGTGAGGTCGAGCCCGGTGAGCGCGTCGCGCGGCGATCGTGCCATTCGATTGCGCATCCTGGCGTCGGGGATCGGCGCGCGCCGCGGTGCGGCGATCATGTTGTTCGTCGTTGCAGTTATCGCGGTCACGGCAGCTGCCATCGGTCCCATGTTTCTCCAAAGTGCGGATACCTCGGTCCTGACCAGTACCGCCAGGGCCACACCGATCGGCGAGACCGACCTGCTCATGAACGCGGCGGGCGGCGCGCCCAAACTGGCGAAAATGAAAGCGGCGTCGCGAGCGGCCCACGTACTCGCTCCTGGGTTGCTGGCGTCAACGATCTTCACGGTTGATGACGCGGGGCACTTCGCGTTCAAGAACTCCTCGTTTCAGTCGGACATTCTCGCGCGCACGGGTCTCTGTGCCCATCTGCACTTCGTCGACGGCAGTTGTCCTCGTGCGCCCTTTGACGTGGCTCTCAGCGAGAGGAGTGCGAAGGCGGCCCACGCCACCGTAGGGACTGTCTTTCACATCGTTGAGCCCACCACGTCTCGCACCCAGGCGGTCACGGTCAGCGCGATCTACCTTCCGCCTTCTTCGGTCAACACGAAGTATTGGAAGGAGTACAACTACTTCACGTTCGGCGCAGGCACCGCGAGCAATATCATTCTTGATCCACTCGTGACCTCGTTCGCCACGGCGTTGAAGATGAAGGTGATCACCGAGCCCGAGCTAACCGCTGACATCGCGTGGCGAGCTACGTCGACGCTGATGGGGCCATCGGCGCTCGCATCTCGCGCGCACCTCATTGAAACGACGCTTCTGGATCGATACGACCTGCCCGCGACGTCGGGGCTCTCCAGCGTCGTGAATGCCGTTCAGCGTGACGACCGACTGATGAGCACCGTTGTGCTGGCCATCGTGCTGCAGCTGATGTTGCTCTCACTGCTCATCGTCTATTCACTGGGACGCTCCATCGTGTTGGATCGCAGGTCCGAGTCCGAGTTCGCGCGCCGACACGGGTTCCCTCGGTCCGCCCTCATCGCGCTCGCGGTGGGCGAACCTGCGGCGTTGATTCTGGCGGCGCTGCCCGTGGGATTGTTGCTGGCCTGGGGAGCGCTCGGCGTCATCTCGCACACGCTCTTCGAGTCCGGCACTCCGGTGCGCTTTCCTGTGTCGTCCCTCCTGGCGGCGGTGGGAGCGAGTGTGGCGGGCGTGGTCGCGATGACGCTCGCCTCACTTGATCTGTGGCGCTCGCGCACGACCGGGGCTCGACAGGCACGTCGGTTTTCGGTGGCGATTGACGCCATTGCTCTCTTCTTGACGGTGACCGGTATCGTCCTGCTGACCTCGAAAGACTCGCTGAGCGCCTCGCACGGAAGTTCTCTGACTCTCGCGGCACCCGGACTCCTGACGCTCGGCGCCTCGTTGCTGGGACTTCGACTGATAGCCCTGGTGATCAACGCATTCATCTCACGGACCGCCGAGTCGAGCCGGGTGGCCTGGTTTCTCGCGCTGCGACAGATCGGTCGGCGCCCCATCTCGCTGCGACGTCTCCTGCCGCTCACGGCCGCCACGGCGGTTCTGCTGTTTGCCGTGAGCAGTTTCTTTCTGGCATCGTCGAACCGCACCCTGGTGGCTCATTTCGACGGGGGAGCCGCCGAGGTCGTGAACGTCAGTCCACCGGCCCGACTCAACTTCGAAGACGCCGTGCGCCGCGCCGACCCGAGTGGTCACCAGGCAATGGCCGTGGCCAACTACAGCTCGTCCACGGGCGACCTCATGGCGGTGGACAGTTCGCGATTCGCCGACGTGGCCTACTGGGAGACATCGCTCTCTCGTGAGTCGCCGGCGCAACTGGCGAGGAAGATCTCTCCGTCGACGCCAAATGGTGTCGTCTTTAGCGGTACGCGTTTGCGCCTCTCGCTCGACGTAGCGGCCGGCACGCCCGCCATCGAGCTCGGAGTCAATCTCTACGACCAGACGTATCAGGCCAATCCCTCGACGTACATCGGTCCGATCATCGCTGGAGAGCACACGTACACCCTCTCGTTAAGCGGTTGCGCGGACGTGTGTCGACTCATCAGCCTCGCGCCCAACTGGAAGAGCTCGAACACAAATGTCGCCAAGAACGTTATCTTCACCCTCACCGGCGTGTCTGTCGAGGACAACGGCGCCTGGCACGCGGTGCCCTTCGGCGCAGGATCGAAGGGCACGTGGAGCGCAGTTCCGTCGTCGGTAAAGGTCGCCTCGCCGTCACCGTCGGGCGTGACGTTCGACGTTCCGGGTCCCCAACTCGCGCTCCAGGGGCTTTTGCTCAACGTCATCGATCTGCCCCCGGCCCTACCGGCCATCGTCACAGGGGGCGCGGATCGCTCCGATGCGCCACCCTCGCTCTCGCCCAATGGCGACATCGATATCGACTTGGGCGGGGGACTGTTGCCCGCGCACCCGGTCGTGATCGTGCCCACGCTGCCTTTGCTTGGCAGCAACGGCGTGATCGCCGACTACGACTTGGCTGAGCGGGCCGCCACGAGTAGCAACGACATTCGGACCTTTCAGGTCTGGCTCGCGCCCGGAGCGAGCCCCTCGATACTTCGACGTCTCCAAAAAGACGGTGTGACGCTCGGTGCGATCACGACTTCAAGTTCGCGACTCAACGCCCTGAACCACGCGGGCGTCGCCTTGGCGTACGCCGTGTCGCTCTTGGTCACGCCCATCGCGGGCGTCTTGGCGATCTGCACCGTGGCCTTCGTCATCATCACCGATGGGCGCCGACGGCGTCGCGAACGCGCCGCACTGTGGATGGCTGGGGTACCGATTCGCGAAGTACGCCGCGCCCAGACTCTGGAGAGCGCGGTGGTTCTCGCAACGTCGCTGGTGCTGGGCACGCTGATCGGCTTACTCGTTGATGTCTTGGCTCTACCGAAGCTGCCCCAGTTTGTCAACGGGTCCGGGGGTCTTCAGATCTCCCGCGCGGTACCCTTCGCTGCGTTCTTTGGTTCCGTCGGCGTGTTCGCGGGGCTTCTTCTGATCGTGGTGGCGATCTCCTCGCGACTCGTCATGCGTCGGTCGCGCCACGAGAGCGAGGTGCTGGAGTGAGTGCGGGGGAGACGATGGTGAGCCACGAGGTGAACGGTGCCGAGGTGCACCTCTCAGGCGTCGTGCACCTCTACTCCTCGTCCGAGGGTGAAGTCGTGGCGTTGCGCGGGATCGACCTCGACATCCCGGCGGGCGAGTTGGTCGCGCTGCTCGGACCGTCCGGCGCAGGCAAATCGACGGTGCTTGGACTATTGGCCGGGGAGTTTCCGCCCTCGGCGGGCACGGTGCGCATTGGCGAGCACGACTTCGGGTCACTCGGGCCCGACGCGCTCTCGAGGCTGCGCTCCGAGGACATCTCGCTCGTCGTTCAAGGGGCGGCCGCGAACCTTCTGCCGTACGCCACGGCAAAAGAGAACGTGTGGTTCGCCCAACATGGTGCGCGTCGGCGAGGACGCCGACCCTCACGCAGCGCGGGGGAGTTGCTCGAGCAGTTTGGGGCGAGCGACTTGGCCGATCGCCGCGTGTCCGACATGTCGATGGGCGAGCGCCAGCGTGTTGCCCTCGTGGCGGGTGTCGCCGTCATGCCACGATTGCTACTGATTGACGAGCCCACGAGCCAGCTCGCGAGTGTGGAGCGAGACCGGGTTATCGACACGGTGCTGCGCATCCACCGCGAGATCGAACTCACGGTGGTCGTAGTGACCCACGACGTTGACGTGGCCAATCGTTTCCAGCGCACAGTGACGATTCGCGATGGACGAGTGGGTGCCGAAGGTCGCCTGGGTGTGGAGTACGCGGTGATTGGGCGCGACGGCAGCCTTCATCTACCGCCCGACGTGCTCGATCTCTTGCCTCCGGACAGTCTGGTTCGAGTCATCCGGCTGGAGCACGGTGTCGAGTTACGTCGAGCCGACGGGGAAGGTTCATCGTGACGGGCACCGGGCTGAGCGCCACCCACCTCGGCGTGGACGTCGGGGGCCGAACGTTGCTCGACCACGTGACGTTGTCAGTCGCTCCGGGAGAGATCCTGGCCATCACAGGGGTCTCCGGCTCGGGAAAGACGGTCCTCGCCCACGTCTTGGCCGGAGTACGTCAAGCCGAGCGTGGTGAAGTCCGCGTCGGTGACACCCTGCTCGACGCCGATACAGAGTTCTCGAGACGACCGGCACTCGTCACCCAGGACTTCGGGCTGGTGGCGGTGCTGACAGCGACGGAGACCGTCGGCCTGCCGCTGCAGTCACTGTCACTCAGGAAGGATGAGGTCCGGGAACGAACCTCGTATTGGCTCAGCCAACTCGGATTGGAGTCGTGCGCCAAGCGGCCCGTGTCCGATCTCTCAGGAGGTCAGCGACAGCGCGTCGCCATTGCGCGAGCCTTTGCTAAGGGGGCCGATGTCATCGTGATGGATGAACCGACCGCAGAACTGGACCCGGCGAATCGCGGATTGCTCTTGAGACTGCTGGACGTCGAGTGCGCGCGCGGCGTGGCTGTCGTGGTGGTCTCTCACGAAAGTGATCTGGTGGAACGAGCCGACACGGTCTTTGAGGTCACCAAGCTGTAAGGGTTCACGGACGGTCGACCGGTCCCTTATGTCGCCGCCAAAGGCGAGCCGAGAGTCCTTATCCGGGAAGATGGTTTCGAAGGTGGTCTTACGTCGGAGTTCCGTCCGTCTCATCGGTATCGCTGATGGTCTGCAGGACGAGGCGCAGCAGACGTGCGAGTTCCTGCTGGTCGTCGGCGCTCAGCGCGCTCACGGCCAAGGTCTCGTGCCCGTTGAACTCAGGAAAGACTCGCTCGATGAGCCGTTCGCCAGCCTTGGAGAGACCGATGGAGACGCGGCGCCGGTCGTCGCGATGGGGAATGCGCCGGATGAGCTTTCGGGCCTGCAACGTCTTCATGACCCCGGTCAGAGTGCCCTTGGTGATGCCGGCCTCCGCCGCGACGTGGCCGGTCTCTTGCTCACCCCAGATCCACAGCACCCACAGAACGGTGAAGGCGACCCAACTGAGGTCGTAGTCACCGAGTACCTCGCGCTCCATGTGATTGCGCACGGCCGAACCCGTTCGATAGATGTTCGACACGGCGCTCATCGCCGAGAAGTCGAGCTCGTGGTCACTTAGGCGAGCGCGGATATCGCTCTCGGCCTGTAGGACGACGCTGTCCTTCGAACTAGCGATGCGTCGCGACACGATCAGTCCTCAAGGGTCACGCCACCGTTGAAGGTGGTGCCGACGGTGCGGAAGTATCCGCCAAGAATCTCGCGTGGTGCGAGCGAACGGAGTTCCTCACTGGGCGAGTCGAAGACCTCCAACGTGGCCCTTCCGCCGTAGGCCGGTCCGAGATCGACATTGATGCCCGACATTGTGACGACCTCCTCGAGTGAGTCGCGCCCGTCCAATTCGATACGGGGAAACCATCGATGGTGCAGCATCGCGTGTCCGTTGACGAAACCATTGGCCGCGCTTTCGCCTTCCAAGGTGACGGTCGCTTGGGCGAGACGACGATCATTGGCCGCGAGCGTCATGCCGAACGTGCCGCCCGCCTCGAGGCGCGGGCCGGCCTGGCCTCGCGTGATCGGTCGGGTCTGATGAATCGAGCCGAGTTTCTTGGGGTAGCCCTGGAGGTACCCGCGCACGAGCGCGAAGTCCTTGTCGACCCAGATGAACACACAGCGACTGAAGAGACGATCGTCGTAGCGACAGCGCACGACGACAAAAGCCTCCTTGTACTGCGAACGCACGGGGTCGAGGAGTTCCGCGCCGTCGTCGCCGCAACTCTGCCAGTCCGCCCAGATGAACGCGACCGCCCCGGGGTCCTCGTCGTCATGGGCCAGGCTCACTCCCTCAGGGAGGAGAGCCGCGATGGCCGAGGGATCGGTGCGGTACTCGACCGTGAGTAGATCCCCGGAGTAGTGCCAAGGAAGTGGTGGTAGCAGTGACGCCTGACCGGAGGTGGTGCGAGGAAAGGGGAGTCCGCGCAACGTCATGAGCGCACCCATCCGGTCTCGGGTCGGTCGAACCACATGTGTACTTGGCCGGTGCCGATGGCGTTTTCATAGGCCGAGTAGAGCCGTCCGGGCGCGACGCAGTCGCGCCCACCGAGGGCCGCCACCATCATTTGATAGTGGGCAAAGTGACCTTCGGGTCTCACTTTCATGAACTCATCGAAGTTGTCCACCACGCTGGCGTGATCGCCCCGGCCCCAGGCCTCGATGACGGCGTGGTCGGCGCGGCGCGCGTGGGAGGAGTAGATGTGTTCTTCGCCCGCGGCCTCGTGACGACGCAGCGTGCGCAGGGAGTGGAACGTGTGGCTGAGAGCCCCCGACGCGATCAGGATGACCCGACGGTCGATGCGCTCCACGGCGGCCGCGATCACTCGTCCCACCGCCGCGAAGTCTTCGGGCTGGGCTGTCTGGCAGGTACTGACCGAGATCCACGCTTCGTCGCCCTGGAGGAAGGGAAAGAAGTTCGTCGTGGCGTACTGGATGGGTAGGTGCTCATTGTCGATGGGAGTGATCCAGCACTCGGGGGTCGCATCGGCGATGGCGCCCACGAGGGCGGCGAAAGCGGGATCTCCCTTGGCGTCGTAGGGCACGCTCGACATGCCGCGGGGCAGCTCTTCGGAGGTGTAGAAGCCCAGGCGTCGAGGAGACGAGGTGATTACGAACTCCACCGTCGTAAACCAGTGGCTGTCAAAGACGATGACGAGGTCGGGCTTGAGGACATCAAAGACGTCGTGGCGTAGCTTGTGCAGCCCGGTGTAGAGGGTGCTTTCGCGACCGTCATTCAGGGCGCGACGCTCGGCGTCGGGCAGCACGATGGTTGGCACGTGAGCGAGGAAACCCGCCCCCACAATTTCACCCATGCGTGGTCTCCTCCTTTACCTGGTAGGTCTTGAGGTCACTGTAGAAGTCGAGGGCGTAGTCGCCGCCTTCGCGGCCCACCCCGCTGATCCCGATGCCGCCGAAGGGGGCGGTGAGATCGCGCACCAAAAAGCAGTTCACCCAGACCGTGCCCGCGCGTACGCCCAGGCCAAAGCGATCGGCCTTCTTCTGGTCGGTGGTAAAGACCATGGCGGAGAGTCCGTAGGGGGTGGAGTTCGCCAGTGCGATCGCTTCGTCCTCACCGTCAAAAGTCTGAAGGGTGAGAACGGGTCCGAAGACCTCGTTCTGGACGATCTCGGCGTCGTTGGATTTCGGCTCGATGAGCGTCGGCTCGTACCACAGACCGTCAGGAGTGGTTCGCTCTCCGCCAAAGATGAGCGTGTCGCCCGCGGCGAGAGACCGGTTCACGAATCCTTCGACCCGAGCGAGGTGTTCGGGGTGGATGAGGGGAGAGACGGTCGTCGACGGATCGCGACTGTCGCCCAGGACGTGCATCTCGGTCTGACTGGTGAAACGCGCGAGGAACTCGTCGCGGATACTCTCCTCGACCAAGAGCCGGGTACCCGCGAGACAGACCTGTCCGGCGTCGTCGTACATGAGGGCGGCCTTTTCCACTGCGAGGTCTAAGTCGGCGTCGGCGTAGACCACGAAGGGACCCTTGCCGCCCAGCTCTCCGGTGAAGGGAACGAGGTTGCGCGCTGCGATGGTGCCGATCTTGCGGCCCGTCTCGGGCGAGCCGGTAAAGGAGATCCGCCGCACGCGAGAGTCCGACACCAAGGCCGCACCGACCTCGTCACCGAACCCCTGGACGAGGTTGAACACGCCCGGGGGAAAGCCCGCCTCGAGGACAAGGTCCATGAGCAAAGAGCAGCTCAGAGGCGACCACTCCGCCGGTTTGAGCACCACGGTGTTGCCCGCCGCCAAGGCCGGTGCACACTTCCATGTCGAGAGCATGAAGGGGGCGTTCCACGGCGTAATGACGACGGTTGGACCAGCCGGCATGCGCAGCACGGTGTTGTGCGTGCCATTCGACGCCCAGCGACGCGGCTCGTAATGCTCGGCCAACTCGGCGTAGGCGCGGAAGTTTCGCGCACCACGTCCGATGACGCGAAGGCGCAGACTCTCTTCGAGCATGGCCATGTCGAGGACCTCGACAGCGGCGATGCGCTCGACGTTGTCGTCGATCAGGTCGGCCAATCGATGCAGGTACTTTCCGCGTTCGTGCACGCCGAGTGCGGCCCACGCGGGAAACGCGGCGCTCGCGGCGGTGAGTGCGGCGTCGGCGTCGTTGGCCGAGCCGCGCGCGACGTCGGCCAGCTTCAGTGACCAATCGAGGGGGGAGCGGTCCTCAAAGGTGCGCGCGGAGGTGACTCGTTGGTTGTTGATGAAGTGGCCCGTGGCGACCAGAACGTCGCCGACAAGGACGCGTTCTTCGGTCATGACTCGTACCGCGGACGAACGCGGGGATAGGGAAGGTCATCGCGCGGTGTGGGCACAGGACGACGTTGGCCGCGGAACTCCCAGTCGCCGCCCATCGCGGTGGAGAGCACTTCCTCGGTTGCGGTTGGCTGAGCGCCCACTTCGTCACTCACAGGCTCGGGCGACGACACGACGTGATTCGAGAGTTCGCCGAGTCCCTCGACCTCGACGGTCACGACGTCACCGGGCTCGACCGGACGCGACATCGCCGGGGTGCCCGACAAGATGACGTCGCCGGGAACGAGTGTGATGAGACGAGCGATATCCGTGACGAGATACCACATGTCCCAGGCCATCTCCTCGGTACTGCCGTCTTGGCGTACGACGCCGTTGACACTGGTGCGCATCCACTTGGAGTGAAAGTCCCAGTCCGTGACGATGCCCGGGCCGAGCGGGCACAACGTGTCCGCACCCTTCACGCGCAGCATGGAACCGGCGTCGGTGTCGCGAAAATCATGCAGGCCGAAGTCGTTGGCGATGGTGTAACCGGCGATGTAGTGCGGAGCGTCGGCGAGGGTGATGTTGCGCGCCGTGCGTCCGATGACGATGGCGATTTCACCTTCGTAGTTGAGGTAGTGGCAGTTGGCCGGTCGCACGACGGCCCCGCCGTGAGAGTTCAACGCGGACACCGGCTTTTGGAACCACGTGGGAGCGGGGGGCAGGGAGATCTGGAACTCGCGTACGCGCGAGACGTGATTGAGGTGACAACACAGGATCTTGCTCGGTGACGTGGGCGCTAAGTGGACTGCGCTGGATGCCTCGACGCGCCGTCCGTCCGGTGCGACCAGGGTGTCTCCGTCGCGAACGACCTCAACGACGTTGCCGTCGAGCAGAATGCGCCGATATTCCACGCGACCTCCGAAAGTCGTTTGCAATCAAATGAATACCTCACTTTACAAACGTTCGGGCCTCCGTCGTGCTACTTTCGCCAGGGCCGACCCGGGAGGCGTTATGACGAGTTCTTTTGAGCGTGTACGAGTGCTCTGGCCCGACCATTTGGGCCTCGCGCGGGGCAAGTATCTGCCGGCCAACCTCGCCGATCACGGCGCGCGCCACTGCACGGGCACCTGGGCGTTGGGCTACGACCGCGTCATGACCCCCGAAACGACGGGCAGTTACTGGAATGAGGGACTGCCCGACTTTGAGGCAACTTTCGACATGGCTGACCTTCGACCGGGCTGGGAGCCCAATACCCAAGTCGTCGTGGCTCACCTCGAGCGAGAGGGATCTCCGTTCTCGGTCTCACCTCGCACGGCCCTGGTGCGGGCGATCAACGACTGGCACGAACGAGGACTCGAGCCGCTCGTGGGCATCGAGCTGGAGGCCTACATCTTTGTGCCCGATGGCGACGGCTGGAAGCCGATGGACACTCCCGGCGCCTACGTCTACGGCACCGGCAGCGCGGTCGATCCCTTTGGCCTCATCGACGCGATCTGGAACGCGTGCGCGCAGGCCGAGATTCCCCTCGAGTCGGTGAACTCGGAGTACGACACCCCGCAGTTTGAGTTCACGCTGCGCTACAACGACGCGTTGCGAGCCGCCGATGACGTTTTTCTCTTTAAGGTTCTCGCGCGCGAGGTCGCCCAGCGTATGGGCCTGTTGCTTACTTTCATGGGCAAGCCGCTCAGCGACCGAGGCGGTTCGGGTCTGCACGTCAACTTCTCGTTCCAGACCGATGACGGCACCAACGCCATCAATGACCACGAGGCGGACGACGGGCTCTCGGCCCTGGCCAAGCACTCCATCGGCGGGCTTCTGAAGCATCACCGGGCCCTGGCCGGTCTCTGTGCGCCCACAGTCAACGCGTACAAGCGCCTACGTCCGGCGTCGTTGTCGGGCTACTGGGCCAACTGGGGGTACGACCACCGCGGCGCGACGATTCGCGTGCCGGGAGAACGAGGAGCCGGCGCACGTCTGGAACACCGATTGAGCGATGGAGCGGCCGTGGTCCACAGCACGGTGGCCGCAGTGCTGCAAGCCGCTCGTCTCGGCGTCGTACACGAGATCGACCCCGGCAAGCCCGAAGGCGGCAACGGACTGGACACCATTGACGCGACGGTGGGTGTTCCCGCCTCGCTCGCTGACGCACTCAACGAGCTCGAAGCGGACACCGAACTCGTCGAGGCGATCGGCTCAGATCTCGTGTCTCAGCACGTGTCGGTTAAGCGCACCGAGTGGGAGCGCTACAGCGCGGCCACGACGGACTGGGAGATCCGCGAGTACTTGCCGTTCCTCTAGCGGGTCTCGACGTGAACCGTTAGCTGCTTAATCCCGCCAATGAAGTTGGAGCGCAGGTGCTCGGGTTCGCCCACGAGCTCGACGCGCTTCCAGCGCTTGGCCATCTCTTCGAACAGCACTCGGATCTCCAGGCGCGCCAGGTGAGCTCCGAGGCAGAGGTGCGGGCTGTGCAGGCCAAAGGCCATGTGGTCGTTGGGAGAGCGGTCAGGACGAAACTCATCAGGGTTCTCGAAGTGGTCTTCGTCGTAGTTGGCTGACGTGTACCACAAGACCACTTTGTCGCCCGCTTTGAGGTGCTTTCCTCGAAGGTCGATATCTGAGGTGAGCGTGCGGCGAAAGTGCATCGTCACGGTCGTCCAGCGCAGCATCTCTTCCACGAGCATCTTTCGCTCGTCGAGGTTCATCGTGGGAATGGCGTCGTAGATCTCCGGACGTTCAATTAGCGCGAGGAGCCCGCCGGTCATGGTGTAACGGGTGGTGTCATTTCCGGCCGCCACCATCAACGTGAAGAAGTTCTTGAGAGCCAGATCGTCGAGAGACTCTCCTTCGGCGTTGGGCTCGAGCAAAGCGCTCAGGACATCGTGGGTGGGAGTGAGGCGCCGCTCCTCGAGAGCATGGGCGGCGTACTCAAAGAGTTCGATCGCGACGGGTGAGCGAAAGGGAAGAAGGCGGTACTCGGACGTGTCGACCTGGTCGACGACGAAGTCGGTGAAGTCAGGGTCCGAGTTGCCAATGAGGGCGTCACCGCGGCCCACGAGCCACTCGAGGTCCTCATCAGGCAGCCCAAGGACCCGCCCCAACATCCGCATGGGAAGTTCACGCGCGACCTCGCGGACGAAGTTGAACTCCTTCGACGTGTCGACTGAGTCGAGTATCTCTGCCGCCAGTTCGCGAACGGCGTCTTCGTATTCGGCGACGGATTTGGGGGCGAAGGGCCGACTGACCAAGCGGCGCAGCTTGGTGTGCTCCGGGGAGTCCATCTCCATCATGGTGCGACGCGCTTCGAGCTCCTCGTCGTCCATGTCTTCTAACCGAATGCCGGAGCGACTCGAGTAGATGTCGGTCGAGCGGCTCGCGAGCAGAACGTCGTCGTACTTCGTCAGGCTCCAGAAGCCTCGCCCCCCATCGGCCTCTTCGGTCCAGTGAACGGGGTCGTTGTGACGTAGTTCTCGAAAGGCGTCGCGCGGGACACCATCGACGTAGGTATCGTGCGACGTGATGTCGACGACTAGCTCTGACATGGAACCTCCAAGAAAGTTCGCTACCAAACAACTTTCTAGTACACCGGTCACGATACCGGGCTCTAAGATATGCGTGTGAGTCGTCCCCTAATCGGAATTTCCGGGCGTCGCTGGCCCGCACGCGCTCTGGGTTCGAACGTCCCCAAAGCCATGAGCGAGCTGGAGTTCGATCTTCATTTCACCGACTATCCCCGCTCCATCGCCCTCGCGGGCGGCCTGCCGGTCGAACTGACCCGGGACGCGGACGCCGAGGAGATGGTTTCTCACCTTGACGCTTTGGTGCTGACGGGAGGAGCCGACGTCGAGCCGTCGCACTACGGGCAGGACCCCGACGCCGACCTGGGTGCGATCGAACCGGATCGCGACGCCTGGGAGATGGCCCTGTTGGCGGCCGCTCGAGAAAAGGGCATACCGATCCTTGCCATCTGCCGGGGATTTCAGTTGGTGAACGTCGTCTTTGGCGGAACGTTGCGCCAGCACGTCGAGCTCGACGAGGGTGCGGGTCACCCTCAGTGGGACGTCGACGGTCGCACCAAGACTCACGAGGTCAACGTCGTCGAAGGAACCCTGACGTCGAGTCTCTATGCGGGCGAGATTGGTGTGAACTCACTTCACCACCAGGTCGTCGACGAAGTGGGGGAGGGGTTGATCGTCACGGCGAAGGCGAGCGACGGTGTCGTCGAAGGTTTCGAAACTCCTGACGGTTCAATCGTCGCGGTGCAGTGGCACCCCGAACTCTTGGACAAGCCCGATCCCACGTTCCAGTGGGTGGTACGCGCCGCAAAGGAAAGACTCGCTCAGGATTGATCCTTGACGTCAGTCGTTTGACCCCATACGGTTGAGCGATCAGTCGAGACTGCGTCTCGCGAACCGGGGGGATCACATGGCAAACGAGCAGCGTACGACGCTCGGAGGGAAGCGAAAGCTCACGCTGATCGACACGATCGCTCAGTCGGTCGGGCTGATGGGTCCCGTGTTCTCCATCGCCTTCCTCGTTCCTCTCGTCGTGGGCCTCAGTAGCGCCTCGGGCAATGGTGCCGGTGGCGCGGCGTCGTTGGCCGTAGTGATCGCTGGAGTCGGCGTGCTCGGGCTGGGGTGGATCATTGCGGAGTACACCCGAAAGATCCAGCGCGCGGGGTCGCTCTACGACTACGTCACCGACGGCCTCGGTGGGCGAGTGGGCTCGGCGGCCGGTTGGCTGTACTACTTCGGGATCCTTGCGCTGGGCGCGGGCATCCTGCCGATGATCGGCGGCACGATTCACGACACAATTCTCGGGGAGTTCAACAAGGCGCCTCTCCCGTACTGGGTGTGGGATCTTCTCCTGTTTCTCCTCGTAGGAGCAGTGATCTATCTCGGCGTAGCCCTCTCAACGCGAGTGCAATTGACCCTGGCACTTATCTCGGTCACCGTCGTGTTGGTCTACTCCATTTTCGTCATCATTCAAAGTGGGGGACTGCACCACATCGGTACGGGCTTTTCGCTGAGTAGTTCTCCCTCGCACCTGAAGGGAGTTCTCTTTGGGGTGCTGTACGGCGTATTGCTCTTCACGGGATTCGAAACGTCCGCCAACTTGGCAGAGGAGACGGACAAGCCCGAGCGCAACATACCTCGAGCGGTCCTGACGTCGGTGCTCTTGATCGGGGGCTTCTACGTCATCGGGACCTTCGCGCAAGTCGCAGGATTTCACTTCAATCTGAAGGCCTTGGGTGGGGCGTCCGCGGCCGGGCCGCTGTTCGTGCTCGCAGGGCCAAAATCAGCCGGCGGATTTGCGGACGTCGGTGTACGACGTCTCATTGAACTGGTGGTGATCTTTGACATGATCGCGGTGCTGATTGGGTGTGCGGTGTCGGCGTCTCGCGGATTCTTTGCATTGGCGCGTGACGAACGGATGCCCAAGCCGCTCACGAGGATCTCTCGGCGTGGCACGCCGCTCGGCTCACTTCTGTTCGTGCTCCTGGCGTACGCGGTCGTCGGCATCCTCGCGCTCTGGAGCACCGCCTTCGCCCTCCCCGGTGGCACGCCCGAGTATGTGTCGATGTTCTCGTGGATGTCGACCTTCGGCGGCTTCGCTATCGCAGCCATCTACCTGTTCATTGCGATTGGCGCACTGCGCGGCCTTCGCGATCGGGGAAAGTCCTGGGCTCTGTACTTGGCGAGTTTGGTTGGCGGGGTTGTGACCGCGGCGGCCATCTACGGTGCCATTTATAAGGTGACTGCGCCCACTGTCTGGGCTCCGTACGCTGCGATCGTCGTCCTCGTGGTCGGTCTGATCGCGGCATGGTTCATGCCACAGGCCCCGTCGGGAATCGCGGACTTCACCGAACTGACGGAGACCGAACAAGGACCTCTCAAGATTTAGAGGGGATGGCGTACGCCCCTCGCAGTCACTGTCAAGAAAGGGATGCATGACAGCAAACCCGGAGTTTGCAATCGAGGGATCTCTGCATACGTACGGGGACGCGGGACTAGTTCGCATGAAGGCCCGATTTGATGCTGATATCGATGACCTCTGGTCCGCGCTGACCGAACCTCCACGTTTGGCCCGGTGGTACGGGAATTTCGAAGGTGACCTGTACGTTGGCGGGACCTTCACTGCCTTCATTCCAAGTAGCGGTTGGGACGGGCAAGGTCGAGTCGAGGAGTGCGATGCTGCTCGGCACTTATCGGTCACCATGTGGGAGGACGTTGGCGAGGAGCAGGGTTTGATGGTCGATCTCGCCGATGATGGTGACGGTCAGACGAATCTGGTGCTCGAGAAGCGTGGGATTTCCCCCGACGTTTGTTGGGCGTACGGGGCTGGCTGGCAGGCGCATTTAGAGGACCTCGCGGAATATCTAGCGGGTCGAGAAAGAACAGACTTGACTGTCGGGTGGAACCTTAGGTTCGATGAACTCGAGCCCCTCTATCGCCAAATGAAAACGACCAATCTCGCTCTCTAGCGACGCGCGTGGACGCTCGCGTTCTAGTCGAGGTCGGCGAAACGCGCAACGGTAAAGGCGATAGTCGTGGGCACACTCAGCGCGAAGATGACGAGCATCAGCGTGACGACCACGAGTGACCCTCCGCGCGTGTGATCGCGCACGAAGGCGAATTCGATCATGCCCGACGTGATGGCATAGGCGAGCAACGCCCACTTGAAGACGTTCCCAAATGTCTTCCACGAGAACGCGCGAAGACGAGCGAGTAGTACGCCGGCCGCTGTCAGCAAAACAGCTGCAACGCAGAGCAGCGCCGTCGCGAGCGGTAGTGGGGCGACACGCGGCGCGTACGAGGCGAGGATGATGCCTCCCACCACCACACACCCGAGTGCGCCGGACGACAGCCAACCGATGGGCGGATACGGGCGGTCCGCGTCGAGTGGTGGTGCGGCGGGAGGCATTGTCGCACTCATCGAGAGCCCAGTCGGGTCATGATGATCAGCGTCGCAACCTGCATGATCCCGGTAATGCCCGCCGTATAGATGAACCGCTTCATCAAGCGTCCGATTCGCTCGCCGTTCGGCGTGGTCTTGTTCATTTCGTAGAGGACCGCGATGTTCGCAGGCTCGAGTACACCGAGGGCAATGACCGCCATGATGCCCACCACGCAGAACGAGACGATGAGCCAGGCGTGATTGGGGCTGGATGCCGCAAGGTTTCCGGCGTTGCGAGCCACCTGGAATCCCGTCGCGAGCGTCATCATGACGACGGTCGGCATAATGACCACCATCTTGGGCATGAATCTGGCGGAGAACTCGGCACGGGCCGGTATCGAAAGTCGACCGAGGATCGGACCAATGACCAGTCCGACGAAGAGGTCGATGCCGGTCCACAATCCGCCGCCTACGACGTGATTGAACATCAAGCCCCACTGCCAGTTGAAGCCGATCGAGAGTGCGACGAACACGACCGCTGCACCGACAATGGGCAACGCTGCCAACGGCACGACTTGAATCTTGTGGCGCTCTGGTGCGCTTGGAACGACGTCGCTCGTTGCTGTACGGTCCATGTAACCCCCGAACGAGAATCTACCTCGGCGGACTTTCCGCGGCATGACTCGCGCATGAGCTGGCTCACCGGGCTACGGAGTGATTGGAAGGAACGTTGAAAAGTACGCCATATCTATTATTTGACGGCAACTGCGCGGAGGCGATGGCCTTCTACCACGACTGCATTGGTGGTGAACTCACGGTGACCAAACTCGTAGACACCCCAATGAAGGATCAGTTTCCTGTGGAGAAGCACGGCCGGGTCATCAATGCCCATCTAGGAAACGGTGATCTCGAGTTCTCCGCATCTGACTGGATGGCATCGCCCGAGTTTGATCCGGTGCAAGGTAATACCACGGCGATATTTGTTCAGAGCGTGGGTTCCGATGACATCCGACCTGTGTTCGACAGATTGGCCGATGGATCCGACGCCGAAAGGTTCCAAGACCTACATGAGTTGCCCTTTGGCATGTACGGGCAGTTCTATGACCGCTACGGCGTTCAGTGGATATTCCTTAGTCGTTGACGTCGAGCCAGTTCGTCAGTGGGCCAGCGACATCCCGAGAACGAAGAGACCCGCGCAGCTAAGTGGGGTAGTGAGGACAAGCGTCAGGGAGTATCCCCAGTGATGCTCGCGTTGGAGGATGGCTGGAATTGCGAAGGCTGACGAGAATGTCGTCAGTCCTCCGCAGAATCCGGTGATCGCCACGTCTCGCACGTGCGCGTCGGCGCTACCGAGAAAGTGATAGGCGACAAATCCTGCGACGCCGCATCCGATGGCGTTTGCGGCCACGGTGGCCCACGGCCGATTGGTGGGGTGGTGGCGCCGCACGGCATACTCCGCCATGTATCGCACAACGCACCCGATGGCGCCGAAGATTGAGATCAGGAACAGGGTCATCGATGGTGCCTCAACAGACCTAGCCACGCGGCCACAACGCCACTTGCAATCGCTCCGAAAGTAACGAAGAGGCCCCCGCCGACACAGACGTGCCAGATTGCGGCCATATCGACGAAGAAACTTGAGTATGAGGTAAGGCCTCCGAGGAACCCCGTGATGACCAAGATTCGAGTGAGGTCGTTCGGATCCCGGTGGCGCAGCGGGCCGCGCAACAGGCGTGTCGCGACGAACACGCCGACGAAATTTATGGCCAACAACACCCAGGGAATCTCCTGTGGCCACGTCACCGGACCGCTTGGGTTCGCCAGGTGTTCCAGACCGGTGAGCCACGCGCGAAGCAACGTTCCCAGGAATCCTCCAGCGGCGGTTGCCGACACCGCGAGTGCGAGTTGCTTGGGCGAGAGCGAGAGATTCGGCATAAAGAGGTCAATGAAACTTACTGAACGTCGGGTGCACGAGGAGTTTTAAACGACCAACTAAGCGTCACGACGCCAGTCTCGGACTTCGGGGAGCGCCTCAAATCCGGCCGATTTGTAAGCAGCGATGGCTGCCGTATTGTCGCTGCCAGTGCAGACGACGGCGCTCGACGAACCGAGATCTCGAAGGGCCGCCGCCCCCGCGACTGTGATGGCCGTGGCATATCCGTGTCCGCGATGGTCGTGATGAACTCCCATGGGTTCGATCAATCCGGGCCTGCCCGGGCCGGCGGACCACACCGTGATGGCAGCGACCGCGTTGTCGTCAGCGTCAAAGCCGAGCAGGCAGCGGGCGTCCGCATAGGCGACCCCAGACGCCATCATCCACCAGCGATCGTTACTGAAAGTTGAGTTGCTGAACGCCGCGCGCTGCACGTCGACTCGAGCTGGCACGAGGTCGGCGCCTACCACCTCAATGCGGATTCCCGGGGTCTCCACGGCACCCGACAGGTCCCGAGAGAGGGGAGTCCACCCCTCGTCTGGCTTCCATCCCGCATCGCGCAACGTGGCGGATACCACATCGCCGCACCTTGCCTCTACGTACGCCGTTCCTGGCGGTAGAACGCCTCTCTCGGGGTGGGTTAGGTCGGCTACTAGCTGCCCGGCGAGTTCCTCATCGGCGTAGGCACCGGGTTCAAGGGCCAGGCGGAGAAGATCGGGGTTGTCTAGGAAACCAATAGCGAATACTTGTTCGTCTCGAGTCCAGAGTCGGAGAGCGGCCGCCAGCGCGTCGGGACCAAATCGCCAAGACCATCCCAAATCACCCGGGTGCAACTGCATGGGTGCACCGTCGTACTGCCAGTCACGTAAAAGTTGGATGACATTTTCCAGGTCGTCAACTCCTGGCTGCTCCAATACAATTGACATGATCCCAGTAAAACACGGGCGATTGGGGCCTTTGACTTCTCAATGTCTAACTTTACATAACGGACATTATCGGCGAAGAATATAAGGCATTCTGCTACCATTTGTCGCATGCGTCGGGTACTTTTGGCCGTCTTCTTTGTGGCTGCCAGCTTTGGCATTTACGTGCTGCCATCGGGGGCAGACAGCGGCCTGCTGACGAATGTCGTACTTTCCTTTGACTTCAGCGATAATTCCAGCCCCGCGACGGTAAATAACGGGAATGCGGCGGGCACCGCTTGCATCAACGTAGGTCCGAACGCGCAGTCTCCGAACGGTGCTATTTGCTCGAACGCGTTTAACGTGGTCGCCGACGTATTGCCACAAAATACGGGTGGCTTTGTGCGGATGGTCGCGATCGCGCCAGCCGCGTCTACCGCGAACAACATCGTGTGTTCCTTCCAGCCCGTTCTCCAAGGCCAGGTGGAGTGCGGCTTCAACTTCAGCACGAACGGTGTGTGGGAGATCAAGTCTCAATACAGCATTGACACCGTCTCAGGGGTCTCCTCCGTCTCTGTGACGAGCCTGCGCGTTACCAACTCCTAGTTTGTAAGTCCATTATTCGGCGCCCTAAGCGCCGTGGTAGGTCGCGTACACTTCGCCAATGACTTCGCTCTTTGACGTATCGGGAAAGACCGTCCTGGTGACAGGCGGTACAAGTGGAATCGGCGAGATGATCGCAAGAGGCTTTCTAGATGCCGGCGCTACGGTTATCGCCGCCTCTCGCAAGGTTGATGTTGGTGAGGCGATGGCTGCCGAGCTCGATTCGACGGGACGTTTCACCTTCGTCCAGGCCAACCTGTCCACAGAGGACGAATGCCGACGGCTGGCGAAGGTCGTCGCCTCGACGACGGACCACTTGGACGTGCTCGTCAATAATGCCGGAGCCACGTGGGGTGCCCCCATGGACGATTACGACGAGAAGGCCTTCGAGCGCGTGATGTCACTCAATGTCAAGGCGGTCTTTCACCTCACCAAGTTCCTGCGGCCGCTCCTCGAGGCCCAGGCGACGGCCGAGCAGCCCTCGCGGGTTATCAATATTGGATCGATCGATGGGCTACGGGCGCCGGCGATGGAGACGTACGCCTATTCAGCTTCTAAGGCGGCTGTCCACCAGCTCACGCGGCACTTGGCGAAATACCTTGCGCCCACTATCACGGTTAACGCCATCGCGCCCGGCCCCTTCGAGTCCCGAATGATGCACGCGACGATCGAAGCGACTGGCGACGCCATCGTTCGCGGAACTCCCCTGAAGCGACTTGGTCGCAACGACGACATGGCCGGCACGGCGATCTTCCTGGCTTCACGGGCAGCGAGTTACATTACCGGCGCGGTCATACCGGTCGACGGAGGAATTGCGACTCTGTCCTAGGTCGACGGGGCCTTGCCGAGGGTGACTTCTAGAACGATGTGCTTCGTGCCGCGCACGATGTGCAACGCGATGCGCTGACCCGGATGCAGTGACGAGATCACGGCACTCACGTCCTGGGCGCTCTCAATCTTCGTGCTATTGATGCCCACAATGATGTCGCCTTGTTCGACTCCGGCCTTGGCTGCCCCGGTGTTAGCGATCACGCTCATCACGACGGCACCCTGAGAGACGGAGAATCCGTACTCTTGCTGAAGCGAGGGGGTCAGCGATTCGATTTCCACGCCGATGAATGCGCCGTGGGTCACGACACTCTCCCCCGCCATCAGGGTCGAGAGAAGCGACTGAATGGTGGCGTCGGGAATGGCGAAGCCGATGTTCTGCGTATTCTCACCGTCCTCGAGGGTTCCCGCCACGGCGGTGTTCATGCCGATGACGTCGCCCTCGGCGTCGAGCAACGGTCCTCCGGAGTTACCGGGGTTGATGGCCGCGTCAGTTTGAATCATGTTGTTGAGCGTCTCTGTGGCGGTGTCGGTGCCCGCTGTCACGGTACGGCCGAGTGCCGACACGATGCCCGAGGTGACGGTGGGCGTACCCGCGGCCAGCCCCAGGGCGTTGCCGATCGCTACGACGGAGTCGCCAACTTCGAGATCGTTGGAGTTGCCAAAGGTCACCGCCGGCAAGTTCGACACGTTGTTGATTCGGATGAGCGCCACGTCGTCGACCGGATTCGTTCCAATGAGCGTCGCGGGCTCGCTCTTGGTCGTGCCGCTGCGCGTGACCGTGATGGTGCCGCCGTTGACGGCTGCACTGATGACGTGATTGTTAGTGATGACCAGGCCCTTCTGGGAGATGATCATGCCCGTACCCTCGTCTTCGGATCCGTCGCTTTTCACCTTGATGCTCACGATCGAAGGCAGAACTTTTTGTACGAGCTTGGGAATATCCATTCCACGAGATGAGCCAGCGCCCGGTGGGTTGGTGACTTCCTTGATGGTGACCTGTCCACCCTTCGTCGATGAACTTGTTGAGGCGAAGTGGCCAGCCAGGCCGCCCACGAGGGCCGCGACCAGCAGCAACGAGACGCGCGTGGACCAGAGGCTCGTTTTCTTCGGGTCCCGAGGCACTGGCGGTTGTCCGACATCGAACGAGCCTGACGACATGGGATCGCGGAGTGTCTCGGGAGCGGCCTCTTGTGCGTCAGGGACCGGCGGGAGCGGCGCGGCGTCCTCGGACGGCGGCGTCGAGGCGACTTCGACCTCGGACTCTGGCGCGGGGGCAGACTCGCTTACGTCGTCGTTCGTGCTGTCACTCACCCCGACATGCTACGCAGATGAAAATAAGGTCAGACTAAATGCGGCCGATTTCTATGGTTAGACGTGACCTAGTAGATTAGAAACCTATGTCTCGACGTATTGAGATCGAAATTACAAGCGTGAATGGCGATCTCGCCACGTGGCGCGCCGCGGGCGCGAAGCTCCCCAAGGGTGTCTTGGCGGTCTCTCTCGTGCCGGGCGGACCCGAGGTCGGGCACGTCTATCGCGCCGACATCGAGCAGTACATGGAGGGCATTGAGGTCCTGTCCGTCACCGCCCCGAAGACGGCGTCGCCGATCGATCCGCGTAACGAGCGCATCGAGATGATTCAAGAAGTGAAGAAGGGCCCCGATGTTGTCGTGACCTACGCCGGCAAGGGCCGTGGTCCTCGTCGCGATGGCGACGAACGCGATGGGGCTCGTCGCCCGTCGTCCACCAAGCGTCCGGCCGCGCGCCGTGACAAGGACAGCGGGCCTACTGAACGCCCGTCACGCGGCCCCAGGAACGACCGACCCGCTCGCGAGAGCACGGGTGACAAGGACTCCCCCACGCGCGAGCGCCCACGGCGCCCGGCCCGACCGGGTGCGCCTGCTCACGGCGCCCGGACTGAGCGTCCGCACGGCCCCCAGCAGCCGCCTGTCACAACGACGTTCCGCAACGCCATGCTGGCCACCCTCTCACCCGAGCAGCTCCCCGTCGCCGAACAACTCTTGCGCGGTGGCATGCCCGCCGTACGGGCCGCCGTCGAACTCCAGAACAAGAACGCGTCGGCCCAGGGTCGACCCACGGTTGACCCCGCGACGATTGATCGGATCGCCGAGGATCTCCTCAACCGCACGAACCTCGCCCTGTGGAAAGACCGCGCTGCGGGCGCGATCGGCGCGGGCCGTGAACTACGGCTGCGAGACCTACGTGCCGTGGTGACGTCCGCCAAGACAGTATCGCTGGATGACGAAGCACGCGTGCAACTCAAAGAACTGCAAGTGTCGCTCACGGCGCGCGTTGATCACCTACGAACCCAGTGGAATGAAAAACTAGAGGCTGCGATCACGACGAAGAACGCGAAGGAAGCGCTTGCCCTCGTGGCCCGTCCGCCGGACCTCTCAACGCGACTGAGTTCAGATTCGGCGTCGCGCGTCGTGACGCTCGTCTCCGAGACGCTCAACGCGGATCAATCGCCCGCGGTGTGGAATGAGATTGTCGAACTCGCGGCCGACACCTCCATTCGTCGCAATATCAAGCCCTTGGGCATTCCCGGCGATGACTCGAGCCGAGCGGTCGCGGTGCACAACGCAGGAGCAATTCCCGAGCTGGCCAAGCTGTTGGGGATGAAGGTTCCCCCGCCACCTCCACCGACGCGACCGGTGCGCCCGACGCGCCGACCGGCTACGCGCCGCGCATCGTAAGCAGTCGCGCCTTCCAGCCAATCGACTCGTAGAGCGATTTCATCGCTCGGTCCCCCGGCAGCGCATAGGCGTCCACCGGAGCAGCAGCATCGTTGAGCAGGTGTCGAACAATCGTCGTGGCGACTTTTTGGCGTCGGAACTCGATCGCCACATACACCGCCTCGATGAGCTGTGCGCGACACAGCGCAAACCCCTTGAGCGCGTCGTCACGAAAGACCCATAGTGATCCTGAGGCCACGGCTGAGGCAAGAAGTTGGTCCGGCGGCGTGACGTCGCACAGGGTCGCCAGAAGCGCCGCCCCTCCGCGCTTGGCCGATACGTCGTGCAACGCGCGCTTCCACAACTCTTCAAGTTCTGGTGTCACGCCCTCTGCGAGCAGAACGCTCACGATGGCACGTAGCTCCTAGACGCAGTCACGACAGAGCATGTTCGCCTTGTCGGCGAGCTGGCTCGTCTTTTTGAGCAAGCGGCAGGACTTGCATCGAAACTCATCATCTTGCTTGGGCAAGATCGCCTCAGTGGTATCCAGCAAGGGATCGGCCTCGAGAGGTGCCTCATCGTCGTCCTCGGGGACGGACGTGCGCAGGATCGTCTCGGCCAGAACTTCGTCGAGGGCGAGTTCGACGTCCGCGTCGTCGACCACGTCATCGTCGTCGTCGGCCACCGCGACCGCGGCCACCACGACTTCGTCATCGTCATCAGCGGCCTCGACGTCAACGACGACGAGGACGTCATCGTCTTCGGCGTCATCTTCAACGACGTCGACTTCGTCCTCTAGCTCCTCTTCAGTGACGCTCTCCTCGTCAAAGCCCTCTGCGAGCTCTTCCTCGTCAAATACTTCGTCACTTTCAACATCACTTGCCATGAATTCCTCTTCTGTAGCGCAGGCATCATATGACTAAATCTCGCGTTTGTGCGCTCTTTGGGGCTAAAGAGTACATAAATCTCGGAATATCTAGCGATTCCGACGATTCCGTTCGGCGGTACGCTCTGCCTCGAGCCGCTCAAGGTCGGTGTCCGAGAAATCCACGAAGGACATTGCGTCGGCGATTCCCTCGTGACCGGCCTCTTCGCGAATGAGACGGGCCATTTCCTGGGCCACGCGGCGATAACTGGGATGGCCCTGGGGTCCGGAGCGCAGCTCGATGAGATGCATGGCCTCGCGGGCGTTCATCTGCATGACGTAGCGGATGCGAAACGCCAGGGCGACGCAGTATTGCGCCTGTTCAGGGAAGTCTTTTCGCACGTCGTAGTACAGGGCGGCCGATCGACTCAGGGACTCTCGGTAGCGTTCGGCCAGACCGGCCTCTTCGACAACCTCGGGGACGTCAAAGCCGAGGTCGACCGTGAGCGGCTGCCACTCGATGGTGAGGAGACGATGGCGCTGAAGGTCGCGAAACGCACCGTAGTCACTGACCACCTCGAAGCGGTAGTCCGTTCGTTCAAAGGCGCGCCCCGGCCGGTGTCGTCGGTTTCTGCGCCCACCAACGTAGGTCGAAAGCAGAGCTACGGCGTTCATCGCTGGTCATGGCCGCCACGCGACGAGCGGCGACGTCATGCGAGACATTCGAGTTGGCGAAGACGATCGCCTCGAGAACGCGGGACTCGCCGTCGGGGTCAAAGTCGACGAGTCGAACGCCCTCATCGGCCTCGGCGACGTTGGTGTCGTCGTCGACCAGAGCGCGAGTGGCCGAGCGAGTATCCGCAAGGTACGCGGTCCACGCTCGTCCTCGCTCGGGAACGTCCAGACGGCGTAGGAACGACGGGATGACCTTGACGAGTTCAGTCAGCATCAACTCCGCGTACTCGCGCACTTCGGGCAACGGGTGCGCGCGCATGCGCAAGAGCAGCGACTCGTACGCCTGGCCCGACGCGTAGATGCCCAGATTCGAGAGGGCGCTCGCGGGCAACAGGCCCTCGCAGTCCGTCCAAGGCCTTGGCGCGAATGGCCTGGCGATAGACGAAGTCGGTGTCGTCGGCGGTCTTGGGAAAGCGCACGGTGAGCCACTCGGTGAGTTCGGGCAGCAGCTCGCGGTACGTATCGAACATACGATCCATCTCGCCGATGTAGCGGGCCCCGAAACGCGAGTCCAGAATGTCGCTGTCGCGGTAGAAGCGATAGAGCCCGTTGGGCAAGCGTCGGTCGTAGCCGAGATACCGGGTGGACTGCTCCAGGTAGCTCATCAGGCGTCCGCGTTCCAACACTTTGGTGAGCAGGTTGCTCGCTTGCTCACACGCCAGATGCACCCCGCCGAGTTGAGCGACGGAGTCGTCGCCGTACTCGTAGAAGATCCTCTGGTAGAGCTCGTCAGCTCGTTCGAGGCCGACCGTGGCGTCAATGTGGGCGTCGCCATCGAGTTCGAGGTCGCCCACGAACTCATCGAGGAATAGTCGACGCAGACTCTTGGACGAGCGCGAATACCGGGCGAACAGGGCGCCCTTGACGACTTCGGGCAGGTTGACCAGCGCGAAGACTGGACCCTCGAGATTGGTGAAATACCGCCGAAGTACGGCCACCTCCGCGTCGGTGAAATCTTCGGCAACGTAGGGGTGCATGAAAATACGAGACTAGAGGCGAAACTACTCCGACGGGTGGACGCTGGAAGCCCCAGCAACCACACTGCGCAGAACCGCGTCGCGAGCGTCCAGGGCGACATCGGCGACGCCCGTGAGATGGCGCAGGCGGCCCAACTGCTCGCAGAGATCGGCTACTTGCTTGGCGTTTCGCACAAAGTCTCCGGGCGACGTTTGGCCAATCTCGGCGTCCGCGAGGTCGAGCACCGTGCCCAGAGTGACGCCTCGAGCCCACGCGGCGATGATCGTCGAGAAGTGCGCGTCGGGCTCCTTGAAGTGAGGCACCTGGTAGCGCTCTTCGACCTCACGAATCGTGGCGTCGATCGTCGCGATCTCCTGGAATCGCTCGGCGATACTCACGCGACGAACCTGGCCGAGCCGATCATGGTGGACGCGCTTCTTCTTCGCGGTCACGTGGTGACCCGCGCGCTCCGAACGCGCCAGTCGTTTGGACTCATAGACGAAGCACGACAAGAGACCGGCCAGTTCTGCCGGCTCGAGTCCTTCGAAGACACCCGCGTTGATCGACTCGGCGATGAGCAGATCGCACTCGTGGTACAGAGAACGCAGCAACTGCCCGTTCGCATTCAGCGTCCAACCCTGGGCGTACCCGAGCTCCTCGAGCACGTTGCGACGCGCGATCATCATCTGGGTCAGGGGCCGCTTCTTTCCGGCCGGTCGCCGGTCACTCTCGAACTGCGCAAAGGAGCGCTGCACGACCTCGAGGGCGGTCTCGTAGTCAAAGTGGTTGATCAAGTTGGCCGTGAAGTTGTAGGTGGGACGAAACGACGAGTGCAGGTCCGCCGGCGGGGCCAGAGCGATTCGTCCAACGTCTTGAAGCGAGAGATCGCTCGCGAAGCACACGATGGCGTGTCCCTCGTCGTCCAGGCCCCTACGCCCCGCGCGCCCGGTCATCTGGGCGTACTCAGCACTCGTGAGGAACTGGCGACCCGCGTCGGAGTATTTCGTAAAGCGCTCGAGGGCCACGGACCGCGCAGGCATGTTGATGCCAAGTGCCAGGGTCTCGGTGGCGAAAACGACCGAGAGCAGATTTTGCTCGAAGCACGTCTCGACGATCTCGCGAAACGCGGGCACCATACCGGCGTGGTGTCCCGCGATGCCCCGGCGCAGTGCGTCAACGAAGTCCGCGTACTCCAGTGCGATGAGATCCTCGTGAGAAAAATCAATGAGACGCGATTCAGCGATGAGCTCTATCTCTCGACGTTCGTCGGGCGTCGTGAACAACAGACCGTCGCGACGCAGTTGGTGCACGGCATCGTCGCACGCCGCCCGCGAAAAGATGAAGACGATGACGGGAAGAAGGTCTTCGATCTCGAGAGCGTGCATGAGCTCCGAACGCCGTGGCGCGCGAAACGGCGGCGGCGGCGCACTCGACTTGGGTCCGTGCCACTTGGGGCCCGGGCGGAACTTACGAGTGGACTTCATGAGGGCATCTATTCGGCGCGCGTCGCTCGACAAACGCGAGCCATCAAGGAGGTCGTGAATCTCGGCAGTAGGTTGCCCTCGGCGCATGACGGCGATGTGATTGTGCAGAACGATCGGGCGGTTCCGCTCGACGATCACGGTTGTCGGTCCTCGCACTTCGCTGAGCCAGTCGCCCAGAAAGTCCGCGTTGCCGATCGTGGCCGACAAGGCGACGAAGCGTACGGGAGGCGGAGTGAGGATCAGTACTTCTTCCCACACTCCCCCGCGGTAGGGGTCCTGGAGGTAGTGCACCTCGTCGAGCACCACGAGACCGAGCGACGTCAGTTGGTCCGAGTCGGTGAGGAGCATGTTGCGCAGAACCTCAGTTGTCATGACCACGACCGGTGCGGTGCGATTAATCGACGTATCGCCCGTGAGCAGACCGACACGTTCAGTTCCGTAGCGCTCGCACAGTTCGTGGTACTTCTGATTCGAGAGCGCCTTAAGGGGGGTGGTGTAGAACGTGCGCTGTTCGCGGTCGAGTTCTCGTCCGATGGCGTAGTTGGCGATCAGCGTCTTGCCCGAGCCCGTAGGAGCGCTGACCAGGACATTCACTCGCTTGTCGACCGCCTCTATGGCGTCGAGCTGAAAGGAGTCGAGTCCGAAGCCGAGTCCGTCGATGAACTCCTGGCGGTAGTCGAGGAAGGTCACTTATGCAGCAGCTTGCCCACAAGGATCGCGAGGAAATAGAACGCGACGAGAGGAGCCGCGAGGGCCAACATCGATAGTGGGTCGCTGCTCGGGGTGACGACCGCAGCGACCACAGTGATCCCGATGACCGCATAACGCCAGCCGTGCAACAGTCGCGCGGGCGTGACCACGTTGATGAGCTCGAGGGCGACAAGAACGACCGGAAACAAGAACGCGATGCCAAAGATGAACAGCATCAAGAGAAACAGCGTGAGGTACTGATTCGGGTTGTACTCCGTGAGCAGTGTTGAGCCCCCGATGTCCTTGAGCCACTGAATGGCCTGGGCAAAGCTGAAGTACGCGAGCACCATGCCGGCGGAAAAGAAGACGATCGACGCCGCCACAAAGGGCACGGCGTAGCGTCGCTCTCTCGCCTTCAGCCCCGGGGTGATGAAGCGCCAGGACTGCCAGAGGATCACCGGCGAGGAGATGACGAATCCGGCGAAGAAGGCTATTTTCACTCGAAGATTGAGCCCGTCGAGCGGGTTCGTCACCAGGAACTTGCAGTGTCCCGGGCTGGCCGTGCAGTAGGGATTTTGCAATATTACTAATAAGTGTGAATAAAAAATGAAAGCCAGCACCGCGATCACGCTCACGCAAATGAAAATGACCATGAGGCGTTGGCGAAGTTCGCCCAAGTGCTCGCCCAGCGTCATTCCTGTTTCGGCGCGGCGAAGTCTGGCCATGCGGGGTTAGTTGAGCGAAGGGTCAGGCGGAGGTGCGGGCATCTCCACGTTGGTTCGCGGCGTGGCAGGTTTTGGAGGCGGCTCAATCAGCGGTGGGCCGTCGGTCACTGAGGGTTCCGTCGCGTCATCCGAGGACGACTGGGCCGCGGCATCTTTTTTGTCGGCGCGATCGGCGAGTTGATTGAGCAGCGAAACCGGGCTGCGAGCCATGCGCGCGATGTCACCGGTGCTGGGCAGGTCCGGTATGGCCTCTCGAACTTCGGACTCCATGCGCTCCTGGAGCCGCTTGAGGGCGCGCCAGCTGGCGCCCAGGCGGTGGGCCATTTCGGGGAGTTTGTCCGGCCCCATGAGCAAAATGATGACGGCCGCCACGAAGAGGAGTTTGACCGGACTGAGACTGATCACACCCCCAGTGTAGGGCGGGCCTCGTTAGGGATTTAGAGCCCCACCTGGTCGAACGGATGTCACTTTTTCAAAAACTTCCAACGTGCGACTCAGCCGTGTCGCTCCAGCGACGCGAGCAACTTTTGGAATCGCTCGTCCGTGCTCTTAAAGGGGTCTTTGAGCAGTACCGTGCGCTGCATCTCGTCGTTCAGCTTGAGGTGAACCCAGTCCACGGTGTAGTCGCGCCGCCAGTGCTTGGCCGCCTGAATGAACGTCCCGCGCATGTGGGCGCGCGTGGTCGACGGCGGAACGGACGTAGCGCGCTCGATCTGCTCGTCGCTCACCATGCGCTGGAAATGGCCCTTCGCGGCCCGACGGTAGAACAGGCCGCGATCGAAGTCGGTGTCGTGGTACAGCAAGTCGATTAGGGCGATCTTGGGGTCACCAAGATCGACGCCGTTGCGCTCTCGTTCGCGATCGATGATCTGGAGTTTGGCGATCCAGTCGACGCGATCGGCGAGACCCATCGGGTCGCTGCGATACTGCTCGATGACCTCGCGCCACATGCGCACCGCTTGCACCTGATCGGGCGGCACGTCGCGCACCTCGACGAACTTCTCTGCGCGCTCGCACAAGTCCTCTTGAATCTCGAGGGCAGTGAGGTCGCGGCCGTTCATGAGCTTGACGGGCTCTTTGCTCCACAAGTCGTAGGAAATGTCACGCAGGGCGTTGATGGGAGAAGCCATCGTGTAGTCGCGCAGTTGGACGATGTTGTCCTCGATCATGGCCAAGACCACCGACGCGGTGCCCAACTTTAGGAACGTGGCGTACTCGCTCATGTTGGAGTCGCCCACAATGACGTGGAGCCGGCGGAATTTCTCGGGGTCGGCGTGGGGTTCATCACGGGTGTTGATTATCGGTCGACTCCGCGTGGTGGCCGAGGAGATGGCTTCCCAGATGTGCTCGGCGCGCTGGCTCATCGAATAGGCGGTGCCCTTGGCGTTGGTGACTACCTTGCCGGCTCCGGTGAAGATCTGTCGGCTGATCAGGAAGGGAATGAACACGTTCTCAAGGCGCGAGAGGTCCTCGATGCGCTCAATGCAGTAGTTCTCGTGGCAGCCGTACGAGTTCCCCGTCGAGTCAGTGTTGTTCTTGAAGAGAAAGATGTCGCCGCGAATGCCTTCGTCGCGCAGTTGGGACTGGGCGTATCCCACCAGTTCGCGCAGGATCGACTCGCCCGCTTTGTCCTGGGCGACGACGTCGCTCAGTGAGTCGCACTCGGCTGTGGCGTACTCGGGGTGGCTGCCGACATCGAGGTAGAGCCGACTCCCGTTCTCCAGAAAGACGTTGGATGACCGACCCCAGGCGACGACCTTGCGAAAGAGGAATCGCGACACTTCATCTGGGCTGAGGCGACGCTGGCCCCGCAACGAGAACGTGATGCCATATTCGGTCTCCACGCCGTAGATTCGTCGCAGCATTGTCTCGTCCCTTAGCCCAAGAGTTCGCTCACCCGTGCGTCAGTCAGTCGCTCGAACGTCCGACGGGTGCCGCGGTCTTCGAGAACGCAAACCTCAAGCTCTTCGGCGCTCAGCACGCGATCGGGGCCGGCTAACGCGCTCACTGCGTTGCGCAGCGTGGTCGCCAACGGCTCCAGGGAGTCTTCGGATGTGGCGAAGCGTTCCTTGATCGTCTCGGCGTCGCCACCCAGTACCGAAAAGCGCGGCTCGTCCGAGATGGTGCCCTCGTACGCGACGCGGTAGAGCTTGGTCGGGCGAAGCTGGTTGCCGAGCTGGGCCACCAGGATCTCCACCTCGAGGGGCTTTTGACCTTCGGTGAACATATCGCCGAGGTGTTGGGCGTAGTAGTTGGCCAGGGCTCTGGCATCCACATCCTCACGCGAGTAGGTAAAGCCCGTCGAATCGGCCCAGCGGATGCCCGCTTCTCGTAGTCGATCAAACTCGTTGTACTTGCCCACGCCGGCAAAGGCAATGCGATCGTAGATCTCGGAGATTTTGTTGAGCGACGCCGACGGGTTCTCGGCCACGAGGAGAACTCCGGCGTCGTACACGGCCGCGACAATCGAACGGCCCCGTGCGATGCCCTTCTGGGCGAACTCAGCTCGGTCCTTGATGAGCTGTTCGGGCGGGACGTAAAAGTAGTTGCTCATCGCAGCGATCCACCCGGAACGCCGCGCGACTCCGTGCGACGGGCGTTGATTACCCGGAAGCGCTCCGCCACCTCAGCCGCGGGGAGTTCCTGGAAACCTTCTGCGCTCAGGGTCACGATCATGGGATAGATCTCGCGGACGAAATCCGGGCCGCCGGTGCTCGGGTCATTGTCGCCCGCCTCGTAGAGGGCGAGGGCGCCCAGATCGAGCGCCTCCTCGCGCGTGAGGTTGTCGCGGAATCCCAGTCGCAGCGTGCCCTCCGCGAAAGGCGATCCCGAACCGATGGAGGCGAAGTCGTTCCGCTCATAACACCCGCCGGCTCCGTCGTACTCAAAGATTCGGCCCGTGAGATGGCTGTCGTCCCAACCGGCGAGCAGCGGCAGAACGCCCAGTGGGGTGCTCAGGTTGTTGCGCTGGATGATGGGTGACAGGTAGTTGGCCTTTCCCTCGAGGCTCAGCGACGAATTGGTCATCTTCTCGTAGTGCTCGAAGGACAGTTGGGCGAACTTGAGCACTTCCAAGCCCCGCGCGGCGCTGCCAGAGATGGCGAGCGCGGTAAAACGGTCAGCCGCCTCAATTTTGCGCACGTCTCGGCTCGCGATGTAGTTGCCGGTCGCCTGACGGTCGCCGACCATGACGACTCCCCCGTCATAGCGCACGGCGATGACCGTCGTGGCGTGGGGTGCCTCGTGGTCCTGCTCCCTAGGGGCTGAACCCAGGCCCGTCGTCTGGGCAAAGTTCCAAAACGAGGGTCCGGGATCGCCGTGGGCGCTAAAGAGCGGAAGTCCCACGCAGTTACTCTCCGCCTTTTTGGACGTAGTTGCGCACGAACTCCTCGGCGTTCTCCTCGAGAACCTCATCGATCTCGTCGAGGAGATCGTCCAAGTCCGCCTTTAGCTGGTCGCCCTTGGTGGCATCGACGGAGACGTCCTCGGTGGTCTTTTCCGAACGCTCGGTGCGTTGCTTTTGAATTCGTTCTCGTTCACTCATACTTCTGTTCTACCTGTCTAGAGCGGCGAGAAGTTCACCCGCCGTTGCACTCGTTTCTAGCAACTCTGCAGTCAGTTCGTGTGTACCCCTCAGCGGATCAAGCATTGGTACGCGCTGCAGGGGTCCCTCGCCCAGGTCAAACACCACCGAATCCCAATTGGCCGCCACGATCTCTTCGGGATATTTGGCCACACAGCGTCCGCGAAAAAAGGCTCGTGTATCGAGCGGCGGATTGTGAACGGCGTCACGAATCTCGGTCTCGTCAAAGAGACGGCGGAGCCCCACGCGTGCCGCGAGCGAGTGGGTCGGGCGCACGTCGTGGTACTGAAGGTCGATGGCGCGAAGTTTGGCATCGCGGTCGCGCAACTTGTGACGCTCGCTGAAATCCGCTCACGATTCGCCACTTGGCCACCCAGTCCACCCGGTCAGCGACTGCGTCGCGGTCGTCACGCACACCATCAAGCATCTCGCGCCACTGCTGCATCACGAAGCCGACCTCTTCGGGCGAAGCGACGGCCTCACCGCCGAAGTCAGCCACGTAGTGATCAGCGACCCGCCATAGTTCGTCCTGGTAGTCCCACGCCGTGCGAGAGGTTTCATCGTCACAGGGGACCGCTTCGGAGAGGGTCAGGTCCATCGAGTAGCTGCGCACGGCGTGCACGGGAGAACGTGGCATCGCGGGAAACTCTTCCACCCCGCGCTCTTCGAGTGCGGCGAGAAGCAGGGCCGTTGAGCCGAGTTTCACCAGGGTCGCCACCTGGCTCATGTTGGCGTCGCCGATGATGACGTGCAGTCGTCGAAAGCGCTCGGCGTCGCTGTGTGGCTCGTCGCGCGTGTTGATGATCGGGCGCTTGAGCGTCGTCTCCAGTCCGACGATCTCTTCGAAGAACTCGGATCGCTGCGAGAGCTGAAAAGACGGGTTGCGATCTAGCGCCGGCTCGGTCTCCGCGCCGACCTTGCCCGCGCCCACCACGATCTGTCGCGACACAAAATGCGGCACCATCGCTCGAATCACGTGGGCGAAGTCCAGGTCGCGCTTCACGAGATAGTTCTCGTGCGTGCCATAGGAGTTGCCCTTACCGTCGGAGTTGTTCTTGTAGAGCGTGATCGCTTGGTCGGGCTCTAGCGACTGGTTCGCGATATCGAGCGCTCGGCGCATCACCTCTTCTCCCGCCAAGTCGTAGAGAGTCGTTTCGCGGGGTGTACGGCACTCGGGTGAGGAGTACTCCGGGTGCGCGTGATCGACGTACAGACGCGCGCCGTTGGTGAGAACGGTGTTGGCCAGATGGGTCTCGACAATCGGCGCGAACGACGTCAGGTCAACGCGACCGCGCGCATCCATGTCGGGGGTCTCACCTTCGAAGTCCCAGTTGATTCTGGTATGACCTTGCTGGGCGTAGGCGTTGACGATGATGCTCGACGAGGCAATCGGATCCAGGTTGGGGCCGCCCGCGATCCCATACTCCGTCTCGATACCCATTACCTTGGCGATGGCCATGGCCTTAGAGGTACTGCCCAGTGCCTACGTGCTGGATCGAGCGACCACCCTTGACGTCCTGTTCTTCCTCGCGATTGATGAGGGTGCGAATGAAGATGATGCGCTCGCCCTTCTTGCCCGAAATCTTGGCCCAGTCGTCGGGGTTGGTGGTGTTCGGCAAGTCTTCGTTCTCGCGGAACTCTTCGCGAATGGAGAGAGCCAAGTCGTCCTGTCGTAGTCCTCGGCCCTGCCCGGCGATCTCACGCTTGACGGCGATCTTCTTAGCGCGTCGCACGATGTTCTCGATCATCGCGCCCGACGCGAAGTCCTTGAAGTACAGAACCTCTTTGTCACCCCCCTGGTAGGTCACCTCAAGGAATCGATTCTCATCGTCGATCTGGTACATCAGTTTGACGGTTTCTTCGATGATGGCCTGGACCGCCTTGGCGCGATCCCCTCCCCCGAGGTCGATCACCGTCGTGGGGTCGAGGGGCAAGTCGACGTGCAGGTACCGCTGGAAGATCTGGGCCGCCGCCTCTTCATTCGGCCGCTCGATCTTGATCTTCACGTCGAGGCGTCCGGGGCGAAGGATTGCGGGGTCGATCAGGTCCTCGCGGTTGGTGGCGCCGATGACGATGACGTCGCGTAGCGACTCCACTCCGTCGATTTCGGCGAGTAACTGGGGGACGATGGTCGACTCCATGTCCGAACTAATACCCGTACCCCTGGTACGAAACAGCGAGTCCATCTCGTCGAAGAAGACAATGACGGGTACGCCCTCTTCGGCCTTTTCTCGCGCGCGTTGAAAGACCACGCGAATCTGGCGCTCGGTCTCGCCCACGTACTTGTTGAGGAGTTCGGGACCCTTGATGTTGAGGAAGTACGAGCGCACGTTGCGATTTCCGGTGAGCTCGGCCACCTTCTGGGACAGCGAGTTAGCCACGGCCTTGGCGATCAGGGTCTTGCCACAACCGGGTGGGCCGTAGAGCAAGATGCCCTTCGGTGCAGGCAGGTCGTAGTCGTGAAAGAGCGCTCGGTGCAGATACGGCAACTCCACCGCGTCGGTGATGGCTTCGATCTGCGCGTCCAGTCCCCCGACGTCGGCGTAGCTGATGTCGGGCACCTCTTCGAGAATGAGCTCCTCGGCCTCTTGGCGCGTGAGTTTCTCTGTGAGCAGGTTCGAGCGCAGATCGAGCAGCAAGGCATCACCGCTTCGCAACTTCACCGACTGCAGAGCTTCGGCGAGTTCAACGACGCGCTCCTCATCGGCGCGCCCGTAGACCAGTACCCGGCGCTCGTCGAGCACCTCTTTGACGGTGACCACTTCACCCTGGCCGTCGGAGTCGCGCACCCCGATCACGGTGAAGGACTCGTTGAGGACCACCTCGTCGCCGCGGGCGATCTGGGCGGGGTCGAGGCCCGGGTGCAGCGCCACGCGCATCTTGCGCCCTGAGGCGAAGATGTCGACCGAGCCGTCTTCGTTGAAACCAGTGAACGTTCCGTACACTGCGGGGGGCTGGGTGAGTTTCTCGACCTCGTCGCGCAGGGCCGCGATCTGATCACGCGTCTGTTGAATGGTGATCGTCAACTTTTCATTATTCGATCGACTCTGGGCCAATTGACCGCGCGCCTCGAGAAGCTTCTCTTCGAGTATCTCGATGCGCCGGTTGGCCTGCTCTACGTCGCTCAGGCCGTACTCGGTAGGCCCGAATAGGTCGTCGCGCTCGCCCCGTGATGATTCGTCAAAGCCTGAGGAACGCTCCATAGAACCACCCTAGGGGAGCCCGACGTAGTCCGCGAGACCACGCATTGGCGAAATCTCCCACTAGAGTGACTCTACGTATTTGGCCACGGAGGACTGAACAAATGAAGGTTTGGATCGACCAAGATCTGTGCACAGGAGACGGGCTCTGCGAAGAGATCTGCCCGTCCGTGTTCACCTTGCTCGACGACGGCTTGGCCTACGTAAAACAGGGCGACGACGTCAAGAGCAATCCGGGCGGAGCTCAGGGCCTGGCCGACGTGCCGTCGGAGTTCGAAGACGCAGTCGTCGAGGCCTCTGAAGAGTGCCCCGGTGAGTGCATCTTCATCCAGCGCGACTAGCTAGTCTCCGACTTCTCGACCCACCAGGCGTCGCGCCGAAGTGAGAAAACCCGTGTGGGCGACCATTCGATGATCGGGTCGCACCGATCGACCATCTATGTGCCAGGTGCGGCGCAGGATCTCGACGGTCTCTTCGAGTCCAAAAGAGTGGCGTTGAAGGGCTTCGCGCAGCAATTGGGTCTGATTGATCGTGGGCAGGTACGAGAGCAGGAGTCCCCCCGGACGTAACGCGCCCTCGGCGTGTTTGACGACATCCCAAGGTTCGGGCATGTCCAGAATGACGCGATCGAGATCGGTCTCGTCGATGCCCGCGGTGACGTCGCGAATGTGCACGTCATAGTCGACATCGGGGCCGAGAAAGTCGTGAACGTTCTTGATGGCGTGGGCGGCGAAGTCGTCACGGATCTCATAGGCCACGAGCGACACGCCCGCGCGCAGCAAGGTCATCGACAGCGCCCCCGAACCGACGCCCGATTCGAGCACGCGCATGCCCGGCCCGATGTCCGCCTGGAGGAGAATGGCGCCGAGGTCCTTGGGATAGATGACTTGCGCGCCGCGAGGCATCTTGAGGACCACGTCCGAGAGCGTCGGTCGCAACACGAGGAACTTGCGCTCGGTCGTGGAGGTGACGAGCGAGCCTTCGACCTGACCGATGACGTCATCGTGCTGGACGATGCCGGCGTGCGTGTGAAACGCCGCGTCGGCCTTGAGTGTGATCAAGTAGTGACGGTCCTTCGCGTCAATCAGCATGACGCGCTCGCCTTCGGCGAGAACGCTGTGACTCACGAGTGGCGCGCCGCGCGCTTCTTTGCTCGCGAATCCAAGAACCGCAGGGCGGCGAGTGCGAGGCCGATGCCCAACCAGCGCTTGTCACGGTTCGCCATGGCCTTACCGAGGGCAGCGGTCGAGGCGACCCGAAGAATTTGACGGCGCATTAGTCCGCTCTACCCTTCTTCGACTTCTTCTTATCCTGCTTCTCCTGTTTCTGCAGTTTCTTGGCTTTGCGCACCGATCGTCCGCGCAGGCGACCCCAGAGATAGCCGCCGACCAGCCCACCCACACCCACCGAGGCCAGGGTCGGCTTCGAGGTGTTCAGCGAACTTGGATCCTGGACTTCCTTCGGCAGGAACGAGCGAAGGGAGTTCTCGAGCTCGCGGCGTGTCGCACTGGGCTCGCTCATTTGGCCGCCTTCAATCGGCGCTTGGCTGCGCCACTCATGATGCGCCACGCCGTGAGGGCGATGACGACAACGGCGAGAGCGGCCACGATCACGTACGGCAGCCAGGAGAGTGAGCCGTGGAACACCGGGAATTGCCACTGCAGGTAGCGCAGCGCACCAAAGAGCAAGAGCACCGAACCAAAGCCGACGAAGACACTGCCTAGAGCACCCCACAGCACAAATCGCCAGAGATCCTTGAGTGGTTGGACGGTCTCTTCCTTGACGTACCGGATCGCGATGCGCTTGAGTTCGTCAACGTCACGCTGAAGAGAAGCCCCCCACAAAAAGCGACGCCAGGCCGAGTTCTTCACGGCCCAAGCCTACTCAGAACGGTCTCTTATCAGGTAGGTAGAACTGGCCGTGGCCACGAGGTCGCCCTGGGCATTCTCAATGGTTGCTTCCAAGAATGAAATGACTCGACCGGGTTTAATGACCCTCGCGGTGCAGGTCAGGATGTCGCCCACGCGAGCCGAGCGCAGGAAGGACACCTTCATCTCGGTGTTCGCGACGCTCACACGACGCTCCCCCGTCAGTGAGACCGCCGTGGCGCCCATGGCCGAGTCCAAAATCGCCGCGAGGAATCCGCCCTGCACGACACCGGCCGGATTCAGGAATCGCTCGTCGATCGTGGCGCGCCAGATCGTTCGACCCGGTTCAGTCTTATCCAGACACACGAGGCCCAGGGTGAGGTCACAGTTCGGAGGAATCTGCAGTGTCACCTGGCGAGACTACCTTTCGCTCCCGCACGAACCTTTAGGTCTTTTCGGTACTGTTCTAGTCATGACTGACTCTCTCTATCCCGGCGCCAGCGACCTCGAAGGACGAGCCATTCGCGAAGTGGTAACACTCGCCATGGACGCGCCGTTCAAAGCCAACTCGGGACACACGGGCACGGCCATGGCGTTGGCGCCGCTGGGAGTCATGCTGTGGGGCCGGGTTATGCGTCACGACCCCACGGACCCGCTGTGGAGCGACCGGGACCGGTTCATCATGAGCGTGGGTCACGCCTGCATCCTGCAGTACTCGCTCGCGTACCTCTATGGGTATGACCTGACGATCAACGACATCAAGGAGTTCCGCCAAGCGCACTCGAAGTGCCCGGGACACCCCGAGCGTGGTGTCACGCCGACGGTGGAGGTCACGACCGGCCCGCTGGGCCAAGGCATCGCGGACGGCGTGGGCATGGCCATCGCCGAGCGCATACTGCGCCACGACTACGGCGACGACCTCGTGAATCACCGCACCTGGGTCCTTGCCGGAGACGGCTGTCTCGAAGAAGGCATCAGTCACGAAGCGGCGTCGTTGGCCGGTCACCTCGGTCTCGATCGACTCACCATCTACTACGACGACAACCACATCACCATTGACGGCAAGACCGAGTTGGCGCTCAACGACAACGCCGCGGAGCGTTTTGAGGCCTACGGTTGGCATGTCCAGTACGTGGGCGAAGAGGCAAACAACCTTGACGTCCTGGAAGAAGCCACGCGCGCGGCGATCGCCGAAACGCAGCGCCCGAGCCTGATCATTGTTCGGTCGCACATCGGTTTTCCATCTGCTCAGTTGATGGACACGAAGGAAGCACACGGTACTCCCTTCCCCAAGGAGGCGATCTCCGCCGTCAAGGCTGAGCTCGGAGTGCCGGACGAGCCCTTTGCCGTCGACGCGGAGTTGCCCGCTGAGCTGATGGCCACCCTCAGCGCCAACCGCGATGCGCGTGCGGCCTGGGAGGCGCGTCTCACGGCATCGGGTGAAAAGGGGGCACGACTGCTCGAGCAACTCGACACTCACGGCGCCGCCACGATCACGACGAAGGCTGAAGCATTTGAACCGGGCTCGATGGTCGCCACGCGCAAGGCCATGCAGCGCGCGATGGACGTCTACGCCTCCCAGACTCCGGGTCTCACGGCAGGATCGGCGGACTTAACGGGCAACACCGGCATGGTGCTCAACCACGCCGAGGTGCAGGGGCACGACACCCCTGGCGGGCGCCAGATCCACTACGGCATTCGCGAGCACGCAATGAGCGCATCCTTGGTCGGTCAATACCACCACGGTGGGTTTCGGCCCATTGGCTCGACATTCTTCGTGTTCAACGACTACGCCCGGCCCGCCGTCCGTCTGGCGTCCCTGAGCGAGGCGGGCGTGATGTTCGACTACACGCACGACTCCATAGGTGTCGGCGAAGACGGCCCGACCCACGAACCCGTGGAGCATCTCATGGCCCTACGGGCCATGCCGAACATTCACGTCGTGCGCCCCAGTGATGCGAATGAGGCGCTCGACCTCATCGAGCGATACCTCAGCGCGAAAGTGCCCGACACGACCGCCATGATCCTCTCGCGCCAGGACATTCAAACCTTCGACGTCGATGCGGCCAAAGCGAGTGCTGCCGGCGCGCGCAAGGGCGGCTACGTCGTGCGCGAGAGTGACGACGCCGTCTTCACTCTGGTCGGCACCGGTTCGGAGGTGTCGCTGTGTCTGCGAGCGAACGAAGACCTCGCGGCTAAGGGCGTAGTGACCCGCGTCGTGGCTCTGCCGTGTTGGCGCTGCTTCGACGCCCAGCCACTTGAGTATCGCCGCGACGTTCTTCGACGACACATTCCGTCGGTCGCGATCGAGGCTGGCGCCACGCTGGGCTGGGCCAATTACGTTGATGACTCCATCGGGGTCAATACCTTTGGCATGTCGGCCCCGGAGAAGGTTGTTTTCGAGAATTTCAACATTGTCCCCTCCGCCGTGGTTGCCCACGTCGAACAAGTCCTAGGAGAGTCCCCATGACCAAACTCACCACCCTCTACTCCGACTACGGTCAGAGCCCCTGGATCGATAACCTGCGTCGCGACTGGCTCGATGATGGCACGTTGCAGACGTACATCGACAACGGCGTGCGGGGCTTGACGTCCAACCCCTCCATTTTTGAAAAAACCATCGCCACGTCATCGGCCTACGACGCGGACATTGCCGCTTCCACCGAGACGGACCCCGAGAAGGTGTTTGAGACTCTCGCGATCTCCGACGTGCAACGCGCATGCGACCTTTTGGCGAAGGTGTCTGCGAGTTCGCGCGATGAGTTCGCGGCGGGAACGAGACGTTATTTGGATGGCTTTGTGTCACTCGAAGTCTCGCCTCGACTCGCCCACGACACCTTGGGCACGATTGCCGCTGCCAAGCGACTCTTCGCCGATGTGAATCGAGCGAACGTGATGATCAAAATTCCCGGCACCAAGGCCGGCCTGCCAGCCATCCGAGCGGTACTCGGAGCGGGCATCAATGTGAACGTCACATTGATCTTCTCGGTTGAGCGCTACGGCGAAGTGATCTCGGCCTGGCGAGACGGCATTGCCGACGCGGTCGCGAATGGACACGAGGCCGGCTCCATCGCGAGCGTGGCGTCATTTTTCGTCTCTCGCGTCGACGTTGCGGTCGACGCACTGCTACCCGAGGGTGATCCTCGTCGCGGTACCACGGCGAACGCTCAGGCGGCCGCGGCCTACGAGCTCTACCGTCAGCGCGTGTCGTCTGCTGACGTCACCGACCTGTTGACGTGGGGCGCTCAGGTACAGCGACCGCTGTGGGCGTCGACTTCCACCAAGAACCCGAGCTACCCCGACCTGCTCTACGTCGACCGGCTGGTGGCCCACGAGACCGTGAACACCATGCCCGATAAGACCCTTGCCGACGTGCTCGATCATGGAGACTTTTCGTCCTCCTACCTGCTCAACCACGACAGCACGCACCAGGAAGCCGCACTTTTGGACAATCTCGCCCCGGACGTCGACCTGGCCAAAGTGAGCGAGCAACTCGAAGACGAGGGTGTTGCGTCGTTCGCCAAGGCCTACGACGACCTTTTGGCGACCGTAGCGTCAAAGATGAAGTCATGACGACTCGCGGGGAGACCACGGTGTTTACCGAGCTCCTCACCAAAACGGCCCAGGAGCTGGCCCCTCAGGCGTTCGAGCGAGCGCGCCGCCTCTTCGGTCACGTCGTGACCTACTCGCCCAAGGTCTTCATACCGCTCACCAAGTTGTGTCGTGATCGGTGTGGCTACTGCACCTTCGCCCAGGCACCCGCCCACGTGGCCTCGGCGTACATGAGCCTCGATGAGGTCATGGCCGTCGCCCAAGCGGGGCGCGACGCCGGCTGCACTGAGGCGCTCTTCACTTTGGGTGAGCGCCCGGAACTCCGCTACGACGACGCGGCCCGTTGGCTCGCCGCTCGCGGGTACTCCTCCACGGTCGACTACGTCGCGTCGGCGGCCCAGATGGTTCTGGAGAGCACCGGATTATTGCCCCACGCGAACGCCGGAGCTCTTTACGAGCACGAACTCGCCCAGCTGCGCACGGTGAGCGCCTCCCAAGGGATGATGATCGAAGTCCTCGCCGACGTGCCCGCGCATCGACTGGCGCCCGACAAGTTGCCCCAGCGTCGACTCGACACCTTGCGTTGGGCGGGTGAACTGCGCATTCCCTTTACGACGGGACTGCTTGTCGGCATCGGTGAGACGCGTGAGGACCGCGTAAGGACCCTCGAAGCCATCGGGGAGTCGCACGATGAGTTTGGACACGTCCAAGAAGTCATCATCCAGAACTTCCTGCCCAAGCCTCGCACCGCCATGGCGCACGAGCCCGCGGCCAGCGACGAGGAGTTTCACTGGACGATCGCTGCCGCGCGTCTGATACTGCCCGACTCCATTCACCTGCAGGCGCCACCGAATCTGAGTGACGATCCGACCAGACTGCTTGATTTTGGTATCGACGACTTTGGTGGCATCTCTCCGGTCACCGCCGACCACGTCAACCCCGAGCGCGCCTGGCCCGCCGTGGAGACCCTCGGCAACGAGAGCGCCGAGCGAGGCTTCCACCTCACCGCGCGCTTGACGGTCTATCCCGACTACGTCTCGGAAGGAACAGACTTTCTCGACGAGCGCGTACGGCCGTTCGTTTTGGCGGCCGCCGACGCCCACTCCCTGGCGCGTAACGATGCGTGGTACTCCGGCACCGATCACACTCCCCCGGCGAGACCGACGTCGTCGACGACAACCAGCGCGGTCGCCGAGCTGCTCGCGCGATACGAACCGGGCTACGAGTTCGACCGCGCTGAATTGGTCACACTCTTTGGCGCGCGTGAAGGCGACTACAACGCCGTGGTGGACCTGGCTGACGCCGTGCGCTCTGACCTCGTGGGCGACGAAATCAGCTTTGTCATCAATCGCAACATCAACTACACCAACGTCTGCACGTTCAAGTGTCGGTTCTGCGCCTTCTCCAAGGGACCGCTCTCGCTCAATCTCCGGGGCGACCCCTATTTGCTCACGTTGGATGAGATCAGTGAGCGCGTTCGCGAAGCCGAAGAGCGTGGCGCGACCGAGGTCTGCATGCAGGGCGGCATCCACCCCAACTTTGACGGCGATTACTACATCGACGTCATCGCCGCCGTGCGCGCCGCCTCGCCGAAGATTCACATCCACGCCTTTAGCGCGCTTGAGGTGTTCGAGGGTGCTCGACGCTCGAACCAGGATCTCGCGACGTACCTCACTCGACTGAAGGACGCCGGGCTCAAAACACTGCCCGGCACGGCCGCTGAGATCCTCGACGATCCAATTCGCGCCATCCTGTGCCCCGACAAGATCAACTCGGACCAGTGGCTCGAAGTGCATCGCACCGCGCACTCGGTGGGACTGCGCTCGAACATCACCATCATGTTCGGAGCCGTCGAGGGTCCGGACAGTTGGGCGACGCACCTGTTGCGTACGCGCGACCTGCAACGTGAGACCGGTGGCTTCACCGAGTTCGTGCCTCTCCCCTTCGTCCACATGGCGACGCCGCTCTTCCTTCGCGGACGCTCGCGCAAGGGACCGACGTTCCGCGAGGCCGTCTTGATGCACGCCGTGGCTCGACTCCACTACGCGACCCTGATCAACAACATCCAGGTCAGTTGGGTGAAGATGGGCGTCGAAGGATCCCGACGGATCCTCCAAGCGGGCGCCAACGATCTCGGCGGGACGCTCATGGATGAGAACATCTCTCGCGCTGCGGGCGCCACCCACGGCCAGGAGATGGATGTCGACTCGCTACGCCGGTTGGTGGAACCACTTGGGCGTCCTCTGCATCAACGCAGCACCCTGTATCAGACGTTGTAGTCATGACCTCTCTCATCGACACGCTGCTCAACGACATTGCCAATGACACCGCAATCTCGGACGAACGTCGAGAGTTACTGCGAGAACTCTTGGCGCGCGTTATTGCGGTGGCGGACTCTCCGGCTCATTCGCGCGACCTGCACGTTGCGGTCCAGGCCATCGACGAGCTGCTGGAGGCGTTTGCGCTCTTCGAAGCCCAGGGTGACCGGCCCAAGATCACGATCTTTGGCTCGGCTCGCACGCCCCCCGACGCACCGGTCTACCAGATGACGATCGAACTGGCACGGGCGATGGCCGAGCGCGGGTGGATCATCGTGTCGGGCGCCGGCCCGGGCATCATGGAAGCGTCAGCGCTCGGCGCCGGCGAAGCGAACACCGTCGGCATCAATATTCGACTGCCCTTCGAGCAGAGAGCCAACCAGTACATCTCGGCCACCCACCTCGTGACAATGAAGTACTTCTTCACTCGCAAGGTTGCTCTGACCCGTCCCTCGATCGCCTTCGTGGTGATGCCCGGGGGTCTGGGCACGATGGATGAGCTGTTCGAAGTGCTCACGCTCCTGGACACCGGCAAGACGAATCCTGCGCCGGTCGTACTCCTCGACACTCCCGACGGCGAGTTCTGGCACGAGTGGATGACCTTCATGGATCGGGGCATCGTGAAGAACCACTACGTCGCCACCGACGACATGTACCTCGTGCGCCTCGCGACGTCGATCGACGAGACGGTTGACGAGATCGAACACTTCTACTCCAACTACCAAGGGTTTGAGATTGTCGGAGAGCGCGGCCTGATCTCCCTTCGACGAGAGCCGACCGACGCGCAGATCGCGTCGCTGGCGAGCACCGTGCCGTACTTCAATGATGCACCGGGCTATAAGCGCGAAAACCCGACGACCATTTCATTCAACTTCGATGGCCGCAACTACGTGAGCTTGCGACTGCTCATCAACGAAGTCAATAACTGGATTGATCAGGAGTAACGAGGCATCACGCCTCGACGTCCCCATCGTCGCTCTGGCGAAGCAGATGTTCGGCTTTCTGCAAGCTTCGCCGGACCTTCGACAAAAGACGCTCTAGTTCCTTGGCGTGATCGGCGTCATCGCCGCGCATCTGTGCGCGCACCATGTCGAAGATCGCATCGGTGACGCGCTGTTCGATGGCTTCAACCTCGTTAGCCAACTGTTCGAGTGACTCCACTTAGGCCAGCGTCTCCACGTTTAGCTCGCCCGCGGAGTACTGAGCGCGTAAGACCTTCTTGTCGAATTTGCCCACGCTGGTCTTGGGCACACTGTCGATGAAGGTCCAGCGTTCCGGCAGCCACCACTTGGCAACGCGATCCGCCAGAAAGTCACGTAGTTCGCTCGCGCTGGCGACGGCCTCGGGTCGCAACACCACGCAGCACAACGGGCGTTCTTGCCACTTATCGTCGGGAACCGCGATCACCGCGGCCTCGAAGACCGCGGGATGGGCCATGACGTTCACCTCGAGGTCGACCGAGCTGATCCACTCACCACCGGACTTAATGACGTCCTTGGAGCGATCACTCACCACCATGAAGCCTTCGGCGTCGAGCGTGCCGATATCCCCGGTGCGCAGCCACCCGTCGCGGAAGCGTTCGGGATCGTCCACGCCAAAGTAGGAACCAGTGATCCAGGGACCGCGAATCTCGAACTCACCCAAGGACTTGCCGTCGCGCGCGAGCACGGTGCCGTCGTCCGCGGTAACGCGAACCTCGACGCCAGCCACGACGCGCCCGGACTTCACGCGGTAGTCCACCTCGAGGTCCTTGGGCGTGCCCGCAGGCGGTATGGAGACTGCCGCGAGTGGGCTCGTCTCGGTCATCCCCCAGCCCTGGATCAGATCGACACCGTAGCGATCGGCGAACTGCTCGATCATGTAGCGCGGCACGGCTGAGCCGCCCCCCACGATCCCGCGCAGACTCGAGAGGTCGACGTCCTCGGCCGTCTCGGCAACGCGCAGCACGTCGTTCCAGATGGTGGGCACGCCGAGTGACATCGTCGGTCGCAGCTCGCGGATCATGGTGAGAATCGGTGCGCCCTGGAGAAACATCTGGGGCATGATGAGCTCAACGCCCGCAAAGAAGGAGGTGTAGACGCACCCCCAGGCGTTGACATGGAACATCGGCACGATCAACAAGCACCGATCGGACTCGTTAAGCCCGAGGGAGTTGGCGGACGTCGACGCGAGCGAGTGCAGCCAAGTCGAACGGTGCGAGTAGACGACTCCCTTGGGATTGCCCGTTGTGCCAGAGGTGTAACACATGATGGCGGCGTCACGTTCGTCGAGTTCGGGCCATTCGTACCCCGGACGTTCGGCGCTCACGAGAGTCTCGTAGTCGAGCGTGTCACCGAGCACCCCCGTGTCCTCGGAACCGTGCACGATGATGGTCATAGAGGGGGAAATCTGGTCCTTGACTCGTGCGAGCAGCGCAACGAGCGATGCGTCGACGATGATGACCCGATCCTCGGCGTGATTGATGATGTAGGCCAACTGCTCGGGGAACAGTCGAATGTTGAGCGTGTGAAGAACCGCCCCCATGCTCGGCACGGCCAGGTACACCTCCATGTGAGCCTGGTTGTTCCACATGAAGGTGGCGACGCGGTCTCCGCGCTCAATGCCCAACTTCTCGAGGGCCGTGGCTAGCTGCTCCGCGCGGTGCGCAATCTGGGCAAATGTCGCTTCCTCGACGCCGTCGGGGGTAACGGTGAAGACCTTCTTCTCGGGGTAGATCGCCACACCGTGTCGCACAATGCCGCTGATCAGTAGCGGCGCGTCCTGCATGGTGCTCTTCATCGGCCCCCCTCGGTTCCTGTCACGATGCTACAAAATTGGACCGCATCTGGGGTTCCACTATCCGCTACCACGAGAGGCTGTACGGCGTGACGGGAGAGGGCAGAGCACCCGATTGTCCCGTCAGAAAACGATCCACCGCGCTCGCCGCACTGCGACCCTCGGCGATGGCCCAGACGATCAAGCTCTGCCCGCGGACAGCGTCGCCGCAGGCAAATACAGGAACGTCGCCACTAACAGAGGCGACCCGCCAGTTCTCATCGACCGACAGTGTCGCGCGAGGCGTGGTGTGTTCCGCGTCCGCGAGACCCAGCTGTTCGAGCTCGGGCCCCACAAATCCAGCCGCGATGAGCACGAGGTCAGCGCGCAGCGTCAGGCTTTCGTCGGTGGCGCGATCGATGACCACCATCGACTCGACCTGCCCGTCGCCTCGAAATTCCACAGTCTCAGTGGAGAAGCGCCGCTCGCCGCCTTCGGCGTGGGCCGAAGTGACTTTGAAGAGGCGCGCCATAGTGGGCCACGGTTCCTCGCTCGGTCGCTCGTCGGGTGGCCGATCCAGAATCTCGATCTGGATAATGGAGGCGGCCTGCTGGCGATGCACAGTACCCAGACAGTCCGCCCCGGTATCACCGCCGCCCAGGATGACGACGTGGCGACCCTTTGCGCTCAGGTCCGACTCGCGCCCCTCGTTGACCGCACGATTGGCCGCTTCAAGGAAGGTCATCGCGGGCATCACGCCGTTCAGTTCAGACCCGGGAACCCCGAGCAGCCGGGGCCGGGTTGAACCGAGCGCCAGAACGACCGCGTCGTAATCGCGCTGCAGTTCGGTGAGCGCGGTCCCCTCGTCACCAATTCGCGCGCCAGGGTAAAACGCGATCCCCGCTTCTTCCATCACGCGCAGGCGGCGGTCGAGGACCGACTTTTCCATCTTGAACTCTGGGATGCCGTAGCGAAGCAACCCTCCGATGGCGTCGCTTCGCTCGTAGACGTCAACGCCGTGACCAACGCTGCGCAGCTGAGCCGCGGCGGCCAGCCCCGCGGGCCCCGACCCCACCACCGCTACACGAAATCCGGTCTCTGGTGGCGTGGACGCGGACAGAGCCAATCCAAGGTGGAACGCGTGTTCGGCCACTTCGTACTCGAGCCTCTCGATGGTCACCGGATCGCTGGAGATGCCGAGCACGCAGGCCGACTCACACGGCGCGGGACAGAGCCGCCCGGTGAACTCAGGAAAGTTGTTGGTGCGAAAGAGATGCTCTGCGGCGTCCGCCCAGCGGGCGTGGTACACGGCATCATTGAACTCGGGAATGATGTTGCCGAGCGGGCAGCCCTGCATGCAAAACGGAATACCGCAGTCCATACACCGCGCGGCCTGAGTCGCTATGTCCTGGTCACTCTGGGCCTCATACACCTCGTGCCAGTCGCGCAGGCGCACCGGCACCGGTCGATACGTCGGACCTTGGCGTTCGTATTCCAGGAAACCGGTGACCTTACCCATTTTTGATCTCGTCACGAATTCGCTGATACTCCGACGTCTCGATGCGCACGAAGTTCATCTTCTCGGCGCGCCAGTTCTCGACGATACGAGCGGCTTTCTTCGAGCCGGTCTCGCGCCTGAAACGCGTGAGCAGAGCAAGGAGTCGCTCATCGTCGCTGCCTTCGAGCGGGTCAATCTCGTAGACCCCCGCGCTCAGGTGATCGTGCACCGACAGCTCGGGGTCGTAGAGATAGAGAGTGCCGCCCGACATGCCCGCCGCCAGGTTGCGTCCGACGTCTCCCAGAATGACAATGACCCCACCGGTCATGTACTCCCCCGCGTGATCGCCCGTGCCCTCCACGACGATCGTCGCGCCCGAGTTGCGCACGCCGCAGCGCTCGCCCACGACACCGCTCACGAAAATCTCGCCGCTCGTGGCGCCGTAGCCAATGACGTTGCCGGCGATCACGTTGTGGTCGCTCGCGAACGTGGACGCCTCGTCAGGGCGCACGACGATGCGTCCACCCGAGAGACCTTTGCCCACGTAGTCGTTGGCATCCCCGCTAAGGCGAAGCGTGACGCCGGCGGGCACGAAGGCTCCCAGACTTTGACCTGCCGAGCCCAGAAGATCGATCGTGATGCGGTCGTCATCGAGCACTCGCGCACCGAGCGCCCGCGTGATCGCACTCCCGGTCAGGGTACCGACCGCGCGGTTCGTGTTGCGCACGGCGGTGGCGTAGTTAAATGTGTTCCCGGACAGGGCCGCATCGACGGCACCGGAAAGAAACTTCCAGTCCAGCGCGTCATCGAGGCCGTGGTCTTGTTTGACGGTTTGACGTCGCTGATCAGGCTCGACCGAACTAAGCAGGGCCGAGAGATCCAAGTCGCTGGTCGAGTCATCGAGGCTGGCGACGCGCAACCGGCTGCCGTCACCGATGATCTCATCAAGTGTGTGTGCTCCGAGCAGCGCCAAGTACTCGCGGACCTCTTGGGCGATGAACTCGAAGAAGTTCTCGACAAACTCCGGCTTGCCCGTGAATCGTTCGCGTAGCGCCGGGTTTTGGGTCGCAATGCCCACGGGACAGGTATCGAGGTGACAGACGCGCATCATGACGCAGCCCGAGACGACGAGCGGTGCCGTCGCAAAACCGAACTCTTCGGCGCCGAGCAGTGCCGCCACGACCACGTCGCGGCCGGTCTTCAGCTGTCCGTCGGTCTGCAGCACCACGCGGCTGCGAAGTCCGTTGGCGGCCAACGTCTGGTGGGCCTCGGCCAACCCGAGCTCCCAGGGCGTTCCCGCGTGCTTTAGAGACGTGAGCGGCGCGGCTCCGGTTCCGCCGTCATGGCCCGATATCAAAATGACGTCAGCGTGGGCTTTGGCGACGCCCGCGGCGATGGTTCCCACGCCTTGCTCGCTCACCAGCTTGACGTTGATGCGAGCCCCATCGTTGGCGTTCTTAAGGTCGTAGATCAGTTGCTTGAGGTCTTCGATCGAGTAGATGTCGTGGTGGGGCGGCGGAGAGATGAGCCCCACGCCGGGCGTGGAGTGCCTCGTCGCCGCGATCCAGGGGTAGACCTTGGTGCCGGGCAACTGTCCACCCTCGCCCGGCTTGGCCCCCTGAGCCATCTTGATCTGGAGATCATCGGCGTTGACCAGGTATCGGCTGGTGACGCCGAAGCGGCCCGAGGCCACTTGCTTGATCGCCGAGCGCTTATTGAATCGAGGATCAGAGGTGTCGTAGCGTTCGTCGTCTTCTCCTCCTTCGCCGGTGTTCGACTTCGCGCCGAGTCGGTTCATGGCGATGGCCAACGTGGTGTGAGCCTCTTCGGAGATGGATCCGTAGGACATGGCCCCACTCGAGAATCGCTTGACGATGGAAGAAACGCTCTCCACCTCGTCCAGCGGCACCGGGGACGCGGCGGGCACGAGTTCCAGCATGGACCGCAGGGTCAACTTGGCGGCACTCTGGTCGTCGACCAGCGTCGAGTACTGCTTGAAGATGTCGAACCGCTTTTCGCGAGTCGCGTGTTGGAGTTTTTGGACCGTGCGGGGATTGAAGAGGTGAAGTTCCCCGTCTCGGCGCCACTGGTACTCACCTCGATTGGTGATCTCCACACTCTGAACGGAGACGGCAAAGGCGGATGCGTGCATGCGCAACACGTCGCGGGCAATGTGTTCGAGCGTCACACCGCCCAGGCGGGACGTGAAATCGGGAAAGTAGCGATCCAGGACATCGTGTGAGAGACCGACGGGCTCAAAGAGCTGGGAGCCGACATAGCTCGCGACCGTGCTCACACCCATCTTGGACATGACTTTGACCACGCCCTTGTTGAGGGCCTTGCCGTACTGGTAGCGCGCCTCAAAGGCGCTGAGTTCGCTCAGTTCGCCGGACGCCACGAGGGCGTCAATCGACTCATAGGCCAGGTACGGACAGACCGCCGACGCGCCAAATCCCAACAGGAGGGCCACGTGATGGATCTCGCGCACGTCGCCGGCTTCGATGATCAATGCGGCGCTGGTGCGCAAGCGCTCGGCCACCAGCCGGTGGTGAACCGACGCCGCGAGCAGGAGACTCGGTATGGCCGCCTGGGTGGCCGAGACTCCGCGGTCGCTCAGGATGACGACGTTCACCCCATCGCGCACGAGGTCCACGACGGTGTCGGTCACGGCGTCAATGGCGCTCGCTAGGCGCTCGCTCGCGCTCTCGTCGCCCTCGACGGGAAAGAGTCCGTCGACGCCCGCGGTGCGAAACCCCGACACGCCGGCTTGCTCTTGGATGTAGCGGATCTTGGCCAGCTCGCGCACGCTCAACACGGGCGAGGGCAGCACGATCTGGTGACAGTGCTCCTCGCTCGAGCTGAGGAGGTTCTCCTCTCCCCCGATGACCACTCGCGTCGAGGTGACCAACTCTTCGCGAATGGCGTCCAAGGGCGGATTCGTTACCTGGGCGAAGAGTTGACTGAAGTAGTCGAACAACGATCGCGGCAGAGTCGACAGAGCCGCGAGAGCGGTGTCCGAGCCCATGGATCCCACCGGCTCCTCACCGACCTGGGCCATGTGGCGCACAATCATGCGCAGGTCCTCTTCGGAGTACCCGAAGCTTTTTTGGAGCCGCACGACCGAGGCGTGCTCGGGGGTGAGGGACTCGGGCGCGTCGATCTCATCAAGGGAGACCTGATGGCGTTCGAGCCACTGTGCGTACGGCGCGGCGCTGGCGAGGGAGGACTTCAACTCGTCGTCTTCGATGACGCGACCTTGGGCCACGTCCACGAGGAAAACTCGGCCCGGCTGGAGGCGGCCCTTACGTTCGATATTCGCGGGGTCAATGGACAGGACGCCCACTTCGCTCGAGAGGATCACTCGCTGGTCCTTGGTGATCCAATAGCGAGCCGGCCGTAGCCCGTTGCGGTCGAGCACAGCCCCGGCGACCGTGCCGTCGCAGAAAGTGACCGAGGCCGGTCCATCCCACGGCTCCATCAGTCCCGCGTGATACCGATAGAACGCGCGGCGCTCGGGACTCATGTTGGTGGAGCGCTCCCAGGCCTCGGGGATCATCATGAGAACGGCGTGCGGCAGTGAACGCCCCGCGTGCACCAGGAGTTCGACGACTTCGTCGAAACTCGCCGAGTCGCTCATGTGCGGTGTGACGATCGGCGTGAGATCGCCCACCGGCACCGGCAGAACCGAACTCTCGAGGGTCGACTCACGCGCGGTCATCCAGTTGCGGTTCCCTCGAACAGTGTTGATTTCCCCGTTGTGTGCGATGAAGCGAAATGGCTGGGCCAGATCCCAACGCGGTAAGACGTTGGTGGAAAACCGACTGTGCACCACGGCGATCGCCGTGGCGAATTGCTCGTCGGTCAAGTCCGGGAAGTACCGGCGCAATTGGGGCGCGCTCAGCATCCCCTTGTAGATCAGAACGCGAGACGAGCAGGACGCGGCGTAGGCGTCGTGGTGGTTCTCGATGACTTTGCGCGCACAGAAGAGCAGTCGCTCGAGTTCGTCACCCGACAGTTCGGTGTCGGGCACGAGGAGCTGTTGAAAGAACCGTGGCTCGCCGGCCGCCGATGTGGGACCGAGCACACGGGAGTCGATGGGAACCGGGCGCCACGAGCGTGAGGTGAGTCCCAGTCGGGCGAACTCCTGGTCGATGGCCCCTTGGAGGCTCGTGAGGTCGGAGTGCTTGGGAAGCATCCACTGCGCGATGCCGTAGTGCCCCGCTTTAGGCACGTCGTCAAAGACGTGGCGAATGAACGCGTCCGGCAGCTGGGTCAGGATTCCGGCCCCATCACCCGAGTCCACGTCGGCCCCGGTGGCACCACGGTGTTCAAGATTCTCGAGAATGGTGAGGGCATCGAGAACCGTCGTGACCGTCGGTCGGCCGGTGAGGTCCGCGACCATCCCCACGCCGCAGGCGTCGTGTTCGAAAGAGGGGTCGTAAAGGTCTTTTGTCATGTGCGTCGCTCTGGGGCAGCGCTGACCCACGCCCATTATACCGACGGACCCGATTGGCTCCCGTCGTACGCTGGTGGCGTGAGCAACACTCGTGGCACCGCGCTCGTCGTCGGCGCCGGGGTGATCGGATCGACGAGTGCGTTTCGACTGGCTCGCGACGGATGGCGCGTGACCCTGTTCGATCCCGCCCCGGGTCATGGAGCCACGTGGGCCGCGGCCGGCATGATCGCCCCCCAGGGAGAGGTCGCCCCGGGTGAGTTCGAGAACTACCGCCGACAGCGCGACGCCGTCGCCTCGTGGCAGGACCTCGCCGAAGAGCTCTTCGACGTGACTTCCTGTCACGTATCGGTGGTGCAGACCGGTACCTTGTTCGTCGGCCTGGACGGCGGGGACCGACAGCTCGTCGATCAGGTCGCACACGTGGCGGACGACTTTGGAGCCAGCTCTTTGCGGGTGTCGCGCGACACCCACGATGCCTTCTTTCAAGACGTCACGCCGAGAATTCGCGAGGGTCTGTACTTTGAGGGCGATGGCTGGATCAATCCCGATGAGGCGCTGAAGGTGCTCTCGGTCGCGAACGAGAAGTTAGGCGTCGAGGTGATTCGAGAGACCGTCACGTCGGTCACGGTCGAGGAGAACCACGTGGTTGCGATGACCGACAGTGGCTCATTTGGCGGCGACGTGGGAATTCTGGCGACCGGAGCGCAGCCACTCCCAAGTGGCGTGGTCCAACACGCCGAACACATGGTTCGGCCCGTTCGAGGAATGACGGTGCGAGTCGAGGGTCTTGATCGGTCTGATCAACCGACGCTGCGGGCCTTCGTGCGAGGTCGCTCGTGGTATTTGGTGAGTCGGCCCAATGGCTACTGCGTTATTGGGGCGTCAAGCGACGAACAGGGCACGCTGGGCGTCGAACTCGGAGAAGCCCAACGTCTCTTTCGCGACTCCCTGGAGGTCGTTCCTTCCCTCGAGACAGCTTCGCTCGTCGAGATTCGAGAAGGTCTGCGACCCGCGAGCAAGGACCTGGAGCCGTTCTTCGAAGTGATCGATGAACGCTGGGCGTGGCTCTCGGGTCACTATCGACACGGCGTGACCTTGGCGCCATCTAGCTCCCGAGAGGCCGTCGAGTTCGCGCGGAGCCTCTCGTGATTCGCTTCAATGGCACAAGTGAGACGTTCGTCAGCGAGAACGTGGTTGAGTTCCTGGCCCGACACGCGATTGATGCCCGGGGAATCGCAGTCGCTATCGACGGTGACGTCGTGCGGCGCAGTGATTGGCCTACTACGTTGATCCCTGACGGCACCCAGATCGAAGTCGTGACGGCAGTCGCCGGCGGATAAGGAGAAGATCGTGTCAGTGGATGAACTGCTCAGCGCGCTCGATCGGCGCATTCTCGAAGCGATCGACGCGAAGTCCACGGGCGAAAGCATCGCGTACCTGTGTGAAGCGCGCGCGTGGCTCACTGATCCGGCCCAATCCCACGCGCCTCACCGGCCAGTGGGGTAAATCAGCGGGACTAGAATTAACTCTTCGCGGGCTGTGGCTTAGTTTGGTCTAGAGCGCTCGGCTGGGGGCCGAGAGATCGGGAGTTCAAATCTCCCCAGCCCGACCACATCACGATTTTTATGCGTTCTAGCTGACCAACTTCGAGTACCGATAGATCTCGAGTTCGTCGTCACTCTGTATCGGCCACTCGAACTGACCTGGCGCAACGGGCGCTCCACCTTTCTTCTCGCGAAACGTCGAGAAACTCTGCAGCCAGTCTTGGAACCACGCACGCTGCGCGACATTCAGATCCGCGGTCTCAATCAGATCGATGTCCAGGAAACGCTCGCGTAGTGCGTCGAGTACGAGCAGGCTCGCTAGGGCGTCGTCGACGGCAGAGTGAGCACTCGCCAAGACCACTCCGTAGTGCTGGCACAGATCGACTAGCTTCCTCGAACCCTTGCGCCACTTGTCGAAGTGCCGGTCGAGGATCAGGACATCCAGTATGGGGCCGATCGATCCTCGATCCCGAAGAGTCGCGAGACCGAGTCGCTGACACAGCGAGTCAACCATCGTGAGGTCGTAGCTGAGGTTCATGCCCACGATGATCCCTCCACCGGCCCACACCTCAAAGAGGGATTGGGCCAGCGCCTCTACCGCGTCGTCTACGGGCGTCGCGTTCGCCACCATCGCATCGGTGATGCCATGAATGGCAGTGGCACCAGGAGGTATCGGTCGGCCGGGATGGATGTAGGCGCCCTCTAAGCGCACGTCGATCTGCGTTCCGCAACTCGTGCGCTCCGCGAAGCCAAAGGACACCGGAGAGTCTCGAAACGAACTAATTCCAGTGGTTTCGAGGTCGAATCCCACGTAACGAGTCACTGCGAGCCGTTCACTCATCTGCACCAACGCTAACGAGCACCTGTCACAGTTCGGTGGATGGACAATGCCCGGGCGCTGGAACCGTCACCGGTAAACTCGCCAGAAGCCGGGCCGTTTCGACGGTGCACAACCCACTATTCAGCATCTCGAGAGAAGGTGATTCCAGCGTCCCGCTGGACACAACATGGAGAAGAAGGACACCTTCGTTCTACGTCATCTCGCCGAAGTACAGCCTGAACTGTGGTGGTTGGACTCAGATCCACTGGAGCCCGAGTCGCATCCTGCTCTCATCGGGGAACTGGGCGCCGATCTCTGCGTGGTCGGTGGCGGCTACACCGGGCTGTGGACCGCCCTGCTGGCCAAAGAGCGCGACCCCTCGCGCGAGGTGATCGTGCTCGAGCAGTACGAGACGGGTGCGGGCGCCTCGGGGCGTAACGGTGGATTCTGTAGCGCGTCACTGACGCACGGATTCAACAACGGCATGGCCCGCTTCGCTCACGAGATGCCCATCATCGAGCGACTGGCGCGGGAGAACCTGGATGAGATCGAGGCCACCATCGAGCGCTACGGCATCGAGTGCGACTGGGAGCGCACCGGTGAGCTCCGCGTGGCCGTCGCGCCTTGGCAGTTTGAGGGCATGGCCGAAGAAGCTCGCTTGCGAAATGACATGGGCGACCACGTCGAGGTGCTGGACAAGGACGAGGTTCAAGCGCGCATTCACTCACCGTCCTACGAAGGCGCGCTCTTTGACGTCGATGGCAACGCGCTCGTGGATCCCGCCCGCTTGGTGTGGGGCCTCGAGCGGGCATGTCAGGCGCTGGGAGTACAGATCTTTGAGAACTCCAAGGTTGAGTGGCTCGAAGACGTCGAGGACGCGATCCGCGTGCACACCCCCTACGGCGCCGTGACCGCACCCCGGGTGGCCCTGGCAACCAACGTCTTTCCGTCCCTCGTTCGCCAGACGCGCCGCTACGTGGTGGCGGTCTACGACTACGCACTCGTCACCGAGCCGCTCAGCGACGAGCAGATGACCAGTATTGGTTGGTCGGGGCGAGAAGGGGTCGCCGACGCCGGTAATCAGTTCCACTACTACCGACTCACCAAGGACAACTCCATTCTGTGGGGCGGCTTTGACACGATCTATAAGTTTCGCGGCAAGGGCCGACGCGACTTCGAGTTCAACGCCGACACCTACGCCCGATTGGCCGGCCACTTTCTTGCGACGTTTCCCCAACTCGCCGGCATCAAGTTCACGCACGCTTGGGGTGGAGCGATCGATACCTGCACGAGGTTCTCGCCCTTTTGGGGAACGGCCCATGGCGGCAAGGCCGCCTACGTCATGGGCTACACCGGTCTGGGCGTGGCCGCGTCGCGTTTTGGCGCCGCCGTCATGCTCGATCTCCTCGATGGCAAGACCACGGAGCGCACGTCACTCTCGATGGTCCGAAAGAAGCCCGTCCCGTTCCCGCCCGAACCGTTTCGATGGCTGTTCATCCGCCTCACGCAGCGATCGATTGAAAAGGCCGATGCGCGGCGGCGGCCGACGCAACCTCTGGCTCAAACTCCTCGACCTTCTTAACTTGGGCTTCGACTCCTGAGGCGCCTACTCCTCGTCGGCTGAGCTCTCAGTCATGAGGGTGGCGATGGAGTTCACGACGGTCGGGTCCATCAGCGTGGTCACGTCGCCGAGCGGGCGATTCTCCGCGACGTCGCGCAGCAGTCGGCGCATGATCTTGCCCGATCGTGTCTTGGGCAACTCCGGAGTCAGGATGATCTGGCGGGGCTTGGCGATCGGGCTGATCACCTTAGCGACGTGCTCGCGCAACGCGTGGACGGTAGCGGTGTGGTCCTTTTCGGCCTCGTCGGCTGAGAGTTTGAGCGTCACGAAGGCAACGATGGCCTGACCGGTCACCTCGTCGCTCGCCCCCACGACAGCTGCCTCGGCGACGCCGGGATATCCCACGAGAGCGTGTTCGACTTCGGTCGTCGACAGGCGGTGCCCCGAGATGTTCATGACGTCGTCGATGCGCCCGAGCAGCCACAGGTCACCGTCCTGGTCGCGCTTGGCGCCGTCGCCCGCAAAGTACACGCCGGGGAAACGAGCCCAGTACGTCTCCTTGAAGCGCTCCGGGTCACCCCAGATGCCACGGGTCATCGACGGCCACGGCTGGGTGATGACCAGGTAGCCGCCTTCGTTGTTGCCCACGCTCTTGCCCTCGTTGTCCACTACGTCCACCGAGATGCCCGGCAGCGCCTTCATGGCGGCCCCCGGCTTGGTGGCGGTGATGCCCGGCAGGGGCGAGACCATGATCGCTCCGGTCTCGGTCTGCCACCACGTGTCGACGATGGGACAGCGGTTCGACCCGACGTTTTCGCGGTACCACATCCACGCCTCGGGGTTGATGGGCTCACCCACCGTTCCGAGCAGGCGCAGGCTCGACAGGTCGTGACTCGCAGGATGCTGGTGGCCCCACTTCATCAACGTGCGGATGGTCGTGGGCGCGGTATAGAGAATCGAGACCTTGTTTTGCTCGACGACTTTCCACCACCGGTCGCGACCACCGGAGTCGGGAAGGCCCTCGTACATCACCGAGGTCACGCCGTTGATCAGGGGTCCGTAGACGATGTAGCTGTGACCCGTGATCCAGCCGATGTCGGCCGCGGTCCAACAGATGTCGGTTTCGGGCTTCACATCGAAGATGTTGTAGTACGTCGTGGCGGCCTGGGTGAGGTACCCACCCGTGGTGTGAAAGATGCCCTTGGGCTTCGCGGTCGTGCCCGAGGTGTACATGATGAACAACTGGTGTTCCGCGTCGAAGGACTCGTACGCGTGAGTGTCGGGCTGCTTGTCGACGATGTCGTGCCACCAGTGGTCGCGTCCGTCAACCCACTCCACGTCTCCACCGGTGCGCTGAACGACGAGTACCGCGCGCACGTTCGGACAGCTCTTGAGTGCTTCGTCCACCGCTGGCTTCAAGGGACTGGCCACTCCGCGACGGAACGCACCATCTGCGGTGACCACCACTTGGCAGTCGGAGTCCAGGATGCGACTGGACAGCGAGTCCGCCGAAAAGCCGGCAAAGATGACCGAGTGCATCGCGCCCAGGCGCACGATCGCGAGCATGGTCACAATCGCTTCGGGAATCATCGGCATGTACACCGCGACGCGATCGCCGGACTTCACACCGAGCTCGGTGAGCGCGTTGGCCGCTTGGGCCACCATCTTTTGGAGGTCCGCGTAGGTGATCGTGCGCGTTTCTCCCTCAGCGTCGCCGACCCAGTGATAGGCGACCTTGTCGCCCTTGCCTGCTTCAACGTGGCGATCCACGCAGTTGTACGACGCGTTCAGAGTGCCATCGCTAAACCACTTGGCGAAGGGTAGGTCCCACTCGAGGATCTTGGTGGGCTCTTTGGTCCAGGTCAGTCTGTCGGCCTGCGTGCGCCAGTAGGCCAGAGGGTCAGCCTCTGCCTCGGCGTAGATAGAGGGCTGCGCGTTCGCCTGCTTCGTGAACTCCGCGCTCGGCGCGAAACTCCGCGTCTCGTCGAGCCATGCTTCGAGCTTTGCTTCACTCATGACCTACTCCTGTCGTCAACTTGAAAGATTTGCTACTTCAGATCTGTTACGTGACGCGACTAGTGCGAGAGTAGTTCTCGCTCGCGCGTAAATGCCAACAGCGCCCGTACCTCGTGGCACGGGCGCTGTTGGCGGTTGGGTCCGGTGGCAAGCCACCAGTGACCCCTACGTTAGCCTCGTGGACCTACCGGTAGCACAACTTTGCCGTGCGTCGCATTCACGACCCCGGCAGCGGACGCGTACCACGCCGCCGCCGCGGTGGCGAGACCAAAGTACCCACCCACCTTGATGATGTCGGTGAAGGTGTGGGTGGTTCCCCAGTTTCCCCACGTCAGCAAAATGAAGGTGATTGACAGCAAGACAAACACCGTTAGGACCGCGTTGTTCGTCTTCATCGCCGCCAGCGTCATGTACACCGTAAAGATGGCCCAGCCCAGCAGGAAGATAGGCACTGTGTCCGATCCACCCCCTGGAATATTGAACTTGATGAGCGCGTAAAACGAGAGCCAAAACGCGCCGTACGACGTGAACGCGAGTGCTGCGAAGGTGTTCTTGCGCACAAACTCCCACATTCCCGCCAATAGCTGCGCCATACCCCCGTAGAAAAACGCGAGCGCTAACGCTGCCTCAAGACCATTCCCGTGCCACCACCCGGCATTCCAAGAACTCAGAGCAAACGTCGTCATTGCGAAGCCCGCCAGTCCTAATGGGCCGGGATCCGCAACTCTTTCTTCAGCCATTTAAACCCCCAGGTATGGATTACGTGCAACCCCCAACATGGAGGCCCAATTGGAATTATTAACCTGCGCGGATCAGCGATGTTGGATTTCCGCGTGGCGTCTTGACGACGAGAAGGTGTGCAACACGAAAAGGGTTGCAACCAGCGTCTTTCACTCCTGATGAACGCGAAGAAAACTCTCAGCCAGTCCGTGCGTCGTCAACCGCATCACGGAATCGTTGCACGAATGTCTCGACCCCGTGCGCTCCCCCGCCATCCAAAATGACCCGAACGAGAGCCGAACCCACGATGACGCCGTCGCTCACCCGAGCGGTCGCGGCCGCCTGCTCGGGGGTGCTGACTCCGATGCCGACGTAGACGGGAAGGTCACTCGCCTCGCGCACCCGAGCCACCACGGACTCTCCCTCGCCCTCCTCCGTGCTCGCGCCGGTGACGGCCATGCGGGCCGAGGCGTAGATGAAACCTTCGCTGACCGCCGCCACTCGTTCGATTCGTGGCGCCGGGGTTGACGGCGCCACCAGAAAGACGGTGGCCACGTCCGTATCGCGGCAGGCCAACGCCCAGTCCTCAGCCTCTTCGAGCGATAGATCGGGCACGATCGCTCCCGAGATGCCGAAGTCTCTCAGGCGGCCTGAGCTCCGTTCCAGCCCGTGGTGCAAGAAGATGTTGTAGTAAGTCATCGCAATCAACGGGACGTCAACATCCAGGGCCTCGAGCTCGCGCCCAATCGACTCAAAGGTGGTCCCGGCGCCCAGCGCGCGCAGACCGGCTTCTTGGATGACCACGCCGTCCATCATGGGGTCCGAAAAAGGGATACCGATCTCAATCGCGTCCGCACCACCTGCCGCGGCTGCTTCGACGTGGCGAGTCCAATCGGGCGTCGCCCCGGCCATGAGGTACGGCACGAGAGCCGTGCGTCCCGTGTCGCGAAGCGCGCGCAGGGTGCTCTCGAGAGTCTTCACGACTCTCCTCGCAGCAGTGCACGAACCTGGGCCACGTCCTTATCGCCGCGGCCCGACAGATTCAACAAGATGGTGGCACCGGCAGGCACGCGCGAGCCGATCTCTCGCGTGATCCAGGCCAACGCGTGCGCCGTCTCCAGGGCGGGAATGATTCCCTCGCTCTCGCTGAGCAGCGACAGCGCGTCGAGGACCTCCTCGTCGCCGACGCCGTAGTACTCCGCACGTTGCGTACTCGCCAGGTGCGAGTGCTCGGGGCCGATCCCCGGATAGTCCAGGCCCGCGGACATCGAGTGGGCCTCTTCAATCTGTCCGAACTCGTCTTGGAGGATCATGGAGCGCATCCCGTGCAGCACTCCGGGCGAACCAGCACCGATGGCTGCTCCTCCGGCCGCCTCGACGCCAATGAGGCGCGCGTCACTTGAAGCGAATCCCGAGAAGATGCCAGCCGCGTTGGAACCACCGCCCACACACGCGACCACCAGGTCGGGTGTGCCGGCACCCAGTTCGATCATCTGGCTCGCGGCCTCGACTCCGATGATGCTCTGAAACTCTCGAACCATCCATGGGAACGGATGGGGACCCATGACCGATCCAATGCAGTAGTGCGTATCGGCGACGCACGTCACCCACTCGCGCATCGCTTCGTTGACGGCATCCTTGAGCGTGCGCGAGCCTGACGTCACGGGCACGACACGCGCGCCTAGCAGCTCCATGCGAAAGACGTTGAGCTCCTGGCGAACCGTGTCCACCTCACCCATAAAGACGGTGCAGGCCAAGCCGAGTCGGGCCGCCCCGGTGGCGGTCGCCACACCGTGCTGGCCCGCTCCTGTCTCGGCGATGACGCGGGACTTGCCCATGCGACGAGTGAGCAACGTCTGGCCGACCACGTTGTTGATCTTGTGAGATCCGGTGTGCGCCAAATCTTCGCGCTTGGCGAAGAGCCGCACACCGAGCTTCTCGGAGAGCCGCGGTAAAGGGGTGACGGGGGTCGGGCGACCGACGAACTCAGCGAGCGTCTGGCGGTACTCGGCCAAGAAGGCCGGATCGCTCCACGCGTCGCTAAAGGCCTCTTCCAACTCCAGACACGCGGGCATGAGAGCTTCGGGGACGAATCGCCCGCCGAAGTCGCCAAAGCGCCCGCGTGCGTCGGGTGTGCCCATTACCACGACGTCACTCTCCTTGCTCACGCCACGCCGAGCGGGCCGCGTCCACAAACTCCTTAACGAGGCGCAGGTCCTTGAGCCGGGGACGGCTCTCGACACCACTGGCGCTGTCAACGCCCCACGCTCTCGTGGCCGTGATCACCTGGGCGACGTTCGTGGGGTTGAGTCCCCCCGCAGCGATGACCGGGACGCTGAACGCGCGTGCTGCGAGCCCGTCCCAGGAGTGTTCGCTGCCTGAACCCGGACGTGGTCCATCGACAAGAACCGCGTCAACGAGTGTGTCGTCGAAGGTTGCGAACTCCTCACTCTCAATGTTCAGGGCCTTCACGATGTGAACCTCGCGGCGTCGAAGTTCGTCGTGCAAGACGGAACTGAGCGGACCGTGCAACTGGACTACGTCGAAGGAGAAGTCGCGCGCGTAGCTAGAAATCTCTTCGTCCTGGTTGTCGGCGAAGACACCGCAGCGCAACACCGAGCCCTGCGTCGCCTCGAGAATGACCCGAGCCTCGCGCGGGGTGACGCGGCGCGGCGACGTCGCCAGATTCACGCCGATGGCGTCAACGCCCAAGGCAACGACGTCGCGCGCATTCTCGACCGTCGTCACGCCGCACACCTTGATGTAACCCCTGCTCCACGCCTCACGCACGCTGGGTCCTCGGCACCAGAGCGAAGGACTTCACGACGGTAGCGGGGTCGCTCGCCGTGACGAACGCCTCACCAACGAGCAACGCATCGAAACCCGCTTCGGCTGCTCGCTGGGCGTCCTCGATCGTCGTGAGTCCCGATTCGCAGATCGCCAGGCAATCTCGCGGCAGAACTTCGATCAGGGAGGCCGCTCGTTCCGTGTCGACTTCGAAGGTGTGAAGGTTGCGTTGATTGATGCCAATGATCTTGGCCCCCGCGGCCAAGGCTCTCTGCGACTCCTCGGCGTCGTGGACCTCCACCAGTGCGTCAATACCGCAGAGTTCCGCAACGCCTAAGAACGAAGAGAGTTCGGCGTCACTGAGCGCCGCGACGATGAGGAGCACCGCGCTCGCCCCCGCGTCCGCCGCGTCGAGTATGTCGTTCTCACTGACGGTGAAGTCCTTGCGCAGGATGGGCAACGCGACACTTCGGCGCACGACCTCTAGGTCCTCCATGGAACCGCCGAAGTAGTCCTCATCCGTCAACACCGAGATGGCATTGGCGCCGGCGTCGCGGTAGATGGCGGCCAGTTCACTCGGGTCCAAGTCGAGCGCGAGTGGTCCCTTTGGACGGCGATCGCCGTTTGATCTCCGCGATCAACTTGACGTAGGGCGACGAGCCTTGACGCAACACGAGGATGAACGAGGGACCGTCGTAGTGCACACTCTCGACACGTTCGCGCCAGTCGCGAGCATCACGCGCGGCGCGAGCCCGATGAGTCGCGAGGATCGTGTCCAGATATGTGGTCGCCATCATCAAAGCGTAGTTGTGGCCACCACGCCAAAATCCCCCCGAGTATCGTGACGCTATGCCAAAGCCACGAGCGACGAGTTAGTGGTGGAGTCCTTCGCGCTCGACGTTCTCAACCCGCTCGTGCGCGGTGAAAATCTGGAGCGCAATGAGGCGTCACTCGCGCTGCGCGAGATTCTCGAGGGTCGCGTCGACGGCGTGCTCATCGCCAGCTTCCTCACCGCCATCACGATGAAGGGTGAGACGGTCGATGAGATGACCGGTTTCGTCGACGCCATGATCGCGTGCGCGACCACCTTTTCGCTCGATCTCGACGCGATCGACATCGTGGGGACCGGGGGCGACCAGTTGCACAGTGTGAACGTGTCAACGATGGCGGCCTTCGTCGTGGCCGGTTGCGGCGTACCCGTGGCCAAGCACGGCAATCGTGCCGCGTCGTCGTCGGTGGGTTCCGCCGATCTGCTCGAAGCCCTGGGAGTGCGAATTGACGCGCCCGTGGACGTAGTGCGAGCGTGCATTTTCGATGCCGGGTTCGGCTTCATGTTCGCGCCCGTCTTTCACACCGCGCTCGCGAACCTCGCCCCCGTGCGACGCTCACTTCGGTTCCGCACGATCTTCAACGCGCTCGGTCCCCTCGCCAACCCGGCCCTCGTGCGACGTTCTCTGATCGGCGTCGCCACGGTCCCCCTCGCGGAGAAGATGGCCGAGGTGTTGTTTCGTCGCGGCATCGACCACGCCGTCTTGGTAACGGGCGACGACGGTCTCGACGAACTCTCGCTCGGTGGTCCTTCGACCTTGGAGTTCGTAACCCGAGAAGGTCGCACGCGTGAGCGCATCGACGCAGGAGACGAGATCGGCGTCCATCACAACGTGGAGAAATTACGTGGCGGTGAGGTGGACGTGAACGTGGCGGCGACCAGGGCCTTTTTGGACGGCCAACGTGGACCGGTCTTCGACACCGTGTGCGCGAATGCGGCGCTCGCCCTGATGGTCGCCGGTCGCGCCACCTCGTTAACCGACGGCTTCGAGCTGGCGTGCGACTCGGTGCTCGACGGTCGGGCCGCCCGCGTGCTTGAGCGCCTCGTCGTCGTGTCGAACTCCTAGAGTTCGCGCAACTCCTCGCGGTATCGGCGTCCGTTCTGGGCATACAGCGCGGCCGAGGCGACCGCCACGCTCTCTTCACTGGTCCCGGGACGAATCTCGGCCGGTACACCCAGAGCCGAGGAGTTCGCCGGCACCTCCATCCTGTTGCGCACCACTGCCCCGGCCCCCACCGTGGCCCCGGTGTGAACCACGGCCTGGTGTAGAACGATGGACCCACTCCCCACGAGCGCGCGATCGTGAATCGTGCAGCCCTCCAAGTGCGCCAAATGTCCGATCACACAGTCGCTACCGATCACTGTGGGGTACTCATCCACGGCGTGCACGACCGTGCCGTCCTGGATGGAGGTTCGTTCGCCAATGATGATCGTGCCATAGTCGCCTCGCAGAACGGCCGTGGGCCAGATCGACGAGTCGGCGCCGATGTGCACGTCGCCGATCACCACGGCGTCGGGGTGGACGTAGGCGTCCTCATGGATGTGGGGCACTCGATCGCCCAAGGCGTAGATCGGCACGGCATTCCTCCTAGTGGACTATCCACGAAATTATCTGATAGATCCGCCACCCGATGTAGATGACCGCGGCGACCGCAAAGAAGCGCCAGCGCCACGGCACGGGCTCGCGCTCGGTGACCGCGACCTCTCCCCCGCACACCTCGCACACGTCGCCCTCTTCGGGACGATCGCAGGTCTCGCACCAGTTGGCCACTACTCGACTCGAACGCGCACTCGTATCGGTGAGGCGCCTAGTTCGAACTTTTCGCGCAAGCTGCGTTCTACGTAGCGCAGATACGTTGGCGCGAGGCGTCCCGCGATGAAGAGCGTGAAGGTGGGCGGCTCGGTGGCACCCTGGACCGCGTAGCGAATCTTGCCGGTGGGCGACGCCTGCTTCGCCTGCAGGTCACGAATGGCGCGATTGAGCACCCCGGTGGGTACACGCTTGGCGTAGTCAGTTGCGGCGTTCGACAACGCCGGCCACAGCCGGTGCACGCCCTTGCCCGAGAGGGCCGTTGTCTTGAGCACCGGGGCGTCGCCCAGGAAGGCCAGCTTGTCGCCGACCGTCGCCAGGACCGCGTCGCGCTCTTCGACGGGTACCAACTCCCACTTGTTCAGAACCACGATCGACGGACACCCGGCGGCCGAAATGCGCTCGGCCAGGCGCTGATCTTGACCCGTCGCTCCTTGGGTCGCGTCAATGACCAAGATCGCGATATCGGAACGATCGAGCGCATCCAGGCTGCGCAACACGGCGTATGTTTCTAACCCGGCTTCAGTGCGCGCACGCTTGCGCATACCCGCGGTGTCGACAAAGCGTACGAGACCCGATTTGGTCTCCACCACGGTGTCGATTGCGTCTCGCGTGGTGCCGGGCAAATCGTGCACGACACTTCTCTCTTCTCCGATCAGCTGATTGAACAGGGTCGACTTACCCACGTTGGGCCGGCCCACGATCGCCACACGCAGCGCGCCGTCGTCGTCGCTGGCGTCCTCTTCGACCTTGGTGCCGGCGCCCAACTCATCGACAATGCGATCGAGCAGGTCGCCGGCTCCGCGTCCGTGTAGGGCACTGACCAAGAACGGCTCACCCAGACCGAGAGAGAAAGTCCCAGGCCCCTGCCTCGTGTTGTTGATCGTCCACCTTGTTGGCGACGAGCAGAACAGGGCGTTTCGATGTTCGTACCCAGCGCGCCGCAGTGGAGTCTTCCTGCACCGGACCGGTGGCCACATCAACGACCAGTAGAACCAGATCCGCGCTCGCCAGGGCCGCTTCGGCCTGTTTGGATATTTTGTCTTCGAGTGCGTCGCCGCCTTGGAGCCAGCCACCGGTGTCGACAACGTCGAAGGCGACCCCGCGCCACTCCACCTCGACGGCTTTGCGGTCCCTCGTGACGCCGCGCTGCTCCTCGACGACCGCGACTCGTCGACCGGCCAGTCGATTCACCAGGGAACTTTTGCCCACATTGGGGCGTCCCACCACGACGACCTGAGGCTTTGTCACGCCCACCTCGGACTGCACGAGCCGTGGGCGCTCAAGATCGCCTGACGTGCCGCAGAGAAGCAAAAAAGGGCGCCAGACACCGCGTCAGCCTACTGGTGTTCACAATTTCACTCTCCGAGGCGGCCCCGCATCATGCCGCGATCAACCGCGTCGCGGTCGTCATTCGCTGCCGGCGGCCTCCCAGATGCCCATCACAGTTGCAGCACCGACGTGAGAAATACCAGAAGTCCCGCGCCCAGCAGCGTGAAGCCGCCTTCGATCGAGAGAATCACCGTGCGGCCAAAGTCACCGGGACCCACGTAGCTCGGTCCGGTCTTAGCAATCACCACGATGCCGAGTGCCACCCAGCCCACGAGCATCAACACCAATAGCGTCGAGACCGTCCTGGTACCCCGCAGTGATGCGGTTCACGACTCTCGCCCTCAAAAGCACCCCATTAGGCTTGAGCCGTGACGGTGGACAAGGTCGTATTGGCGGCCCCTCGAGGTTTTTGCGCCGGCGTCGAAAAGGCGATCAAGGCACTGGATTGGATGACGCGCGTCTTCGAGCCGCCCGTCTACTGCTACCACGAGATCGTTCACAACCAGTTTGTGGTCGATCACTTCAAGTCCGTCGGGGTCATCTTCATCGACGACGTGACCATTGTGCCCCCGGGGGCACCGATCATGCTCAGTGCCCACGGCTCTCCGCCCGAAGTTATTGAGGCCGCGCGCCGCACGGGCGGCACGGTCATCGACGCCGTGTGCCCACTCGTGACCAAGGTGCACCACGAATTGAAGGTCCGGGCCAAGAAGGGCTACACCGTCCTCTACGTCGGACACGAAGACCACGAAGAAGCGGTCGGCACCATGGCCGTGGCCCCCGAGGCCGTGCACCTCGTACAGTCTCGCGAAGACATCGACGCGATCGATGGCCATGACGGACCCGTTGCCCTGCTCAGTCAGACGACACTCAGCTTGGATGAGTGGCAGGACCTCAGAGAGTACGCCCAGGAGATCTTTCCCGATATCTGGATGCCGGGTCGCAGTGACCTTTGCTTTGCCACCACGAATCGTCAGGCAGCCCTGCGCCAACTTGCCTCGAAAGCCGATGCCGTGGTCGTGATCGGTTCGGCGAACTCCTCCAACACCGTGGCGTTGGTCAAGGTGGCCGAGGCGGAGGGCTGTCCCCGGGTTTTTCGCGTCAACGGCGCCGAAGAGTTGCCCGATGACCTCACGGGCGTCGTGGCCGTCACCGCCGGAGCGTCCGCACCCGAGATCTTGGTCAACGAGGTGCTCGCGCACCTCAAGCCGCGCGATGGCATCACCGTGTTCTCCGTCACGGTCGAGGACGAGTACTTTCCTCCCCCGCCCGAGTTGCGCGAGGTGCTCAAGGCCCTCACCGCACTCGTGGACGTGATCTTCGCCACGCCCGACAGCCACCGCTTTTGACGCACAGGCCGATCGCGAATTCACGGCCTCGGAGGTCATTTCGGCGTAGCCGCCGAGGTTTGTGGGTCATCAGTAGACTGGTGCGCCGGAGTACCGTGGCGCTGAGTGACCGTTTCGTGTCGCCACGACCATCTTTTGAAGGAGATAGATGTCAAACGAGGACCTCGAGAAGCGGCGCATCTCGCGTTTGCGCGACTTCGCCATCGCCCAGGCCCGTGATCGCTTTGACGCCGACTATCCCGGTTTCGTGCCTGAGGACATCGTCGCGTCCATCTGCGCGTACGAAGAAGAAGGCAACATCGGCGACGTCTTGAAGAAGATGCCCGACACGCTAAACGGCAGCCCCTACACGACCTTTGTCGTCGTGGACGGCGGGTCCGACAAGACCGCCGAAATCGCTCGCTCCTTCCCGGGCGTCAAGGTCTTTGAGTTTCCCGTCAATCTCGGTCACGGCGTCGCCCTGCAGGTCACCTACCGCTACTGCATTGAGCACAACGTGAAGTACGTGGTGACCCTGGACGCCGACGGCCAGAACGACCCCGCGGAGATGCCCCAGATCCTGGCTCCCTTGCAAAACGACCAAGCCGACTTCGTGGTCGCGAGCCGCGTGCTCGGTGAGGACAAGACGACCGACGTCGTGCGCAAGAGCGGCGTGCGCTTCTTCTCCTTCGTCATGAACAAGATGACCGGCGCCAATCTCACCGACACCTCGACGGGCTATCGCGCGCTGCGCGTGACGATGCTGGCCGACGTGGTCGATCGGCTCACCCAGGAGCAGTACCAGACCGCCGAACTCCTCATTACTGCCCTCAAGCGCGGCTGGCGCGCGAGTGAAGTTCCCACCGTGTGGTACCCCCGAGCGTCGGGCACCACGAAGAAGGGCAAGAACTGGCTGTTTGGCTTTCGCTACGCGCGCGTGGTTTTTGGAACGTGGTGGCGCGAGCGCTAGTCGTCGCCCAGTCGCTCACGGGCCTGGCGGTACACATCCTCTAAGGCTTTGCGCAGCTCCTCGGTCTTCTCGCTGATCTGAGAACGCGAGACGCGACCTTCACTAACGGGAGGGTCCAGAGGTGTGCCCACGACAACCTCGATCTTGGCGAAGCGCGGAAACTTCGCCCCAACTGGCATCGCCTTTTCGCTGCCCGCAATACCCACGGGAACGATTTTGGCCCCGGTTCGCGCGGCGAGGAACACGGCGCCGTCATGCAGCGGCTCGACGCCGTGACCGAACTTGCGGGTCCCCTCGGGAAAGAGCACGAGAGCTTGGCCGCGTTTGAGCACCTCTTCGGAGAGGCGCATCGACTCGCGGTCGGCACTCTGGCGATTGACGGGAAACGCCCCAAGACGCGTCAGCAGCGCGCCGAAGACAGCCGGATGAAACACTCCCTCTTTCGCCATGAAGAATGCCTTGCGCGGTGAGATGAACAAGCTGAAAGCAAAGTCGACATTGGAGCGGTGAATCGGAGCGATGATCACCGGTCCGGTGAGGGGAATGTTCTCGGCACCCGTCACCTGGGGGTGAAAGAAGATCCTCGCCAGAAGGGCGACCAGCCCCGCGCAGATCCGATAGATCAGGGTCTTCTTCGGATTTAAGACGAGGTCCGCTGCTTCAGGCATTGCGTGATCTCCTCCACTATCTCGGCGACGCTGCGACCCGTCGTATCTAGGGCGAGCGCGTCAGACGCCTGGCGCAGCGGCGATGCCTCTCGGGTTGAATCGACCACGTCGCGACGCGCCACCGACGCCTCGCTCTCGTCACCGCGTCGTCGCGATCGCTCTTCCAGCGTCGCGGTGAGATAGATCTTGACGCTCGCTTCGGGAAAGACCACCGTCGTGATGTCTCGACCCTCCACGACCGTGCCGACCGGTTGGGCCGCGGCAAAGGCGCGCTGTCGCTCCACCATCTCGGTGCGCACGCGCGGGTTGGCGGCCACGATCGAAACCGCTTCGTTCACGTCAGGTCCGCGAATCTGGTCATGCACGTCGCGCCCGTTCACGCTCACGCGAGGCACCGTGGTGATGATCGCGTCGTGAGCCAACCGAGCGAGCGCGTCCTCGTCCGCGACGTCCAGGCCTGAGTCCAGAGCCTCGCGGGTGATCGCACGATACATAGCTCCCGTGTCAAGAAACGACCAGCCCAGAGAGTCCGCGAGCGAGCGAGCGATAGTCGACTTGCCTGATCCGGCTGGTCCGTCGATCGCGATGACCAGGGCGCTCATTGGAGCAATGCTAGGTCGCGAAAAAAGTGGGGATAGCTGGACGACACGGTGGCCGCTCCCCTGATCGTCGCCCCGTTTCCCGCACATCCAGCGATCGCGCTGGCCATCACCATGCGGTGGTCAAGCGCGCCATGAAAGGTGAACTGAAGGAACTTCTCGGCGGATCCCAGACCCTCGATAAAGAAGTCGTCACCCTCGGACCACACCCGGGCGCCCAGACTCATGGCGAGTGACATCGATCCCGCGAAGCGGTCCGACTCTTTGTGTCGAAGCTCATCCATCTCGCGAAACGCGCTCACGCCGCTGGCCGCACACGCAGCAACCGCCAACACCGGCACCTCGTCGACCGAAGGCACGTCGTTCGAATGAATCTCGGTGGCGACGAGGGACGAACTTCGCGCGTGCAGAACGTGAAAACCCTCGCGATCATCGAGACGCACGTCGGCCCCCATCCGGTCGAGCACCCCCACGAACCCCACTCGCTCGTCGGAGGCGTCAACGCTTAACACCTCGAGCGTTGCGTCGGGATGAATGGCGCCCAGCACTGCGAAGAACGCTGCCTGTGACGGATCTCCGGGAACGTGCCAACTGTGGCGTTCCGGCCGACCCGGCACCACCCGCACGACGCGACCCGGGCCGACGTCCTCGCTCGTTACTTCGACCCCTGCGCTGCGAAGCATGTCCTCGGTTGTGCGGCGAGTGCGCACGTCTTCGTGCACACGGGTCTCGCCATAGGCGCTCAATCCCGCGAGCAGGATCGCCGATTTCACTTGGGCACTGGCGACGGGCACGTGGTAGTCGATGGCCTGGAGTTTGAGCGGACTGGTGATCTCGAGGGGCGCGGTCGAGGCCAGGCCTTGACCTTGCAGATCCACGCCCATCAAGCCCAGTGGAATGGCTACGCGGTCCATGGGTCGCCGAGAGAGCGACGCGTCCCCCACGAGGCGATGACGCCCTGGAATGGAGGCGACGACCCCACACAACAGGCGCATCGATGTCCCGGAGTTCCCACAGTCCAGGTCCAGGTCGCTCGGACGCAGCCCACGCTCGGGTCCGCTCACGTACGCGACGCCGTCTTCATCGTGGCGGGTCGCTCCCAACTGCACGACGATGGCGCTCGTGGCTTCCACATCCTGGCCTGGCGAGAGATTGGTAATCGTGCTCTCGCCGCTCGCCAGAGCCGACAGCATGAGGGCCCGGTGTGAAGAGCTCTTGTCGCCGGGAACGCGCAGCGAACCCCGCAACTGGGTCGCGTGTGTCACCACCTCGACGTCGCTCACTCGTGACCTACTTGAAACCCGCGCTCGGTAAGAGCGCCACTGAACATGTCTGCCTGAAGCGCGTCGATGGCGAGAAGCAGCGTGCCACTCGAACCTTCGATGCCGTGGGCGATCTCGATGTCGTAGATATTGACGAGCATCTCCGAGGCGGCCATCGTGACCGCAGCCAGCACGCCGGGTTGGTCACTCACCGCTACGCGCAGGTACGCGAGGTTCTCGGAGTTCAGGGCCCGACCGGGCAACTGGCGCCGGGCCGAAGCCGCCTGGGCGAGGTCTTTGGCGATGGCGTCGTGGTCATCAGTGCTGAGCGCCGTGCGCAATCGCGCGAGGCGTTCTTCGAGTGCGAGCAAAGACAGGGCAATTGCGTCACGATTCTCAAAGAGAATGTCGGGCCAGATACCCGGGTCACCAGCCGCCACGCGAGTCATGTCGCGAAAACCGCCGGCCGCCAGTTGCAACAGCACGGCGTCCTGTTCGGCCACCCGGGTGGCTTCATTCATGAGTGCGCCTGCAAGGAGATGAGGCACGTGACTTGCGACCGCGACCAGTCGATCGTGATCGTCCGCGCTCACGGCCACTACGTTGGCGCCCATCTCGCGCAAAATCCCGTGCAAGGTCGTGTACGTCGCGGGCAACGTGGCCGACGTGGGCGTCAGAACCCAGGTGCACCCCTGGAAGAGATCGGCTCGGGCACCCGCTAGCCCTCGTTGCTCCGAGCCGGCCATGGGATGGCCCGCAAGGAAGCGGGGATCGCTTACTTCGTCAACGATGGTGCCCTTGACGCCCGCAACGTCGGTGACAATGAGTTCGCTACGCGCGGAGCGTTCGAGGTAGTCGCGAACGATCCGTGGCACCACGCCCGCCGGCGTCGCCACGACGACAAGACTGACCTCGTCGTCGAAGTCTGAACCCGTCACGACGCTGGCGTCAAGCGCGGCCCCGAGTACAACCTCGTCGGCGTCGGTGCCCGTGACGACCCAGCCGGTCTCCATGAGTGCTCGTGCGACGGACGCGCCGATGAGACCGAGACCCACCACGTGGGCGCGGCGGTTACTCGGGGAGATCATCGCGCAGGGATGGAGCGTTTCGTAAGTACACGTGACGCAGATCACTGCGATCCCGCTCGGTGTAGGCGTGCATCAGCACCCTCACGACCAGCGGCATGGCGCCGGGCACGTTGATCTCGCTGGCGCACAGCAGCGGCACGTCGCCGAAGCCGATGCCGCGAGCGGCCGAGGCGGGGAACCCGGCGGTGAGGTCGGGGGTCGTCGTAAAGAGGACGCTGATCACGTCGTCGTGACCGATCCCGTTGCGCTGAAGCATCTCGGTTAGCAGTTCCTGGGTGACGACGTTGATCTCCTCGACGGTGTTCTCATCACACGTCGTGGCGCCCCTCAGTCCGCGTACCTTGGCAGAAGTCATGCAGGCATCGTAGAGGCCAGTTCATCGGTCATCCCCACGGCCTCCATCAATCGACGCACTTCATTGACCGACAACTGGCGATAGGCGCCCGGCGAGAGTGTCGCATCTTGCAGCGGACCGATCCTCGTGCGAACCAGTCGCGTCACCTCGTGGCCGACCGCTGCACACATGCGCCGCACCTGTCGATTTCGCCCTTCGTGGATGACAATGCGCAACAGCCCTTCGCTCACCCGCGAGACCTGGGCCGCCGCCGTGACACCGTCATCGAGCTCGACCCCTTCACGCAGGCGCCGCAAGGCTCCGGGAGAGGGATCACCCTCCACGCGCACCAGGTACTCCTTGGCGACGCCCGAACTCGGGTGCGTTAACAGGTGTGCGAGGCGACCGTCGTTGGTCAGGATCAGTAGGCCCTCGGTGTTCATATCGAGTCGACCGACCGGAAAGATGCGCACCGGTGACTCCACCAGATCCAGGACGGTCGTGCGGCCCTGAGGGTCCGAGGCGGTGGTGACGACCCCGTCGGGCTTGTTCAAGAGGAAGTACACCTTGGACTGCGAGGTGGGGACCATCTTGCCGTCGACGCAGATTACGTTGATCTCGGGATCCACGCGGTTGCCCAACTCCGCCACTCGTCCGTCGATCGTCACCCGACCATCGACGATCAGAACCTCGCACGCCCGCCGCGAGCCAAACCCCGCCCGCGCGAGAGCCTTTTGGAGACGCTCTCCGCCCTCCAACTAGGACACCTCGGAGTCGTCGAAGCGTTCTGCGATCTCCTCGGCCAGCGCGTTGGCGGTCTCAATGGGCGGCATGAACTCCTCGATCGGCGGCAGATCATCCAATGTGGCCAGTCCCATGCGATCCAAGAACGACTCGGTCGTGCCATAGAGGATCGGCTGGCCGGGACCGGGTGCGCGTCCCAACTCTTCGATGTACCCGCGCTGCTCCAAGAGCCGCACGACGCCGTCAACATTGACGCCACGCAACGCGGAGATCTGTGCGCGCGAGACGGGCTGGCGGTACGCGATGATCGCCAGTGACTCCAGGGCGGCGGAACTGAGGCGATGCGAGACGTCGCGGTTGGCGAACTTCGTCACCCACGCCGCGACGTCGGGCGAGGACTGCATTACCCAACCGCTCGCGAGCTCCACGACCTGGAAGCCTCTGCGCTGCTCGAGAAACTCCGACCGCAGTTCGCCGAGCGTGCGACGAACGACGTCGGCCTCGGCATCCACGACGTCGGCGAGCTCTTCGGCCGAGATGGGCTCGAGAGCAACGGTCAGCATCGCTTCGAGCTTCTGTTCGAGCGACAGTTCATCCCTCATAGCGATCCACTCCCCCAAAGTCCACGCTCGCGTTTATATCGAGCCACTCAATCTGCACCTCGCCGAACGTTGCTCCCTGGCCCAGCGTGACGTGGCCGAGCTTGCACAGTTCGAGCAGGGCGAGAAAGTGCACGATCACTTCAATGCGGGTTACGAGTGGTTCGGTCAGTTGGCGAAACGAGAATCGACCCATCGTGGGTAGTCGTTGAGACAGTGCCGCGACCGTCTCGGCAACCGTCACCGCGTCGACGGTGACGTGGTGCAAGCGCACGACCGGCACGGGCTTTTCCTCGATGCCCCGCAGGTACGCCAGGGCGAGTTGCGTCGTCGTCACTCCGGCCAGAAGATCGGGCGGCTGGACCACAAAACCGTCATCGACGCCGCGCAGTCGCGAGTACGCACGACTCGCACGCTCAAAGAGGGACACGAAAGCGTCGGCTAGCGCGGCGTACGTGCGCAACTCGAGGAGTCGCGCGAGAAGAACATCGCGCTCTTCCCACCCGACGAACTCCTCGTCGATCTCACCACTCTCAGGTCCGGGCAGCAGTCGGTGACTCTTCATCTCCAGTAACACGGCGCCGATCAGGAGAAACTCAGACAGTTCGTCCATATTGAGTTCGGTGGCGTCGTCACGCAGGGTTGCCACGAACGCGTCGACGAGTGGGGCGAGCGGCACGTCCAAGATGTCCACGTCGTGGCTGGAGATCAACTGCAAGAGCAGCTCGATGGGGCCGCTGAAGGACGGCGTCGTCACGACGAAGGTCACGGGACAACTGTATAGGTATCCCTCCTCTACCATTGAACGATGAAGATTCTCTCGGGCATGCAGCCGTCGGGTCCGTTGCATTTGGGCAACTACCTGGGGGCATTGCGCCAGTGGGTGCGCGCCCAGAACGCGGACGCTTTCTACTGCGTGGTCGATTTGCACGCCCTCACCTTGCACATCACGCCCGAGGAACTGCGGGCCAACACGACCGATCTACTGGCCACGTACCTGGCCGCGGGGCTCGACCCCGAGGTGTGCACGATCTTCGTCCAGAGCCAGGTGTCCTACCACGCGCAACTCGACTGGCTGCTCGAGTGTGTCGCGACGTACGGCGAGCTCTCTCGCATGGTGGCCTTCAAGGAGAAGGCCGCTCGCCAGGACGGATACCGGGTGGGGCTGTTGACCTACCCGGTGCTCATGGCCGCTGACATCCTGCTCTATGACTCTGAGGAAGTGCCCGTGGGCGACGATCAGCGCCAACACCTAGAACTCACCCGCGACGTGGCCGAGCGCTTCAACAATCGCTACGGCGAGACCTTCCGCGTGCCCGTCGGCGTGCAACCCAAGGTGGCCGCCCGGGTGATGGACCTCCAGGAGCCCACCCGCAAGATGAGCAAGTCAATCTCGAGCCCCCTGGGCACGATTCTCATGTTCGATGCACCCGCCGAGATCGAACGCAAGATCGCCAAGGCCGTGACCGACACCGACGGCGAGGTGTCCTTCGACTGGGACAAGAAGCCGGGTATCTCGAATCTTCTCGAGATCTTCGCCGCCTTCACCGATGACACGCCCGAGGACATCGCATCTCGCTACTCGCGCTACGGCGACCTGAAAAAGGATCTCGCTGAAGTGATCATCGAGTCCCTCGCCCCATTGCGCGTGAGGTACGAGGAGCTCCTGCGCTCACCCGCCGAGGTGGAAGCCGTCGCCGCTCAGGGCGCGCTCAAGGCGGGCGACGTGGCCGGTCCCATCTACCGTCGCGCCGCGAGCGCCATGGGACTCATCTAAAGCAGATCGAACCACCAGTTCTCCAGGTGGCCAATCCAGGTGCTGCCGATGCTGGTCACCCAAAAGAGCAAGATCACCACCAGAAAGACGAGCGGCATGGCCCGCGCGCGTAGCTGGTAGTAGCCAGCCAGATGCCGGCGCGGTACGAAGCGTTCAATGATCGCCGAGCCGTCAAGCGGCGGCACGGGAATCAGGTTGAAGGCGGCCAGCACCAAGTTGACGATGCCCAGGTACTCGCCAAACTCGAAGAGGTTCGGATCCTTGGCGTACTGAATGATCTGACCGAAGGAGTTGAACCCCGTCGCAATCGTGAGACGACAGATGAGAAGTCCCACGGCCGAGAGGACGATGTTGACGGCCGGACCAGCGAGTGAGACCCAGATGGCCTGTTGACGCGGTTTGCGCAGCCGCGACACGTTGACCGGCACAGGCTTGGCGTAGCCGAAAGCCGGGAAGTGCACCAAGCAGCAAGAGTGCGGGCATCAAGATGGTGCCAAAGGGATCGATGTGCGCCAGCGGGTTGAGCGTGAGGCGGTGTCGTTCCTTCGCGGTCGGGTCGCCAAACAGGTACGCCACGTAGCCGTGTGCCACCTCGTGCAAGACCACCGAGGGCACCAAGATCAAGAACCAGAGCCACAGATTCATCGCACGACGTTCTAGTCGTGAGCCCGCGGGTGAGCGTCGAGGTACTCGCGCTGCAAAGTGGTCACCGAAACGGCGGTGTAGATCTGCGTCGTGGCGATGGAGGCGTGGCCGAGCAACTCCTGAACCACACGAATGTCGGCGCCGTGGGCCAGCATGTGCGTGGCGCAGCTGTGACGAAAGACGTGCGCCGACACGCGCTTTCGATCGATGCCGACGTTGAGGGCGCGCTTATGAACGATGAGATCGACTCCCTGACGAGTAAGAGGACCCGAGCGCGCATTGATAAAGACTCGCGTGCTCTTGCGCCCGGCGAGCAGTGTCGACCTCCCGCCCGGGCCCAAGTAGTCGCGCAGCGCCTCGCGTAGTGAGTCGCCTAGGGGTACCAGGCGCTGCTTGTTGCCCTTGCCGGTCACCAGGATCAGTCCTTCGTCGAAGTTCAGATGCGAGAGCTCCAGTCCCACCGCCTCGCTCACGCGAGCCCCCGTGCCGTAGAGCAACTCCAGCAGGGCTCGATCGCGTAGGTCGATAGCCGTTGTGGCGGGAATCGCGTCGATCAACTTGGCCACCTCAGCCTCACCGAGCGGCTTGGGGAGGCTTCGCCCTCGTGCGCCACCCTTGAGGCGCGCACTCGGGTCGGAGTGCAGCGTGCCTTCGTCGAAGAGGTAGGCGAAGAACCCCCGTACCGAGGCCACCGTGCGCGCGACGGTCGTGGCCTGGCGATTCTTTCGCAGCCCGTTGAAGTAGATCTCCAGGTCCTCTTCGGTCAGATCTCCCAGGACCATGTTCTTCTTGGCCATCCAAGTCCCCAGAGCGTTCAGGTCGCGTCGGTACGCCTCGAGCGTGGCGCGGCTACGACCCTTTTCGATCGTCATCCACTGCAAGTACTCCTCCAGGGCCTCGTCAAACGTCATCGAGGAAACTCCCGAAGAGTCGGTGCAGCGCGATGGTCGTCGTCGAGTCGATCGCGAAGGCGCTGCGCAGAATGGACTGAATCTCGTCCTTCGCGTACCAGTGGATGGTGGCACTCGACTCCTCAGCGCCCGCGGGTTCGCGCTCGACCTCTTCGAGATCACGCGCTTCGTACACCCACATGACCTGAGTCGACCAGCCCGGTGAGTTCATGAAGCGACCAAGAAACGTCCAGGACTGCGCACGTAACCCCATCTCCTCGTGGAGTTCGCGCTTCGCTGCGTCGAGGGGCTCCTCGCCGGGAACATCCAGCGTGCCCGCCGGAATTTCTAGGATCTCTCGGTCAAACGTCGACCGATACTGACGGATGAACCCGACCTGGTCGTTGTCGTTGATCACTAGGACCGCTACCGCACCGGGGTGAACCGCCACGGAGCGCTCGAAGCGTTCTTCGCCGTGGGCGATCGTGCGTCGCTCGACGTTAAAGACACGGGACTCAAAAACAGTGGTGGCCCCTTCAACCCGGAAGGAGTCGCTCACAAGGTGCTGGCGACCGTCGAGGGATCGATGATGTGCGGCTCGCGGCCCTCGCCGCGACCAACTGCCGCCTTGATGAGACCGAGGAACAACGGGTGGGGACGATCGGGCCGAGACTTGAACTCGGGGTGCGCCTGGGTTCCCACGAAGAAGGCGTGACCCGGCAACTCGACGAACTCAACCAATCGACCGTCGGGCGAGTTCCCCGAACACCGCATGCCGTTGGCCTCAAACTGTTCGCGATAACGCGCGTTGAACTCGTAGCGGTGCCGGTGACGCTCTGAGACCACGGTCGTTCCATAGAGCTCCGCCACGATCGAGCCTTCATCGAGCATCGCCGGCCAGGCGCCGAGTCTCATCGTCCCACCCAAATCGGTCACGTCAATCTGTTCGGCCAGCAACGAGATCACAGGAGCGGACGAGGAGTGAGAGAACTCGGTGGACTGGGCGTCACTGAGTCCGAGCACGTGTCGGGCGAACTCGATGACTTGGATCTGCATGCCCAAACAGATGCCGAGATAGGGAATGTCATTTTCGCGGGCGATGCGCGCCGTCGCGATCATTCCCTCGATCCCACGCTCACCGAACCCCCCGGGCACGATGATGCCGTCGAACTGGCTCAGACGTTCGGCATCAAGTTCGGAGGGGACGCGCTCAGCCTCTAGGTACTCGATCTTGGTGCTGGCCCCCACGGCGAACCCGGCGTGTCGGATGGCTTCGCCCACGCTTAGGTACGCGTCGGGCATCGTCACGTACTTGCCAATAATGCCAATGCGCAAGTTGCGCGTGGTCGTGTGGACTCGTCGGACGACTTTCTCCCAGGCGTTGAGATCGATCGGGTGCTCATCGAGGTCGATCTTGAGCGTGTCGCACACCATCGTGTCAAGACCCTCGTGGTGCAGCGTGATGGGTATGTCGTAGATGCTGGCCTCGTCGACCGCCGAGATGACCGCATTCACAGGCACGTCGCAGAGCAGGGAAATCTTTCGCTTGAGCCCGTCGGAGATCGGTTGGTCGCTGCGACAGACAATCACATCAGGCTGAATGCCTCGCGAGCGCAACTCAGTGACCGAGTGTTGGGTGGGCTTGGTCTTGTGCTCACCGGAAGGAGCCAGATACGGCACCAGAGTGAGGTGGATGTAACAGACGTTGTCACGCCCCGCGTCGCGGCGGAACTGGCGAATCGACTCAATGAACGGGACGATCTCGATGTCGCCCACCGTGCCGCCAATTTCGACGATGACCACGTCCGCACCAAGACCGGCCTGACGGCGAATTCGTTCCTTGATCTCGTCGGTGACGTGGGGAATTACCTGGACGGTCTTGCCGAGATAGTCGCCTCGGCGCTCCTTGGCGATGACGTTCGAGTAAATGGATCCGGTGGTGGTGTTGGAGATCTTGGAGAGCGACTCATCGATGAAGCGCTCGTAGTGACCAAGGTCAAGGTCGGTCTCTCCCCCGTCGTCGGTCACGAACACTTCGCCGTGTTCGCCCGGATTCATCGTTCCTGGGTCGACGTTGAGGTACGGATCGAGTTTGCACATCGTCACGCGAAGGCCCCGGGACTTTAAGAGTCGACCGAGCGAGGAGGCTGTGAGTCCTTTGCCGAGGGAACTCGACACTCCACCCGTAACAAAGACGTACTTCGCCATCAGGCCGCGCTGCTCACGGAACACCATCCTAGCGAGAGGACTGTGACGTCGTGCGACCCTCGCGAGAGTTTTCGAGCAGTTGTGATGCGAGTGCGCGTGATTCTTCGGTCACCGTGTCCCCCGCCAGCATGCGCGCGACTTCACGAATGCGTTCGTCGCCACTTACTTCACGCACGAGGGTCGTGGTCATCCCCTCGCTCACGCGCTTTTCGATGACGAAATGATGGTCCGCTCGGGCCGCCACGGAGGCGAGGTGGGTAATAGCCAGCACTTGCTGAGCGCGTCCCACTTCGTACAGGCACTCGCCAATCTGCTGGGCCACCTGACCACCGAGGCCAGCGTCGATTTCGTCGAAGACCGCCACGATGTCACGGTGTGCGGTCTCGAGCGACAGGGCGAGCAAGACGCGGCTCAGTTCGCCGCCGCTCGCCAGAGCCGAGAGTGGCCCCTCCGGGAGGCCGGGGTTAGGGCTGAACATGATCTGGGCATCGGAACCGTCTTCCCCCGCCACCACGAATCGCAGTGCGGCATTGGCAAGGGCTACCCGGGTCAGCTGAGCCTGCACGCGCTTGCTGACTTGTGCCGCCGCCTCTTCGCGCGCAATTCGGATGCGCGCGGCGATCTCCCGCTCCCTCTCGCCGAGGCCCTGTATCTCCTGGTCAATCTGGATAATGCGCTCAGCAGCGTTGTCGAGACTCTCCGCACGCGCTCGCAGCTCGTCGAGCGTGCTGATCGCGTCACCCAGGGTGCCGCCATACTTCTTAGCGAGGCGCTGAAGAGTCCCGACCCGCTCTTCGACTTCCTCGATCACCCGAGGGTCAAAGGAGTCGGGATCGGCCAGGGCCGCGAGCTCGTGCACCGAATCGCGAGCCTGTACGAGCACTTCGTCGAGCGCGACTCGAATCGCGTCGTACGCGGCGCCCTCGGGCAGCCGGGAGAGGCCGCGAGCGAACGTCGGCAGGACCGCGTCGTCGCGGTCACCGTCGAAGAGATCGACGACGTCGATGATCGACGCCTGGCCGTCGCGCAGAGCCGTCAGGCGGCTCAGTTCACTCATCGCGTCATCGATCTCACTCGCCGACGTGAGACGCGCCGCTTCGAGCTCGGCGATCTGGAACGAGAGATAGTCGCGCTCGCGATCTCGCGTGGCGGCGTCGCCACCAAAGGAGTCTCGAACCTGGAGCGCGTCACGCAAACGTTGGCGCACGTCAACCAACTCACTGGTGTCGATGCTCCCGGATTCGTCGATGAGCCGCACGATCTCACTGCGGTTCTTCAGACGTAACGAGTCGTGTTGACCGTGAATGACGATGAGATCCTCGGCGATTGCTGCGAGCGCCTCCGCACTCGAGACCGAACCATCGACCAGGCTGCGCAGTCGACCGGACTCCGTGGCCTCACGGGCGAGGGCCACTTCGGTGCCCTCGGGACGCACGAACAGTGCCGTAGCGCGTGTCTCGCTCGTCACCGCGTAGCGCGTGGCGCTTGTTTCACCGCCGAGACACAGCCCCAGGGCCCCCACCAAAAGTGTCTTGCCCGCACCGGTTTCACCGGTCAGGACGTTGAAGCCGTCACCGAACTCCAGGTGCGCATCATCGATGACTCCCAGTTTGTGCGCGTACAGCTCGACCAGCTGTGCCTTAGGCATGACCCTCTCGGAGACCTCGGCGCAACCGGGTGGCCAGGTCAAAACTCCTCGTACCGGCGATGCGCACGGGCGTGGGGCTTTGGCGCACTTCGATGAACTCACCGGGTTCGAGTGGGCAGATCGTCTGACCGTCGGCCACCAGAACCGCCGGCTTGTCGTCGACCAGGAGACGAATCACGCGATCATCCGGCACGACAATCGATCGATCGATCGTGAAATAGGGCGCGATCGGGGTCAGAATCATCGCCGACAGCGCCGCGTCCACCACGGGGCCGCCAGCCGACATGTTGTATCCGGTCGATCCCGTGGGCGTCGAGACCATGACGCCGTCGGCCGAGTACGTGAGGAACTCGGCTTCGTTCACGAACGTCTTGACCTTGACCATGTGTCCGGGACTTGCCCGCTCGACGACCACTTCGTTGAGGGCAAACTCGTCGGTGTCATGGCCCGAGATCGTGATCTGCAAGGCGAGCCGCTCGGTCACGACGTCGCTCGCCAACGCCAACTTGACGTGCTCGACGATCTCGGTCGAGGGTACGTCCAGGAGAAATCCGACTTGGCCCAGGTTGACGGCCACCACGCGCGCTCCCACACCATGGGCCAGCCTGGTCGCTCGCAGAAACGTCCCGTCACCGCCCAGGCTCACCACCACAGTGCCCGCCTCGACGCGAACTGGGCGGGAGTCGTCCAAAAGGTGCAGTGACGAGGTGATCTCGTCGCGCGACAACTGCTCTCCCGCTTCGCGCGCCAACTCCACGGCATCGAGCCGATCGCCAAAGGCGAGAAACAGGACTTGGGTCGCGGACATTGGGGCCATCGTAGTAACCAACGGTTGAGGTCGGCGGCGGAAGCCCGCAGCGTTACTGCTCGCGCGAAGTGCTCAACCGTCGTAGCGGCGGGACGGTCGTCGGCGGGCGCTGTCGATCGGGCAACTCGGCCAGCAGGCGTGCCGTCGCTTGCGCCACGATCTCGACCGCCTCCTCGAATGCCTCGTTCGTGCGCGCAGAGACCGTCGTGACGCCGCTCACTTTGCGAACGTACTGAACTGCGGCGGCGCGAATCTCGTCCACGCTTGCTGGTGGTTCAAGTCCGCGCAGGGTTGTGATATTTCGACACATGCTCAGAGAGTAGGACGCGCCAAGCGCGTTCACCAACCCGGGCCCCGACGCGACCTCGATGGGCCTGACTACTGTGAACTCAGAACGACGAAGGAGGACATATGAGCAACGTCAACGACTACAACGCTGCGGTGATCGAGGAGTTCCGTACCAATGGCGGCCAACTGGGAGGCAACTTCGCCGGCGCTCCGATGTTGTTGTTACGCACGACGGGGGCCAAGAGCGGCGCCGAGCGAGTCAATCCGATGATGTATCTCGAACTCGACGGACACATCTACGTGTTCGCCTCCAAGGCCGGTGCCGACACCAGCCCGGATTGGTACCACAATCTCGTCGCTCATCCCCACGTCACTGTCGAGCTCGGCGACGAAGTCTTCGAGGCCACGGCCACGCCGCTGGCGTCTGAAGATCGCGATCGCGTCTACGCAATTCAGGTTGAGCGCTTTCCCGGATTCGGGGAGTACCAAGAAAAGACGACGCGCGTCATCCCGGTGGTCGAACTCACGCGCTCCTAACTAAGACGACAGCCGCACCACCGAGAAGACGGCCCCGTGGCCGTGAAGGCCGTTGCCGTTGGCGGCGGTACCGGTCGATGCGAGCGAACCGTTGTGGGCAAGAAATACCTTCTCGTCGGCGTACTCGTAGAGAGGACGGTTGTCGTAGGTCACCTGAAGTGACCCATCGGCGAGGCGGACCGTGCCGATCGCCGCAGGATCGACGCCCCGCACCAGAGGTGTCCCGGTCGTACGCACCGGAGTCCACTCGGGGGCACACGATGAACAGGCCCCACGGCTGAACGTGTACACCGTCACCGGGAGCGGATTGACGTTGGGATCGCCCTCGACCGCGAGCACGTGCTCGCCGCCAGGCGTTATCCCGTCTTCTAACAGTGCGGTGCCGGTGTCGCTGGTACCGGTGGTAGCTGAGACCAACGTCCAGTACCCGTGCCAGGGCGCGAGAGGAGCCACGGTTTCGAGGTAGTCCTCCCCCAGCGGCTTGAACGGGGCCGAGGACGGATCGAACAGATAGAGCAGGTGACCGGCGTAGGTCACTTGTCGGCCGACTCCTCGGCGAAAGACCGTGCCAAGCAACCTCTGACTTACTCCCTTGTCGGCGACGGGCTTGACCGACGACGTCAGCGCCGGCCAGTCGTCGGACGTCACGTCGTTGAGCATGTCGCTCATCGGACCGGTGCAGGTCATCTCCAGGGCCCCGGCGGGATTGAGGTCGTAGCCGCGGGCCCGAGTGGTACCGCACGATGATCGACCGTCCACGTCTCCGCTGAACTCGTAGAGCGGAAACCCGGCCAGGGGCCCGCTCTTCACGACCAAAACCGATCCGTACGCCTTGGTCGTCAGTTCTCCCACGCTCACCCCCTTGGTCGGAGAGGGCCGAAAGACGACGAACACGATGACCAACGCGACGAAGACGACCACGGCCACGAGCCGCAGGACCAGCGGCCTCGTGGCCGAGGCCGACCTCACGAAGCGCTGGACGGAGCGCGGCTCGTCGTGGACGACGACCGAGTGCGCTTGGTAATTCCCTTGACCATGGCGGCGCCGAATCCGAAGATCCACGCACTGTTTTTCTCCGTGTCGCTCAAGAGTTCATCCAGCGCGTTCACGAACAGGTCAATCTCTTCTTCACCCGCGATCAGCGCGGGGAGCAGCTTGATGATGTTGACGTTGTCGGCGGCTACCTGGGTCAAGATGTGGTGCTTCTGGAAGAGCGGAACCACCAGGGACTGGGTGAAGAGCGCGGTGCGCGCGGACTCGACCGCACGCCAGCGCCGCTTGAGGGCCGGACTCGATGGTGCGCCGAACTCGATGCCGATCATCTGGCCCCGACCGCGAATCTCGTGGACGAACTCGTGGCGCTCGGCCACTTCGCCGAGTTTCTTCTTCCAGACATCGCCCATGGACGCGGCGTGATCGATGATTCCTTCGTCGTCGAAGACTTGCAACGTGGCGAGTCCCGCCACCATGGCCAACTGATTGCCCTTGAAGGTGGTTGAGTGCACCATCGCTCGGTCCATCGAGCTATAGACCGCGCGGAAGATCTTGTCGCTCGTGAGCATCGCGCCAACCGGGACGTAACCTCCCGACAGCGCCTTGGACACGGTAATGATGTCGGGCCGCAGGCCGAAGTGCTCGAAGGCGTAAAACCTGCCCGTGCGTCCGATGCCCGTCTGTACCTCGTCGCAGATGAACAACGTCCCAGACTCGCGGCACGCGGCTTCGAGTGAGCGCCACACGTCGCCCTCGAGTTCGTAGACCCCCTTACCCTGGATCGGCTCCATGATGAATGCCGCCACGTCGCCTCGACGTAGCTCGGCGCGCAACGCATCGACGTCGCCAAAGGGAATCTCTACGGCCCCGGGCAGCATGTCGCCAAAGGGCTTCTTGAACTCCTTTGACCCGTTGAGCGCGAGCGCTCCCATGGTGAGGCCGTGATAGGCGTGGGCGTGATACGCGATGCGCTGACGTCCGGTGGAGGCGCGCGCGAACTTGATCGCCGCCTCAACGGCCTCGGCCCCGGAGTTACAGAAGTAGACGCGCTCGATCTGATCGGGGCTGCGGGTGACCAACTGTTCGGCCAACAGCCCCGGCAGCAGTGCGCAGTCCATCTGGACCATGTTGGGCAGGTCGGCGTCGAGGGCCTGGTGCAGGGCGTCGCGTACGACCGGGTGGCTGCGTCCGAGCGCAAAGACGCCAAAGCCGCTCAGTAGATCGAGGTACTTAACCCCCTCGTCGTCGTAGAGGTAGCAGCCCTCGCCCCGCACGTAGAAGCGGTCAAAGCCCAGGGTCTTGACGACTTTGGCGAGTTGGGGATTCATGTACTTCGACTGAAGTTGGAAGTTCTCGCCGTCGCGTTCGGCAAGAATCTCCGACAGATTGAACGACATTTACCCTCCTCGAACCTCTTTTCAATCTACGGGGTAGCGGATCAGTTAGACCCTACGCGGGCCGAAGCCCGCAGGGCTCTACCGGCCCCAAGAATGTTGCGAGCAGCGTTTCGATCGGCGTGGTCCTCGTGACCGCACGCGCAACATCGAAACTCCGCTTGGCTGATGCGGTTCGAGGGTTCGGTGTGCCCACACTCGGCACAGCGTTGACTCGTATGGTGGGGTCTCACGTTCACGACCTCTCTACCGGCGCATTCTGCCTTGTAGAGGATCATGGCGACGAGTTGTCCCCACCCCGCATCATGGATACATCGATTGAGAACAGCTTTTCTGCCAGAGCCATTGGGCAGATAAGCCCCAGGACTCGCCGGATCGGGCTTGGGTCTGGGTGCCCGTGTCATGTTGGTGATCTTGAGGTCCTCGAGCGCAATGAAGTCGTAGTCGTTCACCAGTTGCCGACTGAGCTGATGGGCCGCGTTTCGGCGCTGATTGGCGATCTTTCGATGACGTCGAGCTACCACGTCGACCTGTCGCCGACGACGAGTGCTGCTGCGCTGCATTGTGGCGAGAGAACGCTGGGCCTCGGCCAACTTCGCCTTCGAGCGCGATCCGAACTGTTCGCCGAGCAACGGCTCGCCCTCGCTCAGCGCGACGATGTTGACCACTCCCAGATCGATCCCCACTTCACGTCCCGTCGGAGGCAGTGGACGTGCCGGCACGTCCACGCAGCGCACACTGACCCACCACTTCCTGCCCTCGCTTTTGACCGTTATGGCCTTGGGTATTCCCTGGAGTTCTCGGTAGTAATTCATCTTGATCTCACCGATGCCTAGAAGCCTGAGTCGATGCGACTCGGTGATCTTCCACCCCGACCGGTCCTCCCACTGCAGAGAGTCCCAGCGTTGTGCAGAGCGAAACCGAGGAAAACCAGGAGGTTCGCCGCTCCGTGCCCGTCGATAGAAGCCGTCGAAGGCACGCTCCAGACGTTTGAGCGTCCCTCGGCAAAGATTTACGCCACACGACAAGACCTCTGGCCGAAACTCTTTCAAACCAGTGAGCGTCATGCATTGATCAAAGTAGGTGACACGGCGTCGCTCCCACTTCCACGCCCCGATCCTCTCTTCCAACGCCGCGTTGTAAAGCTCACGCTGCAGTTCGAGTTGGCGAGAGAGCGCCTGAGTCTGACGAACGGTCGGATGAAGGCGATAGCGATAGGTCCGACAGCGTCGGGTGGCAACTGGTGGCACGGAAACGACGGTAGACAGGAGGTGTCACAATGAGTACCGCTGTTTGATCGAAGCATCAAAATGTCCCAATAACCGGAAACCCATTTCGGCCTCATAGTGTCTAGTTGATGGTCGTCTTTCTCGCTCTTCTGGCGTCGTGCCTATACGCGCTCGCGAGCGTCTGTCAACGCTTGGGCGTGGAAGCGACGCCCGGAGAGACCACCCGTACGGGCCTGATCCATCAGATGGTTCGCCGGCGCATCTGGATCGTGGGATTCGGCGTGATGACTCTGGGCTACCTGGTTCAGTCCATTGCGCTGCACTTGGGCTCGGTTGCGGTTGTTCAGCCGCTGATGGTGAGCGAACTCCTCGCCGTGGTGGCGATCCTGTGGTTCTGGTACGCCACCCCATGGCGAGCGCGCGACGTGGTCTCGGTCCTCCTGGCCGTCGCGGGCCTGGTCACCTTTCTGGCCGTCGCCTCGCCCAGCGAAGGGACTAGTTCACCGCACGCCGCACGGTGGATCATCACCAGTGTCGTGATCGCCGCGCTCGCGGCGACCTTGATCGCGCTCGGCTCGCGCGGTCCCGATTGGTGGCGCGCGATGTTCCTGGGATCAGGCGCGTCGGTGGGTTTTGCGTTCCTGGCCGTGGTGACCAAGTCGCTCACGGCGGTGCTCATGAGCGACTGGGTTCGCGCGCTCGTCTCCTGGCAGCTCTACGCCCTGGCGTTCATCGGACTGACGTCCTTTGTCGCGATGCAGCACGCCTTTCGCGCAGGATCACTCGCCATCTCTCAGTCAGCCCTCATCCTCACGAACCCCATCGTCTCGATCGTTCTGGGATCTGTGCTCTTTCACGAACAGTTGCGCGGCGGAGCTCTCGCCGTCACCCTGGAGGTCCTCTCACTCGTGGTGCTGGTCGCGGGCGCGATCAGCCTGTGCGTCTCCACGTCGTTCGTCGACGTGTACGACGAGAACCCCGAGCGACACATACTGGCGGGCCGCGGGCGCTACGCGCGACGCCACGCACACCCCGTGGCCTGAGGAACCCAATTCTCAGACGGTTTTAAGGCTCACCGGTAGGCTTCGGCAATGACTCTCGACGCCATCAGGGGCCCCGAGGACCTACAGGGACTCACGTACCACCAGCTCCAGGCCCTCGCCCAGGAGATCCGCGACCTGATCATCTCCACGGTCACCACGACCGGCGGGCACCTCGGCTCCAACCTCGGCGTCGTGGAGCTCACTCTGGCGCTGCACCGGGTGTTCCACTCCCCCGAGGACATCTTGCTCTGGGACACCGGGCCATCAGGCGTACACCCACAAACTGGTCACCGGTCGACGCGACGAGTTTGCGAGCCTGCGCCAGCGCGGTGGGCTTTCGGGGTACCCCAACCGCGCCGAGAGCCCGCACGACTGGATCGAGTCGAGCCACGCCTCCACCGCGCTGTCCTACGCCCACGGTCTCGCCATCGCTCTGGAACACCGCGGCGAACTCGCCGGTCACGGCGGCAAGCGCCACGTCGTGGCCGTGGTGGGCGACGGATCTCTCACCGGGGGTATGGCCTACGAGGCCCTCAACAACCTCGGACACTCGAATCAGCGCGTGGTGATCGTGCTCAACGACAACGGCCGCAGTTACGCCCCGACCGTCTCGAAACTCTCAGAGTCGCTCACCTCGCTTCGACTCAATCGCACCTACGTCAGCGTTCGCGAGGGTGTACGGCACCTCGCCCCCCATCTGCCGCGCGCGGGTCGCGCCGGGTTGGCTGGGTTGCACGGCATGACGTCGGCGGTGAGGGACCTCGTGACCCCCGGCACCTTCTTCGAGGATTTAGGGGTTCGCTACGTCGGACCGATCGACGGGCACAACCTCGAGTCACTCGAGACCACCCTGCGCAACGCTGCACTGTGGGACGGTCCCATCGTCGTGCACATTCTCACCGAGAAGGGTCGCGGGTACGAGCCCGCCACGACCGACAAGCTCAAGATGCACGACTTCAAGCTGCGCGCGATCACCACCGACGATGGTCCGGTACCCGAGTCATTCACCGCCGCGTTTGCCAACTCCCTGATCACCCTGGCCGACCTCGACGACCGCATCGTGGCCATCACGGCTGCGATGGCTGAACCGACGGGCCTCGCGCGCTTCCAGGAGCGATATCCCACGCGGTTCTTCGACGTGGGCATCGCCGAACAGCACGCGGTCACCGCGGCCGCGGGAATGGCGATGGGTGGGCTCAAGCCGGTGGTCGCCCTCTACTCGACCTTCTTCTCTCGGGCCTTCGACCAGGCGAACCTCGACGTCGGGCTACTCAATCTTCCGGTCGTCTTCGTCTTTGATCGTTCGGGCATAACCGGTGACGACGGGCCGAGCCACCACGGGCTCCTCGACATGGCGCTGTGCCTCGCGATTCCCAATATGACAATTTTCGCGCCCTCGAGCGCGGCCGAGATTCCGGGCATGTTGGCCGACGCACTCTCCCTCGAAGGACCGGCGGCTCTGCGTTTCCCCAAGACCCTGCCCAAGCCCTTCGACGGAAAGACCGGGATCGGCCTGCACGCCCGTGAGGTCACGCGCGGAGACGGGTCGCTGTGTGTGCTGGCCGTGGGCAAGATGGCGCCCGCCGCCTACGAGGCGCTCACGCTCCTCGGTGAGGAGTCGTCGCGCGTCACGCTCTACGACGTGCGCGTCCTACCACCGGACCCCGAGATGATTGACGACGCGGTTCGCCACCAGCGCATCATCACGATCGAGGACGGCACCCGTCATGGCGGCGCGGGCACGTTGATGGTGTCCGCGGTGCGCGAGCGCGCCCAGGATCTCGAGATGAACGTCCCGACCACCCGCATTTTGGGCGTGCCGCGCGCGTTTCTCGACCACAACAAGCCCGACGCACTGCTCGCCGAGATCGGGCTCGACCCGAGTGGCCTCGCCAAGGCGCTGTCGCGTCTGTTGAACGATGAACCAGAGTTTCCTCCCGTCGTGCCCGTCGCACCGCGCGGCGAGTATTTGAGTGCGACGGCGCCTTTTCCCTGGGAGAACTAGGCCACATCGCTGCATCGCGCGAGACCACTGAAATGCCAGGTCGCATGGCTCGTCGTCAGATGGATTTCGCAAGTCGACTGATAGGTTTGCTTGATAGAAGTAGCGCAAAGGGAGTCGCCGCTGGTGTCAAGCAAATTGACGCAGACGATAAGCAGTTTTCGAACCGGGAATGACCACTTCGCCGCCAGATCGCGACAGGAGAACTTTCCGGTCGCCTCACGACTTCTGCCCCGCCAGGAGCGTGATCACCTCATGGCGATCTACGGTTTCGCGCGACTGACCGATGACATTGGCGACGAGGCCGACGGTGACCGCCTGGCCCTGCTCGACTGGCTCGACGACGAGCTCGATCTCGCCTTTCGCGGCGAGGCCATTCACCCGGTCTTTCAGCGCCTCACCCCGATGATCGAGAGCCTCCAGCTCAGCCCCGCGCCCTTTCGCGCGCTGATCGAGGCCAACCGCGTCGACCAGCGGGTCACGCGCTACGAGACATTTGACGACCTCGTCGGCTACTGCATGCTCTCGGCCGCGCCCGTGGGGCACCTCGTTCTCAGCGTCTTTCACGCCGCAACACCGGCGCGAATCGAACTCTCCGACAAGATCTGCATCGCGCTCCAAGTCGTCGAACACCTCCAGGACGTGGGCGAAGACGCCCGGGCCGGTCGTATCTATCTCCCCCTGGACGACATGAAACGCTTCGACTGTCGTAGCGACGAACTTCTAGAACCTTCGGCCAGTCCCGCTCTGCGTCGACTGGTCGCCTTCGAGGCCGAACGGGCGGGTGCGCTACTGGTCGAGGGATCTCCGCTCGCCTCAACCCTCCCGTGGCGTCCTCGACTGTCGCAATTGACGGATTCGTGGGCGGGGGCCTCGCCGTAATCGACGCCCTAGGTGCCGCGTCCTACGACGTTCTCGCGATTCACTGTCGACCCACTAAGCGCGCCCTCGCGACGCACGTACTTCAGGCCCTCATCCCTCAGGCTCGAGGCGCAGCGTGAACATTGAGGACGCCTACGACTGGTGCGAGAAGGTCACGCGCACCGAGGCGAAGAACTTCGCCTACGGCATTCGTCTCCTTCACCCGCCAGAACGACGAGCGATGTCGGCGGTCTACGCCCTGGCGCGGCGCATCGACGACATCGGTGACGGTGAGGGTTCGGCCAACGAGAAGCTCTCCGCGCTCACGCTGCTGCGAAAGGACATCGATCCAATCGATCCCGCCACGACCGATCCGGTGCTCATCGCGGTCCTCGACGCCGCGACGCGCTACTCGCTACCGATGGACTGCTTCGGCGAGATCATTGACGGCTGTGAGATGGACCTACACGACACGCACTACGAGACCATCGACGACTTAGTCACGTACTGCCGCAACGTCGCGGGCTCCGTGGGACGCCTCACTCTCGCCGTCGTGGGTTCGGACGATCCCGAGCGAGCAGTCCCCCTCGCCGACTCCCTGGGCGTTGCCTTGCAACTCACCAACATCGTGCGCGACGTTGTCGAAGATCGTGAACGTGGTCGTGTCTATATTCCGCGCGCCGACGCAGAACGAGTGAGCTGTGCGCCCGACCTCTCCGGGCCGGACACCGCTATTGCGCGACTCGTCGCCTACGAGTGCGGCCGAGCCGATCGTTGGTTCGCCGAAGGCCTGCAGCTACTCCCCCTGTTGCACGGTCGCGGTCGCGCGTGTGTGGGTGCGCTCTCGGGTATCTATCGTCATCTGCTCCAGCGCATTGAGAACAATCCCATCGCGGTGACCCGCGGCCGGGTCTCACTGCCCACCTACGAAAAAGTCGCCGTCGCGGCACAGAGTCTGTGGGCTGCGCGATCGTGAGTACCTCGCGCGTGGTCGTTCTCGGTGGTGGTCTCGCGGGAATTAGCGCGGCGCTGACTCTGGCGGACGCCGGTCTCGGCGGTGACCCTGGTGGAACGCCGGCCCCACCTGGGTGGCCTCACCACGTCCATCGAACGTGACGGTTACTCCTTTGACAACGGACAGCATGTGTTCCTCGGATGCTGCACCGCTTATCGCGCACTGTTGGCGCGTCTGGGCGTCACCGACGACGTCTTCCTGCAGTCACGACTGGCGATGCCCGTGATCGCGCCACACGGTGAGCACGGCATGATCCGCCGATCCAACCTGCCCGCGCCCTTTCATCTCGCGGCGTCGCTCGCTCGGTATCGCCTCCTCAGCGTGCGCGAACGACTCTCTCTGCTCCGAGCCCTGATTCCGCTTTCGCGAGTGAAGTTGGGTGACCCCGCGCTCGACTCCGTGAACTTCGGTGCGTGGTTGCGAGAGCGAGGTCAGTCCGATCGCACCATTGCTCGACTGTGGAACCTGATCATTCAGCCCACGCTGAACGTCAGCGTGGACGACGCCTCACTGGCGTTAGCCGCTCAGGTTTTTCAAGTCGGGTTTCTCGAGACCAACGATGGCGCGGACGTTGGCTGGTCGAAAGTCCCTCTCCTACGTCTTCACGGCGATGCCGCGCTGCGTGCACTCAATGACGCCGGCGTCGACGTTCGAGTCAACGCGGCCGCCCACCACGTCGACAGGTCCAGCGACGGTACGCTGCGAATTGACCTTGGCGACACTCAACTCACTGCCGACGCGGTGATTGTGGCCACACCCGCGCATATCGCGGCGACACTGGGCGTACTGGAGCCGACGCTCGCCCACGACCTGGCAACGTCACCGATCGTTAACATACAGTTCGTTTTCGATCGAAAGGTAATGGACCTCGACATGGCTGCGTGCGTGGACTCGCCCATCGAGTTCGTCTTCGATCGCAGCGACGCTGCGGGAACACAATCCGGTCAGTGCCTCGTGATCTCCCTCTCGGCCGCGACGTCATACATGGCGACTGGCTCGAGTGAGCTGATTCCTTTCTTTCGTAACGCCCTGGAGGAGCTATTTCCCCCGGTTCGCGACGCCAATGTGCTCTCCGCCGTGGTCACGCGAGAGGCCACCGCCACGTTCCTGGCCGCACCGGGCGTCGAAACACTCCGCGCGCAACTGCACTCCAGCACACCAGACGTCTTCCTCGCCGGCTCCTGGTGCGACACTGGATGGCCCGCCACGATGGAAGGCGCGGTTCGAAGTGGGAGCGAAGCGGCATCGAATGTCCTGAGCCTTTTTTCAGGGACGATTAGCAATCCACCAGTGAACCGCGAAAGCGTGAAGTCGTGACGTTGGCAGACTCTCTCTCGCGCGAAGACAACGATCGTCGAGCAACAGAGATCTTGAGCCGAGCTAAGTCGCTCGTGACGCCCGCACTCCAGGAGACCACTAAGCGCCTCGGCGACGAACTTGGGCCAGTAATCGATCATCATCTCTTGGTTGGTGGCAAGTCCGTACGGGCGTGCTTGGCCCTGTTATCGGCGAACGCGGCCGGGGCCGATGATGACGTGGGTCTGGCGGGCGCGGTCGCCATCGAGTTAGTTCACAACTTCTCGCTCATTCACGACGACATCATCGATGGCGACCTTGAGCGACGTCATCACCCGACGGTGTGGGCGACCTTCGGCGTTGGTCAAGCGATCATCGCCGGCGACGCGCTGTCGACCTTGGCCTTTCAGGTCCTGTTCGAAGACACCAGTCCTCACCGCTTGGCCGCCGCCGCATGCCTCGCCAACGCCACCCAAGCCATGATCATTGGACAGGCCCAAGACGTCGCCTCCGAGGACAAGGACTCTCTCACCGTGGATGAGTGCCTGAGCATGGAGGCGGGAAAGACGGGGGCGCTCCTATCGTGCGCGGCCTCCATTGGCGCCATCCTGGCCGGAGCGTCGGACGACGTGGTGAGTGCGCTTAGCGACTACGGGAGTCACTTGGGCTTCGCGTTTCAGGCCATCGATGACATGCTCGGCGTGTGGGGCGAGCCGTCGGTGACCGGCAAGCCCGTGGGCAATGACTTGCGCCTGCGCAAGAAGACCCTGCCGATCTCGATCGCCAACTCGAAGGGCTTCGAGATCTTCACCACCCCGAAGGACCACGAACTCTCCGACGACGAGGTCGCCGAAGCGATGGTGTTCTTGGATGAGTGCGGGGCGCGCTACGAGACGATGGAACTCGCCGAGCGCGAACTACAGGCGTCCCTGGACGCGCTGGCGCGCGCCTCCCTGAACGAAGAGGCGGGCGCGAAACTGGCCATCATCGCGCGCTACGTCGTCGAGCGGGACCAGTGAGCGACCTCGAGCGCCGCGGCGCCTTCGACGATCTCGCCGCGGTCGACACCGGTATCCCGTCGCCCTCCTTCGAACGCGACATCAAGAACTCTCTCAAGAACGCGGTCGACGCACTTGTGTCGCTGCAGAGTGAAGAGGGCTGGTGGAAGGGCGAACTCGAAACGAACGTCACCATGGACGCCGAAGACCTTCTGCTGCGCGAGTTCCTCGGCATTCGAACCCAAGAGCAGACCGACGAGGCGGCGCGTTGGATCCGGTCTCGCCAGCGCGAAGACGGCACCTGGGCCAACTTCTTTGGCGGCCCGGCGGACCTCTCGACCACCATCGAGGCGTACGTCGCCCTGCGGCTCGCGGGCGACTCGCCCGACGACGATCATTTGGTGCGCGCGCGCGAGCACATCATTGCCCACGGCGGGATCGAACGCAGTCGCACCTTCACGCGCATCTGGCTCGCTCTCTTTGACCTGTGGCCCTGGGCCGAACTGCCGGTAGTGCCACCCGAACTCGTCTTCGTGCCACGTCGCGTGCCACTCAATATCTACGACTACGCGTGCTGGGCTCGCCAGACCGTGGTCGCCCTCACCATCGTCAGCGCGTATCGACCCACGCACCAACTGAGCTTCCACGTCGATGAGCTCAAGTGCGGCACCGCGCGTCCCCGCGAGTCGATCCGCACCTGGGCCGGGCGGTTCCTCGCCGTCGACCGTGTGCTCCATGTCTACGAGCGTCGACCCGTTAGGTTTCTGCGTCACGCCGCACTTCGTCGCGCCGAGCGCTGGATTCTCCAGCGCCAGGAGGCCGATGGCTCGTGGGGTGGCATTCAGCCACCGTGGGTGTACTCGCTCATCGCCCTTCATCTGCGTGGCTACGGCCTGGAGCACCCGGTTATGAAAGCGGGCATCTCGGGACTGGATGGTTTCACGATCAACGACGAACAGGGCCGACGGTTAGAGGCCTGCCAGTCCCCGGTGTGGGACACCGCCCTCGCGGTCACGGCCCTGGCCGACGCCGGACTCTCCCCCGAGGATCCCGTTCTGCGATCGGCTGCTCGGTACCTGTTGGGCGAAGAGATCACTGTGCCGGGCGACTGGTCTCGTCGTCGACCCAACCTGGAGCCGAGCGGCTGGGCCTTTGAGTTCCACAACGACAACTACCCCGACATCGACGACGCCGCCGAAGTGCTCCTCGCACTCTCGCGCACCGCCGAACCGCTCCAGGGGGCGGACCGCCGCGGGCTGAACTGGATCGTCGGGATGCAGTCGCGCGACGGCGGCTGGGCGGCCTTTGACGTCGACAACGTTCAAACCCTCTGTCGCGAACTGCCCTACTGCGACTTCGGCGAACTCATCGATCCCTCGAGCGCGGACGTGACCGCCCACGTGCTCGAACTCCTCGGATCCAAGCCGGAGTTTCACGAACCGGTGGAGCTGGGCGTGACGTGGCTCCTGCGTAACCAAGAAGACGACGGCTCGTGGTTCGGACGCTGGGGGGCCAATCACGTCTACGGCACCGGTGCGGTGATGCCGGGGCTCATCGCCACGGGCATGTCGCCTCATCACCCCGCGCTGCGGCGAGCGGTCGCCTGGCTCGAGACGCACCAGAACCCGGACGGCGGCTGGGGTGAGGACCTGCGCTCTTACAGCGACCCCTCGTACCGGGGCCGAGGCAACTCAACCGCCAGCCAAACGAGCTGGGCGCTCATGGGGCTGCTCAGCGTCGGCGAACACTCCGAAGCGGTGCGCAAGGGCATGGCCTACCTCGTGGACACCCAACACGACGACGGCACCTGGGATGAACCGTGGTTCACCGGGACGGGTTTTCCGGGCTTCTTCTACATCAACTATCACCTTTATCGTCAGGTGTTTCCTCTGATGGCGCTCGGGCGCTACGTGGCCAAGGGGGACTCCCACGGCTGAGCTCGAGGTACTCACGCCACTTCGCATTGAGTCCTTCGCGTTCGGTGGCGCTGACACGATCATTGGCGCCGGGCGTGAACGCGCCAAGAAATCGGGAGCCAAACTCGCCGCCCGGCTGGATGAACACACCGCCGTCGCGCTCGTCGGCGTGGCGGGCGGGCTCGCCCCGGAACTCACCCCGGGCGACATCATTATCGCCAGCGAGTTGCGATCGACCGAGTCGTCAACCTCACGCGACATGCCCGGATCATCACTGTTGAGTCACGAGTTTCGCCGTGCACGGTTCTCGGTCCACCTCGGTCCTCTCGTGACGTCGCCCACCTATGTCGCCTCGGGAGATCGAGCGGAGCTCGCCGCGTCGGGCGCACTCGCGGTCGATATGGAGTCGTCCTGGGTGATGGACTACTTGCCCAACAACCCCCTGGCGGTCGTGCGAGCGATCTCCGACACCAGCACCACCGGTCCGGTGCGCGGAGGACTGCGAGCTCTCGGGGCCCTCGCCCAGACCCGCGCCCCGCTGGAGCGCTGGGCCAAGGCCTGTGGAGTTCACGACGTGATCCTCGCCTCTCCGCGGTCGTTTTGCGCGGGAGTCGATCGAGCCATTGAGACCGTCGAACGCGCGCTCGAGCAACACGGAGCACCGATCTACGTTCGACGCCAGATCGTGCACAACCTGCACGTCGTACATCGACTCGAGGCGATGGGTGCGATCTTTGTCGAGGAACTGAGCGACGTACCCGACGGGGCCGTGGTCGTCCTGGCCGCGCACGGGGTCAGCCCGCTGGTTCGCCGAGAGGGAGTCGAGCGCGAGAGCCTCACGGTCATCGACGCGACGTGCCCATTGGTGGCCAAAGTTCACACCGAAGCGCGTCGCTACGCCGCTCAGGACTACAACATCGTGCTCATCGGCCACGCGGAGCACGAGGAGGTCGAAGGCACGCTCGGCGAGGCGCCCGAGCACATCACGCTCATCGACGGCATCGACGCCGTGGGCACGCTGACGCTGGACGAACGACCCGTGGCGTACCTCACCCAGACCACACTCGCAACTGATGAGACGGCCGCCATTGTCGAGGCGTTGCGCGAGCGCTACCCGGACATCACCGGACCCGCCACCGATGACATCTGCTACGCCACCCAGAACCGCCAGGACGCTGTTCGCTCCATTGCGCGACGCTGTGACCTCATGCTCGTCGTGGGCTCGGCGAACTCATCGAACACCGCGCGCCTCGTCGAAGTAGCCCAGCGTGAGGGCTGTCGCGCCGAACTCCTCGAAGACGCGAGCCAGCTGGAACTGAGTTGGCTCTCAGGCGCTCGCACGATCGGGGTCACCGCTGGCGCGTCGGTGCCCGAGTCGCTCGTCGGTGGCGTCGTGAACTCACTCGCTTCGCTCGGACCGGTGCACGTGAGTGAGGAACGCATCGTCCAAGAGACGGTCCACTTCGCTCTCCCGACTAGGGTACGGTAATGGCCGTTCCCCTTCGCCAAAATCTCCGCATCGGTACGTATCTGCTTAAGCACCGATGGAAGAAGACTCCGTACTACCCCTTCATCGTCGAGATTGAGCCGCTGTTTGCCTGCAATCTGGCGTGCCCGGGCTGCGGCAAGATCCAGTACCCCACCGAGATCTTGCGCAAGCGGCTCTCCGTGGAGGACGTGATCAACGCGGTCGAAGAGAGCGGTACGCCGATGGTCTCGATCGCCGGCGGCGAGCCACTGCTGCACCCCCAGATCGGTGAGATCGTCTCGGAGTTGATCAAGCGCAAGATCTACGTGTACCTGTGCACGAACGCGATCTTGCTCGAGCGTCGTCTCGAGAAGTTCACTCCCTCGCGCTACTTCTCGTGGGTCATCCACATGGACGGTCTCCAAGAGCGCCACGATCTCGCCGTGAATCGCTACGGCGTCTTCGACGAGGCGGTCAAGGCCATCAAGGCGGCCAAAGCCAAGGGGTTCCGCGTGTGCACGAACTCCACGTTCTTTGACACCGACCAGCCCAAGACCGTGCGTGACGTCCTCGACTTCCTCAACGACGACATCAAGGTCGACGCGATGATGATCTCGCCCGCCTTCGCCTACGAGAAGGCCCCCGACCAAGAGCACTACCTCGGCGTCGAGCAGTCGCGCGAACTCTTCCGTGAGGCCTTCGCCGACGGACATCGCAAGCGCTGGCGCCTCAATCACTCCCCGCTCTTCCTTGACTTTCTCGAGGGCAAGCGTGACTTTCAGTGCACCGCCTGGGGCATTCCGAGTTACTCGGTCTTTGGCTGGCAACGCCCGTGCTATCTCATGTCCGACGGCTACGCCGCCACCTACAAGGAGCTCACCGAGACGACCGACTGGTCCAAGTACGGCCGCGGTCGCGACGAACGGTGCGCGAACTGCATGGCGCACTGTGGCTACGAGCCCACCGCCGTCATCGCCACCATGGACTCGCTGCGCGAATCCATTCGCGCGATGATCGGCACGCACTAACTCATCGCCTCGACGTAGGGTTTCCCCCTACGCTGGTCAACCGCAATCGACACGCGCCCGGTCGTCGCCCGGTACGGTTTGGTTGTGCCGCTCGACGTCGCGTCCGAGCCCCGCGTGCGGGGACTACGAGGAGAGTTCATACGCCTGTGGGTCGCCACACGTGCCGGTTGGACGAACGGTAGGCGACCCTGGCTGGGCGTCCTGCTCGCTCTGGCGTGCGTAGCAGTCACGGTCCTGCTGCACGTGGGCATCTGGCGACCCGATTTGTGGCAATCCGGTGACGTCCACGCGAGCTTGCCCGTGAGCAGCGAGCTCGCCCGCCTTCCTATGTCGCTGTTCATGCCCACCGCGTATCTACCGCTCTGGGGAGCTGTCCTTCAACTGGTGGCCGTCATCGGCCTGGGCGAACTTATCCTCGGGCGCAGCGTGACCGTGCTGGTGGCGGCGGCCGGCCACGTGGGCTCAACTCTTTTCGCGCGACTACTCCTCGCCACGTCCTTCGCCCATCTGCTCGGTCTCACGCCCGCGATGGCGCACGTGATCGACACCGGACCGTCGGGCGCCACCACCGCTGTGGGAGCCTGCCTCTTGTTCTCGTTGCGCATGAATCGCACGGCGGCACTCTTGACGCTGTCACTGGCGATCGCCGCCATCATCGCTCCAGGTCTTGACGCCGTCGAGCACGCGAGCGCGCTGCTCATCGGCCTGGTGGCGGGCGGTGCGCTGGGCTGGCTCTACGTGCGCGCACCTCGGCGTTCACGCCCCGCGAACGATCCTCGATGGCTGCGGCTCCTGCGTCGTCGACGACCGGGGATTGTGGCGGTGCGCGAGTACTTCTGACTCAGCCCGACGTGACGGACACGCTCTGACCCACGGACATCAGTTCGACCCACGTTTGACCAGGCGTCAGGTTGATGACTTTGCCCGTCGCGGTTCGGTAAATAGCTCGGTGTCGAAGGTTCGGTCGGGCCCAGGTCCCACGTTCGATCCGGCCTTGACTGAACACCTCGACGGGACCCGAACCGATGAGCTGCGCGTAGGAGTCGATGACGCCGACTCCCCCGACGTAGTTCACCGTCATGACGATCACGTTCTTGGGTGAGATTCGCACGCCTTCGGCGGTGACGTCCGGGGATCCGAAGACCGACCGGTCCCAGGACTTGGTCGCCGCGTTCCATGTGTAGGTGGCCGCATACCCCGATTCAAAGCCAACCGTGAAGGCCCTGACGGGAGGCCCGTTAAATGTGTGGGACTTCGATAGGTACGTGAAGAGGGCGGGTGGCGGACGGGGTTTGCCGTCCTTTTTCATGAGCAAGATTCCGTTGGCGAGCAGATTGTGCGGAGGGGGACGATCGGCGGTCCGGTACATCGCACTGCCGGCATTGGTCTGGTCGTAGAGCTTGACCGGGGCGGTCTCGATGCTTCGCACGGCGTACTCCGCACCACCCGAAAACGCAAAAACCCCGCCGATGGGAAAGACGATCTCCCGGTCGGTACGACGCACCGAGCGCACCGGACCCACGACCGAGGGGACGTGGGAGTTGAAGATCGCTGCCAGCCGGGTGATGCCACCTTCGACGATCTCCTCATAGACGACGTCAGCGTCTTGGATGCCGTACTGGGGCTGCGCCTCGGGCGTGTTGTCGATCTTGATCGTGAGGGCGGAGTAGTCCTTGAGCAGTCGCTTCGGGTAGGGCAGGCCGGTCAGCGGCGCCGTCGGGCGAGGCGGTTTGGTCGTTGTGGTGGTGGGGTGTGTCGTCGTGGTGCTCGACGTCGACGACGTCGTGGTCGTAGTGGAGTCCGCGTGCGCGCTCGTCACCGAGAAGAGACCGGCGCCGAGGGCAAACGCGACAATCAGGGGGGCCCGGCGCCGCATGAGGAAAAACTTAGTTCGCTCGGTCGCGGCATTGATGCCAGGTCAGGCCTCGAGGGCCCCTTTGACGATCTTTCCAATCTGATCGGCTTCCAATAAAAAGCCATCGTGCCCGACGGTTGAGGTCACCACCGCTACGGGCGCAGCACTCGGAACGATGTCGGCGATCTGACGCTGCAGCGAGAGCGGATAGAGACGATCAGAGTCGATACCGATGACCGTCATGGGAGTCGACACGCCACGCAGCGCCTCGACGACACCGCCGCGACCCCGTCCCACGTCGTGGTGGTTCATCGCTTCGCTCAACACGATGTAACTGTTCGGATCAAAACGGCCCGCCAGCTTCTCACCGTGGTATCCGAGATAAGACTCGATCGCGTACATGTCGTCACGCAACGCGTCGCCATCGTTTTGGGACCGACGATCGAAGCGCACCGCGAACTCCTCGGACGTTCGATACGTGATCTGTCCGAGACCTCGGGCGATAGCGAGACCGGCGCTCGGACTCTCGCCGGTGTCGTAGTAGTCGCCCCCGTGAAATGCCGGGTCGGCCCGGATGGCGCGTACCTGCAGAGCGCTGTGGGCGATCTGGTCCGCGGTGGAGGCGGCCCCAACCGCGAGCACGACGCTGCGAGCCACGCGATCGGGATATCCGATCGTCCACTCCAGTGAGCGCATGCCCCCCATCGACCCGCCCACCACCGAAAACCACCTCTCGATGCCGAGTGCGTCGGCGAGGGCGACTTCGACGGTCACCTGGTCGCGCACAGTAATGACGGGAAAGCGCGATCCGAAGGCGCGTCCGGAGTCGTCAAGCGACGATGGTCCGGTCGTGCCTTGTGCTCCGCCTAGGACGTTGGAGCACACCACAAACCATTCGTTCGTGTCGATACCGAGTCCTGGACCAATCAGGCCATCCCACCAACCGGGCCGCGCATCCAACCCGGGCTCGCGCGCGGCGTGGGAGTCGCCCGTCAAGGCGTGTTCAACCAGTACGGCATTCGAGCGAGCGGCATTCAAGTGGCCCCACGTCTCGTAGGCCACGGTGACCTCGGCGAGGAAGCCGCCGCCCTCGAGGTGGAAGCCATCGCCCCCCGGTCCGCCCAGCGAGACGAAGCGGCGCGCTCCGGGGTCGTCGCCGGGGCGCCAATATCCCCTCGGCGTGGTCATGCTCCCTTGGCCGCGGCAAAGCCCCCTTCGAGGTCAGCCAGAATGTCATCAATCGACTCGATGCCGATGGAGAGTCGCACGAGGTCCGCGCTCACGCCAGTAGAGAGTTGCTCTTCGGGCGAGAGCTGTGAGTGCGTCGTGGACGCCGGGTGGATCGCCAGACTCTTCGCGTCACCGACGTTCGCCAAGTGACTGAAGAGTTCCAGACCTTCGATGAAGGCTTTACCAGCCTCGATACCGCCGTCGATACCAAAGGCGAGCACCGCGCCCGCACCCTTGGGCAGATAACGCTCTTGAAGGTTGTGCCACGGGCTGGAGTCGAGGCCCGGAAAGTTCACCCACTTCACGTCCGCGCGTCCCTCGAGCCACGACGCCACGCGATTCGCGTTCTCGACGTGACGCTCCATTCGCAGGCTCAAGGTCTCCAGACCTTGGAGGAACAGGAACGAGTTCAGCGGAGCGATCGAGGGTCCCATGTCGCGCAGATACTGAAGGCGAGCCTTGAGTACGTAGCGCGCGGGAAAGAGCGGGGCCGGCAGTTCGGCGAAGATGAGACCGTGGTAGCTCGGGTCGGGCTCGGTGAATCCGGGGAACCGACCACTGGCCTCGTAGTCAAAGTGCCCCCCGTCAACGATCACGCCGCCAATCGACGTGCCATGCCCGCCGATGAACTTGGTCGCCGAGTGGATGACGATGTCCGCACCATGCTCGAGTGGACGACACAGGTACGGCGTTGCCAGCGTGTTGTCCACGACAAGGGGGATGCCGTGGTCGTGGGCAACTTTGGATACGCCTTCGAGGTTCAAGACATCGCCCTTGGGGTTACCCAGGATCTCTCCGAAGAACGCCTTCGTGTTGGGCCGAATCGCCGCCGCCCACTCTTCGAGGTCATCCGGATTGTCGACGAATGTCGTCTCGATGCCCAGCTTCGGAAACGTGTAGTGAAACAAATTGTAGGTGCCGCCGTAGAGAGACGCCGAGGAGACGATGTGACCGCCGTTCTCTGCAAGATTCAACAGTGCAATCGTCTCGGCCGACGAACCCGATGCAACCGCCAGGGCCGCCACGCCCCCCTCGAGAGAGGCGATGCGCTGCTCGAACGCGTCTTGAGTCGGGTTCATGATGCGGGTGTAGATGTTTCCCAGTTCGGCGAGACCAAAGAGCGCCGCCGCGTGATCGGTGTCACGAAAGACGTAACTGGTGGTCTGATAGATGGGTATCGCGCGCGCGTTGGTGGCCGTATCAGGCGCCGTTCCCGCGTGGATTTGACGTGTTTCGAATCCCCATTCGCTCATTGCGAACTCCTTCAACTCAACTCGCGCCACCCTGACACGGCCCTACTGGTCTGGTTATCCTATAACTCGCAGTGGTTTAGTCAACTATCAAATTTGCCCCACCATACGTGGCGATCGCTCCTCGGGCGTACCAATTCGCCCTAGCATCGGCCTGAAACGAGGCGGCTACATGGACGTACGTCAGACTTCGCTGTGCTCTCGCGTCACACGACGACGAAACTCCGAACGCGGCGTCGGCATGATCTCCACCCTGGCGGTTGTCGTGATTCTCGGCGTGATTGTGACCATCGTGATCGCCAACGGCGGCACACCCTCTACACCCCAAACGAGTTTGACCGGCACCTCCGGTCCTGGATCGGGCACCACGACAACCACCGGGCCATCGACGATTGGCAGCGACGCGAAGGCCGCGGCGATCACGTCCTGTGTGGGTAACTTTGCGATCATCGAGTCCGCGATCTCGGACTACCAGTCCCTACAGGGCTCGACTCCACCCGCGGGCACAGCGTGGGCGACATCGCCGTCGAGCGGCCCGATACTCCAGTCCTGGCCGTCGGACCCCCCGTACTACGCACTGAATTGGAACGGTCATGTGCTCAGCGTGATACCCGGGCACGGTACGGCCTCGCATGGCACCACCGGGACCACCACTCCCCCGACCGGATGTCACGCCGCCTAAATTAGCCCCGCCCAGATCGTCACTGTCCTCGAAGAAAGCCGCGCTATTCGCCGGTTTCGCCATCCAGGGATTCGCGGATGAGGTCGGCATGCCCATTGTGTCGCGCATACTCCTCGATCATGTGACACAGAATCCAGCGCAAACTGGGCGAACGGCCGTCGCGCCACCCCTTCAATCCGAGTTGATCGAGGCCTCCTCCACGCAGTGCTTCGTCGAGCGCAGAGTTGGCGATGTCAACCGACTTACGCCACTGCGCCCATAGTTGATCGGGTGAGTCCTCGAACGACGTTCGCCACTCCCAGTCGCGATCCTGTTCCCAGTCAACTTCGTTCCATGGCGGGCCAGCAGGTCGAGCCCACAGCTGCTCCCAGAACCAACCTTCTTCAACGATCGCGAGATGTTTCATCATGCCGCCGAGTGTCATCGTGGACGCGCCCACCGACGTGCGCAGCGCCTCCGCATTGAGCCCGCTGCACTTCCACGCAAACGTGGCGCGTTGATAGTCGAGGAACCCGCGCAAGGTAGCGGTTTCGTCGGCATTAATGGGTGGTTCGGGTCGACCCTGGTCGTCAATATCGCTCACGCGCCGATACTAGGGAGTGGCTCCGACATCCCGCCACCTGCAATTCTCCTCAAGCTCCGGGCACCGTATACGCCACGATCTGTGACTTCTCTTTCGATCCCTTGGAGACCGGGCCACCCGTGGGCACGACGACGGTATTTCCGGCGATCGCCAGGGTCGAGTTCATGGTTCGGGGAAGTTTCATGTTCAACACGATCGCTCCTGTCGCACGATTACACGCGATGAGGCGGCCATTCACCAGCGCGGTGAACACGAGGTTGTTCGAGACCGTCGCGGCGCCGTCGGGTATTCCTTTGAGTTTGGTACTCCATTCAATGGCACCCGTCGCCGAGTTCACGGCCACCAGGTCTCCCCCGTATGAGAACGTTCCCGACAGTGGCTGGCCGGTTACTTGGTCGTCCTTGGTGTATCGAAGCGGCAGATTGATGGTCGCCGCGTAGACCGTGCCATCCGCGTAGGCCAGGTTGGTGAGAATTCCGCCAAAGGATCCGGGCAGGAACGTAAAGGGTAACTTCAATGTCCCCGTGTGCTTGAGTGCCTGGAGCGACTGGTTGTCGTAGCCGTTGTGGATGCCCACGGCCGTCTTCCACAGCAGCGCCCCCGTCGATGCGTTCATCTCGTAGACGTCGCCCATCTTTCCGCCACCGATCACGACCGACTGTCCCTTCACCGTTGTTGCGATCGGCGACGCCTGCATATCGAAGTCCTTGAAGTCGTTTTCGACGCCCTGGTAGTACCACTCCAACTTCCCCGTGCTCGCATTGAGCGTCAGGTCGCTGTCGGAGTAGAGAAGTCGCGCCGGCTGCGCGTACGCCTCTCCCACGGTCTGATACGGGTTTCCGATGCCAAAGGTCACCGCTCCCTTCGGGCTCACCAGCGGCGTCTCCCACGCCCCGCCGGCGCCGAGACCCAATGCTTGGACGCCCGGCTCGGGCCCCGTCATGGTCTTGAACGACCAGACCTCGTGGCCATTCTTTGCGTTGAGCGCGATCAGGATCCCTCCGCCCGGCGCCGATCCGTACTGACTGGCGAGATAGACCCGGCCACCACTCTCTTGTGGTTGAATGCCAAACGTACCTTGACCCGCCTGCAAGAGGGTGGCGTTTGACCAGGTCAAGTGGCCAGTTTTCGCGTTCAGCGCGAACGCGACGTGGGGAGTCTCGCCGTACACCTCGCCGTTCGCCACGGCCACGCCATTGGGTCCCGGCCCGCTGAGTTCGGGTTTGTTGAAGTCGTGCTCCCACAGCAGATGCCCATTCGACAAGGAGAGCGCGTACACGTTGGAGTGCAGATCCTGCATGTAGACGACCCCGTCTTGGACGATGGGATTGGCCGCCAACGTGCCGTACCCGCCCACGCTCGCAGTCGCCGTACCGCTGAGATCGAAGGACCACGCCTTGTGCAGGTGCGTGACGTTGGCGAGATCAATGGTCGAGGTCGTCGCGTTGCGCGTGTTGGCGAGGTCGCCGTTGGGGTACGGCCACGAAGCCGGGGGCGTCGCTCCCGTGCTGGGCACCACCGCCACCGCGATCGATGACAGGAGAACTCCCGTTGCTACGCCAGCCACCAGTCGATGCAGCTTCATAGAGCCGACTTTCACGCGACGACCTAGAACTTCACCTCGATCGTCAGAACTATATGTACCGTATCGCCAAGTTCGATTGATTGAGAGCGTCGCACGTCGGCCTTGAGTGGTACGGCATATCCCCCGTCCTTGGGAAAGAGCGACGTGGTGAATCGTGTCGAGTTGATCTCAGCGACGACGGGAATAACGCCCCAACCGTAAGTCACCTGGGCGGCAACGGCGTGAATGTCGACGCTGCCCTCTTCAGGCACCGCGACAAAGTGGTACGGCGACGGGCCGCGCCAGTAGAAAACCTCTCCCTCAAACTCAAGACGCACCTTGGCACGATAGCAATGACGCCAGCGGAGCCTGATCTTTACGAGACTGACACCAGCGACTCAAAGTTCTCGTAGAGCGACGCCTCGCCCGACTCGTTGCGAGCTTGGAGCGCGTGATGCTTGACCCTCTCCCAGATGCCGTCGAACCAGTAGACGTCCCGGATGAGATCGCGATCGAGCACGTGATGCTTTACCAACGCCCCCACCGTTTCGCCGAAGGTCAGTACCTTTCGAACATTCGGGTCGTCCATCGGCGCCGTCTCCGGGTCGAAGGACTCCATGAACAGAACCGCCAGAGCATCATCGATGCCCATCGCGGTTTCCCACTGCATAAGTTGCACCACCAGTTGAGCATCCTCGTAGGTTGCCGACATTTCATTCTCCTTTTCTTGTTGTTTCCTCGATCACGTAACTTGACGCAGTACGGTCATCGCCGAACCTTCAACTACTCGACGATCTCGAGCGGCAGGCCGAAGTCAGCAAAGTCGACGGCGTCGACGTAGCCATCGTGTTCTTCGCTTCGCCCCAAGCCCGCAGCCGAGAAAAACGCCGTGACGTGCGCGATGAGGCCGTTTCGCAACGACAAGACGTCGAGCACGCAGCCGACGTAGGTGCCACGTTCATCGTCAAAGATGTAACAGCCGACGGCGAGTTGACCGTTGGCCGACGTGGTGCGGTGACGCCAACGCACCTGGGACACGTCGTCTGAGTGAAAGCGCTCGATCGCGCGCCGACCTTGATAGAAGTCGGGGTGAGGTGGCATCGACCAGGTCGCGTCGTCGGTCAGCAGCGCCAGAATGCCGGGCACGTCGGCATGATCAATCGCCTCGGAGTATCGTCGCGCGAGCTCCTGTACGGCGTCATCGCCCAGGCGAGACAGCTCTTCTGACTGTGAGGTCGAGGGCAAACGGTCGGCGATGGCTGAGCGGGCACGCTGCAGTGAACTGTTCACGGCGGCGACACTCGTCTCGAGCAGATCTGCGGTTTCCTGGGCGGAATACCCGAGCACCTCGCGGAGTATCAGCACCGCACGCTGGCGAGGTGGCACGTGCTGGATCACCGCAATGAAGCCGAGCTCGAGACTCTCGCGAGCTTCGTAGCGCGCGTGGGGGGACCGTTCGCCCGGTTCGATCAATCGGTCCGGGTACGGTTCGATCCACGACGCGTCGAGTAGCGCCTCCCCGGGTGACTCCCCGAGACGAGCCGCTCTGCCGCGATCGATGGGCAGCTCACGTCGCGAGCGTTTTTTGAGCAGGTCAAACGATGAGTTGGTCGCGATCTTGAACAACCAGGTTCGAACCGAACTGCGCGACTCGAATCCCGCCAGCCCTCGCCACGCGCGAATGAGCGCGTCTTGGACCGCGTCGTCTGCGTCGTGCGCGGACGCCAGCATTCGATAGCAGTGCGCGTGCAGTTCGCTGCGGTGCGCTTCGATCAACTCTTCGTATGCGCGCTCGTCACCGTCGCGCGCGCGTTCGATGAGGTCAGTCTCTTCCTCGCTCGATATCTTCTGCATGGTCATATCGATTAGACCATTCGGGGAGCGAAAACTCATCGCTCGAGAAAGAAAGCCCTTACTCTCGCCCGATTCTGGGGACTTTATTCGCCCAGGACGTCTAGGCCTGGGGAGCGCGGGTACCCACGACTCGCGAGGACGGCAATATGCCCGCCTTGGAGGTTCCCTCCATCGAGTCTCCGTCAAACTCCACGTCGAACTTCAGAGTCAGCTTCATGGGGGTGGTGACCTTCATGTTCCACGTCAGTTTGCTACCGGTGGCCACGGCGTCGAGGATCTCGACGGTCTCCTTGCCGTTGCTCGATGTTCCGGTGATCACGCCATTGTCATCGTGAATATCGAAGGTGGCCGCCATCTCGCCGATCGGCGTATAGAGGGTCGCATTCCACAGTCCGGCAAAGTCCGTCATCTCACTCGTCCTTCAGGGGGTTGTCGGCATCGGTGCGCGACGCCTCACGTCAGGTTATCGAAGCGCCTCATTGCCTTCTTGGCTTTCGCTCATCTCCGATCACCGACCATTCCTCGATCACAATGAGGTCACGCTTACAATGACTGTGGTTTCGCTCACAGAGTCTGGGGGCTCCTTCGTTGGCTGTCTGGCATTGGTTACTGCAGGTGATGGGCGTTTCGAACGAGTCGGGCAAGTGGTACGCCTTTTGGAGCGGCTCGGGCGCCGATCTCGGCGAGGGCGCGATCATCTTGAGCATCGTGGCGTTGTACCGCCGACATAAGTGCCAGAGTTGCTGGCGCCCGGCGCTGAAGTTTGGTCTGGGCAAAGTTGAGGGCACACACTACGAAACGTGTCACCGCCACACCAATCAAAGTGACCATGAGGCATTGAAGAAGGAACACGCCCTTAAGCACCCGGCGCTGCACGAGCATCTCAAGCAGAGTTCGACGTGATCGCCGTCACGTTTTGGGATCGCTGGGTCTGGCCGGCCGGAGGGTCGGGCGGGATACCCGGTGACGTCGTGGCCACCCTGATCTGGGTCATTATCGCGGCCATCGCCACCACGATCTTCTATCCGCCGGTGCGACGCGCGATCGAAAAGTACGTCAAACGACACTTCGAGGCCGCGACGTCGGAGTTGCACGCCAAACTCGACCACATCATTGAGCACCATCCCGATATCCCGCCCTACGTGTCGAAGAAGGACCAAACCGCGGAGTAGCGCTGAACCTTCGAACAGACCCGCGACCTTCGATACACTCAGCGCGTGGGCATCTCCGACGAGAAATACATGCTTCTGACCACCTTTCGGCGCAACGGGACGCCGGTCGCCGCCCCCGTATGGGTCGTGCCTCTTGATGGGGACACGTTCGGTTTCGCGACGAGCTCAAGTTCCGGCAAGGCCAAGCGCCTCGCCCACACCAGTCGCGTCAGCGTCCAAGCGTGCGATGTGCGGGGACGGGTGACCGACGGATCACCGATTATTGAAGGCAGCGCACGCATTACAACGGGTCCCGAGTACCTCACGATCAAGGCCAAGGTGAAAAAGAAGTACGGCTACATGGTCACCGTCTCACGGACCCTGGGGGCGATTGCGAGTTTCGTTCGGCGCAAGCCCATGCCGTACGCCGATATCGGTGTCGTCATCACGCCCTCCTAACACCAGGTAAGGAGGTTCCGGGCGTTGACTCATGCCGGATCTCTCGAATTTTCTATGCGTCGTGTCTAGTATGTGGCCACCGCACGGGCGGAGCTAAGACCGTTCCGGCGCAAGGGAGAGCTATGTCTCGTCTGGTCCTTCGCACGGCGTCACTCGTTACGTCGACTCTGTTGGTCAGCGCCGCCCTCTCCGTGGGCGCCAGCGCGTCCAACACGTCACTCACGAAGCAGGTGCTGAGCCTGAACCAGATGGGAACCGGATGGTTCGCCGAGTCCAACAGCAATACTGGCGTCGGGTGCCTGCACGATCTGCTCGAACCAAGCGGTGTCACGCAGACCCACGTGGCCGAGGTCTACTTCGTGCACACGAGCGACGTGCCCTTCGTGGACGAGAAAATCGCAACGTACTCCAACGCGAAGACCGCGTTCAAGAAGATTGCCGCCACGATTGCGGGGTGTCCTAACCCCTCGGGCCCCTACAAGGGCTACACGTCCAATGGAACGGTTACGAAGATCCCCTTCCCGCGCGCAAGGCAACCAGAGCGTGGCGTACCAGATGATCTTTAAGACTGGTGACGTCACCATCTATTACGACTACCTGATCGCCCGCAAAAACAAGGTCATCGTCGCGGTCTTGGAGGGGAGTTTTCCTGCGGTGAGCACGACGCAGTTCACCGGCTTCGTGCACCTCGCGATGGCGAAGGTCAAGTCGTAACCGTGGCGACGAACTCCACCGTCGAATCGCTCATCGGCGATCTTCTTGAGTGGATTGGCCCCAACGCACGTCCGTACGCCGAGGTGCAAGAGGCATGGCGAACATCGTGCCCTCGCCTTCCCGTCTGGGAGGATGCCGTTGACGCAAAATACCTAGCGAGCTGGCGTGACCCCGACGGTGTACGTCTGATCGCCGTCTCCCCCGCGGGCCAGTCATTTTTGAAACAATTGCGTGACGCTCGAGGAGGGTGAGGCGATTGGCGTGACGTATCGACGTCGCGACAGTACGCTGAAAGTCTTTCCGGCACCTGCCGAGCCAGGCCCGCGCGGGTCGCCAAACCAAGGAGCAACAGATGACGCGATACCTGATCTCATTTGACGACGGCGCGATGACCTTCCCCGAAGAGGATCTACCCGCTGTCTCGGCGGATACGCACGCGGTGGTCCGCGACGCCCAGGGGGCGGGAGTATGGGTGTTCGGCGGCGGGCTCCACACCCACGAGATGCTCACCGTGGTGGCCACCGACGGTACCGTGACTGACGTTCCGTACCCCGAGAGCAAGGTGCAAATCGGCGGCTTCTCGATCATCGACGTGCCGTCGCGCGCCGACGCACTCACTTGGGCAGCCAGATTCGCCGCGTCGTGTCGCTGCGACCAAGCGGTTCATGAGATCATGACTGACCCGGACGCGTGAGTAACGCGCCGCGCACCGCATAAGTCGGTCCTTCGCTGTCTGCAGCAGGTTCAGATCGGTGGTGACCCAAGTCTCACTTGACATATGCCATTATCGGCATGTATCGTGCGTTCGTGGCTCGTTCATCGACAACATCGGATGTTTTCAACGCAATTGCCGAGGCCCATCGCCGCGAGGTGCTTGACGCGCTCATCGGCGGTGAGAAGGCGGTCGGGACAATCGTGAACGACCTCTCCATGACCCAGCCACAGGTGTCAAAGCACCTGCGCGTGCTGAGCGACGTTGGATTGGTCAAGTGCCGAGCTGACGGGCGACGCCGACTGTACCGCTTGGAACCGGCGTGTCTCGCACCGATGCGCGACTGGCTGGCGCAGTACGAAGTGGCGCTCAACGACCGACTTGATCGGCTGGGGAGCTATCTCAACGACATACAAAAAGAAGGAGAACACAAGTGACAACTCACCGACACGGGTCGACGACCGTCGAATTTCCCAACAGTCTCGAGATCGTCGCGATACGAGAGTTCGCCGCACCCATCGAACTCGTCTTCGACGTCATGACCAAACCAGAACACATCGTCAATTGGTTCGCTGCCTTTGACGACACGATGACGGTGTGCGAGGTTGACCTGCGAGTCGGGGGCGCCTACCACTACGTCGCCGTGACACCGGACGGAAGAGAGTGCTCGTTTCGTGGCACTTTCCTGGAAATCACGGCGCCCACACGAATCGTCGACACGTGGCTGTTCGAAGACTGGCCCGAGGCGGAGGCCGTCGAGACGGTGACACTTCAAGACGTCAATGGCGTGACGAAGTTGACCAACAGCCTCGCGTTCCGTGATCAGGCGGGCCGTGACCACATGACCAAGACCGACGGCTTCGAGGACAGTTTCAACAAGATGGACGGCTACATCACGTCTCTCGTGAATCCGACCGAACAGACGTCGCAGTAACGGAAATATGGACCGAGGTTCGCTTCGACTATGCCTTAGTACCCTGCACCCGTGGAGAGCTCCGGTCTAGACGACGTTTAGAAGTTTGAGGATGACAACCACGATGAGGCAAAGGATTGCCAATCGAATGAGTGTCTTCAGATTGATCCTCCTTCTGCGACGGGGAAATCTCACGAGCTTCGCAGTTCCATGTGATCTGACCCTCAGCCCTTCTCGAGATCCGGCCCTGATGGACGTCGAGGAGCGGACGCCCCAAGACATCATCGAATGGTTTCCCGGCCAAATCTACTCTGGGTCCTTGGCCGCTGCTTCGACGACGCGGCGCGTTGGAAGGAACCTATGACTTCAGAAGTATGGGGAGAGGATGTCGCGAGCAACTACGACATGACGTCGTCCGCGATGTTCGAGCCGAGTGTCCTGGGTCCGACGGTCGAGCGCCTCGTCGAGTTGGCTCGTGGCGGAGACGTGCTCGAGTTCGCCATCGGCACGGGTCGCGTCGCCTTAGAGATACAGAAACACGGGCTACGGGTCTCGGGGATTGAACTGTCGCCCCATATGGCTGAACAGATGCGGCAAAAGCCCGGCGCGGATGGAGTTCACGTTTCAATCGGGGACATGAGAAACACGCGGGTGGACGGAAACTTCAATCTCGTCTACTTGGTGTGGAACTCCGTCATGAATGTGACAACCCAAGAAGGCCAGGTGGCGGTGTTCCAGAACGCGGCGACGCATCTCAACGTCGGCGGATATTTTGTGCTGGAAGCCGGCGTGCCGACGCTCGATCGCAGCGACGCGGGACATCTTGGTCAAGTCTTTGCAATGGAGGACACGCACGTCGGGATCGACACACTGGACGATCCCGTGGGACAGATTGTGACCTCACATCATTGGTTTGAGGCCAACGGTCACCTGGTGCGCCACTCGGGGCGGTTCCGCTACGTCTGGCCCTCCGAACTCGATCTCATGGCCCGTCTAGCGGGCATGCGGTTGGCCCATCGATGGTCGGGGTGGCAAAAAGAGCCGTTCACCGGCGAAAGTCACGACCAGGTCGTGGTGTACGAGAAGGTTGCACAAGGCGAGCTACTTGTCGATCACTAGCCCGATTCCCGAACGACGATCTGCCTCCTATGGCGCATCATTGCTCGGGTCACGGTTCGTTGGTGTGCAACGATTCAAACGTGACATCTCGACCCTTTCAAAGCCTCTGGCATAAGCACCCCGGCGTTCGCTCGGGGGATGACCTGTCTCGAGGCGAACGCGCAGCGGATCGAATGCGCAACATCATGGGCTCGTGGGGCTTCGTGTTTGGCTTCTTCGCGGTCATGATTCTGTGGGCCTTCGTGAACACCGTGTTCTTCGAACACGTGCTGCACCACAAGGCATTCGACCCCTACCCCTACATCTTGCTCAACCTGTTCTTGTCGATGATGGCCGGCGTTCAGGCGGCGGCGCTGCTCATCGCCGCCAAGCGAGCCGACGCCATCTCATCCGAAGTGGCGTTGCACACCTCGACCAATACAGATGACATCAAAAAGTTGATCCAGGAGAATACGGAACTCACCGAAGCGGTGAAGAGGGCGACCGACCTACTGGACGAGATTCACCTGCACGTGGCCAACATTGGGCGAGCCATGGGCGCGGACTCTGGAAACTTTCCCCCGACGGCGACCACGCCCCACGAGCCGTAAGACCTAACCATCCCGGGGAGATCCGGCGCAACTCCCGCTACGAACCGGTTCCTCGCTCGACAAACATCCAGCGATGTCCCTCAAGATCCTCGGCGCGGTACCGCTTTCCATTCGCGGTCGACTCGACGTTGGTGAGAATGGTCGCGCCATGATCTCGAGCCCGGCTGCAGTGCGCCTCAACATCATCGACGGTTACGAGGATGCCATCGACCAGGTAGGGAACCTCCTGCCATCGCGCTGAAGCGTCGCAATGGCGACGGTGAAGTGACGGTCCCTCGTAGTCCACGCTTGGGGTTGCGAGCATGATGATTCCGGAACCTGCTCCGAGTTCTGCGTGTTCAAGCCGACCATCGTCAGCCACCATCCGAACATGTTCGGTGAAACCGAACGCCGCGATCAGCCAGTCGAGGGCCTCGACACCGTTTCGATACGACATCATCGGGACGACGTCATCGGACATAGGAGAATTGTGCCATAGCGAAGCACTGTTTCGAACCGTCGGCGTCACTGTGCGTCGGGAGGCCGCCGATCGCGATGTCGGTCAACCCGAGTAGCCGCGATCGCCGGGCATCGGCTGCACTTTGATCCCCGCAGTCGAAAGGAACTGGCGAATCTGGGAGGCGTGCTCGACGAGGTGCAGCGGCATTGAGCCGACGATCACTCCGTACGACGTACCGCGGTATCTATGCGCGTCGGGTAGAGGCCGGGCTGCCACGTCCTGGGAAATCGCGTTGAGAGTCCCCAACAGTCTCGCGCGGCAGTAGTTGATGTATCCGAGCAGCTCGGTCTTCGTGAAAACGCGGTCGGGAAAGCCGAAGGTATTTTCGTCGAAGGGTTTCGGCGGTGTCCATGCCTCAAACTCGCCAGTGAGGTCATAGTCGAGCGTCGACAGCGCGTGGTATCCCAAGAACCACGGGGCGGAGCCGTGCAGTCCCCCATGCGATGTTGGGCTCGTCGGCGCCTCTTGGGGCCACAGATCGGTCTCCCACAGGATGTCAGGACAGTCGTTCAACGCGGCCTCCATCAGCCGAAACGACACTTCGAAGTTGCCGGCCAAACTCGTCCTCGAACAGGGTCGTCACGCCATGAGTACTAGCACGTCCTCAAGGTTTTTCAATTTGGTCGCTCGACGACAGTTCCTCCACCACGCCGGCGCCACTCAACCGCCTGCGTCGGAGTTACACTGAACCTCGTTTCGTGAAGGCTAAAAGATCAACATGGAATACTCGCTAGAACTCGCGTCACCGGTTCTACGGCAAACGCCGTTGGTTCTCAAGGAGATGCTCGCCGATCTCCCCGACGAGTGGACCGCACCAGCGAGGGATCCGACGCCTGGACGCCACGTGAGGTCGTGGGTCACCTGGCGTACGTTGAGGAGAGTGATTGGATCGATCGGACTCGAATGATCCTTGAACAAGGGCTGAGTGGGGTCTTTGAACCCATTGACCGAGAAGCCGGATTCGAGCGCTTTGCAGATGTCGGTCTCTCCGATCTCCTAGAGCACTTTGCGATAGTTCGAAACGAGAATCTCCGCGCGCTGCATTCGCTGGTCAAACAAGAGAACCTCAGCGATCGTGGCGCCCACCCTGACTTTGGCGAGGTTCGACTTGAGGAGTTACTGGCCGCGTGGGTCGTACACGATCTGAATCACGTCGGGCAGATCGTCAAGACGATGGCCAAGCAGTATGCGGTCGCCGTCGGGACCATGGCGCGAGTACCTTCCAATTATTGACGCGCCTTAGGACGCTCCGCCGAAATTGTCTTGCGCACCCTGTGTGATCGCCGCGCGTTACTTCCATCCGCGAGTGCGACCGGCTTGCTCGATCCAGGCGAGTCAGGCTCGGTTCCAGCGCCTGCGTTTCTGGGGTCACCTTGACGTAGCCGCGTTCGGTCAGTGGTTCCGAGTGGCGGCGGATTACGAAAGTCCGCGCCGCCATGAAAGACGACGTTCACCGAGACGTCGTAGGCGGCAAGCTCGATGATCCAGCCGTACTCCGAGAGCCCGTAGAACGCCCTCTTCCGATTCACAGCGAATTGAAGTTCAGGGATCGTCGCTCGAATCGCTTCATCCAACGTCCTCAAGATGTCTTGGAGATCCGGCATCTGGCGCCGTAACCACATCATCAATGTCGTCGTGCTGGCGCGACGGCTCCGGCGGCTTTCGCCCTGAGTGTCCCTTGATTTCCTTTGGCATGGCATCCCCTTTGAGACAGTCAGAGTACTGAGGTGTCTGCCCTTGGCAAGCACCTTGTGATCCGACAACCACGCGACTACTTCGCCTGACTATCGTGCAGACGTAGACAAACGCGAGACTGACGTTGGGCGCCTGAGTCGATCGTGAAGTCCAGCGTGGTTCTAGTGACCAGGGTGAAGGTACAGGAGGTCGAGAATGTCAGTTGACGATCAAGTCCAAGATAGGAGCGCCGAGACGAGTGACGTATGGAGAGACTTCGCTGCGGTCGAAGAGTCACCAGGATTCTCACTTCGCACCACGTATCCCACGAACGCAGACGGGGTCGAGGTGATGCTCGAACGTTGGGACGCAGGTACCGAAGAACCGCCTCACTCTCACCCGGGCGACGATATGACGGTCGTGGTCAAGGGCAGGATGTCGGTCCAGTTCTATCGACGTGAAGGAAGCTCACTCGTCGCCGACGGAGAGAGGGTCTTTCTCAACGAGGGTGACGTTGGGTATACGCACGCGCACCGAATCCACGACGCGAAATATCTTGACGACTGCCAGCTTGTGTACGTGCACAATGGCGCGTTTGCATTCTTTGTCGCCGGAGAGTGAAGCAAGTTGAGCCTCAGGTTCGCAGTGCCGTCGACGGCGGAACGAAATCAAGAATTTCACGCGACGAGAGCAACAACTTTCTCGCGGTCGCCGGCACTCCAGGCCTGCATGGGTGTTCGATAGTTCAATGCGGGCAGAATGGTGGAATTCCACCAGGTTTCGACCTCGTCTCGCGCCTTACCCTGCTCGCGTAGACGGCCGTTGACGGCCTGTGCTTGCCCTTGCCAGAAGGGCTCGTCGTGCTCGATGACGGCAGACGATACGCCAGTGCGGATTGCCCGGTACATGCTCGTTCGATTCATGCCGAGGTCCTCGGCCGCCTTGGAGCCGCCGACATCTCGGGCATACGAGCGCATAGCCGCGGCGCGAATTTCCTTGAGTTGCTCGACTAACCGCTCGGCGGCTGACAACATCGTGTCGGCCGCAAGCGCTCGGTGCAATGGTTCCTTGAGCTCTTCGACCTCTTGGGTATCAATTCTCAATTGAGCCGCCCATCAATAGCCCTTTCCCCACTGTAACAGGGGTGGCGACTTTTGGCGCGGGGGTTGTTACACGCCGAGGACGGCAAACTAGATTCCACGTCGCAGAACCTTCATTGCGAGTGAACGCCAACGGGGGGTTGAATGGCCGAGTCGAAGGAAGCCATCGATAGTTACCTAGCAACACTCGATGCGACTCGGCGTGGCGCGCTGAGTGATCTACGCCAACAGATTCATGAACTGGTTCCCGAAGTCGAGGAGTGCATCTCCTACGGCCTGCCTGGGTTTCGCCTACAAGGCAAAATGATCGCGGGATTCGGCGCGTTCAAGGACCATCTGAGTTACTTCCCGCACAGTGGATCAGTTCTCGAGATACTCAAGGACGATCTCGTCGGATACTCCAGGACCAAGAGCGCACTCCACTTCTCCACCCCGCTTCCGAAGACCCTCGTCGAGAAACTCGTTACCACCCGGATCCAACAGACGTTGAACGATTCGCGAAGTTAGTCCCCAACGACTGAGTGCCGCTCAAGTCTCGATCGAGTTTTCGTCCGCGATGATTCCAAGGTCTCGCGCAGCTTGCGAGATGCGACGCGCAAGAGCGACATCGAGCTCACTCAGAGCACCGACATCGTGCGTGGTAAGGCACACCGTGACCAGCGAATAGCGAAGATCGACGTCGGGATGGTGATTTGCTGAGTCCGCGAGGGATCCGATGACGTCAATAAGTTCGACGCCGCGGGCAAAGGAGTTGGTTCGATACGTGGCGCTCGCAACGGTGTCTTTGGCGCGCCACTCCCCCACGCCGGGCGACTCTTCAAACTGTTCCGCTGTCATCGCCTTGGCCACGTCGCAAATCTAGGCCTCTCGCCCCGAACCGTCCTTACCGGCCAAGAGGCCACGGGTGTAAGGATGGTTCGCATGCACGCGGTTGAACTTATCTTCGGTATCGGATGGGCTGCGTTCTGGATCTATTGGTTGATCGCCGCATTCTCCATGAAAAGAGGGCACTTAGCGTGGTCTCGCGAGTTGCGGATCAGGGCGGTGATTGTCGTCCTCGTCGTTCTCTTTGCCCGCTTAGGCGTCTTTCACGAGGGAGTGCGCAATTCTGAGTCGTGGCGAGCCGGCCTCGGTCTCGTCCTCTTCGCGGCCGGACTGGGGTTCGCGATCTGGGCCCGCTTGAGCATCGGTCGCAACTGGGGCACGCCGATGTCGCAGAAGGACCAGCCGGAGTTGGTCACGAGCGGCCCCTACCACTTGGTCCGACACCCCATCTACTCGGGCATTCTGATCGCCGGCGTCGGAACGGCAGTGGCGCTGGACTGGTCCTGGTTGATTGCCGTGGTCCTGGCCGGGATCTACTTCGTGTACAGCGCGACCGTTGAAGAGCGATACATGAGCAATCAGTTTCCCCACACCTACCCCGCGTACAAACGTTCCAGCAAGATGTTCGTGCCGTTCATCCTCTAAGTCCGCCATCAAAGTGAATCGACCTTGAACCGAGATACGACCGTGCGTGGAGTGGAGTCTTGCTGGGTGAGCCGCCTTCATAGGGCGACGAGAGGAGGTGGTGATGGGTAGCAGTTTCCGCGAGTTCTTCGTCGTCATTGCGGAGTCAGCGGCGACCTTAATCGGGCTGTTGTTTGTGGCGGTGACGGTCGTTCGCGGTCGCAACGTAGACCAGTCAAAGGCGATCGGTGAGTTTCGGGCGGCTGCGTCGCTCCTCGCCTTCACCAACGCGCTGGTCGTATCGCTCTACGGCCTCGTCCCGGGAAAAGATATTGGCTACCCAGCTTTCATCATGGGCGTCATCGGGATCTTGTTCGCGGCAGCCGGGGTCCGCGCGACTCTGAGGGAACCGGTTCGACGACAGCGTCGACTGCATCAGATCTTGCTGATTCTCGCTCTGCTCGCTGTGTTCGGATTCCAGATCTTCTACGGGTTGCAACTGATCCACAATGCGACAGCCCGCAACCCGCTTGAGATCATCGGCGACGTACTTATCGCCTCACTTCTCATCGGCATCGGACGAGCCTGGGAGTTGGTCGGCGCCTGGGATGCGGGGATGTTCGCGTCTCTTCGATACCTCATTGGACGTAATGGGCCACCTTCGTAAGAGTGGACGATGCGGTACGAGGATCGCGTAGCAAGCGGCGCGGTAGTTTGAGACCGACTACCCGAGCACCTTTGGACGCGGGGTCGGGCCCTACCTACACGTCGAGGAGGATTGGACTTTGCGAGTGTTTCGAGTCGCCATTCCCGTCTTGGACATCGCCACCTCGCGATCCTTTTATGAACGACTGCTCGGTGTCGAGGCGGATGCCACCGTTCCGAGCCGCATCTACTTTCACTGCGGCGACGTCATTCTGGCGATCATCGATTGGAAAGTCGAGCCACTCGGCCCATTCCATCCGATTCCCGAGAATCTGTACCTGAGTACGAGCGACGTGGACGCAACCTATCAACGGGCACAAGAGATTGGGGTGGGGAACCTGACGTCGCTCGAGACCCAGCCGTGGGGCGAGCGATCGTTCTACTGCTCTGATCCGGACGGTAATTTGCTTTGTTTCGTCGCCGACGACTCACTGTTCCTCGGCCGAGGAGCCGACTGGGCGTAATCCAGGTCGTGAGATGCGCTCCGATCAGAATGTAAAGCGAGTCAGCCCGCCCGGCTCCGTGCCCAGTGTCACGAGCACCGAATGCGGCTCAATGCGAAAGACGTTCCACGGCGGCGGTCCCTGCGAGGGCGCATTGAAGGGGGCCGTGATGCCGGTGCCAGTCTCATCGAGTTCGGCCGGCCAGCCTTGGTCCGCCCAGGCCTGGGCGAGACGGGTCAGCGTGGGCCCATCTGTTACCCGCACTGCCTCACCTTCGGCAACCACGTCGGCATCGCGCACCGACAACGCGACTGAGCAGCGCGGATCCCGGGCGACGTTGCGACTCTTCTGAGTGCCCGATCCCGTCTGGAACCAGAAGCTTCCCTCCAGCCACAGTGCGCCAACAGCAGTCACGTGCGGACTACCGTCCTTATTCACCGTCGAGAGCCACGTCGTATGAGCGTTGTGGGCGTCTGGCCCCGGTTGCAATCTGCCATCGAGCCTCTCGACAACGTCCGCCCAGTTCACCGCCGGCAACCCGTCCGCCACGCCCAAGTTGATGATCTCCACTTCGCCTCCTCCGATACCGCTCAGAGTGATTACAGAAACGCATCGTACGCTGGCCGGGGTCGGGCCGGCGTCGAGCCGACGACACGAGGGCCGACGGTTGGCACACACCGCGACGCGACAACGTCGATGCACCGAATGAAAACTCGCCCAAGGAATGTTGAGCTACTCGGGTGAGGTTGGAGTTTGAGGGTGAACGGTCTCACCTCGGGCCAACATCTCCACAAATTGGGCAATACGTCGAGAGCGAGTTTCGGGTTTCTTGGCGTTGCCGATCCTGTAGAGGATGGCGTAGCGATTGGCGCGACTGAGCATCTCAAACATCGCCTTCGCACGGGGATTGGCGCTGAGGGCCGCGAGAAGGTCGTCCGGCACCTCAATGTGGGCTTGACCGGCGTAGGCCGACTCCCATCGACCGTCCTCTTTTGCCTGGCGCACCTCGTCTTCGCCGGATCGATGCATCCGCCCGGTGGCCATCAGCCGTTCAGCGATGGCAGCGTTTCGTTGCGACCACCGGCTGCGAGCCTTGCGAGGCGTGAAACGTCGACGGAAGGTTGCGGTATCGCGGGGTTTCAACTGACCGTCAATCCAGCCGAAGCAGATCGCCTCGTCAAGCGCCTCGTCATACGAGATGGTGGAAGGTGTACCCGTTCCCTTTTTGGCCAAGACCAGCCACACACCTGGTGAGTCGGCGTGATGAGCCTTCAACCATCGTCGCCATTCGCCAACGTCCTCGACCAGAAGCTCCGGGAGATCCACGGCGTTCAGGGTATCCTCCATGGCCGCAGCGGGTCACCGCAATTAGTTCGAGTCCGACGATCCGCCGGCGTCAAGGTATTCCGCCAAGTTATCGGTCAACCACGACGTGCCACCTTCTCGCTGCTCGGACGTGTCGAGGCCATCAAGAAAGGCGCCCTGCTCAGTCCACACCAATGTGGTCGTGCTCGTCAGTCTTGAGAAATTGAATGGACGCAACCGAAATCGATATCCGCGATTCGTTGGAGTACATCTCGTAGCTGTACACAATTCGCTGTGCCGGCACGATGTCGTAAAACGTTGCGTCATACCTCATGGTTCGTCCATCCGCTTCGACGAAGGAGAATCGTTCGTGGCCACCCACTTTGAAATCAAACTCGGCGTGGGCGAATACGTCACCACCGGCCTCGTCATCCAGTGGTGCGAGCCACTGAGCCTTTTGGCTGGCGTTCGCAAAGGCGCCGAAGGCACGATCAGGCGACGCCGCCAGTGTTCGCTCGACTCTGAATGCGTTGCATGTGACAGTTTGTTCGGTCATTCTTCTCTCCTGTGTTGGTCATTGATGTCTTGGTTTAGTAATGCGTCCAGTCGGTCGAGCTGGTGTTCAACTTGGCGTTGACGATCCACGATCCACTGTTCAACGGCGCGCAGTCCCTCCTCGTTGAGCCGGCATGTCCGGGTTCGACCGACCTTTGACGACGAGATCAGTCCGCTGACCTCCAAGATCTGAACGTGCTGAACGACCCCCGCGAGCGACATCGGCAACGGTCGGGCCAAATCACTGACGGATCGCGGCCCAGAGCCGAGTTGTCGCAAGATGCTTCGTCGATTGGAGTCAGCGAGAGCGTGAAACATGAGGTCCAGCTGAACTTCTTGGTTAAGCATACGCTTAAGTATTACCGGGTCACGGTCCATTGTCAAGTACTTGCTTAACTATATTTCAGATCCCCTAGCATCGCCAACGGCGTCGTTCACTCGGCACGCACTCCCTATGCGAGTCGTGCGCAGAATCTCGGTCTCGGGACGTCTCTCTCCACCCGAAAAGTACTCTGACCTTGTGGAAGAACAAGTCGTGCCCGTTCTTCGAGTTGAGGACGCGGAGCGCGCAGTCGCGTGGTACCACCGCCTCGGGTTTGCGAAAGAGTGGGGGCACCAATTCGAGCCGGGATTTCCCTGGTTCGTCGCAGTCGCCAGAGGACGTGTTCGCCTCTACCTCTCCGAGCACACCGGCGACGCTCGACCAAACACACTCATCCACCTCTACATCAGTGACATTGAGGCCGTGTCGAAGGAGTTCGGCATCCCAATTGACGAGAACGGTTTGGCCGGTCGCGAGTGCCACTTAGAGGACCCGGACGGGAATCGGCTGCGAATCGCCACGCCACGTAGCTGAGACTGCGACATCCACGTCGTTTCTTTACCTCCGTGGCCCTCTGAAGAATTGAAGCGCCAAACCGCCAAGCACCCTGAGATTCCATCCATTGCCGGAAATCGATTCCATTTGTTTTGGTAAAAAGTTGTCTGTGAAACTCGAATTCGGCGACCTCGAAGGCCGTCACGTTCGACTCGAACCTTTCATGCCGCGACTCAAAGAAGAGGTTCGCGCTGCTATCAATTGTGATCCCGCATCCTGGGAGATCATGCCCATCAATCCCACCGGTGACGGTTTTGATGGCTACTGGTCGATCGCTTGTGGTGCACCGCTAGATGAACGGATGTCCTACGCCATCCGCCGGCTCGCCGATCGGCGCGTGGTGGGAATGTCGAGCTACTACACGTCCCTGGCCGAACAGGGAGGAATAGAGATCGGTTCAACCTTTCTTCACCCCGACGTTCGAGGGAGTGTCGTTAACTCCGAGTCGAAGTTTTTGATGCTGCAGCACGCATTCGAATTAGGGGCGGTACGCGTTCAGTTCCGAGTTGACACTCGTAACGTACGAAGCCAAGACGCCGTTGCACGTCTCGGAGCGGTCAGAGAAGGAGTACTTCGCCGTGATCGCCTCACGTGGACGGGCTACGTCCGCGACACCGTCTACTTCTCGATCCTCGCCGACGAATGGCCGCAGGTGCGCGCGACGCTAACGGCGCGCATCTCGTAACGGCTTTCCCGCAAGCCGAATCATGCGGCAGTCGCTTGGCCGACCAGCCCCCGTGCCAGCTAGTGAGAGGGGCTGTGCGTTGCGACCGCGCTTAACTCGCGGCGGGACTGTTGCCCTCTTGGACGATGTACTGCGCACGGCGAATCCAGAAAAACCCGTGATAGACGACTAGACCATCTTCGAAGTTCAACTGACCGCGCTCGGATGAATTTGGAGAGAGCACCGTCTTCGGGATTCCGAGCTTCACCAATCCAGCGTGGCGCGAATAGGCGGCCAGTCGCTTGCCGGGATAAGTGGAAGGGCCAATCCCGATACACGTAGACGTTCTGATCAGTGACCAGCACGATGCGATGGAAGTAGAACGTCAAAACCCCGATCGCCAACTCGATCACTCCACCAATCGTTGGTACGTACTGCAAAGACGTCCTCCACGACACCTATCAGCAGGGATGTCAGCAGGTTGTTAAACGCGTAACACACCGCCACGCCCTGCTCGTCGAGATGCGCGCGCCGGGCCACGCGTTGAGCCATCCGCTGGTTATATTTCCGCACCGGCAGACTTCCATAACTGGGCTCACCAAAAGTGCTCATGCATGAAACTTAGAGGACAGCAAGCGGGGCATCTGGCGATGGCCGCTGAGTTGACTAACTGACCCAGTGCGATTATCGCTGCCATGATGTCTGCATGATTTCAATTCGACGGCTGACGCCTGACGACTGGCGGGATTGGCGAAATCTTCGCCTAGCCGCCCTGCGCGAAGCACCGTACGCGTTCGGTTCGGTCCTGGCGGACTGGCAAGGCGCCGGCGACACCGAAGAGAGGTGGCGCGCAAGATTGATGAGCGTCGAATTCAATGCAATCGCTCTCTTGGATCAGGCCGATGCCGGAATGGTGAGCGGCTCATTGGAAGGTGAACAACCTGAACTGATATCCATGTGGGTCGTGCCGTCGGCGCGGGGTAAAGGAGTCGGAGATGCCCTTATCGGTTCGGTGATCGATTGGGCGCGATCAGCCGGGCGGGACACTTTGGTCCTGCAGTTGGTGGAGGGAAACGAGCACGCCGCGGCGCTTTACCGTCGTCATGGCTTCGAAGACCACGGGCCAGCCGACGCTGACGGTCCGTGCGAGAGAGTCATGTCACTCAACCTTCTTTCCCGATAAAGCTGCCGCATTGCTTGGCGTGGGCACGATCACTCGCCTACCGTCGACCTGATGGAGATCGTCGAGTCGGCACGAGTGGAGGAGCGGCCCGCGATCCCGTACGTGGGAATTCGAGTCGTCACGCCTTTCCGAGGGATGTTGGCGGTCCGAGACAGGCTTCTGGTCGAGGCACGCGCGAATATCGAAGAGGCCGAGATCGAGACCGTCGGCTATGGCTTTCTCCGGCTGCACGTAATCGACATGAACGGGCCAATGGATCTTGAAGCCGGGTACTTCACGGCTGGACCGGCGCACCCGGTAGGCCCGAAGCTCCGAGCCGGGCTTCGATGGCTGCGGGAAGTTACGCCACGATGAAGTACCGAGACCACGCGCGCCGAGCGAATCAGGCGTTGCAGGATTGGGTACGCGACAACGGCTTGGTGCTCGACCGTCGGACCGTACCCGAGGGTGACGAATTTGCGTGTCGCTACGAGGCCTTCTGGACCGACCCCGCAGTCGAACCACGCAAGACGAAGTGGACGGTCGAATTGGCGATGCTTCTAGCCGAGTAGATGACCCGGTTGAGGTTCGGGTTCCACAATTCCTGTCGGAGACCCGGGGGTGCTAGCACGGCACAACCTGGACGGGCTATCCCCCTTGGGCTCTCATTCAAGACGTGACAACGTGCTTGGACAGCGTCTAGGGCGGGCGATTCCCGGGAGGTAACGATGAGGACTCTGAAGTTTGCAACGAGGGCGCTTGGAAGACGTACCCACGTTGCACGCATGAGGTGGCATCAGCGTTCTTCACGTTTGCTGGTGGCCGTACTCGTAAGCACCACCATCGGGGCGACCACGTTTGTGGCGACCGCGTCGGCCCAGGGCTCACTCAGCGTCGCATGCATTGCATCTAGCGCGACTCAGTGCGTTACGACCATCTCCCTCTCTCCCAACATGGATGTCGACGTCACCGTGACATTGCCCGCTAATAACGGCTTCTCTGTTAATGAGTGGGGCGGGACGCCAGACTCGGCCCCTACGTACACCAGTCTGAACGATGGCTACTGGAACGGAACCGGAACTACGTGGACGTGCTGCGAACTTCAGACGGGGGCCTCCGAGCCCGCCGGTGCGATATCCACGATGACCTTCTCGCTCACACCGCTGACGTCAGGTCCGACAACAACCATTCCGGCGAAGCAGCCCAGGTTGCCGGCCGCACTGAACCTGAGTTTTGCGGCGGGGAGCTTTTCGCTCAACGCGTCAGATAAGACTCAACTCCAAGTGCTGGCCAAAAGACTCAAGCCAGGTGCGAGGGTCACATTCACGGGTTATGCACTCTCCGATGCGAGTCTTGCGAGAAATCGGGCACTGGAGACGGCGGACTTTCTCTACGCCAGAGTCAAGGTCTACTGGAAAGTTGTCTCAGTGAGTACCCATTCGCTCAACCGAGTCACTGTGACGACGACCGCACTCTGACTTCGCTCCGGGCCTTGCGACTCTGTCGCGCGCGACTGTTATGTGGCTTTCGTGTCGACCCGAAGTCCAGTTCTGGCGGCAGCTACTTCATTGTCAGCGCCTGACTCATTCGGTACTCAGTTTCAAGACGACCATAACTTTGTGAGATATCGCGGAGTTCGAGCGAATGACTTCACGAGAGACGAGATAGCGAACCGGCATCGACGTGTGATCGAGGTCTCGGATCCGTGGCTCGATCCATTCCCTGACTGCGTCGGCGCGCTCAAGCGCAAGCGTCTCCGGTTGACTCGCCTCCTCAATCCCGGAGTAGCCAAACACACGGACCGTCAGCTTCGCGCTGCCCGAGAACCCGGGACCCATATTCCTTCGTATCCATTTGGCAAGCCGTCGGAGTTGAAGCAGCACAGCACGATTGAGATGAGACGATCCCTTGGTAAACGGTCCGAAGGTCGGTGAGTACGACCGAACGGGCACGAAGATCACGCAGCCGGCGCATACTCCACTCGTCACGACGATGGGTCCAGAGGAGATAGACAGATTGTCGTACGTGAATACGAGAGTGTAAGTACCACTGAGGGCATCAATCGTGAGATTGCTGAAACTAGCAACTCCATCGATCACCATTGCCGTCGCGTTCATGAGCATTGTTCCCTGAACGTCCGGCTGGATTGCCGCCGTCACTGAGCCATCCGCCGACATATCAGTGTTGCCGTCACTGTCTTGGATCTCGATCACCGGCTGAGGCTCGAGCACACTCCCGCTCTGCACACTTGAGGGCGGCGCAACGGTCAGAGAGAGCTGTGACGGGCTCGACGACGCAGCAAAGGCTGGAACTCCAATTCCTACTCCAGCTGTAAGGATCGAAGTCAGAACAACTATTTGGAGGACTTGGCGGGAATACTCACGAGACACGCGCATCCGGGAATGGTAAGTATCGGACACGGAGCAAACAATTCAGCTTCGTGAAAGTTCGATGACAACGTGCCTGGTGTCGGAGACGGGACTTGAACCCACACGCCCCTAAGGGCACCAGCCCCTCAAGCTGGCGCGTCTGCCTATTCCGCCACTCCGACGCGGACTCCACTCTAGCGCCCACATATGTTGATGCCGAAAAGCCTACGAGGTCGTCGCCGGAGGTGTCTTCGACCACGACGGAATCTGATCCACGAACCCCGACACGATGAAACTTCCCTGCACCGTCGCGAGGAGACCCGACCATATGGTGAGCGACGGAGCGGTAAAGAGGGGACGCACCCAGAAGTCGCTGAGGATCGTCCGGTCAACCTGCAGCCACATCGGAGTTGCCGTGACGGGATTGAAGATTGATGCGGCGTCGCCAAAGAGTGTCGTCACGCTCGCGATACGCACGCCACTGGGATACGTGTCCAGGTACGGCGGACCGGCCCACGAGCGCCCGGCGTACGACGGGTTGGTCTCAGTGGGTCGCGCAAACAGCGCCACATCCACATTGCCCGTCGAGGCGGCGTGGGCGGCCACCACGTCGGACGTTTCGTTCACGATCGCGACGCGAATGCCAATCGACTTCCAGTCGGCGACAACCATCCTCGCGACCGTGTGATCGAGCACACTTGAGCCGACGCCGAGAACGATGGTGAGGGGCTTCGCCGATCCGTCTATCCACCCGGTACTGGTGCGGCTGTAGCCCGCGTCGCGCAGATCGGCCAGCGCACAGGTCTCGCAATCCACCAGGCTGCCCTTGGCGGGCGTCGTGGTGGTGGTCGTCTGGCCCCCGGGATTCGAGCCGGACGGGCCGGGATACTGGCTCTGACCCTGGGAGTAGATGGCCGAGGCCGCCACGGAGGGCGAGTAGGTCACCGAACCAAAGAGTGTGTCAATCATCGACTGGCGACTGATCGACAGACTGAGGGCCTTTCGCAGCGACAACTGACTCGTGATCGGCGTGCCGGGAGCGAAGGTCAGTTCTTCGATGTTGTTGGATGATCCGATGTGGCTGTCCAACGTGGGGTGATTGCTCAGAGCCACGATCGACGCGCTATCAAGGGCGAGGGTGTAGTCGGCGTAGTTCGAGTTAAAAGACGCCGGCAGGTTCTGGTTATCGGTAATGACGATGCGCCCGAAGCGATTCGGGTCGAGAGGCCACTGCGGGTTCATCGACAACACGATCCGACTGGCCGTGGCCTTGGTCACCGAGTACGGACCCAGCGACGGACGAGACACCAAGTTGCCGATGGCGCACCCCGGCGTGGTGCCGGGGGCCTCAATATCACGAAAGAGCAGCTCCCAGTCGGCGTACGGCGAGGCGAATGTAGCCGTGACCGAAAGACCGTTCGTGGCGACCACCAACGACTTGATCGCGCGATACCCGTCGCTGGTCACACTGGCGAGCGTGCGGGCGCGCTGCCACCAGTCCACGAGGTCCGCGGCGTTAAAAGCCAGCCCGTCGCTCCAGAGCAGCTTCGGCGAGATCGTGTAGCGAACGGTCTGGGGCGAGAGCGAGATGAGCTCCGCCGAGGAGATAGCACCGTCCTCTCCCTGAAGGGTGCCGTTGAAGTTGGTCTGGAAGGCCGAGGGCCGCACCAGGTCCAAGATGGCGTCCGAGGTGACGGTCGCCCCCGGATCCAGATAGGAGCACCCGGTGAACGGCCCGGGCAGGGAGACCTCGAGGGTGCTGGCGTTCTCGTTGCCCGACGCACTCGCCCCGGATCGCGCAATGGGCACCAGGGCCGCGACGAGACAGAGCGCCCCTACTCCGAGCGCGAGCCCGCTACGACTCGAGCGCATCGCCGCTACTGCAGGCGTAGGTCGAGAGCCAGTGTGGAAAAGGTGAAGACCAGCGCCACGGCGATCGTGATGCGGTCCAAGTTACGCTCCACCACCGTCGATCCCGTCGCCGCGGAGCCGATGGAACCTCCCATGAGGTCCGAAATGCCGCCACCTCGACCCGAGTGCAGCAAGACAAGAAAGACCAGCGCCACGGCGGCGGCGCACTCTACAGCGATGATTACCCAGGTCAGCATGGGGGCCCTTCCGAATTAGCGCTTTAAAGCGTAGCAGTCGTCACAGGCCCGCAAAATGGCGTAGAACGACTCGGCCTTGAGCGACGCTCCCCCGACGAGAAATCCGTCGACGTCGCTCTCGCGCACCAGTTCACCAGCGTTATCGGGGTTCACCGATCCGCCGTAGAGCACCGTGGGCGCGGTGAAACCGAGCGAACGCACGACCCCGCGGACAAAAGCCGTCATCTCGCGCACTTGCTCAGAGGTCGCTGTTACCCCCGTCCCAATCGCCCACAACGGCTCATAGGCCACCACCACCGACTCGTGGAATGTCTTCTCGAGGCCAGACAGGGCTTCTTCGAGCTGGTGACGCACAAACGACTCGGCGTCCCCACTCTCACGTTGCTCGAGAGCCTCACCCACGCACACCACCGCGCGCGCTCCCCCGCGCACCACGGCCCGCAGGGTGAGCGCGACGACCTCGTCGGTCATGTCGTAGTACGCGCGGCGCTCGGAGTGACCGACAATGACGAACTGCACGCCGAGGCGCGTCAGCATCGGCATCGAGATCTCACCCGTGCGCGCGCCGTTCTCGTAGGCGCTCACGTGCTGGGCGCCGAGGGCAACGCTGAGACGCTCGGACTCCAGCACCGAACTCACGGTGCGCAGATCGACGAAGGGCGGGGCGACCACCACGTCGGTGTGTTCGAGCGGTCGGTTCTTGATCAGCACGCCGATCTGCTGGACAAGGTGGAGACCTTCGACGAAGTCGAGGTTCATCTTCCAGTTGCCGATGACCAGGGGGCGCTTCGCGTCGACCACTAGCGCGACCAGGTACTTTCTCGCAGCGCGCGCAGACCGGGCAGGTCCCCGAACTCGACCAGCTCGAGCGACGCCCCACCGCCGGTGGAGATAAAGCTCATGTCGTCGGCCAGCCCGTACTGGCCCACCGCGGAGACCGAGTCGCCGCCGCCCACCACGCTGATAGCGGGAGATTTCGCAATTGCGCGAGCGATGGCCTCGGTGCCCGCACCCAAACGTGGGTCCTCGAATACACCCATCGGCCCGTTCCACAGAATCGTGCGTGCGCTCGCGAGGGCGGCTTCGAAGATCTCGATCGTGTCCGGTCCGATATCCAGACCGCCGTACCCGTCGGGAATGTCCGCCCCGAAGTCGACCACCTCGTCGTCACCTCCGTCCGGGCCAAAGTCAGCACCATCGGGGAGCCCCCGCGAGTCGACCGGCACCAGAACGTTGCCACCCTCGAGCAGTGAGCGACACTCCTCGACGTAGCGCTCGTCGAAGAGCGAGCTGCCGATCGTATGTCCCTCGGCGACCCGAAAGGTGTAGGCCATTCCACCGCCCACGATCACGAGGTCTGCCTTGGCGGCGAGCACCTTCATGATGCCAAGTTTGTCCTTCACCTTGGCGCCGCCAGTGACCGCCACGAAGGGGCGCTCGGGCGATTCGAGCAGTGCGAGCAGCGTGGCCACCTCTCGAGCGAGATTGGGACCGGCGGCACTCGGCAGCACTGTGGGCGGCACCATGATCGAGGCGTGCGCACGGTGCGAGGCGCCGAAGGCCTCGTTGACGTAGTAATCGAATCCCGCAACCAGCGACTCGCCAAAAGCGGGGTCGTTGGCTTCTTCGCCCGGGTGAAACCGCAGGTTCTCGATGAGTTCGACCTCGGGGCAGAGTTCGCCCAAGCGTCGACGCAACGGCGCCACGCTGTAGCGCTCGTCGACCTGACCATTGGGTCGACCAAAGTGCGTCGCCGCCGTGACACTCGCGCCTCGTTCGAGCAGGGTTGAGAACAGCGGCAGTGCGGCGCGCAGACGAAAGTCGTCGGTGACCTGCAACACGCCGTCGACCTCGGCCACCGGAGCGTTGAAGTCCACGCGCACGAAGACGCGCTTACCCGTGAGGTCTCCCCACGCGTCGATCGATGGCAGGGGGGCCGGCACTATCGCGAGACGTAGTGCGCGAGGTCGACGAGGCGATTGGAGTATCCCCACTCGTTGTCGTACCAGCCAAAGACCTTGACCAGACTGCGCGCGTCGTCCAGACGCTGCACCATCGTCATCAGCGAGTCGAACGTGCACGACGCGGGAGTCCCCACGATGTCCGACGAGACGATCGGCTCATCGGTGTAGACGAGGAACTGCGACAGCGGACCGGCGCTGGCCGCTGCGCGAAACGCCTCGTTGACCGCCTCGACGCTGGTGGTCGGCACGACGGCCGTGAAGTCGGTGATCGAGCCCACCGGAATCGGCACGCGCAACGACGTGCCGTCCAACTTGCCCTTCATCGCACTCAGCACCAGGCTCGTCGCGCGCGCGGCCCCGGTCGCGGTCGGCACGATGTTGATCGCCGCTGCGCGGGACCGGCGCATGTCCTTGTGTGCGAGGTCGAGCAGGTTCTGGTCGTTGGTGTAGGCGTGGACCGTCGTCATCAGGCCAGCCTCCACGCCAAAGGCGTCGTCGAGGACCTTGACCATGGGCACGAAGCAGTTCGTGGTGCACGACGCGTTCGAGATCACGAGGTCCGTCTCGGGGCTGAAGGAGTCTTCGTTGACACCCATCACGAAGGTGGCGTCGGCGTCGCCGGAGGGTGCGGAGATGATCACGCGCTTCGCCCCGGCGCTCAGGTGCTTGGCGGCCGCGTCGCGTGAGGTAAAGATGCCCGTGGACTCGATGACCACGTCAATGTCAAGGTCACCCCAGGGCAACAGAGCGGGGTCGCGCTCGGCGAAGACCTGGATGGTGTGATCGCCGACCTGTAAGGAGTTCTCGCCCGCGCGCACGTCCAGGTCCAAAACGCCCTGGGTCGAGTCGTACTTCAGGAGATGGGCGTTGGTCGCCGTGGGCACCAGGTCGTTGACCGCGATGACCTCCACCTCGGGGTTGACGAGGACAGCGCGAAGGAATCCTCGCCCGATACGCCCAAATCCATTAATCGCGACCCGTGTTGCCACCGGCGTCTCCTTCGCTGTGGTGTGCTGTCGTCGCATTCTCGAAGACAGTCACTGCCAATTTTTGCACATCGTGCACTAGCCCATTTCCGCCCGCGAGGTCCGCCACCACCGTCGCAACGGTCGCCTCATCGTGCGCGAAGGGTGAACGCTCATCGACCAGGACCAGATCCACCTCCACGCCGTGACGCGAGAGCGCATCGAGGTGATCCTGGAGCGTGAAGCCCTCGGTCTCGGGGATCTCGGCACGCAGGTTGGCGACGTAGATTTTCTTGGCCGTGGTGCCGGCGAGGGCCTGGGTAATGCCCGGCACCACACAGGCGGCGATCACACTCGTAAAGAGCGAACCGGGACCGATCACCACGACGTCGGCCCGCTCGATCGCTTCGACCGCCGCCATGGACGCCGCAGGGTGCGAGGGTTCGAGGCTGACGCGTCGGATCGTCGAGGACTTGGCCACGCTGGTCTGTCCACGCGTGTCGCCCTCTTCGGTCGTGGCCAACAGGACGACGCCCTCGGTGCTCGCGGGAACGATGGTGCCCGTCACACCCATGACCTGGGCGAGGGCGTGCACCGACTCTTCGAGGTCACCGGTGGCGTCGATCAAACCCACGAGGAGCAGGTTGCCCACCGCGTGGCCACTGAGCTCGCCGACCGAGAATCGGTGCTCGAAGGAGGTGGTCAGGGGATTCTGCGGGTCGGCCAGGGCCACGAGGCACTTACGCAGATCCCCCACCGCCGCGACGTTCAACATCGCCCGGAGTCGACCGGTCGATCCCCCGTCGTCGGCCACCGACACCACGCCCGTGACTTCGCCCGAGAGTCGCTTGAGGGCGCGTAACGACACGGCGGTGCCGTGACCTCCACCAACCGCCACAAGCCTCATCGAGCAATATCGCGATGAAAGACCGGGGTCTCGACGTGCAGGCGACGTCGAACCTCCTCACCGATGGCCACGCTGCGGTGACGGCCTCCGGTGCAGCCGATCGCGATCGACAGATACGACTTGCCCTCGGCGGCGAAGGCTGGAATCTGCCACTCGAGCATGCGCACCACGTCGTCGATGAAGTGCTGCGCGGGTTCTTGTTCCAGCACGTAGTCGGCGACGGGCTGATCGAGTCCAGTCAGCGGTCGAAGTTCGGGGATCCAGTGCGGGTTAGGCAAGAACCGGCAGTCAAAGACAATGTCGACGTCGCTGGGAATCCCGTAGGTGTAGCCAAATGAGACCAGCGAGACGCGCAGTGACTCCATTGCGTCCACGTCGGTAAACATCTCGACGATGCGTCGGCGCAGTTGGTTGGTGTTGATCGGCCCGGTATCGATGACGAAGGCCGCCGCGTCGCGGATCGGCGCGAGCAGGGCGCGCTCGTGGGCGATGGAGTCGGCCAGCGTCGCCTCATCCAAGGGGTGACGACGACGGGTGCCCTCGTAGCGGCGAATAAGAACGTCGTCGGGCGCGTCGAGAAAGAGGATCTTGGCGTCACCGTGGCGTTGGGCCAAATCCTCGCGGACTTCCAGGAGGGCCTCCGGTTCGAGGCCGCCGGAGCGCCCCACGATGAAGGCGATGCCGGGATACTCGTGCGCGTCGGCCGAGGCGAGTTCACCCACCCGACCCACCAGTTCGAGTGGCAGATTATCGATGACGAACCAGCCGAGGTCGTCGAGAGCCGCGGCAACGGTCGAGCGCCCCGCGCCCGACATGCCCGTCACTACCAAGACCTCACTCATCGTCCCTGTCCTTTGTGGGTCGCGGCGCGCTGGGCGCCTGCAAGTGATCGTAGAGCCTGGTCGCAACGTCGCTCGGCAGCCACGACAGGGCCGTGAGCTCGTCGAGGGTCGCGTGACGTAACTGGTTGAGGGATCCGAACACTTCTAAGAGACGGTCGCGACGTGAAGGGCCGAGGCCCTCGATGCCCTCGAGGGAGGACGCGACCATCGACTTGCCGCGCTTGGATCGGTGAAACGTGATGGCGAAGCGATGCGCCTCGTCGCGAATGCGTTGTACCAAGTACAGGCTCTCCGATCCGCGCTCGAGGGCAATCGGTGTCGAGGACCCGGGGCGAAAGAGCAGCTCCTCACGCTTAGCGAGAGCGGCGAACTCGACCAAGCCTCCCAACTCCAGAGAGCGCGCGGCTTTTTCCGCGGCGTGCAGCTGGGGTACCCCACCGTCGATGATGATCAGATCGGCGCGGCGAAACTTCGTGTCGTCCTGGTGCTCCTCCCAATGGGTGAGACGACGACGCACAACCTCTTCCATCGCGCCGACGTCGTCGTTTCCCAGAACCTCGCGCACGTTGAAGTGGCGATACTCGGCCTTGACCGGCAAACCGTCTTCGAAGACGACCATCGAGCCCACGTAGTTGGTCCCTTGGAGGTGGCTCATGTCGAAGCACTCAATTCGATACGGCGGCTGCTCCAGGCCCAGGGCGGTACCGAGTTCCTGGAGGGCCCGCGAGCGCACGTTGTGGTCGGCCTGGCGACGCAACGAGTCGCGCGCGATCACCGACTCCGCGTCGTGAGTGGCCAGTTCGACGACGCGCTTGCGCCGTCCGCGCTGGGCGATCGTTACCTCAACGGGCTTGTCGCGCAGACCACTTAGGTACTCATGCACCAATGCCGTTGCGAGCTCCTCGCGCTGGACCACGATCACCGCGGGCACCGACTCCGCGTCAAGGTACATGTCGGTGAGGGCGTTCTCGAGCATCTCGGGGTCACCCTCGTCCATGGACCGGTCCACCAGGTGCACCGTGCGACCGATGATGCGTCCGTGACGCACCCGAAAGCGCACAATGGCCGCGCGAGATCCCGCACTCGCTACGGCGATCACGTCCAAATTGGAGTGCGTGTCAAGCACCACGCTCTGAGCGCTGGCGGCTCGTTCGAGCGCCTCGAGACCGTCGCGAGCGGCGGCCGCGGCTTCGTAGTGCTGGCTCTCGGACGCTTCGCGCATCTGGGTGCGCAACCGGTCGCGCAACACCCGCACGTCGCCTTCAAAGAATCGCTCCCAGGAGTTCAGGAGCTCGACGTACCCCTCGGTGTCGATCTTGTCGACACACGGCCCCGAACACTTCCCGATGTCGTAGAGCAGGCACGGTCGTCCGATGCGCTGTTGATACTGGAACTTGTGCCGAGAACACGAGCGCAACGGAAAGGCCTGCAGGAGCTCATCCATCGTGGCGCGAACCGCACGCACGTCCACGAAGGGACCGAAGTAGCGCACGCCCTTCACGTGAGCCCCACGCGTGAGATAGGGCGCGGCGAAGGGCGTGCGATAGTCGAGGGCCACGAAGGGGAAACTCTTGTCGTCCTTGAGGCGCATGTTGTAACGCGGCTGGTTCGCCTTGATCATCTCGTTCTCGAGGATGAGGGCGTCGACCTCGTTGGGCGTGACGATCCACTCGACGCTCGTCGCCTCGTTCATTAAAAGTTGGGTCTTCTCGCTCAGCCCCGACTCGCGCTGAAAGTAGCTCGACAGTCGCTGGGCGAGAACCCGCGCCTTGCCCACGTAAATGATGGCGCCGCGCTCATTACGAAACAGGTAGCACCCGCTCTCGCGCGGTATGCCGGTGGGTTTCGCCAACATCAGGCGTGGCCGTGACCGGCGAGCACCTCTCGTAGGACGGTGCCCGTCGCGGTGGGCAACTCGGCGATCTCTTCGGGGGTGCCCTCTCCCACGACTTCTCCCCCGCGACGTCCGCCCTCGGGACCGAGATCGATCACCCAGTCGGCGGTCTTGACGACGTCGAGGTTGTGCTCAATGACGAGCACCGTATTGCCCTGATCGACCAGGCGGTGCAGTACGTGCAGCAGACGATTCACGTCGTCGAAGTGTAGGCCGGTCGTCGGCTCGTCGAGCACGTAGAAAGTGTGCCCGGTCGGTCGGCGCGCCAGCTCGGTGGCGAGCTTCACGCGCTGGGCTTCACCGCCCGACAGGGTTGGCGCGGGCTGACCCAGGCGCACGTAGCCCAGGCCGACGTCAAAGAGGCTCTGGATGTGACGAAGGATCTGAGGCTGGCGCTCGAAGAACACCAGTGCTTCGCTGATGGACATGTCCAACACGTCGGCGATGCTCTTGCCGCGATACAGGATCTCCAAGGTCTCGCGGTTGTAGCGAGCACCGTCGCAGACGTCGCAGTTGACGTAGACGTCGGGCAGGAAGTGCATCTCGATCTTGATCGTGCCATCGCCCGAACACGCCTCACAGCGCCCGCCCTTCACGTTGAAGGAAAAACGCCCCTGCTGGTACCCGCGCACCTTGGCCTCTTGGGTCTCGGCGAACAGCTTGCGAATCTTGTCGAACACCCCGGTGTAGGTGGCTGGGTTCGAGCGAGGCGTGCGTCCGATGGGTTGCTGGTCGACCGCCACGACCTTGTCGAGGTTCTTCACCCCGAGGATGGTGTCGTGCTCGGCCACGACGGTCTTGGCCCGGTTGAGTTGACGCTCGAGCGAGGCGAGGAGGATCGCGTTGATCAGCGACGACTTGCCCGATCCCGACACGCCGGTCACGGCCACGAAGTCACCGAGAGGGATCTCGACGGTGATGTTCTTTAAGTTGTTGGCTCGCGCACCCTTAATCGTGAGTTTCTTGCCGTCTCCCGCCCGGCGTTCCGTCGGTACGGCGATCGACTTCTTACCCGAGAGGTACTGGCCGGTGATGGACTTCTCATTGGCGAGCAACGCCTCGTAGCTCCCCGCGTGAACAACCTCACCGCCGTACTCGCCCGCCCCGGGGCCGATGTCGACCACGTAGTCGGCCAAGCGGATCGTCTCTTCGTCGTGCTCGACCACGATCACTGAGTTGCCGATATCGCGCAGACGCTCCAGGGTCGCGATCAGTCGACGGTTGTCGCGTTGGTGCAGACCAATGGAGGGCTCGTCGAGCACGTAGAGCACGCCGACGAGGTAACTACCGATCTGACTCGCCAGACGGATCCGCTGGGCCTCGCCACCCGAGAGCGTGGCCGACGCGCGGCTCAACGTGAGATAGTCCAGCCCCACGTCCATCAAAAAGGTCAGTCGCTCAACGATCTCTTTGATCACCTGGCGCGCGATGGTCTCTTCGCGCTTGGTCAGTTTGAGCGCCGCGAAGTAGTCAATCGCTTCGTCGATGGTCATGGAGTTGACCTGGGCAATGTTGTGATCGTGCACGCGCACCGCGAGTACTTCGGGTTTGAGGCGCTGGCCGTGGCAGGTGGTGCACTCAACCTCGCGCATGTACTGCTCGGCCTGCTCACGTGACCAGTCGCCGTCGGCCTCGTTGCGCTTGCGCTCGAGCCACTCGACGATGCCGTTGTACGTCGTCTCGTAGCTGCGAACCCGGCCGTAGCGGTTGCGATACTTGACCGGCACCGACTTGCTGTCGACACCGTACAGAACAAGCTTCTTGTCCTTGGCCTTGAGCTTCTTCCACGGCGTGTTCACGTCGAAGCCGCCCAGGGTCGCGATGCCCTCGATGAGTCGTTCGAAGTACTTAAAGCGCGCCCCCGACCACGGAGCGAGCGCTCCCTCAGCTAGTGAGAGGTTTTCGTCAGGTACCACGAGGTCCGCCGCAACCTCAAAGCGCGTCCCGAGTCCCGTGCAGACCGGACACGCGCCGTAGGGCGAGTTGAACGAGAAGTCGCGCGGGGCGAGCTCGGAGAAACTGATCCCACAGTTCAGACACGCCATCTTTTCGGAGTACTGAACTGTCTCGTCGGGATCGAGAAACAGAAACTTGACCACACCCTTGGTGAGTTTGAGGGCGGCTTCCACCGACTCGGTGAGCCGCTGGCGATTCGTCTTCTTCACGCTGAGTCGATCCAGCACCACGTCGATGGTGTGCTGTTCGTAGCGCGCGAGCGTCAACGTGTCGCGCTCGGAGAGCTCCATCACCACGCCGTCCACGCGAACGCGTGAAAACCCTTGCGCGGCCAGTTCGTTCAGCAGAGTGCTGTACTCGCCCTTTCGACCTTCCACCACCGTCGCCAGCACGAGGAACCGCTGGCCGTCGGGACGCTCCAGCACCTGATCGACGATCTGCTGGGGGGTCTGGCTGGTGATTGCGCGACCGCAGGTCGGACAGTACGGCACCCCGATGCGCGCGAAGAGCAGACGCAGGTAGTCGTGAATCTCCGTAATCGTCCCCACCGTCGAGCGAGGGTTACGCGACGCGGTCTTCTGGTCGATCGAGATTGCCGGTGACAGTCCTTCGATGAAGTCGACGTCGGGCTTGTCCATCTGGCCGAGGAACTGACGGGCGTAGGCCGAGAGACTCTCGACGTAGCGGCGCTGGCCCTCGGCGTAGATCGTGTCGAAGGCGAGGGACGACTTGCCAGATCCCGAGAGGCCGGTAAAGACGACGAACTGGTCACGCGGAATCTCCACGGACAGGTTCTTCAGGTTGTGGACTCGTGCGCCCTGGACCCGAATTGACTTAGACATAGGGGGAATCTACCGGTTCTTCTTCGAGGAGAAAACTGACGGGAGGGCCTGCCATCTGGCGTTGCAGGTTCTGGAGCGTGTCGCGCAGCATGGCCGCTTCTTCGAAGCGCAGGTCCCGGGCCGCGACGAGCATCGCCTCTTCCACGCGCGCCATCTCCAGGCTGAGATCGTCGGGCGCCATCGCCTCCAAGGACGAGACGCCGTGCACTTTGTCACGGACTTCGCGCGGCGCTTCGCTGCGCAGACGATTGAGGATGTCGGCCACGTTCTTCACGATGGACAGCGGCTCGATGCCGTGCTCCTCGTTGTAGGCGATCTGGAGCAGGCGGCGGCGTTCGGTCAGCGAGATGGCCGCTCTCATCGAGTCGGTCATTCGGTCCGCGTACAGGATCGCCTCGCCGTTCGCGTTGCGCGCGGCGCGCCCGATCGTCTGGATGAGCGCACTGCGTGATCGCAGGAACCCCTCCTTGTCGGCGTCAAGAATCGCCACCATCGAGACCTCGGGCAAGTCGAGGCCCTCGCGCAACAGGTTGATGCCCACCAGGATGTCGAACTCGCCCAGGCGCAGGGAGCGCAGGATCTCGATGCGCTGAATCGTGTCGATGTCGCTGTGCAGGTACTGCACGCGATATCCCGCCTTGGTCAGGTACGTCGTCAGGTCCTCGGCCATGCGCTTGGTCATGGTGGTGATAAGGGCGCGATCCCCCCGCTCCACGACGGCGTCGAGGCGCAGTCGTAAGTCGTCAATCTGGTTCTTGGTGGGAACGACCGTCACCGTGGGATCCAACAAACCAGTGGGACGAATGACCTGCTCGACCACCTGGTCGGAGTGCTCGATCTCGTAGGGCCCGGGGGTCGCCGAGACGAAGACGATCTGGGGCACGAGCTCCATGAACTCATCGAAGTTGAGTGGACGATTGTCGAGCGCGCTCGGCAGGCGGAAACCGTGCTCGACGAGGGTGATCTTTCGCTGCTGGTCACCGGCGTACTGGCCGCGGAGTTGGGGTACCCCCACGTGGGACTCGTCCATAATCACCAAGAAGTCGTCGGGAAAGAAGTCCAGCAATGTATACGGCCGCTCGCCAGGACTGCGACCGTCTAAGTGGGCCGAGTAGTTCTCGATCCCCGCGCACACCCCGGTCTGTTCGAGCATCTCGAGGTCGTGTTCGGTGCGCGAGCGCAGTCGCTGAGCTTCCAAGAGTTTGCCCTCGCTCTGGAAAGTCGCGAGCTGGCGCTGAAGCTCCTCTTCGATGCTGCGACATGCGCGCTGTAGCGTCGCGTTACTGGTGGCGTAGTGAGACGCGGCAAAGAGCGTGAACTCCTTGACCGTGCCGCGATTCTCCATGGTGACGGGGTTGAAGAACGAGATCTCCTCGATCACGTCGTCGAAGAACGAGATCCGCACCGCTTCGTGGCTGTAGGCCGGTTGAAGCTCGAGGGTGTCGCCCTTCATGCGAAAGGTCCCGCGCTCGATGACCAGCTCGTTGCGGCTGTACTGCATCTCCACCAGTCGGCGCAGCAACCAGCGCTGATCGAACTTCGCGCCGAGCTCCAGGGGCAACATGTGGTCACGGTACGCCAGGGGCGAACCCAAACCGTAGATCGCCGACACCGACGCGACGACCACGGTGTCGCGATGGGTCAGCAGCGACGAGGTGGCGGCGTGGCGCAGCCGGTCGATCTCCTCGTTGACCGAACTGTCCTTTTCGATGTAGGTATCGGTACGAGGCACGTAGGCCTCAGGCTGGTAGTAGTCGTAGTACGAGACGAAGAACTCAACCCGGTTCTGGGGCAGCATGTCGCGCAACTCCGAGGCCAGCTGGGCCGCCAGTGACTTATTCGGCTCCAGGATCAGTGTGGGACGCTGCACCTGTTCGATCAGCCAGGCGATGGTCGCCGTCTTGCCACTCCCGGTGATGCCTTCGAGTGTTTGATAGCGCAACCCATCGTTGACGCCGTGGGTGAGAGCGGCGATCGCGGTCGGCTGATCACCCGCCGGCTGAAACGCCGACTCGACCAAAAAGTCAGTCACGCGTCACCAACTCCGAGAGCGCGGCGTCGAGGGATGCGTATAGATCCTCCACCGAGCCGTTGTTGTCGATCACCCGGTCGGCGAGCGCCGAACGCTCGTCATTGGTGACCTGCGCCGCCAGGCGCGCGCGGGCGTCCTCGGCGTCCATTCCCCGTTCGCTCACGAGACGATCCAGGGCGGTGTCGGGGCGAACCTCAATCGCCCAGACCTCACTGAGCCCCAACCCGTCACGGATCTCGCTGCGATACAGAGGGATGGCGACGAAGGCGACGTCGCCGGGCGCCGAGTCCAAGCCGGCCCTCATTTCGGCGCCGATATACCCGTGAGTGATGTGATTGAGTCGGCGCAACGCGCTGGCGTCATGAAAGACCACGTCTGCAAGAAACTTTCTGTCGATGTCACCCTCGGGGGTGAGGACGGCGGAGCCGAACGCGTCAACGAGGGCTCGCCACGCCGGTTCGCCCTGTTCCACCACGTGTCGCGCAATGACGTCCGCGTCCACAACCGAAAAACCGAGGGTTGTAAGCCTATCGGTGACGGTCGACTTTCCTGCCCCGATGCCTCCGACGATGGCGACACGCTTCACGGGACCACGCTACTGAGCCCCCGTGACATCTGGGCCACGAGGAGGTGGTCAAAGACGTGCGAGGCCGTTAGATAGTGTCGCTACAGGTCTTGAAGGGGGAATGTTGTCACGATATTTGCTGCGGCGCCTGATCATGCTGATCGGCGTCGTGTTCGTGATCTCCGTGGGAGCGTTCTACCTCATTCACCTCCTCCCGGGAGACCCGGCGGCGGTGATTTTGGGCACCGGGGACAGCCCGTCGAATCGGGCCCGGCTCTACAAACAGCTGGGCCTGAACAAGCCGATCATTGAGCAGTACTGGGTGTGGATCAAGAACGTCCTGCGCGGCAACCTGGGCACTTCGTTCATCACCGAGACGTCGGTCTGGAGCACCATCAAGGCGGCCCTGCCCATCGACCTCGAGATGATCGTGATCTCCCAGATCCTGGCCTTCGTCTTTGCCATTCCCATCGCCATGCGCAGCGCACGCAAGCCCGATGGCATCGTGGACCGTATTCTCGGGGCCGGCAGTTTTACCTTGCTCAGCATCCCGTCGTTCGTGCTCATCGTCGTCTTCGTGCTGGTCATCGCCATTCACCTGGGCGTGCCCCACACCGGCCCCGCCTCCTACGTTTCGCTGAGCGCAAACTGGATCACCAACTTGGAGAGCGTGGCCCTACCCTCCATCGTGCTCGCCATTGGCAGTTTTGTTCTCTACTACCGCGTCCTGCGCAGCGACCTCATCTCGACCTTGCAGGAAGAGTTCATCACCATGGCGCGCTCCAAGGGCATCAGCCAGCGGCGCATCATGTGGCGCCACGCACTACGGCCTTCGTCGGTCGCACTGTTGGGTACGGCGGGGGTCAACATCGGAGGGTTGCTCGCGGGTGGATTCATCGTGCAGTACCTGCTCGCCATCCCTGGGCTGGGCTACCAACTCATCGGCGCCATTGGACGCAGCGACTACTTGGTCGTCCAGGGCATCGTGCTCGTCGTATCGGTCGGCGTCATCGTGATCAACTTCGCCTTCGACGCCGCCATCAGCATCATCGACCCACGGATCAGTCGTGAGTAATCCCACCTTCGCCGCCGAGATCGTCGAAGAGTCGACGGTCCACACCGCCCCGGCCCGCAAGAAACGCCTCGGCATTCTGTTCTGGACGTGCGTGGGTTGGATCGGGATCAATGTGTTCGGGGCGATTTTCGCCAACGTACTGCCTCTCATCAGTCCGACGTTCGAGAACTTCAACGTCGTCAACTCCAGCCCCTCGTGGCATCACCTACTCGGCACCGACGACCTCGGACGCGACATCTTTTCGCGCATCGTCTTCGGTTCGCGCATCTCGATCGTCGTGAGCCTTGGCGCAATGGTGATCGGATTTGGGATCGGGATGCCACTGGGCATGCTGGCCGCCTACCGCCGCGGCAAGTTCGACGTCATCTTGTCCACCGTCATGTACGTCTTTCTCGCCTTCCCGGCGATCATCGCCACGATCGCCGTCCTGTCGTTCTGGACACCGAGGTCTTTGTTCAAGATCATCGTGGTGATCGGGATCGCGGCGATTCCCCTGGTGTACCGGGTTATTCGCAGCTCGACGATGGCGTGTGCGTCCCAGGACTACGTGCTCGCGGCCAAGGTCCAAGGCGCCACGGATCGGCGCATCTTGATGAAGGAGCTCCTGCCCAACATCGCTCCGGTGGCGGTGTCGTTCCTGCTGATCGGCATCGCCACGGTCGTCACCCTCGAGGGCGCGCTCGCCTTCCTCGGACTCTCGGTCAACCCGCCCACTCCTTCCTGGGGCAACATGATCAACGAGAGCCTTGCCGTGCTCCAGGTGAACCCGTGGCTGGCGATCTTTCCCTCGGCCGCGATGTGTCTGTTCTTGCTCTCGCTCAACTTCATCGGGGACCGACTGCGCGCGCACTTTGACGTCACGGAGAGCAAGCTGTGATCGACCAGACCTTGCTGTCCGTCCGCGATCTCCACACGACCTTCCGGACACCCAATGGACCGCTGGCCGCTGTCGGCGGGGTCTCCTTTGACTTGGGCCAGAACGAGACGATCGGCATCGTTGGTGAGTCCGGATCGGGTAAGACCGTTCTGTCGCGCACCATCATGGGCCTGCAGCCCCGCAACAACGTCGACGTCTCGGGTTCAGTTTTGCTCAACGGCTTCGAGGTCGTGGGGGCGAGTGAGAAGGCCAAGCGCGAGATCTGGGGCACCGAGGTGGCGATGATCTTCCAGGATCCGATGACCTCGCTCAATCCCGTCCTGCGGGTAGGCAAGCAGATCGACGAGATCCTGCGCGTGCGTTTGGGCATGAGCCGCGCCGAGGCCAAAGCACGCGCGATCGATCTGCTCGAGTTGGTAGGTATCCCCTCTCCGGCCGAGCGCTACTGCGTGTACCCGGGTGAACTATCTGGGGGTATGCGCCAGCGAGTCGTGATCGCCACCGCCCTCGCCGGTTCGCCCAAATTGTTGATGGCCGACGAGCCCACCACGGGCCTGGACGTGACGATTCAGGCCCAGATTCTCAACCTGCTGGACAGCATCAAGGAAAAGATGGCCACTTCCATCGTGCTGGTGACCCATGACCTCGGGGTGGTCGCCACGCGCACCTCGCGGATCATCGTGATGTACGCCGGTCGGGTCGTGGAGACCGGCACCACGCGCGACGTCTTCTACCGACACCGCATGCCCTATACCCGCGCGCTGCTGGAGAGCTCGCCCAAGGTGTCCAGCCCGTCGCACACGCGCCTCATCGCGATCCCCGGACGTCCGCCCAACCTGCTCGACCTCCCACCAGGCTGCGCCTTCGCTCCGCGATGTGCGAACGTCACCGAGCAGTGCCGCGTCGAGCGACCCGAGCTGCGTGCGGGCGACGAACCCGGACACACGTTCGCGTGCTGGAACCCTTTGCCGGTGAACGAAGGAGCACGCGTATGAGCGAGACCCGCACTCCCCTGCTGCGCGTGCGCGACCTCACCGTCAGCTTCGGCCATCGCCGAAAGGTGAGCGCCGTCGCGGGCGTGAGCTTTGAGATCTACGAGGGAGAGACCCTAGGGCTGGTCGGTGAGTCCGGCTGTGGCAAGACCACGACCGGACGCGCGCTCATGCGCATCGTGGAGCCGACCTCGGGCACGATCGAACTCGAGGGCGTCGACATCACCACGAAGAAGGGCGCCGCGCTGCGTCTGTTGCGCACGCGCATGCAGATGATCTTCCAGGACCCGATCAGTTCGTTGAATCCTCGTCGGCGAGTGCGCGACATCGTGGCCGAGCCGCTCGACTGCTGGAAGAGCGTCGAGGGAGACGAGCGACTCGCGTTGGTCAACGACCTGCTCAACAAGGTCGGCATCGATCCCGAGGTATACGGCGGTCGCTACGCCCGCCAGTTCTCGGGTGGCCAGTGCCAGCGCATCTCCATCGCGCGCTCGCTCGCGATGCGACCCAAGTTGCTCATCTGCGACGAGATGGTGTCGGCCCTCGATGTATCGGTCCAGGCCCAAATCCTCAACCTGCTCGAAGATCTCAAGGTCGAGTACGGCCTCACGCTTCTGTTCATCGCCCACGACCTGGCGGTCGTCAAAAACGTCTCGGACCGCGTGGCCGTGATGTACCTGGGCAAGATCTGCGAGATCGGACCGGCCGACACGCTCTACAACCTGCCCGAACACCCCTACACGAAGTTCCTCTTGGGCGCGGCCCTGGAGGCCGACCCGGACGCGCCGGCGCGCAACGACGTGCTATCCGGTGAGCCGCCGAGTCCGCTCAATCCCCCCAGCGGATGCCGGTTTCGTACGCGCTGTCCCTACGCGACCGAGAAGTGCGCGAGCGAGGAACCCGAACTTCAAGAGATCGTGCCCGGCCATCGAGTGGCCTGTCACTATCCGCTCTCCATCGCCCTCGAGAGGGCGTAGGGACTACTCGGTCTCGGCTTCGACGACGGCTTCAGCGGCGTCGACCACGGTGCCCGCGTCCTCGACCAGTTCGGCGTCCACAATCTCGGACTCGTCATCGTGCTTGGGGGCGAGCTCCGTGGCGTACTCGGCCCAGGCGGCCTGCGCCTCGGTCTCGGGGGTGAACTCGCCGTACTCGATGGCCCCGATGTAGTTGCCCTCGGCGTCGTAGGCGTGTGAGCCAAACGCTTCGCGGTACTCCTCGGAGACCTCGCCACCCTCGGCGGCCTGCTTGATCGACAGGCTGATGCGGCGACGCGCGGTGTCGAGTTCGATGATCTTGACCCACAGTTCCTCACCGGCCGTGACGACCTGGTCGGGCGACTCGACGTGGTGCGCCGCCATCTCGGAGATGTGCACCAATCCCTCGATGCCCTCGCCCACCTGGATGAAGGCGCCGAAGGGCACGAGCTTGGTGACGCGTCCGTAGACCAACTGGTCGACGGCGTGGCTGTCGGCGAAGACCTGCCACGGGTCGGACTGGGTGGCCTTGAGCGAGAGCGAGATGCGCTCCTTGGAGAAGTCGACGTCCAACACCTCGACGTCCACCTCGTCGCCCACCGCCACGACCTGACTGGGGTGATCGATGTGCTTCCAGCTGAGTTCCGAGACGTGGATGAGGCCGTCCATGCCGCCCAGGTCCACGAAGGCGCCGAAGTTGACGACCGAGGAGATAACTCCGTGTCGACGCTCGCCCGGCTTGAGATTCGAGAGGAAGTCGCCGCGCTGCTCCTTCTGAGTCTCTTCGAGCCAGGCGCGACGCGAGAGCACCACGTTGTTGCGGTTGCGGTCGAGCTCGATGATCTTGGCCTCGACGGTCTTGCCGATGTAGGGCTGGAGCTCGCGCACGCGGCGCAGCTCGACCAAGGAGGCGGGCAGGAAGCCGCGCAAGCCGATGTCGACGATGAGACCGCCCTTGACCACTTCGATGACGACACCCTTGACCACTTCGTCGCGGTTCTTGAGCTCTTCGATGTTGGCCCACGCCTTTTCGTACTGGGCGCGCTTCTTAGAGAGGACGAGGCGTCCCTCCTTGTCCTCTTTCTGCAGGACCAGGCACTCAATGCGCTCACCGAGTGAGACGATCTCGGAGGGATCGACGTCGTTGCGAATCGAGAGCTCGCGGCTGGGAATGACGCCCTCGGACTTAAAGCCGATGTCCAGAAGAACTTCGTCGTGGTCGATCTTCACCACGGTGCCCACGACCAGGTCACCGTCTTCGAACTCGAGGACGCTGTCGCCCACCAATGTGGCGAGGTCGGTGCCGACCAAGTCGTCTTCGGTGATGACGCGCGGAATGTAGTTTCCGTTTTCGTCGAAGGTGCCCATCTGCTGGGTGGAGAGGAGGCTCGTGCCGTCCGTCATGGGGGTACTACTTTCGTGCGACCACAACCGGGGTCTGACTAGTCAATAGGGACTGGGTTTCCGGTGTCAACCCAGCGTTCAAGGTTAGCAGGCGCCCTGCTAGCCCTTCGCGTCGGCCCAGTTCTCGCCCCACTTAAGGGACACTTCGAGTGGCACCGAGAGCGTCGCCGCGTTCATTAGCGCGTCGATCACGATCTCGCCGACTCGTTGTTTCTCTTCTGGCGGAGCCTCGACTACTACCTCGTCGTGGACCTGCAGAATGAGTCGAGCGGCCAGGCCTTCGCTGGTGAGAGCGTCATCGAGACGCACGAGGGCGGACTTGAAGATGTCGGCCGCCAGTCCCTGGATGCCGGCGTTCATGGCTTGGCGCTCGACGGCCGCGCGCTGCGCCCCGGTGGCCGTGAGCAGATCCGGGAAGGGCCGCACCCGACCGAGTTCGGTCCGCGAGTACCCCTGAGAGCGGATCTCCTTGACCACCTCATCGAGGTACTGGCGCAGGCTCGGGAATCCCTCAAAGTACCGATTCATGATCTCGCGCGCGGCAGCTACCGGAATGCCGAGACGCCGGCTTAGCCCGAAGGCCTCCATGCCGTAGACCAGGCCGTACGAGACGGCCTTAGCGCGCTCGCGCTGCTCGTTGGTGACCTCGTGGGCTCAACGCCGAACACCGACGCCGCAATCGTGCGATGGACGTCTTCGTGCGAGGCGAACGCACGCAGCAGGCCCTGGTCCTGGGAGAGGTGAGCCAGGATGCGAAGTTCGATCTGGTTGTAGTCCGAGACCGCGAGCAGCCAGCCCGAGGTGGGCACAAACGCATAGCGCAACCGGCGCCCCTCGGATGAGCGCACGGGGATGTTGTGCAGGTTCGGGTTCTCCGAGGAGAGTCGTCCGGTGCGCGCGACGGTCTGGGTGAACATGGCGTGGATGCGCCCGTCGGCTTGGACAGTGTCGATGAGCGGCGCACCATAGGTGCTGCGGAGCTTTTCGATCTCGCGGTATCGAAGGATCAAGGGCACGATGGCGTGCTCGTCTTCGATCGCCTCGAGACTTGCGGCGTCGGTGGAGCGCCCGGATTTGATCTTCTTCACCGCGGTCAGACCCAGTTCGTCGAACAGCACCACCTGGAGTTGCTGAGGCGAGTTGACCTTGAACTCGTGTCCCGCCATCTTTTGGATCTCGGCATCGAGGTGACTCACTTCGGCGCTGAACTCACCGGAGATGGTGCGCAGCATGGCGGCGTCCACGCTCACCCCGCGCGCCTCCATGCGCCCGAGCACGGCGACGAGGGGCAACTCCACCTGCTCATAGATGTGGTGCAGTTCCCACCGGTCGATCTCGGCGCGCAGCACGTCGCGCAGTCGAGCGATCTGTTGCACGTCGCGCACCAGGGTCTCATCGTCCGAACCGCCGAACAGGGAGGCCTGGCCATCTTCGCGGGTCTCGCCGAGGAAACGCTCGGCCACGTCGGCCAGTTCGTAGTGCCCGCTGATGGAGTCGACCAGGTACGCCATGATCGAGGTGTCGTCCGCGGGCAGGCGAAGAGAGACGCCCGCTTCCCCCGCGCGGCGATACAGCGTGCGCACGTCGTGACCGGCAAAAGAGATCTCGGTGGCACTCGCGAAGAACTCACTCAGCGGCACGACGGCCAATGCTCCGCTGGTCGCGTTCAGTACGGCGACGCGCTCATGGTTGTACGCCACGAGCGGTGCCCCTTCGCCCGCGAGCACCGTTGCGAGAGAACTACCGGGGCGCACCGCGACCTCGGGGCGTGTCGGCGCGCTCGACGCCGCTGGTGCGGCGACGTCGCCGGCGGCGGGCTCGCCCAGGAGACCGTCAGTCATGAGCTTGCCGATGCGCGTACGCATGGAGTTCATCTCGTAGCGCTCAAAGAACGCGTTCACTTCGGCCCGATTCCAGCCGCCCAGAGTCAGATCATTGAGCGTGAAGTCCAGCGGCACGTCGCGGATGAGGCGCATGACGATCTCGTTATTGCGCGCGCGCTCTTCCCAGGTGGCGAGGTTCTCGCGTAGTTTCGGCGTGAGTGAGTCAAGATTCGCGTAGAGCTCGTCCATATCAGCGAACTGTGAAAAGAGCTTCGCTGCCGTCTTCTCCCCCACCCCGGGGACGCCCGGCAAGTTGTCGGAGGTGTCACCGCGCAGGGCCGCCAACAGCGGATAGCGCGGCGCTTCAATGCCGGTGCGCTCGAAGATGCCGCTCTCGTCGTAGAGCGAGTAGTCCGACACGCCGCGTCGGTTGTAGAGAACCTTGACGTAGGGGTCTTCGACCAACTGAAAGGTGTCGCGGTCACCCGAGACGATCACCACCGGAATCTGGGCATCACGGCCCCAGGAGGCGAGGGTCGCGAGTACGTCGTCGGCTTCGTAGCGCTCGACGCCCAGCACAGGAATATGCAGCGTCTCGCACATCGTGCGGATGAGGTCGAACTGATGCTCGATCTCCGGGGGCGTGGCGTCACGGCCTCCCTTGTAGTCCTCGGTCATCTCATCGCGAAAGGTGCCACCCGGCAGATCAAAGGCCACGGCCAGTGCCCGCGGGTTCTGCGAGCCCACGAGCGACACCAGCATCGAGGCGAATCCGTGCAGGGCGTTGGTGACAACGCCGGCCGACGTTTGGATGTCCGTGGGCAGGGCAAAGAATGCGCGAAAGGCGAGCGACATGCCGTCCAAGAGGACCAGCGGACGGCGATCGACCGGAGAGGTCGGCTCAGCCAATGAACTCACCGTTGAGTATCTGCTGGGCCACGTCACGCATCCGAGTGCGCGCACGCATGGCGGACTGCTGAATCACCTCAAAGGCGGCCGGCTCGTCGAGTCCGCGCTCGGCCATGAGAAGTTCCTTGGCGCGTTGGACAATCTCGCGCGTCTCGATCTTGTCGTCGGCACTCGTGGTCTCGTGGGCCGCGCTGGCCTCGTTCACTTCGGGATTCAAGATGGCCGCCAATTTGGGCAGGATCTCACTCGAGCGGAAGGGCTTGACAAGGTAGGCGCTCACGCCCGCGTCGCGCGCGCTCTCGATCAGTGTGCGCTGGCTGAAGGCAGTCAACAGCACGATCACGGTGTTCGAGCCCTTTAGGGCGCGTGCCACTTCAATACCGTCGATGCCCGGCATCTTGATGTCGAGCAGGGCGAGATCGGGTTCGTGCTCCTTGATCATCGCTAGGGCGTCGTCGCCTCGTGCAGCCTCGCCGACCACGAGATATCCGTCGCCTTCGAGGATCTCCTTGAGGTCGAGGCGAATTATCGATTCGTCGTCGGCGATCACGACGCGCTTATTCACGATCATCCTTCGGTGACCAGGCGCGGAGCAACTCATCGCGCTTGGCGACCAGCTCCTGCACGTCGCCCAGGCGTCGTTTCATCTCCGCGTTCGCCACGGCCACGTGGCGGGCCAGATCCTCGTACTCCTTGGACTGCAAGGGAGTCTCGGAGACGAGGGCTCGGATTCGCGCGTCGTCGAGGGCGTCGTTCCACACCGCGACCTGCTCTTCGAGGACGGCCAGGCTCTCGCGCGCTTGGGAGAGCTGACGTTGGAGGTCCCCCAGACGGCGTTTTGTGAGTCCTGACCCCATGGCCTGAGTCTACGGCTCGCCTCGTCAGGCGAGAGAAACGGGTTCGAGTCCGGCCCGACTGACCAGGGCGGGCTCCACCCCAAAACTGGTCGTCGTGACGACGAGATCGACGTCGCTCGTGACCGCCACCTCGCCCACGTCGCTGGGTTCGATCACGCAGCTGTTTGCCAGTGCGCGATGTACCCGCCGCGCGTACGGCGACTCAAAGAACCCTCCGAGGTACACCCGCAGCCCTGCCCCTTGAGCTCGTGCGATGAGGGTGCGGGCATTCGCGAGCCCGCCCACCCGTGCGGGCTTGACGCAGAGCATCGTGGCCGCCCCGTAGTTCACAATCTGGCGTAGATCGCGTAACGAGCGCACCCCCTCATCCAGGCTGAGAGCGACGTCCAGACGTTCGGCCAACTTCGCGTGGTCTACGACATTGCCCACCGCGTAGGGCTGTTCCACCGCGTCGACCCGGGCGTATCGCGAGACCGCGCCCAGAAGTTCGAGAACCTCGTCATCGCGCGTCGCCGAGCAGTTGAAGTCGAGGAGAACGGGCACCGCTAACTCACCCAGTCGCCGTTGCGCCGAGGCGCTCAGCGCGCCCGGCGCACACTTCACACGCACACGCTGCACTCGCTCATCGATGCTCCACTCCTCGTCGTCGAGGATCGAGACCGTCACCTGCCAGGGTGTCTCGATAATGGGTGTCCACATGTCTTGTACGAGCGCGCCGTCGCGTCGCATCTCACGATCGAGCACCGCCATCTCGATGAGCGCGTAGGCCGCGTTGTCGCGAGGAGTTGCCGATCCCAAGCGCGCCACGCGACTCCAGTGAGGAAGGTCGCCCTCGCGCTCGACGACTCCCTCCAGGCGCGCGAGAGCACCGCGGAGCGCGTCCAATACATCATTGAGTCCCGGGTCGCCGTTGAGTGCGTGGGGCTGCGGCGAGATCTCACCGACACCGTCAACCCCGACGTGTTCCACCCGCAAGAACAAGCGTGCTCGCTCGCGGTGCGTTTCGAAGCTCGCGCGAATCGGACGCGCGAGCTCGCCGACCTGGTGAAAGAGTGACGCCTCCATCCGAATCACCCTACGGTTACTGGTACGGTGGTCGCCGCAGCCCGGATGGCGGAATTGGCAGACGCGGAGGCCTCAAAAGCCTTTACTCGAGAGGGTGTGTGGGTTCGAGTCCCACTCCGGGCACGCTCTCGCACGCGCCTTCAATTACCTTGGACGCTATGGCGGACATCGCAACTATCCCCTTTCGTGACGACATCGTCGCTCTCTTTCCCGGCCAGGGTTCGATAAGTTCGGGCGCCGGTAACGCGTGGCAGTCATCGCGGCACTGGGGCCTCGTCGATCAAGTTGGCGAGATCGCCGGGGTCAACGTCGAGCGACTACTGCTCGCCGCCGACACCGATGAGGTCGTACGAACCGACAACGCGCAGTTAGCCACCTTCGCCCTGTCTCTAGTGGGCTACCACGAGCTGCTCGACGTGGGCATTCGTCCTCGCTACTTGCTCGGGCACAGCCTCGGTGAGTTCACTGCTCTGGTCGCCTCCGGACTGCTCGACCTCACCGAGGGCACAAAACTGATCGCTGTACGCGGGGCCGCCATGGCCCGCGCGGCTGACGCGAGCGAGGGCTCCATGGTGGCGGTGATGGGCGGTGACGAGGGGGCGCGTGACAACTTAAGTTCCGTGGCCGAGGTCTGGATCGCCAACATCAACGGCACCGGTCAAATCGTCGTGAGCGGCACCCGCGCGGGCCTCGATGACCTGCTGTCGCGCCACCGTGACCTTGGCTGGCGTCGCGCGACGTCCCTCGAAGTGGGGGGTGCGTTTCACTCCCCGCTCATGGCGCCGGCCCAAGCCGAACTCGACGCACAACTCGACGCCGCCATCTGGGGGGAGACTGAGGCGATCGTGATCTCCAACGTCGACGCTCGGGCCCACCGTGCTCCAGCGGACTGGCGCGAACTCATGCGCCGCCAACTCACCTCACCCGTTGAGTTCCTTGACGCCACGCTGGCGCTGCCCGAAACGGTTCGCACGACGGTCGAGATGCCACCCAGCGGTGTACTCACCGGTCTCACCAAGCGCATCCGCGACTTTGACGTCCAGTTCGCTCCGGCCAGCCTCGACGAACTACAGGAGAGTCAACTATGAGCCGACACGTCATCGTGACCGGTGCCAGCCGCGGCATCGGCGCGGCCATCGCGCGCCACTTCATCGCCGACGGCGACCAGGTCGTCTCACTTTCGCGCAGCGGCATTGCGCCTTCGGGCACGGCAAAGTCCTTCGAGGTCGACGTAGCCAACTCCGAACAGGTCACCGACGCGGTGAAGGCCGCCGTGGCCGAGTTCGGGCCGGTGGACGTTGCGGTTGTGAACGCGGGCATCACCCAAGACGGCATCGCGCTTCGCATGACCGATGAGCAGTGGCACAACGTCATCTCGACCAACCTCGACGGGGCGTTTTATACCGCTCGCGCGGTGCTGGCCTCAATGGTGCGTGCGCGCAGTGGCTCGCTCATCTTCATGGGCTCGATCTCGCCCTTTATGGGCATTCCAGGTCAGGCCAACTACGCCGCCGCCAAGTCGGGGCTGGTCGGACTCGCGCGTTCCCTGGCGCGAGAGGTGGCGTCGCGTTCGATCACGGTCAACGTCGTGGCCCCCGGTCTGATCGACACCGACATGACCAGCGAGTTGGGAGGACGGGACTCCATGCTCTCGCTCATCCCACTCGGACACGCCGGCCAGCCGGACGATGTTGCTGGCGTTGTCGGGTTTCTCGCCAGTAACCACGCTCGCTACATCACGGGCGCGATAATTCCTGTTGATGGTGGACTCGCTCTCGGTCAGTAGGGTTCACGATCGCAAGACGCATTGACTACGATGGGGCGACAGAAAGTGGGGCTACACCATGGACCGTAACGAAGCATTTGCGAAATTCACCGAGGACACGGTTGAGGTTCTCGCGGTCGATCCTTCGCAAGTCACCGTCGAAGCGTCCTTCGCCGACGACCTCGGTGCGGACAGCCTGGACCTCGTAGAACTTGTCATGGCGTTAGAGGAGACCTTCGACATCGAAGTCGCCGAAGACGAACTGAAAGAGATCTCTACCGTCGGCCAGGCCTTCGATCTCATTTACGCCAAGCTGTAGTGCGCGTCGCAGTTACTCCCTCGGGACCGCTCCAAGGTCGCCGAGTCGCCGTCACGGGACTGGGCGCGATCAGTTGCGCCGGCGTGGGCGTCGAAGCACTCTGGACTGCTCTACTACGCCCCGAGGCCCCCGCCAGCAAGCGCATCGGTGACTTTGACGCCAGCCACCTTGGCAACGCCAAGGAACTGCGACGCTTTGACCCCTTTACGCTCTACGCCCTGATGGCCGCCGACGAGGCCTGGAACCAGAGCGGGCTCGTCGGCCCGTACGAGGATGCGGGCAGCATCGTCACGACGGGCATCGGTGGACTTCAGACCGTCCTCGAGCAGGACGCAGTTCTCATGTCCAAGGGTGCAGACCGAGTCTCGCCCTTTCTGGTTCCCATGCTCATGCCCAATGCGGCAACCGCCGCGGTCTCCATGCGATTCGGCTTGGGCGGTCCGGCCGAAACCGTAACCACCGCGTGTGCGGCGGGGTCTCATGCGATCGGCAACGCGGCGCGCCTGGTGGCTTCGGGTCGTTGCAACATTGCCGTCGCTGGCGGTGCCGAGGCCGTGATCGTCGATCTGGCCGAGGCCGGCTTTCGCAACATGACCGCACTCTCCAATACCGATTTTTCGCGGCCCTTCGACGTCGGCCGCGACGGCTTCGTCATGGGTGAGGGCGCGGGTGTTCTCATTCTTGAAGAGTGGGACTACGCGGTTGAGCGCGGCGCGACGATCTTCGCCGAAGTCGTCGGTGCGGCCTCGACTGCCGACGCGCACCACATCACCGCCCCCGATCCCAGTGGGAACGGCGCGGTGCGCTGCATGGAGATCGCCCTCGCGGACGCCCAGATACGCCCCGAAGATGTCTCGCACATCAACGCGCACGGCACGTCGACCCCACTCAACGACCTATCCGAATCGATCGCCGTTCACCGCGTCTTTGGCGATCGTCCGCCCCCCACGACATCCATCAAGGGGCATCTGGGCCACTCGCTCGCCGCGGCCGGGGCCTTAGAGGGAGTCGCCTCCGTGCTCACCTTGCAGAACCAACTGATTCCCCCCACCGCTGGCACCACCGTCGTCGACCCCGAGATCGACTTGGATGTTGTCATTGGTGAGCCCCGTGCGATGCAGGTCGACGTCATTCTGTCGAACTCGTTTGGCTTCGGTGGTCACAACGGCAGCGTGATCTTTCGCCGCCCGGAGTTCTAGACCGTCCACTCGTTGTAGGAACGCTCCACGTAGCTGTTCTCATACGCCCAGCGCGCGTTCGCGATGAACTCACCGAGCTTGACCGGATCCTTCACCCCGGGAGAACTCTCGACGCCGCTCAGCACTTCGACACCAAAGACCGGTAGTCGCTGAACGACGTCCTTCACGTTGGTCGGCGTCAGCCCTCCCCCCGCGATGAGAGGAAGACGTGACGTGGAGTGATTCAACTGTTCGAAGGATGCGTCAAGTGCGGTCGGGTCATCCAGTTCGGGGAGGACGAGATAGTCGACGCCCTGCCACAACGCCAACTTCTCGACACCGTCGGGGACGGTGCGCAACACGGTGTTGACGCGCTCGGTGATGTAGCTCAACTCGTCGGAGGCGATTGGGCCTTCGATCTGGACCGCACTGAGCCCGATGGTGTTGGCCACCTCGGCCACGCGCTGGGGCAACTCACTGCGAAACGTGCCGATCGACAACACTCCGGCGGGCAGGCGCCGCACGATGTCGTGAACGACTGCGGCGTCAACTTGACGTTCACCGAGCGCAAAATCGAATCCCACCGCATTCGCTCCCAGGGCCACGGAAAACAGCGCGTCTTCCTCCGTGGTGATGCCACCAATCTTCAGAAAGAGGCCCTCAACGACGAAACGCACGTGCCCTCACCATGCGCAGTACGTTACTCACGGCTCGGCGCTAGGTGAGTTCCTCGACGACGACGCCCGCGGGTGGTTCGCTCGCGAGCAGCGTGCGGTGTGCGACTCCCAGTCCGATGATGCGTCCGTCGCGCTCCAGTGCGCTGGTGAGACCTTGGGGTCCATCTGGACCCTTTGATCTCAGATACTCCTCGACCTCGGGTGCGCTCGGGCCTTCTACGTGCACCAATCGCCAGGGCACGCTCGATCCGCGGGCGTCGAGGCGTCCCACGAGTTCCTGACCCGTAAAGCAGCCCTTGGTAAAGGACACGGTCGCGTCGACAAACGTGCGACCAAACGAGTGCGGGGTCAGGTTTCGTTCGATCTCGTGCGGACCCGGCCAGTTCGCCTCGATTTGCTCGGCGATCGACGCAAAGGGTCCGTCGTCAACCTCGCGGACTTCAAGAGTGCACTTTGAGCGCAGCAGGAACCGTCGCAGCCGCGCCTGAGTCACGTCGGCCAACTCTCGCGGCACGACCAGGTCCAGACCGTCGTCGTGGACGTGGACACGGCCGACCGCTAGGACGACGCTGTCCGGAGCCAGCACCAGGGTCCAGGCGCCCTCCGGTCCGAGGGACTCCAGATCCTGACTGACCTGACCCTGGAGAAAGCTACGCGCATCACTTCCCCGCGCTTCGATCACCGACCAACGCAGCAGTGTGGTGTCGTCATCGGTCTTCGCACTCATCGGCTATTACTCTAAAGGCCGATACCGCATCCCTGGCCGACGCAGGAGACTCCATGAGCATGCAGACCGAACTCAACACGATCACCTCCACCATGAACGACGTCGCGACGCGCATCACCTCGCTCGTCGAGTCCGAGGGCGACGCCATGGCGCCCGACGTGTACAGCGAGCTCGTCGCGGCCGAACGAACCGTCGGAGCGTTGCTGCGTCGCCTGAACCGCGTCGCCGCGCGGGTCCACTAACTCGCCCCAGTAACCTTCGGCTATGGACTCTTCGTGGTTGCGGGTGAGTTCGCTGACGCCCCATCAGCGACTCGACGTGCTGCACCTCCTGGACCACACCGAAGCCGTACTGGGTCGCGAAGCAATCGACGAAGGTCGCCGACGCGCTGTGGTCCACGGCTGGAAAGCGGAGCACTGGCTCTACTACGAGCAAGGAATCCTCACCAAGTACGCCATGGCCAGCGGTACGGAGCACGCCACGGTCGAGATGTGCGGAGGCGACGTCGATCAGGACCTTCTCGATCAACTCTTGCTCGTGCACGACGTGATCGACTGGTGGACCCGCGGCCCGGAGCCCTGTGAGCACACCCGGGGCAACGTGATTCGCATGCTCCAACTCATGGGCGTCATGCTGCCGGTGCCCGTTGAGCCCGTGCCCGAGGGCTTTACTCTGCGCAACTTCGAAGTCCATCACGACGAAGCGGCGTGGCTCGAAGAGAACAACGCCGCCTTCTGGCACCATCCCGAGCAGGGCGCGTGGAGCATGGCGGACTTGGATGAACGGACCCACGAGCCGTGGTTCGATCCGTCGGGATTTCTCGTTCTGGAGATCGACGACCGCATCGCGGCTTCGTGTTGGACCAAGGTGCACGAACTACACCCCGATCGCTTTGGTGAGATCTACGTCATCTCCGTGCACCCCGACTTTCAGGGCCATCACCTCGGTCGCGTGATGGTGACCCAGGGACTCAACGTGCTGTATCGAAAGGGCGTCACCCACGCCGTTCTCTTCGTCGACGAGTCCAACGAATCCGCGCTCAAGCTGTACGACTCACTCGGGTTTCACCTCGAGCGAGAGGATCGACTCATCCGCTTTACGCGCGACTAACTCACGCCGACGGCGTGACCCACTCCGTAGGTAACAGCCGAGGCCAGCGCCATGATGACAAGCGCACGCAGCGCCGAGTACACCACGCCGCGGCGGGTGAAGTGTCCCACCGCTCCTCCGACACCGAGCGTCGACACGCCGGCCAGCCCGATCGACCACCACATCACGTTGCCGCTCGACGTCACGATCCAGGGCACCAACGGCAAGAACGCCCCGACCGAAAAGAAGATGAACGACGAGATCGCCGCCACCCACGGGTTACCGGTGGCTGACGGGTCAATGCCGAGCTCTTCGCGGGCGTGCGTACGCAGCGCCAAGTCGGGGTTCTTCATCAGGTCGATGGAGAGGCGGTCGGCCAGCTCCTCGTCAATGCCCCGTCCAAGAAACAGGGCTTTGAGTTCCAAGCGCTCGTCTTCGGGATTGTCGGCGAGGGCGCGACGCTCTACGCCGATCTCGTACTCGTAGAGCTCCTTCTGCGAACGCATGGAGAGATACTCGCCCGTTCCCATGGAAAAGGCTCCCGCGACAAGTCCCGCCAAGCCCGCGAGGCGCACGACGTCGTGTCCCGGGTTCGCACCCGCGAAGCCCAAGATCAGCGAGACATTGGTTACCAAACCATCCAGCAGGCCGAAGAGCGCGGCGCGGAATCCGCCGCCGCTGATCTGTCGATGATGGGGTTCGATGAGCGCGGGCCGCACGCACGGAGCCTACCGGTACGACTTGGCGTAACTCGATTAGTGCCGCCTAAGGTCTATCCGGAGGTGAGCGATGACGACGCACGCAAGCAACGTTGACGAACTGAAATCACTCGTGGGCACGCACCTGGGGTACTCGGAGTACCGCTTGGTCACCCAAGAGGAGGTGAATCTCTTCGCCGACGCGACGGGTGATCACCAGTGGATCCACGTGGACCCCGAACGGGCAGCAGCCGGCCCATTCGGCCACACGATTGCCCACGGATTCTTCACCCTCTCACTCGTGCCTCTGCTCACCGGCGGTCTTGTGAGGGTGGATGGCGTGACCATGGCGATCAACTACGGCTTGAACAAGGTGCGCTTCACGTCCCCCGTGCCCGTGGGGTCAGAGGTTCGCGCGGGCGCGACCCTCGTCTCAATCGATGACGTACCGGGTGGAGTGCAGATGACCTTGGACGTGGTCGTCGAGATCAACGGCGCAGAGCGGCCCGCTTGCGTCGCTCAAACCCTCTCTCGCCTCTACTTCTAAACGTGTCGAGTACACCGCTCCCCCAGGGTGACCAGAAGACCGTTCAGGTGCGCGCAATGTTCGACGCCATCGCCCCGCGCTACGAGATGGTCAATCGAGTTATGACCTTGGGTTTGGATACGCGATGGCGTCGCCGGGCCGTCAGCGATCTGCGCCTCGCGTCGGCGAGTGCAGTCTTGGACGTCGCAGCCGGCACGGGTGACTTCGCTCGAGAACTCCGTCGCCAGGGCCAGCGCGCCGTCGCCACGGACCTGAGTTACAACATGCTGCACACCGCAAAGGGCGTTGATCCCCGAGTGCAAGCGGATGCGTCACACTTGCCTTTTCGCTGGGGCGCCTTCGATGGTGTTACGTGCGGCTACGCGCTTCGCAACTTCACCGATCTGGAAAAGACCTTCAGTGAGATGGCGCGGGTCCTACGTCCCGGCGGGCGACTGTCGCTACTCGAAGTGGCGGAACCGACCGGCGGTGTCTGGCGAGCGGGGTTCCGTCTCTGGTTTCGTCGAGCCGTTCCCCTTATTGGTTCGCTGCTGTCGGATCGCGACGCCTACCACTACCTGCCGGCGTCCACGGCCTACCTGCCTGACCACGCCGAGATCATCGCCATGTTGAATCGCGCCGGCTTTAGCGGCGTCAACCACCGACGAGTGATGGGCGGACTGAGCCAGCAGTTTCTCGCCACGAGGGCCGCATGAGATTCGTACGCAACCGCCACGAGCGCCTCGCGCCCGAGGCACTGCGTGCGCTGGGCGCGCGTAGTGGCTGGCTGATCGAGACGCCTGAGGTCCTGCGCTGCGGATTCGGTCAGGCCGTGGACGCCATCGAACTCAGTTCGGGGCTCGGCGTAACGCGAAACGTCTCCGAGGCGCTCGCTCACCACGAGGTCACCGGCGAGAACGGCCCACCGGGCACCGGCGTTGTCGCCTTCGGGGCGCTCCCGTTCGATCGCACCGCGAGCGCCACGTTGGAGATCCCTGAGTTCTGCATCACGCAGTTCGCCTCCGGAGAAACGTGGGTCAGCGCGGCCGAAGGCTCTGGGAGCTGGCGAGACCAAATCGACCACGTGGTTGCGCCCACCCAGGAGACTCAAAGCCCGCGCTCACTGGTGTTCCAGCCCACCCCCGAGGAGTACGCCCACAACGTGGCGCTCGCTGTTGAGATACTGCGGCGCAAGGAGATCGACAAAGTGGTGCTCGCACGCGCGGTGCTGGGCACCGTGCCCGAGCCGATCGACGCGGCCGCGATTGCCCAGCGCCTCAAACAGCGAGAGCCAATCTGCACGCTCTACAGCGTCCCGACGTCCGCTGGTCAAAGATTCGTCGGCGCGAGTCCCGAGCTGCTGGTGCGACGAATGAGCGACGAGATTCAGTGCCACCCTCTCGCCGGCACGATTACGTTGCCGCCCAATGTGGCCCCCGACGACTACGAGACGTGGCTTTTGGGCAGCGCCAAGAACCTCCATGAGCACTCCGTCATGGTCGATGAGATCGTGCTCAACCTCTCAGAGATCTACGACGAGATCTACGTGGATCCCGAGCCTTCGATCGTGACGCTGCGTACCGTTGCACACCTCGGGACCCACATCAGCGCTCGCCACTCGTCGCCCGCTGACGCCCCGGACGCCCTCGAAGTGCTTCGCATGCTGCATCCCACGGCGGCCGTCGGCGGCATCCCGCGTGAGATGGCCTATGACTTGATCTGCCGCTTGGAGCAGCACGACCGGGGTGTCTTCGCCGGACCGGTCGGGTGGATGGATGAACGCGGTGACGGCGAGTGGTGGATTGGCCTGCGCGGCGTGTTGATCAAAGATCGAGAGTTCGAAGCCTGGGCCGGCGCGGGCATCGTGAGCGAGTCCGACCCCATGGCTGAACGCGAAGAGACCCGCGCCAAACTCGCCGTCGTTCTGACGTCACTGCTGTCCGAGGGCGTCTAGCCCTTCGAACCGCGCCGGGCGTCGTACAGTCCCCTGGCGCGATGTGCGGCACGCTCGAACGCCCACTGGGTCACCAGCACCAGCGCCTCTGCGACGATCGCTTGGGACATCTTGGACTCGCCGCGCTCGCGATCCTTAAAGGTGATCGGGAACTCAATGATTGTCGCACCCCGGCTACGGGCCCGATACGTCATCTCGATCTGAAAGCCGTAGCCCCCCGCCGTCACCGAGGTGTAGTCGATCTTCTCGAGCGCCGAGGCCGAGTACACGCGGTACCCCGACGTCGAGTCGGCCACGTGCAGTCCCAGCATCACCGAGGCGTACTCATTGCCCCCGCGCGAGAGCAGACGACGCGAGAGCTTCCAGTTCGGAATGTGACCGCCCTTGATGTAGCGCGACCCGATGACCACTTCGTACTCTTCGGCGACTTCAAGCAACTTGGGTAGGGCGCGCGGATCGTGCGAGAAGTCACAGTCCATCTCCACGAAGTGGTCGAACCCACGTTCCAGCCCCCAGGCAAAACCCGTGCGGTACGCCGTACCCAGTCCGCTCTTGCCGGCGCGCTGCAGGATGTCAATTCCCCCCAGCTCCGCGCCCACCGCGTGCGCACGCGCTGCCGTGCCGTCGGGGCTGCCGTCGTCCACCACCAACACGTGACAGTCGGGGACGACTTCGTTGAGTGTGCGCAACATCAGTTCCACGTTGAAAATCTCGTTAAACGTGGGCAGGACTACGAGCGTACGCATTTGGGGAATTCTACGACGTCGTACACTTGAGCGATTGAGTTCGGTGATGCCGTGAGTTGATCAAAGATTCAAAAGGACCATATGACTGACGCCGGGCCGAAGAAGAAGTTCACTCTTCCCCGTGAGATCCGGCTCATTTTGAGCCTCGGCTCGCTGATCTTCGTCTTCGAGTACCTCGTTCTGCCCCAGTTAGGCGCCGCGCGGCATTCTTTACCACTTCTTGGATCAGTGAACCCGTGGCTGGTGACGTTTGCGGTGTTGCTCGAGATCGCGGCCATCCTCTGTTACGTCGAACTCACCCGCACGGTGCTCTATCCCTACGCCCCGAGCCGCTACAACACACTGCGGGTCGACATGGCCGGCTTTGCCATCAGCCACGTGGTGCCCGGAGGTACCGCGCCCGCGGGCGCCTTGGCGTATCGGATCTTCAACGACCTCGGCGTGCCCAAGGAGACCAACGCCTTCGGACTGGCGGCCCAGGGCTCGGGCTCCGCGGTGGTGCTCAACGTCATCTTTTGGATCGCACTCGTGATCTCGATTCCGCTCAATGGATTCAACCCGCTCTACGGGTTTGCGGCCCTGGCTGGCGTCTTCTTACTCCTCGCATTCTTCGGCACGATTCTCCTCATCACAAGGGGTCAGCGCCGCGCTGACTCCTGGATCCGCGCGATTGCGCGCCGCGTCCCGTCGGTGAAGCCCGACGCCGTGAGTGCGGTCCTCGCCAAGGTCGCTGGTCGTATTACGTTGCTCATCTCGAATCGTCGCACTCTGTGGTGGGCGTTCGCGTGGGCCACACTCAACTGGCTCTTGGACGCGTTCTGCCTCTGGGTGTTTCTATGGTCCTTCGGGTCTGTCGTCTCACCGATCGACTTGCTCGTGGCCTACGGTCTCGCCAACGTGCTCGCCGCCATTCCCATCACTCCGGCGGGATTGGGCGTCGTCGAGACGGTACTTATCACCTCTCTGGTGGGTTTCGGTGTGCCCCACAGCCAGGCGATCCTCGCGGTGCTCGCCTACCGACTCGTCAACTTCTGGCTACCGATACCTCTCGGCGGGGCCTGCTACGCGAGTCTGCAGTGGCGGCGCCCGAACGAGATCACACCTGTGAAAGGGATCGCGACCGATCCATCGCTCGACGCTTGAACTCCGCCTGGGCAGAGAAGTTGCGCACCGGCTGGAGTCGCCGCCATCGACGATCGGTCCCGAGCACCCACGTAAAGAGGTCGTCCTCCCACGTCACCTCGAAGGCTTCAATCAACTCGCCCTGGAGGGACTCGTCCTCGATCGGCACCATCACCTCGACGCGACGATCGAGGTTTCGCTCCATCAGGTCGGCGGATCCGATGTACACCGAGAACTCGTCATCTTCGGGACGGCCAAAGATGAAGATGCGAGAGTGCTCCAAGAACTCCCCCACGACCGAGTGCACGGTGATGTTCTCCGAGAGCTTCTCGACGCCGGGACGCAGCGAACAGAGGGTGCGAACAATTAGTCGTATCTCCACGCCAGCGATGCTGGCGTCGTAGAGCGCATCGATAATCGTGGGATCGGTGAGTCCATTGACTTTGATCGCGATCCGGCCCTCGGGTCCGCGATCTCGCTGCGCGTTGATCAACTCCACAACTCGCGTGCGCGTCGAGAGCGGACTCACGATGAGCTTCTCGTACGCGCCGATGCGCGAGAAGCCGGTCAAGAAATTGAAGAGCTCGCCGACGTCGTGACTGATGGCCGGGTCGCGCGTGAGCAGCCCGAAGTCCTCGTAGATCCGCGCCGTGCGATCGTTGTAGTTTCCCGTGCCGATGTGAACGTAGCGCACCGTCGTGCCGCCCTCGCTTCGCAGCACCAAGGTGATCTTGCAGTGGGTCTTGAGGCCCACCACGCCGTAGACCACGTGAACCCCTGAGTCTTCGAGCGCCTTGGCCCACTCAATGTTGGCCGCCTCGTCGAAGCGAGCCTTGAGCTCCACCAGTGCGGCCACCTGCTCGCCGCGCTCGGAGGCACGAATGAGTGAGGCGACGATCGGCGAGTCACCCGACGTGCGGTACAGCGCCTGCTTGATCCCCACGACCCTCTCGTCCACGGCGGCCTGGGCCGTGAAGGACTCCACCGAATCGGTGAATGACTCGTAGGGATGGTGCAGGAGAATGTCGCCATCGCGAATCGCCGCGAACACGTCGCCCACGTGATCCCCGTCGAGGAGCCGCTTGGGCGTGAGGGGCGACCAGCTCTCCCCCTTCAGGTCCGGGCGGTCCATTCGGTACAGAGTCCACAAGTCACTCAGTCCGAGCATCGCTTCGGACACGTAGACGTTGGCCGGATCGAGATCGAGCTGGTCGATGAGGAGCTTCAAGAACTCTTCGGACATGCCGCGCTGAATCTCGACGCGCAGCGCCTCGCCGAAGCGACGCCGTCGCAGTTCGACCTCGAGGGCGACCAGCAGGTCATCGGCCTCGTCTTCTTCCAACGTCAGGTCCGCGTTTCTCGTCACGCGAAAGAGATCCGCCTGACCGACGGTCATGCCCGGAAACAGTTGGTCGAGGTGCGCGATGATGAGTTCTTCGATGAGGATCCACTCCCCGTCGGCTGCGGGCAAGAATCGCGGTAGCGAGTTGGGCACCTTCACGCGCGCGCTGCGCTCGTCGTAGGTCGTCTCATCGCGAACGGTGACGGCGATGTTGAGCGACAGGTTGGAGATCATCGGGAAAGGGTGTCCCGGGTCCACGGCCAGGGGGGTCAAGACCGGATAGACATTTTCGTTGAAATACTTGGTCAACGTCTCCTTGGCGATCGGGTCCAGATCGTCGTATCGCACGATCTTGATGCCGTCGGACGACAGCGTCGGCAAGATGGAGTCCAACATCAGCCGGTCCTGGCGCTCCATCAGTTCCAGCACGCGCTCGCGAATCGCTTCGAGCTGTTGACGAGGACGGATGCCATCCACCGAGGGAGTCTGTACGCCGGCGGCGACTTTGTCCTGCAGACTGACCACGCGCACTTGAAAAAACTCATCAATCATGTCGGCGAAGATCGCCATGAATTTGCAACGATCCAGAATTGGCAGATTTTCATCCGCGCCGAGGTCGAGCAGTCGCGCGCCAAACTCCAGGCGTGAGAGCTCGCGACTCGAGAACCTCTCGGGTCCGAATGAGGCTAGATCAGTCACGTAACTATCCCTCTGGAGTCAGTTCGTAGTGACCATCGTAGAGGTACTGTTGCTTCGTGGCGAGAAACACGTCCCTTGACGCCTCACGTCACGCGCTCGACGCGAACCGTTCACCTGGCTATCGGTCGACGGAACTGGGACTGCTCATTCTCGCGTGGATCATCACGACGGCGTTCTACGTCCTCGCCTCACTCGGGTCCCAGGGCAAGATGCCCGCCAGCTTCGACTACTTCCTCGCTGGTTTCGTCTTGATCTCGCTACTCATGCACTTTGCCATTCAACGCTACGCACCGCGTGCGTCTCAACTGCTCCTGCCGATCGCGATACTCCTCAACGGCATTGGCTACGTCGAGATCGCCCGATGGAACCCTCCCTTTGCACGCGACCAAGCGCTGTGGTTCCTCGTTAGCGCCATCGGTCTCACGCTCACGCTCAAGTTCGTGCGCCACGTGCGCGACCTCGATCGGTATCGGTACCTCACACTCGTCGCCGCCATCGCCCTGCTCGTAGCGCCCCTGGTGCCCCACGTCGGCACCACCATCAACGGCGCTCGTCTGTGGATCGACTTCGGACCGTTCTCACTCGAACCCGTGGAGTTCGCCAAGATTCTGCTCGTCTTCTTCTTCGCCTCGTACTTTGCTGCGAACCGCGACCTGCTGTCCACACCGACGCAACGCCTCGGACGGCGTAACGTCGTGCCGCCCAAGGTCCTGGTGCCGATCTTTGCCGCGTGGGGTATCTCGATTGTGACCCTGGGCGCGGAAAATGACCTCGGATTCATGATCCTTATTTTCGCCCTCTTCATCTCAATGCTGTGGGTCGCCACGGGGCTCAAGTCCTACGTCGCCTTGGGGATCGGACTCGTGGTCGGGGGCGCCTACATTGCCGACAAGCTCTTCTCCCAAGTGCAGATTCGCGTCTCACAGTGGCTCGATCCGTGGTCGGCCACGAACCTGCACTTCTCCACACAGTTGATCTACGGGTGGTTCTCTATCGCCGCCGGTGGAATGACGGGCACCGGACTCGGACTCGGCCATTCTGGCAACGTGCCGTTGATCACGTCGGACATGATCTTTGCCGCCATCGCCGAGGAACTCGGTTTCATCGGCGTCGTTCTCGTGCTGTGCCTCTTTGGCTCTTTCGTGGGCGAAGGATTCCGTATCGCCCAGCGGGCCACGTCGGACTTCGTGCGCTTAACCGCCGTCGGACTCACCGCACTTCTCGGCTTTCAGGCTTTTTTCATCATGGCCGGCGTACTGCGACTCTTGCCCTTTACCGGCATCGCGTTGCCCTTCATGGCGTACGGCGGTAACTCGCTCATCGCCAACTACCTCATCGTGGCCGTTCTCTTACGCATCTCGGATGAAGGGGGGGTCACGACGAACCGCGGCGGCGAACTCGTCGCCGTGCATCTCATTCATCCGAAGTAGAGCGAGAGCACTTCCTCCGCGCAGAGAATCGGTGCCGGGACGCGTTGGCGCAGCGCCAGCGTGATCGCGTCGCTGGTACGACAGTCGAAGATCTCGTGGCCCTTCGGCGTCATGAGATCGAGCTCGGCGTAGTAGACGCCGTCCTCGAAGCGCACGATGCGCGCGGCGATGATCTCGGCCTGCAGGCGCGAAAGGATCGTCATCGTGAGTTCACTGGTGCTCGGACGTCGACCCTCGACAGAGTCATTCGCGTGATGCAGGGCGATCGCGTCGGCTAAGGCGACGGGAATCGCGAGGTAGCGGTACGGGGACTCGGCCTCCATCAAGTGCACGAGGGGCGAGGCATCGCCCAGGTCGTAGAGAATCGACTCCACGTGCATCACGCGAAAGTTGGAGTACACCTCGCCCGCCGGAGGCTCGACGCCGTAGCTCAGTTCGTCGCTCTCGGCTGCGAGTTCCTCGAGGGCGGCGTCGCGTTCTTCAGCCACCACGTCGTCGTCTGAGGACCCACCCAAGGTCTCGTCGCTCACGGCGTCACCCGAGCCGGTCCGCGCCGCGAGACGGACAGAACCATCCCGCCCGCCACGTAGAAGCACACCGCGGCCGATCCGCCGTAACTGAGGAGAGGCAGGGGCACGCCGGTGATCGGCATGATCCCCATGCACATGCCGATGTTCTCAAAGGTGCTGAAAGCAAAGAGGATGAACACGCCGATGCAGATGAGTCGGCCCATTGTGTCGCGAGCGTTCTTGCCAATGACGAACATCCGGTACGAGATGAACCCCAGCAACACGATGATGAGCGCCGAGCCAATGAACCCGAGCTGCTCACCGATGGCCGTGAAGATGAAGTCCGTCCACTGCTCGGGGATATACCCGAGCACGGTGAACGCGCCGTGAAAGAGACCCGCGCCGTGAATTCCTCCCGCGCCGATGGCGTTCTTGGCGTGCTGAATCTCGTAGTTGAGTTGCACCACCTGGGGATTCGTCGAGTTTTGATTGACGAAGGCAAAGAGGCGGTCGATCTGGTACTTCTGGAGCAGGTCCAAGAACACCGCAGAGACGACGCCGATCGAACCGACCACGGCCAACAGGGTGAGAAAGCGTGGCGGCACACCCGCGATCACCATCATCGCGCCCACGATCAGCACCATGATGATCGCCGTGCCCAGGTCCGGCTCCTTGATGATCAGCGCCAAGGGAATAATGGCCATACAAAGGATGCGAAAAACATCTTTCATATTCAGGCCCTCTTTGCGCCGACCGCAGAACGTGGCGATAGCCAGAATCAGAAAGAGGACCGAGAACTCACTCGGTTGAACTTGTATTCCCGCAAAGCTGTACCAGCGTTCGGCGCCGAGTGCCGTGCGGCCCACGACGAACACGCCCAAGAGTGCGACGACCGACACCAGATAGAGCGGCGTCGCGAGAATATCGAATCGGCGGTAATCGAAGCGCGAGACGATGTACATCGCGACCATCCCGATCACCACAAAAACCGCTTGGCGCTCGACGTAGTAGTGCGAACTCTCGCCCACGGAGATGAGAGCCTGGCGCGTCGTCGAGTAGATCATCACCACCCCGGTGGCCCCCAGGGCGATCAGCGCCCAAAAGAGGCTGTAGTCCATGTGGTCGCGGCTACGGATGTGCGACGTCAGGGCGCTCAGCGTGTCCGTCACTGCAGTTCCTTCACAATTTGCGCCCCGTCCAAGGCTACGCCCCACCACCAACGCATCTGAACGGCCGCCTGGTAGGCCAGCATCGGCAGGCCGTTGAGCGTTCGACAACCCGCTTCGGCGTAGCGTTGGCGCCACTCGGTCTCGCGCGGGTCATACACAATGTCGACGGCGACCGTGTCAAGGTGCACACCCTGCAGGACCGCTACTTCCTTGTCGCGTCCTCGCTCGGGAATCGTGTTCACGATCAGATCCACGGGCCGATAGACCAAGGACGACGAGTGAACGTTCGGGTACCGCTCGACCAGTGCGTCGACCTTGCTCGGCGTGCGACCGTGAACCACGATCGATTGCACGCCGTGCGCCACGAGGGCATCGACGATCGCGCTTGCCGCCCCACCCGCGCCGAGTACCACCGCGTGGGCATTGTCCACGACGTCCCCGTACGCCGCGAACAGGGCCTCGATGAAGCCCTCGCCATCGGTGCTCTCGCCCTGGAGCACGCCGTCGCGCATCAACAGTGAGTTCACCGAGAGCGTGCGAAGAGCGGACTCGCTGCGCTCGTCACACATCTCGAACGCCGCACCCTTCAGGGGGCTCGTGATCGACAGGGCGTCGAACGCCGTGCCGAGCAGGTGACGCAACTCACCCGCGTGCTCAAGGTCAATCTCCACACGAGTGGACGTTCCCGTCAAGCCCGCGGCTCTCAGGCCGATCTCGTGCAGTTGCGGCGAGAGTGAGTGTGACACCGGTGAACCTGCAATGCCCACGCGCCAGTTCATCCCAGACCCCGCGATTCCGCGAGCTTCTCGGCTTGGAGTTGTTCGGCGAACGTGGTCGAGAACTTGAGATGGCCACTCTTGGTCACCGTTTCGAAGTACATCCATGGTCCGGGCGGGGCGTGCAGGACAGCCCGCAGAGCAACCTTTGAGACGGTGCAGATAGGCGTCGGCGTGAGTCCCGCATATATGTATGTGTTGTAGGGAGAGTTGATCTTGAGCATGGCGGGTGTCACGGTCCCTCCATCTTGTCCTAAGGGATAGAGGATGGTGGAGTCCATGTCCAGCGTGCCGCCCCCGGCCAGGCGATTGAAGATCACCCGCGCCACCTTGGGCATGTTGAAGGAGTAATAGCCTTCCTTCACCACGATGGACGCCGCGGTGATGAGTTGGTAGGCGTTGAGCCCGTTCACAGTCGTGGTTGGGGTCAAGCCAACCGCGGCCGCCTCTCGGTTGAAGCTGTTCACCATGTCGCGCGCCAACTCGGCGGGCGTCATCCCGGGCAGGATGAGATAGGTCGTGTCGCCGATCAGCCCCTCGAGGGACGAGCCCTGGGCGAAGGGGCTTTTCGTGACGTCGGCGGTCGCGTCCTTGGCGAATGTGTTGGCGTAGGTGGCGCCCTTCGCCCCCACCATCGACTGCGCCACCTCGTTCACGGTGAGTCCCGGCGACGCGGTCACTTCCGGGATGGCCGGTCCGTGCAAGATCGAGCGGATGTGCGAGAACGAGGATCCTTGGGGGATCTCGTAGGCGCCGGGCTGGATCACGAACGAACCTTGGAGAAAATTGTCGATTCGAAACGCGAATGATGAGGCGATGACGTGGTGGGAGGCGAGGTCTGAACCCACCTGGGAGAGAGACTCCCCCGATTGAACGGTGATGAGTTCGCTCTTGCCCTGACTCGAGAAGATCGGGTCGAACTGCAAGAAGAACCAGACCAGAAAGATCAGGATGACGACCACGACGACCCCGGCGCCGCTGATCACCCACAAGCGCGGCCTAACCCTCACGATGGCTCTCCGCGTAGTTCTGCAGCATGATGACCGCGGCGGCGCTATCTACGTGAGCGCGATGATTCTTGGCCTTCACGCCCGCCTGCGAGAGGGATCGCTGGGCCTCGTGGGTCGTGAGGCGTTCGTCCCACTGCACCACCGGCAGAGGTGCGAGTCCGTCGCTGAGCCGGGTGAAGAGCCCGTCAGCCTCTTTCGTACTGGCGGTCTCGTTACCTGACAGGGCGACCGGACGTCCCACGACCACGAGTTCCACGCCTTCTTCTTCGGTAATGAGTCGGAGAGCATCCACCAAATGGTCGTCCGTCGATAGAGCGGGACGCGGAAAGGCCATCGATGCTTCCCGATTCGTAACCGCAACCCCACAACGTTTGGTACCGGGGTCAACGCCGAGTAGTCGCACTATCCAACGCTAGAGCGATTTGGCCAGCAGGATAACTTCGTCGATCCCGCCCGCGTCGCGTCCGCCAGCCAGAGCTAAGCGCGCCGAGCCGCCCCCACCACCGCCGACCTTCTGGGCGAGGGACTTCACCGCCTCGGCTGCGTCCAAGGTTCCGTCGCTCGCAACTGCAATGGCCACCTTGTCACCGTCCGCTCCCACCAAGACCACCGCCCGTCGACCGCGGCCTTGGAGGTCCTGGGCGAGTGTGCGCAGCTGCTCACCCGGATACCCGTCCACACGCGCCACGACGAGGTCGCCACTTGAGGCCTCGTGCAGTTCTCGAGCGAACTGACTGAGCTGGGCTTGGCGCAGCGACGCCACACTCTTTTCCATGTCACGCTGTCGCTCGAAGAGTCGTTCCAGGGCGGGCACCACGTCCTCATTCGAGGTCTTGAGCAACGCGGCCACCGCATCGAGGGTCTGTTCCATCTCGAAACTGCGCCGATAGGCGCCCAGTCCGCTCACTCCTTCGATGCGACGCGTATTCGCCCCAATGGAGGACTCACTTACGATCTGAATCTGTCCGATGTCGCCGAGTCGATCGACGTGGGTGCCACCGCAGAACTCCAAGCTGTGTCGCCCGGCGCGCACGACCCTCACGCGATCGCCGTACTTGTCGCCGAAGAACGCGACCGCCCCCATGGTCTCAGCCTCGGCCTTGGACGTCTGGATGGTGTCGACGTGCTCATTCAACACGACGTCCGTGTTCGCGAGGGTGAGAATCTCACTTGTCTCCTCGCGAGAAAGACCACCATCGTGCGAAAAGTCGAAGCGCAGCCGGTCTGGTCCTACGTACGAACCCTGTTGACGGACGTGATCTCCGAGCACGCTGCGCAACCCCGCATGCAAGAGGTGGGTCGCGGTGTGGTTGCGTCGAGTCGCTTCGCGGCGCTCGGCGTCGATCGTGGCGACCGCACTCTGGCCGGTAAGGATCTCGCCTTCCAGGCGACCGCGGTGCGCGAAGAGTCCTCCCGCCACATTCTGGGTGTCGATGACGTCAAAGCGACCGGTCTCGGTGACGACGGTCCCGATGTCGCCGACCTGACCACCGGACTCCGCGTAGAAGGGAGTCGCGTCCAAGAAGAGCTCGCTCTCGCCGTCTTCGCCTTCGAGCACTCCCACGACGACTGTCTCCAGTGAGTAGCGCGACACGTCGCGACCGACGAACTCCGTGGCGCCGGCCATATCGATGAGTTCGCGGTACTGGGCGTCGTCGGCCTTGCGCAAGGTCTTGGCAGCCGCCCGCGCTCGCTCGCGCTGAGCGGACATTGCCTGATCGAAGGCCTCGCGCTCGACACCGAGGCCACTCTCGGCGACGATCTCGCTGGTGAGCTCGATGGGAAACCCGTGCGTGTCGTGCAGTTTAAATGCTACGTCACCAGGAAAGACAGTCGACCCGCTCTCTTCGACCTCACGACGTGCGTCCTCGAGGAGCGCAAGTCCCGTGCGCAAGGTGCGCGCGAAGCCCGTCTCTTCTCGCTCCAGGATCTCCACGATCAGGTCGCGCTCGTCGATCAAGGTTGGATACGCCGATCCCATTTTGTCGATCGTGGCGTCCACGAATGGCGCCATGAGCGATGAGTCCGAACCGGAACGCCTCGCCGCCAAGATGGCGCGACGGATGATGCGACGCAGGACGTACCCACGACCTTCGTTTGACGGCAAGACACCATCGCCCACCAGCATCGTCATCGCTCGACCGTGTTCGGCGACGCGCCGGATCAGAACGTCGCTTGCCTCGTCGTCACCGTAGGACGTCTTGAGCGCTCGAGCCGATGCATCCAGCAACGGCGCGAACAGGTCGGTCGCAAAGACCGACTCCACACCGTTCAGAATCGACAGCACCCGTTCGAAACCCGCGCCCGTGTCGATGTTCTTCTTGGGCAAATCGATCATCGATCCGTCGAAAAGGCGCTCGAACTGCATGAAGACGAGGTTCCAGATCTCGACGTAGCGATCTTCACCTCCGAAGGCCGGCCCACCGGCGGCTCCGAAGTCGTCGCCCTTGTCGTAGAAGATCTCTGAGTCATAGCCGCACGGCCCGACCTCGCCCATCGCCCAGATGTTTTCTTCGCCGAGGCGCTGGAGGCGTTCTGGGGGCAGACCGACCCCGTCGAGCCAGATGTTCGCTGCTTCGTCGTCGTCGTTGTGAACCGTCACCCACAGTCGGCTTGGATCAAGGCCAAAACCTTCGGTCACCAGCTGCCAGGCGTAGTCGATCGCGCTTTCTTTGAAGTAGTCCCCGAACGAGAAATTGCCCATCATCTCGAAAAATGTCAGGTGCCGCTGGTCGCTGCCGATGACGTCGATGTCGGGAGCACGGAAGCACTTCTGGATCGAGACCGCGCGGTCGTAGGGGGCGACCTCTTCCCCGGTGAAGTAGGGCTTGAAGGGCACCATGCCCGCAACGGTGAACAGCAGGGTGGGATCGTGAGGAATCAAGCTCGCCGAGGGCACCACAATGTGGCCCCTGGAAGCGAAGTAGTCCAAGAACAGTGAACGTAGTTGGGCCGCTTCCATCCGAGTTACTCTACTGGCGCCTCGGGTTCATCCTGGTGGGAGCGCCCAGTTCGCAAGCGCCACGACTCGGCGAGTGAGGCCTCTTGACCGTAGGGCGACGCGTCGTAGAACGTGGCGTCCTTCCAACGGTCGGGCAGGTACTGCTGGTCGACCCACCCGCCCGGATAGTCGTGCGAGTACTGGTACTCACTCCCGTGACCGATCTTCTTTGCGCTGGCGTAGCTCGCGTCGCGCAGATGCGCGGGTACTTCGACCAAGCCGCCCGCTTGCACCGCGGACGTCGCTGCTCCCAGCGCCCGGGTCACCGAATTGCTCTTGGGCATCAGGGCCAAGGCGAGCGTCGCGTGAGCCAGGGTCAGGCGCGCTTCGGGTAGTCCAATGAACTCCACGGCCCGTGCGGCGGCCTCGGCGATCACGAGAGCGAGTGGCGTGGCGAGACCGACGTCCTCGCTGGCCAGGATGACCAGGCGTCTTGCGATGAAGCGCGCGCTCTCACCGCTTTCGAGCATGGAGACCATCCAGAACAGTGCGGCGTCCGGGTCCGAACCGCGTACCGACTTGATGAACGCGCTGATCTGGTCATAGTGGGTATCGGCCGACTGGTGATACAGACGTCCGTCGCGAGCTCGAGCCACGTCGTCGAGTTCGACCATTGCTACCTCGCTGGTCGCACTGGCGAGCGTGATGGCGGTATCGAGCGTCGTCAGGGCGCTTCGCGCATCGCCGTCGGCCGACGCGGCGATCGCCTCGCGCGCTTCGTCCGATATCAAAGCGCCGCGAAGCTCCAGCCCACGATTCACCAACGTCACCAATTCGTCGTCGGTGAGCGGACGAAGCCGCCAGAGGGTCGATCGACTCATCAGCGCGGCGTTCACTTCGAAGTATGGATTCTCGGTGGTGGCCCCGATCAGCACGATGACACCGCTCTCGGTGGCCGGCAGCAAAAGGTCTTGTTGCGCCTTATTGAAGCGGTGCACCTCGTCAATGAAGAGGACCGTCTTGACACCGCGCTCGCCCAGTCGCTCGCGCGCTCGCGCGATGGCTTCGCGCACGTCTTTGACGCCGCTGGTGACCGCCGAGAGGCTCTCCATCTCATAGCCCGCCGCACCGGCGAGAATTCGTGCGAGCGTCGTCTTACCTGTACCGGCCGGACCCCAGAGAATCATCGAGGTGAGTTGACGGGTCTCGACCAATCGACGCAGTGGTCCCTGCGGGCCGACCAGATGCTCCTGGCCAACGATGTCATCGAGGGTTGTTGGCCGTAGCAACTCTGCTAACGGCGCCGCCGTGCGCAGGCGCTCGTTGACGGACTCGTCAAAGAGTGACGTGGCTCACGTCGCTTTCGTAAAGCGCACGTGAATGTCGCGCAGTTGGCGCTCGGTGATGTTCTTGGGCGCACCGGTCATGAGATCCGCCCCCGACTGGGTCTTGGGGAAGGCGATGACCTCGCGGATGTTCTCCTCACCGGCAAAGATCGCCACCAGTCGGTCGATGCCGAAGGCGAATCCCGCGTGGGGCGGCGCGCCGTATCGAAACGCGCCCAGGAGAAAGCCGAAGCGATTCTGCGCCTCGTCGTCGCTGATACCCAGCACGCGAAAGACCTGCGACTGGATGTCGGCGCGGTGAATACGAACCGAACCACTCCCGAGCTCCCATCCATTCAGCACGAGGTCGTAGGCCTGGGCACGAACCTTGAGCGGATCAGTCTCGAGGAGCGCGAGGTCCTCGGGGTGCGGCATCGTAAAGGGGTGGTGAGCAGCTTCTAGGTTCCCGTCTTCGTCTCGTCCGGCGAACATCGGAAAGTCCGTGACCCAGACGTAGTGGTGTGGTCCATCGCCCACCGGTGGCGAGCCGATCGCCACGCGCAGAGCCCCGAGCACGTGGCACGCCATTTCGTACTCATCGGCCACCACCAAGACGAGATCGCCCTCCACCGCACCGTCCACGGTGGACAACGCAGTCGCTTCACCTTCACTGAGGAAACGAGCCAGTGGTGAGTCCAAACCGTCGCTCGTCACACGGAACCACGCGAGGCCCTTGGCACCGAGACTCTTTGCGTGGTCAGTCAACTGATCCAGGCGCGAACGAGCGAACGTTGCTCCCCCCGGCACGCGCATGGCTTTCACGACGGGGGCCGAAAACGCCTTGACCTCGCTCTGTTCAAACACGTGCGACAGGTCGAACAGCGTCATGCCAAATCGAAGGTCAGGCTTGTCGGTGCCGTACCGGTCGAGCGCGTCGGCCCAGGTCATCGTTCCGATCTCACCGGGCCGCACGCCAGTGGCGACTTCTGCTGCATCAAGGACCGCGCGTGACACGAAGGCCAGCACGTCGTCCTGGGTGACAAAACTGGCCTCGATGTCCATCTGGGTGAACTCGAACTGGCGATCCGCGCGAAGGTCCTCGTCGCGCAGGCACCGAGCAATTTGGTAGTACCGGTCGAGTCCGCCGACCATCAAGAGCTGCTTGGCAATCTGAGGACTCTGGGGCAGCACGTAGAACTCACCTGGGTTGAGGCGCGAGGGCACGACGAACTCACGCGCGCCCTCGGGCGTCGGAGCCCAGAGCAGCGGCGTCTCGACCTCACAAAACCCCTGGTCGTCCATGGCCCGACGCAACGCGGCGTTGACGCGTGCACGAAGCCGAAGGTTGGCTTGCATCGGCTCTCGGCGAATGTCGAGGTAGCGATACCTGAGACGCACCGCTTCGTCGATGTCAACGCGATCGTCGAGCTGAAAGGGCGGCGCCTCGGCCAATGCGAGGACTTCGACGTGGCAGTCGGACAGTTCGACCTGACCGGTCGCCAGGCGCTCGTTGATCGTTCCCTCGGGTCGCGGGGTCACTGTTCCCGTGACGCGCACCACGTACTCGCTGCGCACATCAACCGTGCCTTCGACGACGGCCTGGACGACTCCGGTGTGGTCGCGAATGTCGAGGAACGCCAGATGTTCGCCGTGTTCGCGTCGCTTAGCGACCCACCCGCAGACACTGACCCGCTCACCCACGTGGTTCTCGTTCACCGAGGCGCAGAGCAGGTCGCGCAAACTCGTGGCTTCAATGTCTGGGGACATGTTCACTTCACTTTGTCAATAGTTCGGCGATCGCCGAAGCAACCGCCCCTTGACCCACGCGCTGTTGCGTCTGATCAAACTCCTGGCTACGCAGGTCCCTAATCGTAACCTCGCCCACTGACAGTTCTTCGGGTCCGACCAGCAGCGCGAGGCGCGCGCCCGAGCGATCAGCCGCCTTCATCTGAGCCTTCATCGATCGCTGGTCGAACGCGCGATCCACCGCGTACCCCTCGGCGCGCAGGCTCTCGATCATCACCGCCACCGACTCGTCTCCCGTGGTGTCAATGACAAAGACGTCGAGCGTTCGCTTGAGCAGATCGCGGCTCACCCCTTCGGCTTCACGCGCCAGCAGCAAGCGCTCTACGCCGCTGCCAAAACCGATGCCGCTGGTGGGCTTGCCGCCCAGCTCTTCGGCCAACTGGTCGTAGCGACCGCCACCGCCAATGGAGTTCTGGGCACTCTTGAAGGCCTCGGCCACGAACTCAAACGTCGTGCGGTTGTAGTAGTCAAATCCCCTCACGAGGCGCGGGTCGAGGGTGGTCGTGACGCCAATCGCACTCAGCCCGCTGACGACCGCGTCGAAGTGAGTCCGACAGTCGTCACAGATGTGGTCGATCAGCATGGGGCCCTTAGAGGTCACCTGGATGCACGCTTCACGCTTGCAGTCGAGCACGCGCAAAGGGTTCTCGCGCCAGCTCTTTTGGTGCTCGTCGCAGAGTTCTAACTCGTGCTCCGCGAGATACTCACTCAAGAGCTCGACGTAGGCCGCGCGACACTCCCGGTGTCCCATTGAGTTGATTAGCAGCGTGACTTGACGAAGGCCAATGTCGCGATAGAAGTTGTGCGCGAGGGTGATCACCTCGACGTCGATGGCCGGGTCATCGGTGCCCAGTGCCTCGACACCGAACTGATAGTGCTGGCGATAGCGACCCTTCTGGGGCTTCTCGTAGCGAAAGGCGGGCGTGAGATACCACGCTTTCCAGGGCGTCGTCGGGTGGTGCTGGACGAAGGCTCGTACGACCGATGCCGTACCTTCGGGGCGCAACGCATAACGGCGCCCACCGCGGTCTTCGAAGGTGTACATCTCGTTGCGAAAGACGTCGCTCTCTTCACCGATGCCGCGCACGAAGACACCCACGTCTTCGAAGATCGGCGTCATCACCAGAGAGAATCCGTAGCGATAGGCCAGCTGGGCGAAGATCGCCGCCAGACCCTCCCACTGCGCCGAGTCGGGGGCGAGAACGTCGTGAGTTCCTACGGGCGCCTGAAACGGCGCGGCTGACTCGCTCATGATGTCTTATTCTGACCCGGCAGTTGGCGAAACGCGTCAAAGACCCCGTCGACACCTTTGAGAGCCGCGAGCAGGCTGGAGAGGTGCCCCGGATCGGCCAACTCGACGTCAAAGACCATGCGCACGATGCGCGAACCCGACGTCGTCGAGGAACTCGAGATGATATTGAGGTGGTACTCCGCGACGACCTTGGACACATCCAGCAGAAGCCGTGAACGGTCAAAGGCCATGATCTCCAGGACCGCGCGGTACTGACCACCCGCCGAGCCGTCCCATTCGACGTCGATGATGCGCTCGCCCAAACGTTGGGCCAAGGCGACCGCGTTCGAGCAGTCGTCGCGGTGTACCGACACGCCTCGTCCCTGGGTGATGAAACCCATGATGTTGTCGCCGGGTACGGGCGAGCAACACCGCGCGAGGTGGATCATTACATCATCGAGACCTTCGACGTACACGCCCGCACCCCGTCGAGCGGTGCGCGACGTGCGTGGGGCCTTGGTGACCGTCGTGGGCATCTGCTCCGCGTCGCCGCCGCGCAGTTCACGATCGAGTCGTTGGACGACCGCCAAGGCGGAGATCTGGGCCGAGTCGATAGACATGAAGAGTGCATCGCGGTCCTCGAGTCCGAGGGACTTGATCACCGCATCCAGCGCGCCCGACGTGAGTGAGGTGGCGATGGGCAGACCCTCACGACGCAGCGCCTTCGTGAGCTCTTCGCGCCCGCCTTCGATTGCGTCGTCACGACGTTCGCGCTGGAACCACTGGCGAATCTTGGATTTGGCGCGCGAGGACTTGGCGATGTTCAGCCAGTCGCGCGAGGGACCCGCGTTGTCGTTTTTGCTGGTCACGATCTCGACGACGTCGGCCGAACGCAACACCGTGTCGAGTGGCACGAGGCGCCCGTTGACCTTGGCGCCCACGCAGCGGTGCCCCACCTCAGTGTGCACGGCGTAGGCAAAGTCGATCGGCGTGGCCCCTTCGATTAGGGCGATGACCCGGCCCTTGGGAGTGAAGAGATAGACCTCGTCTTGTCCGAGGTCGAGTTTGAGTGCCTCGAGGAACGCAATCGGGTCGGCCTCTTCTTCTTCCACGTCGGCGAGGCGTCGCATCCACGCGACTTCCTTCTCGCTCGCCCCTTCTTTGTAGCTCCAGTGCGCGGCCACGCCGAACTCGGCGCGACGATGCATCTCTTGGGTGCGAACCTGCACCTCGACCGACTTGCCGCGCGGTCCGATGACCGTCGTGTGCAGCGACTGATACAGGTTGAACTTGGGTGAGTTGATGTAGTCCTTGAAACGGCCCTGGACCGGCGACCACAGCGCGTGGATGGCGCCGAGCGCGGACCAACAGTCGCGTTCTTCTTCCACGATGAGGCGAAGTCCCACGAGGTCAAAGATCTCGTCGAACTCTTTGCCACCGACGACCATTTTTTCGTAGATGCTCCAAAAGTGCTTTGGTCGTCCGCGCACATCGGCGGCAATGCCGAACTCGGCGAGCTTCTTGGCGAGCGTGTCCATGACCTCGCTCAGGTACGCCTCGCGTTCGGGCTGGCGAGCGGCCACCATCTGTTCAATCTCGGCGTAGCGCTTGGGGTGCAGGGTCGCAAAGCTGAGGTCTTCGAGCTGCCACTTGACCTGCTGGACACCGAGACGGTGTGCGAGGGGCGCGTAGACGTCCAGGGTCTCTTGGGCGATGGCGCGCTGGCGGTGCATCGGCATCACCGAGATCGTGCGCATGTTGTGCAGACGGTCCGCCAACTTGATGAGCAGAACGCGCCAGTCCTGGGCCATCGCGATGAACATCTTGCGAATTGTGGCCGCTTGTTGGGCCTCTTTCGAGTCGAACTCGAGGCGATCGAGCTTGGTCACCCCGTCGACCACCGCCGCTACCTGAGCGCCAAACTCCTCTTCGAGCCACTGGGTGGTCACGCCCGTGTCTTCCACGGCGTCGTGCAGGAGGGCGGCGGCCAAGGTGACCTCGTCCAGTCCCAGGTCCGCGGCGATACTGGCCACAGCGATCGGGTGGGTGACGTAGGGTTCGCCGGTCCGGCGCAGCTGGCCCTCGTGGGCGTTGATGGCCGCGATACCCGCTCGGCGGATCAGTTCGGCATCTCCGTCCTCGTGGTGCTCGTGAAATCGGGCGATCAGACGCTCAATTGAGCCCAACAGGACCGGGTCGGCCGTGCTGCGCGACGTGAGACTCACCATGAAAACAGCCTAATGGTAGGGAGAATCGCAAAAGGACAGGGACGACCGGCGAGCCGGACGAGACTTAACGTCGCTTCTGTTTGCGAGCCCGAGCCTGAATCGTCCCCGAAACGGAGCTTGAGCGCATCGGCCGCACGCCCGTGGTCGACGCCGTCGCCGACGCGCCCGCCATCGCCGCACTCGTGGCGGTGAGAATCGTGCGGTCCTTACGCGACAGAACACGTGCCGCGAGATCGCGGTAGCGCGGCTCGCGCTCCTTCATGATGGCAAGCAACGGGCTCGCAATGAAGATCGACGAGTACGCCCCACTCATGAGGCCAACGAAGAGGGCGAGTCCGTAGCTCTGCAATGTGGTGGCGCCCAAGATGTCCGCACCCACCACGAGAACGGCGAGGACGGGCAAGATCGCCACGAGCGAGGTGTTGATCGAGCGAGCCAACGTCTGGTTCATCGAGAGGTTGACCATCTCGCTGTAGGTGAGATCGCCGCCCTTTAGGACACCGTTCGTGTTATCTCGGACGCGGTCAAAGACAACGACCGTGTCATAGAGCGAGTAACCGAGAATGGTCAGGATCGCGATCACCGTGTCCGGCGTGATCTGTAAGCCGAACAACGAGTACACACCCACGGTCACCAACAGGTCGTGGATCATCGCAATGAACGCCGCGGCCGCCATCTTGGGCTCGAAACGAATCGAGATGTACGCCACGACCGCGATGAAGAAGACGATCAGCGCTTCGATCGCTTTGTCCGTGATCTGACCACCCCAACTCGGTCCGACGTCGCTCGTGGAGACCTGGTTCGGCGACTTACCGGCCAGATTGGCCATCACGTCGGCGACCTTGTTGGTGAGTTGCACTTGGGCCGTCGAGCTCAGCGCGTTGATGTCGGCTGTGACCTGATAAGTCTCGGAGCCCAGTTTCTCCACGGTGGGATCGGGCAGGCCGGCCGCCTCAACGACGCTCGTCATCTTGGCGACGGTGGTGTGAGGTGCCAGTACTTCCCACGAGCTGCCGCCCTTGAAGTCAATACCGAAGTTGAATCCGCGAATCCCCAATGAGGCGATCCCGAGCACGATGATGGTGAGCGACACGCTGAACCAGATTTTGCGGCGTCCCACGAAGTCGACCGTGGTGAGGCCGTGATAGAGCCGGCCGATGGGGCCGTAGTGGTGCTCGACCGCTGGCGCGAACGAGTCGTTGTCACTCACTGTTCGCTCCCACCTGCGAGATGCCAGCCTGGAGTCCGGCGGCCATGGAGAGCGCAGAACTACCCGCTCCGCCGCGTCGACCCAACAGAATCACCAGCGGCCGTGTGAAGTACCACGTCATGAAGACGTCCATCAAGGTCGACAGACCTAGGAAGAAGGCAAAGCCCTTCACGTCGCCCACCGCGATGATGTAGAGCAGCACGGCGGCCAAGAGGCTCACGGTGTCGGCGGCCAGCACGGTACGCCAGGCGGAGCGGAATCCTCGGTCAACCGACGACCGAATGGAGCGCCCCGCACGCGCCTCGTCTTTTAATCGTTCGAAGTACACGATGTAGCTGTCAACCGTGATGCCAATACTCACAATGAGTCCGGTCACCCCCGCGAGGTCGAAACTGGGCGCAAAGGCGGTATGGCCGAGGGCCGAGATGATGGCCCACAAAAGAGCCGCGGTTACCGCTAGTCCCAGCACGATCACGAGACCCAGGGCGCGGTAGTAGAGGATCGTGTAGAGCAACACCAGAGCGAGACCCGCGAGGCCCGCGCCGAGGCCGGCCACCAAAGCCGAGTGGCCGAGGGTCGGCGATACCGTCTGGTCGGTCAGTACCTGCAGGCGCACGGGCAGCGCGCCGAAGTTCATCGCGAGCGCGAGCGTCTTGGCCGAGCCTTCGGTGAACGAACCCGAGATCTCGCCCGATCCGTCGAAGCTGGTGAAGCTCGCTTGGCCGGGCAGGATAAGTGGTGCGGACTGAACGATGCCGTCGAGTTCGATGGCGACCATGGCGTGGAAGTTCTCTTGGGCGACCTTGTCCCAGGCAGGGCTACCAGTACCCGTCAGCGTGTAGTTGACCACCCACGCGCCGGCCTGATCCTGTTGGGCGACTGCCTTCTTCACGGCACGTCCCGTCAACTGCGAAGGACCGAGGACGTAGCGCAGGGCCTTGTCACCAAGCACCGGCAAGAGCACCTCGTCCTTGGCGAAGTCCTGGGCGGGCTTAGTCGACTTGATATCGGTGAACGCGGGGTCCGGCGGAATGCTGTTCGTCGGCTCTTGGGTTGAGGTGTTGACCGCGAGGTTCGCGGCGGTCGTCTGGTACTGGGCCGCGCAGGTCGGTAACTTGCCCGGCGCAACATACTTGAGCGACGATTTGGCCCCGACCTCGGCCTCGCAGAGCACCGGTCGAAACAACAGCTGGGCCGTCTGGCCCACGATCGCCAGAACCTGCCGGGCGTCGGTGACTCCCGGCACGCTCACGTTGACGTCCTTGCCCTGCAGGTTGACGGTGGCCCCCGATACACCCAGGCCATTCACCCGGTTGTTCAAGATGGTGACGACCTCTTGCATGTCCGACTGGGTGGCCTTGGTCGTCGGTTTGTAGACGACGGACAGGCCTCCGGCCAGGTCGAGGCCCAACTTGGGTCCCCATCCCGCTGACAGAGTCGCGCCCAAAGCGCCAAAGGCGATAACGATGGTGATGATAAGGCTGGCAACGAGTGAACGTCGCGAGCCGACCTGCGGCGGCATTACGAGGCGTTACCTTCCGTCGGATGATCGTGGTCGTCGTCGGTTGATTCGGGAATGGCCGCGGGCGGGTCGTAGCGCCGGGCAATGGCCTGGGGGACAAAATCCAGTTCGATGCCCCCATCGGTGCGCAACGTCACCAGATTGGACTCATTGCGCACCACCGTGCCCACAAATCCGCCAATGGTCTGGGCGCGATCGCCGACGTCAACCTTGCGCTGCTCGGTGCGCTGCTGCTTCATCCGTCGGCTGCGCGGGCGCATGTAGAAGTAGTAAAAGCCACCGATCAGGACGACGTAGACGATGATGAGGTAGAAGTCACCCGATGACGATTTCTTCGCGGTGGCAGCCAGTAACAGGGCGTGGGAAAAAGCGGACGTCATCGAGAGTTCCTTCGTTATCGGACAGAGAAACTCTACTCTCTGAGGATAAAGCCGTTAGAACAGCCCTCCCTGTGGCGGCTGAATGCCCAGGTGCTCGTACGCGCGGGCCGTCGCGACGCGACCACGGGGTGTGCGCACCATCAAACCCGCGCGTAGCAAGTACGGCTCGTAGGCGTCCTCAACGGTAAAGGGCTCTTCACCACAGGCGTGGGCCAAAGTCGTGAGGCCCACCGGTTGGGCCGAGAACTGATCGCACAACAGCGTGAGGATCCGCCGGTCCAATTTGTCCAAGCCGCGTTCGTCCACGCCAAAGAGCGCGAGGGCGTCGCGCGCAACCTGCTCGGTCACTTCGTTATGGTTTTTGACGGACGCGAAGTCGCGCACGCGGCGCAACAGGCGGTTCGCGATCCGCGGGGTTCCGCGGCTGCGCGAGGCGATCAGGCCAGCTGCGTCGGCGCTCAGGGCAATGTCGAGCAATTTGGCCGAACGCGCCGCGATCTCGGCCAGTTCGTCATCGTCATAGAGGTCGAGCTGGCCGATGAACCCGAAGCGATCCCGTAGCGGGGCGGCCACGAGCCCGGTTCGCGTCGTCGCTCCGATCAAAGTGAAGTTCGGCAAATCCAAGCGAATGGATCGCGCTGAAGGTCCTCGGCCAATCATGACGTCGAGTCGCAGGTCCTCCATGGCGGGATAGAGAACCTCTTCGACCGCCCGCGGTAGTCGGTGCAACTCGTCGATGAAGAGCACGTCGCCATCGTGCAAGTCCGTGAGCAGAGCGGCGAGGTCCCCCGGCCGCGACAACACCGGGCCCGAGGTCACGCGTAGGCCGACTCCCATCTCGTTGGCCACAATCGTCGCTAGCGAGGTCTTCCCCAGTCCGGGTGGTCCGGCAAATAACAGGTGATCCGCGTTTTGGTGCCGCGTGCGCGCCGAGCCGAGGACAACGCTGAGATGTCCAACGAGGTCGCGCTGACCAACGAAGTCCTCCAACGTCAGCGGTCGCAGGGAGGCTTCGCTACGCCTCTCTTGATCGTCGGCGCCAGCAGCCACGACGTGCTCACCCAGTTGTTCGAGGTCGAGCTCTCGTTTCACGGGCGCCTCACGAGTTGCAGGGCGGTGCGCAAGGCCTCGGACTCGTCATCGGGCAACGTCACATCGCGCAGGGCGTCGCGCACCTCGTGACTCGTGTACCCCAGAGCGCGGAGTGCTTCTTCGATGGCCGCGTCGGCATGTTCACCCGCATCAGTCTCTCGAAAGTCGCTCTCGCTGACCACCTTGCCCTTGAGTTCCAGCACGATGCGGCTGGCGGTCTTGGGCCCGATGCCCGAGATTGTCGCGACTTTCTTGACGTCCTCGCTGTCAATCGCGTAGGCCAACTCGGCCACGCTCATTGTGCGCAGCGCCCCGAGCGCGGTCGATGGACCCACCCCGGGCGTGGCGATCAGCAGCTCGAAGAACTCACGCTCCTCGGCGCTGTAAAAGCCAAAGAGTTGTATCGCGTCCTCGCGCACGACCGTGTAGACGAAGAGTTCGAGCAACTCGTCAAACGGCGGCGGGTCGCTCGAGGCGAGATGAACCTCATAGCCCACTCCCCCGACATCGATCACCCACGCACCGTTTCTCAGTTGGTGCAGCACGCGCCCGCTGAGCCAGCCGATCACGCGCGCACCCCCTGGTCGAGTCGGCGCTCAGTGCGCACGATCATGAAGTACGCAATGGCGAGCGCGAGCGCGTCGGCGGCGTCCGCCGGGCGCGGCACTTCGCTCAGACCGCAGAGTCGCGCGACCATTCCTTGCACTTGGCTCTTACTCGCTGCACCGTATCCCGTCACGGCCAACTTCACCTCTTGGGAGGTGAACTGGCGTACAGTGACTCCGTCAATACCGGCCAGCGCAATGGCCACCCCGCTCGCCTGGGCCACGGGAATCGCCGTCTTCGCGTTTCGCTGATAGAAGAGACGCTCGACGACGACCGCGGACGGCTTGGTCTCGGCCAACAGGGAGGAAAGCTCGACGTGCAGCTCTCGCAATCGTTCTTCGACTCGACTCGATGGATCCGTCTCGATCGTGCCCGCGCGAACGGCTCGAAACGACTCGACCCCGTCGAAGTTGCCCTCGATCAGTCCGTACCCGCAGCGGGTCAGACCGGGATCCACTCCTGAGTACGAACATACGTTCGATGTTACTGTGCGGGCTTCCCCGCGACGGGTATTGGAACCGGCGGCTCAGCCGTCGTAGGCAACCAGCAGATCGTCGTCAATATCGAAGTTGGCGTAGACGTTCTGGACGTCGTCGTGCTCGTCGATCGCGTCCATCAAGCGCAGGATTTTCTTCGCTTCGCTCTCGTCACTGACGGGGATTGTGTTCTGGGGCACGAGGGTGAGGTCAGCGCTGAGGACCTTAAGTCCGTGACCTTCGAGTTCATTGCGCACCGCGCCCACGTCGTGGGGTTCGGTCGTCACGGTGTAGTTCTTGCCGTTCGCCTCGTAGTTCTCCGCGCCGGCTTCCATGATCCACTCAAGGAGTTGATCCTCGTCGACCGGCCCTTGGACCTCGACGAGGCCCTTGCGATTGAACTGCCAAGACACCGCACCTGGTTCGGCGATCGCTCCCCCGTTTTTGCCAAAGAGGTGCTTGATCTCAGCGCTGGTGCGGTTGCGGTTGTCGGTCAGGGTCTCCACGATGACGGCCACGCCACCGGGACCGTATCCCTCGTAGCTCACCGGGTCGTAGCGAACGCCCTCTAACTCGCCCGTCCCGCGCTTGATGGCGCGTTCGATCGTGTCCAACGGGACCGAGGACTCGCGGGCCTTTTGAAACATCGTGCGCAGAGCGGCGTTGGTCTCGGGGTCGCCGCCGCCCTCGCGGGCCGCGACCTCGACCTGTCGAATCAGCTTGGCGAAGACCTTGGCTCGAGCCGAGTCCTTGGCGCCCTTGCGGTGCTTGGTCGTTGCCCATTTGGAATGGCCGGACATGGTTCCTCCTGCCCCGAAGGGCTAGATAATCGTAATCGAAACTAGAGAGATTTGAGGAAGAGCTCGTGGACGCGCGCGTCGCTCGAGAGCTCGGGGTGAAAGGACAGACCCCAGACGGCACCCTGACGCACGAAGACGGGGTGTTCGCCCTCGCCCGTGCCGCGATCGTAGGTTGCGAGGACCTCGACCTCAGGACCGACGGCGTCGATCCGCGGCGCGCGAATGAAGATTCCCGGCACGCGTCCCACACCCTCAACGCTGAGTTCGGTCTCGAAACTCGCGATCTGTCGGCCGTAGCCGTTGCGTCGCACCGAGGCGTCCAGCACGCCGTAGCTCCACTGATCGCTGCGACCATCAAGGACTTCGCGGGCGAGCAGGATGAGCCCGGCGCACGTGCCCAGTACCGGCAGCTCCTCTTTGAGCTTGAGGGCTAGAGCGTCCTTCATACCCGAGGTCACGAGTAGGTGGGCGATGGCGGTGGACTCGCCCCCGGGGATCACGAGCGCGTCGATCGCCTCGAGCTGTTCGGTGGTGCGCACCTTGACGACGTCAGCGCCCAAGGATTCGAGCATCTTGGTGTGTTCGCCCACGTCGCCCTGCAGCGACAAGACGCCAACGCGCGTCATTACCAGCCGCGTTCGGCCAGCCGCAGCTCCAACGTCGCGGTCTCAAACCCCTTCATCGCAGCGCCCAGGCCCGTCGAGACCTTGGCCACGACCGAGGCGTCTTCGAAGTGAGTGGCCGCTTCCACCATGGCCGCGGCCATGCGCACGGGATCGTCGCTCTTAAAGATGCCCGAGCCCACGAAGACTGCTTCGGCACCCAACTGCATCACGAGAGATGCGTCGGCCGGCGTCGAGAGACCGCCGGCGCAGAACAGCGGAACGGGCAACTTGCCGGTGGCGGCAACCTCCTGGACGAGCGGCAGTGGAGCCTGGAGATCCTTCGCCAGCGCGTAGACCTCATTGGCGTCCGCGCTGTGCAGTCGACGCATCTGGGCGTTGATCGTGCGCAGGTGGCGCACGGCCTCGACCACGTTGCCGGTACCGGCTTCACCCTTGGAGCGAATCATGCACGCGCCCTCGCCGATACGACGTAACGCCTCGCCCAGGTTGGTCGCTCCACAGACGAAGGGCACCGTGAAGGCCCACTTGTCGATGTGGTTTTCCTCATCCGCGGGCGTGAGCACCTCGGACTCGTCGATGTAGTCGACGTCGAGAGCCTGAAGAATCTGGGCTTCGGCGAAGTGCCCGATGCGGGCCTTGGCCATGACCGGGATCGTCACGGCCGCTTGGATCTCTTGGATCATGAGCGGATCGCTCATGCGCGCCACTCCCCCGTCGCGACGGATGTCGGAGGGCACGCGCTCGAGGGCCATGACCGCTACCGCCCCCGCGTCCTCGGCGATCTTGGCCTGCTCAGGGTTGACGACGTCCATAATGACGCCGCCGCGCAGCATGTCCGCCAACCCTCGCTTCACGAGGGCCGATCCGGTCGTGGGTGTAGAACTCATGACGACAGCCTAATGGCGGTCAATTACCACTCTTCGAGGGCCCGCGCACGTAGCTCGGGGTCGTCGAGGTCCGACAGATCACTGGTCGCGCGATCGCTCCACGGGTTAAAGAAGACCCAGCGCCACTCGTTGTACGTGGACGACGCAAAAAACGAGTCCGAGGCGAGTTGCTGGCGCGCACACTTGCGCAGTGCGCCGGCCAGGCCGAGCGGGTAGCGGATACTGGCGGCTGCTACTTCATCGGCCCGGTAGGCCAGAGCGGGACCAGCCAACTCACGACGCGCGGCGTCGCTGAGGGACGTGACCGCCGAGAGCGCCTCGCGCTCGAGCAGTCCGAGGCGCTGGCGCGCCAGGCAGTGCGCGACGACACCCTCGAGTTCGATGAGTTCGAAGTCCTGCATCACCGCCGAAGTGACGAAGAGCGAGTATTTCTGCGCGTCGGGCACGAGCGCCGCGTTATAGCCGTGCTCGCTCACGATGAAGGCTGAGACGTGATCGACCCCAAAGGTGGCGGCCAGGCGGTCCAGCACCGTCACCAGACGCAGGCGCTCGGCGGGATTCCCGCCCGGAGTAAAGGTGCTCAGCATCGCCGCACCCAAGGTGTTGCCCCGTTCGGCGAACGTCGACAGGGCGCGGCGAAGATCCCACACGTAGAGCAGGGCAACGACGACGCCGACGGCAGGCAACCAGGGCACCGCGATAACGCCGACGACGAGGGCGACGACGACCAGTGCGACGATCAGTGTCTGGGGCAGGCGACGCCGGAGGGCGAACGAGCGAACCGCATGTTCGTGGGCGTGTCGTTCCGCGGTCGAGGGAGCGTAGGGATTGTTCCAGTTCGGATCGAGGACCGGAGTGACGTGGCGCTGAACGCGCTCGCGCGAACGCGAGGAGTGCGAGCGCCCCGAGCGCGATCGTTGCTTGGTGGCCACGTTCTTAGGCTACTGGGTCACCAAATCGCACTTGCGCGAGGTCGTAGCGCTTCTCGTACTCTTCCACCAGTCTGGTCATCGACCAGTTCTCGGCGTAGGCGCGGGCCGCCTTGATGCCGTCCTCGCTCTCCTCGGCGAGCGCGGTATCGATGGCGTGCTCCAGAGCGTGCGCGTCGCCGGGATGAAAGAGGTTGGCGTGTCCCCCGGCCGCTTCTCGATATCCGTGAATGTCACTCGCCACCACGAGGGTCTCACTGGACATGCCTTCTAAGAGGACCAGCCCGAAACTCTCGCCGTGGGTCGAGGGGGCCACGAGCACGTGCACGCGTCGCATCCACGATCTCTTTTGGGCGTCGCTCACCCGACCGAGAAACACCACGCGCCCGTCATGAGCGGCGAGCGCTTCCAGGCGAGCACGATCGGGGCCGTCGCCCGCGATCACCAGTCGCCACGGTCGCCCGCCGCGCGCGTTGTGCTCGCGCGTCGCTTCAATCACGGTGGCGACACCCTTGCGCTGATCGAGTCGACCGACGAAGAGCAGCACGACCTCCACGGAGCGCTCCCGCGCCGAGGTCACAAAACGTTCGGTCTCAAATCCGTTAAAGAGGACGTCGCACTCGGTCCCGGTCACCGATTCGATGGTCGAAGCTGCGGCGGCACTGACCGCAACCGAGACGTCCAGTCCCTTCGACAGAGAACGGATAATTGGTGCACCGAACTTGAGTGCCGGTCCCGAACCCGCGCGGTGGAAGGTGCCCACCGACGGGTACCGGTGGGCGCGAAGACTCACCCACGGCAGCAGTGGCGCAAAGGGTTCGTGGTAGTGCACGACGTCGGGCGCAAAGGTCGCCAGCGCGCCGCGCGTCTGGAACGAGGCGCGCGGCGACAACGTCAGAGGCGCACGAGAGCCGTTGGCCGGCACCGACATGAGGCGCCCGAAGCGCAGCACTTCGGCGGGCGTGTCGTAGTGCGTGTCGTCGCGAGCGTCCGGTGCGAGCACGAGCACGTCGCTGCCGCGCGCACTCAGCACCCGACTCATGGCGAGCACCTGTTCCTGGACCCCGCCGTACACGCTGAGCGCGTAGGGCGACACCAGCGCCACGCGCCGACTCACGAGGCGAACCTCGCTTGGAGAACGTGCCACTGCTCGGGCGCTCGTCGAATGAGGTGCTCGAGTTCGCGCGCGACGTCTTGGGTCACGCGTTGGACGTCTTGGCGCAGTCGAGCGGTACGCGTGGTGTCGATGGGTGGGGTGACCACGGCGTAGTGATCGCGACCGGGTCCCGTGTAGCACGCGGCCGCCACCAATGTTGCACCCGTACGCAACGCGAGGGTGGCGGGACCCGGCGGCATCGTGACTCGTTCGCCAAAGAACTCCACCTCAATGCCATTGTCCTGGATGTCGCGGTCACAGAGCAGTCCGACCACACCACCCGCGCGCAACGTTGAGAGCAGCACCGTGCCCGCGTGCTCGTTGAGCGGCTCGATGAGAATCCCCATGGCCTCGCGCTTCTTCTTGAACCAGCTAAAGAGCTCGGGCGGATCAAGTTCCTCGGCGACGGCGGTCATCGTGAGACCGATGGTGTCGAGGAATGCTCCACCCCACTCCCACGATCCGATGTGGGGTAAGGCGATGATGAGACCCTGGCCGCGCTCCTTCGCGGCCACCAGGTGCTCAAGGCCTTCGGCGATCTGGAAGCGTGCGCTCACGGTCGATTTGGGGATTCGGGGAAGCTTCGCTCCCTCGGCCCAGTAGTGGCCATATCCGCGAAAGCCGCGATCGACGAACTCCTCGAGGAGGCCGTCGGGCACACTCGAACCGGGGACTTCGAGCACGTGGCGCAGATTGTTTTCGAGGTGCCGGCGCGAGGTGGTGGTTCGTCGACCCAGCGCCTGGGCGATCGTTTCGGCCACGGCCTCGTCGAATCGTTCGGGTAGCACCTCCATCGCCGAGCCCAACGTCTTGAGCGCGACAACGCGCGCACGAGGGGTCACCCTTAGTGGCGCGAGGCGCGACTCAGTCCCTCGCGCAGCCGTCGAGTGTGTTGACGAGTACGAGGGGCGGGAACGGGAGCGGGAGCAGGTCGAGCGGCCACCTGCCACACTCGCCAGAATCGACCGATCGCGGTCATCGCGGTCAGACCCAACATGACCCACAGCACCGGGATAAATATGGTGTAGCTGGCAAGACCAATCCCGAGCAGAATGAGGCGCTCGGCACGCTCCATCAGGCCACCTTTGGCCGCCAGGCCAAGGCTCTCGGCCTTGGAGCGCTCGTACGAGATCAAGAACGTTGTGGCCAGGATGCCAAAGGGCAACAGCACGAGCTGGCCGTGGTGGTGCGCGGTGAGGTAGTACGCGGCACCACCCATGAGCACCGCGTCGCCCACCCGGTCGCTCACCGAGTCAAAGAAACTGCCGCGCTGGCTCGTGCGCTGGCTCGCCTTGGCGACAGCGCCATCGAGCAGATCGTGAAAGCCGGTCAGCGTCAAAAGGACGATCGCGAGCCAGTTGTAGCCGGCTCCGATGGCAAAGGCCGTCGCGCACGCGAAGATGAGTCCCGAGGTCGTCACGACGTCCGCCGAGAGGCCGATGCGAACGAGCCCGCGCCCGACGGGCGCCATGCGAGCGTCTACGGACTGACGGAATTTGCCGTCGAACATCGATCCTCTTGGCTCACGAAACGCATTCTACCTCTACCGATCAGTAACTCTGGCGTCCAACTGGGCGTGAACTTTGCGCCAGGTCACGTCCAGGGACTCTGACAGCACTCTGGTCTCCCCGATCGACGTCATGAAATTGGTGTCGCCGTTCCAGCGCGGCAGGCTGTGGGCGTGCAGGTGCCGGGGAATGCCCGCTCCGGCCGCCGAGCCCAGGTTCATGCCCACGTTCATGCCGTCGGGACCGTAGGCGGCGTTCAGGGCGATCACGGAACGTCGCAGGACTCCCGAGAGATCCAAGTACTCCGCGTCGGAGAGCTCCTCGATCTCGGCGACGTGACGATACGGCACGGTGAGCAGGTGCCCCGACCCGTAAGGAAACGCGTTGAGCACGAGGTAGGTGTGCTCGCTGCGCCACAACACGCCGGTCGACTCACTGACCGGCTCGGTGGCGAGTTGGCAGAACACACAGGCGACGCTCTCGCGGTCGTGCTCACCTTGAAACGCACTCGAGACGTAGCTCTCGCGCCAGGCCGCCGAGAGACGATCGAGTCCCACTCAGGTCGCCTCGGGCGAGGCGTGGCGAGCGACCTCGTCGACGAGGCGCTGGGCGAACTCGCCGACACTCACGCCGCGTTCGGGATCGTTCGAGCCCCGCGCGTTCACGCCCACGGTCCCGGCGGCGACGTCGTCATCGCCCACCACGAGTATGTAGGGAATCTTCTCCAACTTCGCTTTGCGAATCCGCGCTCCCAGTGGTTCACTCGCCTCGTCGACCAGAGTCCTGAGACCGCGTTCGCTCAAGAGAGCGGCGACCTCGTAGGCGTAGTCATCGTGATCGTCGCGTACTCCCAGTACGCGCACCTGTTCTGGGCACAACCACGTGGGCAAGTTGCCCGCGAAGTGCTCAATCAAAATCGCCATGAAGCGTTCCACCGAGCCAAAGAGCGCGCGGTGAATCATGATCGGCCGCGGGCGTGAGTTGTCAGCGGCCACGTAGGTCGCGTCGAAGTTGTTGGGGGTCTGAAAGTCGAGCTGGACCGTGGAGATCTGGTGAGTGCGGCCAATCGCGTCGCGCGCCTGGACCGAGATCTTGGGACCGTAGAACGCGCCCCCACCCGGGTCCATCACGAACTCGAGCCCCGCGTCGCGACAGACCTCCGCCAAGATCGCTTCGGCCTCGGCCCAGTCCTCGTCGCTGCCGATCGCCTTACCGGGCGGGCGCGTCGAAAGTTCAAGGTAGAAGTCGTTGAGCCCGAAGTCTCGTAACAGATCGAGCACGAAGTTGAGCGTCCGCGTCAACTCTTCGGACATCTGATCACGCGTGCAGAAGATGTGAGCGTCGTCTTGGGTCATGCCGCGCACGCGCGTCAGTCCCTGGACCGCGCCGGACAACTCGTACCGATAGACCGAACCGAACTCAAAGAAGCGCAGTGGCAGTTCGCGGTAACTGCGCTGGCGCGAATTGAAGATGGTCATGTGAAACGGGCAGTTCATCGGCTTGAGGTAGTAGCGCTGGCCCTCGTCGAGTTCCATGGGCGGATACATGCTCTCGGCGAACCACGTGAGGTGACCCGACGTTTCGAACAGGTCGGCCTTGGAGATGTGGGGCGAGTACACGAAGTCATAGCCCGAGACCTCGTGGCGCTGACGTGAATACTCCTCCATCACCCGGCGAATGATGCCGCCCTTGGGGTGAAAGAGCACCAGGCCGGGACCGATCTCGCCCGGAAAGGAAAAGAGGTCGAGTTCGGCGCCCAACTTGCGATGATCTCTCGCCTCGGCCTCTTCGAGTTGACGTACGTGAGCCGCGAGGGCGTCCTGGGACTCCCAGGCGGTGCCGTAGATGCGCTGAAGTTGAGGGTTCTTCTCGTCGCCGCGCCAGTACGCCCCGGCCACGCGGGTGAGTTCGAAGTAGCCCAGTCGTGAGGTCGAGGGAACGTGCGGTCCACGGCACAGGTCGACGAATGTCGGAGAGTTCTGGTAGGTCGAGACCACCTGATCGCCGCCCGTTTCGGCGAGGTCCTCTTCGTCGCCCGCCGCGACGCCTTCGATGATCTCAACCTTGAAAGGCTGATCGGAGAAGAGCGCCAACGCCTCGGGAATCGAGTATTCGTGGCGCACAAACGGCTGGTTTTCGGCCACGATGGCGCGCATCTCGGCTTCCACCCTCGCCAAGTCGTCGTCGCTGAAGTGAGCCCCACCAGGGAGTTCAAAGTCGTAGTAGAAGCCGTCGCGAATAGCCGGACCGATCGCGTAGTGAGCCCCGGGCCACAGGCGCGTGACGGCCTGGGCCATCACGTGAGCACTCGAGTGACGCAGTACCTCGCGACCGTCGTCGCTGCTGGGGGTCACGATCGCCACCTTGTCGCCGTCACCCAGTGGCGCCAGGAGGTCGGTCAGCGCGCCGTTCACCCGAGCGGCCACCGCGTCCTTGGCCAGACGGGGGCCGATCGCGGCGGCCAGATCGAGCGAGTTGGAGCCCTCGTCGAGGGTGCGCGAACTGCCGTCGGGCAACTCAACTGTGATCTCGGACATCGCTCCCTTTCGCTCGATTACAGCGTAACGCCGAGCAATGCCGCGGCCGAAGTGACCTTGGAGCCGGCGTGGGCGGCCGCGTCGATTGCGCCCAGCGCGCTCGGCGTATCAAGGTCGTCGTCGAGGGCCGCGCGCACTTCATCGAGCACGTCGGAACTGCGACCGGTCATCGTCGAGCGCCACGTCGCGAGTCGCGACTCGGCCCGCGAGAGCAGTTCATCACGCCACTCCCAATCGGCTCGGTAGTGCTGATCGAGCAGAGCGAGTCGCACGGCCGCGGACTCCGAGCGGGCGACGAGATCGTGAACGAACACCAAGTTGCCCAGCGACTTGCTCATTTTCACCCCGTCGAGTCCCACGAGACCCACGTGCATCCAGTGCTTGACGAAGGGCTCCCCGGTGACGGTCTCGCTCTGGGCGGCTTCGCACTCGTGGTGCGGATAGGCGAGGTCACGCCCTCCCCCGTGGACATCGAGGGTCACGCCGAGTTCTCGCAGCGCGAGCGCGGAACACTCGATGTGCCAGCCGGGCCGCCCGGGTCCCCAGCGCGACTCCCAGGCCGGTTCGTCCTCGAGCGACGGTTGCCACAGCACGAAGTCGAGCGGGTCACGCTTGTTAGGGTCGTCAGGTCGACCCCCGTGCTCGGCCGCCAGTTCGAGCATGCGCGGACGCTCAAAGTGACTCACCTGACCGAAACGCGGGAAGGTGGCCACGTCGAAGTAGACGGCACCGTCCACTTCGTAGGCGGCCCCACGATCGAAGGTCACCCCGATCAACGTGAGGATCTCCGAGATCGCCGAGGTCGCGCGCGGCTCGGAGTACACCGGCAGCACGTTCACGAGCTTCATGTCGCGCTCAAAGATGACCATCTCTTCAGCCGCCAGGTCGAGATAGTTCACCCCGAGTTCTCGGGCCTTTCGCAAGATGTCGTCATCGACGTCGGTGACATTGCGCACACAGCGCGCGTCGTGCCCGAGGTCGGTGAGTCGGCGAACCAGCACGTCGAAGGCCAGGTACACGAAGGCGTGGCCGAGGTGCGCGGCGTCATACGGCGTGATGCCACAGCTGTAGAGACTGACGACGGGCCCGACTTCGAGCGGGTAGACCCCCCGACGTGCACTGTCGTAGAGCTGCATCAGTCGTTGAGTCCGACCAGCTTGACGTAGGTGTGTGCGCGATGGCGAATGTTGATCGAAATGCACACCGCGGTAAACGCCTCCACCGCGCTTGCGAGCGACATTGAGCCCGCCTCCACCGCGCGCAACCCCGGCATCTCGTTCACCATCGCCACGACTGCGGTGCGCGCCGACTCGTGATCCGAGAACACCATGACGTCCGCGTCGAGTCCACTATCCAGGTTCTCCATCTCACTGGCGGGCAGGTGATGAAAGGCGCCCACGATCTGGCTCTCGGGCAACGCGAAGGCCAACTGGGCGGCCATCGAACCCCGCGGCGGGTAGAGCGGCACGAGCTCCTTACCCTCGCGCACCAGTGCGTTCACCATCGAGATGACGATCTTTCCGTGCAGGGACTTTTTTAGAGCCTGGGCAGTTTGAACGGCGGAGTCCCACGGCGTCGCGAGAACCACAATGTCGCACTCGGCGGCGAGCTCGTTGGTGCCACCGCTCACCACACCCGAGCCGCGCGTCGTGAGACCGGCGACCGCGTCGCGCGCGCGAATCTCGTCGCGCGATCCGATCACCACCTCGTACCCGGCACTCGCCAGACGCACGGCCACGCCCCGTCCCGCAGGACCGGTCCCGCCTACTACTCCCACCGTCGTCATTGTCGTCCCCAATGCTCAAAACCTAGAAGTACGCTAGCGACATGGCACTCCTGAGCGATAACCGTATCCTGATCACGGGGGTCCTGACCGACGACTCGCTGGCCTACGGCATCGCTCGTCGCGCGCTCGAAGAAGGGGCCACGGTCGCGCTCTCGGGCTTTGGCCGCGGGATCTCGATCACCCGACGCACCGCCAAGAAATTGGGCGACGTCGGCGAGATCATTGAACTCGACGTCATGGATCCCGAGCAGGTCGAGCGCGCCGCCGAAGAAGTCGCGACGCGATTCGGGCGCCTCGATGGTCTCGTGCACGCCATCGGCTACGCGCCGCCCAGTTGCCTGGGTTCGGGTATGTTCGTCGCGCCCTTTTCTGACGTGTCGATCGCGATGCACGCCTCGACGTACTCACTCGCCGCCCTGGTGGGAGCGTTTCGACCACTCCTCCAAAAGAGTGAAGCTAACGGTGGGGCGTCGGTGGTGGCCCTGGACTTCGATGGATCGCGCGCGTATCCGATGTACGACTGGATGGGCGTGATGAAGGCGGGCCTGGAGTCCCTCGGCCGTTACCTCGCCCGCGAGGTGGGGCCCGATCGCATCCGCGTCAACATGCTCGCCGCTGGTCCCGTTCGCACGATGGCGGCTAAGTCGATCCCGGGCTTCGAGCTCTTCGAAGAAACGTGGGGCGAGCGAGCGCCTCTGGGATGGGATGTCCACGACGCCAGCGCAGTGGCCGACACCGCGGTGGCCCTGCTCTCGCCACTGCTACGCGCGACAACCGCTTCCATCATCCACGTCGATGGTGGCGCCCACGCGATGGGCTAAAGAGAGTTACTTCTCCTGGCCCTTGAACTGGGTCTCGTACAGATCGCGATAGAGCCCGGGTTGGGCGTGCAGTTGCGTGTGGGTACCGCGCTCGACGATGCGACCGCCGTCAATCACCAGAATCTGGTCGGCGTTGCGGATGGTGGAGAGCCGGTGGGCAATCACGATCGAGGTGCGTTGACTCATCGTCTCGTCGAGCGCTCGCTGGACGGCCGCCTCGCTCTCGGTGTCGAGGTGCGCGGTCGCCTCGTCGAGAACGACCACGCTGGGCGCCTTGAGCAGCAGTCGCGCGAGCGCGACACGCTGCTTCTCACCACCGGAGAGTCGGTACCCGCGCTCGCCCACCACCGTGGCCAGACCCAAGGGCAGCGACGCCACCAGGTCCGCGATCTGGGCGGACGCCAGCGCACGAGCCATCTCTTGGTCGGTGGCGTCGGGTTTGGCGAAGAGCAGATTGGCTCGCAGGGTGTCATGAAAGAGGTGCGCGTCCTGGGTGACCACTCCCACGGTCGCGTTCAGCGACGCGGTGGAGGCGTCACGTAAGTCAACGCCATTGATCGTCACCGAACCAGAATCGACGTCGTAGAGGCGTGAGACCAACATCGAGATCGTGGTCTTGCCGGCACCACTCGGCCCCACGAGCGCGGTCATGGTGCCCGGTTCGACGACAAAGTTGATGTCGTGGAGCACCGCAGTGCGCGGCGTGTCGTCGAGTCGCGCCACCGCCTCTAACGACGCGAGTGAGACGTCTTCAGCCCCGGGGTACGAAAAGTCCACGTGGGTGAATCGCACTTCAGCCGGTCCCGGCGGGATCGTGACCGGATGTTCGCTCTCTTTGATCATCGGCTCGAGGTCCAAGACCTCAAAGAGGCGCTCAAAACTCACCATTGCCGACATGTAGTCGATGTTGAGGCTCGAGAGTTGAGTCAAGGGGCCGTAGAGCCGTCCCAAGTACGCCGTGAGTGCGACGACGGTACCGATAGCAAAGACCCCGTGGATCACCTCGACGGCGCCGAATCCGTAGGCGAAGGCCGTCGCGAGCGAGGCGGTGAGAGTGAGTGAGATGAAGAAGAAGCGCTGGTACGTGGCCTGGCGTATGCCGATGTCGCGAACCTGAGCCGCGCGAACTTCAAAGTTCTCACGTTCCTCCGCCGGACGACCGAACAGCTTGACCAACATCGCGCCGGAGACGTTGAATCGCTCGGACATCACCATGTTCATCTCGGCGTTGAGCTCCATGCCGCGCTGAAACAGCGTGCCGAGACGGCGCCCCACGCGACGCGCCGGAATCAGAAAGACCGGCACGAGTATGAGGGCCACCAGCGTGATTGGCCAACTCAAGATGAACATCACCACCAGAACGATGACGACCAGGACAAGATTGCCGACCACGTTGGAAAAGAGGTCCGTAAAGGCCTGCTGCGCGCCGATGACATCGTTGTTGAGCCGACTGATCAGCGCGCCGGTCTGCGTGCGTGAGAAAAACGCGATCGGCATCTCTTGGATGTGCTGAAAGACCTCGGCGCGCAGGTCATAGATAAGACCTTCGCCGATCACCGCCGACACCCGTCGCTCGAACATCTGGAGACCGGCGTCGGCGATGGCGAGGAACGCCGTAAATGTCGCTAACCACACCACCAGATGGACGCTGTGCTCGGGGATCCCCACGTCAATGATCTCGCGCAGGATCAACGGTGACACCGAGGAGATGATGGCGTCGATCACCACCACACTCAGAAAAAAGATCAGGGCCCGCCGGTAGCGACGCGCAAACTTAAGGATCCGCGGCAACGTGCCCTTTTTGATCCGGTGCTCAAGGATCTTTCGGTCACGTCGCAGGGAGCGCAGGCCACCGACACCACCGCGACCCATGCCGCCACCGTGCATACCCATTGCGTTCCTTTCGCCCCAGGCAGTGTAGGAAGCAGCACGACGCGCACGAGCGCGCGATGCCGTCTATGACGCGAGGGCGCTCACGATGATGACAAGACCGAGGATCATCATCACGCACGCGCCGACTTCGCGCATCACGACCAGACGCGTCGGAGAACCCGAGAGCCACTCGCGCGCGGTGCCCGCGATAATGCCCCACGTCGAGTCGCTGCAGAACGCGAGGCCCGTAAAGATGACCCCGAGAAGCAACAACTGCAGGGTGACGTTGCCCCTCGACCGGCTCACGAAGTGCGGAAAGACGGCGACGAAGAAGACGAGCGCCTTGGGATTCAAGACGCCCACCGTGAAACCCTGTCGCACGATCGTGGTGTTGCGCGGTCGTACTCCTTCGCGCTCGCTCATCGCGCGAGCGTGCTCGAAGCGGTGTCGCATCGCACCGATGCCGAGCCAGATGAGGTATCCCCCGCCGAGAACCTGCAGCACGGTCGAGAGCACCTTGGAGTGCGCGAGCAGTGGACCGAGTCCCACGGCCACGATCACCGAGAGAATGAGAGTACCCAAACAGTTTCCCAAGACGGTGAGTACCGCCACGGCGCGGCCCCAGGCGATGCCACGGGCCAAGGTGAACAGGACACTCGGCCCGGGCACGATGATGATGACGAGCGACGCCACCACGAATGTGGCGAGTTGACCTCCGCTGATCACCCCTACTCCCATCGAGTGGTCCCCTCGCAAGCGAGCGCTGTTGGTACCCCTACTCGCGTCGCGCGATTCGTTCACGCTACCGGAAACACCCTCGTCGCTCGAAGCCCGGGACGTTCTAACTTGTGGTCATGAGCCCACGAATCGTGCAGTTTCCGGCCTCGTTTTCCTGGGGCACGTCGACCTCGGCGTATCAGATTGAAGGCGGCAACGACAACACGGACTGGTGGCGATTCGAGCGACTGCCCAATAGTCCCGCCGTCGACGTGTGCGGCGACGCGTGTGACTCGTGGCACCGCTACGAAGAAGATCTCGACATCCTCGCCTCACTCGGGTTGAACTCGTTTCGTCTCTCGATCGAGTGGGCGCGCATCCAACCCGACCAAGGTGTGGTCTCGAGCGAGGCCCTCGCGCACTATCGCAACGTGCTCCTCGCGTGTCACGAGCGATCGATCACTCCCGTGGTCACCCTGCACCACTTCACGCTGCCGCTGTGGGTCGCCGACCACGGTGGCTTCGAGAGCCCTGACATTGTGGGCTGGCTCGCAGAGTACGCCGGCGTGGTGAGTCAGTCACTCGGTGATCTCATCGGCGTGGCGTGCACCATCAACGAACCGAACATCGTCGCGCTGATGGGCTACCTGCTCGGGACGTTTCCGCCCCAGGCGCACAGTTGGGAGCGCTTCGTTGCGGTCAATGAGACGATGCGCGCATGCCACGTGGCGATGCGAGACATTCTCGCCGAGGGTCCGGGCAACTTTCCCATTGGCCTACCGCTCTCGCTGCACGAGTGGGCGGCGGTGGAGGGTTCCGAGAGCCGGATGGAGAGCCTGCGCGAGGAGATGGAAGACAAGTACCTCCTCACCCGCCAAGGAGACGACTACGTCGGCGTGCAGTGCTACACCAAGTTCACGATCGGTCCCAACGGCGTGGAGCCGCCTGACGGTGAGACCACCGAGATGGGGTATCTATTTTGGCCCCAGGTCGTGGAGTACACCGCCCGCCGGGCGGCCGAGCTCGCCGGGCTGCCGGTCATTGTCACCGAGAACGGGATTGGCACGGCCGACGACACCCAGCGGATTCGTTACTTGGACGAGGCGCTCACGGGCCTCAAGCGACTGCTCGATGAGGGTCGCGACGTTCGCGGGTACTTCCAGTGGTCGCTGCTCGACAACTTTGAGTGGAACCTCGGATATCGCCCACAGTTTGGAATCGTGGCGGTCGATCGAAAGACCTTCGCGCGCACCAAAAAACCGTCGGCGGACTGGTTCGCGCAACGTGTTCGCAACTTCTTTACATCTCCGTGACATCTAGCTAAAGCGAAGTTATGGCGCCAATAACGCACCTACGATTATTTACGCGAGAGTACAAATAATTGAAGTATTCCCCTTTACTCGCAGTGCGCGGAGGTGCGTGATGAGACAACCAGGCCTTGTCCATCCAACGAAGTTTGCGACGAAGTTTGGCGCAATTGCCAGTGTGTTTGTCCTTGTCGGAGGATTTTTCGTGTGGAGCGTGGCCGAACACGCGACGCCCTCGGCCGCCGCTGCGGCGCCGGCGTGCACCACCGGCAATCTCGACGTCTGGCTCAACACCATGGGCAACGGCGCGGCGGGCAGCTCGTACTACAACCTCAACTTCACCAATCTGTCGGCGCACAGTTGCACCCTGTACGGCTACCCCGGAATTTCGGCGATCACCCAGACCGGCATCCAGCTGGGCAGCTCGGCCGGGCGCAACGCCCAACACGCGCCCGCCCACATCACGCTCACGAGTGCGCGCACCGCGCGAGGGTTCGAGACGTCAACCTCTCACAACACCGCCACCGCGATCCTGCAGATCACCGTGGCCGAAAACTTCCCGAACGCAACGTGCTCGTGGATTACCGCAGCGGGTCTGCGCGTGTATCCACCTGGTCAAAAAGAGTCGACCGTCGTGCCGTACCCCTTTGTGGCGTGTGGCAAAGCCGGACCCGTTTTTCTCCACGTCGAGGCGATCCAGCGCTTCGTCGCCGCGGCTGGGTAAATACGCCGCTCGCTAGATAGGCGTCCTGGCTCCTCGACGTTTACTGGCACTTCTGGACGTAGCCAGCGCTCCCGGGTTGCAGGGCCGCTCCGGAGTTGGCACTCACCATGAGACACGACTCGTCCACCGCCACGAACTGACTCGCCGGAATCGCCTTGAGTTGATCGACCTCGCTGTACGTCCAGCGGCGATCGGCCGTTCCCTGGAAGTACCAGTTGCTGCCGTTATCAGCGAGGATGAGCCCGTAGGTCTTCATCGTGGTGAGGACCGTCTGGCAGAAGGCGCTGCACTGCGAACTGGGAAGGGTAAAGGACGCGCTCAGGCGAAAACGCGCGCCCATCGGTGGACAATTCGTGTCAGCTTGGCCGGCCTCGTGGCGCGCGGGCCATAGGTACGACTCCTGCGTGCACTGAGCGGTAAATCGAATTGCGTGGTCCATTGAGCCGGAGGCGACTTCGTTGTAGTTGACCAGTCCGGGCAGAATCGGTAGACCGGCCGCGTCGGCCGACGTGAAACTCGCGGGCCGAAGGGCGTTGGACCGCAGGTTCCACTCAGCCCCCGAGCCAGCGGTCGATCGCCCACTCGGGTGGTACTGGGTGTCCCATGTCTCGTAGAGCGTGCAGGCCGGCAGCGAGCCCGAACGCCGCGGATCCACCATGAGCGCGTGACGATCCGACCCTCCCTCGATGGGCGTACGTGCGCTGAGCGGATACTCGCCGCGGTAACTCTCCGAGGCGTACTGAAACGTGACGTGCGTGAGAGCGGTGCCCGCCGGCACGACCTCCCAGGGAATGCCGTAGGGCGCCGACGGATCCCCCGACGGGCCGTAGTCCGGGTGCAGGTTGGTACTCGAGGAGTCCATCGCCGCCAACCACGTCGCGCTGTTCGCATCGACGGGAAGCCCGGTGATCGGCGTGTTCCATACGTTGTTGGAGGGAAAGGCCGGGCAGATCGTACCGGGAATGATCGTGCCTGCCGCTCGGCTCGACGCCGACGCGACGCTCGGGGTCACGAGCACTGAAGTCACCGTGATTGCAGCCACGACCCACCAGAATCGAGACGAATCGCACCGGCGCCTTGTGAGCGAGGCTGACACGAGCGGAGCGTACCATCGAGTCGACTTTCGACGATGTCGGGTAGTGGGTCAGTTACCCTACGCGGGCCGAAGCCCGCAGGGCTCTACCGGCCCCAAGAATATTGCGAGCGGCGTTTCGATCAGCGTGGTCCTCATGACCACACGAGCAACATCGAAACTCCGCTTGACTGATTCGGTTCGAGGCTTCGGTGTGCCCGCACTCGGCACAGCGTTGACTCGTGTAGTGGGGTCTCACCGTCACGACCTCTCGACCGGCGCACTCTGCCTTGTCGAGGATCATGGCGACGAGTAGCCCCCACCCCGCATCATGAATGGAACGATTGAGACCGGCCTTCTTTGCGGCCCCGTTGGGTACGTATGACCCCGGACTCGTCGGATCCGGCTTGGGCTTGGGCGCGCGAGTCATGTTTTTGATCGACAGATCCTCTATCGCAATGAAGTCGTACTCGTTCACGAGCCGGCGACTGAGCTGGTGGGAAGCGTTGCGACGCTGGTTGGCGATCTTGCGATGACACCGAGCCACGACCTCGACCTGGCGGTGGCGAGAAGCGCTGCCCCGCTGCTTCGAAGCCAGAGAACGCTGGGCCTCAGTCAACCTCGCCTTTGACCGTGATCCAAACTGCTCGCCCACCAGCGGTTCGCCCTCGCTCCGAGCGACGATATTGACGACGCCTAAGTCGATCCCCACTTCACGACCGGTCGGGGGCAAGAGCATTGCTGGCACATCCGCGCAGCGCATAATGACCCACCATTTGCGGCCCTCGCGCTTCACCGTGATGGCCTTGGGCGTTCCCTGGTGGGCGCGGTGGTAGTTGATCTTGATCTCACCGATGCCCAGGAGTCTGAGCCGGTGAACGTCGGTGAGTTTCCAGCCCGACCTGTCCTCCCACTGCAAAGAGTCCCAACGCTGGGCCGAGCGAAACCGGGGGAACCCGGGAGGCTCGCCGTGCTGCACGCGTCGATAGAAGCCGGCAAAGGCCCGATCCAGTCGCTTCAAGGTTCCCCGGCATAGCGTGACGCCACTGGACAGCACTTCGGGACGAACCGCCTTCAGTCCGGTCAGTGTCCGACACTGGTCCACGTAACTCACCGAGCGCCGCTCCCACTTCCACGCGCCAATCCGCTCTTCGAGGGCCGCGTTATAGAGCTCGCGCTGGAGCTCGAGTTGGCGAGAGAGCGCTTGGGCTTGGCGCACCGTCGGGTGCAGACGGTAGCGATAGGTCCGACAGCGTCGAGTGGCGACTCCTGGCACGGGAAAACGATAGAAGGGCCGTGTGACACTGATAGGCGGCTTGAGCATCACATCAAAGTGACCCACTACCCGATGTCGCGACAACGCAGCACAATGGGGAGATGACTGAGCGCCTGACGAGGGAGTTTTTCGCTCGAGATCCGGTGGTGGTTGCGCGGGCCCTCATCGGAACGGTGATGGTCGTCACGCACCCCAATGAGGCGCTACGAGCACACATCACCGAGACCGAGGCGTACGCCGGAGCGCGCGACCCCGCCTCGCACGCCTTCCGGGGTCCGACGCCTCGAACGCAGATCATGTTCGGTCCCGCGGGCTTTGTCTACGTCTACAAGAGCTACGGAATCCACTGGTGTATGAACATCGTCACCGGCCCGCCCGGTGTGGCGAGCGCGGTGCTCTTACGCGGCGCGCTCGCACTCGACGGTGATTCGCCTCTCGCCAAGATGAACGGACCCGGTCTGCTCACACGCACGTTGGGGATAACCGGCGCCGACAATGGCGTCGACGTCTGCCAGGAGCCGCCGGCGCGGATCTATTTCCTCTCTCGAGCGCGCGGCGAGCGATGGGGTGTCGGTCAGTCAACGCGTATTGGGATATCGAAGGCCACGGACCTGCCGTGGCGATTCGTCGCCGAAAGGGTTTCGACATCGCGGGACTCGACCTAGACGGCAAGGGGTGCTAGCACTAGGCACACTCGTGGGGTTGCCTGTCTGTCCACTGGTCGTCCGGCCAATCAGACTGGCGCGAGCATCCGAGAACTAGTTGGTGGAGGTCGTTAGCCCAATGAGCCACGCCCTTCGAGTCGCTTGGTTCCGATACCGGGCGAGGTTTCATCGACGGTGGGCCGGTTATCTGGCGATGGCGATACTCATCGGGTCGGTGGGCGGAGTGGCCCTCGCGTCGCTCGCGGGAGCCCGCTGCACGGACTCGTCTCTGCCGACGTACGTGGCCAGTACCAATCCCTCCACGCTCGCGTTGTTCGCAACGTATGACGATCCCGGTTTAGGCGTCTACACGGGTTACGAACCGGCGCTGGACGCAAGAATTGCCCGCCTACCGCTCGTCATTCGCTCAAGCAACGGCATCATCTTTGACGGCAACATCAGCGAAAAGGGGTTGAAAGGGATTCACCTCCACTTACTCGCTGGTGAAACTCCGCCCACGATCATTGGCAGCACGGACGGCGAGTTCTCGCGCAGCGACAAAGTGACGTTGGTGAGCGGTCGTCTCGCCAATCCCCATCGGCGAGACGAAGCGGTGTTGAACTCTCAGGCCGCGAAAGAACTGGGCCTGCACATCGGCTCGGTCATTCAAATTCCGTTCTACACCGACAGTCAAAGTCGTGGCTCGGAACGCGGTGCGCCGTACTTGGCTCAACGCATACGGATTGTCGGGGAAGTAGTCCTGGCCTCCAACGTCGTTGAGAGCGATTACGACGCGCTCGGATCGCCCGAGATGATTCTCTCCCCGGCCCTGACCCGCGCGCTGGCACCCCAGTGCGCGACCGGCACCGAACTCTTCTTGAAGCTCCGAGGAGGAGGCGCCAGTGCCAACCACCTGCTCGCCGAGGTCAATCGTGTCGACCCCAACGTCATCAAGTTCGGTGGGTTCCAACTCACGTCCAGTTTCGTCACGCCGGCCCAGCAAGCCATCGAGCCCGAGGCGATCGCGCTGGCGGTATTTGGCGGTATTGCCGGTCTCTCGGCCGTGCTCATTGCCGGACTCATGATCGGGCGTATCCTCCGCGCGGAGTCAGAAGAGACTCGTATCTTGCGCGCCTTCGGCGCCAGCCGACTCACGATGCTCAGTGATCAGTTGCTCGGCGTCGTAACGGCGGTGCTCCTCGGCTCGCTTCTCGCCGTTGCCGTGGCCTTCTTGCTGTCCCCGCTCGCCCCGCTCGGCCCGGTGCGACCGGTCTATCCCGATCCGGGCCTGGCATTCGATTGGAACGCACTCGGTTTCGGATTTCTCATCCTGTTTGTCGTCCTCAGCGTCCTGGCGATCTTCTTTTCTGTCCGGGCGGTGCAGCAGATTTCCTTCCGTCGTCGCCCGGGTGCGCCGCCGCGAGAAAGCCGACTCGTTCGCTTCGGCGCGACGTCAGGTCTACCGATCTCGGTGGTGGCCGGCGTCCGATTCGCACTCGAGTCGGACAGAGGCCGCAACGCGACCCCGGTTCGTTCCGCCATTTCGGGAGCCGTGCTCGCGATCGCTGTTCTGGTCGCAACGCTCACCTTTGGCGCCAGCCTGACCGGACTCGTCTCGCACCCGGCTCAGTACGGGTGGAACTGGAACTACGCGCTGCTGTCCGGATTTTCTGGCGCGGAGGACTTGCCCGCCCACCAGACCGCGAACTTCTTGAACCAGGACCGCGACATCTCGGCGTGGTCGGGGGTATACGTCACCGGCGCCACTCTCGACGGGCAAAGCGAGGGCGTGCTGGCCGAGCGGGTGGGCGCTCGTGTCACGCCGCCCTTACTGTCAGGTCACGGGGTTCAACAGGCCGATCAGATCGTCCTCGGATCGACGACGATGGCGCAGCTGCACAAGCGCGTGGGCGAGACCGTGACCTTCAACAACAGCTCATCCAAACCGGTGAAACTGCTCATCGTCGGGACCGCGACACTACCGTCAATCGAAGACGGCGTCGGGATGGGGTCGGGTGCGATCGTCGCGTCCAGTAACTTTCCGACGGCGCTGTTGAACCTCCAGGACAATCCGATCCCCGGACCAAATGTGATATTCGTGCGCACTTCTGACGTGGCACCGAGCGTGGCGTACCGCTCCCTCGAGAAGATCAACCACGAGATCGACGCGATCCCAACGGCCGACAGCCCCGCCGGTGGCGTCGTGACGGTTTTGCGCCCTGTCGAGATCGTCAACTTCCACTCAATGGGCACAACCCCCACCATTTTCGCGGGGAGCCTCGCGTTGGGGGCGATCGCCGCCCTTGGCATCACCCTGGGCGCCTCAGTGCGCCGACGCCGACGAGAGCTCGCGCTGTTAAAGGCGCTCGGCTTTACTCAGCGCCAGCTCCGAGCCGCAATTGCGTGGCAGGCAACTGTCGCTGCTGTCATCGGCACGGTCGTGGGACTACCGCTGGGCATCGTGGTCGGACGCGAGCTGTGGACACTGTTTGCCCGCAGTATTGACGCCGTGCCAGCGCCTACCGTGCCCGCGCTGTGGACGGTGATCGTCGGCGTCGGAGCTGTCCTATTTGCCAATCTCGTCGCCGCAATTCCTGGGCGATTCGCGGCGAAAACCTCGACAGCCCTGGTTCTGCGGGCCGAGTAGCGCCAACGGGTGCTAGTGGGTTTGAGTTCGGCCTGGTGCGTCGCACCGCGTCACTGCGATCAGCCCGCGTGCCTTCGTTCTCCCCGGCGACGCTCACCTTTTCGGCGCTCCACGCCGTCACGAGGACCTTCATTGTTACTGCGTCGATCAGCGGCGCGTCGCTCCTGCTTGCGACGCTCGCTGGAGCTAGTGCCACCCTCGTCTTCAGGCATCTCCCAGGTCTAACACCACACTCGCGTTCGCGCGAATGGCACGCTGACCCGGCGACTTAGTCCTCGCTGGCCCCACTGCGCTCGAGTTCTCGGTAGTGATCTCTCCAGATGATCCGGTAGATCTTCACCTTGCGAGGGATCGTGCGCAAGCCCGGGATGAAGGGCACGAAGACGAGCCCCACTGTGAGGAGCATCATGAGTCCCCACACGAGGACGTCAGCGTTGCCACTCGAGTTAAACGGAGGAATCTGATACCAGAACGTGTAGAGCCACAGCCAGGCCTGACCGGGATAGTTACCGGTCTCATTCATCATTCCCCACTGGTCGCCCGTGAGGTGTTGATGCTGAGCCTGCGCGCCGAGGTAGTTCCCATCTTCGAGAAACAACAGAGGCAAGGTGTAGTTGGTCGTGTAGAAATCGCCTTGATGGGTCAGATCGGCGTCTAGCGCCCCCGTTCGCGCCAGATCAGTGAGCTCATTGATGAACTCCGGTACTGGTCCCGTCTTGGACGCGGCAACGACAATCGATCCGTTCGACCACTTCATGTGAGTGGCTCCGGCGGTGTAGTGCGCGACCCACGATTGCCGTGTGGCGGCTGAGGCACCGCGCCACTGCGTGAGCGCGCTCGCGAGTGCGGGCTGGTGAGGCTGAGTTTCCAAGGGATCGATGACGAAGACTTGCGCCGTATTGATCCGCATCGTGACCCCGACCCACTTGGCGAGCGAGAGGGGTCCGAGCTCCTGACCGATCGACGCATTGTTATACGGCGGGCCGTAGGTCGCGGTCTCGGAGGTTCTGTTCAGTTGACTGAGAGCGTCCTGGGCGAAATCGACCGGTGCCACGTTCGACCACGATTTGAGCGAGATGGCCGGCTCGTCGGGTGAGCCGAAGACGATCGCGAGCACGAGGGTGAGCAGCGCCACCACGACCAGTGCGATGACCCCCTCTTTGATGATGTCGTAGGGGACCTGACGGCCCTTCCACTCGTGTACGTCCCGGTCGGGTCGGAAGCGCTTGGTCATGCGTCGACCGTCTTTGCGGGCGCTTCTTCGAAGGGTGGCACCACGCCCTTGATGCGAACGAGCAGCACGTGCAGGGCCACGATCGCCACGATCGCAATGGGCAACAAGACGATGTGCCACATCAGCATCTGTCCCACGTTCAGCACGTTCCAGTACGCCCCCGCCCCCGTGGCGTTGATGCCGTCCTTGGCCTGGGTGGCGATCCACTGCGAGTCAAAGTTGGTTTGGACGAGATACCCGGTGAAGGCGGTCGCGATCGAGGTCACGAAGGTGACGACTCCCGTGATCCACGTCAGTGCTCGCCCGCCTCGCCACGCCGCCATGAAGTACTTGCCCCACAGATGGATCACCATGGCGAAGAAGAAGATCTCGACACTCCACAGGTGCAGCGAGTTCACGAAGTGGCCCACCGACGACAGGTGCCACCACTCGGGACCTCGAAGGGCCAACACGCAGCCCGTCGCGATGACGACGCCGAGGGCCACCATGGTGGTGACGCCGAAGACGTAGATCCACGACGACACGTACGCGGGCTGGGTGTCGGGTAGCACCTTTTCTGGCGGGAGCAGTCGCACCAGGCGATGGCGCAGGCGAGTTGTCCACTGGCGGCTGACCTCGTCGCTCACTGGTGCCCCCGACGGTTGCGCCGACCAGGAAATGGTGCGAGGAGCGCCACCGTAAAGGTCACGACCATCAAGACGATGACGATGAAATTGGCAACACTGATGTCGATCCAGTGCCAGCGGATGTAGTGGCCAGCGGTGTTGAGGGGTACGAGCGCGGCCATATTGAGCAGTGACATACGAGACTCCAATGAACAACTTCCAGCGTCTCATGGGCTCAGTGCGCGGTCCTAGAGACAAATGTCCCAACTTCGTCATCCGGGCGACGGGACTAAGGCTTTTGAGCATCGGTAGCCTTCCGTCATGACCCAGGACGAGGCGATCAAGTCACCGCCCGCTCCACCACACCTGCGAGGCTGGCTCCACGCCATCGGCCTGCCGGTGCTCCTTTTGGCCTCAACGGCGCTGTTCGTACGCGCGCGATCGGGCGCGCAAGTGGGCTGGATCCTCTGCTTTGTTCTCGGCGTCGGTTCGATGCTGTTCACGAGCGCCTCCTATCACCGCCTCGCGTGGTCCCCGCAGGCTCGTCGCTGGTGGCGCCGAGCGGACCACTTCGCAATATTCCTGGCGATCACCGGCACGTACCTCGCCATCATCGGACTGACGATGCACGGTGAGATCCGCTCGGTTGTCCTGCTCGTCTTCGGCGCCGGGACGGTGGCGGGCATCCTGATTCGCCAGCTCACCATGGATACTCAGAACTGGGTGAACTCGTTACCCTTCCTGGTGATGGGTTGGGCGGCCGTCGCGGTGCTGCCACAGATCTACCGGGGAGGCGGGGCCGCCTGCCTGGCTCTGGTCATTAGTGGTGGAGTCGCCTACACACTGGGTGCACTCTTTCTCGGCATCAAGAAACCGCGACTGTGGCCCCGTACGTTCAGCCACCACGAACTGTTTCACGCACTGACACTGGTCGGGGCAGGGTGTCACTTCGCCGCGGTGTACCTTGCCCTCAAATGAGAGACGAAGCACACCGGGGTCAGGTTGATGGTGGGCGCTAGAGGACTCGAACCTCTGACCTCAGCCGTGTGAAGGCTGCGCTCTAACCAACTGAGCTAAGCGCCCTGAGGGGCCAATGCTACCGCCGCGCTAACCCGGCGTCATATACGAGGGGCACTATCCTTCACCTGTGCCAGATAACGATGCGACCCCCAAGCGGTCGTTCCTCAGTCGGGCTCCGCGACGACCATCGATGGTTCCGCGCGAAGTCGTAATGGGGCTCGATCCCATCGAACGCGGCATCAGCCTGTTTGGCGCGGGCATTGCTCTGGTGTTGGCGCTGGTCACTGCCATCGAGTGGTCGCGCAACCTTCCTTCCATCACCACGTTCAAACACGTAAAGGGCAAGGCGTGTCCGAGCGCCTACCCCAAGCTCGTGAACACGTTGTGCGAACACATCGTGAAGACCACGCGCAGCGAGTGGGAGGTCAAGTTCTTCTTCATCCTGCTCATTGGGCTCTGTCTGCTGTACTTCGCGCTGCGCCGCAAGCGCGCCGGTGTTGCGTGCTTCGCGATCTTTTTGGGCCTCGGGCTCGGACTCGGTGCCGGGGCGGTCTTCTTCTTCCTCGGCGCGTGGCTGATCATTCGCGCCTATCGACTTCAGAAGTACGGCGTGGCCGGCATGGTCGCCTCCAATCAAGTGGCGCGCGAGATGTCTCTGGCGCGACGAGAGGGTCGAGAACCGAATCTCGAACAACTTCCCAGTTCGAGCGGCGCCTCGCCTCGAACGTCGAGTCGCGGTTCGGCGAAGAAACCGACGACGGGCCCAAAGGGGCCCGACGCCTCGAAGCGCTACACCCCTAAGAAGCGCACGCCCAAGCGTCGCTAGATCATGGCCAAACTAGGACTGGATTTTCCTACCAAGTGGGGACGCGGATACGCGGCACGCTTCACCCGCGACGTCATCCAGACCTACTTCATGGGGCCGTACGCGCGCTGGCTCGCGAGCCTGGAAGTACGCGGCAGCGAGAACGTCACCGGAGAGCGTCCCTTCATCTTCGTGGCGAATCACGCGAGCCACGCCGACACGATCTTGTTGTTGACCGCCCTGCCCGCCAAGGAGCGCCGACGCACCGTGGTGGCCGCCGCCATGGACAGCTTCTTCATGGACTACCGCCAAGCCATCAAGACGGTGTTGTACTTCAACGCCATTCCGGTCGATCGACTCAAGGTCAATCGGCGCAGCGCCCAACTGGCGATTGAACTCATCGAAGACGACTGGAATCTCGTCATCTACCCCGAGGGTGGTCGCACCCCCGACGGGAACATCCAGGAGTTCAAGGGCGGAGCGGCCTACCTCGCCGAGCGCACCAAGGCGACCGTCATACCGACCTACATTCACGAGTCGGGCTACATTCACGCCGCCAAGTACGCCAAGGCCCCGATCTACCTCGAGGCGAACGAAAAGCGCCACCACGTGATCATCGCCTTCGGCCCGGCGCTCAGGCTGGACGACGGAGAGAACATGCGCCACTTCGGTGTGCGCATCGAACAAGCCGTCGAGGCCCTCGGTCGCGACGTGGGCCAGGACCCCAGTTACGGCCTGCGCGAGGACCCCGCCGAGTGAAGGATGGCCGAGCGACGCTCGGCGTAGAGATCATCAGCGACCGTGGCGAGCGGTTCGAGTTCGTCGCCCACGATGGATGTAAGAATCTCATCGGCCAACCACGGGTTCATCGCTAGGACCGGTCCGTGCGCGTAGGTCGCCCACATGCGTGTCGTGCGAAAGCCGTCGACTACCCCGTCGTTTCCCCGACCTCGCTCCACCAGACCGAAGGGCTCGAGTCCCGCGCCGAGTTGGGTTCGTCCGCCGTGATTCTCGAAACCCACGAGAAGTTCACGGTCGCGCTGGACGAGCAGCTCGCCGACCGAGCGCACGAGGCCACGGCGCGTCACCGCCGGGACGAGGCCGAGTCCTTCGTACTCGTCGTCACCCTCGACAGCGAAGCTTGTACCGAGCAGTTGCAGTCCCGCACACACGGCAAACACGTAGCCACCGTCGCGCACCCGCGAAGCGAACGACGACTCACGCAGGAGGTCAGCCCCGAGTCGTTGCGGGCCGTCCTCTCCCCCACCGAGCAGATAGATCGTCGCCTCGGGAATGTCCTCACCGATAGCGACACTCACCGCGTCCACGGCGATCCCGCGGCGGCGTGCTCTCTCCGCGAGCACCAGGGCATTACCGCCGTCGCCGTAGGTACCGAGCAGCTCGGGATAGACGAGGGCGATCTTCAGCACGGCCCTGACCTCTCGCGCCAGTCCTGGAAGGCCGTGTAGTTGGCCACCACGTTGATGGGGTCGTTGGAGGTAGGCAACGCCGATTCATCGCGCACCACGACGTAGTCCACCCCGGCGTAGTCAAGTCGCGTCGCAAGATCAAGACGTCGGTCACCGAAGCAGTACACGCGATGTCCACGCAGCACTTCAAAAGGCACGTCGTAGAGCCACGAGGGGTCACGACCGTCCGCGATGCGCGCGTTGATGCTCACCCACACGTCCGCGCCATCGTCCTCGATCGTGCCGAGCATCGCGGCAAAGCCCGCGGGGTTCTTCGCGAGCAACAGCCGCAACGTGTGTCCGCGCCAGCGACGCAAGCTGAAGCGTCCCGCCACACTGGCGAGTGCATTCACTCTGGCCAGGGCCTCGTGGAGGTCGACCCCGAGATACGACAAAGCAGTCAGGGCCATCGCGGCGTTGGATTCGTTGAACTCTCCCGGTAGTCGCAGATCCAATGCCAGCGGCGTATCGCGCACGACGAGGTTCTCGCCGAGCGACGTCACGCAGTGCAGCGGCTTGGAGAATCCGCACTCACTCCACCACGCCCCCCCCTGGAAGTGCAGCGGCAATGTGCAGCGCGGGCACGACGCGGCGTCGGTATTCCACGGCGTCGGCACGTCACACCACGCGACGTCGGTCGCTAACTCTGCGGCGTAGACGACGAGCGGATCGTTGGCGTTGGCTACGACCGTGACACCCTCTCGTCCGGCGAGCGCGCCGCGCCATCGCCCCGCCGTCTGTCGCACTTCGTTCGCGCGGTCGAGTTGATCGCGCGAGAGATTCAAGAGAGTCACAACGCGCGCGTTGGTTGACGCGAGCACGTTTGCGAGCCACCCTTCGTCGACTTCGAGCACGACCGATGAGCTCTTCGATGCGGCGAGTGCCGCAACGTGTCCCGCCGGCATGTTCGAGCCCGTTTCATTGGTCGCGACCCTGCCGCCCCAGCCCGCAGCAATCATGGCGGTTGTGGTGGTCTTGCCGTTGGTGCCGCTCACCAGAGATACGGTGCGCGTCGCCGCGAGATCTTCGAGCAGGCGTGGCGCCAGGGCCAAACCCACTCTCCCGCCGATCACCGTTCCCGAGCCGCCAAAGGTCGTTCGCGACACGAAATTGAGCGCGCGAACCGCTTGTGTGGCAACCGCATCGCGCAGGGACGGGGCGGGAACCATTGGCCAAACGCTACTGGCCCAGAAAACGCAAAAGGACCAACCGGGGGGTGGTTGGTCCTTCTGCAAAACCCTTGGATTACCGACTGGGGGGGTAGTCGGTAACTCAGGCTTCAGCCAGTATGCCCTCTCTTTTCGTATCTTTCAAGTGAATACAATGAATAGTTCCTATCTGTATACTTGATACATGGAGATCCGCCAATTAGAGGCACTTATTGGCATCGCCGAGCACGGAAGTTTCTCCAGCGCGGCCGAATCTTTGGGCACCGTTCAGTCCAATATCTCCAACCGAATTGCCCGCCTGGAGGCGGATTTAGGGACGCCCCTGGTTGACCGCACGACAGGCGCACTCACTGAATCCGGGGTCATCGTGGTCGAGCGCGCTCGGCGAATCGTGGGTGAACTGAGGGCAATCGCCTCGGACGTGTCAGAGCTCAATGCAGAGATACGCGGCCAGGTGACCTTGGGGATGATCGGAACCGCCGGTCGCTGGGTGGTACCCCTGCTTCTTGAGGGAGTGCGGGCAAAGTATCGCCACATCAACCTGCGCATTAGCGAAGGAACGAACTCGGCCCTCGAGCCGCGTCTCGTGAACGGTCAACTCGACATCGCGGTGCTTGCGTGGCCCGTGCTCGCCGACGAACTCACCGCGGTGGACCTCTTCACCGAGGATCTGGTGGTGATCGCCCACCGTGATCACCCGCTCACTCAGTATGACGGCCCGCTGCCGTTCTCGGTCCTCGCCCAGCACGACATCTTGTTGCCCATGCGCGGCACACCCATTCGCCGCGAGATCGATGAAGCTGCCCGACTCGCCCACGTCGAACTTCATCCGTTGGTGGAGCTTGACGGCCTGCGCACCATCGCTTCCATGACCTTCGACGGTCACGGACCATCGATTCTGCCGGCCACCATGCTCTCGCCGCACCTTCGTGCGAACTTCGTCGCACTGCCCATTCAGAACATCGCCAAACGACGGGTCGTCCTGGCGAGCCGTCGCTTCGGATTCCCTTCGGCACCCGTGCGGGCCATTCACGCACTGTTGCGAGATGTCGTAGCGAACGCCACGAATCCGCCCGACGCGGTGTATCTGCCTAGTCCGACTGCGTCGACGTAGTACTCGTCCCCGAGGGTCGACCCGAACGTGGTCCGCGGTGCAGCCGCGTCGTCATTGACGGATCAAGTGTGGCACTACGCGCGAAGCCCGGTCGCGGAGCGGCGGCGTCGCGACGATCACCCGGTTCGAGCGCGGACAGCGGCGTCGCCACGTCCTCGAGGGCTTGACGTTCCGCCTTCACTCCGAGAAATACTTCGGCCAGGCCGCCGACGATCATCACGCCCGCTCCCACAAGGTACGCGCCAAAGAGTCCGCGATGACTGTTCACGAGTCCGCCGTAGATGTTCGGGCCCAACGCCCCAAAGCACTGCGCGATGGCGAAAAATACCGCGATCGCCTTCGCCCGTACCTCCAGTGGGAAGACCTCGCTCACCGTCAAGTACCCTGCGCTCGCGCCCGCAGAGGCAAAGAAGAACACCACTGACCAACAGATCGTCTGGGTAAGACCGTTCAGCAGGTTGGCGTCAAAGGCCCACGCCGTCGCCGCGAGAAGCACTCCCGAGAGCAAGTACGTCGCGCTAATCATAAATTTGCGACCCAAGGTGTCAAAAAGCGGACCGATGAGCAGCGGGCCGGCAAGATTACCTACGCAAAAGGCGATGAAGTAGAGCGGAATCGTCCCGGAACTCACGTGATACACCGTGCCCAGCACCAGGGCGTAGGTGAAGAAGATCGCGTTGTAGAGAAACGATTGCGAGATCATGAGACACGCACCCAGCACGCTGCGCCGGGGCATCTTGCGAAAGAGCACCCAGGCCAGCGCGAAGAATCCGATGTCGTTGCGCGGAGCGATCTCGATCGCCTTGGAGGGATCAGGTTCGGGCGCATTCTGCTCGTGGGATAACTCCTCGATGCGTTTCATGGCGGCTTCGGCTTCCGCCTCGCGACCGTGCATGATGAGCCACCTCGGACTCTCGGGAAGGTTGCGACGCACGTACAACACGAAGAGGGCCAGGGCCGGACCGATGAGAAAGCCAATGCGCCAGTTCACGGTGTCGCCGAAGTGATTCAAGATGTAGTACTCCGCGACCGTCCCGATGAGTGCACCACCCCAGTACGTGCCGTTGATGCCAATGTCCACTCGACCGCGGTAGTGAGCGGGAATCATTTCATCGATGGCCGAGTTGATGGCGGCGTACTCACCACCGATGCCCATGCCCGCAATGAACCTCGTGGCGTACAGGAATGTCACCCAACCGGCGCCGTGCCCAAAGGTGGCGGCAGTCAATCCTGAGCCGATGAGGTAGACGCCCAAGGTAACCAGAAAGAGGCGCTTGCGACCGAGCTTGTCCGAGAGGCGACCGAACAAGATCGCTCCAAAGACCTCGCCGATCAGGTACACCGACGCGATATCGCCTACTGCCCTCGCCGACATGTGCAGTGTTTGCTTCTTTTCCAGGATGTCCGCGACGTCGGCGGCCAGGGTGATCTCAAGCCCGTCAAGGATCCAGGCGATGCCGAGGGCAATCACCATGCGCGTGTGAAACTTCGACCACTTGAGTCGATCCACGCGCGCTGGTATCAGTGTTGAGATCGTCGGTGTCTCATCGTTGGCGACGTTGCTCACGGTCCCACCTTGCAAGCGGGTTCGCTGAAGCGTTATAACGTCCCCGCTCGTTCAACGTTGTAACGAAATGCGCTACTCATCAAAAAAATATCTGGACGAAGCAGCAGCGCGAAAGGAGTTTTTCTTAGAACATCACCCGAATCGATGAATACCCCTCACGTTCACTCCAGGAATGCGCGTCACATCTGTGTGCAATAGTCCATGTCGTGGTTGCAGGAATGACACCGACGGAGCGCGCGAACGCAATCGCTCAGCACGACTCGTCCTTCGCGATACTTATTGACCAGATCGGTCCGGCCCCGTGGCGTCGCAGCGCCCCGGTCGCGCAACGATTCGGAACACTGGCACGATCAATTACGTACCAACTGCTCGCCACGAAAGCGGCCAACACTATTCACCAGCGCGTGATCGACCTGTGCGGCGGTGACGTCACTCCCGAGTCGATCACCAAGGCGGGACACGTGAAGCTGCGCGGCGTGGGACTTTCGAACGCCAAGGCCGCCGCGATGTTGGACCTCGCCGCACGGGCGCTCGACGGTCGCATTCACCTCGCCCAGCACGGTCGAATGAGTGACCACGACGTTCTCGTTGATGTCGTCGCCGTGCGCGGCATTGGTGAGTGGACCGCCCAGATGTACCTGATGCACACGTTGGGTCGCCACGACGTGTGGCCCTCGGGAGACCTCGGCGTGCGAAACGGATGGACGATCTTGCACGGCCTCGATGAACTGGTCACCGAGAAGGATCTGCGACGTCACGGTGACGCGTTCGAAGGCGTGCGCTCCGACGTCGCGTGGTACTGCTGGCAGGCGGTTCATCTCTCGCGCGCACAGTAATCTCGCTGCCATGCCCCTGATAACTCTCGACGACTTCGAACACACCGCCCTGGCGACCCTCGAACGCTTTACGACCATTCCGTCTCTCTCACCCAACTTCGACGCCAAGTGGGCCGAAGACGGCTACCTCCTGGAGGCTGCCGAACTCCTCGCCAACTGGACGCGCGAGCGTCGTCTGGGCAGCGTCGACATCGAGATCCGCCAGCTCGAAGGTCGCACTCCGATGCTGGTCGTGACGGTGGACTCGACGGCGGGAGAGACCGGCACCGTCATTCTCTACGGGCATCTCGACAAGCAGCCGCCGCTGGGCAATTGGAGTGAGGGGCTCGACCCGTACCGGCCCGTTCGCCGGGGCGATCGTCTCTACGGTCGCGGCGTCGCCGACGACGGCTACGCGTGCTTCGCCGCGATCACGGCGCTCGAAGCGATGGAGGTCAACGGGATTCCTCACGGGCGCTGCGTCGTACTCATCGAGGCCAGTGAGGAGAGCGGCAGTGTCGATCTCGAGGCGTACCTGGACGATCTCGCGCTCCACCTGGGGGACGTGGAGTTACTCATCTGCCTGGACTCCGGCGCGCTCAGTTACGACCGCCTGTGGGTCACGTCCTCGTTGCGCGGCGTGGTCAACCTCGAGCTGACGGTCGGCGTGCTCGAAGAGGGTCGCCACAGCGGCTCGGCCAGTGGCGTCGTGCCCTCGTCGTTTCGCATCCTGCGCCAACTCCTCGATCGAGTCGAAGACGCCACGACGGGAGAGATCCTGGTTCCCGAACTCCACGCGCCCATCCCGGCCTCGCACGTCGCGGCGGCCCACGCTATTTCTGAAGAGTTTGGCGACCTGCTCGCCGAAGATTTTCCCACCCTCGAGGGTCTTCAACTCATGGGCGAGAGCGGCGAAGAACGAATCCTTCGTCGCAACTGGCATCCCACGCTGTCGGTGATTGGCATGGGGGGCATCCCGAGTCCCGAGATCGCCGGCAATGTCCTGCGGCCCTTTACAACCGTGACACTCTCGTTTCGCCTGCCCCCGACGGTCGACGCGTTTGCGGTGGCCAAGGTACTCACGAAGATCCTGACGACGGATGTGCCCTCGGGCGCACGGGTCACTGTGACAAACGTGCAACCCGGAGACGGCTGGGTCTCCCCCGAACTCGCCCCGTGGCTCGCGCCCGCCCTTGAAGAAGCCTCCCAGGACTACTTTGGTCGTCCCGTCGGCTTTACCGGTGAGGGCGGATCCATTCCCTTCCTGGGCTCCCTCGCCAAGCGTTACCCCGGCGTCCAGTTCGTCGCGACCGGAGTCGACGGACCCGCTTCGAATGCGCACGCCATCGACGAAATGCTCGACCTGCCGATGGCGGTTGGCGTCACCAACATGGTTATTACCGTGTTGGAAGCACACGCCAACAAGTAAGGAAAACGATGACTGAACACGTAGATCTCTGGGTCGACCCTCTCTGTCCCTGGGCCTGGATAACGTCTCGCTGGCTGCTCGAAGCGAGCACCGTTCGCGACTTCGACATTGACTTTCACGTCATGAGCCTCTCGGTGCTCAACGAGGATCGCGACGAACTATCCGATCGCTACAAGGAGCTTCTGGCCAAGGGTTGGGGACCTGTTCGCGTGCTCATGGCGGCCCAAGAACGCCACGGCAACGATGTTGTCGGGCCGCTCTACAGCGCGATGGGGACACGGCACCACGTCCAGGGCGACAAGGATTGGGATGACGTGATCGCCGGAGCGATTGCGGACGTCGGTCTCGAAGCGGATCTCGCGCTGGCCGCGTCGTCGAGCGACTATGACGAGTCCATTCGCAAGAGCCACCACGAAGGCATGGATCCAGTGGGCTACGAGGTGGGTACGCCCGTCATCCACGTCGGCGATGTCGCGATCTTTGGACCGGTCGTGACCCCCGCGCCGAAGGGCGAGGCGGCCGGCAAACTCTATGACGGCGTCATGTTGGTCGCGAGAACACCGGGGTTCTACGAGCTCAAGCGCTCCCGCACCGAAAGCCCGTCCTTCGAATGACCATGGCCCCGTCCTCACCAGGCTTCCCGGTCTACGTGACCGGCTCGACCGACTCGCCCAAGGCCCTCATCGTGATCCAAGAAGGCTTCGGGGTGAATGCTCATATTCGTAGCGTCGCAGACCGGTTCACAGACGACGACTACTTCGTGATCGCCCCACACCTCTATCACCGCAACGGTTCGCCTGAAATCCCCTATGACGACATCGACGCCGCCGTCGCTCAGATGGCCGCGTTGACCAAAGAGGGCCTGACGAACGACCTCAACGCCACCACCGCCTTTCTCTCGGGCCTGGGCTTTAACCCTGCGGCCACGGGGATCGTGGGCTTCTGCATGGGTGGTTCGGTCGCGCTGTACGCGGCGACCCTCGGCACAATCGGCGCGGCCGTGAGCTTCTACGGCGGCGGCATCTCGGTGGGACGAATGGGTCTGCCGCCCCTGCTCGAGGTCGCCGAGAACCTCGTCTCCCCCTGGCTCGGCCTCTACGGCGACAAAGACGCGGGCATCCCGATCAGTGACGTAGAAGATCTGCGCACGCTCACCGACTCACTGCCGATTGTGACCGAGATTGTGCGCTACCCCGAGGCGGGGCACGGATTCCACTGCGACGCGCGTGCCAACGCGTTCAACGAGCAAGCCTCGCGCGACGCCGACGAGCGCACGCGCGAGTTCCTCGACGCCCAGCTCGTCCCCGTTCGCCTCTAACTCTTCGGGACGTCCTTCCAAGCGACGTCCTTGTCGTTGCGGGGCTCACCGGCCAGGCCTAAGACACGCTCGCCGATGATGTTGCGCATCACCTCACTCGTGCCGCCTTCGATGGAGTTCGCGCGCATTCGCAGGAACGCCTTGCGCATATCTCCTCCGCTCATGGCCGACTCGTTCGGTCGAAGGAGTGGGTAGTTCGATCCGTAGAGCATCCCGTCAGATCCCATCAGGTTCACGCAGAGTTCGCTGGTGCGCTGGTTCTCTTCGGCGAAGGCCAGCTTGGCGACGGACCCTTCGGGGCCCGGAGTACCGGCGCGACGAAGGTCGCTCGCTCGCCAGTTGGTCAGACGGCCCACTTCGTTGCGCACCCAAGCCCGCATGAGGTCGCTGCGCACGGCGAGCGCTTCGGCGTCGGTGCGATCGGCCCAGCGGGACTTCCAGATCTTCACGGCCTCACCAATGAGCCCCGAGTTGCGCGGCGGCACGGTGCCACCGATCGACACGCGCTCATTCATCAACGTGGTGATGGACACACCCCACCCTTCGCCCACTCCCCCGAGACGCCGGGAGTCCGGTACGCGCACTTCGTGAAAGAAGCACTCATTGAACTCGGCCTCGCCCGTCACTTGGAAGAGCGGACGCACGTCCACGCCGGGCGCGTGCATGTCGACCAAGAACGCGGTGATGCCCTTGTGCTTGGGCACGTCGGGGTTCGTGCGCGCGATGATCAGTCCGTAGGAAGCAATGTGTGCGAGCGTCGTCCAGACCTTCTGGCCCGTAAGGATCCACTCATCGCCGTCACGCTCGGCCCGCATGGCGAGACCGGCGACGTCCGAGCCCGCACCGGGTTCGGAGAACAGTTGGCACCAGATCTCCTCGCCGGTAAAGAGGGGGCGAAGGAAGCGTGACTTCTGCTCGTCCGTGCCGTGACTAACGATGGTGGGCGCCACCATGCCATATCCAATGATGTTGCGCATGCCCGCGCTTGGCGCTCCGGCCTTTAAGAGTCGACGCAGGGCGTAGAGCTGATCTGACGGCGAGAGACCCAGCCCTCCCGCACCTTCGGGAAAATGCAGCCAGGCGAGACCGCGATCGAACTGCTCGCCTAAGAACGTGACGGGATCGGTCGACTGGGGTGGGTACGACGTGATGAGGTCGTCAATCAGTACGTCAAGGTCGGCTTCGCTCGTTGCCATAAATCTCCTCACGGGTTCGACTCGAATACTACGAGGACGGAGCTCCCCTCTCGGATAGAAAGGTTCCATGACGACACCACGAATCCTCGCTACCTCCGGCGGCTTTGTTCCCGGTCCCACTCAGGGCACCGCCCGCCTCGGACAGATGATCCTCGGCGCACTCGCGCTCACCAAGAAGGAGCGACCTCGCGTGTGTCTGGTCGAGACCGCGAGCGGAGATCCGAGTGAGTGGTACGCGGCGCTCTACGAGGCCTTTAACGCCGCGGGTTGTGACGTGACTCAACTCAAGCTCTTCACCCAACCCTCCGCCGATCCCACCGAGCGGCTCACCTCGTGTGACTTTGTCTGGGTGGGCGGCGGGTCGGTCGCGAACCTGCTCGCGCTGTGGCGTCTGCACGGGGTGGATCTCGCGATGCGCGAAGCGTGGGAGCGTGGCGTCATCTTGGCCGGCGTCTCGGCGGGCAGCCTCTGCTGGCACGAGGGCGGCACTACCGACTCCTTTGGACCGACATTGCAGCCGGTCACCAACGCGCTCGGGTTTCTGCCCTACGCCAACGGCGTGCACTACGACTCCGAAGAGCAGCGTCGACCGCTCTTACATCGACTCATGAAGGACGGCACACTCGGGCCCCTCGCCTACGCCACTGACGATCACGTGGGGATCTGGTACGAGGGCATTGAGCCCGTCTCGGTGGTCGGTGATAGTGACGTGGATCCAACGACGGGGCCGGGTGCGTACCGCGTGGAGTTAGGCGACGGCGACGTCCACGAGACACGTATCGGCGTGGGCGGTCGGTTCAGCTAATTGCGACGGTGACCTTGCCGCGCGGCTCGGCGTTCGACGTTCCCACGAGCGCGGACAACGCGGACGGCGCGTCGTCGAGGCTGAAGCGATGCGTGATGAGAAACGACGGCTGAAGCTCGTTGGCGTTGAGGCGCTCGACGACCTCAGCAAATGACCGACGCGTGTACGAAAAGCTGGCCTGGATGACGATGTCGTTGTTGACCAGATCGTCCGGCGCGATCTCGACCCTCGTGCCGTGCGGCGCCAGTCCGAGCAAGATCACCATGGCGCCACGCGCGCAGAGTTCCAGAGCGCTGCTGACCGCGGCCGCGTTGCCGGCGGCCTCAATCACGAGATCAAATTTGTCGGGGGGTGTCGTCGTCAGGAACTCGTCCGCGCCCGCTTCCAGGGCCAAGGACCGCTGCTCTTCGCGCTGACCGACGACGCTCACGTGCGACGGCGAAAACAGCCTCACGAGATGTGCGGCGAGTAGCGCGATGGTCCCGTCTCCTACGATCGCTACGCGAAGACCCCCGCGCAGCGAAAATCGCGTCAGCGCCCGCCACACGACGGCCATCGGCTCGACGAGAACTGCGTCCTCGAGTGACACCGTGGAGTCGAGTCGGTGCACGAGAGTCGCGGGCACGCTAATGAGTTCGCCAATCGCGCCGGGACGAGTAAATCCGATCTCGTCGTACGTCTCACAGAGGTTGGTGTCGCCGCGCGTACAGCCCGGGCACTGGCCACAGGGAATGACGCCTTCGACGACCACTGTCGTTGCACCCGCGTCGCTTTCGGAGTCATCAACGAGCTGACCGACCCACTCGTGGCCCAAGACCAGCGGGTAGCGAACGTACGCGGGATCAATCGAGCCGTCGATGAGTTCTAGATCGGTGCCACACATACCCGCGAGCAGCGGACGCACCAGAACTTCACCCGCGTTCGCAGTCGGTTCCGGCCACTCAAGAACCTCGGCTCGGCCCGGCTCTCGCACCACGAAGGCTTTCATCCTCAGACCGAGATTCGCGGTCGGAGGCCTCCCAACATCGAGGTCACGCGGTCGGCGTGATCGCGCACGGTCAAGCCGAGCTGGCGCACTTCGCGTAACGGTACGTCCACCTTGAGCCCGGTGACGCTGAGCGCTCCGACGCAGGCCCCCTGATGATCGAAGACCGCGGCACCCACACAGAACACACCCTCGGCCTCTTCTTCGTCGTCGAGTGCGTAGCCCTCGCTGCGAACGCGCTCGAGCTCGCCCAGCAGCGTGTCCACGTCGGTCAAGGTCTTGGGCGTGTAGCGGGGCATTCCGGCTTCGCTCAGGACGCGACGCACGTCGTCCTCCGAGAGATACGCCAAGATCGCCTTCCCGGCGGCTGTCGCATGAGGCTGCTCTCGTTGTCCAAGCGGCGCGTGAAAGCGAATCGATCCCTCGCCGTCAATGCGCTCGAGGAACACCGGATAGCCCGACTGGTTCGTCGCGAGACGAGCGGTCATCCCGGTGATGGACGAGAGATCACGCAACGTCGGGAGGGCCAGCTCGGCAATCGACGTCTGCTGTCCCACGAGATCACCGAGTCGCAGCAAATTGAGACCCAGTACGTAGCGAGGTCCTGGATCAACATTTCGCAGCAGTCCGGCCGCGGCGAGAGTGCGTGCGAGCGAGAGCGCGGTGCTTTTGGCGACGCCCAAGCGATCGGCGATCTCGGTAACGCTCAGTCCACCCGCGCCGTGATCAGCAATCTCATTGAGCAGGTGCGCCGCACGCGCCACCGATTGGACTTGATAGCGACTGTCGGTGAGGTATCCATTGTTCGGCACGTCAGAACACTATACGGATATCTGAACAAATGTGGGGTCCGTAACTTGACGGTGCACGGGTCACGTGCTTGGATGCAAGTATTAATTCCGACACCCGTTCTGTAGAGCCGAACAGGCACGCTCGTGCGATACGACGCGCCCACGAAGCCGAACGCGTCGCGAGCGAGATACGAGTGCGCTACGACGGGCGTCCCCTTCTTCTCACCACACCGGGATCTGTCAATTGGCGCACCGGTGGAATATCGGACCCGATCGACCTGAGTGCCAGCAGCGACCCCGTGTGGACCCTTGACTGCGCCGCGGGTCGTGTGCTCATCACGAGTGAGATTGAAGCACCTCGCCTCGAGGCCGACTTCGGCGTACGAGAGATGGGGTGGGATGTCGTGAGCGCCCCGTGGTTCGACGAGGCCGCTCGACAATCTCTCGCCACCGAGTACGCGGGCGCGCTACTCACTGAGTTGCTCAGCGACGTCGAGTACATCGGCGATGACGTGCGAGACTACGTTGGTCGGCGCGCGCCTCGCACTGAGCGAGCCTGAGCACGAGGACCTGCGCGATCTCGGGGCCGTGGTTGGCGTCGCCCTCGGCGCCGGTATCGACGCCTGGCGTCCCGGCGTCAGCACGGACTTTGACAGCGCAGCCGCCATCAGCGCCGTTCTCGAATCGGCGGGAGCCCACGCCGTGTGCTTGATCGTGGGCGGCGATGGTCGACTGCGCAACTTCCGCCATCCCCTCGCCATCGGCGAGATTGTGCACGACGCCATGATGGCGGTTGTCGTAGCCCGGCGCGGAGGATTGCACGTGGCGGCCACGCGACTGGCCGTGCGCGACGCTGGTGACGAGATCGTCGCGCTCACTAAGACCCTCGGGGCCGTCTTCGACGCCGTGCTGGATGCGTCGGTTCCCGGGGGTTCCTGGGGCGACACCATGGTCGCCCTCGCTGGGGCCTACGACGACGCCGGCTACCCCGGCGCGTGGCGCGAACACTTTCAGGGCGGACCCATCGGCTTCGAGCAACGAGAGTTCGAGATCGCGCCCACTCAGACCGACTCACCGTTCTGGTCGCTGGTTCGTCGTCGCAACACCGCCATCGCCTGGAACCCCAGCCTGGGCGGCGGGGCCAAGATCGAAGAGACCTACCTCGTCGGTGACGAGGGCTTTGAGCTCCTCAGTGCAACGCCAGGGTGGCCGGTTGTCGAAGGTGCGCGCGGCTCGCTGCGCAGCGCCGTCAAAGTCGTGTAGTCGAGAAGAAGGGACCAACATGAAGAGTGGTGCGGGCAGTCCTCGAGGATCAGACGCTCTGTCACGTCGCGTCGGCGCACTGTCGTCGGCCCCAACCCCAAGCGCGGCCCGTTTTCCCGACGGCGCGCATTTTCGCGTCGAGATACCGAGCGTCGAAAACCCGGGGGCGCTCAAGGCCGTTGTTGATGAGGCCCGCGAGCGCAAAGTCCCGATCCACCGCGCGTCCCAAGGCAGCGGTGCGATGTTGCTCTCCAAGTCCGAGCTCGCCGAGATGGCCCAGATCGGTGCCGACGAAGGGCTCGAAGTCAACCTCTTCGTAGGACCCCGCGAGGAGTACGGAATCGGCGGGGCCGTCAAGGCACCAGAGGGTCAGATTCTTCTCGGGCGACTGCGCGGGTATCACCAACTGCGCTACGCCATCGAAGACGTCTTGCGCGCTGTCGATCAGGGCATCCGGGGGTTCCTCATCGCCGACACGGGGCTCTTGGAGATGGTGTGCTCCATGGTCGACGACGGCGAGTTGCCCAACAACATTGTCTGGAAGATCTCTGCGGTCCTGGCCCCGTCCAACCCGGTGACCTTCCGCCAACTGGTCGCACTGGGCGGCACCACCGTGAACGTACCCAGCGACATCACGCTGGCTGAGATGGCCGAGATCCGCACCCTGAGTGACGCGCCGATCGATCTCTACCTCGAAGCACCCGACGCGATGGGTGGCGTCGTGCGCGGTAACGAACTGGGAGAGATCGCCGAGGTGGCCGCGCCCCTCTACGCCAAGTTCGGTCTGCGCAACGCGCGCCCGGTCTACCCCGCCGGTGAACACCTGCGTGGCGACGTCGAAGGCAACGTACGCGAAAAGGTGCGGCGTGCGCAGTTGGCCCTCGAGTGGCTGGACGACTCCGCCTTGGATCTCACCATCTCCAAACCGGGGGCTGAAGGAATCGGAGTACCCGAGCCATGACCTTGCGCAGCGACCGCTGGGTGCGAGGCGACGACGAAGTCGCCCTCGATAGCCGCGTCGCGCTACGCATGGGTGGTGCGGCCGTTGACGCTGCAGGTGGACGGCCGATCATCGGCATTGCCAACTCGGCCAGTGACCTCAACCCCTGCAACCAACCACTCGCAGACTTGGTCGCTCCCCTGAAGGAGAGCATCAACAAAGCGGGCGGCATCGCGGTGGAGTTTCCCGTCATGTCACTCGGCGAGGATCTCATGAAGCCCTCCTCCATGCTCTATCGCAACTTGGTCGCGATCGAACTCGAAGAGTCGCTACGCAGTCAGCCGCTCGATGCGGTCGTCGTGCTCGCGGCCTGCGACAAATCCGTGCCGGGGGCCCTCATGGGCGCCTTCAGCACGAATCTGCCCACGTTGATGCTGGTCTCGGGTCCTCGACCCGTGGCGTACTTCGAAGGACGGCGCATCGGAACGGGAACCGACCTGTGGCGCCTGTGGGATCAGCGCCGCGCCGGAGAACTCTCCGACGAGCGCTGGGCGGAACTCGAATCTGCCCTCACTCTCGGCAAGGGCACGTGCAACACCATGGGCACGGCCTCCACCATGGGAGCGCTGGCGGAGTCGCTCGGACTGGCCTGGCCCGGCTCGACATCGATTCCGGCCGGCGACGGTCGACACGCGACCATCGCGCGACACGTGGGCGAGCGCATCGTCGCCCTCGCTCTCACCCACTCTTCGGTCACCGCGCAAATCTCGCCCGACGCGATTGAGAATGCGCTCGTCGTTCTCGGCGCCATCGGCGGCTCGACGAACGCAGTCATTCACTTAACCGCGATGGCTCGTCGCTTGGGATATCCGCTCAGCCTGGACGACGTTGACCGGATCGGACGCTCAACTCCCGTGCTCGTGGACGTTGAGCCATCGGGTACCGCGCTCTTAGAAGATCTTGACGCCGCGGGCGGATTTCCCAGCCTGTTTCGCGCCCTCGACACGCGCCTCGCCGGTGACGCGCTCCTCGCGAACGGCCGGACCATGAAAGAAGTCCAGGCGAGCGCGGTCGAACCGCGCGGCGTCATTCATGAACTCGACGATCCCGTCGATGCCGCCGGCGCGTTTCGCGTGGTACGGGGCAACCTCGCGCCCGAAGGCGCGTTGATCAAGCGCTCGGCGGCCTCGCCTTCCCTTCTCCAACACCGAGGGCCGGCCTACGTCGTTGACGCCGACGATCCCGCACGTCGTACCGGCGCCGACGCCACATGCCCCGACAATGCAGTTCTGGTGCTCGCAGGAGCCGGACCAATCGGTGGTCCCGGCATGCCGGAGTGGGGCATGATCCCCATCCCCGAGCCACTCCTCGCACGCGGGGTGACCGACATGGTGCGCGTAACCGACGCGCGCATGAGCGGCACGAGCTTTGGCACCGTCTTTCTGCACGCCGCCCCCGAAGGGGCGAGTGGCGGCGTCATCGGGCTCGTACAAGACGGCGACTTGATCAGTGTGGACGCCGACGCCGGTCACATCCATCTCGACGTCGACGACGAAGAACTAGAGAGGCGACGCCAGACGGTGGCTCCGCTCGCTCGCGAGACCCGAGGGTACGTCGAGTTGTATCGGCGCCACGTGACCCAAGCGCCGCTCGGGTGTGACTTTGATTTCTTGGCGACACCGATCGGCGAGGCGCCGTTTTTGGTCGAGCCGGTAGTGGGAAGGTCTTGAGAAGTGCAAGCTTCAAAAGAAAGGGAGTTCAGGGTGAACTCCCGGAAAGTAAGGGGAGAACAACCTTGAAACGAATGCGAACTAGGGGAATCGGAGTGGTGGCGGCCGCTCTGATGGTGGCGGGGACGTTGTTCGTCGTCGGACCCGCCTCGGCCAGTTCCAAAGTGACGCTGACACTGTGGCAGAACTACGGAACCGAGCAGAATGCCGTCGCCACGAAGAATCTGATTGCGGCCTTCGAGAAACTCCACCCCAATATCACGATCAACGACGTGGCCCAGCCCGGAACCAACTACTTCCAGTTGCTCCAGTCCTCGGCCATCTCAGGCAGCGGACCGGACCTCGCGGTGATGTGGACCGGTGTGTATGACCTGCAATACGCGAGCTTGCTGGAGAACTTGAAGGGCCACGTGCCGGGACTGAGCAGCATGGAGGGTCTGAGCTGGGAAGCCCCGAACTTCAACGCCTCGCTCGGCAGCTACGTGATGCCACTCGAGACGCAGTTCTACATCGGCTTCTACAACAAGTCCCTCTTCAAGAAGGCCGGCATTACGTCCGTGCCCACGGACTGGACCCAGTTGTTCGCCGACTCCAAGGCCTTAAAGGCCAAGGGCATTCAGCCCCTGGTGTACGGCAACGGTGGTCAGGCGATCAGCACGGAGTTCTACCCGTGGTACGACATGAGCTACCTCATGATCGGCGCGTACCCGCTGGCGTCCTGGAAGAACCTGTACGACGGCAAGACGTCGTGGACGAATCCCACGATCACCGCTCAGCTGAGCAAGTGGCAGTCGATGGAAAAACTCGGCTACACCAACAGCGACGTGTTGACCAACACCGCGAACATCCAGCAGTTCGAGGCCGGCAAGGCAGCGATGCTCGTCGATGGCACCTGGGACACCGCTCAGTACACCAAGGCGATGGGCAGCAACGTCGCGGCCTTCGTTCCGCCGTTCTCCAACACGCCCATCAAGGGCGTCGTGGAGTACCCGGGCGACGGCTTCTCGGTGATGAAGGCGTCCAAGTACAAGACCCAGGACTACCAGTTTGAGCAGTTCCTCACGACCAAGCAGGCGGGCAACATCATTAACGCCGCGGGCCTCATTCCCGACATCAAGGGCATGACGACCAGCAACCCGGTCAACCAGGAGATGCTCAACTTCGTCAACGTAGACCACCTGACGCCGTACCCGATGATGGACAACTACGTCCAAGTCAACGTGGGCGACGCGGCCGACAAGGTCCTGCCAGCGGTTCTGGGCAACCAGGAGACGCCAGCGGCGGCGCTGAAGAACATGCAGCAGTCCTGGCAGCAACTCCCCGCGTCCCAACGCAGTTCGACGTTCGCGGGATAACCGATTAACTAGTGGTTCCCGTTCCGTCCGGCGTGAGTCGGACGGAACGGGAACTCTTTAGCAAAGACGCCATGACCAACATCACCGCCACGCCACCCGTCCGTGTCATCAAAGCGCGGCGCATGACGCTCAAGCGACGGCGCCAACTCGCGGGACTCGTCTTCGCCCTGCCGGCCATCGCGCTCGTGGTGTGCTTCATCGGCATTCCGATCGGTCAGGCCGTCTACTACTCCTTCACCCAATGGAACGGCATCACCTCGACCTGGGTGGGCACCTCCACCTGGACCCAGGCGTTCCACAACTCCAACCTGTGGACGGCCCTCGAGAACAACGCGAAGTTGCTCATGGCTGTTCCCTTCGCCCTCGCCATCCCACTGCTGATCGCGATGCTGTTGCACCAGCGAGTCGCGGGTTGGAGGATCTTTCGCTCGATCTACTTTTTGCCCACCGCGATTTCCTGGGTAGTCCTCGGTCTCGTGGCCGAACGGTTTTTTGCGTTTCAAGGAACGCTGAACTCAATCATTCACTTCTTCGGCTTTTCGCACACCAACACGAACATGCTGGGATATGACTCGACGGCCATCTACGCGCTCGGCATCACCTTCATCTTCACCATGATCGGCACCAACACCATGTTGTTCCTGACGGGTCTGGCCACGCTGGACCCCTCGCTCGAAGAAGCGGCGCGCATCGACGGCGCCGGACGCTGGCGCATCTTTCGATCGATTACCCTTCCCCACCTCGCGCGCTTCATCCAACTCGCTTTCGTCATCACCGTGATCGCTCTGTTCAGCGCACTCTTCAGTTTGATCTTCGTCATGACCGGTGGTGGCCCGGGCTACGCCACCACCACGATGGAGTTTCTGATCTATCAGACGGGCTTCCAGCAGTCCGCCTTTGGGACCGCGGCTCTCTACGGCATCATCCTGTTCGTCATCACCGCGATCGTCGGCATCGTCCAACTGCGACTCATTGGATCAGAAGAATGACCACGCTCCAGACGCCACCCGATACCGACCTCATTCCCGAGGAGAGCGATCCGGTTCCCCAGCGCCCAAGGATTGGCCGATGGGTCCTCTTCATCGTCATGCTGGGCGTCGCCGCCGTGATGCTGTACCCGTTCTGGGTGATGATCGGCGAGAGCCTGGAGTCCGAGACGCAGTTCCTCGGCTCGGGTGGCTTCTCCTGGTTGAGTTGGAGCGGGCTCAGCTCGGTGATTCCGGTCGGACAAGAGGTGCTGAGTTCCACGATCGTGTGTGCGGCGTCGATCGGCATCATCCTGGCCGTGGGCCTGCCGGCCGGGTTCGCTTTCGCCAAGCTTCGCTTTCGCGCTTCCACCGCGGTGTTTCTCATCATGGTGAGCGCGATGATGGTCCCCCTCCAGGCGATCCTCATGCCCGAGTTCGTCAACGTGAGCAGGTTGCACCTGACCGGCGGATACCTCGGGGCGATACTGGTCTACGCCGCGCTCGGCACGCCCTTTTCGGTGTTCTTGTTCTCGACGTACTTTCGTGGCGTGCCCGATGAACTGATCGAGGCGGGCATCGTCGATGGCCTCGGATACTTCGGCGCACTCTTTCGACTCGTCGTGCCGGTGGCGATTCCGGCCATCGCTACCGTGACCGTCCTGCAGTTCATTCAGATCTGGGACGATCTGTTGGTTGGTCTGCTCTTCATCCAAAACCCGGATGAACGGCCGATCACCGTGGGCCTGGCCATTCTCGCGGCGGGACGCACCACGTCCATCCCCGAACTGATGGCGGGGTCCTTGCTCAGTGCCCTCCCGGCCATGATCGTCTATCTCATTTTCCAGCGTTATCTCGTAAAGGGCCTCACCATGGGCATCGACCGATGACGATTCGCTCTTCACGAAAAGGAGTACCGGCCCATGGCTGAGATTGATTTTGAGAACATCACCAAGCGCTACGGCGAAGGTCCGCCGGCTGTCGATCGACTCTCGTTGCACATCAACGACGGCGAGTTCATGGTGTTGGTGGGTCCATCGGGTTGTGGCAAGACAACCGCCCTGCGCATGCTGGCGGGACTCGAAGAGATCACCTCGGGCACCCTCAAGATCGGCGGAGCAGTCGTGAACAACACGCTGCCCAAAGACCGCGACGTCGCCATGGTCTTTCAGAACTATGCGCTCTATCCCCACATGACCGTGGCGAACAACATCGGCTTTGCGCTCAAGGTTCGCGGCGACTCCAAGGACGAGATCAAGCGCAAGGTCGCCGAAGCGGCGGCGATTCTGCGACTCGAGGACTATCTCGAGCGCAAGCCCAAGGCTCTCTCGGGTGGCCAGCGCCAGCGCGTCGCCATGGGTCGAGCCATCGTGCGCAGCCCTCAGGCCTTCTTGATGGACGAGCCCCTGTCCAACCTCGACGCAAAACTGCGCGTTGAGATGCGTCTGGAGATCGCGCGCATTCAGCGCCTGCTCAACGTCGCGACCGTCTACGTGACCCACGACCAAGTCGAAGCGATGACGATGGGCGATCGCGTGGCGGTGATGCGCGACGGACAACTTCAGCAGGTCGACACACCCCAGAACCTCTACGACCGGCCGGCCAATGAGTTCGTGGCCGGTTTCATGGGCTCACCGCCGATGAACTTGCTCACCTGCGAACTGCGAGCGGGCAGTGACCGGATCGAAGTCTTCGTCGGTGAGCAGTCCCTCGAGTTCCCACTCGGCTACGTCGACTCGCACGACCTGCCCGCCCCTGGCGCCCCCGTCGTCATGGGGGTGCGACCCGAGGACGTCATCATCACCGACGCGAGTGCGCCCAACACGCTCAAGACGCGCGTGGAACGTTGCGAAGCCCTGGGATCAGAGATTCTCGTGCACCTGTCGCACGTGGACTCAGCACCCCCGATCGCCTCCGACGATCCAGTGCAACGAGAGTTCGCGCGCCGCTCGACGTTGATCGCCAAGTTGGGTCCGCGCACGACCGTACGGGCGGGTGACGTCTTGTCAGTACAGATCTCGCCCGAACACGCTCACTTCTTCGACGCCGAGAGCGGCACCACCTTACGTAAGGTGTCCTCGTGAGTCGCGTGCGCAGCGTCAATCCGGGCACCGGCGAGAGCATCGAACTCCCCGTTGAGGACACGTCGCACGAGGAAGTCGGACAACTCGCGAGCCTCGCCGCGCTGGCGGCTCCGCTCTACGCGGCGCGCCCACTGACCTGGCGGGCCGACTTGTTGCGCGCCATGTCAACAGAACTCGAGACGCGAGTCCTCATCCTTGGTGGAACTCGCGCATCGCGAGACGGCCCTCCCCGTCGCGCGCCTGGAGGGCGAGGTTCGCCGTACGGCATTCCAACTGCGCTTCTTCGCCGACGTGGTCCTAGATGCCCACTTCCTCGACGCCTCCATCGATCACGCCACCGAGTCGCCAATGGGTCCCGCTGCCGGACCTTCGACGCGTTCGCGTACCGCTGGGGCCCGTGGCGGTATTCGGAAGCTCGAACTTCCCCTTCGCCTTCTCGGTGCCCGGCGGTGACACGGCCTCGGCCCTCGCCGCAGGATGCCCAGTCGTCATCAAGGCTCATCCCGCTCATCCCGCCACCAGCCTCGCGTCCTTCAACGCGCTGACACGGGCCGCCGAGAAACTCGGCGCGCCCGAGAACCTCCTCGCTTTGGTCTTCGGTCTCGAGGCGGGCGTCGCTCTGGTCGACGCGCCCGAGATCAGCGCGGTGGGATTCACCGGATCGGTGACGGCGGGCCAGTTTCTCTGGCGACGCGCCAACGAGCGTTCGACGCCCATTCCGTTCTTCGGGGAGCTCGGATCGGCCAATCCCCTCGTCGTGACGCCACATGCCGCAGAGGAGCGAGCAAACGACATCGGAAAGGGCGCGGCCGCGTCCATGACCCTCGGTGTCGGCCAGTTCTGCACCAAGCCGGGACTTCTCTTCGTGCCCCGCGGGGATGCCGGCGACGACCTCGTCGCATCGCTGGTCGACGGCCTGCAAGGCCAGAGTGCGATGACCATGCTGAGCGACTCGATCGCATCGCACTTTCGTGCCGGGGTTGCCGAGTACGAGAGCGCGCCCGGCGTGCGGACGTTGGTCGCGCACAGTGACGGGGACGGTGCCCACGTCGGGGCTCAACTCTTCGAGGTCAGTGCCGACACATTTTCCGACACGTCCGCAACTCGCCTACGCGAGGAGTGCTTCGGCCCACTCGCTCTGGTGGTGCGCTACGCCAACCGGGCCGAGTTGGAGGACTCGCTCAGAGCGACCGAGCCGTCGCTCACCTTCAGCGTCTTTCGCGGTGTGGGCGAGGATGATGACGCCGCGTGGCTGCTCGGCTTCGCTCCGTCGCGCGCCGGTCGCGTCATCGTCGACGGGTATCCCACCGGAGTCGGGGTGAGCTGGTCGATGGAGCACGGCGGACCGTGGCCCGCCACGACCCAGCCCTCGAGCACGTCCGTGGGAGCAGCGAGTATTGAGCGTTGGCTCCGGCCCGTCACCTACCAGAACGTGCCCGACGGTCTTGCTGCCTGACGCGCTGCGCGACGCCAATCCCCTGGGCATTCCCCAGCGCGTCGACGGAGTGCTGCCCTAATGACTCGGCTGGGGTAACGCGGCGCGCACGCCATCCGCGCGGCGTGACAGAACCGTCGCGAGCTCGCGAACGCCCTCGGCGGCGCCGCAGCGTTCGAGCCAGTTGGCCAGAATCACGTAACCGTCTTGGGTGAGCACCGACTCGGGATGAAACTGCACGCCCTCCAGGTCATACTCCCGGTGGCGAATCCCCATTACCAGGCCGTTCGATCGCGCGCTCACTTCCATTGTCGCCGGCAGTGTGTCCTCGAGCACCACCAGTGAGTGATAGCGACCGACCACGAGTGGATCCGCCACCGAGCGAAAGACTCCTCGCCCGTCGTGGGTCACCAGACTCGCGCGGCCGTGCAGGAGTTCCGGAGCACGATCCACCGTGGCGCCGAAGGCTTCGCCGAGAGCCTGGTGGCCGAGACACACTCCGAGCATCGGCAGTGAGAGCTCGGCGCACTGGCGCACGATCGACAGGCAGTTCCCCGCCGCGCTCGGCCGCCCGGGGCCCGGTGAGATGAGCACTCCGTTGATCCCCAATGAGGCGAGATCAGCCGCGCCCACGTCGTCGTTGCGACGCACGATCACCCGCGCCCCCAGCTCCCCGAGATACTGAACGAGGTTGTAGACGAAAGAGTCGTAGTTGTCGACGACGAGAATGCTGGGCTCGATCGACATTGGGCCAATCCTACGGCGCGACTTACTAGCCTTTGCCAATGGACCCCCTGGACCTGCACGCATTCCTCGACCTCATCGACGAGGGCTACAACGTGGTTCCCCTTCACGTCACCCTGCAACTCGACCGCGAGACCCCCGTCTCGCTCTATCAGCGGGTCGGCGACCGGGCGATCTTTCTGCTCGAGAGTGCCTCGCTGGGCGAAGAGACTGGCCGGTACTCCTTCATTGGCCTGGATCGGCGCTGGCGGCTCAGCACGCGCGACGAAGTCACCGTTCTCGAGAGTGATACCTACGCCGAGACCGACCTCGCTCCCTTGGATGAGTTGCGACGGTTGTTGAGCACCTATCGCACGTTCGTCCCGAGCGGCCTGCCCGACTTCATCGGTGGCGCGGTGGGGTTCGTCACCTACGACTACGTGCGGCGCCTGGAACGTCTCCCCGGTCGGCCGTCGGCACCCAGCTGGCCCGACGTCGACTTCTCGTTCCCCGACGCCGTGCTGATCTGTGACCACCTGCGCCACTCCACGACCGTCGTCGTGCTGGCCGTGGCTGATGACAACAATCCCGCGCTCGTCTATCACCGCGCCGTCGATCGCCTCAACGACTTAGTGGCACTTCTGCTCGGCCCCGCGCCCGCTACCGACGAGTCCGTCGAACGACTCGTCGCCACCGCGCCCCAGAAGCGCCTCACCATCGACGTGCTCGATGTGGCGGCGAAACTGTCGAGCTTCACGAAGGACGAGTACGAAGACGTCGTGCGCAGGGCCAAGGAGTACATCGTTGCGGGCGACGTATTCCAGGTGGTGCCGAGCCAACAGTTTCAACGAGAGAGCTCCGTTGATCCACTCACCCTCTACCGCGTCCTGCGCGCCCTTAATCCGTCTCCCTACATGTACCTGCTCGACTCGGGCGACAGCCAGATTGTGGGCGCGTCGCCCGAGATGCTCTTGCGCGTGCACCAGGGAGTCGTGAGCACTCGGCCCATCGCGGGCACGCGCCCTCGCGGGGCAAGTGACGCCGAGGATCGCGAACTCGAAGCAGAGATGCTCGTCGACGACAAGGAGATCGCCGAACACGTGATGCTCGTTGATCTCGGGCGTAACGACGTCGGCCGCGTGGCGGAACCGGGAACCGTGCGAGTCGAGCAACTCGCCCACGTGGAGCGCTACTCGCACCTCATGCACCTGGTGAGCCACGTGGACGGCGAACTGCGCGAGGACCTCGACGCCTTCGACGCCTTTGACGCGCTCTTTCCCGCGGGGACGCTGACCGGTGCACCCAAGGTGCGCGCGATGGAGTTGATCGACGAGTTCGAGTCCGTGTACCGAGGTCCGTACGGAGGTGCGGTGGGGTACTTCTCCTTGTCGGGCAACGCCGACTTCGCAATCACGATTCGCACGCTCTCGCTGCGCCGCGGCGTCGCCACGGTGCAAGCAGGCGGGGGCGTGGTGGCCGATAGTCAGCCCGAGTTCGAGTATCGCGAGTGCCTCAACAAGGCGTCCGCGCCACTCCTCGCTCTCGCCATCGCCGAACCCTAAGCCCGCGCGTCCTTGACTGGTTAGTGTCGTACTCACTCGTTCAAGGAGGACAAGGTGAAGGGTTTTAAGTCGTTTCTCTTACAGGGCAATCTGATTGTCATTGCCGTTGGACTGGTCGTCGCGCTCGCGTTCAGCACCCTGATCGCGGCGTTCTCGACCAACATCATCACTCCCTTGATCAACTCGCTCGCGGGTTCCAAGAGTGTGGGTCTGGGCTGGCACCTTCGAGGTCAGTTCATCGATCTGGGCGCCTTCATTAGTGCCCTCATCTACTTCATCATTTTCATGCTGGTGGTGTACTTGATCCTCGTCGTGCCCTACCGCAGGTACATGAAGCGCATCGGTGAGACCGTCTTCGCCGCACCCGCTCCCCCGCCCGCCACCCGGACCTGTCCGGAGTGTTTGAGCGCGGACTTGCCCGCCGCCGCCAAGAAGTGCCTGCACTGCGCGAGCGTTCTCGATCCGGCATAAGCTGCCATCTCACGACACTGCTGATCCGCGCGCCGTACTGAGCGCCGAGTAACTTGGTGCGCGGTGACCGACCAACCTTCGTCTGCTAACACGCTCGCGTTCGAGCACGTCTCGGTTCGATTTGGCGGACTCCTCGCACTCGCGGACGTGAGCTTTGAGGTGCCCGATCGCGAGATCGTGGGCTTGATCGGCCCCAACGGCGCGGGTAAGACCACGGCCTTTAATGTCGCGTGCGGGTTTCAACGCCCCACGTCGGGATCGGTGAGCTTCCCGACCCTGGAGAAACGAGGTCTTCGGCCGAGTCAACTCGCCAAGGCCGGAGTGGCGCGCACCTTGCAAGGGGTAGGTCTCTTCAATCACATGAGCGTGCTCGAGAACGTCATGGCCGGTGCCCAGAGCCGCCACGGCGGCGGCGTGTGGAGTTCGCTCGCCGGTCTGCCCTCGGGACTGCGTAACGAGCGTGCGCTGCGCCAAGAGGCGGCAGCCACCCTCGATCGTCTCGGTATCGCGTCCTTTGCTCGCACCATGCCCGGTGGCATCCCCTACGGCATCGCGAAGAAGGTCTCGATTGCCCGCGCACTCATGACCCAACCGCGACTGCTCATGTTGGACGAACCCGCCTCGGGTCTCGACGAGCAAGAACTCGACACTTTCACCGAACTCATCGTTGAGCTGCGCTCGTCGATGAGCGTGCTGCTCGTCGAGCACAACATGGACTTCGTGATGCAGCTCGTTGACTCGCTGGTCGTCCTCAACTTCGGTGAAGTCATCGCCAAGGGCACGCCCGCCGAGATTGCCGAGAACCCCGACGTGCTGGCGGCGTACCTGGGTATCGACGAATGATTCGCGTCACGGACCTATCGGTCAACTACGGCGCGGTGCGCGCGTTGCGCGAGGTCTCCTTCGATGCTCCCACCGGCGAGATCACCGCGGTGCTCGGGGCGAACGGGGCCGGCAAGACCACGCTGCTGCGCACGATCTCGGGCCTGGTGACACCCAAGACTGGCGAAGTTCTGCTGGACGAGGTTCGCCTCACCGGTGTGGCCACCGAGAACATTGCGCGAATGGGTCTGGCCCACGTACCCGAGGGTCGAGGCGTCATCGCCGAACTCACCGTCGAAGAGAATCTGCGACTAGGGGCGATGGCCGCCAAAGTCGACCTGGGCGCGGGACTGAACGAGCAGTACGAGAGATTCCCCCCGTTGCGCGATCGACGTCGCAAACTCTGCGCCACATTGTCCGGTGGTGAACGCCAGATGCTGGCGATGGCGCGCGCCCTGATCGCCAAACCTCGGGTGCTGCTGCTCGACGAGCCCTCCCTCGGCCTGGCTCCCCAGATCACCGCCCAACTCATGCACACCATTCGCGATCTCTGCGCGTCCGAACACCTCACCGTGATCTTGGTCGAGCAGAACGCCAAGAGCGCGCTGCGCATCGCGCATCGCGCCGTCGTGTTGCACCTCGGGCGAGCGGTCGCGAGCGGCAACGCAGAAGATGTGGCGGCGGACGAGGACCTGCGCCGCTACTACCTCGGGGTGGCGGTCGAGTGAGTGCCTTCCTGACATCGGCGTTCATGCACAACATCTTCGGCGGCGTGGCCCAGGGCGTCGTCTACGCGCTCGTCGCACTCAGCCTCGTGATCATCTGGCAGTCCACGCACATCCTCAACTTCGCTCAGGGCGCCATGGCGATGTTCGCGACTTACGTGGGACTCACCGAGATTGATCGTGGTGTGGGGTATTGGTGGTGCGTCATCATCTCGGTCGCCGTGGGTATGACCTTGGGAGGTCTCACCGAACGGGTCTTGATTCGGCCTCTCTACGGCAAGCCCGAGATCAACCCCATCGTGGTGATGGTCGGATTCCTCGGCGTGATCGAGGCGCTCGCGGCGGCCATCTGGACCAGTACGACGCGCAACATTCCCGAGCCGTTCTCGCAGATCTTCTATCACGCCAACGGCAACTTGGTGTACCTCTCGCCCTTCATCATCTTCCAAGTCATCTTGGCTTTGTGCATCATGCTCGTCGTGGCCGCCCTCTTTCGCTTCACGCGCCTCGGCCTGCAGCTGCGGGCCTCCGCGCTCGCCCCTGAGGTCTCGCGCCTGTTGGGCATCCGCGTCTCGCGCATGTTGACCTTTGGCTGGATGCTGTCGGCGGGCGTGGGGTGTATCGCCGCGGTGATCCAGGCCTCGGGCAGTTTCGGTCTGTTCCCCACCGATATGGACGGGATCTTCGTGGCGGGCTTTATTGCCGCGGCCGTGGGTGGTCTCGAGTCGCCGATCGGTGCGGTGTGCGGCGGGCTGCTCATCGGGCTCGCCGAACAGTTCATCCTGTCGTACTGGTCGCCCAACGTCGCACCCCTTGGCGGAATCATCATCCTCGTGGTCGCGCTCATGATTCGACCGCAGGGCCTCTTCACCAAGACCGCGGGACGGAGGGTCTAGTGGAGCGCTGGCAGACATTCTTTCGCCAGGAGTCGACTCACTCCCGCCTCATCGGAGTCTTGGCTCTCACCGCTCTCACCCTCGCCATCACCATCGTTCTGCCCCCTGTGGCGAACTCCGATCTCGCGGGTGGAGCCGCCATCGCGGTCGTGATTCTGGGTCTCAGCTGGCTGATCGGCTGGAGCGGACAGATCTCACTGGGCAACTCGGGCTTCATGGCGGTCGGCGCGTACGCGGCGGGTGTGTGGGCTCATCATCACACGACCACTCCCATTATCTTCACCCTCGCTCTGGCCACCGTGATCGGAGGAGTCAGCGGACTGATCATCGCTATTCCCTCGACTCGGCTACGCGGCCCCTACCTCGCGGGCCTCACGCTGGCCTTTGCCGCGGCGGTCACTCCCATCGCGCAGAACTTCACCTCGATCACCGGCGGTGAGGGCGGTATCTTCATGAACTCGCTCACCACGCCGGGCTGGTTCGGTGGCTTCTTTCACGGCGTCAACGCGTCGATCAACGCCAACGCCCAGTGGACGGCCGATCTGGCCGTGGTCGTCGCGGGTGTCGCGTTCTTCTTCATGGCCAATCTGTTTCACTCGCGCAGTGGTCGGGCCATGCGTCTGGTTCGCGACAATGACGTCGCGGCCGAGCTCATGGGGGTGAACCTGTCGCGGGCGCGCTCGAGCGCCTTCATGGTGGCGGCCGCCTACGCCGGGCTCGGCGGGGCGATGTACTCGCTGCTTGAAGCCTCGGTGCGCCCCGAGACCTTTCCCCTGACCTTGTCCATCACCCTGCTCACTTTGATGGTGCTGGGCGGGATCGGGACGCTGAGCGGAGCGGTCTTAGGCGGCATTATCTACTCGTTCAGCCCGGATCTGGTCTCCTGGGTGAACTCGCTCACGGGTGTAAACCCCACCTCGAACCTGGGCGCCAACATGCAAGGCATCATCTTTGGCCTGCTCTTGATCCTCACGATGCTCTTCGTTCCGCGCGGTCTGGTCTCGATCACGACGCCCGCGCGCAAGCTCGTTCGTTCCCTGAGAGCCCGACCACCTGTGAGCGACGCCGCGAAACTATAGTTACCGTCCAGTATCAAGGAAGATACGTTCATTCATTAGGGGGAATCACATGGGACGGTTTCGACGATCGCTGACGCTCTTGGGCGTGTCGGCGCTCACATTGGGAGGCATCGCCACCGGCGCGCTGTCAAGCAGTACCGCGGGTGCCGCCGGATCAACGCCGGGGGTCACCTCAACGCAGATCACCATCGGCGCGTCAGTGCCCTTGTCGGGCATCGCGGCGACAGTTATGCCCCGGTCTCGGCCGCGGCGAACGCGGTCTTTAAGTGGGTGAACTCACACGGTAAGGTCAACGGCCGCACGATCAAGTACATCCGTCTGGACGACTGCTACGACCTGGCCGCGTACGGCCTGGGCTGCACCGCGGGCGCGAGTGTGACGACGCTCAGCCAGAACCAGGTGCTGGTCGCACAAGACCACGTCTTCGCCACGGTCGGCTCCCTCGGGACCGCCGCCGAAGAGAGCGTCGAAAGTTACCTCAAGCAGAACGGCGTGCCCCAGTTGTTCGTCAACTCGGGCTCCAAGGCCTGGGACGACCCGTCGCAGTACCCGGACCTGTTCGGCTACCAGACCAGTTACAACGCCGAGGGCAAGATCTTCGCGCACTTCATCAAGACGCACTTCGCGGGCGAGACCGTCGGCTTCATCGGTCAAAATGACGACTTTGGCGCCAACGGTCTCCTCGGTCTCCAAGACGGTGGCATCAGCATCGCCAGCGCCAACAACTTGACCTACAACGCGGCTGACGCCGTCACTGGATCGAGCAGCGACATCCAGGCCGACGTGGGCACGCTCGCGGCCGACAAGGTCCAAGTGGTCGTCCTCGACTCGGTGCCCGGCTTTACGACCGGCATCTTGGAAGTGGCGCACGCACTCGGGTACTCGCCGACGTGGATCATTTCCAACGTGGGTGCGGACCCGACGTCGGTGAACTTCGCCGGGCGAGGCGGGCGCGTACACGCTCGACTACTTCCCCTCGGTGACCGACACCGGCGACCCCTGGATCCCCTGGATTCGCAAGGTCCTGCTCGCCGACAAGGCTGACTTTCCGAGCGTGCACCCAGAACTCGATCCTCACGGGCAACGAGCTCTACGGAGTGGGTTACGGGCGTCGCCTTCGTTGAGGCGCTCAAGGCCGAAGGTCGCAACGGTGACCCGGGCTGGCTTTGTGAAGTCGCTTCTGTCGACGAACTTTGCCGATCCCCGCCATCACGCCGCTCAAGTATTCGGGCTCGAACCACCAGGGTCTTACGGGCGGCGTCATCGCCAAGATCGCAGCCAATGGCACGAAAGCGCCAGTGGTGGCCACGCCCGGTCAATGGCACGGTGTACTTCACCGGCAACTCCAAGGCGTCGCCACTCAAAACACGAAGACGCTTGACGATCAGCCCGATCCCGCGCCTGGCTGAAGGGCTAAGTACTCGGATCAACCACGGCACACCATCGCGTCAGTTGATCGCGATGGTGTGCCGCGGTTGTCTCGGCATCGACCCTTCGTCGCGGTACGGTGGCGCGTGAAGGAGAGTCCATGATTCCCATCGCGACGCTCGACCAGATGCGCGACGCTGACGCTGCGGCGGTCGCCGTTCGGGGACAGGACGCCCTCGTGCACGACGCGGGCACCGCCGTGGGACTGTGGGCGCAACGGCTACTCGGAAGTTGTCGAGCCCGTCGCGTCGCGGTACTGGTAGGACCGGGCCTCAACGGGGCGGACGGTCGTGTCGCCGCTCGGTGGCTGGTCGCCCGCGGCGCCCTGGTCGACGTCATCGCCTTCGATAAGGCGCCGAACCACCTCGCGGGCTACGACCTCGTGGTGGATGCGGTGTTGGGCACCGGGGCCTCGCGACCCTACGACGCGCCGACACTCGCGGACGGAACGCCCGTGCTCGCTGTCGACTTGCCCTCGGGCGTCGACACCGACACCGGAGCGCTGCTAGGTCACCCGCTTCGGGCAAACGCCACGATTGCGCTGGGCGCCCTGAAGCCCGCTCACTTGATGGGACCGAGCGCGTCGCTCGTCGGCGACCTTCACTTCGCCTCGTCTCGGAATCGCCGTGCACAGTGACGCCGCGCTCATGGGTGACGAGGATCTCGCTCAGTTCGTCGCGTACGACGAGAACGACCACAAGTGGGTTCACGCGATCACCGCCCTGGTCGGTTCCACGCTCATGCCCGGTGCCGCGGAGTTAGTCACTCGCGGTGCCCTCGCGGGTGGCGCGTCCATGATTCGCCTGGCGAGCCGTGGCGAAGTCTCGACCCAGGTTTCGATACCACCCGAAGTCGTTCATGCTCAGCGACGTGAGCGTCGATCCCCGATCAAGGGCTGTTGTGGCAGGTCCAGGTCTCGGAGCAGACGCCGCCGCGTGGTTCGGCGAGGCCCTTTCGCACGCGACGTGTCCGGTGGTGCTGGACGCAGACGGTCTCGATCGCGCTTTCATCGACCGCACGCCCCGCGAGGCGACGTGGGTACTGACCCCGCACGAGGGTGAGTTTGAACGTTTGAACGGACAGCCCGTGAGCGACGATCGCTTCGGCGACGTGCGCAAACTCGCCGCCGAAACGGGCTGCGTCGTCCTACTCAAGGGACCTCGTACCGTCATCGCTCGCCCAGATGGCGCGTTGCGGGTGGTCACTTCAGGCACCGCGTCGCTGGCGACCGCCGGATCCGGCGACGTACTCGCGGGCCTCATCGCGGCCACCATCGCACGAGGTCACGAGCCATTTGAGGCGGCCGCTCTCGCCGCCCATCTTCACGGTCGTGCCGGCGCGGCCCTGGCGCCCTACCCCAGCGCCCTTGACATCGCGAACTCGATCCGCGACATCGTCGCTCAACTCCCCCGGCCGCACGTCAAATAACGGGCGAGAGTCCCCCGTCCAAGCTGATCCCCACGCCGGTGACGTAACTCGCGCGTGGTGACAATAAATATGTCGCGAGGTCGGCGAACTCATCGGCTCGCCCGACTCGGCCGAGCGGGATCTGGTTGGTTGTCGCCATATTCGCGTAGAACTCCTCGAGCGATACGCCCGCCTGCGCCGCGCGGCGCACCCACTGGCCGGACTCGATGATACCGATCAAGATTGCGTTGACCCGCACGCCGTGGGGGGCCACCTCGCCCGCCAGGGCCTTGGTGAGCGCGAGCCCCGCGAGGCGCGAGGCCGACGTGGGTGTCGTTCCCGCCCCGGGCGTGCGAGCACGAGTGGCCAGCACGTTGAGTACGGCGCCCTTGGTCTCACTCAAGGGAGCGATCACTCGGCGCGACACGTGCAGTGCGGCGATGACCTTGAGTTCGTAGTCATCTCGCCACTGCTGGTCGGTTGAATTTGCGATCGCCACGGCATCGGACTTGCCCGCGTTGTTCACGACACCGTCGAGTCGACCGAAACGTTCGAGAGTTGCATCAATGAAACCGTCGACGTCAGCGGGGACGGTCACATCCGCGCGGTAACACAGCGCGCTTTCGCCCAGGGTCGTCTGCGCCGTGGCGACGCGATCGACGTCGCGACCGCAGACCGCTACGTTCGCGCCCTCGGCTATCAATCGCTGGGCCAAACTCAGCCCGAGACCGTCGCTGCCCCCCGTAATAAGAAAGGCACGACCGCTGAGTTCAAGGTCCACGTGGGTGGCGAACTACTGCAGGTAGTTTTCGACGACGCTCTCGCTGCGCACCGCAGCTTCGTCGGGATCTTGTCCGGCGACACGACGCGCGCGACGCTGGCGCAGCAAGTCATACGCCTGATCCAACTCGACTTCGAGGGACTTCAGACGATCACGCTGCTCGGCCGTCATCGGCTCGCCCGGGTGCGACTCTTCGAGGGCCTGCTCTTCGGTCGAGAGCCGCTCGATGCGCTCGATAATCGTTTCGTCATCCACGAGTGTCCCTCTTTCCTCGGCCGTTCATGACCACACTATTCGTCGCGATTCGACTCAAATGCCGGTGTGCTCCGCGCGAACGGGATTCGGATCGAACACGTGGGGCATGAGCGCGTTGGGCGGAATGACGCCCAACTTGCCCGCTTCGAAGTCTTCGAGCGCCTGGACGATCTCCGAGCGAGTGTTCATCACGAAAGGTCCGTAGTGCTCGACGGGCTCACCGATGGGCTGGCCGCCGAGCACGAGGCACTCAAAGTTCGCGGTGCGCGAGTCTTGGGTGGCGCTTGCTCCCATGCGAAGCCAGTCGCCCGCTCCGAAGGCCGCGAGCTGACCCATCTCGACGGGTCGACGTTCGCTGCCCACGTAGCCCGTACCGGCGAGGACGTAGACCAGTGCGTTAAAGGTCGGATCCCACGGCAGGTCCAGCTGCGCGCCGGGTGAGACCGAGACGTGCGTCATCGCCATGGGCGTATGCGTGGATCCCGGTCCGCGGTGCCCCGCGATGTCACCGGCGATGATGCGCACGAGCGACTCGCCGTCCTGGGGTGAGACGAACACCACGTCGTTCGCTTCGAGTCCCTGGTACGCGGGCGGAATCATCTTCTCCTTGGCCGGCAGGTTGACCCACAGTTGGATGCCGTGAAAGAGTCCCCCGGACACGACCAGGCGTTCGGGTGGAGTTTCGATGTGCAAGATGCCCTTACCAGCGGTCATCCACTGGGTAGCGCCGTTTTGGATCAGGCCGCCACCCCCGTGGGAGTCCTGGTGCTCAAACGTGCCTTCGATCATGTAAGTCACCGTCTCGAAGCCGCGATGCGGGTGCCACGGCGTGCCCTTGGGCTCGCCCGGGGCGTAGTCGACCTCACCCATCTGATCCATATGCACGAAGGGGTCGAGATCGCGCATCGAGAGCCCGGCAAAGGCTCGACGAACGGGAAAGCCCTCGCCCTCAAGACCCCGCGGTGCGGTGGTCAACGAGGTGATTGGACGCTCTGGCGCGACCGATGTATCAACAAGGTCAAAGTGAGCCAGTTCAGTCCAGTCTTCGGGCGTTAACGCAGGCATACGCACCTCTTTCCTCTCGCTAGGGCACTGACACTTTAGAGACCAAGACACAAATAAACAACAGGCTCACCACACGCGAATAAGAAGTACTAACTGGGCCGACACGGTAAAGAGAAAGACAATTTTTGCTCACGCGCCACCTCAAACCATCCCCGTGCGGGCTCGGCTCTGTCCACCCTGATCAGGTAACCGTCATACGGTCGCAACATCGTCGTGGGACCCCAAAGGAGGGCTACAACGTCTCTCAGAGCCTTCACAGGCTATTCACACGCACGCACCAACGTGGCCCGTCCAAACTGGAGCCGTTCAACAGAACACACCGACAGGGAGGATGCAATGACATCGAAGAAAGTAATGAGCCGGGCAGTTGTGGCCCTTGCGCTCGGCACTGCACTAGCGATGAGCACCACAGCGTTCGCTGGCGCGCAGGGGTTCGGCTGGGGCCACCTCGCGAGCCCGAGGGTTTCACCCTTTAGCTACAACAACAACGGCACCGGCGGTGACGTCACCGCGGTCAGCACGACCTCGATCACTATTACGGAGTGGAACGGCACGTCGGCCACGTTCGCGCTGACGGGCACGACGACCTACACCGAAGGCAACACCTCGGTCGACGTGGTCTGCTCTGGCCATGGGCGAGCGCGTGAACATCGGCGTCTCCTCGAGCGATCCCAGTACCGCGACGTCGGTCAACATCGAGCTTGCTCAGTTGATCGGTACGGTCCAGTCGACGCCCGTCGGTAACACGATCCTGATCACGGACCCCCAGGGCTTCACGCGAACGATCCTCGTCGGAACGGGGACCACCTACCAGGGTGGAACGCTCGCCAGCATCACCACGGGTACGAAGATCTTTGCCCAGGGCACCGTGGACACGAACGGCACGACCCTTGACGCCGTCAACATTGACATCGGCACGACGGGCCAAATGACCATCACGTGGGGTGTCGTTACCGCTGCGGTAACCGGCACGTCGATCACACTCGAGAGCAAGGGCGGAACGTCGACCACGTTCACCTACACCACGAACACCACGGTTAAGTCCATCGGACACGACTCGGTGACGCTGACCTCGGGCGACTTGGCTGTGGGCGAGCACGTGGCCGTGGAGACCAACTCCACTGCCGCCACGACGGCCGTCGGAATCTGGGTCGAGCTCGTGCACATCAGCGGTGTCGTGACAGCGGTGACTGGCAACAACATCACCATCAGCGACCACCAAGGCTTCACTCACCTGATCCTGGTTGGCATGACGACCACGTACAGCGCCAGCGGCGCTCCCTCGTCGCTCAGCGCCATCGTGACCGGTGTGCGCATTAAGGCCGAGGGACTCGTTGACGCCAACGGGACAACCCTCGACGCCCTGACCATCAACATCTGCTCGTCTGGTTCCCACGGTCACGATGGCCATCACCGATTCGGTGGCGGTGGCGGATTTGGATTCGGCGGGAGCTCAGGTGGCCACCAGCACGGTTACCAGCCCCTGAGCGTGCGTGTCGGAGGAAGGTTCTAACACCTCGTCTCTCCCCCAGTTCGCATCGCCCCGCGAGTGCCCTTCGTCCAAGGCACTCGCGGGGCGGCGTGGTGTTAACCGGTACATTGGTGTCGCGCAGCGCGCTTATTCATCACCACCACCGGAAAGTTGGACCCCGTGACCACCGCCCTCAGTTGGCTATGCGACATGGACGGAGTACTCATCGAAGGTGGGCACATGGTGCCAGGGGCCGACAAATTTCTCGACAAGTTACGGGCCTGCAATCGCGACTTTCTCGTTCTCACGAACAACGCCTTCTTCACCCCCGCCGAACTGCACCGTCGCCTCATCGACATGGGACTTGAGCTGCGTGAGGACCAGATCTGGACCTCGGCCCTGGCGACCGCGCAGTTCGTCCACGATCAGCACCCCGATGGCAGCGCGTTTGTCATCGGTGAAGCAAGCGTGCATGAGGCGTTGGCCAAGCAGGGCTACGTCGAGGACTCCGTTCATCCCGACTACGTCGTGCTCGGAGAGACGTGGAACTACTCACGTGACGAGATCACCACTGCCATTCGTCTCATTGAGAAGGGCTGTAAGTTCGTGGCCACCAATCCCGAGACGCACGGCTCCTCGCCCGAGGGTCTCCTGCCCGGAACCGGTGCCCTGGCCGCTCTGATTCAGAGTGTCACGGGTGTTCGGCCGTACTTCGTGGGCAAGCCCAATCCCGTGATGATTCGCGACGCCCTCAACATCGTGGGCGCGCACTCCCAGACCACGGTGATGGTCGGCGACCGTATGGACACCGACGTGCTCGCGGGCGTCGAGGCAGGTGTGGAGACGATTCTGGTGCTCTCGGGCTTCACCAAGCGTGAGGACATCGACCACTTCATCTGTCAGCCGTCGCGCGTGGTCGACTCCATCGCAGACCTCATTGACGAGGTCGTCTAGACCTCGGGCTCAGCGGCGCGGTGCGTCAGTCTCTTGGAGCGTGAGTAGGAACGACGCCGCCCAGTCGTAGACGTCGCGGCGATAGGTCTTGCGACGCATGCGCGTCATGCGGTCGCGCGCCTCCTTGGGTCCCGCGTTCACCGCGAGTCGAATGGCTTCTTTCACGCCTTCGAGGTCGTGGGGATTCACCATGAACGCTCCGCGCAGCTCCGCCGCGGCACCCGCGAACTCACTCAAAACGAGCCGTCCCGTGAGGTCGGTGCGACACATGACGTATTCCTTGGCCACGAGGTTCATGCCATCACGAAACGGGGTCACGATCATCACGTCGGCGACCAAGTACAGCGCGATGAGTTCGGCGAACGGCAGATTCTGGTGCAAGTAGTGCAGCACGGGGCTTCCCACCTGGCCAAACTCGCCGTTCGTCTCGCTGACGGCCTGTTCGAGTTGGTGGCGTTCTCGTTCGTAGTGCGCGTCCGTCTCGCGACTGGGCACGGCCACTTGGACCATCACGTGCTTGCCCGGCACGAGTGACCCGTCATGGAACATCTCAGACACCGCCTTAATGCGCTGTTGAATGCCCTTGGTGTAGTCGAGGCGATCGACGCCCAACAGGACCAGCTCCGGATCGCCTAGGTCCTTGCGGATCTCCTTGGCGCGAGCTCGAATAGCGGGGTCGTTGGCGAGCGTGACGATCTGCTCACAGTCCACCGAGATCGGAAACGCCCCGACGCGCACTGATCTCCCGTTGTACTCGAGCAGCGAGTCGGTGCCGGTCGCGGCACTCTGGCGACGCGCCATGCGCGAGAAGTTCGAGGCGGCTTGGGCGACCTGAAAGCCGACCAGGTCCGCGCCGAGGAGCCCCTGGAGAATCTCACGCCGCCACGGCAACTGCATGAAGAGTTCGATCGGCGGAAACGGTATATGCAGGAAGAAGCCAATGCGCACGTCGGGTCGCAGTTGGCGCAGCATGTGCGGGACAAGCTGCAATTGATAGTCGTGGACCCACACCGTCCCATTGGGCGCCACCTCTTCGGCGACCGCGGCGGCAAAGCGCATGTTCACCTGGCTGTAGGCCTGCCACCAGTGTCGGTGGAATGCGGGAGCGCGGATGGCGTCGTGGTACAGAGGCCAGAGAGTCGCGTTGGAAAATCCGAGATAGAAGTCCTCGTACTCCTCAGCCGACACATCGACGGCCAGCAGACGAATCCCCTCGTAATCGGTCGGCGGCGCGTCGTACTCAGAGGTTCCGGGCCAGCCGATCCACAGTCCGTTTCGGTTCTGCAAGACCGCCGTGAGGGCGGAGACCAAACCACCCGGACTGGGCTGCCATGCGTCGGTTCCGTCGACGCTCACGTGTCGCACGGGAAGTCGGTTGGCGACCACCACCAGATCGGCTTTGGTCGATCGAGTGCTCGCGCGGTCCCTCAACGGTGACGTCGCAACGCTGCTGCCGTCAATCTCCACCATGTCTGTCGCTACCTGTCCAAAGCCTCATGCCCTCGCTGGAGCTTGGATCAGTGGGGATCATCCCCCACCTCAGGTCATCGTACCGCTGCGCTCATCTTTCCCAGCCGCGTTCCACCAACTCGGTGATCCGGCCACACCCACGGCCGACTCGATCACGCGCTGGTCCGCTTCGATGACGTGAAGAACAGCATCAATCAGTGCCAGGTGCGTGAGCGCCTGGGGAAAGTTACCGAGGTGACGACCGGTCTTGGCATCAAGCTCCTCGCCGTACAACCCGAGCACACTCGCCGATCCGAGCAGCTTCTCGCAGTTCGTCCTCGCCCAATCGATCTCGCCGATCTTCACGAGTGCCGAGACGAGCCAGAACGAACACACGGTGAACGTGCCTTCGTCTTCTCCCCCGATGCCGTCGTCGGTTCGCTGGGCGCGATAGCGATAGACGAAGGGTCCATCGGCCAGTTCGTCGGCAATGGCGAGCACCGTGGCGCGGATGCGCTCATCGGTCGGTGGCAGGAAGCCAAGGATCGGCAGCAGCAGCAGCGACGCGTCGAGTTCGCCCGATCCGTAGTACTGGCGGAATCGGCCTCGATCGTCGACCGCCTTCGCGCAGACCTCTTCGTGGATCTCTTGGGCCGCGGCCCACCACGCGTCGGCTCGACCCCGCTCGCCTCGCAGGGCCGCCAAGCGCGCACCGCGATCGGCCGCCACCCAGCACATGACCTTGGAGAAGGTGAAGTGCTGGGGTTCGCCGCGCACTTCCCAGATGCCTCGGTCGGGCTCACGCCACAGTTTGAGGGCCATCTCGACCGCTTGGACCACGATCCGCCAGGACCTCTCGCTGAGTGAGTCGCGCGAGCGCGTGTGCTCGAAGATGCAGTCCACGATCGCGCCCAGAATGTCGAATTGCACCTGGTTGTAGGCCGCGTTGCCGACGCGAACTGGTCGGCTTCCGCCGTATCCCGTGAGGTGATCGAGTTCGCTCTCCGAGGGCGTCGACGCGTCGTCGACCGGATAGAGAACCTGCAGGTTCGCCCGCAGGCGCTTGCCCTCCATCACACCACCCTGGGGTTCGAGCACGTCGCCGAGGAACGCCAAGAAGTCGTCGGCCTCGGTGTCGAAACCAAGCGCGTGCAGCGATCGCAGGGTAAAGGCCGCGTCGCGCACCCAGGTGTAGCGGTAGTCCCAGTTCCGACTGCCGCCGATTTTTTCGGGCAGCGACGTGGTGGGTGCGGCGAGCAACGCGCCCGACGGTGCGTAGGTCAGCCCCTTCAGAGTGAGGGCGCTGCGCTGAAGATATTCGCGCCACGGGTGGTCCGGAAAGTGTCCTCCGTCGACCCAACCTCGCCAGAAGCGACTCGTCTCGGCCCGACACGTGTCTACTTCGGCACGACTCGTGGGTGACGGCGCGTCGGTCCAACTGAGGACGGTAAAGGAGGTCTCGCCCTCGGTAAGGCGATGACGCGCACGGACGGCGCGACCCTCGATGCCAAATCGCATGTCGCCGGTGAGGGTGAGCCGCGCAAAATCGGAGTTCGTCGTGTGCACGGTCTCGTACGTCGTTCCGGCGTACTCCCACTCGGCGTCGATGCGTCCGTAGTCAAAGGACGGCTCGCAGTTCAGCACGACGTCGACACTGCCGTGCAGACACGTGGCGGTACGAATGAGCACGTGCTTCGCGTCAAAGTCGCCCGGCGTGCGGCGGTGGTGAGCCGAACGATCACCCATCCGGTACCACGGGGCAACCGCTAAGAAGTCATTCACGATCAACCAACCGCTGCGGGTCTGCCACGTGGTGGCGAGCACCATGGTGCCTGGGACGTACTGACGGTGGGCCGGCACCGCGCTGTCGGCCGGCGCCAGACGAAACGAACCGGCGGCGCGGTCAAGCAAGGTGCCAAAGACGCTGGGGTCGTTGGGCTTAGGAACGCACATCCACTCGATCGCCCCCGTCGGTGCGATCAGCAGGCTGTTTTCGCAGTCCGACAGTAGGGCGTAGTCCGCGATCGGCGGAAACAGGGTCTCGATCGTGTCCTGGCTGGGTATTCCCCCGTGGTAGTAGTCCCCGAGGGGAGACGACGTGGGCGACAGGACGCGACGAGGCCATAGGCCAACGCGGTCATCTAAGGAACGCTCAAGATGAGAACTCTCTCGGGTCACGATGGCCGTTCCTTTCGTATCTGGAGCTCGTTCTGCATACCAACCGGCCATTCGTGTCGGCGATACATGGGAAATTTTAGTGTGCTCCAGACCCCAGTCCGTGCACGCTCAGAACTTTTCGAGATCACGGTTTCCACCATGACGGCCCACAGACCCCTCCTTCGACCGAACTCAAAGTTCCCTGAGAATCGGAAGGGGGCCACACAGTAACCTCGGCTGCATCACAAAGAGGAGATGTCATGGATCAGGACACCGCGCGAGCCCGACTGAACGAGGAGAAACAGCAACTCCAGGCCCTTCTGGCGAACACCGATGAGGCCGGCGAAGAGGAGCGCGAGAGCAGTGGTGAGCCGGGTGACTGGACGGATCCCCAAGTTGCCCTGACGGGCGAGGCCGAAGACGACGCCGTCGCTGAGGGCTTGCGCCTTCGCCTGGCGAGTGTCGAGCGAGCGCTGGCGCGCCTCGACGACGGGACGTACGGCCGCTCCGTGCGCAGCGGCGTAGAGATTCCCGCCGCGCGCCTGGACGCTGACCCCGCCGCCGACCTCACGGCCGACGAAGCTCTCGAGGAGTAGTGAACCAAAGGAGAGCAGACGCTCTCGGCTAATTTCCTTCTCATGAAGCGCGCGGATCGCCTCTTGCTCGGGTGATCGCGCGTGAGCGTGTGGGTTCGCGTCGCCTGCGGGATCGTCGGCGTGGCACTGCAGCTAGTCGTGCTGGACGCCGCGGTGCGAACATTCCTGCTGCCAAGGCTCGCCAACGTTCGACTGAGCAAGTACACCGCGAGAGGGATCGCGGCGGTCTTTCGTCTCCTCGCGAAGGGCAGGTCCTACGCGACGAAGGATCACATCCTTTCGCTGTTCCCGTCGATCACGTTGCTCATGTACCAGGTCGTATGGGTGGGTCTCAGTGCCGTGGCGTTCGCGCTCATCTACGTATCAGCCGGGGACAGCTCTTTTTCGTCGGCGTTCGCCACGTCGGGCTCGACCATCGTCAGTCTGGGCGTCGATATCGTGCAACACGGTTCGTTCACCATTCTGGAGTGCGTGGAGGCGGGTATCGGGCTCACTCTCCTCGCCCTTCTCATCTCCTTTATCCCCGCGCTCTACCAATCGTTCCAGCGACGCGAGTACGCCGTCTCGCGTCTGACGGTGCGCGCGGGCATCCCCGCCACGCCCTGGGGAGTACTCGAGATCGCCGCGAGCGTCGACTCCTACGCTCGCCTGGACGAACTCTGGCGCGAGTGGGAGCAGTGGTTCATTGACGTGGGCGAGACCCACACCACCGTGGTGCTCCTCAACTACTACCGCTCGCCCAATCCCACCCAGACCTGGATTGGCGGACTCGCGAGCGTCCTCGACGCTGCGGCCCTCTTTCAAGCGGCGGTCGACGCCGAACCCTCGCCCACCGCGGGTCTGTGCATCCGCGCGGGCTGGCTGACCCTGCGTCGGATCGCCGACTACTTCGAAGTCCCCTACCCCACCGACTTTCGCCAGAAGGTTCCCATTGCGATCACCCGCGAGGAGTTCGAGATCGTCCTCGACCGACTGACTCGCAGCGGCGTGCCGATACTGGCTGACCGAGACGCCGCGTGGCGTGACTTCGTCGGCTGGCGAGTGAACTACAACGCCATCGTTGAAGCGTTTTACGGGCTCTTCACCTGTCCACGCACCGACTGGCACACCGCGGCCGTGGATCCCCTCGTCGGCCCCTCAAACTTGCGCGGCCTGGAGTAAATTTCGGCGCGGATCAGATCCGGCGCAGTATCACGCGTGCGTCGAGACCACCTCCGTCGGCCTCGCGCAGCTCAATCGAGCCACCGGACAGCGTGAGCAGCTGGGCCACGATCGCCAGTCCGAGTCCCGTCCCCTCGCTCTGATTGTCGCGGCCCCGCCAGAACCGTCGCAGCGCCAACTCTCGTTCCACGGGGCCGAGCCCCGCCCCGCTGTCGACGACATCGATCTGCACCTTTTCATCGATTTCGCGCGCGCGAATCTCTACTTTCCCCCCGCGAGGAGTGGCGTCGAACGCGTTAGACAAGAGATTGTCCAGGACTTGTTCCAACACGTCTTGCACCGCGAGGGCCGTCAAGGTCTCGGGTGTATCAACGACGAGTTCGAGATCGACTTCAGCGGCCAACGCACGCCACACCTCCGCTCGTTCCACCACGATGTCGTGAACGTCGATCGTGACCAAGACCGGGGACTTGGATTCGTTGCGAGCGAGGGCCAAGAGCGAGTCGACCATTCGACTGAGGCGATTCATTTCGGCGAGAACGTAGTTGAGGTCGACTTCGTTCGAACTTCCCACCGCCGCCTGAAGGTTCTCGAGATGTAACTGCAGTGACGTCAGCGGCGTGCGAAGTTGGTGTGACGCGTCTTCGACGAAGGCGCGTTGGGACTCGAGGAGAGTGATCAGACGGGCTGAGGTCGCGTTGATGGCACTCGCCAGGGAGCGAAGTTCTGGCGGGCCGGTCGTCTCATCGACTCGTACATCCAACTCGCCGAGACCCACCGCTTCGACGTCGCGGGCGATGCGACGAAGGGGGCGAACGAGGGATCCCGAAATGGCGACGCCGAAGCCACACGCCAAGGCCAGCATCAACAAGCCATAGAGCACGAGGTCCCGCCACTCTTCGTGAACGTGGTTGTTCGCCACGCTCACCGGCGACGTCATAAGCAACACGGCGTGATCAAACCGGCGCACGCCGCGCAGTTCGACCGCGGCGTAGTACTGGGGACCGTCCCTGTCATTGTCGAGCGACGTGCCCGACCTACCCGAGAAGCCAGTACGGTTTGCAATCGAAAGTAGTTTCGCGTGATAAGCCCTCGTGCTCGAGAGGATCACGCCACTCGTCGCCACCACCAGGACCTGGCGACCTGTCGTCTCGGTGTACGAGTGCGTGAGCACCACCGCACGGGCGATGTCGTTGTGATTGAGTGCGTCAGTCATCAGAACCGAGAGGGCGCGCACGTCGCGCTTGAGACCACGGAGCGTGTTCGAGCCTTCGTGCACCTGAAGGGTCACGCCGATTGGTACGACCAGCAACGCCGTGGCGAGCACCGCGAAAAGAACGAAACCCGCGAGGAGCCGACGCCTCATTGATCGAGAACGATGCGAAAACCCACCCCACGCAGCGTCTCAATGAACCGCGGCTGGCCAATCTTGCGACGAAGCGACGCGACGTGGACGTCGATCATCTTGGTGGCGCCGTACCAGTGAGGACCCCATACGCCGTCGAGGAGTTCCTGACGCGTGATCACCTTTCCCGGATCGCGCGCGAGAAACTCCAGAATCCCGTACTCCTTGGGCGTGCAGGCGACGAGCTCGCCCGCCGAGCGAACCGTCCTCACGCGGCGGTCGATCTCGACGCCGTTGAGATGCTGGACCGGCGTCGACTCCGTCTCTCTCGTGCTCGCCCGGCGCAGCACCGCGTTGATCCTCGCGACGAGTTCCCGCACGCCAAATGGCTTGACGACGTAGTCGTCGGCACCCAGATCGAGTCCGGCGATGCGGTCATCCTCGCTACCCCGAGCGGTCACCATGATGATCGGGGCGCTCGTCACCGCGCGCAGGCCGTGGAACAGGTCAACGCCGTCACGATCGGGCAGGCTGAGGTCAAGAAGAATGAAGTCGGTCGGTAGAGCGTTGAAGGCTTCGGCGGCCGTGCCGACCGATCGGGCGTCAAACTCCGCGCGACGAAGCCCGTTGACCAGGGCACGCGCGATCGGCTCGTCGTCCTCGATAACCAATACGTTCACGCTCAAGTATCTTCGTCCCTCACTCGGAGCGAACCGCCAGTGACGGAGTCTTAACCAACTCTTTAGGGAGTCGCGTCCTAGGCAGGAATCTACTAACTGTCGCCCGTTAGAGCACCTTGGACAGAAAACTCGCCAGGCGCTCGGACTTCGGCGCAGCGAGGACTTCGCGAGGGTTACCCGACTCTTCGATCACACCGTGATCGAGGAAGTACAGCGAGTCGGCAACCTCCCGGGCGAAATTCATTTCGTGCGTCACGACCATCATGGTCATGCCAGTCTGAGCGAGATCCTTCATGACGTCCAGCACCTCGCCGACTAACTCCGGGTCGAGAGCGGAGGTTGGTTCGTCAAAGAGCATGAGCTTTGGCTCCATCGCCAAGGCGCGAGCGATCGCCACGCGCTGTTGCTGGCCCCCGGAGAGTTGGCTGGGATAGAACTTGTCCTTGCCGTCAAGACCGACCCGCGCCAGCAACTGGCGGGCCCGCTCAACGGCGACATCTTCGTTCGTTCCTTTGACCTTCTCCTGACCAATCACGACGTTGTCGAGCACCGTGAGGTGTTGAAAGAGGTTGAACCTCTGAAAGACCATGCCGATCTGGGAGCGCTCGTGGCAGATCTCCTTATTGTTGCGCTCGTACAGTCGACCATTTCGTTCCTCGTACCCCACCAGGTTGCCGTCGACGAAGAGTTCACCCGCGTCGTGCTTTTCGAGATGGTTGATGCAGCGAAGAAAGGTGCTCTTGCCTGAACCCGACGGTCCAATGAGGCAGGTCACCTCTCCGCGACTGACGGTCAGGGTGACACCCTTTAGCACCTCGACCCCCGCGTACGACTTGTAGACGTCGCGCGCGTCGACCATCGGCGTGCTCACGTGGTCCTCGGCACGCCTTGATGCATTCGGAACTTCGAGAGGATGCCGCGCAGGTCGGAGCGTATTCGTTGGAGGGGCGTCGGCGGCGGGGTGCGCAAGGCCCCCTTGGCGAAGTGCCGCTCAAGGTAGAACTGGCCGATTGACAAGACGGTCGTAAAGATCAGATACCAGAGGCTCGCCGTGATGAGTAGTTGCACGACTTCATAGTTGGTCGCCGAGATGTTGCTAGCCGCGCCAGTCAACTCGATCACGCCCGCCGCGCTCAGCAGCGATGTGGTCTTGAGCATTGAGATCACTTCATTGCCGGTAGGCGGAATAATCACTCTCATCGCCTGGGGCAGGATGACTAAACGCAGTGTCTGCGCTCGGGTCATACCAATAGACGTCGCCGCTTCAATCTGGCCCTCGTCCACCGAGATGAGGCCGGACCGCGCAATCTCCGACATGTAGGCACCCTCGTTAAGGCCGAGAGCAAAGATTCCGGCCGTCAGTGGCGTGAAGAGCGAGTTCGCCGACACGTGGAAGAAGTCGTAGTGCAGAAATGGCACGCCCAGACGGAAACTCTGATATAGAGCGCCGATGTTGAACCAGAGCAATATCTGCACGTACACCGGCGTGCCACGAAAGAACCAGGTGTAGAGCCATGCCGTCGTCGAGAGCAATCGATTGCTCGACAGTCGCATGACCGCGATGGTGACGCCGAGAACAATTCCCGCCGCCATCGCTATCACCGTGGCTTCGAGCGTGACTACCAGCCCGCGAAGCACTTCGGCCGACGTGAAGTATTTTCCGACAACGTTCCAGCCGAAGCGCCACTCAAGTTGTTGGACGCAGTGCCGCGATCCAGACGTACTTTGACAGACATACCGTCCATCCGGAACCTGGGACAACAGGGTGTGGACCAACATCGCCACCAGCAGCAACGCGACAGCTGCGCCGACCCACTGCCAGTAATGACGAACGGGGACGACCTTGAGTGGTTCGTCCCCGTTTGTCGCCATGCGAGTTGTTTGTATCTAGTCGGTTCTCAGATCGCTTAGGAAGTTGCCCCGTTGATCACGATCTTGGACGCCGGTATGGCGCCCGCCTCGACGCCCCACTTGTTCAAGATGGCGCTGTAGGTGCCGTTCGCAATGAGGGTCTTGACGGCTGCACGGATCGCCTTGGCCAAGCCAGCGCCGGCTGAAGTCTTGGGCGTCGCGATGCCGTACGGCGCGACGTTGACCGCGCTGCCGACCGACTTAAAGAGACCCTTGGAGGTTGCGACCACGTAGTCAGCGATCTGGGAGTCCAGGAATCCGTACGTCGCCTGGCCGGAACTCACGGCCGTGTTGGCTTCGGTCTGGGTCGGGAACGCCAAGACGTCTATCTTCTTGCCCGAGGGGCAGGCCTTGGAAGCGGCCGTCGCGTCAGTCTGCTCCGTGGTTCCGGTCTCCACGGCGACCTTCTGGCCACAGAAACTGCTGAATCCCGTGAATTTGGCACTGGAACTCTTCTTGACGTAGACGCCTTCTCCGGCCTGGAAGTAGTCGACGAAGTTGACTTGCTTCTCGCGCGCTTTGGTGTCGGTAAAGGAGGAGTTGCCGACCGTGTACTTACCCGACTTGATGCCCGCAATGATGTCGTCAAAAGTGACGTTGTTCTCGTTGACCTTGACGCCCAACGTCGTGGCGACTGCGTACATCAAGTCGACGTCGAAGCCGATCATCGTGCCACTGGAGCTGATGGACTCGTCAGGGGCGTAGGTGGCGTCCGTGGCCACCTGAATGGTGCCCGACTTGTACGAAGCCGGCACCAACTTGGCGTCCGCCGCGCTGTACACGCCCTTAATCGACGAGGCTCCGGCCGTCACGCTGGTTGCCAGCACCAACGACACCACGCCTGCCGCAACCAGTAATTGGCGAAACCCAATGGTGCGCTGCATGAAATCTCCCCTTATAAATCGACCGCTTCGCGCGATACCAAGCCTTATTGTTAGCAGATTCTGGGCTCGACCGAGGCGCGCCCTCTCGGGGCTCGATTGACCAACGAACTCCCATCAGGTTTGCAAAATCCCGGACCAAGGCTGACTTAGGAGTTAGGGGATCGTGGTCGTGGTGGTGGTCGAAGTGGTCGTCGTCGTGGTGCTCGAGGTTGTCGTGGTGGTGGTCGTTGCAACGTCTCCCGGCGATCCGATCCACTCCACCTCGAGTCCCGCAGGGGTCCGAACTCGGGCTATGAGAGTTCGAATGGAGTGCGACAGGGTAAGGGCGTCGCTGCCCGCGAGACCCAACGCGTTCCAGGAGTGCTCCCCGAGCACGACCACGAAGGTGGTGTACGACGTGGTGCCAATGAGGTCCACCACCGCCATCGCGTCACAGCCACCCGCTGCATCGGTGTAGCCCGACTTCACGCCAATCACGTTTCCCTGACCGGTGAAGGGCGTGTAGGACTGAACGACGCCCGCGAGGGGCAGAGCGACCTGGGGCAAGATGACGATGCCCCGCACGATCGGCTCTTGGGTCATGAGATCAGCCGCGACTACGACTTGGTTGGCCGCGGTGGACATGTCGCCCGTCGATATTCCGGTGACGTCGACGTAGTGCGTCTGGCGCAAGCCGAGTGACTTGGCCGTTTGGTTCATCACGTTGACGAAGCCAGCCTGACTCATTCCCGTGAGTGCGGCGAGCAACTGCGCGTAGTCGCCCGCGGAGTGAACCAACATTCCTCGTAGCAACGTACGTTCACACAAGCGCTCGCCCAGCGCGATCGGCACGCCGGATTGGTCCGTCGCTTCGTCGTACTCGTACAGCGCCATGTCGGTGCCGTCGACGACTTCACACGGACCCGTCGCACTTGCACTCAGGGGCAAGCGGTGCAGCACGACCCACGCGGTCATGAGTTTGGTGAGGCTCGCGATCGGCTGACGCGGCTGATTCGGCGACGACGCTGTTACCGACAACTGCGGCACGTAGATCGCCGCACTACCGGAGGAGGGCCACGCCAACGGCGCCTTCGAATAGATCGTGGTCGTAGTCGTTGAGGTCGTCGAACTCGTCGACGTCGTTGATCCAGGAAGGCTCGTGGTGGTCGATGTCGAGGTGCTGGTGGTGGTCGTCCCCGCGGTCGCCGCTTCGGGAGAAGAGCCCACCAGGAGCCCGAGTGCGACCGCACTCACGCCGAGCACCGAGATGCCCGCTCGCCACAGTTTCGAGGCGAGCGGGCGATTCACGTCGCCAAATTTACTTCGCGGTCGGCCCGGTACTCGGCAGTAATCGTCCAGATGAGTCAACAACGAGTGTCGAGAGTCACTTTGTAACCGGTTCGTAACCGATTACGCGCGCCGAGCGAGAACTAGCACTTGCACGCGCAAAGTAAACTCGTCCAAATGACTGTCAAGATCCACCGGGTCTCCTCCCTGGTCGCGATGAGCGTGGTGACAGTCAGCACCATCGGTTGGGCAACTTCGTCGCAGGCCACCACGCTGCGCGGCCACGTCGCCATCCCGGCCTTCTCCATTCGTCTGGAAGACCAGTTTCTGGCGACGCTCAACTATCTTCCGGTGAGCTTCGTTCCTAAATCTTCCTCCACGACCACCACGACGACGACCACCACCACCACGACAACGACAACGACGACACCGACGTCCACCACCACGACTACGTTGCCCAGCACGACATCAACGACGACCACGACGTTGCCCGTTAAGAAAAAGCCCGTGAAGGTGCCCAAGCCGACGTCGCTGATCGCCGGAACGTTCGTATGGAAGTTTCCGGCGTTGAACTCGCTGTTGCGCAGTCAGTGGCAGGTCGGCACCAACAACGTCGTCCTACAAGGTGCGCTCATGCGATTCCAGAACGTGCACAATCTTCTGACCACCGGTCAGATGAATGGTTCGACCTGGACGGCGTTGACCGACGCTGTCGTGGCACACCAGGCCAATCCCGCGAGCTACAACGACGTGTACGTGTCGATTGGATCGCCCGAAAAGGTGACCTTGTACGAAAACGGGCGAAAGACCTTCACCACCCTCGCCAATACGGGGGTCTCCGATGCTCCCACCCAAAGTGGGACGTACCCGGTGTATCTGCGCTTTACCGTGACGACGATGTCTGGAGTCATGCCCGACGGTGAGAAGTACGACGACCCGGGTATTCCGTGGGTCTCGTACTTTCACGGTGGCGACGCATTACACGGATTCATCCGTTCTTCGTACGGATACCCCCAGAGTTTGGGGTGCGTCGAGATGCCCTTCGCGGAAGCGGGCGTGCTGTGGCCCCACACGCCGATCGGCACTCTCGTCACCGTTCAATAGCCGCGTAGTAGACGCGACTTCTTCCTACAGGGTGAAGCCACCCTCGGGTGTGTCGGTCTCGCCCTTCGTCTCATCCTTGGCGGTGCTCGAACCAGTGTCAGCCGCTGCCGCGGCGTCGGCTTCACGCTCGGCGTCAAAGGCCTTCAGTTCACCGACGATCCGGTCGATCTCGGCACTGTTGTCACTCACTTCGCCGGTCTTCTCGGCGTAGACGGCGGCACCGAGATCGCGCAGCATTCCGTCAAACTTGCGAGTGGCCTGGGCGTCTTGAATCTTGGCTTGCCCTGCTTTGCCGGCCTCTTGAGCTTTCTGGGCGAGTTGACTCGCCTGTTCCTTCACCTTGTCGAAAAGGGCCATTTCTTCTTCTTTCTCTCTACAGTCGGCCGAGCAGATCTTTGCGGACGCTGTTACCCGCGCTCGTGTCTTGTTTCTGTTCGTCTTCAAACTCTCTATGCAACGTAGCCTGCAGCAAGACCGGCCCGTCGCCGGTGAGTGTGATCACGTTGATCCCCGATCCACCGAAGACCGCCGTCATCGCTGTTTGAGCGTTGAAGGCGCCCACCCGCTCCACACTGAAGGTCACCGAGTCGGCGAAAGCGACCACGGCACCGCCGTGCACTTGAATCTTGCCGCCGTAGTCCTTGGGGTTCAGCTCAACCAGGCTGCCGCCACCTCCGAGAACGACGGTGCCGGTGCCGGTGAAGTGTTCGAAGATGAAGCCGTCCTTGGCGCGATAGCCCAACGCCAGACCCGAAAAGTCAATGTCGTAGTTGACCGTGGACTCCGCGCAGATAAACGCTCGACTTTCGGCGCGCCAGCCGGTGGTCGAGCCATCGAGCTCGACAATCTTTACTTGTCCGGGTAGGTCACCCGAGAAGGTGACGAGTCCTGCGCCGCCGCTTGGTGAGAACCACTGGAACGCGAGGCTCTGGCCACTGAGCATGCGCTTGCCTACTTCGGTGGCGGTTGCGAGTGCGGCCTTGAGGAAGCTTCCCCCGCCCTGCTTGGATGCTTGATGGGCCTGATCCGCCTGACCGCCAGGGGTCGTGAGACGAGTCTCCATCGACACGTTGGGGGTCTTCCAGCGAAACTTCGTGGCGTCGGCGAACATCGTCTGTCCGTCGTTGAGCTGGCAGGTGATCATCTGAGCAAACTCACCCGACACCTTGCACGTAATTGTCATATGTCACCTCGTTCTGCGCAGAATAGTCCTGACCTGCGGCCACGACAACCGTGAGCGCGTCTCGGTCCGAGCCCTAGTGGCCCACCAACTCAGTGAGCTCGCGCACCACCACGTTCGCACCGTGCGCACGCAACTGGTCCGCGTACGCGTGCGAGTCCCCTTCGTCGTGATGATCGACTCCGATAACGAGGCCGAAGTGACCGGCCCGGCCGGCCTCCACTCCGGCGAGAGCATCCTCCAGCACGACCGCGTGCGCGGCCGCGACGCCGAGATCCTTGGCTGCTTGCAGGAACGAGTCGGGAGCCGGTTTGCCGGCGAGGTGCAGGTCCTTCACGGTATGTCCATCCACCCGCGCGTCAAAGAGCTGATTGATGCCCGCCGCGGTGAGAGCGGCCACCGTGTTCTCGCTCGCCGAGACGACCGCAACTTTCACCCCGTGGCTCTTGAGAGCAGCGATGAGTTCGGTGACGCCTTCGTAGTCCTGGACACCCTGTTTCTTCATTACCGCGAGGACCAGATCATTCTTGCGATTACCGACCCCGCACACGGTGGCCGCGGTCGGCGGGTCGCTGTCCTCGCCCTCGGGCAGGGTGATCCCGCGCGCGGCCAGAAAGTTGCGAACCCCATCGGCCCGCGGCTCACCATCGACGTACTTCTCGTAGTCGCTCTCAGGATCGAAAGGCGCGTAGGTCTTACCGGTGCGCGCCGATTCTTCCTTCAAGAAGGCGTCGAAGGCTTCCTTCCACGCGGCCGCGTGCACCAGCGCGGTCTTGGTGAGTACGCCGTCCATATCGAAGAGCCACGCCTCGTACGCGCCGAGGTCAACCTCGCTGGGGGTACTGGGAGGTGTGGTCATGGCGTTTCCTCTTGTCGTTGCGCGTCCGCTACCCGATGTGTGGGCGCTCGACCCGCGGGCTGCAGGGGCGCCGGGCCGGGATCGAGGGCCGCGACCGGCTTCATCACGACCGAGTTCCCCACCGAGACCGTAAAGGACTCCTCGCCGTGGCGAAGTTCCAGGGCGTCACCTTCTCGCAGCTCGTAGGTCGTCGAGCGAGCCGACGTTCGCACGTGCAGATGGCGGCCGCGAAAGTGCAGGTTGAACGCGAGCCGCGTGATCCCTTCAGGAAGCCGTGGGGCGAAACTCAGCGAGTTCTCCCACGGTCGAAGACCCGCGAAGCCCGAGATCAGGGCGATCCAGGTGCCGGCCAGTGACGCCATGTGCAGTCCGTCGCGCGTGTTGTGCTCCAGATCCTGGATATCGAGGAGTGCCGCCTCCCCCGCGTAGTCGTAGGCGAGCGAGAGGTATCCGACTTCGGCGGCCATCACGGATTGAATGCAGGCCGAGAGAGATGAGTCGCGAACCGTCAAGGGCTCGTAGTAGTCGAAGTTGGCCTTCTTCTGCTCGGCACTGAAGGCGTCCCCGCGCAAGTACATCGCAAAGACCAGATCCGCCTGCTTGACAACCTGCTTGCGGTACAGATCGAAGTAGGGAAAGTGCAGAAGCAGTGGATACTGATCCTCCTTCGTCCCGGCGAAGTTCCACAGCTCGTGTCGAGTAAAGCCTTCTGACTGGGCGTGCACGCCGACCTCCTCGTCGAAGGGAATCGTCATCGCGTCGGCTGCGTGTCGCCACTGGACGATCTCTTCGGTGCTGACCGCGAGAGCGGTTGCGACGTCCTGGTGCCTCTCGGCGGCGTCGGCCGCGACGCGCAGACTGCGCTGGACCATCAGGTTCGTATAGATATTGTTGTCCGCGATCGCGCTGTACTCGTCGGGACCAGTCACCCCATCGATGCGAAAGCCCCCGTCGAGATCGAAGTGACCGAGGGAGAGCCAGAGCCGCGAGGTTTCGATGAGGATCTCGGCTCCGGTGTCGTGTTCGAACTTTTCGTCGCCCGTCACGTGCAAGTGCGCGACCACCGCGTTGGCCACGTCCGCACTGACGTGGAAGGCCGCAGTACCCGCGGGCCAGTAACTCGAACACTCCGCACCGCCAATCGTGCGCCAGGGAAAGGCCGCCCCGCGAAACCCCAGCAACTCGGCTCGATCGCGCGCGGTGTCAAGAGTGCTGTGGCGCCATCGCAGCGCGTGCGCCACGGTGTCGGGCGCGGTGAAGTTCAGTACCGACAACACAAACGACTCGGTATCCCAGAAGGCGTGGCCGTCGTAGCCGTTGCCGGTCAGGCCCTTGGCGGGAATCGCTCGCTGTTCGTTGCGCGCGCCAGCTTGCAGCACGTGAAACAGAGCGAAGCGAACGGCTTGTTGAATGTCTTCGTCACCATCGATCTCGACGTCCGCCCCCTTCCAGAAGTTGTCGAGGTACTCGCTCTGTTCTTTACAGAGCGCGTTCCAGCCGCCCGCGCGCGCTACCTCGAGCGCGGCGTCGACTTGGTCGCGTATCGCCTCCTTGGAGCGCGCCCCGGACCACCCGTACCCCACGAACTTGACGACGGTGAGTTTCTCGCCCGGCTCAAGCGCACTGGTGATCATCACGCGCGCCACGTCTTCTGTCGCAATCGACGAGACCGTCGTGCCACTCGGCCCGTTCACCAGGTGGTCCATACCGGCGGCCACGATGAGGTTGGAGTAGTTCGTCGAGTGCACGAGTACCGCCCACGTCTCACCACTCGCGTGCTCGAGGGACGTCCACACGTTCTCGAGCGCTGCCGCTTCTCGCGGGTCGAACCCGGCGGGTCTCGGCGGCGCCTCGTTGGCGACCAGTTCGGACTGCACCACCACGCGCACGGCGTCGACCGCTTCCACTTCATACTTGATGGCCGCAACCGCACGTTGGGTAAAGGACACCAGGCGGGTGGAGGAGACCTTGACGCGTCGACCAGTCGGCGTCGACCATTCCAGATCCCGCTTCAACAAGCCCGTGCGAAAGTCAAGTTCGCGCGTGTGGGTGTGCAAGTCGCCGTAGCGGATATCGAGTGGCTCGTCGTCGACGAGCAGGCGAATGACCTTGGCGTCGGTCACGTTGACCACGACCTGATCCTGTTCGGGGTACCCGTATCCGGCCTCGGCGTATGGCAGCGGTCGAAGTTCGAATACGCCGTTAAGGTACGCCCCCTGCAGGCCGTGCGGTTCACCCTCGTCAAGGTTTCCTCGCCACCCGATGTGACCGTTGGCGAGGGTGAAGAGTGACTCGCTCTGTGCGATCACGTCGAGGTCGATCTGCGCCTCACGCAGCAACCACGGCTCAACATCAAAGGCCGGATGGTCAATCACGGGGCAACGAGCGCTTCAAAGTTCTCGTAGAGTCGCGGGTCGTTGCCTGCCTCGCGCGCCCGCAGAGCATTTGCACGAACCAGCGGCCACACACCGTCGGCCCAGAAGATGTCGAGCATGAGACCCTTGTCCAACACGCCGTGCTTGACGAGAGCCCCGATCGTCTCACCGAAGTAGAGAATCTTGCTCACCGCAGGGTCTCCGGGGTCCGTCTCATCCGCGTTGAAGTCGGGAGAGAAGATCGTCATGTACGCCTCGTCCAATTTCATCTCGGTGCCCCAGCGCAACAGGTTCACCACCAACGACGCGTCGTCATACGTTGCCACCATTGTCATCTCCTTTTGTAGTCGTGCCTACGAATCTTCCTAGCGCACCTAGGTAAGCGCCAGGAAAATCTTTGGTAACTCTTTCCTCACGCAACTGCAGTTTTATGCAATCAGCGACCGCAGCGCGCGAACGAAGTGGTCCTGGGGACGCATGTACGACCCTCGGATCACGCTCCACGCACGAATCTTGAAATCATCGAGTCCACTCGCGACAAACGCGGCGATTCGTCGCTCGGTCTGCTCGTGGTTCTCCATCAAGTTGTCGAGTGGATTCCAGAGAAAACTCGGCACGTCGTACTCGCGATCGGCGAGAAAGGGCTTGGGGTCGATCGCGACGTAGGCGTCAGCGTGACGAAGAATGTTGTGGTGATGAAAATCGCCGTGCACGACCCACTGCGGGTTCACCCCGACCTCGGCGAGGAGTTCACGAGCGAGGCCGATGAGTTCGTTTCCGTCTCGTTCTCCGTAGCCCAGCCAGATGTCAACGTAGGGCGCGACCGAGCGAAAGGGCTCTTGCGCCGGACGCCACAAGAGGGGCGCCAGTTCGACCGCGATGGCCGTGGCGACGTCTTCGGCTTCGATCGACAGATCATGTCCGGGGACCGCGCGCTCTTCTAAGACGGCGTGACCGGAGCGCCGATAGGCGCGCACCGCACCATGTCCGTCCCACAGCTCGAGAGCGTCGGGCTCGTGAAGCGACTCCTCTTCACCCCCCTCCCAGGCCACCTTGAGGACTCGGCCGTCGGTCGTGGGTGCCACGAACGAGACGTTGTTCATGGCGAAGGGTTCACCCAGTTCAAGACCCCATTCGAGGGCCAGTTGCGCGGCCAACTCCTTGGCAAAGCTCAAGTCGACCGGTGCGGACCAGTCATCGCTCACGGCGCGACACTCCCCGCACAGTGGACGTGCCCTTGATGGACCGAGAGTGCCTTGTTCATAGTCATGTCTAATCCCGCGTTCAGAGATTATGACGAAGTGTTCCAAAGTTTTTAAGACCATTTTGATGAAGTCCGCGCAAAAATGGTCAAGGGGACGTCCAAGGAGTACCTGATGACCCAGCCCAACGAATCTCTTCCTTTTTCGGGTACTAACCCAACCAATAGTCACGACCACTTCCACCCTCACCGAGCGCTGGCGCGACTCTTTGCCGCCAACCTCGACGCGAAGTTGGCCAACGGTCTTGATCCCATGACGAGCCCCCTGACGATCACGCGCGCCGAGCAGCTGGGATCGCTGAGCGAACGTCAAGCGCTGGCGAATAATTGGCTCTCGTTGCTCGACCAGGTGAATGTGACTCGCATTGTCTTTAGCCCCGCGATTCCGATCCAGCGTCGACGCGTCAGCGCCGCCAAGGCCCAAATCGACGCCCTGGCTCGTGCCCTGGTGCGACCGCTGGCGTCGGTGCGCGGCGTGGCCATGGCGCTGACGATCTTGCGCGACGGTTCGGGACCGCTCTTCAATCCCTACAGCGAACGAAGCCTCACGGATCTCCTGGATCAGGTGATTGAATTGATGAATCCGCTCTCGCCGGCGTACTACAGCTAGAGGCGATGACGGCGCGCCCGCGGCGCTAGTCGCGAAGGGTGACGCTGATGGGACAGTGGTCGCTGCCCATGAGGTTGGCGTGAATCTCGGCGGCCTCGACGCGATCGGCGAGCGATGCCGAGACGAGGAAATAGTCGATGCGCCATCCGACGTTGCGCGCACGAGAGTTCGCGAAGTGCGACCACCACGAGTAGTGGCCGTTGCCTTGATGAAACATGCGAAAGGTGTCGACGAATCCTGCGTCGAGGTACGCCTGGAACCCGGTCCGCTCTTCAGTGGTGTAGCCCTTCTTGCCCACGTTCGACTTGGGGTTGGCCAGATCGTCGGGCGTGTGGGCGACGTTGAGGTCGCCACAAAAGATCACCGGCTTCTTCTTTTCGAGCTCCTTCACGTGATCTAAGAAGGCGGGGTCCCACTGGTTGTGACGAAGAGACAGTCGGCCCAGGTCGTCCTTTGCGTTCGGCGTATAGACCGTCACCACAAAGAAGTCGTCGAACTCCTCACTCAGTACTCGACCCTCGGTGTTGGGATCACCAAACTGGTCCCCGGTGACGCCGAACTTCTTGATCGACTTTGGATTGAGGCCGAGTTCAACCTCAAGCGGGACCGACCGAGAGAAGATGGCCGTGCCGGAGTACCCCTTTTTCTCCGCGGAGTTCCAGTGCTCGACGAATCCCGCCACCTCGACCTCGGACTGGTGCTCCTGGGCCTTCGTCTCTTGAAGACAGACAATGTCTGGTTGGAGCTCATTCACCATGGGATCAAAGAGACCCTTTTTGGCTACCGCCCGAATTCCGTTGACGTTCCAGGAAACTAATCGCACGGATGAAATGTACCAAGCGCACCTAGGGTCAGCTCTCGATGCGCTTGACGCGCGCGGATGGTTGACTTACGTCATGTCAAGTCCGGGTGTCACGATCTACGGCGTCTGCGCCGTCTCTTTCATGATGGCAATGTACGCACTGGAGCGACGAGGGCGCAACTTCGTGCTGGCCTTCGCCCTAGGGTGCGTGCTCTCGAGCATCTACGGCTTCCTTGCGGGCGCGTGGCCCTTCGGGGTTGTCGAACTCATCTGGTCGGGCGTGGCGGTCCATCGATTCAGAAGTGCTCGGATCGCACCGCGACCGGCCAGCGAGAGTTAGTTGGCGACGCCCCGCAGAACGTTCTGGACCAGCTCGGTCGCAAACTCATCGGTGAGGGGGTGCAGGCGCGTCATCAGTCGGAAGTACACCGGACCGTAGATCTCGTCGAGCACGATCGACACGGTGACGTCGCTGCGAATCTCGCCGCGGTCGATGCCGCGTTGCAGGACCGCCGTCGAGAGCGCGCGCCTCGGCTGCAGCCAGCGTTCGCGCAGTACGTCGCTTAAGTGCGGGGTCGAGTTGGGCTTGTCCCAGCAACTCGGCCATCACTTCCCCAGCCCGACCCCGAAACGTCTCAATGAGATGAAGCACCTGGGTTGTGATGTCGACCACGGTATTGCCGCTGTCAGGAAAGATGGTGCTCTGTATGAAGCGGTGAAAGTAGGCGTCGATCGCTACCGCCCCGCGGCTCGGCCACCACTTATAGATGGTCACCTTGCTCACCCCCGCCCGTGCGGCGATCGCCTCGATGGTGGCCTCGGAGAACCCGTTCGACAAAAGAAGATCGGCCGCCGCGTCGAGAATGGCGAGCCGTGTCTTTTCACTGCGCGGTCGACCCGGGCGAGCCCCAATCTCGACGTCTTCACTCACGCTAAATAGTGTAATATATGAACGTATCGTTTACTATTTGTGCTACACTAAATGTATCCAAATGAGAGGAGATGAGGTGGCCCGAGGAACTGTCGACCTCAATACTGACCAGCGCCTCAGTTCCAGCATGGTCACCCTGTTTGCCCTGGCCTGCGGGCTCTCGGCGGCGAACCTCTACTACGCCCAGCCCGTGCTCAGCAGCATCTCGAAGTCGTTCCACACGAACTCGAGTGGCGTGGGTCTGGTTGTCACCTTCGCCCAGATCGGTTACGCCCTTGGCCTCGCCTTTGTCGTTCCCCTCGGTGACGTTCTCGCTCGCCGACGACTCGTGCCGGGTGTGTTGCTGCTCACGTGCGCGAGCTTGATCGTCTGCGCGTTCGCGCCTAGCGCGAGTGTCCTCATCGCAGTCTCCCTGTTTGTAGGCCTCGGCTCGGTCGCCGCACAGATTCTCGTTCCGATGGCCGCCTCACTGTCCGCACCGAGCGAGCGTGGCCGGGTCGTAGGAACGGTCATGAGCGGACTGCTGTTAGGGATCTTGCTCGCTCGCACCATCTCGGGTGTGATCGCCGAACTCTCGAGTTGGCGAACCGTCTACATCGTGGCCGCGGTGATGGCCCTCGTGCTCGCCGTCGTGCTCTCCAAGCGTCTCCCCGCTGAACAGACTCGGCCGCACGTGCGTTACATCACGTTGCTCGCCGACACGGTGCGTTACTTCACCAGCGAAAAGTTGCTGCGCCAGCGTGCCCTCCTCGGAGGACTCTCCTTCGGTGCCTTCAGCGTGCTCTGGACGACGTTGGCGTTCCTGCTGAGCGGCGCGCCGTTCCACTACAACGACCTCACGATCGGACTCTTCGGTCTCGTCGGCGCCGCCGGAGCGCTGTGCGCTAACTTTGCCGGACGCTGGGCCGATCGCCGCTGGACGAAGTCCACCACCTTGGTTTTCGCCGCAATGATCGCCGTCTCCTTCTTGCCGCTCTGGTGGGGACGGCACTCGATCGCGATGGTGATCGTGGGCATCCTCGTCCTTGACGTGGGCGTCCAGGGTGTGCAGGTGACCAATCAATCGCTGATCTACCGACTCGCTCCTCACGCGCGCAGCCGCATTAACTCGGCCTACATGGTGTGCTACTTCGTCGGCGGAGCACTGGGGTCGTGGATTGGCTCACTGATCTATCAGCACAATCACTGGACGGGCGTGTGCGTGCTCGGCGCGGCACTTGGCTCCGTCATCACCACCTGTGCGCTCGTTGATGCGCTCAGCAAGACTCCCCACCCGCACCCGGCCGGGACCTAGGAGCAGGTGAGTGTCAGTCGGCGGAGGCGCTCGGTGACTCGACCCGCTTAGGCAGGACCCAACCGGGACGAGGGAAGTGGCAGGTATAGCCGTAGGGGTACTTGACCAGGTAGTCCTGGTGCTCAGGCTCGGCCTCCCAGAACGGACCTGCCGCTGCGACTTCGGTCACGACCTTGCCCGGCCACAGGCCAGAGGCCTCCACGTCGGCGATCGTGTCGAGGGCGACCTGGCGCTGCTCGTCGTTCGTGTAATAGATCGCCGAGCGATAGCTCGTCCCGTTGTCGTTGCCCTGGCGATTCAGCGTCGTCGGGTCGTGGATCTGGAAGAAGAACTCGAGAATCTCGCGGTACGAGATCACGCTGGGGTCGAAGATGACCTCGACCGCTTCGGCGTGCGTCCCGTGACGGCGATAGGTGGCGTTCGCCACGTCTCCCCCGCTATATCCCACGCGCGATGAGATGATGCCGGGACGCTTGCGTAGGAGGTCTTGCACTCCCCAGAAACAGCCACCGGCCAGAATTGCGGTCTCTTCAGTCATGTGGATTTCCTTATCTCTCGAACTGCGACTTGTACTCGCCGTATCCTTCGGCGTCGAGGTCGTCGTACGGCACGAACCTCAGGGCCGCGGAGTTAATGCAGTAGCGCAGACCGCCCTGATCCCTGGGACCGTCGTCAAAGACGTGGCCGAGGTGGCTGTCGGCATTTGTCGAGCGCACTTCGACTCGCAGCATGCCAAGGCTCCGGTCGCTGTTTTCCACGATGTTGGCTGGCTCGAGGGGCGCGGTAAAGCTCGGCCAACCACATCCACTGTCGAACTTCTTGGTCGACGCGAAGAGCGGCTCTCCCGAGACGACGTCCACGTAAATGCCGGCCTCTTTGTGGTCCCAGAACTCGTTGCGAAACGGCGGCTCGGTCGCGGCATTTTGTGTCACCTGGTACTGATCCGGGGTGAGCTGGGCCACCCTCTCGGGGTCCTTGGTGTACTGCGCCATGATTCTCCTCTCGCGGTCGATCTTGGAGCGACTTTCGACCGAAGTACTGTCTCGCTCAGGGCCGATTCGTTACAACGACGACCTCACGTGAGACTATCGACGCATCACGAACACGAGTCGCCCCCTGCGGTGACCACGTTCGAACGGACTCTGACCTCACGAGCCGACCATTCGCGATATGACGCGGCCCGTTTAGGGAGTAGGTGGAGTCGTTCGCCTTGCGATGAACCACGCGATGCCCTGGCAGCGCAGGGTCTCGGTCGCGGAGGCTTCCAAATCCAAACTACCGTCGCGCACTACGTCCGGCGAAATCCCGTGGGACACCGCGGCGCGACGCCCGATACGCGCCGAAGCAGGTGGCCACGTCGGCACACGATGGTGCGTCGTACGGCCGCGGCGTGCGACGTCCAGGCCACCGCATTGACGTCCGTGCTCGTCCCCACACCACCCACGGCGACGCACGACAGCGCGGCCGCGCAGCTCAGCCCCGTAATCGCGACGACGGTCGCCGACGCCCCGCTACTTACCGGAATGCTGAGTGACTTGGTCCACACGCCTTTCTCTTCGGCGACGGCAAAGACACCGGTCCCGGTGGTGACGTCGCCCGCCACGTCACAGTTGCCCCACGACACGCAGCTCACGGCCACGAGCAACGCATCGCCACCGGCCGGGGACGAATTGAGTGATTTGAGCGTCCAAGTGCCGTTCGCTTCACTGAACAAGGCGGGCGTCGAACCGCTCGACGAGCTCTCGGCACCGACCGCAACGCAACCCGCGTTCTGGCAGCTGATGTCGTTGATCGACGTACCGAGGGTCGACGACACCGGCGACGCGTCGCTCCACGAGCCGTTCGTCTCGCTGGCGACACCCGCGACGTCGCTCGACCCACTCATCAATGGCCCAGCCGCGGTGCACGAGGCGGACGTACAACTGACCGACCACTCGCCCTGAACTGGTTGATCCCCCGTTGCAACGACAATCTCACTGGGCGACCCCCAACTCCCGTTGGTCTCGGTGACCACCATCGGCTCCGCCTGATTGGCCTGATTGAAATAGGTTCCCACCGCGCTGCAGTTCCCCGCGCTCGGACAACTCAGTCCCGTCAGCCAGGCCGAGATACCGCTCGATCCATTCGCGGGCTGTCCGAGGGGCGTCGCGGCCGCCCATACGCCGTTCACTTCCGCGCTCGCCATCGGCGTGGTCGTCTCGCTCGCGCCGTTGGCAAATCGGCCCACCGCTTCGCAGTTGCCGGCGCTCACGCACTGCACCGCGATCAAGCCATTCAACGAGCCGTCCTCGAACGCACCGGAGGGAAGGGTGATGGCTACCGGCGCGCCCCAGGTACCCGAGGTCTCCGCGAGAGCCACCGGTTCCACGGTGTTGGTGGAACCACTGACGAGGGAGCCAACCGCGGTGCAGGTCGTCGCGCTCGTGCAACTGACATCGGCGAGCGAGAGCGATCCCCCAGCACCCGGGTCGATCGTGACTTGCCGGCTGATCACCGGCGCGGTGCTGGCGCCCGCGCCCGCGCTCAGACCGAGCACGCCGCTCACCACCAAAGCCGTGACCATCACCACGCGCAGGGCATGGAGCCCTCGAAGCCTCCCGATCCCCACGAGTCGACAGTAGCGGCGCAGGGCGGCCGACCGATGGATCCTGAGCGGTTGAGTGAACGGCTCGGTCTCTGCTTACGCCGTGGCGGACGACGGTTCGACCGAACTCACCCACGACGCGAGATGAAATCTCGTCTCTCCCGCGGCGTCGCAAGACGATGGTGGCGGTATTGGAACCGGCCACCACCGACGCATAACAGGGCCTTGATAGGTTCCGAGCGTGTCGGCCAGCAACCATCGCCTGAACGAACGCCAGCAGGAAGCGGCCACGTTCGGCGACACTCCCCTGCGCGTGCTCGCCGGCCCAGGAACGGGTAAGACAACGACGCTGAGCGCGCGCGTGGAGTTCCTCCTGGAGTCGGACGTCGTGCCCGAGCGAATCCTGCTACTCACCTTCACCCGACGAGCCGCTCGCGAAATCATCGGACGAGTGCGCGCGTCTCGTCGGGACGAACGCGTCCAGCGCGTGGCTGGAGGAACGTTCCACTCCGTTGCCCACCACACCCTGCGACGCCACTACGCCTCGCTGGGTCTCGCCGAGGGCTTCGGCGTCCTCGACCAGGGGGACAGCGCCGATCTTCTCGACTTGGTGCGCAGCGATCTGGGAATACTGAGCGGACAGCGCCGCCTACCCAAGAAGTCCACCTTGGCTGCGCTCTACTCGCGCTCGGTCAATACCGGTACGCCCCTCAAAGACGTGATGATCGAAGTGACGCCCTGGTGCATCGAGCACTGCGATGACATCGCCACCCTGTTTCGCGCCTACGTCTCACGCAAGCAAAAGCTCGCGTTGCTCGACTTTGATGATCTGCTCTTGTTTTGGCGCTACGCGGTGCAGCACGACGTCTTGGGAGAGAAGCTCGGGGCGGCCGTTGACCACGTGCTGGTCGACGAGTTTCAAGACGTCAACCTTCTCCAGCTCGACGTGTTGCGAGGACTGCGGCGTAACGATCCTCGCCTCACCCTGGTGGGCGATGACGCGCAAGCCATCTACGGTTTTCGCGGAGCGTCGCCTCGCTATCTGCTCGACGCCGAGACGTACTTCGACAACCTGACAACCATCACCCTGAACGCGAACTATCGCTCAACCGCACCCATCTTGGACGTCGCCAATGCGCTGGCCAGCGACGCACCCGAAGGATTCACGTCGGTTCTGCGAGAAGAGGTTGCGTCCAGCGGCGCTACGCCACCCTCGCTGATTCACTGTCGCGACGAGCGCGAGCAGTCCACGGTGGTGGCTGACCGCGTGCTGGAACTCTACGAGCAAGGAGTGCAACTCCAGCGCCAAGCCGTCCTCTTTCGTGCGTCGCATCACAGCTCCGATCTCGAGATCGAACTCTCGCGTCGCCGTATTCCCTTCGTGAAGTACGGCGGATTGCGCTACCTCGAAGGAGCCCACGTCAAAGATCTGCTCTGCGCCTATCGACTGGCCGACAACCCTCGCGATGAGATGGCCTGGTTTCGCTTGATGCAGTTGATGCCCGGCGTGGGACCCGCCAAGGCTCGTCGGGCGATCGACGCCCTGCGCGACGACGACTCGCTACTACCGCGCTCCCTCGATGTCGCCCTCGAACGCTGGCCCCTAGTACAAGACGTCCTGCCCCAAGAGACGAGGGAGATGTCCCAGGGACTGATCGAGGCGTTGGTCCGTCGCCTCGATGAACCAATCGTCGCCCACGCCGATCGGCTCCGCGTCGCCCTCACCCCGCTCATTGAAGCGAGCTACGAAGACGCGATACCTCGCCTGGAGGATCTCGGAGCGCTGGTCTTGGCCAGTACCGACGCCACGCGACTCAGCGACGTTGCCGCCGCGCAAGCGCTCGACCCGCCGCACTCCACGGGCAACCTCGCTGGTCCCCCGATGATGGACGAAGACTGGCTCGTCCTTTCGACCGTCCATTCGGCGAAGGGCCTTGAGTTTGACGCCGTGCACGTCATCCACGCGGCAGACGGAAACTTCCCTTCCGATATGGCTCTAGGCACCCCCGAAGGCCTCGAAGAAGAACGACGTCTCTTCTACGTGGCGGTCACGCGCGCGCGCAAGGATCTCGCGATCTACGTGCCGTTGCGCTATCACCACCACCGGGTTCGTGACGACCACTCCTGGGCTCAGCCCTCTCGGTTTCTCACTGACGCCGTGCGTTCGACGCTGGTTGAGGTCGCGAACGCCGACCCCGAACTGCCCGACGCCGCAGAACCGGTGTCCGTGTCCCCTGGACAGTTATGGGGCTGTCGCGACTCAGATTTCGCAGCTGTGGTGACTTGACGTCAGCCCCTGACATCGATACGCTAGTGTGATGTCAGCGTATGACATCACACCGAGGCAATCTGGCTTCGGTGCTGGAAGGAGGCTCTATGCGTTTCTTTGTTACCGGTGCATCCGGATGGATTGGATCGGCCGTCGTCGCTGAGCTGCTCGACGCCGGCCACGAGGTCGTGGGGCTCGCCCGCTCTCCTGAGTCCGCCGACGCGTTGCGCGCTGCGGGCGTCAACATCCAACTCGGCTCTCTCGACGACCACGATGTCCTCGCGAAGGCCGCCGGGGACTCCGACGGGGTCATTCACCTGGCCTTCAAGCACGACCTCGCCTTTTCGGGTGGCTTCCAAGAGGCGGCCGATGCCGATCGCTCGGCCGTCGAGACGATGTTGGCAGCCCTGGCCGGTTCTGATCGTCCCTTCGTCCTCGCCTCGGGGTTACTCGGAGCGGCCTTGGGCCGTGTGGCGACCGAATCCGACGGGCACGACCTTGGAACCGTGGCGGGGGCAGGTCCCCAAGCGCGCCACGCAACCGCAGAGTTCACGCTCGGATACGCGCAGCAAGGGGTGCGCACTTCGGTCGTTCGCCTTCCGCCGACCAATCATGGGGTTGGCGACAACGGCTTCATTGCGAGTTTGATCGGCATCGCGCGCGACAAGGGAGCCTCGGGCTACATCGGTGACGGCGCCAATCGTTGGCCCGCGGTACATCGACTCGACTCGGCGCGTCTCTTTCGTCTCGCGGTCGAATCGGCCCCGGCCGGATCCACACTGCACGCCGTGGGAGAAGAAGGCGTCCCGATTCGCGACGTCGCCGAAGTCATCGGGCGCCACCTCGATCTTCCACTTCTCTCGGTGAGCCCGGACGACGCGCCCGCTCACTTCACGTGGATGGCCAACTTCATCGGCCTCGACGCTCCCGCGTCCGGCGAGTTCACCAAAGAAACTGCTGGCCTGGCAGCCCACCCACGTAGGACTCATCGCCGACCTCGACGAGGGTCACTACTTCACTGGCACGGTGCGGCCCTTTAACGCCTGACGGACCGACTCCCCGGTGGCCTAGAGAATCTTGTTCGCGGCCTGGATGCGCACGAGATTGCCGGAGGGATCGCGCACCGCGCAGTCGCGTACGCCCCAGGGCTGATCGGTCGGCTCTTCGAGAACATCCACGCCCGAGTCGCGCACCCGGGCGAAAGTCGCCTCGAGGTCGTCGGTGTAAAAGATGGCACCCTGCAGCGATCCGCGAGCCACGAGGGACTCCAGCTCTGCGCCCTCGGTGTCGCTACGTCCACCGCGCGGCTGGGAGAGCACGATGCTGACGTCCTGGCCGGGTGCACCGACCGTTACCCAGCGAAATCCGCCGTTGGAGACGTCGAGTCGGACCTCCAGGCCGAGCGCGTCGCGGTAGAAGCCGAGCGCCGCTTCCGGGTCGTTGACGAGGATGAATGTATTGGCAAGTGTGACTGTCATGGCCACATCATAGGAACGCCGCGAGCGAGTGCGCTTCTTCGATCCTGCTCGATATCTCCTAGGTCGAGAGACCTTCTTTTTCCGGCGCCGGCAGGCGGCGCGGGCGGGTCACGAACATGCTGATGCACGACGGCATCTGTTCGATATCACCGTGATCGAGTTCACGGTACTGAGTGGGCGTCATTCCCACGACTTCGCGAAACCGAGAACTGAATGATCCAAGCGACGTGAACCCCACCGTCACGCACGCGTCGGTGACCGACGCCCCCAAGCGCAAGAACGCCTGGGCGCGCTCGATGCGCCGCGTCATGAGGTAGGTGTACGGGGTCTCGCCGTAGGCGGCCCGAAATTTCCGCGAGAAGTGCGCCGGCGACATCAGCGCGGTCGATGCCAAAGTCGCCACGTCGAGCGGTTCGGCGTACTCGCGGTCGATTCGGTCGCGTGCTTGACGCAACCTCACCAGATCCGCCATTTCCTCTGGGCGCATCTTTTGACCCTACCGACTCACGGATGATGAAGATTCCGCCGCCGCGATGCCGGACACCGCACCGGCTACATGAGCAACGTTCTGCTCCTTACAATGGCATTCTCCTCGACGCGAAGGATCGACGGTGATGAGTGAACATTTCCAGGCAGACACTGCATCCGTGAGCGACTTTCGCCGCGAGTGGGAACAGTGGCACGAGGATGTGGAATCCCGACGCCGGCGACCGTATGGCTTTCTCGCGGTAACCGGAATTCACTGGCTCACGAACACACCAACTCGTCTCGCTGACGCGCCGGGACGGTGGTTGGTCGGTGGTGAAGGGCCCGAGGTGCTCCTCGGTGAGGGCGAGCGTCTGCGCATCGGCGACGTCTCACACGAAGGACGAATCGCGTTCGGCGACTTTGACGAGCAACACCCCGTGAGCGCTATCTGGGGTGACACCGAGATCGAGGTGGCGCGTCGCGGGTCGTCCTACATCGTTCGCCCCCGTCGTCCGGACTTTCACGTGCGCGAAGACTACCGAGGAACGCCCACGTATCCGCCCGCGCTTCAGTGGGTGGTGACGGGCCGATTCCTCCCGCATCCCGCGCCCGTCAGCGTCGATGTGGGAACCACGATTGACGGTCTGTCCAACACCTACGAGTCACCCGGGGCGGTGACGTTCGAGATTGAGGGAGACACGTTCGAGCTAACAGCATTCGACGAAGACGATGAACTTCTCTTTCTCTTCGCCGATGGCACGAGCGGCGTCACTACCTACGGTGGCGGACGCGAGCTCGTCGCACCACTCCCTGACAGCGGACTCGTCGTCCTGGACTTCAATCGCGCGAGGAATCTCCCCTGCGCGTACACGCCGTTTGCCACGTGTCCGTTGCCTCCCGCCCAGAATCGGCTACCTCTTGCGATCGAGGCTGGCGAGCGTATGCCGCTCGATCACGAGTGACGATTTCATTCGCCCGCATCGGTCGGACCAACGCCGTGACCTGGGTGTCCGCCGCGGCGACCTAGCGGACTAGTTGAGGTCTACGCCGACTGATGGTTCGAACTCAGCCTTCGTAGAGGTCGTTCAGCTCGTCGGCGTGATCCTCTTCCTCTTTGAGAATCTGCTCCATCATTCGTCGCGACGTAATGTCGCCCTCACCGAGCCAGCGAATGATCTCGGTGTAGACCTCGATGACGACTCGCTCTCCAATGAGGTTCTCGCGGATCATGCTCTGCAAATCCGTCTCGTCGCTGGGAGCGACGTAATCGGTGATGGCACGCGCCTTCATTGTGGCGGGGTCGAGGTCCGGCGTTCCGCCCAGCTGATTGATGCGATCTGACACTCGCAGAAAGTGCCCGAGTTCTTCGTTGGCGTGGTCCACGAACATCGCGGCCACTTGTTCGCGATTGATGCCCTGACACACGATGGCGTTCTGCGTGTAGCGCAGGTAGCAGGTCATCTCACTGGCGACGACCTTGTTCAGCACGTCAATGACCTTGGCGACATTGGTCGTGTCGGTCGGCATGAGGGCGCCTTCTTTGATGTGCTTTCGAGCCTCGTCTCGGATTCGGGCAATGTCGAGGGCGAAGTCGTTTGGCATTATTCCTCCTAGGCGTTGAGCGGGTCCGGCGCTTACCAAAGTACTCCGGCCGGCCGCTCAGTCAAGCGGGATTCGCGTCCAACGACCTACCCGGCCAACCGCCGGAAGAAGTGCCAGTTACTCGCCACTATCGCGCTGGCGAGATCGTCGGACGTCACACTGCGTAGTCGAATGTCACCTCTTCGGCGTGCGACACCATTGGACCACGCGACTCGAGGAAACTCGATCGGCGTGGGCTCCCACGCGCTCGGCGAACATGCACTCAGCGACATGCGTCACACTATTTCCGAATGTCCCCGTTGGAAAATGGAGAATCGGTCTAATCGATCTCGAAGTACCGCTGCTCAGGACTTGTCCTGTTGACGAAAATACTGAGAGGGGGTGATCCCGGTCTCACGCCGAAATGCCGCGACAAACGCACTCACGGATTCGTAGCCCACCATTTGGGCGACCTCGCTGACCGGTTCGCTCGATCCGAGTGCCACCATCGCTGACCGGAGCCGGACGAGCGTACGCCAGCGGGCAAAGGGCAGACCCGTTCCCGACAGAAACGCCCGAGAGAGAGTTCTGCTGCTCGCCCCGACTTCATTTCCCCACTCGGCGAGAGTCCGGTTCTCGCCTGGATTCTCGTTCAGCATCGTGGCTACTTGCAGTGCTCGATCTTCAGTGGGCATGCGCACGTCAAAGGAAATTGTCGGGGCCAGCTCGAGCATGTCGACCAGCAACGACTCGGCGTGCGTGCGCCGGGACACCTCCAATCCGTCGTCTTCCAGGTAGTCCAGCAGTTCCGCCACGAGCGACGTGGCGATTACGGGAGTGCAGCTAGACCACGATATGGAGCAGGACTCTGGTCGCACGTAGGCGGTGCGCATCGTGGCACTGGCTTCCGAGATCGTCTCGTGGCGGATGCCCGCGGGAATCCACAGCGCGCGCGAAGGTGGCAAGACCCACGCCTGGGTCCCGCTACGGATGGTGAGCACGCCGCTGGCGGCCCAGGCAAGTTGATGATCGTGGTGGGTATGCCAGTCGAAGACCGTGCCTGCGGGCATGGGAAACGTGCACACCGCCATTGCCATCGCAGGGTTGACCGTTGGCTCGTCACATTGTCCGTTGTGCGACATCGAATGTCACCTTACGGCCTAGGAATCGAGCAACGCGATCGGTAGGTTGCAGTCATGAATGAAAACCACACTCAGTTGTGTCCCAGTCCCGAGTGGGCGGAGCACATTCAAAACGACGTTCTGCCCTCCCTCGCGACCATCGCAGAGTTCGGCGACGAGATGGTCGAACTCGGTCCCGGTCCCGGGGCGGCCACCGAGTGGCTGTACCGTCGCGTGCGCCGACTCGTGGCCGTAGAGGCGGACGAGCACGCAGCCACGCTTCTCTCGGAGCGATTCGCCGGTACGAACGTCGACGTCGTTCTCGGCGACGCCACCCAACTGGACCTACCGTCAGACGCCTTTGATTCGGTCGGATCGTTCACCATGCTGCACCACATACCGACTTTCGCCGGCCAACAGAGACTCCTCCTGGAAGCGTTCCGTGTGCTCAAGCCCGGCGGGGTATTCGTCGGATCGGACAGCCTGGCGAGCAACGATCTGCACCACTTCCACCAAGGGGATGACTACAACCCGGTGGATGCTGCTTCGTTCGTGGTGCGGCTCCAGTCGGTGGGCTTCGCGCAGATCACCGTCGTGATCGACGGGGACGTCAGGTTCGTCGCACGCAAACCAGAGTTTCCGACACAGGAGCAGTGCGCTCCAGAAGAAAAGGAGTAGCCATGACGCTTCCATACGAGGAACCGCTTGTAGTGCGCGCACCGGGAGCACGCGTACTCCCCGAGCCGCCGCGGCGCGGCGAGCCCGGTGGTGAGCCCTGCGGAATCTGCGCCGGCCAAACAACGAGCGCCGTTTGGTCAGATGACAATTGGTCGCTCCACCCGCCCATCGGAGGGAGTCTGCCCGGCGCGGTGTGGCTCGCCTCGAAAAAGCATGTCGACTCCTTCAAGGATCTCCCCGAGGATGCTGCGGCAGACTTCGGCCGCGTCATTGGCGACGTCGAGCGAGGAATTCTCTCCCTAGGGGACGTCGGCAGAGTTCACCTCTATCGCTGGGGCGATGGTGCGGCCCACTTCCACGTGTGGATGCTCCCTCGTCCGCTGGGGATGCTGGAGGCACACGGGATGATGCTCCCTCTGTGGGAGGACGCCCTACCGAACGTCTCCGACGATGAACTCCGAGCGGCCGCCGAGAAGGTTGCCCTGGCAATGATGACGCCGACGCAATCGGGAACGGTCGTCTAACCGGTTCGTTTTGGGCGCGGCGCGCTTAGGTGACAGCCAGGAGCCACGAGACGAAAACGACGTAACCGGAGATGATGATCCACCCCAGAGCGTCTGTTCAGGCCGGAGTTGGCGAAGGCAAGAACAAGAACGAGAGCAGTAACAACCAGATAAACGGTCGCGGTGAGGTTGCCGGCGAAGGACGGTGATGCCAACCCGATCACTGCTCCGGGTATCAAAAGTCCCGCCACCACATTCAGGTTGTTGCTCGTGAGCGCTGTGCTGAATGCAGCCGCACCTCGCCCCGATGATGCCAAGTGAACCGCAGCGACTGCGTTGGGCAGGCTGGTAACCGCCGCGAGGACGATTCCGCCCGTCACGGCATCAGCAACATGAAAATGGTGACCGAGTTTCGATGCACCCCACTCCATGGCGAGACTGGAGAGAACGACGACGACGAGCGCCCCGACCGCGACAGTCGCATCGATTGGCCGCCCTCGAGATGGTCGGATAGCTGTCTCCAGCTCCATTTCCTCTTCCGTAACGGCCGATGAGATCCACGACGTCAGAACTCGCGGCATCGGCAGGCGCCCAAGAACGTTGCGATTGAGCCCAAGAACGATGACGTAGCAAGTGAGTACCACCGAAGCAAGGACCAGACCAACCAGCGCTGAGATGAGTCCCGTGATGGTGACCAGGCAACAAAGAGCGATCCACATGGCGACGAAGCCACCGAGAACGACAACTCTTCGGTGAAGCGCGATGAATCCAGACACGACTGCGCCGAGACCTAAGAGCGCCGCCAAATTGAACACATTTGAGCCAATCACGACGCCCGTGCCAATTGCGCGTTGGTGGTGAGAGAGCGCCGATATCGACGCCGTGATCTCTGGAGCGTCGGCGGCTAGTGCGGCCACAATTCCGAGAAGGGCCTCAGAAAAGCCGAACCGTTGGCCGACACGCTCCAGTCGGGTCACGAGTATCCAACTCGTCCCGAGGCTGACTAGGGCACCAGCGATGAAGGCAGCAAACGCGAGAGCCAAGACGGTCTCCTCCTCCAACAGTCACTCTGCCGACCAGGCTTCCCGGCTCTCCAGGAGGAAGGCTAGTCCAGGACAGTCTTTTTGAAGCTCAGAGTGTGCCCTTGCGGAGGGTCGAGTGGTGGGCCCGAGGCCAGTAACTAGAACCACTCGCAATGAGAGTCGACTCGAAATTCGCGTAAACCCCTTCAGGCTTTCTCGGCGCTGAAATTCCGCGCACCGGTACGCTCCCTTCATGTTCACTGTTTCCAACGAGCGCTTTGAGGAGTTAGCTGCCGAAGCTCTCGCGACATTGCCGACTGATCTCTCGTCCCAGATCGAGAACCTGGCCATCGTCGTGGAAGACGACGCCCCCGGTCACAACCTCTTTGGTCTTTACCAGGGCGTTCCTCTCACCAAGCGCGGTCCCGTTAGTTACAGCGGCGTCATGCCTGACCGCATCACCCTCTATCAGAACGCCATATGTCGCTATTGCTCCACCGAAGAAGAAGTGAAGGTCCAGATTCGAAAGACCGTCCTCCACGAGGTCGCGCACCACTTTGGCCTTAGTGACCCTCGACTGGCGGAGTTGGGTTGGGCGTAGTGGCGCATCAGATTCCTTGGTGTCGGAGACGCAAAGCAACGGGTCTGCTCCGAGGCACTAGCGTCTCTCTACGCGCCTGAAGGATACGGCTCGTTTTGCGCGTTTTCCGTCTGGCAGAATGAAACGTCAGTGGCGGAATCGGAACTTCCCAACGCAACGATCCTGTGGGGATCTCAGCTCTACGGGAATCCCTGTCGAGAATGTCAATTCAACTGGGAACTTTCGGCCACGGGGGCAGTGAGTCTCGTCCAGAAGCTTCCTGGGATGTATGCCGCGCGATTGGAGGGCGCATCCGGAAAGGAGACCCGTCCGGATCTCGGATGGTCTATCACTGCTTACGTGAGTCACGTCGCGGACAACCTTCGAATATGGAGCGAGCGGCTCGCCGGAGCGAGGTTGTCGGGCGAGAATCAAGTCACCGGATACGACAACGATCTGCTCGGTATTGCTCGACGCTACGACGCGATCAATCTGGACGCTGCTCTTTGGTCGCTCGATTGGGCGGTGACAGAGTGGTCCGAGTCGCTGCGAATGGCGCTCCTCGCTGGAACGGAACTGCAACATTCCGATCGAGGGCTACAGAGCGCTGAAGACGTCGCTAGGAATAACGCTCACGACGCCAGTCATCATTTGTGGGACATTCGACGGATCATCGCGGCAAACGAGTGAGTCGCACACCGACAAGCGGAGCAACGATTTCCAGTGTCGGAGACCCGACACGACAGGTCTACAACCATTCACTGAAGGTGGGATCTGGTCGCAGGAATGTGGGCAAAGCACGATTCGCTTTACCGTCGCCCTACGCGTTGCCCGTCGACTTGGCTCCGGCTTTGACCGTGCGACTCACGATCCAGGCATGCTTGCCCACCTGACGGTCGCGTATGAATCCGAGGTCTTCGAACAACTCAACAGTCCCGCTAAACAGGAAGCGATCCTGCGCTTTGCGCCCCAACGTGGTCTCCGAGATCGCCTCAATGCGTCCACCGCCCGCGACGACGATCTGGGAGATGGCTCCCTCGAGCGCCAACCGGGCGATACCCTCTCCGCGATGGCGCTTGTCCACGAAGATGCACGCGATTCTCCACATCGCCGCCGTGGGCGGGTCCTTGCGGTACTCGCGACCGTGCTTCAGATCTAAGGATACGAGGTGCCGTACTGGCACCAGCCTTGCGCGTTTGCCTCGTCGTCGAAGACCAGCGCCGCGTGCGCTCGACCACACCGGACCAACTGCTCCTTGAGGGTTCGGGGATCGCTGATGCCGCGCTGGTACTCGACGTGGTTGGGAGCGCACCAGCACCCTCCGTAGATCCCGTTGTTGCGCTCGACGAGGTCCGCAAAGGCGTCCCACGTCTCGGCCTCGAGCCGACCAACCGTGTACTTCGTGCGCGGCATGGATTGAGTCTGCCACGCGCCGACGATCCCAGTTCGGGTCGCTGCGTCGAGAACAACAGGCGCTCAAAGTCCCATATCTAACTGACACTCGGGAGATTTAGGTGTTTCCAACGGCGCGAATTCGCGAACTCCAACATGCCCGCCTCCGGTCGCTGGGCGTCGGTCTCCACGCCCTCGGCGGTGCTGCTTGGCCTCGTGCTGAACGCATTCCTCAACTGGTGGGTTGACCTTTTGCGTGTCATGGACTTTTGGAAAGTTCCAGGCATTCAGAATTGAGGTCAATTCTGCTTATTTCAAAAAAGTCTGCGTTCGCTAGCGCTCGGGGAACACTTGCCTCGTCTGTGACAATTGCTTACGGAAGCAAGCGGTAAAGTCGGATACCGTACACACTTGGGCCGGACGAGGTCCCTATCTTCCACGTCTTGAATTCCCAATCGGGTTATGTGGAATGTTCCTTTTGAAGGGTGTTCCAGAACCAAGCGTTGGGCATCCAAAGTTAGAAGACGGTCTCATCAGGTGATCCTTTCGTTTGACCCGGAGCCACGATGCGAGTTCGTCAATGGAGGCACCACGATCCGTCCCGCACTGTAAAGGAGTACAAGTGCTTGGTCGCGAGAGGTTGGAGATCCTTAAGAAACACGGGCTGACCATGTATCTCCTGAATTACCGGAATCTCCTTGGTGCATCAAGTCCTCGATTATTCGCTGAGCTTCGCCCGCGGGAACTGAGTGATAAAGGCGAACGAACTCGGCCATTGTCCAGTCGGTGCAGCTAACGACGATTGTTGCATCTTGCAAATTTGGATCAATGCCTTTGCCAAGGTGAGCAATATCGCGCTTGTTACGAATGTCGTAAATCAACTGGAGGGTTCGTGGGATGTCGATACCAATGAGCTCTTCGAACGAAGACTGAGGCAAGTTTTCGAATGCCCTAAGAAGCTCAGGGAACTTTGTTCGAGTGTCTCCAACCCATGGGATGATATTTTCCCGTCGAAACGTGTTGAAGAATCCTGAATGCAGCCTCGGCAAATCTACCGCCCTCGACGGCATTTGGCCGAAAGTCACTAAGAAAGAAACGCCGCTTGAGCTCAACGTACGAATCGAATAGTTCGTCGACCAATTCGACTGACGCTCGGAACTTGTCAGACCCGTCTTAGCGTCAGCAAGGTTCATGAGTTTCTAGTCTGTTGGTTTACCTAGTACGCGAGCAACAACTGCTTTGAATTCGCCTGTCCATTTCGGCGTCAGGACAAACTCAGCGGCCGGTCCAGTGCCTTTGATGTTTAGGCCGGGGACTGACTTGGCGTACTTGGAGAAGTTGGCCTCATCCCAGCAGTTCTTTTGCTTGCAAGCATGACGAATTGAACAAGTGGCTGAGATTCTCCTAGTCCTCCGTGTCGAGCTCCAATTACGAGGGATGGATAACGTCTTTATCTGCTCTGATTTTGTAGCGCCAAGCTTCCCGAGTAACAGGCAACACAGTGATTTCGCCGTCACCGCAATGTGCAAGATCTCCTTAAGATCGGCCACCGAGACGTCGGCCTCTTCACCCAATTTTGAATAGAAACCCCCCGCCGCCACCCGCGGTACGCCGAGCGCCGGATCGCGTTGGAGAACTCGAATAGCGGAATCCCCGTCCTCAGAGCCGCCGGTCTCCTTATCCGCTTCAATAATCTCAATTGCCTTAGTGAACGCAATTGGCTGGATTGAGGGCCGGATTTCCGGATTTCTTTACGGCCTCCCAGGCCTTCTTTAGCAATTGTTCTGCGTCCATCCATACGAGCGTAATTCCTTGATTTTCCGTTTACTGGGATCATCAAAGCGCATGCCGAAAGGTTGGATTCCCCTACATCGCGATACCGGCGGTCTGCTCAGTCGTCGAAGCACCATCGGCTTGCCGATCGGCAAAAGCCTTGTCTCGGATTACTCTGTACCAGGAATGTTCTATTGCCGAGGCAAGGTCTTCGAGTTGGATCGCTGCTTCGTTGCGACTTTGACCTTTCGCCACACCAGCCCAGGCCCGAGCGCGCTCGGCTACTTCCGGTACCAATCCGTCGTCAAGATAGAGCTCGCATTCTGATTGAATCCAGCGAGTGGCAGACCTTCGAACATCCAAATTTGGATCGTACAGTCCGGCTCTGAAGAAGGGGTGGAAGAAGGCGATGATTTCGGACGGTTCGATGTAAGCAGCAAACGACGCCATTTTGGAGCGGTCGTCGTCATCCAGGGTTACCTTCTTGAGTCTGTCAAGCCAGTGGCGCTTGACTACTGCAGCGTCGGCAGGTTGCAATTGCGCAAGCACGATGGCATCGAAGATGAACTGATCGTAAGTGCGCGCATAACTCCGGTCTGGTGCTGTCTTCAGGATCGTCACGTCACAGTTAGCGGCACACGCCGTCTGGACTTCCCCGTCCGCGTGAGTGTAAGCCGGAAGACAGCGCGTGCAATCGTGTTTCGTACTCACGGCTTTCGTCGGTATCACCCAAGTCAGGTAATCCAAGGGCCGCTGATGGGCAAGTCAATAAGAAGGGCGACTTCGCAATTCACCCATTGACATCTCGCCCAGAAGTTGTGGATTTTGGAGAGGAGAGCTTTATCTTCGATCGCTTTGAACTTTTTCGATGAGTTTCGGCACCCGTAGGCCGAGTCGACTTTGACGACGACGTTGCTACCTGCTCCGCAATGATGGCGACAAGTTAGAAGCAATTGCTGCCTTCCTACTGTCCACCGTCTGGCCGAGCCTCACGCTGCGACCTGCGTGAATTAAATTTCGGTAGTACCTACCACGGAGGACAAGTTAGAAGTGGTTTCATCGATTACCACCACATTCGCACACATCAATGAGATCCTTGAAGTTTTCTCTGGAGCGGGTCCTTCGTGTAAGTCGGCTCACTGATTAGGTAGTCAGTCAGCATCGCTTGAGCTCTCCAACCGCTCAAAACGCTGACGGCTTTGTATGCCCCGACCTCGAGGCACGCGAGCAATTCCGTGTAGTCCGACTCGAGACCGGCTCGAAGCTGAACATCGCGAACGAATAGAAACGAGATTGATTCGTCGATGGGCGGCGACTCTTCCGTTCAATTAGCAAGCATCGGGCCCTGAGCTAACTAACTGCAATTGCGTCCAACCACCTGGGCTCCCAAAAACTATTTCTCTTCACAGTTCGATGCGTTATCTCTAGCACCAATCTTGATCCAGCGCTTGGGTTCAAACGAAGCGAGGCCGACTCCTTTCAACTTACCCAGAGGGCTCGTTCATTTGCTTTGTATCTGTACTCTAATCAGGTACTTCATGGTGGGCCGTACAGGACTTGAACCTGTGACCCCTTGCGTGTCATCGAGCAAATGCGTGCTTCAGCGAATCTCTCTTGAACTCACAATACAGAAACGGCTGATCTGTGTCGACCCTGGAGTTCGCCGAGATTCGCCGTGATTCACAAAGTTGCTGACGAATTGCTGACGAAGTGACCTTGGGTTATGTTTCGATCTCTATCGGCATTCCTGCTTCCAAGGCGACCGGCGTCCAGATATCGACATCCTCAGTCGGAGTCTCGATCGAGAGTAGAAGCGAATAGCGCGCTCCTAGCGCGCTCTGATGGCGAGAATTTCGCAGCTCTTTCCACCAACCCGTAACTGGATATACAGCAAGTCAGGCGTTCCCGCGAGAGGCAAGATAGAATTGCAGTACCTTCCAGATGTCGCTGTGGATCGAACCTCGATTGCGAAGCTCACTTCCCAGATACAGGACCAGTCTCAAGCTTTCCAGCTACGCATTCCAGGCAGCTCCTCTTCTTCACTAAGTGCTCTCTTGTTAAGTCGCTTTCGAAAGTCGGCATTCGTCTCGTCAGCCTCGCGTATATCGAATCTGAGCTGATGTGACGCATACCTGTATCGTCGACGCCCAGCCCCGCCTTGTAGGGCTTGGTTCAATGAAGTACGAGGGTGACCTTCATTTTCACTTGGACCTCTCCGAGATCCGAAAGAACATCTCGCGGCCAGGGAAGATAAGTTGCAGGTGCATTTCTCGGAGGCTTCCACGATCGAAAGGGTGAATCGTGTCCTGAACAATCAGAGTCGGTGACTTGAGATACACTGCGAAGTGCACGATCCAAGGAAGGTACGCCGTAGCCGTACCGTCTGACATAATTTGCTCTATCTCGCCGGCGATTACCCGCTGAGGCGATGTGAGTTCGCATTTGCTCTGTCCACTCTGCAGAATGAACAACTAAGCCGCGAATGGTTTCGGGCCAGAACGTCGGGTATTCGGCAGCGATGCAGGAGGCCATATATGCAGCACCAGCTGTTGCGGCGCTCGTCGCATTCGTTGTACTAAGCAGACGACCAGAGTGATTTGAAGCCGTTGTAAGAATCTGCAAAGAATCCGGCCAATCGAAGTCCGTGCCACTAGGACTTACCGCAGCATTACCACCTTCGAGCACGACTTCCGGCTTGACAGGCCACTGTGTCTGAAAAGCAACGCCTGTGCGGCTGAAGGGGGACAAGTCACCTGGAGGAGCGACCGCTGTCCACCCTTCATGCGAAGTGCCAGTTGCCCCGACATCTACTAACTCGGTAAATGCTCCGACCGTCAGGGCGTTCCACGCTTGAGCCGGATCTTCTACCGGCTCCATCGCACCTCCTCAGATGAATCGTCAATCTGTGAGACATTGCCACCTGAGATGATGAAAAGCCGATGAGACGAGGAACTGGCTTCATCAATGTATTGCAGTTCGCCACGAACGGTGTTGAACTGCCGTCCAGCTGCAAGAGCGTGGATGACCTGGGCCCAAGAGGTCGGTGTGCCCGCGACGCGATCCGGCTCTGCGGTGACGGCCATCGAGAATGCTCTGCGACGAGAGGGAGCCTCAACTTCTATGCGAGCCACCGCTTCTGCAGTGACAGCGCCATAGAGTTCCGGATCCGTGTCATTCGTGGCCGACAGTATTTTCACGGACTCCAAGCAGTGGCGGAGATTCACCTCTTCTCCGCTTTCCAATGCCGCACGAAGATCGCCATACAGGGCGACACCAGCCATCTCGGTTCCGTGTCCGTCGTGGTCGTGTGCCCAAATCGGGATTGCATGCGTGCATATCTGAAGTCGTCAGTGAATGCTCTAGAAGTGGATGGCCCCTGTTGACGCCTGTGTCCAGTGCACGCTGCGGGAGCATCGGATGTGGGCGGGCTAGTTCGGCTTACCAATTCGTCGATCCATTCGGCTTGCTCGGCTGGTGCGAGGCCGGCCAAGAACTGAGCGAATTGGCATGAGCACCGCGAAGTTCGGCAAAGTCATCGAGCGCATCCAGCGGCAACGCGAACTTGGCTTGCGTTTTCGCGCACAAGCACGATGATTCGGTTGTCAAATATCAAATGTCGGTTACCGACTTCAACTCCAACTTCGACCGCGTACGACTGAAGTCGCTGAATCTCCTGACCATCAGAACGCCGAAGCCACACTTCCCACCAAACGCTCGTGTCGCGATCTGGAAAATCTTCAGGATCATCAGTCCAAAGCGCCTGCGATACGTAGCGATACGAATGTTCGATTCTCTCCACCATGTTTAGGTTGCGTGGTTTGCCCTTTCAGTTTCCTCAGAGGCGTATTGGTCACCGCTTGTAAAGAAACTGCAATTGCCAGCCATCCGGTATGTGTACCGTTGCTCTTTTGAACGATGCCTTCGTCTGTGACGCGCTGGACGACCGCAACTAACTCGGGCGGTTGTCTGGCGGGATCTAGCGTTGACAACTCCAACTCAAAACCTGGCCAGCTCTCGAATGTAACGAGCATGCCTTCACTCGTGGATGTAACACCCGACTCACGCAACGTCGCATTCCTTCGTGCAAGCGCCGTCAACTCCGCCTGACGAGCCTCTTCGATTAGGCGTTGGGCGTGCTGATCACGAATCGGCGAGGGTGGGCGGGGACCGCCCGACCGGACCCATATGACGTGTATCCTTCGGCTAACGCAGATCGTCGGACGAGTAATGTGCTGGCGATCGCGAGGAGTCATATAACTTTTCTCAAACCGGTATCGGACCGGCGGCGCTCTTCGAGTGATGACGTGAGCAACTCCGTGGTCACTCGTGGCGAGTCCGACAATATTGCCTCCTTTGCAGCTTGTTCGCCGCGAGGGTGATCTCTGCATGACTTAGGCCCTTGTTCGCCTCGTCTACCTTGTTCCAATTAATTCCCCGAGTACCGATGGATGCCAAGCGGTTGCGAATGACACTCCTCGCTATTTCAGGGCCGGGTAACTCATATTGGACGACAATTCCGAATCGGCGGAAAATGGCGCGATCCAATAGTTGGGGGTGATTAGTGGCCGCCACAAGAATGCTGCTTGAACGGTGCTGCTCCAAGAACTGTACGAATAATTGAACTTCAACGAATTTCACCTACATCGTTTGGACTCGACCTGTCACCAGCAAGTGCGTCAACCTCGTCAAAGTAGACACCCCGCGTCTCCTCCGCGGCATCAAAAATCATGCGAAGTTTGGAAGAAGTCTCCCCCATAAACTTTGTAATCAACGACTCAAGTCGGATCAAGAACAAAGGGAGATGCAACTGACCTGCAAGCACGCTCACGAGACAGCGTCTTTCCGTCCCAGGGGGACCCACGAAGAGCAAGAGATCGTACAGGCTCCAAACCGCGCTCCATAAGTCTGTCTTGTTGTCTCTGTTCGATGAACGCGCTCCAGTGAAACGTGGACGTTGGATTCAACAGCAAGGTCGGAGAACCTCTGATTTGGATATGAAACCGCAAGCAAACCCGCAACGTCACCACGAGGTTGAGTGACGGGGATTGGTCGAGTCTCTTGCCAGCCCGTCCAGAATCGGCCTTAGCGGCATCGACCATCTCTCGAAGATCTTGAGCAAACCGTGAATGACCTTGTTTCGCTGTTCGAGCCGCCACCTGCATCGCTACCGAGTAAAAGTGTGAATCGTCGCCTTCGGCGTGACTTTGGACCAGCGCTTTGAACTGGTCAGCAGTCGCCATCGTCGACCTTGCTTCCTCTCGAATAGCGCTTCGCCAATAAACCTTCGGCGCATTTTTACCTTGATCCCATGATCGCATAGAGCCCTGACATTCGAGTTACGCCGGATGTCCTAGCTTCACCGAAGATTCTACGTTGCGTTGTTGCCGGGATTCAGACGGCGCGCCGCACCTCCTCTACGAAATCGATCCATTAAGTCGATCAAGATTCACGGAGTAACCGTGTCGAGCTCTGATAGTTCAAGCCCGTTACCCCTTCCAGCGGGCCCAACCCTCTTTCAATAAGTCCTCGACTTCGAAGATCTCTTAGACCCTTTGCCCAACTATCGGATGAGAGGCCATACTCTCTCCTCCGTTCGACCGATATTGTTTGTCTTCCGGACTGGTGACGACCACTCGTCAATTCAAGGAGCATGATTAGTACAACTGTGCTTACCGCGAAGAGTTCGAGGATCCAGTGACGACGCCAATATCCGATGGGAAGGGTGACGTACCTAGTAGTAGGTCGGCGATAGTCCAATCCAGTTCCAAGAGGATCGAGTAATTCATCCGGGTCGTCGCGCCAGGCTTGCGCTGGATCTTCAGGAATTGAGGCTCACCCAACCAGGAAAATGCGTCCGACCATCCGACGTGCGCCAGTTCGCCCCAGGGTCGCCGACTCCCAGTAACTCGGCCCAGGTGTAATTCGAAATGGAGCGATTTAGTCGTAGGGCCTTTTGGCGGCGAGAAGCGTAACGGTGAGATAGAGCTTTTAAACGGACCTCTCCGCCTTTTCCTCCTTGAATCATCCGCACGACTGGCGGCGGTGAGAGGAGTCGCCGGCGCACAAACTCATTGGGAAGTTGGATCCCCTTAACTCGAGCGGACTTTGTCAAGAGGAGGTCGAGGCGAAGGGAATCTTGATTTGGGCAGAATTGCCTTGTCCTCACTCAATTCATCCGCCTTTGTGCACGCCCTTCGGGTTCTTCATGACTTACGTGTGTTACTGGGCGTTCTGGGTAATGAACCCCCGTGAACGAAGAAAAAAACTCTAACCAGCAACTGGCTGCAACGCATTATTCAGCACAACCTGGGAGTAGTTACTGTACATCCAATCTTAAAAGGTGGCGCTAACGTCCGGTACATGTACAAACGAATTTAGACCTCGTCATCCAAGGCATAACCAGGGTCCACTTTCTGGGTGATCCATGCCTCATAATGGCGAATGTTTGGCACTTCGCAACCAGCGAGGAGGGCGGGACGTGGGCCCGTCAGAGGGAATTTCCGGACCACTGAGCCAAATCGGACACCTTCCCTCTGACGGTAGAACCCGCAAACGGAAGAGGCAACCTACGCGGCTCCTTTTTGACGTACCGAAAAGATGAACGTCGGCATGGCGGCGGATGGGATAAACAACATTTCCCCAAGCACTTAGGTTCCAGGTCAAAGAATCGCTTGCAGCGTCATACGTCGCTGGTACCAATGTGCCGTCAGGCGCTGAACCCGATTATCTCTGAGTTCTCCAATGAGTTGAGACGAGAAGCGGTCAAAATTGCGTTCTCCGCATCATTGCCATTGTGCTGTCGCATCCTTGCGCCAATTCCGTCGACAAGAGCACTCTCAAGTTGCTCGACAACGAACAGTGGCCGAAGACCGTAAGGGACGGCATTGATTCGGCCAGGAGCTCCTTTCGCAACGGATCATCCTTTGGCCACGCACGTACGATCACGCGAAGTATCATCCGCGGTGCGAAGGCGAAGAGGGCTAATGTCAGAGCGAACGTAGCCCACGAAAAGTGAAGCCAGTTCTCCATTACGTAGCCACACGAAGTGCCGGAAACCTGGCATGATCACAATGACCGGCGGCAAGCGAACCAAGTTCCCTTTGACCGCTGCGAGTGAGCCGGTAATAGCGTCTCGGAGGTCTCCCAGCCGCATCAGTGATGTTCTCCCACCCGTCCTGCAGCCAACCTTCCTCGAGGAGTCTTCGGAGAATTGGGTGAACTCCAGACGCACTCCCGACCTCCGGCTGAGGTCGTATCCCCAGTGACTTCCCGAGGGATCTGCCATAAGAGCCGAAGCCACCAGTACTAGGGATTGCGTCTGTCTCATGCTCGTTATCCTACATAGATAGGATAAGGCTCCGCAAGTGTATTCACAGAAGAAACCGGCGTCAATGGAGCAACTTAATGAGGCAAACCAAGCATCAGCGGCGCCATTTGGGAATAAGCGATGGGGTGGTCGGGTGGTCCCAGTTAGATGGGAGCTCGAGAGGCGTCCACCCTTCCGGCGGCACGAAATCGCGCCACTCGCCCACTCGTTCTGAGAGCTCTACGCGGTCTCTAAGGAGCGCATGCCCGCGATTCGTGCTCTGGCTAACTCGTCGGCGTGCCATACCCCGCGGTGACGGCAGCGTCAGCTTCATCTTCGTCTTTCCATTCGTGTGCGCCGTCAGCAGATAGCCACAGATCTATGTGCCAATCGATCGAGTCGAAGGTGCTTCCAATGCGTTGATGAGGCTGCTCAAAATTGACGTACCAACCTCGAAAGGATCCGTCGAGGTTCCAAAAGTGAATGATTTGATATGGGACGTCGGGTAGGAGTACTCGCAAGGTACCGGGGCCGAACCAGCGGCGACGTTTGGCAACCAGTGTCTGCTGGAAGAGTTCGTCTACTGGATAGGAACGCGGATCGCGGCCCTCAAGAGTGGTCCGATCGGTTAGATTCGCTGTCCGCGGAGAGCCACGCGACGGTTGGGTCGCCCCCGTCTTCGACGACCCGCATTGGCAATGTCATTTGCTGACGGCCATCCAGCCGAGTAGCGCACAAGTATGCCGTCTCCGAACTTCTGCGAACTCGTCAACTGGCGGCACCGTCCTGAGATTTTACTTGACGCACCGTGTTGGTTTGAGCTTGGAGAGGATGACTCTTTCGCCGTTCAACGAATTCGGCAGATCTTCGCCGACGCACCACCAGTTGAGGTTCCAGAAAGCTAGACGGATCCCACCTAGGAACCTCATCTCAGATTCCCGTTAGTTAGCAACTTTCGGCCGGAAGACTCGCCCCCGAAGGCGTAAAGAAGAAGCGCCTCGAAGACGTACACGATTGATTGCCGGACCGTTGATGTTGGGCGTTCCTGAGGCATTTCCACTATTCTGATCGAACTTGGAAGTAGCCAACTCTGATCGCGCAGGTCCACGGGATTTCCGTACGGATAGTCAGGTGAGACGCGTCGGGATATGACAGCCACATGGTGAGCGATCCCGACTGGCCCGAAGCAATGCTCTTCCATAAAACTCCGTTGTCACTGAAGTTGTAGGGATCTTGACATTCAGTCCGTTGGTGAGCGCGAACACCACGGTTAGGTCACTTGTACGGATCGGGTTCGTTGCGATCCTTCGGGAGTGTTCATTCTGTTAATGGTGAAGGACACACTCGCGGTCAAATCCGATGTCACCGTTACAGTCGCGTTCACCTCGCGATAAAGAGTGCTATTGGGATCACCCCAGTTCTCACCACAACTGGAAAGAACGTTGGATGGTACCGCCCCGCTTCTCACTAATGGATGAGACGTCAGCGATATCGTAGCGTGGTCGCAGACCGAGTCGCTGTAGTGAGCTGTGCCGAGGAGCGTCTGGGTTGGACGAGGAATCGTTGTGGTCACAGGCGGGGTGGGCGGACCAGTGGTCTGCGGCGACGTCAAGGTCGGTGTTGCATCGTCACTTTGGATCGGGTGCGTAATTCTGTAGCCCCCTATGATCACGGCGATCAAAATCACGATCAGACAGGACAAAATCACACTCGGGCGAACCGGATTCAATTCAGAGCTCGATGCGTGCGAACCTGTTCCCTTCGGAAAATCGGTGCTCCCATGAGACTCGAGCAAATGAATGGCCGGTACGTTTTACCACTCCAGCTCACTTAACTCGCAAGTCATGTTTCGTTCAATTGGAAGGATCCTGGCCCCTAAGTCAAACTCCACAATGGCACAGTGTCGGAGGCTTGGTCCTTGAGCGTCCACCAAAAAACAGCTTCCTTTCGAACCAACGAAACCACATCGCACCCGCATCCCGCGCCACGGACCGAAGCCAATTCAAACTACGTGAATGTTCCCCCTCTGTCAACACGGTCATCCGGAACCTGCTTAGGTTCAAAGTGACCCTGGGAGATGACGCCCCCTTTAGAGACACATCGAGTATTCGTGCCAATCCATCAGTCAATACCTGCTTATTTGGCGCAGGGCGCCGCTTGTAGACCCAACCAACGGGAACTTGATTAGCCACTAACTGTGAAGAGTGATGCAATCTCAACTCCGCGTACTTCGGCGACCGTGAAAAGTGCGGCGGCTTTTACCCATATTCGACAGTTACGACGCCTTCTTCTCGATAAGCGAGCGCCTCTTCCGCATTCTTCCCCGATATACAGCGTCGATGGTCCAAGATATTCCTTCAGTGAACGGTTCGCCCTTACGTATCAGCGCTTGGCGCAGTTCGTCAGTGAGCCCCGTTGATGGGTACGCGTAGCGAGCGGAAGGAACATAGTGATGCGAAACTCCTTCGTCTCGAATAGCGGCGGTGCAGAGCACGACGTCACCAAAATCCACGTCGTCGGGCAGTGCTCCGGCCAGACCCAGGTTGATGAAACGACGAACCCCAAGGGTTGCCAGCTCTTCGATTACAATCGCCGCGTTGGGCGCGCCGAAGCCAAACCCCTCGACCACACCGACTTGAGCATTGACGGTTTCCTCTTTGTAGCCACATAGATTCCCAGGGTGCCGAGTAGCCAAGGACATTGTGAAATCCTCGCGCCTCGAGCAAGGCATGCAGTCGACTGCTGTACCCGATGATCACGTTCGCAGGCACAATCACTTCGGACCTGTCGAGCAGATCACGCACGACGCTCTCTGGTCGAATTAGAAGCATTGCGGGTGTCTTCGCTGGCTCATTTGGAAACGTCGCTGGCGTGAAACTCATGCCTCAAGTATGTCGCGGGACCTACCGTTGAGCGCAGTCCCTTGCTCCATGTAAAGAACATTTCGACCACCAGTTCGTAGTCGTTCAGTTCAAGCATCACGGTTTGAATGATCGAATATTCCTTCATTTCGGCAGCGGCGCGAAGCGCCGAAGGCCCCACTGATGTTGCTGAAAACTCGTTGTTAAAATATTGTTTGACCGAACATTGTCCTTTTTGCTTACCGTTTGGCGACCACCAAACAGGGATCACGAATATGAGGGAAATATCCGAAAATCATCGACCAATGGTTTCATAAACAGATGACTGAATGGGATTGTATGAGGGATGTTGATCGAGTATTGGCGGTTTGAGGCGGACAGCATCAGGATGACGACGATTGGTCCGAATGGTCGTCCGAGGCCGATCAAAGCTCGAAGATGCCTACTTAAGAGGTTCAGCGCGAATTGGAATCAAACCCTTCTGGAACTGTCGAGGAAGCGGCTCGCTTGCTTGGGATTGGTCAGAACCACCATGTCCGAATTGATCGGCCGGGGCGAAGTCGATCGTCCGACTTGGTCGCCGCGCCGTCGACTTGTCGCTCGCAATGATCCTTGAGTCGTTTGTCGAGGAACTGTCAATCTGAAGCCTCGGGCTAGTCGCTTTTGGATGCCGGTCCCAGTTGCACACGCTCGTAAGAAGAATGACTCTCAGTTTTCAATGACTGCCGCGATATATCGTTGAATGTCAACTCGCAACAGGGATAATTCGGCCAATCCTTCAAGAGGAAACTGCGAAGAGAACCGAGTCGCAATCTTATCCTCGTTTGCATTCGTTGATCGTTGCCGCCTCAGCCATCATTGGTCATCGAGGTCGTCCTTAGCGATCGTCTTCTGACCTTTTTTGCGGAGCCTCCCGTGCTATTCGATTGCTTCGATTACATCCCAAACGGCTTTGACGAACGGCAGCAGAATCCCGGATGCCATCCGCAGTGTGACCACCGAAGTTCACATCCACGGCTTCGCCCCTGGAGACGTTGTCGGATTCTTTCGCAGCGGCCGACCCATCCGACTCACCCCGGCTCTTAGATTCTGCGCCGACTTACGCGAGACCAAGAAGATCCATCTGAGCTTTAATCGCCTAAAGAGCTCCAATCAGACTTCCGCGTCCCGAAACGGAGCCTTCAGATTTTCTCTCCACCCCCGCTATGTAGACGATCTCTTCGTTCGATCATTGGGCAATCTCCGCGACGCTAGTTCACCGGAAAAGACCCGAGTTTTTCGGATTGCGAGCGCCCGGCCTCGCCTCCAAGCATCTCATTCTCGAGTCGACAGTTTCTTTTGATATTCCTACAATTCCCGCGTCCATTTCGCGACTCCCTTGAGGATGCTTCATCCAGCTCCTCCAGACCACTCGCCCCAGAGAACCTCTGACATGGCCGATGCCGCTTGCTGGCGATCTGGATCGAGGATGTGGCCATACACGTCAGCAGTCATGCGAATCGAGGAATGACCGAGCACTTCGCTTACCACCTGGAGTTTCACTCCCGACGCCAGCATTAAAGAAGCAGCAGAGTGTCGGAGTTCATGAGGGTGCCAATGACCGAGGCCGGCCCGTTCGCAGATTTGAGCTGAACTCTCGATAAAGGTTTCTCGGATCAATGGGCGTTCCGATGGATGTCGTGAACATGAAATCCGTCGTCGATCCATGCCTCTCCTAATCCGCTCTCTCCTTCTCCTGCAGTTCTCGATTTTTTTCAGCAAGGCCTCCAAAACGGGATTCGGGAAATTTACCGCTCTTCGACTCTTCAATGTCTTCGTGTCCGCTGTGACGATCGACCGCCTTCTCGCTTGAGATTCCGCTTTACTCGCACGACGCCGTTTTCGAGATTGAGGTCTTCCCACTTGAGTCCGAGCGCCTCTCCTCTGCGCATGCCCGTCGAGAGCATCAGTAGATAGAGCGACTCGTGTCGGTGCTCTTTCAGCGTCTCCAAGCAGCTGCTGAGCCTGTTCCTGAGTAAGGGTTCGACCTTCCGGTCTCACCATCTTCGGTGGCCTCGAAAGTCGCGCAACGTTGGTCGGCACCTCGCCCCAACGCACTCCTTGATCGAGGCATTGGGAGATGAGTGCTCGAATGCGATGCACCGTCGAAGGGGACAGTCCAGCCCCCAATTTTAAAGGCGAGCAGTCGGTCCACGTCTGCAACCGTGATATCCGTCACTTTGCGCCGGCCAGTGCTGGAAGCACGTGGTACTTGACGACCGTGCGGTAGTTGTCGTACGTCGATCGCGCAACCTCCCTTGAAAGCACGGTCTCAAACCATCGCGTCATGAGCTCAGCGAGGGTCGGGGTCTTGGACGTTGACACCTTCCCGGCATCAACCTGGCGTCGCAGTTGTGCGAGTTTGCGCGTCACTTCTGCGCGCGACTTCGCAGTCACCGTTTTTCGAATCATTCTGCCCGCGGATGTCGTACCCGAGAAGCGCGACTCCGCACCACAAGCCCGTCCGCGGACCGTTGATAAATCGATCCCTCTTTGTTTCCTCTTCGACCGGCCATTTGCGCCTCCGCAAATTTGCTGACGGATTTGCTGACTCAACGGTCGGGGCAGCACCACAACCTGGCACCTTGGTCGAAAGACCTGCAATTACAACGATTTTTTAGTGGGCCGTACAGGACTTGAACCTGTGACCCCTTGCGTGTCATGCAAGTGCGCTACCAGACTGCGCCAACGGCCCCTTAGGGATTCAACTCTACCACCGCGCCAATTTTGATTTGGAGTGAAGAATCCTCTGCTGATCGGATCCCCGTTAACTCGGCAATAGGGTGAGCCCATGGAATATCGAAACCTTGGCAGTACCGGCGTCAAAGTAAGTCCCCTGTGTCTCGGCGCAATGATGTTCGGCGCCTGGGGCAATACGGATCACGATGACTCTGTCCGTATTATCCACCGAGCCCTCGACGCGGGTATCAATTTCATCGACACCGCCGACGTTTATTCGGCGGGCGAATCCGAAATTATCGTCGGTAAGGCTCTCGCAGAAGTTGACCGTTCGCGCGTGGTGCTCGCAACGAAGGTCCACTTCCCCATGGGTGACGACCCCAACTCGCAAGGTAACTCGCGCCGTTGGATCATGGCCGAAGTCGAGAACAGCCTTCGTCGCCTCGGTACTGACTACATCGACCTGTACCAAATACACCGGCCCGATGAGTCGACCGACATCGCCGAAACGTTAGGAGCGCTGAGTGATCTCGTGCACATGGGCAAGATTCGCTACTTCGGCTCTTCGACCTTTCCCGCCGAGATGACCGTGCAAGCCCAATGGGTCTCGTTTACTCGCCAGCTCGGGCGATTCTCCACCGAACAGCCGCCTTATTCCATTCTCGTGCGCGGCATCGAACGCGACCTACTTCCCGTCGCTCAGACGTACGGCATGGGCGTTCTTCCGTGGAGTCCGCTCGCCGGAGGTTGGCTCTCGGGCGCCTATGGCGAAGGCAAGGAGAACACCAGTCGTCGATCCGCGCGCCTTCCCGAGCGCTACGACCTCACCATTCCCGCTAACCAAAAGAAGCTCGAGATCGTCAACGAACTCACCACGGTGGCGAAGGAGGCGAATCTCACACTGATCGAGTTGGCGATCGCCTTCGTACTCCAACACCCTGCGATCAGTGCCGCGATCATTGGACCTCGAACTATGGAGCACCTCAACTCCCAGTTGCCCGCGGCTGACGTCCGACTTGAGTCGTCTGTCCTCGATCGGATTGACGAGTTGGTGGCACCCGGTACGAACGTGAACCCGGGTGATGCCGGATACATCCCGGCGGCGCTTCGCGACCCGGCGCTGCGTCGGAGGCCATCCGCTTAGTCAGCCTCGGAGTGCGGCGCTGAACTCCTCGATGTCGGTTGGCAGTAACAACGACGTCTGGCCGGCGTTATTGACCATGACCTGTTCCATGAAGACTTCGACCGCGGCTCTTGCGTCTTCCAGGGCATCGTGCCCACCGGGCTTGACGCCATAGTGCCGACTGAGAAACGTGAGACCGCGCCGAGGGCGCAGCACCCGGCTCGGCTCGATGGCGAGGTCATGCTCGACGACGTCGATGATTCGCAGTCCTGAGAGTCCCGCGACGTCGGATACTGAGCCCGACAACGACAGTGAACTTCGCCTCAGCATCTCGAGATCAAATCGACTCACGTTCGATCCCACGACGTAGGCCCCTCGCTCGTGGAAACGGCGAAGGACCGACGTTGCGTGCGCCACGCCGTCTTTGACGTCGTGCACTGCATGGCTCTCGCGCTTGGATTCGAGGTCCTCGAGTGAGAGGTGATGTACCCGGTAGGCGCCGGCGCTGATCGGACGATCGGGAATCACGAAGAACTGTTCGCTCCACACCGGCACGCCAAAGCGGTAGGCACAGAATCCATACGAGATTGCGCGCTCGCTGGCGACGCTCAAGCCGGTCGTTTCGGTGTCGAAGCCCAGGATCAGTTCGGGAACCTGGAAATATTTCTTCACCACGATTCAACTATTCCAGGCTCGTGTCACAACTGCCAAATGAGAGGGCCTAGCTCGCCAAGAGTTCGCGCACCATGGGAATGACCTTGCTCCCGTACAACTCAATGCAGTGCATGAGTTGGTCGTGGGGCATGGCCCCGGCGCTGTACTTCAGGTCGAACCGGTTAAGTCCCAGCGCACTGGCCGTGGCCGCGATCTTGCGCGCGACCGTTTCGGGGGAACCCACATACATCGAGCCGTTGGCGACCTCGGCGTCAAAACTCTCTCGGCTCATCGGGCCCCAGCCTCGTTCGGCACCGATGCGGTCACGATTCTGCTTCATGTAGGGGAACAGCTCATCGCGCGCACCTTCATCGGTGTCGGCGATGTAGCCCGGTGAATGAACGGCCACGGGCAGTTGTTCAAAGCCCCGCGTCTCGAGGTGCTTGCGGTAGTACTCGACCAGCGGCGCAAAGCGAAGCGGGTTGCCGCCAATAATGGCGAGCGTCAGGGGAAGTCCGAATCGCGCGGCGCGCGCCACCGACTCGGGACTTCCGCCCACGCCCACCCAGGTGGTCAGCGGCGTCTCGAGGGTCGGGAACACACGTTGATCGCTCAGTGGCGTTCGAGTCGTTCCCTGCCAGGTAACCGGCTGGCTTCGCAAGAGTTCGACGAACAGCGCCAACTTCTCTTCGAACAGCACTTCGTAGTCGCTCAGGTCGTAGCCAAAGAGCGGAAACGACTCGGTGAACGATCCGCGACCCAGAATGACTTCAGCTCGACCGTTCGAGGCGGCGTTCAGTGACGAGAAGCGTTCAAAGACGCGCACCGGGTCGTCCGAACTCAATACGGTCACCGCGGAGGCAAGGTGAATGCGGGACGTCTGGCCCGCAATTGCGGCGAGCACGATCTCGGGCGATGAGATGGCAAAGTCGTCACGATGGTGTTCACCGACGCCAAAGACGTCAACGCCGTTCTGATCGGCGAAGACGCCTTCTTCGATGACGTCGCGGATGACTTTGGCCTGGGTTTCCTTGGTGCCGTCGGAGCGTTCGGTGACGTCGCCGAAGGTATCCAATCCCAGTTCGAGGGAACCACTCATGTCGCTTCTTTCGTCGTGGAGACCGTCCAGTGTAAGGACCGCCCCGCAACAATCGTGCAACCGAAGCCAAGGGAAGAGGCTCCCGCGCGGCGCTGGGAAACGCCAGCACCTAATCCGTTTCGATCTCCCCCGGCGGAGACGATGACAACGGAAGTCCGCTGACAGTCGCGAGTCCTCGACGCGGCGGGATGATGCCGTCAATCAGTCCATAGCCGAGCGCTTCTTCCGGTGTCATGAACTTGTCGCGTTCGATGTCGCGAATCACCTCATCGAGGGGACGCTTGGCGTGGTGCGCAATGATCTCGGCCATCCGTCGAGTCAGGGCCATTACCTCGCGCAACTGGATCTCCATGTCGCTCGGTGCCCCGCGCGTTCCGGCGCTCCCCTGATGAATCATGATGCGTGCGCTCGGCAACGCGAAGCGCTTGCCCGCCGCTCCCCCGCACAGCACCATCGCGGCCGCCGACATTCCCATGCCGACGCAGATTGTGGACACGTCGGGGCGTACGTGCTGGATGACGTCGTAGATGGCCATACCCCCGTACGCCAGTCCCCCGGGAGAGTTGATGTACAGGTAGATGTCGCTCTCAGGATCCTGCGCTTCGAGGTAGAGCATCTGAGAGATGATCAAGTTCGCGATCTGATCATCGACCTCTTGACCGAGGAACACGATGCGCTGGCGCAGCAGCATCGAATAGATGTCGAATGCCCGCTCCCCCCGCGACGACTCCTCCAACACCATCGGCACGAGTGAGTGTCGAAGCTCTTCGCCGGCACCCGCGTTCACCGGGAGCCCTCAAGCATCCGTATCGCCAGCTGAAATATCCTTTGTGCAACCATATGATTGCATGATAGCCGCAGCGCGGGATCTTGTGCAATAGTTTGGTTGCATGAGAGACATCTTGCACCGAGTGGTCGAACTACCCTGCCCCGTCGAGGAGTCCTGGGAACATGTCGTCGATCCCGCCTGGCTCGGCGACGAGGGTGAAGTCGATACCCATGAGGGCGGCGAAGGTTGGGTTCGCGACGGCGACGAGACACGTTGGATGTTGGTCGAAGAAGTTGTCGAAGGCGAACGCTTCGTGTATCGCTGGGCCAGTTTCACCGACGAGCCGAGTCGGGTCGAGATCACGCTGTCACCCACGAGCGGCGGGACCATGGTTGAGATCATTGAGTCGCCACTACAGGCGACGATGATGGCCTCACTCGCTCTTCGATGAGAAGCGACGTCTCTGAAGTCTTCTCGGCTCTCGGCGACAACACGAGGCGGGCGATCTATGAGCAGTTACTCGCTCATCCCTTGGGCAGCACCGCGACCGAGCTCGCAAAGTCGGCGAGCGTCTCGCGTCAGGCCATCGTCAAGCACCTGCAAATTCTCGAGAGCGCCGGCCTCGCTGAGGCACTGCGCGAAGGTCGAGAGGTTCGCTATCTCGCACTTGCGCGCGGGACAGAACACGCGACCCAATGGCTCATTGACCACGGTGCTGCATGGGATCGGCGAATAGCTGCCCTCGAACGAAAGGCCGGCGCGACGCAGCCGATTCCGAGAGGGCGCCCGTAATCGCCGACCGACTGGGGAAAAAGCCCACGATGTCTGATGTGGCGGCTCGCGCAGGGGTTTCGCGCGCTCTCGTCTCAACGGTCTTTCGCGGCGTACCGGGCGCGAGTCCCGTCACGCGTGAACGGGTACTTAAAGCCGCAGTGGACTTGGGCTACCAGGTAGACAACCGCGCACGAATGCTGCGGCGAAACCGATCTCAGACACTCGGCGTGGTGTTTCAGATTCAGTACGCCTTTCACTGCGATCTCGTCGAGGCCCTGTACCCCGCCGCCGAAGCGGCGGGCTATCACCTCATCCTCAGCGCGGCCACCGCTGAACGATCAGAGTTAGACGCGGCCGAGCAACTCCTGCTTGATCGCTGCGAGGCACTCGTGATCATCGGACCACAGATGCCCGAGGTCCAGCTAGCTGACCTCGCGGCGCGTGTACCCACCATCGTCACGTCCCGGCGGATAACCGACCCGGCCATCGATTTGGTTATGACCGCCGACAAAGAGGTCGTCGAGATGGCTTTGGGACATCTCATTTCGTTGGGCCACACCAACATCGCGCACCTCGACGGCGCCAAGATCTTCGGCGCCGTCGATCGGCGTCGCTGGTACCGAAACCTCATGAAACAGGGAAAACTCGGCGACTTCATCCGAATTCTGGACGGCGGAAACACGGAGATAGAAGGGGTGAGGGCAGCCGAGGCGCTCCTTCGAGACTCAACGGCGCTACCCAGTGCCGTCGTCTGTTTCAACGACAGTGTGGCGATCGGGTTCATGTTCGGCCTCCGTCAGGCTGGCGTCCGAGTTCCGGAGAATGTCAGCATCGTCGGCTACGACGACATCCATATGGCTGGACTCTCCTTCATCTCGCTCACCACCGTGAGCCAAGACGTGACCGCCACCGCAAAGGCCGCGGTCGACCATGCTGTTGGCCGACTCGACCGCGGCGCCGTGCCAGGTGCATCGTGGGTGTCCCCGTACCTGGTCCCTCGGAGCACCACCTCTGCCTGCGAGCGAGCAGTCAAGCTGGCTCGATTAGAAGTCGAAACCCCAGCGTCACAGTCGAGCGATGCGTTATAGATCGAACTATAAGTTCTTTATAGATCGTGCTATAGTTTTGGCGCAGTCGCCCATATTGAAATCGCTCCCAGCCGGGCGGAATCGTGTCTCAGAGAGGCAAATCGGTGCACAATCGCAGTCGATTGAAGTGGTACGGCTTGACCAGTCCGGCAACTGACTTCGCCGTACTTTCTGGTTTGACCGAGGGTGACTGGTTCCGCAGCATGATCCCTCGCAACCGAATGAAGGAACTCATGCAACGGTCTGACGCCCCGGCGATCCGGGACACCGTCATTTGGATTGGCCTCGCCCTGGCAGCCGCAACTGGTGGAATTTTGATGTGGGGCAGCTGGTGGGCCGTCCCGTTCTTTCTCGTGTACGGCGTCCTCTACGGCTCCGCCAGCGATTCTCGTTGGCACGAGAGCGGCCACGGCACGGCGTTCAAGACCCGCTGGATGGACGACGCGGTCAACCGCATCGCCTCTTTTTGCACGATGCGAAATCCGACGATCTGGCGATGGCAGCACACCCGACACCACACCGACACTCTGATCGTCGGGCGCGACGCCGAAATCGAGGCCATGCGTCCCGCACGACTCGCCAAGATTTTGCTCAACTTCTTTGGCCTCCTCGACGTTCCCACAGCTCTGTGGCAGATGGTCCGACAGTCCTTCGGCTACCTCTCAAACGACGAGAAGACCTTCGTCCCACTCGAGGAACGCAGCAAGGTCTATCGCACCAGCAGAATTTCAATCGCGATCTACGCTGCAACCGTCGCCGCTGCGCTGGTGTTGCACAGTTGGTTGCCCATCGTCCTCATCGGCGCCCCTCGCTGCTACGGGTTTTTCATGGCACATATCTACGGCTTAACCCAGCACGCGGGCCTCGGCGAGAACGTCCTGGACCACCGACTCAATACCCGTACGGTGCTGATGGGTCCGGTTAACCGGTTCCTGTATTGGAACATGAACTATCACATCGAGCACCACATGTTCCCGATGGTCCCCTACCACCAGCTTCCAGCCCTGCACGAGGAGTTGAAAGGCGACCTTCCGACACCCTGCACCTCGCTGTGGGCCGCCTACAAAGAGATCGTCCCTGGAGTGCTTCGCCAGTTGAATGATCAGACCTACTTCATCAAGCGCGAACTGCCCGCCGGCGCGGCGCCCTACCACGGGCCAACCAATGGCCTCCTGCCCGATCATCTCTTAGTCTGAACCAGCCGAAACGCCAACAACGAAGGAGAGTCATGCCCAACTGGGTAGAGGCCTGCGGTGTCAACGACGTTGAAGAAGATGACGTCATTCCTTTCCAGATGGATGGCAAGGACTACGCCATCTTCAAAATCCCCAGCGGCGAGATCTTCGTGGGCGACGGCCGCTGCACTCACGAGCGCCAGCTGCTGTGCGAGGGTCTCGTGATGGACGGGATCATCGAGTGTCCCCGCCACAACGGCCGATTCGATGTCGCCACCGGCAAGGCGTTGGGTGCCCCCGTTCTCACCGACTTAAAGATGTACCCGGTCCGCACGGAGGGCGATCGTGTCTACATCGACCTCGAGGGATAACGACTCGTCTCACGGCGGCATGGTGATCGTGGGCGGCGGCGAATGCGGTACTCGTGCCGCGTTCGCCCTCCGAGAAAAGGGCTGGACTGGTGACGTCACACTCATCGGCGCAGAAGACATCCACGCCTATGAGCGACCCCCACTCTCCAAATCACTGATGACCGGAGAAACGAGCGACCCCGTTCATCCGTACAGCGTGGACGATTTTCGTACCGCACGAATTCAGCTTCTTCGCTCCACTCGCGTCTTGGAAATTAGGCCCGCTGAGAGCAGCATCGTTCTCGACGACGAGTCGCAACTCACGTACTCCACACTTCTTCTCGCCGTGGGTGCGACGCCGCGACGACTAACCCTGGGCAGTTCGGCCCTTCTCTATCTACGCACTTACGACGACGCGCTCGTCATTCGCGACCAGCTGCAGGTCGGCCGGGACATCTGCATTATCGGCGCCGGACTCATTGGACTGGAACTTGCCGCCAGTGCGAGGTCACGTGATTGTTCGGTCACCGTTATCGAGTTCGCCGAGCGTGCCTTGGCACGAACGGCGCCGCCTGAGGTCGCCCAAAGGATCGTGGCGTTGCACGAGAAGATGGGCGTCGCATTCCACTGGGGTAACAAGCGCGACCGCGGTAGAGCAGGTGAAGAGCAAGTCGCTGGTAACCCTCTCGACGGGTGAAACTCTCGCGTTCGATGCCGTTGCCGTCGGAATCGGCGCCGCGCCCAACACGGACCTGGCCGAATCGGCCGGGTTGACGATCTCGAATGGAATTAGCGTTGACGATCGACTCCGAACCAGTGTCCCTGGCATCTTCGCCGCCGGGGATTGCTGTTCGTTCCCACACTCGCTGTTCAAGAACGCGCGATTGCGACCCGAGTCATGGCGAAACGCCCTCGACCAGGGCGAAGCCGCCGCGGCCAACATGCTTGGAGCTGTTGAACCCCACCGAGTCGTACCCTGGTTCTGGTCGGACCAGTACGACCACACTCTTCAGATCTCGGGGATCCCGTCTCTGACCACGACGACAGTCGAGCGGATCCGCCCCGACGGTGTCACTGTCTATTTCGGCCTGGATGAAGTGGGCGACTTGGTCTCCGCCAGTGCCTTCGGACCTGGCAATGCGGTCGCAAAAGATATCAAGTCCGCCCAAGTGCTGCTGAGCAAAGGGGTACACCCGACGCCGGCACAGTTGTCCGACCCTGACCTTCCGATCCTGAAGATCGTCGCTGAACAGCGATTGGCGCCATGATGACGATCGTGAAGCTTGCCCATCTGCAGCTCGAGTGGGACCAGGACTATCTGGACTATCCCGACACGAACCAGTGGTCTCACCACGACGTCGCCTCCGTGGCCGATGGCCGCATCGTGACCGGTCATCCCAACGGTAGGTCGCTGCTCGTCTTCGGTCCCGATGGGCGACACCTTGACACGATCGCCACGGGAACCGTTGAGTTGCACGGCATTGCGAACGACGCCGCGCGTGAGGACTCTTTCTGGATTGCCGATCCGGGAGAGAAGTGCACCCCGGCCCACCCCGTGTACGACGAGGTCATACGTCCGGGACGGATTCTTAACGTCTCGCTCTCGGCCGGCGAAGTTATAGGAGAGATCCTCCAGCCAGCACTAGAGGTCTACGAAAAAACAGCCTGGCATCCGACGGCCGTGGTGCACGTCCGGTCGGCACAGGTAGCGGACATCAATGAGTCAGTGTGGGTAGCTGATGGGTACGGCGAAAGCCTGCTCCACCACTTCTCTGCGCAAGGGCACTACATCAACACACTTGATGGCACAACGTCGGGGCTGGCCTTCAACACCCCTCACGCCCTCATCGCTCACTCCTGGGGTGATGCGACCGAACTGTTCGTCGCAGATCGAACCAACCGTCGGATCGTGGTCCTCTCAAGCGCCGGGGAGTTCATCCGCACCTTTGGCTCCGATGACCTGACTTCTCCCTCGGGACTCGCCGTCATGGAGGACGGGACGATACTCGTGACCGAACTCTTCGGTGGACTTGCAGCCTTCTCACCCGAGGGCGCGCTCATCGGTTACCTGGGTGCCGCGACTTCTGAGGCCGAGCAACGTGCGGGCTGGCCCAATGACATCGATGAAGCGGGCAACACCATCAAGCCTCCGCTCCACCCGGGCCAGCTCAACAGTCCCCACGGCATCTGCATTACCGGAGGCGCAATCTTGGTGACCGAATGGGTCATCGGCGGGAGGGTGATTCGCCTGGTTCCGGCTTGAGTCACGTGACGGCGCGGCATTTACGTCCACGGCGCTGTGAACGACCTCTCCCCTACCTTGCCTCGAATCCTTCAAGGCCGTCGATGCTCCAGCGGTTCTTCTCCACCCAATAGTCACGAACTCCCTCGGGACCCTTGCGCTGCGACCACTGATCCATCGTCGGGCGATGCTCTTCAAAGTTCATGAACGGTACGCCGTAGCCGCACGAGTCAGAGACTCGCCGAACCTCAACTTCAATCACCGAACGAACACCCGCACCGGATGCTCCGGGAAACCGTCGGACGAGAGAATCGAACTCTGGCGAATCTTTCAGGACGGCCCGGCCCGTGCCGTGGAGTCGAACAATACGCGGCGGTCCCGCAAAAGCGCAGAACATAACCACGACGCGACCATTTTCCTTCAGGTGGGCGATCGTCTCGACCCCACTACCTGTCTGGTCGAGATAAGCAACAGTGCCTGGCCCGGTCACGAGAAACTCGTGACGGTTGCCCTTGGGAGAGCAGTTCAGCGAACCGTCACTGGCGAGTGGTGCCGTGGCGACGAAGAAGACGGGCTGAGATTCAAGCCACTCGGCCAACTGGTCACTGATGCCCTCGAAGGTCTTTCCCACGCCACCATTATGGCGGTACCTCGATGACCGGCTGCGCCGCAACCAAGGGTGGTGGCACAAACGGGGTGAAGGCTACCTGGAGGCGGCGTCCGGATTCGAACCGGAGTACGGGGCTTTGCAGGCCCCTGCCTAACCGCTCGGCCACGCCGCCAGAAGTAGTCAGCCTACTGGGCGAAGCTAGTGGCCCTTGGCCTTGTGCTTGAAGTAGTGGTAGAGGCCGTAGACGGCGGCCACCACGATGAGCACCACGAAGACCGACTTCAAGAGTGCCGCCACAACCCCGACCAGCGCCAAGATCAACCACAGCACTACAAGTATGACGATGACCGCCATCATCGTCCGCACGACTGCCATGTTCTCTCTCTTTCGTCATTGAATTGTAAGCCGGTTATCGAAATGCGCTCAGTATCCTGGGTAGGTGATTCGCCGACTGGCCCTCGTGGGTGCGCTGTCGATGGTCGCGGCGACATGCCTTACTCCCGCTGTGACCGCATCGAGCGCGACGCTCTATCGCGCCTCGACCATCGTGTCGTCCTCGCTGTCACCCAACCTGCCCCTGTTGCGACTGCACTTCAGCGTTCCCACCAAGGCCAAGATGCTCCCCCCGCTCGTCACGACCCCGGCTCTGCAGACCGAGTGGCAACAAATTGGTCCCAACGACGTCCAGGCCATTGCGATCAGCGCCCTCAAGCCGCTCACGAACTACGTCTTTCGAACCCCCGCGACGCTGACGTGCGCCAAGACGTGCACCGTGCTCTCGTATCACGACACCACAGCCGGAGCGACCACCAACCTCGTGTGGGAAGCGCAGCTGCTCTCCGAGCTCAAGTACCTCCCCCTCACGTTCACGCCCGGCACACCGCAGACCTCGCCGACCGAACAAGTGAACGGCACCTTCTCGTGGACGTACAACCTGCCCACGGTGCTCACCTCGCAGTGGAGCGTGGGCACCGACAACATCATCTTGAAGGCCGCCCTAGAGACGTTCCAAAGTCAGTCGAACCTCACGGTCACCGGCATCGCTGACGCGACGACGTGGGGTGACCTGTTGAGCGCGGTCCAAGACAATCACACGGACCCCGCGACCTATGACTACGTTGACGTGAGTGAAGGGTCGCCCGAGACGCTCACTCTGTACGTGAGTGGCAAGGTGAAGTTCACCACCTACGTGAACACGGGCATCTCCGAAGCGCCCACCGAGCAGGGCACGTACGCGGTCTACTCACGCTTTATCAGCACGACGATGAGTGGCCTCAACCCCAACGGCACCCCGTACCACGACCCGGACATTCCCTGGGTCTCGTACTTCAACGGCGGCGATGCGCTGCATGGATTTATCCGCTCGTCCTACGGCTGGCCCCAGAGCTTGGGCTGTGTCGAGATGCCCTTCGCCTCCGCGAAGACGGTCTTTCCCTACACGCCCATCGGTACGCTGGTCACGGTTCACGACTAGCGGAGTTCGGTCCAAAGGCGTGACTGCCGCGCTGGACCGCGATGTCGAGTCCGTCGTCCTTGAGTTCATTGGCCGTGCCGAGCGACGTGCGACCGAAGCGCTTGCGTATTTCGTCGATGACGTCGCGTAGCGCGGTGCGATCGACCTGTTGTTCCCGTGACGTTTCGGTCGCGCTCAACTGAGCTGAGCCCGCGTCGAAGCCAAAGCTCAGCTGCATCTGGTTGTCGGTTCGTTCGAGAAAACTCGATCCGTACAGGCCCAACAGTCGCACCGCCTGGGAGAGGTCAACCGAGGCGACGAGCGCTTGACCAATCGAGGCAATCGCCTCCTCGTCATCCACACCAAAGGGCAGAGTCTGGGAGCGCGACACGCTGGTGAGGTCGTCGTAGCGGACAGTCACGCTGATCGTGCGCGCAACCAGCCCGCGGTCACGCAGCGCCCGGGCCACTACGGCCGCGTGGGTGCGGAGTTGCCGGCTCACCTCATCGAGTCCGGCGAGCGAGCGAGCAAAGGTTTGGTCGTGTCCGACCGACTTGACCTCACGGTCGACGATGACCTCGCGATGATCTTCGCCGGCGGCGTAGGCGGCCAACGTGGCGGCCATCGCCGGGCCAAAGTGCAGAGCGAGCGTGGCTTCATCGACGCGAGTCAGGTCGCGCACGTGGGTGAGGCCGAGCGAGGCGAGCTTGGCTGACGTCGCCGGTCCCACCCCCCACAACGCGCGCACGGGCAACGAAGCGAGCCATTGCTTTTCCGTCTCCGGGCTGACCCAGAACACTCCCGGACCTTCGATGAGGCGTCCCTTGACGACTTGGGGCTTCGACTCCTTTGAGGCGAGCTTCGCGAAGAGTTTGTTGCGCCCGAGACCCACTCCACAGCGCAGCAAGAGTTCGTCGTTGATGCGAGCACGCAGGCGCTCTCCCGCTTCAAGGGGACGAACCCCGAGGCGCCGCAGACTTCGAAGGTCCGCGAACACCTCATCGAGACCCAGCGGCTCGAACTCCGGAGTAAGGTCGCGCACGATGTCGTGAAAGAGACGCGAGTACTCCTCGTAGCGGTCGAAGCGACCGGGCAGGATGATGAGATTCGGACACGCGCGCCGTGCGGTCACGCTCGGCATCGCACTCTTCACCCCGTACTTGCGCGCCTCATACGAGGCGCTGGCAATCACCCCGCGGTCTCCCGCTCCCCCGACCGCCACCGGCTTGCCGCGCAGCGAGGGATCGTCGAGCACCTCGACCGAGGCGAAGAAGGCGTCTAGGTCGACGTGCAGGATCGGCGCGTCGTCGACCGTGGGACCCTCAAAAAGCGAGTTCAACACAGCGGAATGCCTCACCGTACGCCACGCCCACGGGCCGACCGGCCTGCTCCGCGCGTTCGTGCACCACGTCGCGGATCGCCTCGGCGTCGCCGCCGGTCTGGGAGGCGTGAGCGAGGATGGCCTTGACCTTGACGTCAATCGATGCCGAGACGTCCACCACGACGTCGGGCTCGTGCGTGCCGCTCAAGAGCAACACACTCACCTGATGGGGCGCGCCCTGCTCGGGAAAGTACAGCGGCATCGCCGCCGCGGGTGCGACGGCATCCAGCAACGCCCAACCGGTTTCGCGATGATCGCGGTGGTTGACGTAGACCTCGCCAAAGAACGTGGCCGTGGGATCAGGGCCGAGCACCACGTCAGGACGAAGGCGTCGCACCAATCCCACCAGGGTCTCGCGCAACTCACTGGTGTTGTTCACATCGCCGTCGGGAACGTCCAGCTGGGTCACGCTCGCGACTCCCAATAAGTCGGCGGCGTTTTGCAGTTCTTCGCGGCGCGTCTCGCGCACCACCGACGCGCTCAGGTTCGGCGAGTGCGATCCCTTGGCGCCGTCACACACAACCACCAGATGGACCGCTACCCCCTCGCTCGCCCACTGGGCCATGACGCCTCCGGCGGCCACGTCCGCGTCATCGGGGTGCGCGTAAATCGCGAGCGCCGCGCTCGGCTGGAGTCGGAGCGCGCGCATCTAGCCGTGGTGCTTGGGCGCAGTGGTCTTGACGAGCATGCCGATCTCGCGGGCGAAGTCCTCAGTGTCGGTGAAACCTTTGTACACCGAGGCGAAGCGAACGTAGACGACGTCGTCAACATCGCGCAACGCTTCGAGAGTCGCCATGCCCACCTCTTCGCTCGTGACGTCTCGGTTCAACAGTCGCATCGACTCTTCCACCCCCGTTACCAGGGCTTCGAGGGCTTCATCGTCCACGGGTCGATTCTTCGCGGCCGCTCGCACTCCGCGCAGCACCTTCTCGCGGTTAAAGGGCTCGCGCTCGCCCGAGCGTTTTACGACAAAAAGTCCAATTTCTTCGATTCTCTCGAAGGTGGTGTAGCGCTGGGAGCAGTTGTTGCACTCGCGTCGCCGCCGAATAACCACTCCGTCCTCGGCCAGACGCGAATCGACCACCCGATCGTCATCGGCCGAGCAAAAGGGGCACCGCACCACTTCACGATACACCGGTCACCCCAAAATTCGTCAGGGGATGAGCACGTGCTCGCCGGGTACAACGACCTGCGAGCCGAGTTCTCGCACCAGCAGCACGCGGGCGTACGCGGGGTCGACGGGATTCATTTCCTTAGCAATAGACGTCATTGAGTCACCGGGCTGAACCACGTAGTCCATTCCCGACGCCAGTGTCGAAGAGCCAGCCAGATCGCTCGGGAGTCCCGCCCCCGTGGTCGCGCCAAAGACGTGCCCGGGCACTGCGAGGATGCCGATTGCCAGCGCCAACACGAGACCGGCCGCGAGTCGGTTGCGCCGCGCGCGGCTGCGTGCCCTGGCGCTGCGGCGCTCACCAAGTGATGGACCCTGCCGGTACACCGGTTGCTGGGGAGAATCAGCAACGAGGCGCAGATAGGTCGGCGCCTCCTCGCGGTAACACTCCAGTAGTTCGACTGCCGCCATGGTTCCGACTCCCTTGCTCTGCGAACACCTGTTCGTATACTAAAGCGAACAGACGTTCGATGCAAGAGGATTTTCCTTGCGTCCGTATCGCTCTACCTGGTAGTCAGTCTGATCAGGCCTTGTGACACCTCAAACTGGCTCAGATTGGGTTCATTTCGCGCAGCGCGTGGCCCACGCGACCAAATGATCCCCATTGGGACCTCGACGTCGAGTGATCTGACCTCAGTGCGCGCACCACCCCCGCGAGGTCGCGAACGAGTCGAATCTGGTGGAGTCGCACCAGTTGGGCGCACTCGCGAGAGAGCACTGCGTCGGGATAGTCGTGAGAATCGGTGACCTGACCATCGGTGACCCACACGAAGGGTTCGCCGGCTCGTCGGTGCGACGCAGCCCACGCCAGCACCGGGCCGTCGACTCCATTACCGACGTTGCCCGACGGGTTGGGACGGGCCCCCAAGCGTCGATCGCAGAGAACCCAGGCGTTGGGCGTCGTTCCGCGATCACCCGGACGATGGCTGTAACCAATCACGAGTGCGGCCGGTGCCTCGTGGAGGAGTGCTCGTAGATCATCGGGTGCCACGTCCATGGAACCAGACTGATCAATCACCACGACTCCCCCGTGATGCGCGCGACGCACGCCAAAGGCTCGACGATGATCGTCGCTCACGAGTCGGCCGGGATAGCGCAGCACCGTACCGGTCGTTTCCGGACGCCACCGTCGCTCAACGCCGCGAGGCTTCGCGCGCACACTCGCCATCGCCTTATCGACCACCAGCGGCGCGAAGACTCCCGTGGGGGGACGTCGGCCACCGACCTCGAGGGACCGACGAAAGGCCCGCAACTCGTCCCCTCCTTTGGGCACTCGAGCGCTCGCCGTCTGGGTGAGCAGCCGAGCCAGCACCAGAGTCGAAGACGCGTACCCACTCGGCACTCCGGTCTCATCGAGCTCCGTCGCGCCGAGCAGGCGCGTCTCGCGCGAGAAGATAGCGAGCGCGCGCTTGCGCACCGCGCGCAGGGCTGGCAACCACGTCGCGTCCCCCGTGCGGATCCCGCTCAGGAACTGACGTTCGGCGCCCGTGCCGAGCACCGCCATGTAGAAGCACAGTGCTTCGGCCCACTGGCCCGACTCCGCGAGTCGCCGCGCACCCAACTTCTCGCTGCCGTCACTTAACTGCGCGAGGTCAAAACTGAGGCGACCGATCAAGACGTTCACGCGCAACTCCTCGGCGCACTCCAGAGCGCGCGGGGCAACTTCGTCGAGCGCCTTTATCAGATGATCCACCCGCGGACTCACCCGGGCGTGCATCAACTCGTGCGCACGCACCACCCGGGCCTGTTCACCTTCTCCCAGAGGAACCTCGAGAATTCGATCGTGGAGATTGCAACTTGCCTCGCCGCGAGACGTTGAGCCCTCGTGGATCGTCCACGCTCGCCATTCATCGTCAGCGCGACCGGCGACCAACTCGGGGTAGATGACGCTCACGCCACCGCGCCGATGCGAAGAGCGTCCAGAACGGGTTGAGCGCAACCGGCGCCAAAGACGAGTTCGGCGGCACGTTCAGGACCATGATGACGACGCAACTCGTCGAAGGCGTAGAAACTACGCAGCGAGACTCGCCTAGCCTGCGGTCCGAGCGATCCCGCCAGAGCCGCCGCTCGAAGGTCGCTACTCAGTCGCTCGAGTGCCTCGACGGGCGGTCGGTCGACTCTCACGCTCACGGGAAAGCGGTCGCGAAGCGACGCGGGGATCTCCTCAAGGTCCTCGACGTTGGACGTCATCACAACCGAGAAGTTCTTGCCGGGCCTCACCCACTCGTTGGTGTCGGGGTTGCGCCAGCGCGCGGACTCAGGCGAGTCGGTCATCGCAAGAAGTGTCGCCAACGCGTCGCCCGATGCCCGATCAACCTCATCGAGCACGAGTCGCCCACCAGTTCCGTCGCGTCCCTTCCACGCGCGGATCGCCGGACCTTCTCGCCACTCGAAGCGATTCTCGCCACTGGGCATCCAAGTGCCCGTGATCTCGCCGCTCGTCAAGTCCTCGGTGCACACGAGCCGCTCGGCCGGCGTTGCGCCGACGCCAAGGTGCAGTGCGGCAAACGTTTTTCCGGTACCGGGCGGGCCGTACAGAACGAGTCGTGAAACGCCGGCGGACAACACGTCGTCGACGTCGCGCCAACACGATGGAAGCAGTTCACTCTCTGGCAACATTCCTCCTTTGGAAGACGTCCCAAAGGTCGGAGAGTTGTTAGGACTCGATCGCCTCGCCGAGGTACACGGCGCGCACACGCTCATCGTGGAGCAGGTCGGCCGCTTTGCCGCCAAAGACGATCCGGCCGTTCTCCATCACGTACCCGCGGTCGGCTAGGCGCAACGCCTGGGTCGCGTTCTGCTCCACCACGAACACCGTGGTGCCGGCGTCGCGGATCTGGGAGATGATCGAAAAAATAGTCTCGACGATCATCGGGGCGAGGCCCATCGAGGGCTCGTCCAAGAGCAGCAGCTGGGGCTTGGACATCAGGGCCCGACCGATCGCCAGCATCTGCTGCTCGCCGCCCGACAGGTTGGCGCCCAGCTGCTTGCGACGGTCTTTGAGGATCGGGAACTGCTCGTAGATCGCTTCCATGTCGTCGCCCAGGGGGCCCTTGCGACGAAACGCGCCCATCTCAAGGTTCTCTTCGACGGTCATCGTGGGAAAGACGTGTCGACCTTCGGGGACGTGGCTGATGCCCATGTCCACGAGATCGTGGGCCTTGATCTTCGTAAGGTCGTGGTCCTCGTAGGTGATCGAGCCACTCGAGGGCGGGTGCAGACCCGAGATCATGCGCAGGGTGGTGGACTTGCCCGCCCCATTCGCACCCAGCAACGTGACGATCTCGCCCTGTTCGACGTTGAAGGAGACGCCGTGCAGGGCTTCAATCGATCCGTAGCGCACGACCGCGTCAACGACTGTCAGCATCAGGCGCTCTTCTCTTCGTGGGACGTACCGAGGTAGGCGTCAATCACGCTTTGGTTGGCCCGGATTGCTTCGGGCGTTCCCTCGGCGATGACGGACCCGAAGTTGAGCACGTAGAGGCGTTCGGCGAGGGACATCACCAGTTTCATGTCGTGCTCGATCAAGAGAACACCGATCTCTCGTTCGTCGCGCACGCGTCGAATGAGTGTGGCCAACTCCAATTTCTCCGACGGGTTGGTGCCGGCCGCTGGTTCGTCCAGGAGGATGACCTCGGGCTTGGTGGCGAGAGCGCGGGCGATCTCGAGACGTCGCCGCGCACCGTACGAGAGCTGGGAGGCAATCAAGTTCGCCTCCGTCGACAGGCCGACGAAGTCGAGCAGGTCGAGCACCACGTCGTCCGAGGTCCGCTCACCGCGTCGGGTGCCGGGACCTTTCACGAGGGCGCCCGCCAGACCTATGCCCCGGTGATCCTCCGCTCCGATCTTGATGTTTTCGAACACGCTGAGAGCGCTGAAGAGCCGCGAAGCCTGAAATGTCCGCGAAACGCCGGCTTGGGCGATCTGGTAGGCCTTTTTGCCAATGACCGACAAGGGTGCCGCGTCGCGCGCGAAGAACATGATCGAGCCCTCTTGGGGTTGGTAGACGCCGGTGAGCGAGTTAAAGAGCGACGTCTTGCCCGCGCCATTGGGTCCGATCACCGCCAGAATCTCGCCGCGACGCATGTCGAGGGACACGTCGCGCAGTGACACGACGCCACCGAAGCGAAGCGTGAGGTTCTCGGCGTGAAAGATCAGATCCATTGGCTCATCGCTCACGGCTGTTCACCCGTCAAGACTTCGTCGGTGTGGATCTCTTCTCCACCTTCGGCTGCGGCGAACTCGCGCGCTCGCCGTCGCGACGGGAGGAGCCCGGCTGGGCGGAAGATCATCATGATGATCAACAAAGCACCGATATACATATACAGGTCGTTGATCTGATAGCCCCAGGGCTGATAATTGTCGAGATAACTGGTCGCGGTCTGAATGACGATCGCGCCGAGGGCCACCCCCCAGATGGATCCCATACCGCCAAAGATGACCAGCACCAAGACATTCACCGAGACCTGATAGGTGAACAGCGACGGGTTGATGATGCCCACGAGTCCGGCGCTCATGACCCCACCGAAACCTCCACTCGCGGCACCTACGGCAAAGGCCATCACCTTGTACTTGAGGGGATTAATGCCCACCGACTCCGCCGCGACCTCGTCTTCACGAATGGCCACCCACGCCCGACCGATCCGCGAGTGTTCGAGAGAGGTGAAGACGGCGATGAACACGATGATGAAGACCAGACAGAGGTAGTAATAGGGAGTCGGAGATATCCCCCACGAATAGTGCAGGACTCCCAGATTCAACGCAGGGTGGGGAATGGCACTTGAACCCACTCCTCCGCCGGTGACGCCGTTCTGGGTCTCAACAAAGTCATCGATAATCAGCGCAAAGCCCAACGTCACGATGGCCAGGTAGTCACCCCGCAGTCGCAACGTGGGCGTGCCGAGCAAGACGCCAAATATCATCGCGGCCAATATGCCTATTGGAATCACCCACAACGTCGGTATCGGATGATGAAAGAGTGCGGGCGCCGGCAGTGACCCGGTGAGCCAAGCGGCCGTGTAGGCGCCGATCGCGTAGAAAGCCGCGAACCCGAGGTCGAGCAGGCCCGCGAAGCCAACCACCACGTTGAGCCCGAGGGCCAGCAAGATCCATACGCCGATCTGCTCCACGATGAGGTACATCCAGAAGGACTCGTGGACAAACTTGGGCAAGACGATGACGATGACGAGCGCCAAGATCATCAGCGCGATGCGGATGTGCTTGTTGCTCGTGAGTTGGCGAGGCATCGCCAAGGCGCTGTCCACGCCTCGGCGAATCGAACGCGAACGGGGTCGAACGAACGAAGACACCAGCCAAATAATCACGGCGAACGCGAAGAACAGTACCCACCGCCACGTCGCGAAGAGACCAAAGAATGAGACGCGCTCTAAGAGCGATCCGTGCACGCCCGTGGTCGGCGGCGCCGAGCTGGACCCCGGCGTGCCGGTCATCACTGCGACCACCGCCATGATGATGGAAATCATCAAGAGGCGCCGGAGATTAGTGAGCGAAAGGAGACTCACGCGGTCCTCCCCGACTTCTCGCCAAGAATCCCTGTGGGTCTCACGATCAGCACGAGCACGAGAATCAAGAACGTGTAGATCTCAGTCCACTGCACGTTGCCCTCAAAGGCGAAGGGAACCGAGAAACTCCCGAACAACCCAATGAAGAGGCCGCCTAGGGCGGCTCCGCGCAAGTTCCCGATACCACCTAACACGGCCGCGGTGAACGCGTAGATGCCGATCTCCGTACCGGCATTTTGCACGATTCCGCTTTGGAGCGAGTAGAGAAAACCGGCCGCTCCGGCGAGGGCGCCACCGAGGATGAATGTGATCGTGATGGTGCGGTCAATGTTGACGCCCATGAGTGACGCCGTCTCCGCGTCCTGGGACACGGCGCGAATACCGCGACCGAGACGAGTGGCGCGAACGATGCGGTCCGCGACTACGAGCGTAATGATGGCAGCAATCAGACTGACCACTGCAATGGTGTGAATGGCTGTGCCGAAGAGGGTGAACATCACCTGACCGGGCTCGAAGACGGCCGACGGAAAGATGTTGACGCCGTAGCCAAACTCCTTACCCGCAATGGTCTGCAAAAAATACGACGCACCGATCGCACTGATCAAGAAGGCCAATTTGGGGGCGTGCCGCTTGCGGAGGGGCTTGTACGCCACCTGTTGAACGCCGGTGGCCACGAGGGCACTAATCAGACCCCCCACGATCATTCCCGCCAGGACCATGCCGACAGATCCCCATCCGGTGGCGACCCGATCACCCAGGATCCCGCGAGTCAGAAAGACTCCGGCAAAGCCACCGCACATGAAGACTTCACCGTGGGCGAAGTTAATGAGACCCAGGACGCCGTAGACGAGTGTGTAGCCCACGGCGATCATCGCGTAGACGGCACCGTTCTGGAGGCCGACCGCGAGGTACGTCCAAAAAGCTGTGTGAATCTGATCGAAACCGCTGAGCCAGAAGTGCTCAAACCCCATGGTGGCGCGTCTATCCCCCTACGTCACTAAACGTCACTGAGGCCGGGGCAACACCCCGGCCTCAGTGACATTAGTCAAAATTGACTGAACTAACCCTCGTTCACGAGGAACGTGATGGTTCCGCTCTCCACTTCCGAGATCGCCGATGTTCCGGTGTCATTGCGTAGGTCACCATCTCCCGCGAAGGCGATGGTTCCCGTGATGCCCTTGAAGTTCACCTTGTGCAGGTTCGTCACGATCTGCTTGCGCAGTGCGGTCGAAACCGTGGCCGGAGTCTTGGTCTTCACGAGCGCCGCGATGATGGCGTTGGTCGCGTCGTACGCCTGAGCGGCGTATTCGGCAACGGAGGCCTTGATCTTGGTGAGCTTGAAGTACGACGAGGCCAGCTTGCCGGTGAGGAAGTTGACCTTGCCCGCAGCGCCCTCTGAGAGGAACACGCCGTTGGCAGCCGAAGCCGGTGAGGTCGACGTAATCAGCGACGGGCTGTTCGAGCCGTCACCCGACATGATCACGTGAGCACTCGCGGTGTAACCAGCACCCGACAGGGCGCTCAGCAACAGACCGAAGTCCGGCGAGTAGCCACCGTAGAAGATGGCACCCGGGGCACTCGTGGCAATCGCGGTCGCCGCAGGAGCGTACTCCGTGGTCGTTCCACCACCACCGGTGTCAACGTTGGGAATCGTCTCGGTCGTAACCTTGGCGCCCAATGCGGTCGCATCGGCAGCAACGACCTTCGCGAGACCGTCACCGTAGAAGGAGGCGTCGGAGATGACGAGCAGGTTGGACACGCTCTTCACCTTCACGAGGTAGTCGGCGTCAGCCTTGCCCTGGACAGAGTCGTCCGCAATCGTACGCATGAAGTTGCTGGATGATCCTGAGGCGAGAGCAACAGCCGTGGCGGACGCGCTGACCTCAGCGACGTGAGCCTTCAGGTAGTACGGAGCGGCCGCTTCGGAGGCACCCGAGAACGCCGGGCCCACCACTGCGATCAGGTTCTTTGTACCAGTAGCCTTCTGAGCCGCGGCTGGCGACAGGGAGGATGACCCCTGGTCGTCAAACTTCTCGGGCTTCAGGGTGAAGTGGTACTTACCACTCGCGTTGGCCGCATTAATGGCCAACTCGACGCCACCGTAGATATAGTCACCGTAGTTAGCGTCAGAGCCCGAAAACGGTCCCTCCACGCCAATGGTGTACGTCGGCTTTCCGAGCAGCTGAGGCTCCCGACGATGCCAGACCAACGAGCGGAACTCCCGCCGCCAGCAATGCACCGACGGAGGTAACAACCACCGCCTTACTCAAACGAAGCTTCATCGCTACGTCCTTCCTTTTTATCCAATTCATTCACTTCTTACCGATTTTTATGCAAGCACTAAAGATACGGTAAAGAAACCCCGACCAATTTGGCCTGGCTGAAACGTAGCAGGACTGTTAACGCAAGGTGAGGTCAAGGCGATTAATTCCAGGTAAACACGCTCCTCAGAAAAAACGAACAGGTGTTTGAGACACGACTCGACGTGGTGTAACCTACGAACACCTGTTCGTTGTCCAAAGGAGCGCCATGGCCGAAGTGTTGACCCCGATGCGTCGACAGATTTTGGAGTTCATCGTCACCTGCCAGCGCGAGCGAAGCTTCCCGCCCACCATTCGTGAGATCGGCGAACACGTCGGACTGTCGTCGTCGGCCACGGTGGCCAATCACATCACGGTGCTCAAGAACGCGGGCTACATCGAAAAGAACGCCCAGCAGCCGCGCACCCTGACCGTTCGCCTCGACGCCTCGAATCCCGCCCCTGATCAGAACATTCGTCACATCCCCTTCGTCGGCGACGTCGCCGCAGGCACCGGTGTGCTGGGCCTCGAGAGCACGCACGAGTTGATGTCGATTCCCGAGCAGTTTGCCGGACGAGGAGACACCTACGTCCTGCAGGTGCGAGGTGACTCAATGATCGATGCGGGCATCTTGGCCGGCGACTTCATCGTCGTCGAGCGCCAGCAGACCGCTCGATCGGGAGAGATCGTCGTGGCCGGAATCCCCGGCGACGAAGCGACCGTCAAGCGCTTCTTCGCCCAGGGCTCGCGCATCATTCTCAAACCTGAGAATTCGACCATGGAACCCATGGAGTTCGATTCTCGCGAAGTCAGCATCTTTGGACGGGTGATCTCAGTACTTCGGCGCTATTAGAGCACCGTCAACCCAGCCACTCGCGCAAGACGCGTTCGAAGTCGTCGATCTCGCGCCGAGTGATCTTTTCGTCACTTCGGTGAGCCAGCAAGGGATCCCCCGCACCAAAATTCGTGGCGGGGATCGAGAGTTCGTGGAACGTCGCAACGTCCGTCCAGCCAAGTTTTCCTCGTACAGGTCCGTCGCTCAGCGCCACGAGCGAGCCCAATAGCTCGTTGGATAGCGACGGCGGCGCACTCGGAGCCCAATCGACCACGCTGAACGTGTCGACGTCTTCGAGCAGATCCCCCAGGTAGTCGCGCAGCCACGCTGCTGCCTCGTCGCCGGTGCGATCAGGAGCCACCCGATGATTGATCGTTATCGTGGCGGCATCGGGGACGACATTGGCCGCCACTCCCCCTTCGACGAACACGACTTGGAGTTGATCGCAGTACTCAACGCCGTCCAGTTCGACGCGACGAGGCTCATAGCGCGCCACACGTGCGATGATCTCAGCGGCGCGATGGATGGCGTTGCGCCCAGTCGAGGGACGAGCCGTATGGGCGCGTTGACCCGCGACATCAACGCGCACTCGCAGCGTGCCCTGGCATCCCGCTTCCACCGCGCCGCCCGTCGGCTCGCAGAGCAACGCGACGTCGCCATTCAAGAGCTCCGGACGCTTCTCAATCAGTTCGGACAGTCCCGATTCACTGCGCGATATCTCTTCGCGGGCGTAGAAGACCCAGGTGAGCTCGCTGGACCGTCGAACGTCTTCGCTCGCGAGCGCGAGCATGACGGCGAGTGAGCCCTTCATATCGCAGGCGCCGAGTCCGGTGAGCACGTCACCGCTGACGGTCGCCACACTTGCGTCGCCCGGCACGGTATCGAGGTGACCGGCCACGATCACGCGGACTGGGTGATCGCCCGTGGTTCGCGCAACGACGTTGTCGCCGACGCGATCGACCCCCAGGGAGCCGTTGGTCCGCAGCACCGATTCGACGTGATCGGCTAGGGCGGACTCGTGATGACTCACCGAACCGATCGCCACCAGCTCGTAGACATCATCGAGTCGACTCACGTAGACACGCCGTGGTCGCGCAGCACGTCGTTGAGCACAGCCTTGTTGTGGCGCTCGCCTTCGGTGAGACGTTTGATGATTAGCACCGACGGTAGGTAGAACTCACCACCGGGGTACTCGCGACGCCGGCTCGCGGCGATCGCCACGCAGTAGTCGGGTACGTAGCCGCGCGAGACCTCCTCGCCGGTTTCGGCGTCGAATACGGGAATCGAGGGGTTGAGGACTGTCCCGGCGCCCACCACTGATCCGCGTCCCACCCGGGCGCCTTCGACGATCATGCAGCGACTACTGATAAATGCGTCATCTTCAATCACCACCGGCACCGCGTTGGCCGGCTCCAAGACCCCGCCGATGCCCACCCCTCCCGCGAGATGGACGTTGGCGCCGATGTGCGCACAACTTCCGACGGTGGCCCAGGTGTCGACCATTGAGTTCGCACCCACCCACGCCCCGATATTGACGAAACTGGGCATCAACACCACTCCCGGGCTGAGGTAGCTGCCGTAGCGCGCGATGGCCCCGGGCACCGCGCGGACCCCGCGGCGCTCGTAGTCGCTCTTCAGGTCGAGCTTGTCCAGGTACTCAAAGGGTCCCGCCTCACTGTGCACGAGACCCCGCAGGCGGAAGAGCAGCAGAATCGCCTGCCTGGTCCACTCGTTGACGACAACGTTTCCGTCAGCGTCGATGTCGCAGACCCGCACCTGACCGTCGTCAAGCTTGGTGATAACGAGTTCGACGTCGCGACGCGCTTCAGTGTTCTCGGGCGACATCTCGCCGATCTGCTCGTACCAGTGGCCAATGCGTGTTTCAAGATCGCTCACGCCACCAGCGTAGTTTGGGGCCTTAGGAAGCCAACAGACGAGAAGCAGCGAGTTCGAGACGCTCATCGGGCTGCACGACCGCGATGCGCACGAAGTCGCGACCATCTTCGCCATAGAACTCGCCCGGACTCACGACCAGTCCCGAGCGCTCGGCCAGCATTGTGGCGATCTCCCAACCGTCCGAGCCCTCCTGCGAGCACCAGAGGTAAAACGCGCCTTCGGGAGTGGGCGCGCTGACGCCCACCGACTCGAGTGCGCGGGAAAGACTTTCTAGTCGCGACCAGTAGCGTTCGCGCTGGACGCTCACATGTTCATCGTCGCCGTACGCCAGTGCGACCGCCGCCTGGATCGGTCCCGGCACCATCAGACCTGCGTGTTGACGCACGCTGCGTAGGTAGCGCACCACGTCAGTGTCGCCCGCGTAGAAACCCGCACGCACGCCGGCCAGATTGGACCGCTTGGAGATCGAGTGAACGGCGAGAACGCCTTCCTGGCCGTATTCGAGGATCGTTCGCGGCGGCGAGGCCCACGTGTATTCGCAGTAGCACTCGTCGCTGGCGATGAGTACGTCGTTGGTTCGGCCCCACTGTGCGACCCGTTCGAGGTCGTCGAGGTAGCCGCTCGGATTCGCTGGTGAGTTCGCCCAGAGCACGGCCGCTCGCTCCGCATCGTTCGGTTCGATCGACGAGAGATCCAGTTGACCTTTTACCATCGCTACCGGCACCGCTCGCAGTCCGGCCAACGTGGCGCTCATGGCGTAGGTCGGATAACTAATGGCCGGGTACAGCACGGTGTCGCGCTCCGGCGAGCGCAAGTTCAGGTATCCCGCGAGCGAGGCAACAAACTCCTTCGTCCCCACGCAGGCGGCCAGATCGTTGGTCGGCACATCGACGCCAAATCTCCGGGCCACCCAGCCTGCGGCGGCATCACGAAAGTCCGCGGTCCCTGCTGATGGCGGGTATCCCCTTGCCCCTACTCCGCGGGCTAACTCCTCGATTACGAAGTCCGGCGGCGGATCGATCGGCGTGCCGATGGAACAGTCAATGGCGCCGCCCTCAAACTGCGACGCCACCTCTCGCAAGCCATCCAATCGCTCGTAGGGGTACGCCGGAGGTGAAAAACTCACGCCGACACTCTCCATTCGCGAAAGCGCGCCGCGCCCACGGCGTCCAAGACCACGTGGATGAGCACGCCATCGTCGTTGACCGTGGTGTCCAGGACATCACCTTCGCGGTGGGCGGCGGCGAGCAGATCGCCCCGGTCCAGGGGCAACTGCAACGCCATGACGCGATCGCGCGAGCGCAAGCGTTCGCCCACGCGCTCGATGACCTCGTCGAGATTCTCTCCCGTGAGCGCCGACACCCACACACCGTCGTAGATCTTGGCCAGGTCTTTCGCCCGCGAGCCCGGCACGTCGGCCTTGTTGAAGACCAGTATCTCGGGCACGTGCTCGGCACCAATCTCAATGAGAACGTCGCGTACCGCCGCGATCTGCTCTTCGGCGCGATCGCTCGATCCGTCCACGACGTGCACGAGCAGGTCGGCCAACTGCACCGAGTTGAGCGTGCTCATGAAGGCTTCGACCAGTTCGTGGGGCAGATTCGAGATGAATCCGACGGTGTCGGTGAAGAGCACTGTCTCGCCACCGGGGAGTTGACGCTGTCGCGTGCGCGGATCGAGGGTCACGAAGAGGCGGTTCTCCACCTCGACACCGGCGTGGGTGAGCGCGTTCAGCATCGATGACTTGCCCGCGTTGGTGTAGCCCACGAGGGTGACCTCACGGTGTCGGCCACGCTCGCGTCCCTGACGCTGGACCTGGCGTGTGCGGTCGATCTGCTTGAGTTCGCGTCGAATGTGATGGATGCGCTGGACGAGACGTCGTCGATCGACTTCGAGTTGAGTTTCGCCGGGGCCGCGAGTTCCGATACGACCGGCCTGCTGGGAGAGTGATCCGCCGGCGCGGCGCAGACGCGGGAGCCGATACTGCAGCAGCGCGAGTTCGACCTGGGCTTTGCCCTCCGGGGTACGTGCGTTCTGCGCGAAGATGTCCAGGATCACGGCGGTGCGATCAATTGCCGTGCGCCCCAGGATCTTTTCCAAGTTGCGCTGCTGAGCGGGGCTGAGCGAGTCCTCGAAGACCACCGTGTCGGCGTCCAAGGCGAGACAGACGTCGCGCAGCTCCTTGACTTTTCCAGAACCGAGATACGTGGCCGGGTCGGGTGAGTCCCGGCGCTGGACCACTCGCGCCACCACGTCCGCGCCGGCTGTGTCCACCAGAAGGGCCAACTCGTCGAGCTGGCGATCGAGATCGTCTTCACTCGTTCCGGGGAACAGCACACCCACTAAAACGATTTTCTCTCGGAAACTCCGGTCGATGAGAGTGTCGGGAATGTACGTCAAGCTTCGAGCCACTCCACGTCCGCGACGAACTGCACGGGACCGCTCAGCGTCGCTCGTTGACCACTCAGTTCCACTCGCAACGTGCCGCCCGGATTCTCAACGCTCACCTCGTCACCGCTCACGCCGTGGCGCCGCGCCAGAGCCGCGACGGCACACGAACCGGTGCCACAGGCGAGCGTCCAGCCGACGCCGCGCTCGATCACGCGAATTGTGAGGTGACCTGGACCCTGCACGCTGACGAACTCGACGTTCGCTCCGCCCATCTGAGCGGCGAACTTGGCCGCGATCTCTTCTCTCGTCGCGTCGTTCCAGCCCTCGTCATCCAGGACCGCGACGTGAGGGTTTCCCACGTAAGCCACACCCCACGAACCTTCCAGATCCTCGCCGAAGGTGACGTCGCCCATGTCGACGCTCCCGTATCCCGCGGTGTCACTCACCATGTCGAGACGTACCGTCTTGTCGCCTGCGTCCGTCGTGACCACCAGTTCGTCAACTCCCGAGTGCGTGGCGCGGCGCACCGCCGCGGCCAGACAGCGAGCCCCGTTGCCCGACATTTCTGCTCTCGTGCCGTCGGCATTGAAGAGGGTCATGGCGACGCCGTCGGTGAGATCGGCCACCAGGAGGCCGTCGGCGCCCACCCCCGTCGCACGAGCACAGACGTCTCGTGCGCGCTCGCTCGTCCAGGGTCGCACCTCGCCCGCACGCTGCACGTCGACGAGAAAGTCGTTTCCCGCGCCCTGCCACTTCTGAAGGGATCGCACTGTCACCATGTCAGTCTCGCACGAACCCGTCAGATTCATTCAGCACTGTCACCAGGCGAGCGACCGCCGCAGCCGGGTCCTCAAACCACTCGATCCGAGGGTCGCGGCGGAACCAGGATCGCTGCCGCCGGGCTAGTCGCCGGCTCTGAGTAATGGCGTCGCTCACACATTTCTCAAGAGGCTGGCCATCTTCGATGTGCGAGAGGATCTGGCGGTAGCCCACGGCCTGGCGCGCGGTGCGCCCCATCCCTCCGGGACGTTTGAGAAGGGACATGACTTCGCCCACCAGCCCGTCGTCCATCCACTGACGAAATCTCAACTCGATGCGCTCGTCGAGAACCTCGAGTGGTACCTCGAGTCCGACCTGAATCACGCGAGAGGGACCATACGTCATGAGTCCCTCACCGTAGGACGAGAATTTTCGCCCCGAGCCGAGCGTGACCTCCAGGGCGCGCACCACTCGACGTTCGTTCGAGGGTTCCATGCGACTCGCCGACACGGGATCGAGCGCCTCGAGCTGCGCGTAGAGAGAAGCCAGTTCGGTGGCGGCGCGACCTTCTAGCTCGCGACGGACCTCGGGGTATCTGCCGGGGATATCCAGATCGTCCAGAACCGCTCGCCCGTAGAGTCCGGTGCCCCCGACGAAGAGCACGCGACGCCCGGCGCCCCACACCTGAGCGGTCGCGTCTTTCGCGTCGCGCTGAAACTGGGCGACCGTGAACTCCTCCGAGGGTTCGACAAGGTCAAGGAGGTGGTAGGGCACCTCGGCGCGTTCGCGCGACGTGGGCTTGGCGGTCGCCAGATCCATGCCGCGATAGACGCACATCGCATCCACGCTCACGATGTCAACGTTGCCCTCGGCGAGCGCCAGTTGATGAGCGAGCGCCGACTTACCGGATGCGGTGGCCCCCACCAGGGCAACCGCGGGTCCCTTCCGCGCCGTCACGAAGTGAGTAGCGGCACACGAATCTTGTGACGTGGCGCCCTCAGCACCTCGTGCACCTCGCCCAGGAGGTAGTACGGCGCGCCGTAGGTCACGTCCACACTCGCGAGCGATCCGGCCCGAAGCGGCGCATCGCTCACGGGAAAGTGAATGAGTTTGCCTTGGCGCGTACGCCCTGAGAGCATCTGGTCGTTGCGCCGCGAGGGCCCCTCAACCAGCACCTCTTCGCGCTTGCCCACGCGCGCCTGATGATGACGCAGGGCGGAGCGGTCGGTGACGTCCTTCAGTCGTTCGAATCGTTCCTTGATGACGTCGCTGGCGACGAAGGAATCAGTCATCTGCGCTCCGCGAGTTCCTTCGCGCGGCGAGAAGATGAACGTGTAGGCGAGGTCGAACTCACAGCGCGCCACGATCTCCAGGGTCTCGTCGAACTCCGCGTCGCTCTCGCCCGGGAAGCCCACGATGAGATCCGTGGTGACCGCGAGGTCGGGGATGGCGGCACGCGCAGCGTCAAGTTTCTCGAGGTACCGCTCGACCCGATAGCCACGCCTCATGGCGCTCAGCACGCGATTCGATCCCGACTGGAGCGGTAGGTGCAGTTGGTTGCACACATTGGGCGTCTCAGCCATCGCGGCGATCGTCTCGGGTCGCAGATCTTTCGGGTGAGGACTGGTGAAACGCACCCGCTCCAGGCCCGGGACTTCTCCGAGGGCGCGCAGGAGTTCGGCAAATAGTGGTCGACGTCCCGTGATGTCTCGCCCATAGGAGTTGACGTTCTGGCCGAGCACCGTGATCTCGGTGACGCCGCTCTCGGCGAGCATCGCGGCCTCCGTGAGGAGGTCCTCCAGCGGTCGGCTGATCTCTCCCCCGCGCACGCTCGGCACGATGCAGTACGCACAGGTGTTGTCGCAACCTGTTTGGATGGTCATCCACGCCGCAAAGCCCAACTCGCGCACCGCGTAGAGCGCGGGTGCCATGTCGCGACTGGTCACGGGATCGGGCGCGTCGAGAATCTCAACCAGCGGTCCTTCGCTCACCGAACGGCGCAGGAGCGACGGAGCGGCGTGCAGGTTGTGCGTCCCAAAGACCACATCGACCCAGTCCGCGCGCTCGACGATGGAGCCGCGATCCTTTTGGGCCATGCATCCGCCCACCGCGATCTGCATGCCCGGGCGGGACTCCTTGAGCGCCTTTAGCTGGCCGAGCGCGCTGTAGAGCTTGAGGTCGGCGTTCTCTCGAATCGTGCAGGTATTGAGCACGATGACGTCCGCGTCCAGGTCGGTGGCCGCAGGCACCAACCCGTCGGCGACCAGCAACCCGGCTAGGCGCTCGGAGTCGTGTTCGTTCATCTGGCACCCGAAGGTACGGATCGCGAACGTACGCGGTTCTGTCACCTGACTAGCCTAACGGCGCCCATTTGGAGCCCCCGAGGCCAGGTTCTACGGCACGACCCCCGCCCCACCGACGCTGGAGTCGTAGGTCACAGCCACCCCGGCGACCACGATGCAGGCCAGTCCCGTGAAGTCCCAGGCGCTCACTGTCTGATTCAACAGCAGCCAACCAATGAGAAAGGCGACCGCTGGATCGAAGGCCAGCAGGACCCCCGCGATCGAGGGATGTAGGCGGCGCAGGCCCTGGAGGTCAGCCCCGAAGCTGAGCACAATCGCCATGACGGCCACGATGGCCAGGCGCGCCAGTGTGTGGGGGTGACTAAAGAGTTGATCAGTCTCGGGAAGAGAGAACGGCAACGTGACGATTGCCGCAATGGACATCGACACCGCCAGACCGTCGAAACCGCGGGTGAGTCCACCGACGCGAGCCGCACAGATCACGTAGAGAGCCCACCCGAGTCCCGAGCCTGCGGCCAAGAGAACACCAACCAGCGTCAGTCCGTTTCCTGGGTGCGTCAGGGCAAGGACGCCCAGTCCCGCGAGAACGACAAACGCGAAGTGACGCAGGCTGCGCTTTCCTAGTGCGGCAACACACAGTGGGCCTAGAAACTCGATAGCGACCGCTCCCCCGAGTGGGATGCGAGCGAGAGCTTGGTAGAAGCACTGATTCATGAACGCCGTAGAGACGCCCAGGGCGCACGCCCCCGCCCACTGGGCGCGTGTCCATGATCGAAGGTGGGGCCGCGTGATGGCGAGCAGGACAACCGCCCCGATGAGAAAGCGCCAGGCGCTGGTTGCCGAGGCGCCAAGGACCGGAAAGACCGGCTCCACGAGCGCCGCACTCCACTGCACGAGAACCACACCGGCCAGGAGAAAACCCGCACCGCTCAGCGTCCGTGCGTCGACGCGCGTGACGCGATCGTTCAACGCGTGACCAGGCCCGAACGATCCGCGTCGAGGGTAAAGACCTCGCCGGGAATCGATCGGGTGTGCAAGAACTCCTTCGCCGCCAACGCGACGTCAGCCGCACTCTCGCTCAACGCGAGGCCCAGCATCGACGACCCGGCACCGGACCAGCACGAGCCCGCAGCACCCGCCTGGCGCAACGTACTCAGTAGTTCGTCGGCGAAGGGCAGTAACTCCGCGCGGTAGGGCTGGTGCAGCACGTCTTCCATCGATGACGCGACGAACTTGTCGTGATCGCCCAACCCCGCGATCAGCAACCCGAGCGCACTCAAGTTGTGCACGGCGTCACTAAAGAGGACGCGCTCGGGCAGCGCCTGACGGGCGTCGCTCGTTGCCAACTCCTGGTCGGGCACCACCACCACAAAGCGCCACGCATCATCGAGCGGTAGCGAGCGCGCAACTACGTTCTCCGCTTCCACGCGCGCGACAATCAACCCGCCAAGCACCGACGCCGCCGCGTTCTCCGCGTGACCATCGAGTGTGGCGGCAACGCTTAGAGGATCGACGGAGCCGGCCGCCGCGGCGGCGGCGACCGCCAGCGCGGCTGACGACCCCAGCCCACGCGACAAAGGGATTGAGGAACTGACGTGCAGGGCGAAGTTCGAGTGACCAAGAACGCCACGGGCCACCCGCGCGGCGAGGTGGTTCTCGTCGTCGTGGAGCCCAGCCCCGCATCCGTCGCTTGAGATGCGGAACTCGTCGGCGAGATCGAGCGTGACCTCCACGTACAGGCTGAGGGCGACGGCCAGCGTGTCAAAGCCCGGTCCGAGGTTGGCCGAGGTCGCCGGAGCGCGCGAAAACATCAGATCAGCGTAGGCGCTGGAGAAGCGTGGGCGCGTTGAGCGAACCCAGCGCGCGAAGCAGCAGCGTCGCGTGCACCGGTCCGCTCACAACGAGACGACCGACGACTTCATTACGTCGCACGTTGCGGGTAATGCGCTTCAAATGGACATGCACCTGGAGTTGTCCTTGGGCGGGCCACCACCAAAACTCGCGCGACGTGGTGAGTCCGAAACCCACACGGCGCCCGTTGTACGCGAGTTCGCCAAAGGCGCGATGGGCGACCAGTGTGTAGTGCTGACGGCTGGCCACAGCAGAGTCCGCCAGGGCGAGCGCCGCTTCGCCCGCGGGGGTCAAGAGATCGCCACCCTGCTGACCGAGAACAACCGCGTAGAGCACGCGCGTGGCGTCCCCGTTTTGAAACGTGACGGCCATCACGTCGCATCCGCCGGCCGCCAGGGTGCGCCCGGACTTGACGCCGATCACGTCGTCCATGCCCACGTAGGGCGTGAAGGAGTTCTCCACTCCGCCCACGGGCAGGTCCACGCTCGTTTGGATCACGATCGAACGCACCAGCGCCGAGGTCATCAGCACCGCCGCGAGGCGCGCTTGGTCGGACGCGGTCGAGACGTCTTCGTCCGACAGACCGGTCACGTCGACGTACGTCGTGAGAAGAAGACCCAACTTCTGAGCCTCGTCGTTCATTTGCGCCACGAAGTCCGTATATGAATCGCCCGTCAGGTTGGCCAACATGACGGCGTAGTTTGCCGCGGAGTGCACGAGCACGCCCTCGAGCAGTTGGTTCTCGCAGAGCTGCTCACCCACCACAACTGGCACGCTGGACGCGTCGAGTCCGATCAACCGGTTATAGGACTCCATGTCGTCGGTCGTGACCGTATGACACGGACCGGTTTCGCCAATCGAGAGCGGCAGGCTTTGAAGAGCGACATACGCGGTCATCATCTTGGTGAGACTCGCGATTGGAACGACCGCCTGGTGATAGCTCGTCATGACCCCGAGAGATGGAATGTCGAGAGCGGCCGAGCCCACACTCGGCCAGACGAGGGTCGGCGACGTCGCCGAGGCGAGAGGGGTGGGCAGTGCGACGTAGGTCCGAGCGGGACGATGCAACAGCGGGATCTGCATCGCCACCACGCCGGCAACGGCGATGATCGCGCCGAGAAGCACGCCCACGAAGCGGGTGAAGAGACCGCGTCGGCGCGGATGGGGTGCAGCCGAGTGACGCGCCAAAACTACAGGGACGTCTGTTCGTCGTACTCTTCGGGCGAGACGAGGACTTTGCGAGCCTTAGAGCCGTCGCCGGGTGCGACCACTCCTTCTATTTCCAGTTGATCCATGATGCGCCCCGCGCGCGCGAAACCGACGCGCAGCTTGCGCTGGAGCATCGAAGTCGAACCCGACTGCGTTCGAATCACCAGGTCGCGGGCCTGTCGAAGGATCTCGTCGTCGTCATCGCCTGAGCCTGAGCCCGACCCACCTCCCCGCGACGAGGGAACATCGAGGGCGACAACCGACTCACGGCGCCCGCCCTGACGGCGCCACGCTTCGACGACGCGTCGCACCTCTTCTTCGGAGACCCAGGGCGACTGAAGCCGACGAGCAATGTTGCTCGAAGCGGTGACGAGCAGCATGTCCCCCTTGCCGATGAGCCGCTCGGCTCCGGCCTGATCCAAGATCACGCGACTATCCGCGAGAGAGGAGACCGCAAAGGCCATGCGACTGGGGATGTTGGCCTTGATGACTCCGGTGATGACGTCCACGCTCGGCCGCTGGGTCGCGAGCACCAAGTGAATACCGACCGCGCGGGCCATCTGGGCGATGCGCACGACCGACTCTTCGACGTCACGTGCCGCCACCATCATGAGGTCGTTGAGCTCGTCGACGAGGATCACGATGTAGGGCAACTCTTCGGGACCCATCGGGGCGGAGTCGGCGGGCAAACCGGTGGCGCGCTCGAACGCGTCGGCCACCAACTCGCGTGAACTGGGTTCGACTTCAATTTCGCCTCGGGCCAGCATCTGTTGGTAGCTCGTAATGTCGCGAACGCCGCACTCGGCGAGCAAGTCGTAGCGCCGCTCCATCTCCTTGACGGCCCAGTGCAGTGCACCGGCGGCCTTCTTTGGGTCCACCACCACGGGCGAGAGCAGGTGAGGTAGGTCGTTGTAGTGACTCATCTCGACGCGCTTGGGGTCGATCAACAAGAGGCGCAGCTGATCGGGCGTCGCGCGCATGACCAAACCCGTAATCAGTGAGTTCATGGCCGAACTTTTGCCCGCTCCCGTGGCGCCCGAGATCAGGACGTGGGGCATCTCGCCGAGATTCACGATGACGGTGCGCCCTGCGATGTCGCGCCCGAGTGGAATGTCGAGGGGATGAGTAGCGGCGGTCGCCTCGTCCGAGGAGAGGAGGTCACCGAGCGCCACGAGGGAACGCTGGCGATTGGGCACCTCGACACCGATCGCGGATCGTCCGGGAATCGGCGCCAAGATGCGCACGTCGGGCGAGGCCATGGCGTAGGCGATGTCTTTGTTGAGCGAGGTCACCCGTGAGACTTTGACCCCGGGCCCTAGTTCGAGCTCAAATCGGGTGACTGTCGGTCCCACGGTGTAGCCCACCAGGCTCGTCTCCACGCCGTGGGCAGCCAGAGCGTCGACCAATTCCTCGCCCGCCGCGTCAGTGAGGGCGCGATCCAGTCTTTGGTCGCGCGTGCGCTGTAGGAGCGAGAGCGGTGGGAGCTCCCACTCGCTCGGCGGGCTGACGTAGAGCGTTCGTTCGCTTTGAGTCTCCTCCTCAAAGTCCTCCGCCTCTTCGTCGTACTCGTCTTCGTACTCTTCGTCCTCTTCCTCGTACTCCTCTTCCGCCTCGTCGACTTCGGTTTCGTCGTACTCAAAGACAGGCTCAGGTTCGTACGCAACGGGGCGCACGCGGGCCGGTCGGATCGGCGTGATCTCGGCATCGCTCGAAGGACTCTTCGTCACGACGTGGTCGCACGGTCCACCAGCGCGCGAATAGTCGACCCGTCGCCGCCAGGCCGGTTCCGATTCCCACCAACAGTCCGCGTAGCCCCACACCAGTGACCACGATGATGGCTACGACGAAGAGCGCAAGCAGGACGATCGTCGACCCGGCGACGCCGATCCAACTCGCGAGTGCGCCGCCGGTGCCCACGCCGAGCCACCCACCCGCGTCGCCGAGCGCATGGATCGTGGCGTGAATCCCCAGTCGTCCTCCTGCGAGGTCGGCCAGACCGCACACCGTCACGAGAGCAAAGGCACCGCCCCACACCGCACGGGTTTGATCAAACTCGACCCTGCCCGACACCAACACCACCCCGAGGACCAACAAGATGATCGCCAGGCCAAATCGTCCGACTCCCAGAGCGTCCGACAAACCTCGCGAGATCTGGCGACCAACCGGTCCCAGCGTGTGAACGTCGGCCAGGCCGACGAAGAGTCCGACCACGAAAAGGGCCACGATCGAGAAGTCGCGCTCGTGGCGCTGCCAGAGGTTGGGTTCGGCCACTTTCTTCGCGCGTGCGCGAGATGCCGTCTTTTTTACCGGCGTTTTTTGGTGCCGCGCTGGTGCCACAACCATCTAACTTACTAACCACCTGTTCGATTCTTGAACCACTCGAGCGACGTTCGAAAGGGCCAGCGTGATCAGGCGCTCTCAACCACGTCTCGCGGTCTCTCCGGAAGTGCGCCTGTCGCTGCGCGCGGCGTTTTGCATCAGCGCTCCCCTCGTGATCGGACTCATCGTTCATCAACGCGACTACGCCATCGTCGCGGGTATTGGCGCGCTGTGGGCCGTGAGTCAAGACGGCCTCGACTCGTGGCGATTGCGGGGTCCCCGTCTGTTGTGGGTGGCGGGCGCGGGCGGGGCGGGTGTGGGGCTGGGATCGAGCTACGTCGAGCATTTCTCGTCTTCGGTGTCCCTCGTCCTCCTCGTCGCCGCAGTGGCCCTCGCGGCGGGCTTCATCGAAGCATCGAATCACGCGACGGCGGGCGCGTACTTTCTCATCGGCACGGTCATGGGCGTGGGCCTTCAGTTCACGGGGGTCGAGTGGCAGTCCACGCTCGCGATCGTGATCGGCGCGCTGTGGGTGTACCTGGTGGCGGCTCTCATGAACCGGGTCTTCTACTTGGAGAACCAGCGCATCACTCTCGCGAGTGCGTTCAACGCTCTCGCCGCCAACGTCGACGCGCTCGGTACCGCGTCGTTCCACGCGAACCGTGCTCGCACACTCTCGTCGGTCGATCACGCCCAGGACGTGATCGGGGCCATCGACCCCGAGACGACCAATACCGAAGAGCGCTCGCTGTACCGCTGTCTGATCGTGGCGCTTCGCTCCGGGGAGGCGATCTCGTACTTCGAGGGTAAGGACATCGCCATCGGCCCGTCGGTGGCTCCAGCTCTGCGCGCGGTCGCCAACACGCTTCTCGGTGACGGCGCCACAGCCGCGGTGAACCAGCTCGCCGCGGTGCGCGACAGTTTTCTTTCGTCACGCGACCTTCCGCCGGCGGCGGCGCACGCGCTGCGCGCCGACCTCACCATCGCCCAGCCCCATCCCGTGAGGCGCTTTACGAACACGCCGCTGTTGCCGGTGCGCGAACGGCTGCGCTTTGCCCTCATCGTCACTTGCGCCGTAACGATCGCCATGATCATCTCTCGAATCCTCAATGGCCCCCACGGTTTTTGGCTGCCCCTGGCCGTCGCCTTCATTCTGCGCCCCGACGTGGGACCGGTCATCACCCGCGCCCTCGCGCGCACCCTCGGCACCGCGGTCGGTACGGGAATCGCCGCACTGATCGCACTTTCGGGAAACACCGAGATCGAACTCATCGTCCTGTCGTGCGTGATGGCCTCGATTCAGCCCTGGGCGCAGCGCCGCTCGCACGCCCTGGCGGTGATGACCTTCACGCCGATCGTGTTCGTGTTCTTGGGACTGATCGGCGAGAGTGGGAATCTCTTCGGCGTGCGCATCGCCGACACTGCGCTCGGGGCGGCGATCGTCCTGCTCGTCGACGTCCTGCTCTGGACGACGGCGCCGTCGCTGCGACCTCATCAGCAACTCGATGACGCTCGCGCGGCGGCCGCGCGCTACGGTACCGACTCGCCGACCAGTGACCCCGTGCGGCGCAACCAGCTACGCCGCGCGGCGTTGCGCGCCGTCGCGCGAGCTCGCGTCTCGGTCGCCAACGCCCGCTCCGAACCCCGGCTGCTCGGTCGTTACGACCCGGGAAACCTCACCGAACTCGACACCATCGAGCGCTCGATCGACGACTACACCGTCACCCTGCTGGACCGGCCGGCCGAGTAGCGCGTTCGACGATTCGTCCTAGGCTCGGTTTTCGTGACGACTGAACCCGACCCCTCCACCCTGCGTCTCGCCGAGCGCACCGGATCGAGTGCCGCGCGCTGCCGCGTGGTGCGAACCGAACGACTGAGTACCTCGGTAGTGGCGATCACGCTCAGTGGGCCGGCCGAGACTCTCGCAGGGGTACCGGGCAACGACGTGATGATTCGCCTCGAGGATGCAAACGGCCGACTCGTGAGCCGGCGCTACAGCGTGCGATCGGTCGACTCGCCCGACGAGCTCACCTTGTGGGTCACGACGGACCACGTCGGTTTGGGCTGCACCTGGGTGCTGAACGCCCAACCCGGTGACGAGATCGACATGATTGGGCCCCGCGGCAAGATTCCCCTCGATCCACTCGCCGACTGGCATCTGTTCATCGGCGACGTCAGCGCATTGGCGGCCGCCTATCGCATGGCCGAGAGCATCGAGGTGCCCGGACGCGCCATCTTCATCATTGAGATCGACGAGCCCGATGACGCACTTCCCGCGACCTTTGACGAAGGTCTGGGAGTGACGGGCATCTTCGTCGAGCGACGCGGACGCGAACTCGACGATCCCTCGGGTCTCTTTGGCGGTCTCGCCGCCTTTGAGCTCCCGCCCGACCTCGGTCACGCCTATCTCTTCGGCGAGTTCCACGTCATGCGCGCGATGCAGACCGCGGTGTTAGACCGCGGGCTCGCCCCCGAACAGATCAGCCACAAGCCCTACTGGCGCTACGGCGTGAGCAACGCCGAGCACGGCGAGCCCGACAAGTCCTAGTCGACGCGTCGTTCTAGAGGACGATCACGGCCGGCAAGATGACCGGCTGGCGACGGTACCGCTGGCCCAAGAGCCGACCTGCACTGCGTTGGGCAATCTTCGAGAGCGATTCCGCGTCGAAATTTCCGTCGGCGATCGCTTCTTCGATGGCCGCGCGCACCGAACTCGTCACGTGCAGAATCAAGTCAGCGTCGCCTGCGCCCTCGAACCACCCGCGCGCCGACACCGTCACCGGCTGGGCGATCTTGCCGAGATCCCGGTCGACGCCCGCTGAGATCAACAGCACGCCGTACTCGGCGAGCATGCGGCGCTCCTCGAGCGGTCGCTCGTCGAGGTCTCCGGCGCTGCCGTCGATGTAGTGAAAGCCCGCGGGCACCTGTCCGGTGCGCCGAATACCCTTGGCCGTCACCTCAACCTGGTCCCCGTCTTCGCAGATCAGCACGTGGCGGTTGTTGAGTCCCATAGAACGGGCCAGGTCGGCGTGGTGGACCATGTGGCGATACTCGCCGTGCACCGGAATGAAGTTCTGCGGGCGGAGGATCTGCTGGAACGTACGGAGTTCGCCCTGGCGTGCGTGTCCCGAGGCGTGCACTGGCTCCCGGCTGGAGTCGATCACTTCGGTGCCCTCGCGATTGAGGTCGTCGATCACGCGGCCGACTGACCATTCGTTACCCGGTATGGGGTGCGAACTCAGGATGATCGTGTCGTCGGCCCCGACCTTGAAGTTGCGCGCGTCACCCCGCGAGAGTTTGGAGAGCACCGCCAGGGGTTCGCCCTGACTACCGGTGCAGACAATGCAAACCTCACCGGGTTGGAAGCGACTGACGTTCTCCACGTCGATGATGTCGGCCGGGTCGACGCGCAGCATGTGCAGCTTGCGCGCGAGCTTCACGTTGGCCTCCATCGAGCGACCCATGAAGGCGATCTTGCGCCCGGTGCTGTGCGCGATGTCGGCGATCTGCTGAATGCGATGGATGTGGCTCGCAAAGCACGCCACGACCATTCGCCGAGTTGGTCGCTCGAGGAACAGCCGACGTAAGGCGACCCCGACGCTGCTCTCCGACGGCGTGAAACCGGGTTCTTCGGCGTTGGTGGAGTCGGCGAGCAACAGCGTCACTCCCTCGTCGCCGAGGGCGGCCAGACGATTGAGGTCGGTGCGACGACCATCGACGGGTGTGAGATCCAATTTGAAGTCGCCCGAGTGCACGATCGCGCCCACCTTGGTGTGGAAAGCCAAGGCGTAGGCACTGGGCACCGAGTGGGTCACGGGAATGAACTCGACCTCAAAGGGTCCGATCTTTCGACGCTCGCCGTCGGTGACTTCGATGAAGGTGAGATCGTGGGCGACTTTCGCCTCGGTGAGACGGTGCCGCGCGAAGCCCAGCGTCAGAGCAGATCCATAAATGGGGACGTTGACGTCCTTCACGAGGTACCGCAGCGAACCGGTGTGATCTTCGTGACCGTGGGTCAGCACGATCGCGTCGACACGGTCCTTTCGCTCGATCAACCAGCGAAAGTCCGGCAAGATGATGTCGACGCCGTACATGGTGGGTTCGGGGAACATGAGCCCGACGTCGACCACCACGATGCGGCCGTCTTGCTCAATGGCCGCGCAGTTTCGGCCGATTTCTCCCAGCCCACCGAGGAACGTAACGCGAACGGAATCAGGCACGGGTACTCGTTAGCGCCGCGACGACTTGGGACGCTCGGGCGTCTAAGTCCGCGTCGCTGGGTCCGTGCGGGAGTCGGCACTCCCCCACGGCGATGCCCAGGGCGCGCAACGCGGCCTTGGCGGGCATTGGATTGGGATACGCGTCCGAGGTCTCAAAGAGAAAACTCTCGCGCGCTCGTTCGTTGTAGCGCCAGGCCTCGTTCCAGTCGCCGCGTACTGCGGCGTGCACGATGCCCGCGACCTCGGGTCCAGCCCAGTGCGCGGCCACCGAAACGATGCCGACGGCTCCCACACCCAGGAAGGCGAGCAGCATCGAGTCGTCGCCGCTGTAGAGGTCAAGCTCGTCGCCGAGGACGGACTTGGTGTGCGCGGCCTGGGCGGTGTCGCCCGAGGCGTCCTTCATCGCGACGATGTTCTTGTGCGAGCGCACCAGTTCGATCGTGGTGGCCGACTCAATCTTTCGCCCGGTGCGACCGGGAATGTCGTAGAGCATGACGTCGAGCGGTGTGCTCTCGGCGATCGCGCCGAGGTGACCGGCGATGCCGGCCTGATTCGGCCGTGCGTAGGCCGGCGTGGTTGCCAGCACTCCTGCCACCCCGGTCGCTTTGACCTGCGTCGTGAGAGCAACGGACTGCTGGGTGTTGGCGAACGTACTGCCCGCGAGAACGGGAACACTCACGGCTTCGGCCACGCAGGCAAAGAGGTCGAGCTTCTCGTCGTCGCTCAGCGACGATCCTTCGCCGGTCGAGCCGCCGACCACCAGACCCTCGCTGCCTTCGCTCACGAGGAACTTGGCCAGTTGGGCGGCGGCGTCGAGGTTCAGTGAACCGTCCGCGTGAAAGGGCGTCACCATGGCCGTGAGAACGCGTCCAAAACGAGGCTCACTCATGGTTAGAAGTTACCAGTCGGGCTGGCAGAACCGGGCCCTCAGTCAAGCAGCGTGGAGATACCGTCGATGAGTCCTGGCGTCGCGGACACGGCGTCGAGCGCGAGTGCAACCCCGTGGACGAAGCTCTGGCGATCAAAGGAGTCGTGGCGAATCGTGAGCCCCTCGCCGGGTGCGCCGAAGAGCACTTCTTGATGGGCCACGAGCCCGGGCAAGCGCACCGAGTGAATAACCACGCCATCTTCTCCGTGCGCGCCGCGCGCGCCTTCGATCGTGAATCGTGACGTGGGGTCGACCAAGACGTCCGCCCCCGCCGCGCGTCGCGCGGCAGCGATCGAACGCGCGGTCGCGATTGACGTACCCGACGGGGCGTCCACCTTCTTGTCGTGGTGCAGCTCAATGATCTCGACGCGATCGAAGTACGGCGCCGCGAGGGCGGCGAAACGCTCGGCGAGCGCGGCCCCCACCGAGAAGTTCGACGCCACCACGACGCCCACTCGCGTCGCGGCATCGTCAAGTTTGCTGCGCTGCTCGGCGGTGAGACCCGTCGCGCCCACGACGAGCGGGACCGAGTTGTCCGCACACCACGCCGCCGAGTGCAAAACGCCCTCGGGCGAGGAGAAATCGACGACGGCGTCCATAGCTTTCGCATCCAGATCGTCGAGGGAAGTGACCCAGCGAGAACCGAACAGTTCGCGCGGCTCGTGCTCATCGACGAGCGCGCCGATGGCAAAGCGGCCCGTCGCGGCTAGTCCTTCGCCGAGCGCCTGGCCCATGCGACCCGCGCCGCCGACGATCGCCAGAGTCTTCACGCCTGAACTTTACTGGTGCGCTTACGCCGCGCCGAGATGACGAGCCAGCCAATCGCGCCGAGCCACGCGAGGATGGCGATCGCACTCACAGCCACGCTTACTTCGATGTAGGGCGCGCGGTAATGAAAATGGATGATCCACTTGCCCTTCGGCACGTGAACCTTTTCGATGAGACCGGTTCGCTCCACGTTCAGCTGGACTTCCTTGCCCGTCGTTTGGTTCACCGCCGTGGCGCGCCAGCCGGGCAGGTAGGCCTCACTGCGATCGAGCGCGCTCGCGGTGTTGAGCGTGACGCTGACCCAGGCGTCGCCCCAAATCGCGGTGCGGATGTTCGTGATCGTGCCCGCCGCGGGCGTGAGCAGCCAGGCTCGGGGAAGCAATTTCTTCGCCTTGAAGACTGAGAAGTTGTCCTCCGTCGAGGTGAGGTGCCACTTCGACGTAGCGATCGCCAGTTGGAAGTGCGTGTCGAGTCGGTAGCTCGTCGACGAGTCCCACGGTGTCACAACTGCGTCACCAAGACTCACTCCGCTCGCTGATGTGACGACGAATCCGGCCGCATCTTGGGTGGCGGCGCTCGCCTTAACCGTGAGCGTGCTCGTATCACTGGGCATCGTCCACGAGGGACTCGTGAGGGTTCGTCCGGCACTCGTGAGGAGTTTGATCGTGATGGGACTCGACGAGATCGCGCGCCCGTTGACACCCGCCAGCGAAATACTGCCGACCGACAGCGTCTGTCCGAAGTAGCGCGGCACACTCGGGGCAGGGCTCACGGCCTCGCAAAACGGGGGCACATTCGACTGTTCACTCGTGGGCGTCATGAGTTCGCCCGACGCGATCACCACCACGGCGAGTCGCAACGGCACAAAGACGCCCTCTTGGAGGTGACAAGCGTTGAGCCACGCCTGGGGGTGCGTGCCGGTCGCGTTGTCGTAGATGTTCGACACCAGCGCGCCATAGCCCTGGACACTCGCCATATGAGTGAAGACGTTCATGTTGGGCTGACCCAGTTCGCGAAACACCTTGGTGTGGGCTCCGCTCTTGTCCACCAGAGCAAAACGACCGTTGCTGCTGATCAGTTGCGCGGCGTACGCGCGCGACGCCTCGCGCGGTCCCTGGCCCCCGATCAGTCCGTTCGAGGTGAACAAGAGAAAGACCACGAGGTCCGCCACCAACACGGCGATCAAGATCGGAACCAGTTGGCGGGCGTGTCGCGCGAGCAACACGATGGCGAGCACCGCCACCAGCGCGATCGCGAGGTGGATGGCGTTCGTCAGTTTCAGTCCTGATTCGAGTGCGGGATTGCCGCCCGCGATGCCAATCCGTCGAATGACCCACGGTCCCCAACCGATGAGCCCGCCCGAGAGGATCACGATGAAGATCGCCGGCGCGGCGGTCACCCAGCGCGAGCGCGCGCCCAGACCGGCCTGCTCGGGCCGGCCCTCCAGGATGTGCTCGATCCACCAACCGACGAAGACGGCCGCGATGAAGTCCACCAGAATGACGCTGCGACTCTGCAGGCGAGTCGAGCCATACAGGGGTATGGCGCGAAACACGTGGCCGAGCGGCGTGAAGCTGCCCCAGGTCGCAAAGAGACCCACCACGCCAATGACGACGTAGAGCATGTAGTCGCGCTCGGCTCCGCGCCAACCGCGCCGCGTGAGGCGGGTCAAGAAGGCGAACGTCGCCACGAGCGCGAGGACCCCGACGTATCCCGTCACCTCGGTGAGGTTGTAGTTGGCGAAGTAGCCGCTTTGACCGAACGCCCCGTTGCCGCCCAAGAGGTCGGGCGTAAAGAGCAGGGCGCTCCAGTGCACCGCGAGTGACCCAGCGCCAAAGAACGAGTACGCGACCTGTGAGCGCTCGGAGTCCTTGATGAACGACCACCCCGGTAGGAGCTGCACCAGTCCGATGCCCAAGCCCCATAGGAAACCCACGGCGAGCGTGGCCAGATACGCGATCCGCCCGCGCCAGGAGGTGAGCCAGTACGAACTGCGAAGAATGAGCACGCAGGGAACAACGACGATGGTGAGTAGCTCCATGGTGGCCATGGCGCGCGGCTCTCCCGAGAGGAAGGTGAGCCCCCACAGGGCCCCTTCCGCCAGCGTCCAGGGCAGCGCGAGACGAGCCAGCGACAGAACGCTGGTTCCCTCGGGCACCGCGGCGATGCGCCGCGAGAGGGCGAGCATGATCAATACGGCCCAGGGCACGAACGAATATCCCTGGATCACGCCCAGGTGGATCATCTGGCCCACCATCGCTCCGCAGTAGGTGTAACTGACGCCGGCGACGAGGGCGGCGGTCGTGCGCGCGCCGTGCCAGCGCAGGAGAGCGAACATTCCCACGCCGGCGCTCACGTAGACCACAACCATGTTGATGATCCAGGCCACGATGGGCGGAATGAAGGCGAAGATGAGCGTGAGCGGGTACAGCGCCCCCGCGTTGAGTCCACCCAACAGTGGCGTGCCGGCGTTCGTCAGTGGATCGAGCAGCGGCAGGTGCCCCGAGGCGAGTTGTTTGCCCGCTAGCACTCGCAGGGGGAAGTTTTGAATCAGGTTGTCAGCGTCAATGGCGGGATGGCCAAACAATGCCGGCACGATGAACAACACCAGAGGTATGCCAACGAGTGTTGCCAGGGCCCAGCGGTCATTGCGCTGCGGAGATCGCCACCACGGCGCGTCGTGTACAGGCGCGAGGTCGCTACTCATTGTTCCCACGCTACGAAAACCGAAAGGACCGTGTCGCGACACCTGTGGCGCGACACGGTCCTTGGTTACTTAACGACGACGCGGCCGCGGACTGCGACGACTGCCGTCGTCATCGGCGTGAAAGCTGGGACCTCCTGGTCCAAGGTCACCGATCTCGCCGGCCAGTTCGGCCTCGAAGCTCGCTTCGAAGGAGCTGCTCGAACTACTGGAACTAGAACCGCCCGAGTTCGAGCGGCCCGAGTTTGAGCCACCCGATCGCTCAGAGCCGCGCGGCGAACGCTCGCGCTCGCGGCGGGGCTCTTCGACCACGTCGGGGAAGTCACCGACCAACGAGAGCGACACCTTGCCCTGAGGATCGATGTCGTCGACCTTGACCTCGATGGCTTGGCCCAACTCCAGGACGTCTTCGACCTGGCCGATGCGCTTTCCTCCGTTGAGCGGTGCCAACTTCGAGATGTGCAAGAGACCGTCGCGGCCCGGCAGGATGTTGATGAAGGCACCAAACTTGGCGATGGACACGACGCGACCCTGATAGATCGCCCCGACATCCGCCGAGGGTGGGTCCAGGATCAACGAGATGCGCCGACGAGCTTCTTCGACGGCGCGTCCGTCCTTGGCTCCGATGGTGACCGTGCCGACGACGCCATCGTCGTCGACCGCAATGTCCGCACCCGTCTCCTGCTGGAGCGTGTTGATGACTTTGCCCTTCGGCCCAATCACTTCGCCGATCTTGTCGATCGGGATCTCCATCGAGACGATCTTCGGGGCGACCTCGGCCACCTCGCTGCGCGGCTCGGCGATCGTGTCGGTGAGAACCTTCAGGATCGTGAGTCGGGCGTCCTTGGCCTGGTGCAGCGCCTTGGCGAGCACGTCGGCGGGTAGACCGTCAATCTTGGTGTCGAGCTGCAACGCGGTCACCGCGTCGGCAGTTCCCGCCACCTTAAAGTCCATGTCGCCAAAAGCGTCTTCGGCGCCGAGGATGTCGGTCAAGGTGACGTAGACACCGTCTTCGTAGACGAGGCCCATCGCGATACCCGCCACGGGCGCCTTGATCGGCACACCGGCGGCCATCAACGACAGCGTCGAGCCACAGACCGAACCCATCGAGGTCGATCCGTTCGACTGCATGACGTCCGAGACCACGCGAATTGTGTACGCGAAGTCCTCTTCACTCGGCAGGACGGGGATGAGGGCGCGCTCGGCAAGTGCGCCGTGACCGACCTCGCGGCGCTTGGGAGCACCGACGCGACCGGTCTCGCCCGTTGAGTAGGGCGGGAAGTTGTAGTGGTGCATGTAGCGCTTGAACTCATCGGGTGAGATCGTGTCGAGCTGCTGGCGCATGCGCGGCATGCCGAGCGTCGTCACGTTCACGACCTGGGTCTCGCCGCGCTGGAACAGCGCGGAGCCGTGGGTCATCGGAAAGAGGTCGAGTTCGGCCGAGAGCGGGCGAATGTCCGCGAGACCTCGACCGTCGATGCGCACGCCGTCGGTGACGACGCGCTCGCGCACGAGCTTCTTGGTGAGTGAACGCACGGCGGCCTTGATCTCGGTCGCGCGACCCTCGAACTCCGAGGCGAGCTGCTCTTGGATGGACTTGGTCGCGGCGTCGAGGGCTTCGTTGCGCGCGGCCTTGGTCGTGATCTGGTTCGCGTCCGAGAGCGACTGGTGACCAATCGCATCGACGCGCGCGTAGATGTCATCGGTGTAGTCGACAAAGGCCTCGTACTCGAAGGTGGGTAGCGGCCCACGGTCGGCGATGAAGTCGCGGACCAGCGAGCGCTGCAGGTTGATCGCCTCGCGAATCCAGAGCTTCGAGGCTTCCAGACCCGCGGCGAGAACTTCCTCGCTCACCTTGGGCGCGCCGTCCAGGTACTTCTCGAACGAACCCTCGGTGCCGCCGGCTTCGACCATCATGATCGCGACGTCCGCGTCAACGGAGTCGCTCAACGCGCGTCCGGCCACGATCAGTTCAAAGGTCGAGGCGTCGCCTTCCTGGTAGGTCGGGTGGGCAACCCACTCGCCGTCGGTTGTGTACGCCATGCGTACCGCCCCGATCGGACCGTCGAAGGGGATGCCCGAGATCATCAGTGCGGCTGAGGCCGCGTTGATCGCGAGAATGTCGTGCGGGTTCTCCTGGTCGGCCGAGAAGATCGTGCCCACGACCTGAACCTCGTTGCGAAAGCCCTTCGGAAACGAAGGTCGCAGCGGGCGGTCGATGAGTCGGCAGATCAAGATCGCCTGGTCGGAGAGTTTTCCCTCGCGGCGAAAGAACGCCCCGGGAATCTTGCCCGCGGCATAGGCGCGCTCTTCGATGTCCACGGTGAGGGGAAAGAAATCCATTCCCTCGCGCGCGGTCTTGGCGGCGGCCACGGTCGCGAGCAACATGGTGTCGCCGATACGCGCGAGAACCGCGCCGTCGGCTAGTTGGGCCAGGTGACCGGCTTCAAAACTCATGGTTTTGTCGGTACCTGTGATGGGACTACTAACGCGAATCGCGTCTGTCATGGCTGTGCTCTTTCTGTAGCAGCATTCGCCCGAATCCCAGTGGGCAACCTTCGCTTACGCGACGATCCTCCACTGGCGTTCGGGGCCTCGAATACTGAACGCGTCGACGGCGTCGGCGCGGGTGATGCGGCTAGCGACGAATGCCGAGCCGACCGATCAACGCGCGATAGCGCTCCACGTCACCTTTTTGTACGTAGTCCAGCAGTCGACGGCGTTGACCAATGAGCTTCATCAGTCCACGGCGCGTGTGATGATCGCCCTTGTGAACCTTGAGGTGCTCGGTGAGATGCGCGATCCGGTCGGTCAAGAGCGCGACTTGGACTTCGGGCGAACCGGTGTCCGTGTCGTGGGCTCGAAAGTCCTCAATGATCTGTTGCTTCTCGGTCATATAACGTCTGTGCCTTAGTTGAGTCGGGTGTCCCGGTGCGAGCCGTCACGGGACGACCCACGTGATCAGCGTCGCTGACCGACCATTTATCCTAGCAGTTTCAGTTCATCGGTCGCCGTTGAGGCGAATAGTTGGCGGGTTTGCTCCACGTCACGGCCGATTTGAGCGACCAACTCCTCGACACTGGCAAAGGTCGCCTGGGCTCGCAGGAATGCCAGAAATACCACGTCGAGTTGACGACCGTAGAGGACCCCGTCGTAGTCCACGACGTGCACCTCGACGAGCAGTGCGCCGTCCTCGTAGAACTGAGGTCGCGTGCCGATCGAGATCGCCGCAGGCCACCAGACGTCGTCGATGGTGGTCGCCCCGGCGTACACGCCCTCTGTGGGTAGCGCCTGGTCCTTCGCCACCGCGATGTTCGCCGTGGGAAATCCCAACTCTTCGCCGCGGTTGTCGCCGTGCTCGACGACGCCGCGCAGCGTGAAGGGTCGTCCGAGGACGCGCTCGACCTCGTCGAGATCGCCCGTGGCGAGTGCGGAACGTACCGCACTCGAGCTAAAGCGCTCTCCCTCACCGTGGGTGGGTGCGACCACCACGTCGAAACCGAGTTCGGCACCGGCGTCGCGCAAAAGAGCGGGACTTCCTTCGCGATTGTGCCCGAAGTGAAAGCCCTCGCCCACGAGGACGCAGGTCGCGTGCAGCTCACCGACGAGTACCCGTTCGATGAACTCACGCGCGGACTCACTGGAAAGAGCCTTCGAGAAGGTGAGAATGCGCACCTGCTCCACCCCGAGTGCCGCCATGTCTTCGAGGCGCTGATCGATTGTCGCGATCTGTCGCGGCGCGCGAGACGGTGCCAGGACGCTGGCGGGAGACGGATCGAACGTCACCACCGTCGCCGTCGCGTGGTGGAGACGCGCGAGATCCACGAGCTCGGCGAGGACGGCCCGGTGACCGCGGTGCAGCCCATCAAAGACGCCGATGGCGACCACCGAGGGTCCGTCCGCACACGCCTCGCCGTCCCGGCACACTTTCACGACTGGCAACCTACCCGGACTCACGACAGCGCGGGCATGACGATCTCGGGCTGCCAGACATCGCCGCGCCGTCGCAGTACGCCGACCAGGTGACCGCTCGCGCTAAACGCCGCGATCTCGTCGCCGCTCGGTTCACCGAACTCGAGGCGCTGGCCCATGCGCAGACGCCGTTCCTCATCCTCACTCACGGTCAGCGCCGCCAAGTGCTCGACGAACGCCCGCGGAGGCAGGAGAACCGGCACGTCTTGGCTCACGCGAGTGTCGAGATCGTGGTACGTGAGGGCATCGCTCACCTCGTGATCACCGCTCGAGACTCGCCGCAGCGCGCTCAGGTGACCGAGTGTGCCGAGTCGCTCCGCCAGATCCGACATCAAGACACGCACGTACGTGCCCACCGAACACGTGACGTCAAAGCTCCAGTGCTGCTCGTCGATCGGCGTCACCGACAGGGTGTACACCGTGATCGCCCGCGGGGCGCGATCGATCACGACGCCCTCGCGCGCGAGGGCGTGCAGTCGTCGGCCGTTCACTTTGATGGCCGACACCATTGGCGGAATCTGTTCCTGATCACCGATGAGGCTTCGGATCGCGTCGTCAATGGCCTCGGGAGCGAGCTGCGGCACGGGACCCTCCTCGACCACCTCGCCGTCTGCGTCGAGTGAGTCCGTGCGCACGCCGAGGGTGAGCACACCCTCGTAGCGCTTCATCTCGCTTTGGGCGAAGCGAAGCAACCGGGTGGAAGGTCCTACTCCGAGGATCAAGAGCCCGGTGGCCATGGGATCGAGTGTTCCAGCGTGCCCCACCCGGCGTTCGCTGAGGACGCGTCGCACGTGAGCGACCACGTCGTGACTCGTGACCCCACGGGGCTTGTCAATGAGCAGGAGACCGTTATTCGTCGTCATGATGTTGACGGCGCAGCAGTTCTTCGACGGCGTTGCCGCTCGCCACGGCCGGGTCCGCGGCAAAGGAGAGCTTGGGTGTGCGCTTCAGACGCGTCTGGACGTTCACCGACGCCTGGATCTGGGCTCGTCGCTCCTCGAGGGCTTCTTTCGCGCCCTCGGTGAGTGAGTGGAAGTAGACCTTGGCCTGGCGCAGGTCGGGCGTCGTATCGACACCGGTCACGGTCAGGAGTCCCAGGCGCTCATCGACGTCCGAGATCCGCACCAGTTCATCGGAGATCACCTCGCGCAGAATCTGATTCACGCGCGCGGTCCGCGGGTACGGATGGCTGGAGCCGGATGAGCGCGACATGGCTTAGGCCGTGCGCGGAATCTCGCGCTCTTCGTACGTTTCGATGATGTCACCCGACTTGAGGTCCTGGTAGTCCGAGAGCCCGATACCGCACTCGAAGCCCGAGGCGACCTCGCGGGCGTCGTCCTTGAAGCGACGAAGCGACGTGATCGAGCCCTTCCAGATGATCGCACCCTCGCGCAGGAATCGCACCTTGGAGCCACGGGTGATGACACCCTCTCGCACGAAGCAGCCCGCGATCGCCCCGATGCGCGGAATGCGAAACACCTCGCGCACCTCGGCTTCGCCGGTGACGACCTCTTCGAACACCGGGGTGAGAAGTCCGAGCATGGCGGCTTCGATCTCTTCGATCAACTTGTAGATGATCTCGTAGGTGCGAATCTGCACGCCTTCGCTGGCGGCCAGTTCACGGCTGCGCTTGTCGGGACGAACGTTAAAGCCAATGATCGTCGCGTTCGAGGCCTTGGCCAGTTGAACGTCGTTCTCGGTGATCCCGCCCACGCCGCGGTGCACGATGACGAGTTTCACGTCGTCGCGCTCGAGTTTGCGCAGCGACTCGGTGCAGGCTTCGAGTGAGCCCTGCACGTCGGCCTTGAGCACGATGTTGAGCGTGGCGGTCTCACCTCGCTGAATCTGTTCGAAGAGGTCCTCGAGTCGCGCCCCACTGGAGGAGGCGACCGGCTGTTGACCCACCAAGCGCGTGCGCTGGGCGCGGGCTTCGGCGAGTGAACGCGCGTGACCGAGGTCATGGGCGACGCGCATCTCGTCCCCCGCGAAGGGTGGCTCACTAAAGCCCAGGATCTGCACGGGGGTTGAGGGTCCCGCACTCTTAACCTGCTGGCCCTGGTCATTGATGAGAGCCTTGACCTTGCCGTAGGCGGGGCCGGCCACGACCGGGTCTCCCACTTCCAGGAGTCCTTTTTGCACCATGACTGTTGCCACGGGGCCGCGACCCACCTCGAGGTTCGCTTCGAGCACGGTACCCACGGCGCGCCCGGTCGGACGAGCGACCAGTTCGGCCACTTCGGCGACCACGAGGACTTGCTCTAGGAGTTCGTCGATGCCCGTTCCCTGGAGGGCCGAGATCTCAACGACGATGGTGTCGCCGCCCCACTTCTCGGGAACGAGAGCGTGCTCGGAGAGTTGCTGGAGGATGCGATCGGGGTTCGCGTCGGCGCGGTCCATCTTGTTGATCGCCACAATGATGGGCACGCTGGCCAACTTGGCGTGGTTGATCGCCTCGACGGTCTGGGGCATGACCCCGTCGTCGGCCGCCACGACCAGGATGATGACGTCAGTGACTTTGGCACCGCGCGCACGCATGGCGGTGAACGCTTCGTGGCCCGGGGTATCCAGGAACGTGATCGCTCGCCCGTGCCAGTTCACCATGTAGGCACCGATGTGCTGGGTGATGCCACCGGCCTCGCCGGCCACCACGTTGGTCTTGCGGATGCGGTCGAGCAGCAGCGTCTTGCCGTGGTCAACGTGACCCATGACGGTCACCACCGGCGGTCGGGCGACCGCGGCGATGACGTCGTCCTCGTCGTCTTCGTCAAAGAACTTGGCGAGCAGTTCGGCTTCGCGCTGCTCACCCGGATCCACCATGTGAACGTCCGCGCCCACTTCGGCCGCGTAGAGCTCGATCATGTCGTCCGAGAGACTCTGGACGGCGGTGACGATCTCACCCTGGAGGAACAAGAAGCGAATGATGTCCGCGGCACTGCGGTTGAGCTTGGGTCCTACGTCCTTAGCCGTCGAACCGCGCTCGATGATGATCTCGCCTTCGGGCACCGGAGCGTTGCTCGGCTGCCAGGTGGTCATCTGGGTGGGCTCAAGCTCCTCGACGTTGCGGCGACGGCGTCGTGTGGTCTTGCGCTGGGATCCCCTCGGACCTCCACCACCGCGCGCGGGGCCGCCACTGCGACTCGCGCCACCTGCGGGAGCGCCGCTTCCGGGAGCACCCGGACGTGGTGAGGAGAATCCGCCTGCACCAGGGCGTGACGGTCCGCCGGGGCGCGACGGTCCCGTGCTTGGACGAGCAGTCATCGGGCGACCGGTGGCCGGTCCGCGTCCGGTACCGCCGGCGGGCATCGGGCGACGTGCCCCCGGTGGCGGCGGGATCGGTCGACCACTGGGACTCAAGGGACGTCCCGGTGGCGGCGGGATGGGCCGACCGGTTGATGAGAGCGGCGGACGGGTCGAACCTTCGGCACCGCGCGCGCTCGGTCGAATGGTCGTGGGCCCGTCCGGGGATGGGTTGCGCGAGGGCGTGGGCTTGGGCGGCGCGACGCGAGAGCGAACGACCTGGGTGCGAGCGGGCTCGACCGCGGGTGCGGGAGCGCTCGGAGCCGGTTCGGCGTGCGTGCGCACAGCGGCCGGCTCGGCGGGCGCGGGTGCAGCAGCAACGGGCGTTGGCGCAGGGGCGACGTCGGCTGGCGCGGGGGCCGGTGAGATGGCGGTCGTCGCCTTGACAGCCTTGGTCGCCTTGGCGGCCTTATCTGCCTTGGGGGCGTCCGAGGGTACCTCGCGACGGAGTCCGTCCGCGTCCGCGCGACGCCGAATGCGGTCCGCCTGGGCGTCTTCGATCGACGCCGACGGGCTGGAGGCGCCGATACCTAGTTTTCCAGCGAGTGCGAGCAACTCCTTGCTCGTCATCCCGAGTTCCTTGGAGAGCTCGTGCACTCGAATTTTCTTTGGAGCCAAAACGTTCCCTTACTTCGCGTCCCCGCACATTCGGCGGGCACAGTTTCCTATTCTTTCACAACTACGGCCTTTTCCCGACCGCGAGGTCGCGCACAACGGCCATGTCCGCCTCACTCACACTCGCGTGAAGTGCGTGCGAAACCTGGGTTGTGCGCAGATTGCTCCCGCAGCCATCCGCGCACCACCACACGCCACGTCCGTCACCTCGCCCGACATACCAGGTGCCCGACGCGTCACGTCCGAGGCGAAGCAACTCCGCTTCCGGACGACGGCGGCGACAGACGACGCACGTACGAATCGGGGCTATGCCTCGTCCTCCGTCACTGTCTCCACCACCACAACCTCGGCCACGTCGCCTTCGGCGTCGGTGATCACCGTATCGGACACGACGGCTTCTACTTCACCGTTCTCGTCCGCCACGACGACCACGGTCTCGTCGACGACCGCGTCGCCCTCGGTCCAGACTTCTTCGACCACTTCGTCCTGGCCCTCGTTCTCCGAGCGGATGTCGATGCGCCAGCCCGTCAGACGGGCGGCTAAGCGAGCGTTCTGGCCCTCCTTGCCGATGGCAAGGGAGAGCTGCTGCTCATGCACAATGACCGTGGCGATGCCTTCGACCTCGTCGAGCCGTACCTCGCGCACTCGCGCGGGCTGTAGCGCCGACTGGATGAACTCCACCGGATCGTCGCTGTAGGGCACGACGTCGATGCGCTCGCTACGCAGTTCGTTGGTGATGTTGCGCACGCGTGAACCGCGCGCACCCACGCACGCCCCTACGGGATCGATCATCTGGTCGTTTGAGGCGACCGCGATCTTGGAGCGGTGACCGGGTTCACGGGCCAGCGCCTTAATCTCGACGATGCCGCTGGCGATCTCGGGCACCTCAATCTCGAAGAGCTTCGCGACGAGTGCGGGGTGGGTACGAGAGACCACGATCTGGGGACCCTTGTTGGTCTTGCGCACTTCGACGATGTACACCTTGATGCGCGCACCGTGCTCGTAGCGCTCAAAGGCGATCTGCTCGGCCTGGGGCAACAGCGCTTCCACCCGACCGAGGTCGAGCAGCGTGTAGCGGTTGTCGTTCTGCTGGACGGTGCCCGAGACGATGTCGCCTTCGCGGTTGGCGAACTCTTCGTACATCTGGCGGCGCTGGATGTCACGAATGAGCTGCATCAAGACCTGCTTGGCCGTCTGGGCGGCGATGCGACCGAAGTCGTCCGGCGTGGCGTCCCACTCGCGCGTGACGTTGCCCTCGAGATCCAGTTCCAGTCCCCACACCTTGATCTCGCCGGTCTCGGGGTTGATCTCGACTTCGGCGTCTTCGGCCGAGTCGGGACGACGCTTGTAGGCGGCGAGCAGGGCGTTGGCGAGCGCGATGAGGAGTTCTCCCTCATCGATGTTCTGGTCGCGCGCGATCTGGCCCAAGGCCTCGAGAAATTCGAAGTTAGCCATATCTAGCCTTTCTTGCTCGTCGAGTGCGTGCGCGCACCTTTGGTCGTGGTCTTGTTGCTGACCGGCTTGGTGGCACCCCAATAGAAAACAGTTCGTGCGCGTTCGATCTTGTCGAGGGGAACAACGACGGTGCCGAGCTCGTTGTCATCGATTGTGAGTGCGGAGTCGCTGACGTTGGTGAGGGTTCCCTCAAGGCGGCGAGTGGGCGCATCATCACGCAACTCGCGCAACGTCACCAGTTCGCCCACGGCACTCTGAAAGTGAACGGGCGTGCGCAGCCGGCGCTCCAGTCCCGGGCTCGAGACGTCGAGCGTAAAGCGACCCGCGATGGGATCGTTGGCGTCCAGCCACTCCGAAATGGTGCGGTTGGCCTTGGTAAGGGATTCGAGGTCTACTCCCCCGGCCCGTGAGACGACAACGTCCAGGGTTCCCGAGGAAAACTCCACATCGTAGAGGTCCAGTCCCAGCGGTTCTAGGAGCGGTCGGAGCGTGGCGTCCCAATCCATTTCCGTCTCCTTTCGCTGTCGCTCCGGCCCTACAGACATTGAAAAAGCGCGGGCCCGAGGCCCGCGCTTAAACGAGTCCATACGTCCTGAGCGGACTGTAGGCATCAATTGTAGCAGTGAATTACTGGTGTCACAACGGGAAACCCCTGGAGGAAACCTCACTTCACTGCAATAAAATTCACTCTAAAAGTTTCGTTAATAACTCTTCGACACGAGGCAGACCAGTCCGCCCTCCTCCTCACTTTCGGGCATCGATCCATCCTGGCGTTGGAGGCAACGAACGCTCACGGCTTGGGCGTTCAGAGTCTTCTCGCCCTCGCCCGCGACGAGGTCCCAGGCGAGTCGAGCAAAGCCGTCGGTCGCCACTTCCAGCGCTTCGTTCAGGCCACTGACGTCGTGGGTACGTGAGTCTCGAAAGGCCACGGCCCGCGCCAACAAGTCGCTCTGCATGCGCTCAAGCAACGAGGGAACGTCGCCCGCCAAGGCGTTGAGGGCGTGGGTTGTCTTGTCACCCGTATCGCGGCGCACCAACGTGACGTGGCCCTGGGCGAGATCTCGCGGGCCTACCTCGAGGCGTAGCGGAACACCCTTGATCTCCCAGTCGGTTACCCGACGCCCGAAACTCCCACGACCACGATCGATCTCGACGCGAACGCCCGCGGCACGCAGGTCACCTGCCACGCGCTCGCAGGCTTCGTTGACCTCAGGCTCGTCGCGCACCGCGACGACCACGAGTTGGGTGGGCGCGAGTCGTGGCGGCACGATGAGTCCATTATCGTCCCCGTGGGCCATGATGAGCCCGCCGACCAGGCGCGTCGACGCGCCCCACGAGGTCGTAAAGCAGAGTTGAGCCTCGCCCTCCTCGCTCTGAAAGTAGATGTCGAAGGCGCGCGCGAAGTTGCGGCCCAGTTCATGGGTCGTCATCATCTGTAGGGCCTTGCCGTCGCGCATGACACCCTCGCCGGTCATGGAGTTGATCGCGCCAGGAAATCTTTCACTGGCTGGCTTGATGCCGATGAAGCAAGGAACGGCCATCACGTCGAGGAGGAAATCGTTGTACACCTCGTAGTGGATGCGACGCGCGTAGGCCGACGCGTCCTCATAGCTCGCATGAGCGGTGTGGCCCTCCTGCCAGAGGAACTCCGAACTGCGCAAGAACAGTCGCGGACGAAGTTCCCAGCGCACGACGTTCGCCCACTGATTGAGCAGCAGCGGCAGATCCCGGTAGCTCTGAATCCACTTGGCCATGAACTCACCGATCACGGTCTCGGACGTCGGACGCACCACGATGGGTTCGGCCAAGTCCTCGCCCCCGGCGTGGGTCACGACGGCCAACTCAGGGCTGAAGCCCTCGACGTGCTCGGCTTCGCGCGAGAAGTAGCTCTCGGGGATGAACAGCGGAAAGTACGCGTTCTTGGCCCCGGTCGCCTTGATGCGCGTGTCCATCTCGGCCTGCATGCGCTCCCAGATGGCATATCCGTAGGGACGGATCACCATGGTGCCGCGCACCGGGCCGTTGTCGGCCATCTCGGCCTTGGCGACGACGTCTTGATACCAGCGCGGGAAGTCCTCGGACTGGGGGGTCAGCACACTCTGTTGAGCCACGGCGCTCCTCTATGAATTCGGACCAGGCTAGTCGCGCCTTACTGTTCGGAGTGGCGACGAATCAGATCGATCTTGACTTGTGCGTTGTTGGCGTCGGCGCCGCGATCGTCCAACAGTTCGGCGCGGTCGGCCTCGGCTTCTTTCTCTGCGCTCGCGTCGCGCGCGGCGAGGCGTGCCTCGAGTCCCTCTTCGACGATCTTGGTGGCCTCATCCACGAGGGCCGACACCATCTCGTCTTCGGGCACCACACGAATGATTTGACCCTGGATGAACAGGTGACCGCGGTGCTTACCCGCCGCGATTCCAAGGTCCGCGTGACGAGCTTCGCCGGGTCCGTTCACGACGCAACCCATCACCGCCACCTGCAGCGGAATGTTCAATGCGCTCAAGGCATCTTGCGCCTCGTTGGCCACCTTGATGACGTCGATCTCGGAGCGTCCGCAGCTCGGACACGCGATGAGGTCAAGTCCTTTGCGTTCGCGCAACCCGAGTGACTCGAGCAGATGTGCGCCCAGCGCGCGCCTCTTCGACGGGGTCGGCGGTGAGTGAGTAACGCAGTGTGTCGCCGATCCCCTCCGCGAGCAACGTGGCGATCCCGGCGGTGCCCTTGAGGAGTCCTCCGGGCAAATGGACCGGCTTCGGTCACGCCGAGGTGGAGTGGATGATCGAAGGTCTCGGACGCGAGACGATAGGCCGCGATCATGAGAGCCACCGAAGACGCCTTTACTGAGATCTTGACATCGTCAAACCCCACTTCTTGGAAGTAGGCCAACTCGATGCGTGCCGACTCGACCAGCGCCTCGGGAGTCGCGCCGCCGAAACGTTCGTAGATGTCCTTATCCAGGGAGCCCGCGTTCACGCCGATGCGAATGGGCACGCCGCGATCCTTCGCCTCACTCGCGACGAGTTTGATCTCTTCGGGCTTGCGCAGATTGCCCGGGTTAAGTCGCAGCCCGTTTACTCCCGCTTCAAGCGCGGCAAGCGCCATCTCGACGTGGAAGTGAATGTCGGCCACGATGGGCACGGGAGAACGTGGGACGATCTGGGCGAGACCTTCGGCCGCCGCCCGCTCGTTGCAGGTGCACCGTACGATGTCCGCGCCGTTGGCCGCCAATGCGTAGATCTGTTCGAGCGTCCCCTCGACGTCGGCGGTCTTGGTCGTCGTCATGGACTGCACAGAGATCGGCGCGTCGCCCCCGACTTTGACGGACCCCACGCTGATCTGGCGGGTGAGACGACGGGGCGTGATCAACGAGGAGGAGACTTCCATGCCTCTAGTCTGCCGCGTTCGAGACGCGCCCCGTGCGCCCCTTAGAAGGGGTTGGCGATGGGGTGAGCGATGTCGAGGTAGAGGGTGCAGGCAAACAGCACCAGCAGCGCGCTGATGAATGCGTAGACGACCGGGGCCAGCTTGTTGATATCGGCCCGGTAGAGCACTCCGCGACGCGATCGAAGCCGCTCGTAGGTGGCGATCGCCACGTACCCGCCATCGAGGGGCAACATCGGCAACATGTTCAAGACGCCCACAAAGATGTTGACCAGGGCCAGGATCGTGATCAGCGGAAGGGCCCCGGCGTTGGCGGCTTGATCGGCGAAGCGCACGACTCCCACGATCGACGAGGGTCGAGTGTCTTCATTTTTCACATTCGTCGCCGCTTTGGCGTCGGCGACCTGATGAAAGAGACTCGGGAACTCGCCGGGCAGTCGACCGATGGCCACGAACGCGTCGCCCACGTAGTGGCCGATCTCGCTAAAGGAGTCGGGGATGGCGGCGAGGGGTGACGTGTGCACCGTCAGTTCGGTCACCTCGATGCCGATGTAGCCGTGAGGCGCCAGCGGTTTTCCGTCCACCTTGATCGTCCGACCGTTGACCGGGGTCACGTGCAATGTGAGGGGGTGACCGTTGCGCTCCACGACCAGCGTGAGGCGCTCGCCCGCAGCTCCATGCAGGATCTTGGTGAGCTGGTTGACACTGGTGATCGAGGTGCCGTCGATTTTCGTGATCTGGTCGCCGACCTTGAGTCCGGCTAACTGCGCGGCCGTTTCGCGGTGACCCTGCCACGGCGTAAAGGAGCCCACTCCGACGTGGCTCGGCGAGGGATTCCCAATAAACGTGAGGGCGACCCAGGCGAGGGCGAGCGCCATGATCACGTGCATGATCGAGCCGGCCGACGCGAAGAGCACTTTCTTGGGGTACGACGCCTCGCGGTACGTGCGGGCCTCTTCGCCCGGCGGCACGGGCGAGCCCCAGGTCATGCCGGGCACCTTTACGTAGCCGCCCAGTGGCAGGGCTCGGATGCCGTATCTGGTCTCGCCACGCTGAGTCGACCACAGGATCGGACCGAAGCCGACGAAGAAGTCGGTGACGAGCAGGCCCGCACGCTTGGCGGTGATGAAGTGGCCGAACTCGTGACCCATCACCATGAACAGGATCAGAAAGATCACGAGGGGCAACGCCCAGCCGACGAGCCACGTCAGCAGTCCCACGAAGGCGAGAATGCCGATAAAGAGCGTCCAGGGAGACTGGCGCAACGACGGAGCAGCAGAGTCCATGACTACTTTTTGAGGCTAGCGTGCGCCAATCGTCGAGCGACGTCGTCGTTTTCGTACAGCGACGCCAAGTCTTCTAAGTCTTGTCCCGCATAGTGATCCATGGTCGCGGCCACGACCGGGACAATGTCGCACCAGTTGATCTCGTCCTTTAAGAAGGCCTCGACGGCCACCTCGTTGGCGGCACTCAGCCACGCGGGTGCCGCTCCCCCCAGTCGCGCCGCTTCGTAAGCGAGCGTGAGGGCGGGAAAGGCGTTGACGTCGGGTGACTCGAAGGTCAACTCGAGCGACGAGGTGAAATCGAGTCGTCCGTATGCGTGATCGAGTCGGTCGGGCGCGCCCAGGCAGTACGCGATGGGAAGGCGCATATCAGGATTCGACAGCTGCGCGAGGACCGAGCCATCGACGTACTCCACCATCGAGTGCACGATCGACTGGGGATGAACGACCACCTCGACGCGATCGACCTCGATGCCAAAGAACGCCGTGGCCTCCATCACCTCGAGGCCCTTGTTCATGAGGGTCGAGGAGTCGATGGTGATCTTGGCCCCCATCGACCACGTCGGATGGCGCAGCGCTTCATCCTTGGTCGCGCCCTTCAGTCGCTCCTTCGACCAACCACGAAAGGGACCGCCCGAGGCGGTGATCAGCAGTCGACGCACATCGGGATAGCCCAAGCCATACGGTGAGCTCGCGAGACACTGATGAATCGCGCAGTGCTCGGAGTCGACCGGGAGCAACTCAGCCCCCGGCGTCGCGCGAACTTTGGCCACGAGCGGTGCGGCCGCGATGAGCGATTCCTTGTTGGCGAGCGCGAGACGTCGGCCGGCCGCCAGGGCGCCCAGGGTGACCGGCAGGCCCGCGAAGCCCAAGACCGCGTTCATCACGATGTCCGCGTCACGCGCGAGCTCTTCGAGACCTGCGTCGCCCACGAGGATGTCGACGTCACCGCCGAGCAGGTCGGCGAGCGTGGCGCGATGCGACGCGGACTTCACGCCGACGCGCTTGACGTTGAACTCACGCGCAATCGCCGCGAGTTCACTCACCTGCTCGCCACCGGCGATCGACACGAGTTCGAATCGCTCGCGTTCGCCGCGCAGCACATCGAGAGTCTGGACGCCGATCGATCCCGTGGCTCCCAGCAACGCCACGCGGTGGCGCACGTGCGACATCACTAACTCAGCTTGATGACGTGCAACAGGTAGTACATCGTCGGCAGCGCGAAGAGCAGGCCGTCAATTCGATCCAGGAGTCCGCCGTGACCGGGCAGGAGCTTGCCGAAGTCCTTGAGGCCCAGCGTGCGTTTGACCATCGATTCGAACAGGTCGCCCAAGGGCACCACGATCGAAAGCGCTACCGCCGCTTCCACGCCGTGGGTCACCGTCCAGGGGCTGATCACGGGCAACAGCAGCGCGCCAGCGATCAACGTGACAATCGTGCCGCCCACGGTTCCTTCGATGGTCTTGTTCGGCGAGAGCGAGGCGTTGAGCGGATGGCTACCAAACCAGCGACCAGTAAACAGCGCGGCCGCGTCGTTGCAGATCGTGAGTGCGACTGCCCCAAAGACAAAGGCCATACCGTTGCGGTTGGGATAGGTGTGGGGCGCGAGCATCACGATCGCGTAGCTACCCAGCACGCCCACCCAGGCGTAGACGAAGATCGTCGAGCCCAAGCCGTCGAGCACGTCGATCTTGTTGGGCGCAAACATGTACCAGACAAAGCCGAAGATGACGAGCAACACCGTCACGGCACCCACTACCACCAGGCCCTTGTTGTAGACGGCAATCCCCAGCGTTAGGACGGCGGCGATTCCCAAGATCGTCGCGGGGTGCGCTCCGACGCTGCGAAAACCGGCGAAGGCCTCGGCCGCCGCGAGGGCGAGGGCAATAAGAACGAGGACGGTGAGCGCGAGAGGCCCCGCGAAGAAGACGCCAAAGACGACGATCGCGAGCCCGATGCCCGTCATGGTCGCGAGCGACACGTTGTTCGAGGTCTGGCGAACCGCGCGCCCGGCCAAGGGATTGTGCGTTACGCGCTGGCGCGTGCGCTGCTCGCGCTGGGGCTCGGGACGAGGCGCTTCGGCGACCGGTTCGTCGTCGACCTCTTCCACGCTCAGGTTGAACTCCCAGGGTCGCGAGTCATCCACTTTGGCCTCACCGGCGAGGAACGACGCATCGAACTGCCCCTCGTGTGCGACCCAGTCGGCCTCACCCTCGCGCCAGGCGGGAGCAGGCACCGCAGACCACGGGTCGTCGTCCTTGCCGCTCTCGCGGGCCACGACGATCGGCACCTGGCCCGTGGGGGCGTCGGTCCAGTGGGGCAACAACGTGTCGGGGTCGACAACCGGCGCGTCCTCGACGATCTCTGAAGCAATCTCGGCTCCGGTGATCGTGACGCGAGGGTCACTTGAACTCGCCACCGGAAACTGTCCGGTGGGCTCGTCCTCGTACGTGCCGTCGTCGTCAGACTTCAAGAAGTTCCTGCTCCTTGTGAGCCAGTAGCTCATCGACCACGGCGACTTCGTCGTGGGTCATTTTGTCCAAGATCTTTTCGAGTCGCTCGATCTCGTCACTCGAGAGACCTTCATCCTTCTCCAAGTTTTCGAGTTCCTGACGCGCGTGGCGTCGAACGCCGCGCAGTGCCACCCGACCTTCTTCGGCCTTGGTCTTGACGATCTTGACGAAGTCACGGCGGCGCTCTTCGGTCAGTGCGGGAAAGTTCAGTCGAATGACCTGGCCGTCGCTCGAGGGCGTGAGGCCGAGGTTCGCGTTGCCGATGGCTTTTTCGATCGCGGGAATCGAGCCCTTGTCAAACGGCGAGACGACGAGCAGTCGCGGCTCGGGAACCGAAAAGTTCGCGAGTTGTTTCAGCGGGGTCTCCGTGCCGTAGTACTCGACGAGCAGGCCGTCGACGAGCGACGAGGTCGCGCGACCGGTGCGAACGGTGGCGAACTCGACCTTGAGGTGCTCGATCGCGCGCGCCATTTTTTCGCGCGTGTCGTCCATCACCAAGTCGACAAGTTCGTTCGCCATTACTTCACCAGCGTACCGACGGGCTCACCGTCGAGGGCGCGACCGAGGTTCCCCTCAGCCATCAGGTCGAAGACGCGAATCGGCAGATTGTTGTCTTTACAGAACGTGATCGCCGTCATGTCCATCACGCGCAGGTTCTTGGCGATCACGTCATCAAAGGAGATCTCGTCGAACTTCTTGGCGTTCGGGTTCACGCGCGGGTCCTCGTCGTAAACGCCGTCCACCCCACCGTGCGTCCCCTTCAAGACAATCTCGGCTTCGACTTCGGCCGCGCGCTGGGCGGCGGGCGTGTCGGTAGTGAAGTAGGGGTTGCCCATGCCGGCCGCAAAGATCACGACGCGGCCTTTTTCCAGGTGACGCACCGCGCGCCGTCGAATGTATGGCTCCGCAACCTGATTCATATCGATCGCCGACATGACTCGCGTCGCACGTCCGTGGTTCTCAATTGCGTCTTGAAGCGCGAGGGAGTTGATCACCGTGCCCAACATGCCCATGAGGTCGGAGTTCGCTCGGTTCATCCCGGCGAGTTCCCCGGTCGCGCCGCGCCAGATGTTGCCGCCGCCGACCACGACCGCGAGTTCGAGGCCGCCACGTTCCATGGCCGCGGCGATCTCGATCGCCAGAAAGTCCACCGTGGATGCATCAATGGTTTCGTCGCTCGCGGCCGAAGCCAACGCTTCGCCCGAGAGCTTTAACACCATCCGACGCACGATTGTCCTATCCCCCGATGACTACTTGAGCGTACGCCGTTATCGTCGCACCCTTCAAGAACTGAGCCACCGTTTCTTTTTCGTCTTGCACGTAGGGCTGGTCCAACAGGACGCGATCCTTGTACCAACCGTTGAGTCGACCCTCGAGGATCTTGGGGATGGCCGCTTCGGGCTTGCCCTCGTTGCGCGTGATCTCTTCGATGGTCTTTCGCTCGGCGTCCACCGCCGCCGCCGGCACGTCCTCGCGACTGAGGTACTCCGGCTTGGCGAAGGCAATGTGGAGAGTCAGCTCGTGAGCCACCTCTTCGCTCGCGCCCTTCACGACCACGATGACCGCATTCACGCCGCGATTGGCCTGAATGTGCTGGTAAGTGTCGATAACTTCGCCCGGCCCGGCCTCAAGTCGATAGACGCGACCGATCGAGATGTTCTCCTTGAGCGTCGTGAGCATCGTGTCGATGTTCTCTTTGAAGTGGGCAACGGACTGATCGCCGTCCGCCACCACGGCGGCCGCGATCTCGTCGGCCAGGGCTACGAACTCCTGAGACTTGGCGACAAAGTCCGTCTCGCAGCGCAGTTCCACGATGGCTGCGACGTTGCCGTCACGCACGACGGCAACTGCACCTTCGCTCGCTTCGCGACTCGCGCGCTTCTCGGCCGAGGCGAGGCCCTGGATGCGCAGCAAGCGGATCGCCGCTTCCATGTCACCGTCTGAGTCTTCGAGCGCTCTCTTTGCATCCATCATTCCCACACCCGTGGCTTGGCGCAGGTTCTGTACGTCCTTGGCGGTGATCGTCACCTTGAAATCTCCTCTTCGAAATGGTGTCTTAGGCGTTTACGGTGCCAGTTGATGGCGTGACTGCGACCGCGGGGCGGTTCTGGCGGATAAAGCGTCCTTCGGTAACCGCGTCGGCCATCAGGCGGCACAACAGCGATCCGGCGCGAATGGCGTCGTCGTTGCCGGGAATGACGTAGTCGATGACGTCGGGGTCACAGTTCGTGTCCACGACGGCCACGACGGGCAGGCCGAGCTTCTTCGCCTCGGTGACCGCGATGTGCTCCTTCTTCGTGTCGATCACAAAGATGGCGTCGGGTACCCGGTCGAGGTTGGCGATACCGCTTAAGTTGCGGTCCAGCTTCTCGAGCTCACGGCTGTGGCGCAGCGCCTCGCGCTTGGGCATGTTGGCGAAGTCACCCGCGCGCTCCATGGCGCGCAGTTCAATGAGCCGCTTCACGCGGCCGGCGACCGTGGAGAAGTTGGTCAGCATCCCACCGAGCCAGCGCTGATTCACGAAGGGCATGCCGCACGCCTTGGCGTAGTCCTCGATGGGGCCCTGGGTCTGCTTCTTGGTGCCCACGAAAAGGATCACGCCGCCGCCCGCGACCAGGTCGCGCACGTAGGCGTAACTGGTTTCGATGCCCGCGAGGGTCTTGCGTAGGTCGATGAGGTAGATCCCGTTGCGCTCGCCGAGAATGAAGCGACGCATTTTGGGGTTCCAACGACGGGTCTGGTGCCCGAAGTGCACGCCCGAGTCCAACAGTTCCTGCAGTGTGACGAGTGCCACGATCAGTTTTTCCTTTCGTATGGTTGCTTCAACCCCGCGGGAGCACCCCAAAAGGGCGACCGTACGAAACCGCGAGGACAACTCACTGCTCGCCCACTCTGGGAGAGCCCGTCTAGTGTACCGGTTTTGGGTGTCTAGCCCCGCGGGTGGGTGTCGTGATGCACGTTCTGGAGACGCGACTTCGACACGTGGGTGTAGATCTGGGTGGTCTTGAGGTTCTCGTGTCCGAGGAGTTCTTGGACCACGCGCAGGTCCGCGCCACCCTCGACGAGGTGCGTGGCAAAGGTGTGGCGCAGCGCGTGGGGATACACGTGGCCCTCGGACACGCGGTGGTCCAGGATGCGCCGAACGTCACGCGAGCCCAGGCGCCGCCCGCGGCGATTGAAGAAAAGAGCCTCGGGTGGCGAGTCGTCCTTGCGCACGTCGTCGCGTGCGTCGTCGATCCACAGCCGCACCGCCTCGAGAGCTTTGCGGTGCAGGGGCACCAGTCGCTCCTTGCGTCCCTTTCCCAGTACGCGAATCAGGCCGCTCGAAAAATCGACGCTCTCGATATCAAGCCCGCACAGTTCCGAGACGCGCAGACCCGCACCGTAAAGCACCTCGCACACGGCCCGATCGAGCACGGCCCACTCATCTTCGCCCCAGTCATCGTCCAAGAGGTCCTCGAGCTGCTCGCGCACCACGATCGTGGGCAGGCGGTGGGTGGCCTTGGGGGCGAGCAGGCGCGCCGAGGGATTGCTCTCGATGTGCCCGCGCTCGAAGAGCCACGCGAAGTAGCTACGCAGCGACGCCCGACGACGTAGGACCGAACTGCGTTCGTCGCCGCGACTGGTCATGTAGACCATGTAGTCGCGCAGATCGCGCTTGGTCACACTCGCCGGGTCCAGTCGGTCCCGCCCGTCGGCCCACGTCACAAAGGCCCGCAGGTCGCTTAAATAGCTGCGGGTCGTGGCCGGTGAGCGATCCAGTGCCTGGAGGGTCTCGGCGAACCCATCGATGCGCCACCGCCTCGCGGTGCGCTCGCTCACAGTCACGGCCGACACGCCCCCAGGCTACTGATAGACGGCTTCTATCACGGGTTTCAGTAGTGTTGGCGGAGTCTGAAGGAGTGTCGATGGCTCGTATTTTGATCGTCGAAGACGACGACCACATTCGCACCGCGTTGCGACTCATGTTCGAGGGCGAGGGTTTTACCGTGGACGACGCGCCCACGGGAGAACTGGGCGTGGCGATGTTCTCGCGCATGACCTCGGACGTCGCGATCGTGGACGTCATGTTGCCGGGCATGACCGGCTTTCAGACCTGTGAGGCCCTGCGCGCCACGAGCGACGTGCCCATCGTCATCGTCTCGGCCCGCGACGAAACGGTCGACGTCGTCCTCGGCCTCGAGTCCGGGGCCGATGACTACGTCACCAAGCCCTTCGTGCCCGAGGAACTCTTGGCACGCGTGCGCGCCCACCTACGTCGGCGACCCGACAAGAGCACGCACGCGTTTCAGTTGGGTGAACTCCACGTGATCCCCGACGAAGGTGTCGTGCGTCACAGTGATGGCAGTGAACTTCACCTCACCTCGACGGAGTTTCGCCTCCTCACGGACTTGGCGGCGGCCAACGGCAAAGTGCTCTCGCGCGAAGATCTTCTCGAGCACGTGTGGGGCTACGACTACTTCGGCGACAGCCGGTTGGTGGACGTGCACATTCGGCGTCTTCGCATGAAGATTGAGCCCGACCCCGCCAGTCCCACCTACCTCGTAACGGTTCGAGGAACGGGCTACAAGCTGGTCATCTAATGCGTCAGCGGAGCCTGCGCTTTCGGCTCCTGTTGACCTTTGGCCTCGGCGCCGTCCTCCTGTCGGCACTCTTTGCCACGCTCACCTACGAAGGCGTCCACCACGAACTCGTGAGCGATCTCCAGCACACGGACCTCCACGAGAGTTACGAGAACGCCGAGATCGTGCGCTCCACCCTCTACTCCTCGGCCCCGGACCTCGAAAGCATCGTCAACTCCATCGAACACGCCACGGGCTCGGGCGTCCTCGTCAAGACCCTTGGCCAGTACCTCGCGACCAGTCAGGGCGCCTCGAGCCGCGAAGTGCCCGCAGCCGCCAGCGCACTCGTGGCCAAGGGCGAAGCCACGGCCCAGATCATCAAGATCAACGGCCAGCTCAACTTCGTGGTGGGCGTGCCCATTCCCGCCGTCCAGACGCAGTTCTTCGAAGTGTTCCCGATGGCGTCACTCGAACGATCCCTTGAGACGCTGTTGCACAACCTCTTACTTGGCGCCCTCGCGACGTCACTCTTGGGCATTGCGGGTGGGCTGTGGGTGGCGCGACGAGCCGTCCAGCCCCTGGCGCGGGTCTCGCACGCGGCTGCGGCGATCGCCGGGGGCAACCTCTCGACGCGACTCGAAGTCATGAACGCCGACCGTGAAGTGCAACAGCTCACCGAATCGTTCAACGAGATGGTGAGCCAACTAGTGGATCGCTTAGAGCGCGACGCGCGATTTGCCAGTGACGTCAGTCACGAGCTGCGCTCGCCGCTCACGACGCTCGCGACAACGTCGAGCGTTCTTCAACAGCACCGCAGCGAGCTCTCTCCCGCGGGCCAAGAGAGCCTCGACCTGCTGAGCGCGGACCTGTCGATCTTTCAGTCGTTAGTCGAAGATCTTCTCGAGATGGCCCGCAGCGACGCGGGCGCCGTTCCCCTGGTCATCGAGACCGTGAACGCGGTCGAACTGGTGCGACAGTCAGTTCGCTCCTCCGCGCGACGTCACGGTCTGGCCGAGCCACCCGTCACGGTCGGCGCGTCAGTCGTGTCGCCCGTCATCTCGGTCGACCGGCGTCGCTTCGAACGCGTCATCGCGAATCTCATCGACAACGCCCACTACTACGCCGGTGGGGCAAGCGAGGTTCTCATTGACGTCGAGGGCCACCTGCTCGCTATCAACGTCGATGATGCGGGATCGGGCGTTCCCGCGGAAGAACGAGAGTCCGTCTTTGAGCGTTTCTTTCGGGGTCGCGCTGCCCACGACCGTGGTATCTCTCGCGGCACCGGACTCGGTCTGGCGCTGGTGCGCGACCACGTGCGCGCATTCGGCGGCACGATTCGAGTCATGGAGAGCCCCGAGGGTGGCGCTCGCTTTCAGATCTTGCTCCCCTACCGCGACGAGGTGGACGAATGAGACGCCGCGTCGTACCTGTCTTGTTCCTCGGAGCGCTCGCGCTCTCGAGTTGCACGTTGGTGACGCCCAACGCCGCGCCGATTCGCATTCCCTCCAAGAACGTGCCCTTCAGCCTCTTGAGCCCCACGATTCCCGGTACGAATCACGCTCGCGTGCGCTTCATCACCCAACCCGTGTACATCGTGGACGCCTCGGGACACCTCGCCCCTTCAAGTCGCATCGTGCCCTCGCCGCCAGCACTCGCCACCGTCGTCGAACAGCTCCTGCTCGGCCCCACGGAGATCGAAACGTCGGCCGGCTACACCTCGGCCCTGCCCAAATCACTCGTCGTCATCTCGGCCAACGTGGTCAACAACACCGGCTACATCAACTTTGCGACATCGCTCTCGTCGCTCCCGCGCTCTCAACAACTTCTCGCGATCGGCCAGCTCGTTCTGACCGCCGATGTCGTGGGCGCGACGAAGGGTCTCGAGATTCGAGTGGCGGGCACACCGCAGATGCTGCTGCTTCCCAACGGCAAGCGCACACTGCTCGCCACGCCCAACGACTTCCAGAGCTTGTTGAACGCTTAAGAAGCGGACGCGGGACGCAGCGCCGGCGCCGCGTTCCACAAGTGCTCGAGGTCGTAGTAGTCGCGCGAACTCTCGTCGAAGACGTGCACGATGACGTCGCCATAGTCAAGCGCCACCCACTGCGCACTCGCGAGACCCTCGACGTGATTGGGCTTCACGTGCAGTGCCACTTCGACCAGTCGTTCAATCTCGTCAGCGATCGCGCGTACCTGGCGGTCGTTACGTCCCGACGTGATGACGAGCGCGTCGAATGCGTCCACGAGTTCGCGCAGGTCCAAGATGACCGTATCGATGCCGAGTTTTTCTTCGCTCGCCACGACGGTTGCGTTCAGCAATGTCGTCACGTACGTGGAGTAAGTGCCGCGAGACAACTCGCCGCTCGTCACCGTGTCACTCAGTGGGACGTCCCTAGAACGATGAGTGCGGCGAAGAAGGGAACGGCCGTCACGACAATGCCGACCACCGCGTAGCGCTGTTTGGTTCGGCGTGCGTGTTGGCGTCGCGGAGCGACTTCGAGAGAGTCCAGTCGTGTCGACTGCGCCTCGCTCAGGTCAAACAACCGAACTGCCATTGCTTCGACTCTAGCCTCGGGCCTTGACGTAGAGAGGAATAACACTCTCGGGCAGGAACTTTTTCAGATCTGTGTCGCTCAGTGACATGTCACGTATGAACGTACTCGACAGATCAACTGGTTGCATATCAATCTCGTAGTGCCGCCATCCAATTGGTGGATCGATCGACGAACCGGGGCGCGGCACGACGCCGACTTCGACAAGTTGACGTAACTCATCGGCCTCATGCCAGTTGTTCAGTTGCGAGGCCAGATCGGCCCCCACGATCAGGTCCACGGCACCGGAGTTCACAAGAAGTTCACGCACCGTATCGATCGTGTAACTCGGGCCGGCTCGGCGGATCTCCATATCCGAGACCTCCACGAGCGCAATGTCGTCAAATGCCGCGTGCGCCATCGCGAGGCGCACGTCTGCAGAGAGCACGTTGGGTCCTTTGCCATACGGCTGTCCGGCCACGGTCACCACAATGCGGTCGAATCGTCCGCTCGCGGATGCGGCCTTGAGGGCCGCCACGTGGCCCAAGTGCGGCGGATCAAACGTGCCCCCAAAGAGGCCGAGATGACGATCGCGCACCGCCGAATCCTAGGGGGGATTGATCGCTCGTTCTTTAAGCCTTTAGGCTTGGTTGATGGAGACACCATCCTTCGAGTGGACGCCCAGTCGTTGGCGCGAGTTTTCCGCCGCCCAGAGTCCCACGTGGCCCGATGCCGAGCACCTGGCGCGAGTGGAGGCCGAGCTCGCCACCAAGCCGCCGCTCGTCTTTGCCGGAGAAGCCCGTCGCCTCCAAGACCAACTCGCCCAAGTGGCTGATGGCAAGGCGTTTCTGCTCCAGGCGGGCGACTGCGCGGAGTCGTTCCACGAAGCGTCGGCTGACGCCATCCGTGACAAGTTGAAGGTCATCTTGCAGATGGCCGTCGCTCTCACCTACGCGGCGGGCGTGCCGGTGATCAAAGTCGGACGCATCGCCGGCCAGTTCGCCAAGCCTCGCACCGACGAGTTCGAAGAGCGCGACGGCGAACGCTTCCCCGCCTTTCGCGGTCACATCGTCAACTCCGAGGAGTTCACCGCTGAAGCGCGCCGCGCGGATCCCGAACGGCTTCTCGCCGCGTATCACCAGAGCGTCTCCACGCTCAACTTGCTGCGCGCTTTTACGACCGGTGGTTACGCCGCACTCAGTCGCGTGCACGCGTGGAACCAGGAGTTCGTCGCTAACTCCCTTGAGGGAAAGCGCTACGAGGTCATCGCCGATGAGATCGAGCGCGCGCTCGCGTTCATGAAGGCCTGCGGCATTGACCTCGTCGATGATCAGGCGTTACAGGCCGTGGATTTCTACACCAGTCACGAGGCGCTCATCCTCAATTACGAGCAAGCCCTCACGCGGCGTGACTCGCTCACTGGTGACTGGTACGACTGCTCGGCCCACCTGTTGTGGATCGGCGATCGCACGCGCCAACTCGATGGTGCGCACGTCAACTTTTTGCGTGGAGTGTCCAACCCACTCGGGCTTAAGGTCGGCCCGTCCATGGGCGTCGATGAACTCAGGCGCCTCGTCGACGTGTCTGAACCCGCAGAACGTCCCCGGTCGACTCACGCTCATCTCGCGCATGGGCCATCAACGCATCAGCGAACTGCTGCCCCCGCTCGTCGAGGCGTTACGCGACGATGGTCGCCGCGAACTGTGGACGTGTGATCCCATGCACGGCAACACCTTCGTCGCCTCGGGCGGTCAAAAGACGCGCCGCTTCGACGATGTGATTAACGAAACCTCACAGTTCTTCTTGGTGCACCAGGCGCTCGGAACGTGGCCCGGGGGTCTGCACATCGAACTCACCGGCGATGACGTCACCGAGTGTTTGGGTGGCGGGTCACGCCTCGATGAAACCGACCTCGACGTGAACTACACGACCATCTGCGATCCACGCCTCAACGCCACCCAGAGTCTGGATATGGCCTTTCACGTGGCCGAGTACCTTCAGCGCTACTCCACACCCAACGGCGATAAGTCGTTGTAACGAAGCAGGCGCATGGCGCCATCGTGAAACTCGATCTCCGTCATGGAGAGATGCTCGATGCGCGGGCGCAGCCGCACCGATGCATCCAAACCTTGATAGATCTTCATCGCCTGTTCAATGACCCCGCCGTGCGAGACAATGACGACCAGCTCATTGGGGTGTCGCGCAACGATCGAATCGATGATGGCCACGCAGCGTGCGTGAAACTCAATCAGCGACTCACCCCCGGGCACGTTGCGCTGGCGAGGATCGATGCTCCAGTCGGGCAGCTCGTAGCGATCTTCGATCTCGGACCACGTGAGTCCATCGGCTACACCCACGCGTAACTCGCCCAGGTCCTCTTCGCGCAACGGGACGAGGTCGGGATTGATGGCGCGAAAGACAATCGAGCCCGTCTCAATGGCGCGAGGGAGCATCGAGGTATAGAACGCCGCTGCGCCGCGAAGTTCGCCCGTGATCCTTAAACGATGAGCGAGGGCTTGCGACTGGGCACGACCGAGTTCGGTCAACCCGCCGTCGCCAATCGGACCTCCGGCGAGGCCTCGTTGATTGGCGACGCACTCGCCGTGGCGAACAAAGACCAGTCGCGTACCCGTGGGCAGCGGTCCACGTTGACGAAAGCCTTCGGGGGGTAGTTGTTCGGTGGGGCTCACGCGAGTTCCCCGACGAACGTTTCCAGTTGACGCAGCGTGCGGCACTCAATGACGCGATCACAGTACGGCGCGTACTGGGACACCACCGAGTCCCCACTGTTCCAGTACGTCGTGGGCTCGGGATTCAGCCAGTAGACCGCCTTGGCGCGATGATGCAGGTCGGCCAGCACCTCGGCGTGGGCCTGGTGGTAGTTGTTGCGCGCGTCGCCCAAGATCAACACGGTCGAGCGCTTCGTGAGTGAGCGGGCGTAGCGATCGTGAAAGGTCGACAACGCCCGGCCGTAGTCGGAGTGTCCGTCAAAGGCGATGACGTCCGCTTCGGCGTTGATCCGAAGGACGGCGTCGGCCGGATCCTCGACGCCTTCGAAGAGGTGCGTGACTTCATCCAGGCCGTCGACGAAGACGAAACTGCGCACCTTGGAGAACTGCGAGGAGATCGCGTGCACCAGGTGCAGCGTGAAGCGCGCAAACGAGGCGACGGAACCCGAGACGTCGGCAATCACGAAGATCTCGGGTTTGGCCGGCCGCGGCGGCTTGAAGCGAAGATCGATGGGCACCCCGCCGGTCGACAAGCTTCGGCGCACGGTGTGTCGCAGATCAACCGGCCCGCGACGACGTCGCCGGCGCTTGCGCGCGAGGCGCACCGCAAGTTTGCGACTCAACGGGCGAAGGGCGCGCTCGAGCTGGGCCATCTCATCGCGATTCGCGTGCATCACGTCTAAGTCCTCGGGCAACGGCTTGCGTACCGACTTCGCGAGGGCTTCGGCACCGCGGTCTTCGACGAGACGTTCTCGTATCTCGCGCTCGATCTCGGCCTTGAGTTGTTCGATGCGCGCACTCGCCTCATCACGTGCCAGTCGCTGACTGAGGGCGTCGCCGATATTTTCGCCCACGAGGCGCGCCTGGAGTTCCTCCAACTCCAGGTTGCGCAATGTTCGATAGAGGTAGTACGTGCCGCCGACCGGTCGACCCGGCTCCATGCCCGCGTACCGCGACACCGCCTCGCTCGCTCCCGCGCGCATCGCGGAGAGATCTCCGTCGCGCAGTGCGCGAAAGAGCATCTCGGCCAACTCCGCCGCGCTCATGGAGCCCGACGCGCCGCCACCACGTCCCTTGGGGTCTCGTCCTTGCGAACCAGAGCCCCCCGCCGGATCATCCGGCGACGTCAACTCGTCGTCGAGGAGATCTTCCGCCCCGTCCCACGATCGAATCGAGAAGTACACCTCGAAGGCACTATTGAAGACGGGCAGGTGGTCGCCATCCTTCACGAGCGTCGCGGCCAGAGTGTTGCGCAGCATGTTGCGATCACCGAGGTCGATCACCTCGACCGCCCGGGCGGCATCAACGTGTTCGCTCATCGACACGGGGATTCCCGCCAATCGCAGTTCCCCGATGAAGTCGCCGAGCAGGTTAAGCAATGGGGTCTTCGCGCGGATCCAGCGCCGTCATCGAATCTGACCTTCTCCACGCACGACCCACTTCAAGCAGGTCAGTTCGCGCACCCCCATCGGACCGCGGGCGTGCAGCTTCTGGGTGGAGATGCCCACCTCAGCGCCGAGGCCCAGTTCTCCCCCGTCGATGAAACGCGTCGAAGCATTGACCAGGACGGCGGCCGCGTCCACACGGCGCACCCAAGCGTCAGCATGTTCGGTGTTCTCGGTGACTATCGCCTCGCTGTGCCCGGTCCCGTACGTCGTGACGTGCTCGATCGCCTCATCGAGAGAGCTCACGACCTTTACGGCCAGGATCAGGTCCAAGAACTCGCGCGCAAAATCGTCGTCACTCGCCAGCGTCGCGCCCGGCAGAATCAGCCGTGCGCGCGCGTCGGCTCGCAACTCGACGTTGGGCATCGCCGCTGCCAGTGCCGGCAAGAACAACGAGGCGACCGACTCGTGCACCAACAGGGTCTCGGCCGCGTTGCACACGCCCGGACGTGACGTCTTGGCGTTGCGCACGATATTGAGTGCCTGATCGAGCTGGGCCGACTCATCGACGTAGATGTGGCAGTTGCCGTCGCCGTCGAGCACGTAGGGCACGCGCGCGTTTTCGCGCATGGCCTTGATGAGACTTGGTCCCCCGCGGGGGATCAGACAGTCGAGCACATCGCTCATCTGCATGAACGCCGCAGCGCTCTCGTGCGAGGTGTCTTGCACCAGCGACACGCTGGCGGGGGGCAGTCCCGCCGACTCCAGCGCGTCCTGCCACAGCGTCACCAAGTAGTCGTTGGTGCGTTGGGCGCTCTTGGATCCGCGCAGATACGCCGCGTTGCCACTGCGCACGCACAGCCCCGCGACGTCAGTCGTCACATTCGGTCGATTCTCGTAGACGACACCGATGACCCCGAGCGGCACGCGGAGACGCTCGACGTGCAGCCCGTTATCGAGGACCTGCTGGTCTTGTGCTTCAAAGAGGGGATCTGGACTGTGGGCGATGGTGCGCAGCGCGCTCGCCATGGAGGACACCCGATCACTCGTGAGGGTCAACCGGTCCCGTCCCGGACCGGACTCGTGGTAGTCCTCTAGGTCCGCGTCGTTGACGCTCAGCAGTTCGGTTTCGTTCTTGAGCAGCCTGTCGGCGACGTCCTCGAGCACCGCTTGGCGGGTCTCATTCGACGATTGGGCGAGTTCCCGCGCGGCTCGCTTGACCTCGGCACCTTGTTGCAGCAGGTCAGTGGTCGTCATTGCTTCAGCGTAATGGCCGTTACGAACGGCGAAGAAGGACGAGATCGTCACGATGGATGACCACGTCCTCGCCGTCGTCAAAGGACTCCGCGGACACGCGCACGAGACCCTTGGCCACAATCTCGCCATCGGGTCCCTTCACCTCCACAGCGTCACCCTCGGCGAAGTCACCGCTGAATGACTCCACGCCAACGCGTAACAGGCTGCGCCCGTCACGCTCGAGCGCAGCGCGCGCACCCTCGTTGATCCGAAGAGAACCTTGGCTTGCCACGGCGAACGCGATCCACGACTTGCGCGCTGAAAGACGCTCGGGACGCGGACGGAACGTGGTGCCAAAGCCCGGAGCGTTGCTGGTGGCCAGAAGCAGCGCCTGGGGTGCGCGGGCCGAGGCGATCACTGTGGTGACCCCCGACCAGGCGGCCATGTGGGCGGCCGCAAGTTTCGAAGCCATGCCGCCGCTGCCCACTCCCGAGCGGCTGAGTCCGGCCGCTCGAACGAGGTCCGCGTCAAAGGCCGTCACCTCTTCGATGAGGGTGGCCGACTCATCAACTCGGGGATCGGCCGTGAGAAGACCGGGCGTGTCGGTGAGAAGCACGAGGTGCGAGGCACCGACCAGGTTCGCGACGAGGGCCGCCAGGCGGTCATTGTCGCCGAAGCGAATCTCTTCATCCGCCACAGCGTCGTTTTCGTTGATCACCGGCACCACGTGCAGAGCGGCCAGCGCTTCGATCGTTCCGCGGGCGTGCAGGTACTGGCCCCGATGCGAAAAGTCCAACGGTGCCAGGAGCACCTGGCCTACGCGCGCGCCGTGCGGGGCGAACGCGTCGCGCCAGGCGTGCATGAGCAGGGGCTGACCGACCGCCGACACGGCTTGGAGCGTGGCGGCGTCGCGCGGACGAGCTCGACCCTCGCCCACGTCCGCCCATCCCGCGGTGATCGCACCGGACGTCACGACGGCGACCGACCAGCCTTGCTCGCGGAGGGTCACCACGTCGCGGGCAATGTCGCTCAGAACGGCCACGTCGACGCCGCCGCGTTCGTCGGTAACTGAGGACGTCCCCACCTTGACGACGACGCTACGACTCGTCATCGTTCTCTTCCTCGAGCCGACCGCTGCGCGAGAGTCGTTCGCGGCGCGTGGCGCGGTGGTGATCGGCGCGATCTAGTCCGGTGTCGACCGCGTCGCGCCACCACTCGAACGAGAGGTCGCCCACACTGATGACGTCACCGTCGCGCACACCCGCGCGGGTCAGCAGTCGATCGACGCCCAGCTCTCGCAGGCGTCGCACGATCTCGGCCAGCGCTTCGTCGTCGGTCAGATCAGAAAAGCGCGCGGCCCGGCGCGCCGCTCGGCCTTCGATACGCCAGTGAGCCTCGCCCTCGCGCTCGACCGTGATCTCTTGGGAGGCGGGGCGATGGATGACAATCTCGCGCTGGTGCTCGGCCGCTTCGGCCGCGCGGGCCTCACTCACGAGGTGTGCCAGTTCGCCCACCAACTGATCCAGCCCCTCACCGGTCACCGCCGAGATCGATTCGACGCCGGGCATCTCATAAGCGGCGACATCACCCTTGGATCCCACGACGACGCGGGGGCGACTCAGCAGGTCGGCCTGATACTCACCCAACTCCCGCTGCAAAATCGCTAACTGCTCTTCGGGGGGACTCGGTGCGAGTTCGGAGAGATCGAGGAGCACGCAGAGGACGCGAGCTCGCTCGATGTGGCGTAGGAAGTCGTGTCCGAGTCCTCGCCCGTCGGCCGCGCCCTCAATGAGACCGGGAATGTCCGCGACGACGAACTCCGTGGCGTCGCCCGGGCGCGATGCGCGCGAACCCACACGCACCACACCAAGATTGGGTACCAGGGTCGTAAAGGGATAGTCAGCGATCTTGGGTCGCGCGGCCGAGATGCGCGAAATCAGTGTCGACTTGCCCACGTTGGGAAAGCCGATCAACGCGACGTCGGCTTGGAGTTTGAGCTCCAGTTCAAACCAGTGCTCTTCGCCGAACTCACCCTGCTCGGCGAAGGCTGGCGCGCGGCGCTGATTGGAGAGAAAGCGCGCGTTGCCAAATCCACCGAGTCCACCCTCGGCCGCGAGCCAACGCTCGCCCGAACTGGCTAGGTCCGCCAGCAGTTCGCCTTGCCCGTCGTAGACCATGGTGCCCACGGGCACCTCGACGATGATGTCCTTACCCCGAGCCCCGTGTTGACGCTTGGAGGTGCCGTGTTTGCCGTCTGTGGCGCGGCGAAACGGGTGATCCTTGAATCCAAGAAGGGAGGCCTGGTTGTGGTCGGCTTCGAGCCAGACACTGCCCCCGTTTCCCCCATCTCCCCCGTCCGGTCCGCCCTTGGAAACGTGGGCTTCACGGCGAAAACTGACGCATCCAGCCCCGCCATTGCCAGCTTTGGCGTGCAATTGGGCGCGATCGACGAAGGAAGACACGCACCCATCCTACGGAACGGGATTTTCGCAACGATTTTGGGACGTCCGCGGGGTGGTCCCGTCGAACGCCAAAGACCGGCCACGGCCCCGAAAAGCACCAGTTTTCCTTGAAATTCGGCCAATTCGGGGCCCTGTCCAATAAATCTCAAGCGAAACCGCCCTTCACGAACACCCTTTTGATCAGGCCCTTTAGAAGAGCTCTGTGAGGATCACTGGCAATTCTTAGTCCGAAATCCGCAGAATTTCCCTTTTTTCCGGTAAAACTGACGGTGGCTGCTGGGAAGACCCAGTTCCGTTTCAGAGAAGAGTAAGGAGTCGACCGGTGAACAAGGCCGAGTTGGTAGAAGCAATTGTCGCCGAAAGTGGCGCCTCAAAGAACACCGTTGCCGAGGTTCTCAAGGCGTTCGAGGACGTCGTGGTCGGCAACGTCTCTAAGGGCGAAAAGATTGTGCTGTCTGGATTCCTGTCGTTCGAGCGCGTAGAGCGCAAGGCTCGCACCGCGCGCAACCCGCAGACCGGCGAGGCCATTCAGGTCAACGCCTCTCGGGCCCCGAAGGTCTCGATTGGATCGACCTTCAAGAAGGCCGTCAAGGCGTCGTAGTTCCGCTAGTAACTAAGAAACCCCCGGGCGAGCCCGGGGGTTTCTTAGTTTTAGGAGGAAAACTCAGTCGGCGAGAACGTCAACTAGTTTTCTGCCGCCCCGGTAACCAAACTTCACGGTTCCCTCAGCGAGCGCAAACAGCGTGTCGTCCTTACCGATGCCGACGTTGCGGCCCGGGTGGAACAAAGTACCGCGCTGGCGAACGATGATGCTGCCGGACTTGACGAGCGTGCCGTCAAACTCCTTAACTCCCAGACGCTGTGCCGCGGAGTCGCGGCCGTTACGGGTAGATCCACCACCCTTGGTCTTTGACATGGGATCTCCTTAGGCCTTGGCCGAAATCTTGGTGATTTCGACAGTCGAGTAGTGCTGACGGTGTCCCCAGCGACGACGCTGAATCGCCTTGGGCTTGTAGGTCAGGGCGCGAATCTTGGGGCCCTTCTCCTCACCGAGAATCTTGCCGGTCACCGTGGCGCCCTTGAGCGCCGGTCCAGCGACGACGGTGTCCCCGTCGACGAGCAAAACCGGCTGAAACTCAACATCGGCGCCGATGTCTTCGCTGCGCAGGTCAACGCGGACCACTTGGCCCTCGGTGACGCGCTCTTGGGATGTTCCTACACGGATAACGGCGTACATAAGGGAACCAATCATAGCGGATCGAGAATAAGGCTCCGGCCGGAGTTGGCTAAGAAGCTCGCCTACAGGCCGGTGTTCACAATGAACCCACGCCCGTCACACACCCCGCACACCACGGAGAGCGACTCGAGCAGGCCCTCGTTCACACGCTTTCTGGTCATCTCCACCAGGCCCAACTCTGAGATATCAAAGACCTGGCTACGGGTCTTATCGCGCGAGAGGGCCTGGCGCAGCGCCGAAGCGACGGCCTCGCGATTGCCCTTGGACTCCATGTCGATGAAGTCGATCACGATGATGCCGCCGATGTCGCGCAGTCGCAGCTGGCGCGCGACCTCATCGGCCGCTTCGAGGTTGTTGCGAAACACGGTCTCTTCGAGATTGTTGGTGCCGACGTTCTTGCCCGTGTTGACGTCAATCACTGTGAGGGCTTCGGTGCGCTCGATGATGAGTGACCCTCCCGAGGGCAAAAAGACCTTGCGATCGAGCGAGCGGTGTAGTTGTTCGTGCACGAAGTAGCGCTCAAAGAGCGGCAACTCTTCCACGTCACGGTTGTAGAACTCAATTCGATCGGCCAGTTCCGGGTTAACGGCCATGACGTACTCGCGAACCTTCTCGTACAGGATCGGGTCGTCGATGAGCACCGCGCGATACTCCTCGTTGAGCTCCTCGCGCAACACGCGTACCGCGAGGTCGAGGTCGCGATAAACGAGGCGCGGCTGATTGGACTTGGCCACTTCGCTCTCGATGGCCGACCACTTCTCGACGAGTGACGTCACGTCGCGTGCCAGGTCGTCAGCGGTGACGCCTTCGGCGGCGGTGCGGATGATGATGCCGTGCTGGGCGGGCTTGACGTCTTCGATGATCTTGCGAAGTCGGCGTCGCTCGCCGTCGGGCAAGCGCTTGGAGATACCGATGGTCGAGGAGTTCGGCACGAGCACGGCGAAGCGTCCCGGCAGGGAGACTTCCTGGGTGAGGCGCGCGCCCTTGGCGCCAATCGCGTTCTTCGTGACCTGGCAGAGGACGGTCTGTCCGGCGCGAATCATCTCTTCGATGCGCTTGTTGTTCTGCGGGGCGCCGTCGACGTCGTCGTCGTAGGACACGTCGCCCTTATAGAGGACGGCGTTCTTGGGGATACCGATGTCCACGAAGGCGAGCTCCATGCCCGGCAGCACGTTCTGGATGCGACCGACGTAGATGTTGCCGTCGATCTGGTTGGTCTCATCGGCGTTCTTGGCGACCGTGTACTCAACCATCGAGCGACCCTCGAGGGTGGCGATGTGCGTGGCGTCAGCCGTCGTGTGCACGGCCATGAGGTAGCGGCCCTGGGCCCGGGTGCGCCGCTCTCCCCCGCGGCGCCGGCGAGAACTCTTGCGTCCCGAGCCATCGCCCGCTTCCGGGGCCGAAGCCTCGACGGGTGCGTCCATGGGGCGACGTGTTGCGACGCCGTTGTTCGATTCGCGGTTCTCGCGGTTCTCGCGGTTACCTTGACCGCCAGAACGTCCGCGCCCTCCGCGACGGCGCCGACCCTGGCCGGGAGCCGAGGTCGTGCCCGGCGTACTCGGAGACGCGTTGCGTCCCACTGGTCGAGTGTCGCCTATTTGTGGGGCTGGACGGGTATCACCAATTCTGGGGCTAGATGATGAGGGAAGGGGTTGGATGGATTCGTCGCTCACGACGGGTACTCCTTGCGTACTTAGATAAGTAGACGCGGCGCATTCGGCCGCGCGAAGTCGCGCTCGGTGAAATACCGGCGTCGACCAGGTGAAAAAAACGAACGATCTGTTGGGTCGAGACGAGCAGGACTGCGACGCTTCCTAGCAGCTCTAGCGCAATGGCGATTGCCACGTCATGTCCTCAATGCTGTGCGTAACGGAGAATGACCTGCGTTAGCGCGACGTTCCTTTGCGTTCGACACCCTGTGTGCCGATACGCCCAACCCCTTCAGGCTACCGCACCAGGCGCAGAACCCGGCCCATTCGCACGGTGCTGGAGTCCGCGAACGTCACCCGCCGGGTGTGGTCGTGGTCGTGGTTGAGGTCGTGTGCTTGGTGGGCGTGGTCAGCGCCGGGCTGAGTCGAACCGCGGGAATCGTGTGAGACACCAAGTAATTAAACGTCTTGGCAACCACCGGGGCGGACGCGTCAGCCCCATAGCCACCCTCACCGATCACACAGAGCACCACGTACTGGGGGTGACCCACCGGCCCGAAGCCCACGAACCACGAGTTGGGCTCCTCGTTCAGTCCGTTGCTCGCCGTACCGGTCTTGCCCGCGATCGGATAGGACGACAGGTTGAAGTTGGCGTACTGGTGAAAGGGCGGGTACGCGGTGCCCGACGGGTCGTTCACCACGCCCTCGAGTCCCTGGAGAATCGGGTCGCGCACGCTGGCCGGCAGGTTCACGTGACCAAGTACCCGTGGGGTGTAGCGAACGACGACCTGGCCGTGCGGGTTCACGACGGCCGCCGCTACTTCGGGGGCGTAGCGAGTACCGCCGTTGGCGAAGGTCGCGTACGCGTCGGCGAGACCGATCGGCGTCAGCGCGGTGAGGCCCTGACCGAAGGCCAGCTCGATGTTGTCACCGGCGTACCAGGTCTCGCGCGGAAAGGCGGCGGGCACCTCGTTGTGCAACTCACGGCGTACCTGGGGGGAATCGACGCGACTCGACACCTCAAAGGGCAGGTCGATGTTGGTGAGGCTGTTGAGGCCGTAGTCCGCCGCCACGTTTTGAATCGGAGTTTGGCCGTAGCGCGCGGACTGGGACCAGAAGAGGTACCCCAGGTTGTAGAAGTAGTAGTCCGAAGAGACCGTGAGAGCCTGGGGAAGATTGATGTGCCCGGCCGCCGAGTGGTCGTCGTCGTGAAAGGAGCAGATGCTCCCCGCGACCGACTTACAGTTGGGCACCTTAAAGACGCCGGTGTCGTCGACGTCCGTAGACGCCGACAAGATGCCGGTCTGCAGTTCGGCGGTCGCTGTCACGAGTTTGAAGGTGCTGCCAGGGGTGTAGAGCCCCTGGATGGCGAAGTTGTTAAACGCGCCTTGGCTACGTAGCGTCTGATACTCGGACTCGGTCAGACCCTTGACGAAGGAGTCCAGGTCGTACGAGGGGTAACTGGCCATCGCCAAGACCTGTCCGTTTTGAGCGTTCAGCACCACCGCCGCACCGTTGATCGCTTCGGGCACCTTGTGCGAGACCGGGTCGACGGAGTGCCGGTCCGCCAGGATCTCGTCCTGCAGATTGTTCTCGAGATCCTTCTGGAGTCCCGAGTCGATGTTCAGCACGACCGAGTCACCCACGGTGGCCGGAGTGCTCTTGAGAGTCGAGAGCACGTTGCCCGAAGGGTTCACTTCCAGGGTGCTCGTGCCCTGCTTGCCGCGCAAGTACTGCTCGTAGTACGACTCGATGCCCGTCTTGCCGATAGTGGAGTCTTGTTGGTAGCCAGCCTTCGGGTCCGCGTTGATCTCTTGCTGAGTGATAGGCCCGACATAGCCCAATACCTGGGCCGCGACGTTGCCGCCCTCGGGGTAGTCGCGTTGGGAGACGTTGAGCACCGTGACCCCAGGGAACTCCTTGGGGTGCAACTTCACGTACTGCACCTCGCTCGGCGGTGCGTTGGCCATGATCGGAGCCGGTTCGTAGGGGCTGTACTGCTCGTTCTTGAGGTCGGCGTCGATCTGCTTGACGCTGATTCCGGTGAGTGAGGAGAGCGACCCCTTCACGCTCGGATAGAGAGCCGCCAGTTCGCGCGACAGGCGAATCTCGGTGGTGGTCGTGTTCGTCACCAGCGCCTGTCCCTCACGATCGAGGATGTCGCCACGCGTCGTGGGCACCGTGATGGTCTCTTCGGAGTTCGAGGTCACGTTGTGGTACGAGGCCTTGTAGTCCACCACCTGCAAGAAGAAGAGTCGCACGACGAGCGCCGCAAACAGGATGAGAAAGAATCCCCCGATCACGAACCAGCGTCGGGCCGGTCGAACCTCCACGTTGCCCGGCGGCGCGATGAGGTCACGAATCCCGACGGTCTTGGGCTCGTTGATGGTGAGCCCCCGACCGCGAAAGGGGTGCAGCGATACCCACGGTCGCCACAACCGTGACCACCACGAACCGGTTGGTCGATTACGCCACGAACCACTCATCGCCGCGTCCCACCGAAGTTTCCAGCCCACCGGGCCAGTCGCGTCATGGGACGAGCCAGGATGAAGAACGCCGCAGCGTTCACCACCATGGCGGCGAAGAGACTGTCACGCCAAAAGGAAAAGTTGAGCGTGAAGAAGCTCGCGCCGACGAAGAGCGCCGGCGCGATGAAGCCAGCCGCCGCAGCAATGAGTGGCGTCACCCACCACGCGGCGGAGTCCAGGTCCCCCACGCCTTCCTTGCCCAGGCGCGACGCACCATACGCCAGGACCACTGCCACGACGACGGTCAGTCCGAAGGGTGTGACCGCATGGGTGTCAAAGAACACGCCGGCCACGACCGCGCACCACAGCGACAACGAGGTCAGTCCGGCCAGTCCCATCGCGAGCGGCCAGAGCCACACCAGCATCACCACCACACCGGCGATGCGCAAGCTCGAAAAGATCGACAACTGAATAGCGACCACCGCGAGCGTGACGATGGTCACCGGTAGAAGGACCCGCCTCACGTGGCGGGCTCCCAGAGCACGACGTCGAGGTACGACAGATGGCGCAGGTCCGCCGCGGGCTGCAACGACAGGTTGTAGGTGGAGGCCCCGGGCGTCAGCGTGACCGCCTTGACACTCGCCACCGGAAGTCCCACGGGAAACAGTCCGCCATCAAGCCCGTCAGTGAAGAGCTTGGTCCCCTGTTCCACGCCTGAGTTCGTGGGCACCGACGTCGCACCGAGTCCGTTGTTCACGCCGCGTCCCGACACCACGAGGTCGCTGGTGCTGTGAGCGAAGGTCACGCCCACCAGAGAGTGCGTGTCACTGATCAGTTGCACCGTCGACCCACCGGAGGTCGTGGAGATCACACGTCCGACTAGTCCTCCGTTGGCGACGACCGGCATGCCCACGAGGATGCCGCTGCTGCGTCCCCTCGAGATCCCGACGGTGGCGGAAAAGTTCGTCGGCGAGTCCGTTGTGACCAGAACCGCGACGGTCGGCAGCGAGCTCACAAAGGGCACGTTGAGCTGGGTCGAGATCTGTTGGAGTTGGCGTGAGTACGACCACTCCTCATTCAGGCGCTCGTCGGCTTGGGCGAGTTGGCGACGCAACTTCTGGTTCTGAGCGACGACGTCGCTGTAGTCAATTGCGCCCGCGAACAGATGACCGAGCGGATGCGCGATGGTATTCACCGCCCAGCTAAAGGGCGTAAGGATGATGTTGGCCCCACCGCGCAGACCCGAGGAGACACCGGTGGTGAGATACAGAATCAACAGAGTGAAGGCGATGGCGATACTGAAGGTCCACGTGCGTCGCCGCGAACGATCGGTGGCCACGGGGTTAGCGCGAAGGACTGGTCTTCAACATGCGCGCGAAGACGTCGATCTCTTCGAGACACATGCCACTACCGAGCGCCACGCAGTTCAAGGGGTCATCCGCCACAATGATCGGCATATTGGTCTCGTACTCCAGGCGAGCAGCCATGCCCGCCAACAACGCCCCGCCCCCGGTCAGGACAATACCCTGCTCCATCAGGTCAGATGACAGTTCGGGCGGCGTACGGTCGAGAGTCACCTTGACCGCGTCCACGATGGCCTGCACCGGTTCGGAGATGGCTTCGCGAATCTGCTCGGTCGAAATGACCACCGTCTTGGGCAGGCCGGTGACAAGGTCGCGTCCGCGAATCTCGGCGCGCAGTTCTTCTTGCAACGGGAAGGCCGAGCCGAGTTGAATCTTGATCTCTTCTGCGGTGCGCTCACCCAGAGCGAGCTGGAACTCTTTCTTCACGTACGCCACGAGCGCTTCGTCGAGTTCGTCACCGCCCACGCGGATCGACTGACTCGTCACGATGCCGCCCAGTGAGATCACCGCGACCTCCGACGTGCCGCCGCCAATATCAACCACCATGTTGCCGGTCGGTTCGTGAATGGGCAGTCCCGCGCCAATGCCCGCGGCCATCGGCTCTTCGATGATGTACGCCTTGCGAGCACCGGCGAACTCAGCCGCCTCCATGACTGCGCGCTGCTCCACACCGGTGATGCCCGAGGGAACGCAGATCACCATGCGCGGCTTGGCGAAACGACGCTGGTGCACGCGGTGGATGAAGTAGCGCAACATCTTTTCGCAGATCTCGAAGTCGGCGATGACCCCGTCTTTGAGGGGGCGAATCGCCTGAATATTGCTCGGGGTACGCCCAATCATGCGCTTGGCCTCAGCGCCCACGGCCAGGGGCTTGCCGTCCTTGATGTCGATCGCCACCACCGAAGGTTCGTTGAGCACGATGCCGCGCCCGCGCACGTACACCAAGGTGTTCGCGGTGCCCAAGTCGACCGCCATATCACGACCTAATAGTGAGAACCGACTATCAACCATAGATTTCCTTTAGGACGCGACCCTGTTGGTATCCCTACAAGGCTAGGACATCTGTGGCGATCTCGACCAGCCGAGAGCGTTTATTTCAAGTTTGGGAAGAAGATCGCGATCTCACGCTGCGCCGATTCAACCGAATCTGAGCCGTGAACAAGGTTTTCGGTCGTATGCGTCGCAAGATCGCCCCGGATCGTCCCTGGCGCCGCGTCAATGGGATTCGTCGCACCCATCATCGTGCGCACGATTTGCCAGGTGTTCTCTGGACCCTCCACGACCGCGATCAACGAGGGACCTCGAGTGATAAAGGCCACCAGGGGGTCAAAGAACGCCTTATCCGCGTGCTCGGCGTAGTGGTGCCGGGCGGTGTCAACGTCAATGACGCGTAGCTCCGCGGCCACGAGACGCAACTCTCGGTCCTCGAGACGCGCCACGATCTGACCCACCAGGCCGCGTTCGACGGCGTCGGGCTTGACGATGACGAGGGTTCTCTTCACGCCGGGCAATCTAGCAGCGTCAGGAAAGATGCCGAGACGGGATGCGCAACACCTCGCCGCGTACTTCGGCCACCAGATACAGACTTCCCGCGACAATAATGAGGTCGTCGTCGTTTGATCGCTCTCGCGCGTGCGCCAGCGCGGCGCGCGAGTTGGGATGCTCATACGCAATCGCCCCGTGTCGTTGCAGCACACGAACGAGTTCACTCGCCGGAACGGCGCGCGGCGAGTTCGGCGCGCAACAGAAGAACTCGGTGAAGCTCGCACCGATGAGTGGCGTCACCATGTCGTCGAGGTCGCGACCGGTCAGCATGCCGAGCACGCAGCGTCGCTCCCCCGAGACGTCAAAGGCTCCGTCGAGCGTCGCGACCAAGGCGCGCACGCCCGCGGGGTTGTGCGCGCCGTCGACGACGATGAGCGGGTTGCGCGCGATGACTTCCATGCGTCCGGGCATTCGCGCGCTCGCCATCGTGGTGGTGACGACGTCCTCACCGAGCGCACGCCCGAGAAATGCCTCGGCCACCACGATGGCGGTGGCGGCGTTGACTCCCTGATGAATGCCGTGAAGCGACACGAACACGTCCTCGTACTCGGCGTAGGGCGTGCGCAGCGAGATGGCCCGTCCACCGAGAGCGAGTTCGTTCTCGCGTAGCTCAAACTCTTCACCGATCCGCCACAGCGTCGCATCGAGTTCGCGCGTCTTCTCCTCGGCGATCTCCACGACGATCGCGTTGGTGGTCGCTATCACGTTGATCGCGTCGTGGCGAAAGATGCCGACCTTGTCCGACGCGATGGCACCTACCGTCGGGCCGAGCACGGCGGTGTGGTCGAGGTCGACGTTCGTGAGAACCGCGACGTCAGAGTCGATGACGTTGGTCGAGTCCCACGTGCCTCCGAGGCCAACTTCAATGACGCCGACGTCCACCCCTTCGTCCGAGAAGTGCAGAAACGCCCCGACAGTCAAGAGCTCGAAGCGCGTGAGGACAATGCCGCTCACTGTCTCGGCGTCGGAGAGCCGCTCCATCAGCGCGATGAACGTGTCGTCGTCGATGGCTTCGCCGTTCAGCGCGATGCGCTCGTTGACCGCGTGCAGGTCGGGACTCGTGAAGGTTCCCACCCGCAGGCCGGTGGCGCGCAGCAACGCACTGGTGAGGGTCGTCGTGGTGCCCTTGCCGTTGGTACCGGTGATATGGATCGTTGGGTAGTCGTGATGCGGGTCGGCAAACTGCACCAAGAGTTCGCGAATGGGTTCGAGGCTCGGTACTAACTGGTGATTCGGCGCCAAGCGCTCGAAGTCAATGTGCGATTCCAGCCACGACAACGCTTGCGCGTACGAGGAAAACCGCACGACCTAGCTCGCGCGACGAGTTCGCGTCGCCTTTCGCATTTCGTACGTGGGCACGTCGTGCTGACGCACCGAAGCCGCGGTGACCACGCATTTCACCACGTCACTGCGCCCGGGTACGTCAAACATCGGTTCGAGGAGTACGTGTTCGAGGATCGAGCGAAGACCGCGCGCACCCGTCCCGCGCTCCAGAGCCAAGTCGGCGATCGCCTCAAGGGCGTCGTCTTCGATCACGAGTTCCACGCCGTCCATCGCGAGCACCTGCTGGAACTGCTTCACCAACGAGTTCTTCGGCTCGGTGAGCACGCGGATCAGCATGTCACGGTCGAGTTGCTGCACCGCACCGATGATGGGCAGGCGGCCGATGAACTCCGGGATGAGTCCGAACTTGACCATATCTTCGGGCAAGACGTGGCGGAACATCTCGATGTCGCCCGCGCGCTTGGACTGAACCGGCTGGTTGAAGCCCATCGACTTCTTGCCGAGTCGACGTTCGATGATCTCCTCGAGTCCCGAAAAGGCGCCGCCGCAGACGAACAAGATGTTCGCAGTATCGATGTTGATGAACTCTTGGTGCGGGTGCTTGCGGCCACCTTGGGGTGGCACACTCGCCACGGTGCCCTCCAAGATCTTGAGCAGTGCTTGCTGGACCCCTTCGCCCGAGACGTCACGAGTGATCGAGGGGTTCTCGGCCTTGCGCGCGATCTTGTCGATCTCGTCGATGTAGATGATGCCGCGCTCGGCGCGCTTCACGTCGAAGTCGGCCGCCGCGAGCAGTTTGAGAAGAATGTTCTCCACGTCTTCACCCACGTAGCCCGCCTCGGTGAGGGCCGTGGCGTCAGCGATGGCGAAGGGCACGTTGAGCATGCGCGCCAGGGTCTGAGCGAGGAACGTCTTGCCACAGCCGGTCGGGCCGAGCAGCAATACGTTGGACTTGGCGACCTCGACGTCCTCGTCGTGCAGCGGTCCGGTCTGGATTCGCTTGTAGTGGTTGTACACCGCGACCGCCAGGATCTTCTTGGCGTCGACCTGTCCGATGACGAACTCATCTAAGAAGGCTGAGATTTCGCGGGGCGTGGGCAGTTCGTCAAGGACGAACTCGGGACGATCCCCGAACTCGTCCGCGATGATGTCGTTGCACAGGTCAATGCACTCATCGCAGATGTAGACGCTCGGTCCCGCGATGAGTTTCTTGACTTGTTTTTGACCCTTAGCGCAGAAACTGCACTTAATAAGGTCGTTACCTTCACCGAACTTGGCCACGACTATCCCTTCGACAGATCCGCGAACTCTAGGGCGAAAATGTCGTTGCACAGTCCGACGCACTCATCACAGATGAACACGTGGGGGCCAGCGATCAGCTTCTTGACCTCGTCGGTGCGCTTCGCGCAGAAACTGCACTGTGTGGACTTAGCAAAATTCGACACGAATGCCCTCCGACAGACCGACTAACCGTCGCCCCATCCTACGATCCCTCCGCCCGAAAACCGGGTACCTACGGCCGCGCCGCGATGACTTCGTCGATTAGGCCGTATTCCACGGCCTCTTCGGCGCTGATAATGAAGTCGCGATCCGTGTCCTTATTTACCCGCTCCACGGATTGACCGGTGTCGGCGGCCAGCATGGCGTTCAGCATGTCCTTCATCCGCAGGATCTCGCGGGCCTGGATCTCGATGTCCGAGGCCTGGCCCCCGACCCCGCCCCAGGGCTGGTGCAGCAGTACGCGCGCGTGCGGCAAGGCGTAGCGCTTGCCCTTGGATCCTGCCCCCAACAGCACCGCGGCGGCCGAAGCCGCTTGGCCGAAGCAGAAGGTCGACACGTCGGGCTTGATGTACTTCATGGTGTCGTAGATCGCGAGCAGCCCCGTGATGTCGCCACCGGGTGAGTTGATGTAGAGGTTGATGTCCTTTTCCGGGTCCTCGGACTCGAGGAACAGCAACTGAGCGCACACCAAATTGGCGATGGTGTCGTCGATCGGGGTGCCGAGGAAGATGATGCGCTCGCGCAGCAGGCGGCTGTAGAGGTCGTAGGAGCGCTCGCCACGATTCGATGACTCCACCACCGTGGGCACGAGGTAGTTCTGGGCTCGGTAGTTGTCGTTCACGGGTCTACCTTAGGCGTCAGTTTCGTCGGATTCGTCGGGCGAGAGCAGTGCGCGGTCGATCTCGACGCCCTCGGGATCGACGTAGGTCACGTGGTCGTTGAGCCAGCGCGAGGCCTTCAGCTTGGCCACCTCGGATCGGAACGACACGGTCCGTCCGGAGTCGCGCAGGTTCTCGCGCAGACGATCCGCGCTCACGTTCATCGACCCGGCCGTGGTGGCGAGTTCCTCTTCCACCTCGTCGTCCGTGGGCTCCAGGTTCTCTTCGCGCGCGAGTGCACGCAACGCGAGATCGATGCGTACCGCGCGGGTGGCGTCGACCTGCAGTGCTTCGAGCAGTTGATCCGAGGACTGGTTCGTGACTTGGAGGAACATCTCCAGCGAGAGTTTCTGTTGCTCGAGGCGATGCCCCAAGTCGTGGAGCCGCTCGTTGGTCTCCTCTTGGACGAGGACCGCGGGAACCGCATCCTCGCTCACCAGGTCGCCCAGCGCCACCAGCACCGAGTCACGCTGGGCGCGCTGCGCTTCGGCGACGCGCTGGCGCTGCATCTGCGAAGAGATCGTGTCGTGCATGTCGGCCACGCTCTCCCACTCGGTGTTCTCTTGGACCCACTCGTCCGTGAGTTCGGGAAGTTCGCGCTCTTGGACTTTTTTCAGCGACAGTTCGTACGTCGCAACCCCACCACCACCGACGTTGCCATTCACGGCGAGATCCTCGCCGGCCTTCATGCCGACAATGAGCTCGTCCACGCCTTCGGTGATCGCACCTGAACCCACCGTGTACATGAAGTCCGGCACGTCGACGGGCTCGTCGTCGCTGGCGACTTGTTGTACGTGCACGTCCATGGTCACGAGGTCGCCCGTCACAATCGGTCGATCGACGTCACGCAGCACCGCATCGGTTTCGCGGAACCGATCGACCTGCGCGCTCACCTCGTCGTCGGTCACCACCGGCGACGGAATCGTCACGCGCAGGTCGCGCTGGCCGGTGATCGAGATCTCGGGTCGAACCTCGACGTCCGCTTCGAAGACAAGGACGCCCTCCTCTTCGCCCGAGGTGATGTTGATGTCGGGCTGCGCGATGGGATCAATCAGGGTGTCCGACACCGCGTGGGCGTAGAAGTCGGGAATCGACTCGCGAATGGCCTCTCCGCGCAGGGCGGCAGGTCCACCCAGGTGAGCCATGAGCACGTTCTTGGGCACCTTGCCCTTGCGGAATCCCTTGACGGTGATCTGCTGAGCGAGTTTCTTGGCCGCGGCGTCGATGGCGACGTCCATCTCGGGCTCGTCGACCTCGACGACGAGCTTGACGTGGTTCTGGTCGAGTGTGGTGGTCGTTGCGTGCATAAGAGTCGCCAGCCTACTGCCGCCCCACTCAGCGCTCTGCGCCCACGACTAGTGCACGCGACTCAGGAAGTTCTTGGTCGCCTCTTCGCGCGGTGCGGTGAAAATCTGATCGGGCGAGCCCTTTTCGACCAGCACTCCCTTGTCGAGATAGGCCACCTCATGGGCGACGTCTCGCGCGAAGGCCATCTCGTGGGTCGCGATCAGCATGGTCATTCCTTGACGGGCCAGTTCGGTGAGCAGATCCAGGACTTCGCCCACCAACGTTGGGTCGAGCGCACTGGTCACTTCGTCGAGCAGCAGGATCGAGGGTTGCATCGCAAGGGAGCGCACGATGGCCACGCGCTGTTGCTGACCGCCCGACAGGCGCTCGGGGTACTCGTTGGCTCGGTCCTTGAGTCCAATGCGCTCGAGCAGAATCATCGCCTCCTCGCGCGCTTCGGCCCGATCGCGCCCTTGGGCCCGAACCGGTCCGAGTATCACGTTGTCGATCACTTTCAAGTGAGGAAACAGGTTGTACGACTGGAACACGATGCCAACGTGACGTCGTACCAACTTGGGGTCGATGCGCGGGTCGGTCAGACGCTGGCCAAACAGGATGATGTCACCACCATCGATGCGTTCGAGCAGATTGATACATCGAAGCAGCGTCGATTTGCCCGAGCCAGAGGCACCGATCAAACACACGACCTCGTGGGTACGAAGCTCCAGCGTGATGCCGCGCAGTACCTCGTTCTCGCCGTAGCGCTTCACCACCGAGTCCATCTCCAGGATCACGTCGTTCACGGTGCGCTCGCCAGTCGTCGGGCGCGGTCCCGTGAGATGAGTCGATCGGTGAACCGGGTCATGGGAATAGTCAGCACAAGGAAGAACGCCGCCGCCACGACAATTCCGCTCTGGTTGAACACGGTGGCCGAAAAGATCTCGGCTGCTCGAGCTGCCTCAACCGCGCCCAAGACCGAGACCAGCGCGGTGTCTTTTTGCAGTGAGATGAAGTCGTTGAGGAGAGGAGGTATCACGTTGCGCACTGCTTGGGGCAATATGACGCGTCGCATCGTCGACGCGTTGGACAGACCGAGCGAGTACGCCGCGTGGTGTTGGCTGTTCGGAATGGAGTTGATCCCCGCCCGGATTACTTCCGACACGTAGGCCGAATAGGTAAGCGTGAGGGCAATGACGCCGTACTCGTCAGGCGAGAGACGTGAGATGAATCCGAACTCGAGTTGCGGAAGGCCGTAGCCAACCATGAGCACAACGAGAAGAACAGGCACCCCGCGAAAGATGTCGGAAAAGACGGTGGCCAACACTCGAAAGGGAAACAGCACAGGCGTGGTACTGATGCGACACCATGCAATCATCAGACCAAGAAACAGCACGAGAACTTCGGCCAGCGAGAACATCCAGATGTTGGTGACCATTCCATCGCGAATCGAATCAATGCCCTTGCTGGGATCGCCGGTCCAGGCCAGCCACAGATAATGAGGGTCAAAGAAGGTGTAGCGAAACGTTGCACCTCCGGGGGCCACAAACAGCAGCGCCACGATTGCTCCGACGAGGATGAGCGTCGAGACCGTGCTGGCGGCAATACCCCGCTTCCCGCTGAAGACTCGACTGCGTCGTGACGCGAAGAGATTCGGGGTTTCCGTCGACAGAGGCGCGATGAGATCGTCGCCTCCCCTGTCGCCGAAGGAGGTCACTGGCTAGGGCTTGATAGTGGGCACGCTCGTATAGATACCCAGCCACTTCTGCTGGATCGCGGCGAGTGTGCCGTTCGCCTTGAGGGCGTTGATCGCGTCGTTGACGCATCCCACCAGCGGGTTGCCCTTGGCAAAGAGAAGACCGTAGTGCTCGCCGACGCTCGGGAACTGACCGACCTGAGTGGCAATCGGCTTCTTGTTCTTGTTTACGATTTGTGCCGACGCCATGTACTGACCCGTGGGCGTGTCGATGACTAATGCATCGATCTGACCCGTCTGGAGAGCGAGTACCGCTTGATCCAGGGTCGAGTACACGCGAGCGGGCTTGGTGGGCTTGATGTAGTCGTTGATGTACGCGAGGCCCGTCGTGCCGATCTGGTCGCCGTACTGATATGTCTTGAGCTGCGCCGCCGAATGCTTCTTCACGATGGCGTCAGTCTTTAGGGCCACGATCGATTGGTCCACGTCGTAATAGCTCTCGGAGAAGGTCACGGCCTTGGCGCGCGCGGCGGTGTAAGAGATCTCGTTGATATCGAAGTCAAATGGTTTCGGGCCTGCGATGTAGCTCGAGTCGAAAGCCTCTTGTACCCACTTCACGTCGCTCTTCGTCACCCCGAGCTCACCGGCGATCGCGTAGGCGACGGCGGACTCGTATCCCTTGCCATTCGAGGGCTTGTTGTTGACGAACCACGGCGTGTAGGCGGGGGTGTCGGTCGCGACGGTCAGTGTTCCCTTGGTGACCTCTTCGGACGAGACCTTGGTCTTGCAGGTGGCCAGAGCGCTGGAACTGGCGGCCGTGGCGCTAAGGGCGCCCGTGAGGCTCACTCCCACGAGGGCGGTCGCCCCGAGGGCGCCGGCGAGAGCCAGTCGGATGATGCGCATGGTGGATCCCTTCATTACGGCTCGTGGCTGCGAAAAGTGTAGTTCGGCGGCCCTTTCGCTACATCATGACCGCGAGCGAGTCAGCCAGGCGAAGCGCCAACGATTCGTCTCCTCTCACGTCGGTCGCCGACGCGCGAAGAAATGCCTCGGCCGATATGCGACCAGCCGCCCGACGCCAGAAAAGCGCGACGGGGGTGGTGAGCTCCAGATCGGGCGTCTGGTCGCTCGCCTCAACCGTGACCGCACGACCATCGCGAACGATCAGACGAATCGAGCGGGCTAAGTCGACCACTGAGGTTGATTCGCACGAACGACCCCTCGGGCGCACCGACGCGTTTGCCCACCACATACGGCAGAGCGCCCTCAAAACGATTGATGACAATCTCTTCGCCTGGACCGTGATCGTCGGCTGGCTCTAGGAGTGCGTCGCGAATGTCCTGCAGGTGGATCCAGCTATCCAACACCCGCGTCTCTTGAAAGCGGTGATACGGGCGCTCGCCCTCCGGGCTCCAGCCAACCTTGTCCCACTCCTCGTCACTCAGTGCTCGCAGTCGCTCTAGTGACTCATGCGTCGTCTGGCGAAAAATGTCCAGCACCTCAACTCCCGGCAAAGTCCGATACGCCTCGACCCAAGCTTCGTTGAACTCACCGATCGGATTTCGCACGTGCTCGGGCCACGCGCCCTCGTGAGGGGGAACTGGCTCACCGCGCAGCATCATTTCGAAGCCAAAGAGATGGCTGAGCACGTCGCGCACACTCCAGCCGGGACAAGGAGTCGCGAGTTCGTAGACCTCGGGGCCGCGATCACGCAGCGTGCGATCGATACTCGACCACGTCTCATCGAGCGCGTCCACTATCCACTCGTAGGCCATGACTCCCCCTTCGGCGCCCAGCCTATGCAGGATGCTGATCGGGGTCTTAAGCCTAGAAAGGGTGTTCACTCTTGGGCGAGTAGCGTTTTGCTACGAAGTAACGCGGTATACGGGGCGTAGCGCAGCTTGGTTAGCGTGCCTGCTTTGGGAGCAGGAGGTCCCGGGTTCGAATCCCGGCGCCCCGACAATTTGCTCACTCTCGCGCACTATTGCGCACGGCGTAGGCCGATAGTTTCGCGTGAGGTCTTGAAGTGACGTTCACTCCAATGACAATTCTGTTCTTGCCCTCATCGGCCAATGTTTCTTAGCAATTACTTTCTGGCGTTTCACGGCATCACTTCGGTACACTCCGAAACGTCGTGACAGCCGCTCGAGCCGTAGGCCGAGCAAAGGGAGGATTGACATGCGACGTTCATCGGTCCGTTTACGCACGGGCATTGCTATCAGCGCGCTGGCGTTGGCACTCTCACCAGTGCTCGCCCTACAAGCCGGCGCGAGTGGAGGTGGTTGGACACCGGTCGGTCAAGGTACCGTCCCGGCCAACTTGCCTGGCGTCGTCGCCTTTGGCCCCGCGCCCGCCAGCACCCCCGAGCAGGTGTCGTTCATTCTCGATGAACAAAACAAGAATCAACTGGAGCAAGGAGTGGATAACGGATCGGTTTCGAACCTCTCCGTAAGCCAATTCGCGAACCGGTACGGCCAGAGCCAGAGCAACATCAAGGCACTCACGACATATCTCGCGAAGTTCGGCATCACCTCGAGCGTGTACGCCGACGACGTTGATGTATCGACGACCGGCACGGCCGGTGACTATGACGCCGCGCTGTCGGTGACTCAGGACCAGTATCACGTGCCCGCGTATCCAGGACACCACGGGAGTTTTGGCGAACCAGCGCAGACGGTGCACGGTCCCACCACGCCGCCCGAACTTCCGAGCCAACTGGCGTCATTCGTGCTCGCGGTACTCGGCCTCACCAACTACGAGACCTTTCAGAGCCAGTCGATTCACTCCGCCGCCGACGTCGCGTCGCCGCAGCCAAAGAGCACCAACGCGTGCCTTGCACTAACCGGACTGCCTGACGCCTGCAATACGCCCAGCAACTATGAGCAGAACTACGGTCTCAACTCACTCGAAAACAGTCACGCCGGGGCCGGCCAGACCATCGGCATCGTCACACTGGCCCCGCTCGACCAGGGCGCGCCCGAGTACTTCTGGTCGAACGTCCTGGGCATGAAGACGTACCCCAACGTGTCGATTGACCTCATTGACAACGGCCCCGTGCCCGCCCTGCCGACGTTTGGATTCGGGTCGAGCGAGACGGATCTCGACGTCGAGCAGTCCGGCGCAATCGCTCCGGGCGCCAACGTCGTCGTCTACGAGGCTCCCAACACTGATCCCGGTTTTGCCGACGCCTTTTTCACTGCAGCCAGTCAGAATCAGGCAGAGAGCGTGTCCGCGAGTTGGGGCGAGTCCGAAACGGTCATCGCCGCCGCGACGGCTGAAGGCGCGGAGACCTCGGAGTACATCGCCGCCTTCGATGAGGCGATGTTGGAGTTGGCCGCCCAGAGCCAAGCGACGTTCGTGTCCGCGGGAGACGACGCGGCCTACGACGCCCAGGATGACGCGGGAACGACGAATCTCAGTGTCGACAGTCCCGGGGACAGTCCCTACGTCACCTCGGCGGGCGGTACGACGCTGCCCTGGAGTGCGACCCTCACTGGTACCTCGTCGTCGGGCGCAACGCTGACGGCGTCCCTTGACGTCACCCAGCAGCGCGCCTGGGCTTGGGACTACCTCTGGCAACCGGTCGCGACTGTGACAGGCCTGCCGGAGTCGCAAGTCGCCGAGGATCAGGACATTGTCGGCGTCGTGGGCTCCGGTGGCGGCTACAGCCAGGTCGAGCCGACGCCGTCCTATCAACAGGGAGTGCCCGGCGTCGGCCTGTTCAGTGACGTTCAGTATTTGACGCCCACTGGCTACAGCAACGCCGAAGGAATCCCCCTACCGACCTCGTGGAACTTCAACCCGACGCCGTCGGTCCAACACGGCTTCGGCAGCGGTCGTGCCGAGCCCGACCTCGCGGCCGACGCCGATCCCGAGACCGGTTATCTCGAGTACTCGCCGTCCTTCTCCGGCGAAAATGGTGATCCCGGCGATGGCAACTCAAATCCCATTCAGGGTGGTTGGGGTGGAACGAGTTTCGTAGCACCTCAGCTCAACGGAACGACGGCCGTGATCGACGCTGCTCTCGGACACCGGGTGGGCTTCTGGAACCCACAGATCTACAAGTTCGCGACCTCGTGGAACTCGCCGTTTACCCCGCTTGATCAGTCCGGCACGTCGAACGACAATATTTTCTACACGGGTACCCCGGGCACCGTGTACAACCCGTCGACGGGACTTGGCGTACCGAACTTCGCGTCGCTGGCTCGCGATTTCGGAGTTCAGGGCTTCGGGCACTAGGACGGACAGGCTCGAAGCGGCCCCTCTCCACGTGAGAGGGGCCGCTTCGATTCGCTGAAATGAATACGTGCCCCCGGCAGGAGTCGAACCCGCAACCTGACGGGTAGAAACCGTCTGCTCTATCCAGTTGAGCTACAGGGGCGTGGACCAAAGCGTAGTGAACGCGCTCATCGGATTTGTTGACGCACCAATACGCTGTGACATACTTATAGGGCCTTGGTGGGCGTAGCTCAGTTGGTTAGAGCGCCAGGTTGTGGTCCTGGAGGTCGCGGGTTCGACCCCCGTCGCTCACCCCAATTTGCGGACGATTGAGACCGCACGCGGCGTGACAACCAGTGTCATCATCCGTGTAGATTTCCATTTGAGCGCGTCGAACCACGAGCGCTCAGGGGGTCAGTCATGACTATCGTTCGCGACTCGTTCTACATCAACGGCGAGTGGGTGCCCGCTTCGTCGGGTGAGACCCTCGAGGTCACAACTTCGGGCACCGGTGAGCTCTTTGCCACGGTCCCCGCGGGCACGGTGGACGAGGCCAACAGTGCCGTGGAGGCAGCGGCCGCGGCCTTCGAGGGCTGGTCCAACACCAGTCCGAAGGAGCGTGGCGAGTTCCTGATGCGCATCTCGGAGAAGCTCGCGGAGCGCAGCGACGAGATTGCGCTTGTGATCGCCAACGAGGTCGGCATGCCGCTCATGCTGGCCAAGGGCATTCAGGTCGGCCTGCCGACGATGACGTTCGCCGACAACGCACAGCGCGCCATGGACTACGTCTGGGAAGAAGAGGAAGGCAACTCCACCCTCGTACGAGAGCCGGTCGGCGTCGTCGCAGCCATCACGCCGTGGAACTATCCCCTGCACCAGATCGCCAACAAAGTTGCAGCCTCGCTAGCGGCCGGCTGCACGGTCGTGCTCAAGCCCAGCGAAGTCGCTCCGGTCAACGCGTTCCTCTTTGCCGACATCGTCCACGAAGTTGGGCTGCCCCGCGGCGTCTTCAACATGGTGTCCGGTGTCGGGCCCGTCGTTGGCGAAGCAATCGTCGTGCACCCCAAGACCGACATGGTCTCCTTCACGGGTTCCACGCGCGCCGGTAAGCGCGTGATGCAACTGGCCTCCGACATGGTCAAGCGCGTCTCGCTGGAACTGGGTGGCAAGTCGGCCAACATCATTTTGGACGACGCTGATATTCCCGCCGCCGTCGCTGACGGCGTCTTCCAGTGCTACCTCAACTCCGGCCAAACGTGCTCGGCCCTCACGCGCATGGTGGTGCCGCGATCCAAGCTCAGCGAGATCGAGGACCTGGCCGTCGAAGCCGCTGCTGGCCTCATGCCTCAGGATCCGATTACCGGCTCGAGTCTTCTGGGACCGCTCGTGAGTGCGGCTCAGCAACAAAGAGTTCGCGACTACATCAACAAGGGCATCGATGAGGGTGCGCGCATCGTGGCGGGCGGAGTCACCCCGCCCGAAGGCCTTGAGCGTGGGTACTACATCACCCCGACGATTTTCTCCGACGTACGCAACGACATGACGATCGCGCAAGAGGAGATTTTTGGTCCCGTCTTGAGCATCATCCCCTACGACACCGAGGAGGAAGCGATTGAGATCGCCAACGCTTCGACATACGGACTCGCGGGCGGCGTGTGGGCATCAACGGATGAGAAGGCCTTTGAAGTCGCGCGGAAGATTCGTACTGGTCAAGTGTCGATCAACGGCGGCGGGTTCAATGTCATTGCACCATTCGGCGGTTATCGCCAGTCCGGTATCGGTCGCGAACTCGGCAAGTACGGTTTCGAAGAGTTCCTCGAGGTCAAGGCCATCCAGCACCACTAATCGCAGAGAGTTACCGACACCGCCGGTATAGACTCATCGGGCGCCGGTAGCTCAATTTGGCAGAGCATTTGACTCTTAATCAACAGGTTCCGGGTTCAAGTCCCGGCCG
>CAWBQX010000001.1:0-482040 GCA_963791015.1 uncultured Acidimicrobiaceae bacterium | reverse complement strand
AATTGGACTACAGCAGAGCGCCCGGCTCACTGGCCGGGCAGCTCTGCTGTAGACACTTACGTCGGCGAATTCAGTTGACTCAACCGCCTACGTCGGCGCCATTACCTGCGCCGGCAGTGTTGTCGTCCAGGGTGCAAGCAGACGGACCGTCGTACGCCAAGCCAGCCAGCAATTCCGGAGAGGTGACCGACAAGTTGCCAAGCCCGTCAATCGATGGCTGAAGCGTGTAGTACGTGCCATTGAGCCGGCCACGAACTTATGGACCACCGAAGCCCGCGGCGGCGCCGACTCGTCAGGTCACTTCCGTAGGAAACGTACCGTGCCTGGATTCTGGGCGTTAAACGCAGAGATCGCCGTAGTTTACGGTCGCGCCGTCAGCTTGGCACGCCGACAGGGCGCTCTTGCCGGTGATTCCGCCCAAGCGAAAGATAAAGATAGCGGCGAGGATACCGACAGGCTACGATGCGAGTTCGATCAAGGTAAACCTTTTATTCCCTCTATCCCGGCGGCGCTTCAACTGTCTGTAAGTATTGATATGTATTTATGGCCCTTTCGTCCAAAGGAGCGCCGACATTTGGACCCGCCTGTCTGGTAACTCGATAAATAATACATCGCACGTTCCAGTCCTTATTATCAATAATTTCACGACTTTTACCCTATTCTTGATTAAATACCTGTGACTTCATTATGTACACAAAGAGCCCTTTATCAGAATCATCAGTTCATGGCGGTCAGTGGGGTTATATGGACACGATATCCAGTTTGATATTACATTCTTTTTTTCCCGAGTGGCTTCATGGGGAGAGTCGCCCTGGACCGCATGGTCCGCGTACTTCAACCAGTGCCTAGTAACCACCAATCCAGCCACTTCGGCTGCTTAAATATTGTCGCGGCCATCGAATTAGCGCTGTCATTCTCTCGAAAGGTCGTCAATGACGGGGGCGAGACGGATCAGGGGCCGTCGTGCTCAGTTTCCCTGAGCAGCTTCGGAAATCCCAGGATGAAATCGATGATCTCTAGTCGTTTCCGTTTCTAAATTCCAACTTGGTGGGAGTCCATGTATGCCGATCGCCGGAATACTCGCGTTTCTTGTTGGTGGCCTGTCTTACTCCTTCTTTTGGTATTCCCGTTGTGCATGACTTCGCTTTGGTCACTTCCGGCGAGCATGGGGAACCTTCCGCGATGCACATTTCGTCATTTGGAATGGAGGGGGACATGTATACGCCGGCACGGAGTTTGTTACGTTTCCCGGCATCGCTGTCCTGCTTGCGCCGATCGCCTGGCTTCAAGATCTGCTGAAACTGACGGTAGTTCACCGGTGTCTATCTTTCAACCCTCCGGTTGGTTCTTTGCTCGATCCCATCGACCTGCTGTGCGGCGCAGCCTGCTGTTTCCACTCGATGCGATCGCGCGACGCCTTTCTCTTTCAAACCCCCGACGAGCTCTCGCCACGCTTCTTGAGGCGGTTTTAATATTTCCGGTGTCGCCTTTTGGGGTCATCCCGAAGACACACTGTCATTGGCCCTCGGTCTTTATGCGCTCTTCGCGGCATACGATCGAAGGTGGCTTCACTCCGGAGCGTTCTTCGCGCTTTCTGGTTGTATTTCAACCCCTGATTTTGCTCATTGTGCCGCTTGCCTTGGCGTATGTTCCGGTCAAGAAGTGGCCCGCTTCGGCGCAGCGATAGCCGTTCCCACCGCCATACTTTTGATACCGCCCTTGATTCAAGAGTGGGGTCCGACCACGTACGCAATCTTCAAGCAACCTAACTTTCCCACGATCGACCATCCGACGCCTTGGATGTCACTCGCACCTGTGCTTTCCCATGCTCGTTGGGTTAAGACGTGGACGATCCATTACGCCAGGGGAACCACAAGGTGATTTATGGTCCCGTATGGAAGTGGGCGGGAGAAGTTGTGGCCGCCGGCCCGGGTCGCACCATCGCAATCGCTTTGGCGTGCTTCGTCGGGATATGGGTCGCTCGGCGCAAACCAACTTTGGTCGAAGTTTTCTGGTGGGCCGCGTTCGCCCTTTCCCTTCGCTGCGTGTTTGAGAGCGTCATGGATCCTTACTACTTAGTACCTTCGCTTGTGCTCCTTGTTGTAGTTTCCTCAACTATTGGATGGTTCCGTTCGTCGCTGACACTCGCCGCGGTCGCAGATCTGCACCAAGACCAGTTACTGGCACACGGGCGAGTGGCGCTACTACTTGTTCGTCACAGTGTCTCTTCTTGCGGCATTGGCATTCTCATGGCCCGGGCGCTCACTGCAAAGCCTCCGTCTGCAGGAGAATGAGCAAGCTGCAGCGTTATCCCCGACCCTCCTGAACAATCGCACTTCGAAACGTAAGAGGTTGCCGACTTGGTTTTAAGACTCACGGTCCGCCGCGAAAGTCTGCCAGGGGGTCTAGGCATGTCAGACCCAAGAGTCGGCGAAATTAGAAGTTGATCTTCGGTGAGTTTGCTTCGGCGACGCTCGAGGTTGAGCATGCGGTATTACCCGCAGTACTCGTGGCCGACGCGCTCGGCGTCCATGACAGGACCGTTGTCGAGTTCACCGAGGAAATCGTGGTGGAGCCTGACTCATTACCCAGGGTGACGACCACCTGGGAATCTCCGCTAACCGTCGACATGCTCATGGTGCCTAAGAAGACGGCCGTGGAGCCATAAGAGATGTAGTTACCGCTGGCGCCGTCGCCGAGACTGACCGTGCCGAGATTCACGAGCGTCGATCGACATGTGCCGCTCGAATACGTGTAGACCGTCCACACCGTGTGATACGAGGAGTGACTTCCCGACGTTGTGAGGTCTACGCAGATGCTCGCCGAACCCGTAAACCCGCTATACATCGAAGACTGATTCATCGTTTGGTTGTACTGGTACGTGAGCGAGTCGCCATTGCTCGGTTTGTAACTGGCCGGAGTATTGGGATTGCCGAGGATGCTCTGACCAGCCGGCGGTCCTGCTCCCACTGAAATCGTCTGCATCACCTGGGCGGCCGCCAGATAGTCAGTATTTCCCGCGTCGTTAAAGTCGAGAACGCAGCTCCCGGCGGCGTAGAACGACACGGTGCCAGACGAGACCGAGCATGCGTTCGAAGGTGAAGTTGAAGAGTCGGCGCTCACGACGACAGGGTCACCCGACACTGCGCTCGCCGTGGGCGTGTACTGCCCGCCAACGATCGCGGTCGTATCGGTGCTCGACACCGTGATGGAGTTGGCGACCTTTCCCACAGCAATCGTCTGTGTGACTTGAGCGGCTGCGGCATAGTTGGCGCCGCCGGGGTCGTTGAAGTAGACGGTGCACGTCGTGTTGTTGGTCACAAACGTCACAGTGTCGCTGCTCACGGTGCAGGAGGTAGCAGGTGAGACTGTCACCACGACGGCGTCGCCCGGAGGACGCCGCGGCCGAGGCGACGTAGGAAGAGTTGGCGACGGAAACTCAGGGATGCTCGACTCGATAGCGATCGAGTTGGGAAGGACCGTCGATTGCACAGACGATGACCAGTTCCAATCCTGCAACGAGGCACCGTATCCAGGAACCGACTTAGACCCGTCGTAGTCACCGAAACTCACCAGAGCTTGCAGATCCGGCGCATCGACGCACGCTGTTGCGGCACTTTCAATCTCGGCGGCTGTGGCCCACGCTGTCGCAATCGTCGATGATGAAGGTGCGGGACACGCCGAGACCGTCACGGTCCGCGTCGACGGCGCTCTTCGGGATCGACTTCGTGCTACACCAGAGCGCGATGTTGTCGGACCCGGAGGTCGGGAGCTCAGTAAGTCGAGTATGTGGTGTAGGTGGGCGTCGACGTGGTGGCGTACGTGCCGGTGCCCCAGCACGCGACCGGGGGGGACGCATTGATCGAGCCGACGACCGGCGTGTAGCGGATGTTGTTGATACCGATTTCCATCGCGCTCGAGAGCGAGTAGTCAAGGTTCCGGGCGCCGGTGAAGTTGGCGGTGTTGTTCAGGTCGCCCGAGGCCCAGGTCGTCAGCGCAGCGACGACCGTGCCGATCACAATGATGTACACGAGAGCCAGATATCAGGATGGCACCGTGCTCGTCTCCGTCCCGACGACTGTTCGGTCCGTCCCCGTTGCGACGTGTCGAGCCCCGCTTCGAGCGATTCTCGACGGGGCTAAGGGTTCGTCTCATGGGCTACGAGGTTTGCGGTCCCGACACCGCTGAGTTGGTGGGTGTGTATCCGGCCGGTGGCACTGGCTCGATCTCGACCCAGTAGGAGACGCTCTTGGTGCTGACGGTCTGCGTCGTACCTGATGTGTAGTCCGTAAACGTCGAGCAGGTACCCGTCATCGACGCGGCCTGACAAGCCAAGAGGGTATATGTCGTGCCGCTGGGCGCGCCAGACGAGGCGGCGTATGTCACGTTCACTGTCTTATTTCCCGACCCGCCACCGACGAAGCTGAAATAGTCGGCGCGTTCATCACTTCGGTGGCGGTTGTTGAAGCCGCCGACGTTGGCGGATGAGGAGAGCCACCCGGAAGACGCCACCGCGGTGACCTGGACGTAGTACTTCGTTCCGGGCGTGAGGCCGGTGATCTGACCGCCGGCCGTCGTGATCGCCACGGCCGTGCCGCAACCCGTACCGCTTCCGGTGCAGGCGGCCGCCGTGTAGGTCTGACCCGCAGGAGCATTGCTCGGCGCGGTGAAGTTGACGGTGAGTGAACCACTCGTGGTGCTGGTTCCCGACGTGACGGTAATGGCCGTCGGGGGGTTGAGTTGCTCGGTCGCCTTCGTGGCACTGGCGGAGTTCGCTGACGCGGCCACGTAGCCGGTCGATGCGACGGCCGTTACCTGCACGTAGTACGAGGATCCCGCTGTGGGGCCGGTGATCTGACCACCGGCCGTCGTGATCGCCACGGCCGTGCCGCAACCCGTACCGCTTCCGGTGCAGGCGGCCGCCGTGTAGGTCTGACCCGCAGGAGCATTGCTCGGCGCGGTGAAGTTGACGGTCAGTGAACCACTCGTGGTGCTGGTTCCCGACGTGACGGTAATGGCCGTCGGGGGGTTGAGTTGCTCGGTCGCGACCGTGGCAGTGGCGGAGTTCGCCGAGTTCGTGGCGTAACCCGTCGACGCTCCCGCCGTTACCTGGACGTAGTACGAACTTCCGGCGGTGAGTCCAGTAATCTGACCACCGAGGTGATCGCCTGCGCCGTGCCGCACCCGGCGCCGAGCCCGGTGCACGCCGCTGCCGTGTACGTACCACTGAGGCCCAATCCCGTGGGCGCGGTGAATGTGACCTTCAACGAACCACTGTTGTGCTCGTCCCTGCCGTGGCACCAACAACCGTGGGAGGCTTCACCTGGCTGGTGGCTGCCTGATGACCGGACGGGCTCGAGGTCGCGGCAAGATAGCCGGTCGAGGCAGTCGCGGTGACCTGCACGTAGTAGGTACTTCCTGCAGCACCCTGCGTATAGTTGAGGCCCGTGATCAAACCGCCCGACGTGATCGACTGGGCGGCGCCGCACCCGGTGCCACTACCCGTGCACGCCACTGCGGCGTATCCCTGGCTCATCGCGGCGTTGCTCGGCGCCGTGAAGATGACCATGATCGAACCGGCGGACGGACCGTACGAGAGGGACGTGATGACCGGAGCGTTCAGTTGGATTGTCGCCAGTCCCGGGCCACCGATTACTGCCGGAGGAGCAACGAACCCGGTAACCGGGTTTGGCGTGACTTCTGCGTAGTAGTTGGTGCCGGACGTCAGACCGGTGAACGAAGTCCCCCCGCGACAACCGTTTGGTTCGTGGCGGACTGGCAGCTGGCGACGGTGAAGGATGTGCAGATCTCCCCCGTGTAGGACGTCGGTGTCACTGTGCCGGTCGCGTTGGTAAAGGTAACGATGACCGCGCCACTCGACGACGAGGCCGACGACGAGGAAACGGTGACATTTGTTGGAGTGTTCAACTCACTGGTCGCGTTCTGCGGCCCGGCCTGAGTGGAGGAGGCGAGGTAACCGGTGGAGGCGTTCGCGGTGATGGTCACGTAGTAGCTCGTGCCCGGGTTGCCCTGGGTATAGGTGAGCCCGGTGAACTCGAGCGCCCGCGGTCGTGATGGCGACCGGGCCCACGCAGGTTCCGCTGAGGCCCGAACCGGTGCAGGCCTCGGCGGTGAGGTCTGACCACCGGGGGCGCCGGTAGGAGCAGTGAAGGACGAGATCGTGATCGAGCCAGCCGTCGTGCCGTAGGAGAGGGTGACGTTGGTGGGTGCAGCGAGTTGACTCGTCGCCACGGCCGAACCAGAAGCGCTGGAGTACCCCGACGCGAGATACCCGGTCGTCGCATTCGCCATGACCTCGACCACGTAGGTCGATCCCGGCGTCAGACCGGTGAGTTGACCACCCGACGTGATGGCCTGGGTGTTGCACGTCCCAGAAATCGTCGGGGTGCAGTACTTAGCGGTGTAGGTCGAGCCACCCGTCGGCGGGGTGAACGTCACGGTAATGGCGCCCGCGGTCGTGGTCGACGGGGTGATCGTGACGTTGGTGGGGGCGCTCAGCGTGGCTGTCGATGCCGTCGGGCCCACGTAGGCAGTGGCGGCCGAGACGTAGGCGGAGCTGGACGGCACAGCCGTCACTTCCACGTAGCAGTCGGTGCCGGGGGTGAGGCCCGTGATCGAACCACCCGAGGTGATGGCCTGGGCAGTGCCACACCCGGTGCCGCTACCCGTGCAGGCCGTCGCGGTGTAGGACGCCACACCCGAGCCCGTGGAGTTGGTAAAGGTGACCGTGAGAGCACCCGCCGCGCTCGTCGAGGGAACGACCGTCACGCCGGTGGGCGCGTTCACCTTGCTGGTCGCGTTCTGCGGCCCGGCCTGAGTGGAGGAGGCGAGGTAACCGGTGGAGGCGTTCGCGGTGATGGTCACGTAGTAGCTCGTGCCCGGGTTGCCCTGGGTATAGGTGAGCCCGGTGAACTGAGCGCCCGCGGTCGTGATGGCGACCGGGCCCACGCAGGTTCCGCTGAGGCCCGAACCGGTGCAGGCCTCGGCGGTGTAGGTCTGACCACTGGGGGCGCCGGTAGGAGCAGTGAAGGACGAGATCGTGATCGAGCCAGCCGTCGTGCCGTAGGAGAGGGTGACGTTGGTGGGTGCAGCGAGTTGACTCGTCGCCACGGCCGAACCAGAAGCGCTGGAGTACCCCGACGCGAGATACCCGGTCGTCGCATTCGCCATGACCTCGACCACGTAGGTCGATCCCGGCGTCAGACCGGTGAGTTGACCACCCGACGTGATGGCCTGGGTGTTGCACGTCCCAGAAATCGTTGGGGTGCAGTACTTAGCGGTGTAGGTCGAGCCACCCGTCGGCGGGGTGAACGTCACGGTAATGGCGCCCGCGGTCGTGGTCGACGGGGTGATCGTGACGTTGGTGGGGGCGCTCAGCGTGGCTGTCGATGCCGTCGGGCCCACGTAGGCAGTGGCGGCCGAGACGTAGGCGGAGCTGGACGGCACAGCCGTCACTTCCACGTAGTAGTTGGTGCCGGGGGTGAGGCCCGTGATCGAACCACCCGAGGTGATGGCCTGGGCAGTGCCACACCCGGTGCCGCTACCCGTGCAGGCCGTCGCGGTGTAGGACGCCACACCCGAGCCCGTGGAGTTGGTAAAGGTGACCGTGAGAGCACCCGCCGCGCTCGTCGAGGGAACGACCGTCACGCCGGTGGGCGCGTTCACCTTGCTGGTCGCGTTCTGCGGCCCGGCCTGAGTGGAGGAGGCGAGGTAACCGGTGGAGGCGTTCGCGGTGATGGTCACGTAGTAGCTCGTGCCCGGGTTGCCCTGGGTGTAGGTGAGCCCGGTGAACTGAGCGCCCGCGGTCGTGATGGCGACCGGGCCCACGCAGGTTCCGCTGAGGCCCGAACCGGTGCAGGCCTCGGCGGTGTAGGTCTGACCACCGGGGGCATTGCTCGCTCCCGTAAAGGTCACGCCAATAGATCCCGCAGTGTTGCCATAAGAGAGAGCGACGTTGCTCGGCGCGTTCAACTGCGCGGTCGACGCGTAGGGCCCAACAATGCTCGATTTGGCCGAGACGTAACCCGTCGGCGGGTTTGCCACGATACCCACGTAGTAGTTCGATCCCGGCGTCAGGCCCGTGATCGAGCCACCCGAGATGATCGCCTGAGGCGTAATGCATCCGCTAGCCATGTTGGAACTTGTACACGCGTAGGCGCTGTAGGAACTCGGGGCAGTCCCCGTGGAGTTGGTAAAGGTCATGTTGAGCGCGCCCGCCGACGTTGTTGAGGGCGTCACCGTCACGTTCGTGGGCGCCAAGACCTGGCTGGTGTCAGCGTGCGGTCCCGTCACGGTCGATGTCGAGACGAAGTAGCCGCTCGACGCGCTCGCTGTAATGACGACGTAGTACGGCGTTCCGGCGCTGCCCTGGTGTAGTTCGAGTCCAGGTGATCTGCGCCGCCGGAGGTGATCGCCGACGGGGCCGATGCAGTTCGACGTCATCCCGATGTCTTGACAGGGCTTGCGCCGTGTAGGTCTGGCTACCGGGCGCGTTCGTGGGCGGCGTAAAAGTCACGCCAAGCGAGCCGGCGGTCGTGCCGTAGGCGAGTGCAACGTTGGTGGGAGGAGTCAACTGAGTGGCGAAGGACACCTGCACCTGCTGGGCGAGAACCGTTGACTGCGAGACGTCGTCTCCTGTGTAGGTCGCGATCTCTTGACGAGTGTCCGAAATGCTAAGACGGCGACACCGTTGGACCCACTCGTGGTCGAGGCGGGCGAAATCTGGGAATTGGTGGCCCCTGGGCGAGCATGACGGTATTGCCAGCGATGACGTTGGTGTACGCGTCTTCGAGGGTGACGGTGACCGTCGAGGTCGCCGTGCCGTTGTCCTGGACGATGGCGGACTAGCCACCACCGTCGACAACGCCGAGGAGACCGGTCCTGGTCCCGACGGCGCGAAGTTGGTGCTGGTGGCCGAGGTCAAACCGCTCGCCGAGGCCGTGAGCGTGTACGAGCCCGTATCAAGGCCACCAAGCGTGCAGCCCTGAACGTTGACAAGTCCCGACGTCGACTGGACCTGCGAGCACGACGCGAGCGCGCCTCCTGAGGAAGCCAGGGATATCGAAACCGTCGATGTGTTGACAATGTTCCCGCCCGAGTCCTCGACAGCGACAACGGGCTGGGTCGTAAACGCCGATCCAGCCGGCCCTCCCACTGGTTCGAGTTAGGAAGGCGAGTTGGCGTAGCAGTTCCGGCGGCGGTCGGTGTGAAGGCAACGCTCACCGCGCTAAGCGTGCCCTGGGTCGCGAGAAGGTAATAAGGATTACCAACGATGCCAGCGAACGTACAGGTCTGCACGAGCACCTCTCCCTCGTAGGGGATGAGGTTCGTACAGAGTTGAAGGGTGCCACCTGGCGTATACGGCGAGACGTTGGTGGTGACCGAGGACAGCGATATCGTGGCGTTCGAGGCCGTCACCGTATTGCCGCTCGCGTCCTCGATCGTCAGAATGGGTTGAGTCAAAAACGCGGTGCCCGACACTCCGGCCTGGGGTTGACCGGAAGCGCCCAGTGGAGTGGCGAAGACAAGCTGTGTCAGGCCACCCCAGTGATGTTGAAAACCGCACTTGTGGCGGGAGAGAGCCCCGATGCCGACGCGGTCAAAGTGAATCCGGTTCCGTACTGGCTACCGCTGCACCCAGAGAACGTCGCCGAACCATTGGTCGCAGTGACGCCAGTGGTGCAGCCCTCCAAGGTGCCACTACTGATCGCCAGTGAGACGGACACCGTCGAGGACGTCTCGGAGTTCCCGAAGGAGTCTTCGAGCGTCACGATGGGTTGCGTCGTGAAGGCGCTGGGCAACGAGCGTACTCGGCAGACCCGTGGGCTGCTGAGAGAAGACCATCTGGCTCGCGGTTCCTGCGGACGACACCGAGAACGGCCGTGGACGTCGCGGGACTGGTGGAGATTGCGCTCGTGGCCGTGGCGGTCATGGTGTAGGGAGTTGCCAGCGTCTGGCCGTTGGTCGGGTTGTGGTAAATCGCGCCTGCGAAATCACACCCCGTGAATGTCGCCTTATCGCCGGTGATAGTCATCGGCGCGCAGTCACGCAGGGTTCCGCCCGACGTGGTCAGGGTGATCGTTCCCGACCAACTCGTATCGAGAGAGCCGTTGGCCTTGTACACCTGGACTATCGGGCTGGGTGGTCAGAGCCAATCCCGACTGACCACCGCGGGCTCGCCTTGCGACGTGAAACTGAGGTAGTCGGTCGTTGGACTTACCGTGATGGCGACAGGTTGGGATGTCAGTCCTTCGTCGGTCGCGACGATGTCGTAACTCCCGGCAACGCTAATCGTGCAACCGCTGAAGCTCACGACCCCCTAGCGACTCTGAACCCGCGCAACCGCTCAGTTGCGCCCCGTTTGTCACAGGACCGTCGGCGGCGGAATACAGCGTGAGCAGAACCGGCGAGAGGTCGTCGAGAACCGCATTACCGTTCTGATCTTCGACAGTCACGCCTGGGCCGAGTCGTGAAGAGCCCGCCGGTCGAAGCCCCTCCCGGCGTGGTCGTAAAGACCAACTGGCTCGCTGCACCGTAAGTGGCGCTCGGCCAGATCCGCTCACCGTATCGAGTGGCGAGTCCACCACGAAGCTGTTCGTGAAGATCTGGGAGTCCGAAGTGTCCTCAATGGTGATTGTTACCAGTTGAGGTTGACCAGCCTCGCAGGAATTTGCCTGGGCCGGATCGCCGTGCTGAAGGCGGCTGGAGTCGATGACGGATTCCAGTATCTCGATGGGATCTGAAGCGGCAAATCCTGCGGTGAAGTTGCTCGGCAAACTGGGGTTGGTTGTCGCAAATGTCGCCGCAGTTGCGGTTACGTAGTTTTGGTAGACGTATCCACACTGGAAGAGTGCTCCAGGATCGGTACCACTCGGTCCTTCCCAGTTTTGAATGTCGGATATGACTTGCTGAGAAATACTGTCCAGGACGATGCCCGAGGCTGAAAGTTGCCGATGTTCGGCCGACGAGGAGATCGACGTGCCAAAAGCGATGATCAGCGCGACGGACGCCATGCCCAAAACAACCAAGGCAATCAAGATTTCGATCAGCGTATCGCCGGACTCACTGTGTCGACGGTCTCGTCGATTCGTCGTGCGGGCGGTCCCGGCAACCTCAACCCGCGACGCTGTCACGGCCTTCTTGCCCATTGCGTTCATGGACTTTGGCTTGAACCTCATCAGAACAAGAGCCCGATCGCAACTGCTTCAAGGCCGCTGCCGTACATCGTGATGGTCATCGACGTGGGCTGGGCGCTCTCGACCATCAGAGTGCCGTCCTTCTGATTGCCCGTGGTGCCAACTGAGTTATACGTCCCCCAGCACTCGATGGTGGTGGCGACCGCATTGGCAGTCGTCGCCCCGTATACCTGGCTCGGCGTGAGGTTCGTGGTGACGTTGTTGCTGTTCGTATACGAGCCCGTGACCCCCGCGCCCGCAACACAGGCGTTACCAATGGGGTCGTTCTCGCTATCGGCCGACTCACCGTTGGGGATGACGGTCATGGGCTTGTTGGCCTGCCAAATGATGGACTCGCCGGCGTCCGTTGACTCGGCGTCCGCACTCATAAACTCCCAGCCCGTGGCGGGGTTCCCGTCGGGTGCGATGACCTGAATGCCGGTAACGTCGATGGTTGTGGTGCCACCTGCGTCCGTGAACGCGACATTCTGTGCGCAGTACGTCTCGCTCGGCGCTGGTCCAATCTGATAGATCGCGGGCAGGCCACTGACGTTGGAATAGAAGGAATCGCCACCGTAAGAATTACCGAGGAAAGCCCCCGAGTACGTGGGCATCGCCCGCGGACAGACGGGTCCGCCCGTGATCTGAAGACAGAAGTACAGAGTTGAACCGCCCGGAAGCGCGACCGACAGTTCGACGCAACCATGGCCGCTGGTCGCAGCCACCAGCAGCGCGTCGTTGTTTGCAGTCAACTTATTGAAGTCGATGAAGCAGAGCGACGAGGCGTAAGTACCCGAACCGGCGGCAGCGTACCCACAGCCGGCCTGGGCCGAGGCGGTAGGGGGAGCGTCATCGAGTGTCTGAGCAAGGCTCGACGATGGCGGGCTCGCCACCAACGTGTACTGATAGCCAACTGTCGTGGGATTGGTGCCGACTTCGGACACCGGGAACGTTACAGACGTGATATCTCCGGCCGTGACCCATCCGCTGCCAGTAGAAGGGGATCCGGATGTTTCGGCAACCTGGGGCGTTGGGGCGCTCGACACATTCGCCGAAAGTGTGGCCGACGTGTTCGGTATCAGCGACGTTGAGTTCGTCGTGACGTTCGTGCACTCGTTGCGCACCAACGTATACGTGGTCGTCGAACCTGTCGTCGTTGCGAAAGTCAGGTAAGAGACGACTGTTCCATAGAGCCCGGTCGAGGCGTCGTAGTTCCACTCAAGGCCAAGCACTTGAGTTGCGTTGGCGTTGGCGTTGCACTCAGGACTAGTCGTTGAACTCGTCGTGATTCCTGGGCGTTTGAACGTCGTTGCGGTAACTCGCCTGGACGACCTGAGAGTCCTCAGAATCAGTCAGGCGATTGGACACACTGGACTGCAGCCCCAGCATCGTCATGAGACCAAGCGCTAATCCTCCGACGAGGAGCGGTGTCACCGTGCAGACGATGAGAAGCTCTATCAACGTTAATCCGCCCTCGTCGCGATTGCGGACGTGACGCGCCACGATACCGTCTGCCTGCGTCTTTTGGCCGCGTCCGAATGGCCCGACACTCATGCGCACCGTGAGTCGGCGGTGCCGTTTCGCTACGATTAGCTGACCTTTACCTGGCTAGATATGCCGTACATTGCCGAGATCAGGGCAACGGCCACGAATCCGACGATGACGCCCATAAAGATGATGATCGCGGGCTCAAAGAGAGCTGTCGCCCTGTCCAACTTCGTGGTGAGCTCACGGTCGTAGTACTCCGCGGCCACGTCGAGCTGCTGGTCCAATGTTCCCGTCTCTTCACCGATGCGAAACATCTCGCGGGACGCCCCTGGAAACAGTCCCGTACGCGCGATGGGACCGGCCAGACCCTGCCCTTCCATCATGGCCTCTCGAACTTCCTCCAACGCCTTTCGATACACGGCGTTGTTGGCGGACTCGGCGGTCACCGCCACGGAGCGGGTAGGTCCACTCCCGCTTTCAATAGTGACGAGAGGATACCACAGGTGCGCTCCGAGGATCGCCGTTTGCGTGAGATCGCCCACGACCGGCAACTTCAACATTACGCGTCCAGTTTGGCTCGCCCTCGCGGGGTCCTTTCGCATCCACAGGAATCCGCCGATCAAGATCGCCGCGACCCCCAACTCGGCGTACCACTCATGCAAGATGAAGGCGGACGTCGACATCATGATTCGGGTGATCAGTGGCAACTTCAGCGCCCGAACGACTTGAAGAAGACAGTGAATCTCGGCAAAACGAAGACCGTCAACACCAAGACCGTGGCAACCGACATGACCGCCACAACTGACGGATAGATGAGGGCCGCTTTGATGCGGCCACGAGCGACCTGATCTCGCTCGATGTAGTCAGCCAACTGATTCAAGACCCCGTCGAGGTTTCCCGTCAACTCTGCCGACTCAGGATGCCCACGTAGAAGTTGGGAAATGCCTCAGGGTGCGCAGCAGCCGCGGCGGCAAACGTGTCACCCGCGCGCAGACTGTCGTACACGTCGCGAAGGACTGCACGCATCAACTTATTCGAGGTCTCTTCAACGATGACCTCGAGCGACTCCATGATAGGAATACCAGCCTTCATGAACACCGCCAATTGACGCGTGAAGTTCATGACATCGCTTCGTGGCACCTTCTTCTTGGTGATTTCGAGCGAGAACACGCTTTTGCGGGTGGTGACCTCTGAGCGGTTCGAGTCCGCGCTCCAGTAGTGCGACGTGTACCGCGCCACTCGAAAGGGCCATCTCGATGCCCGTGACTCTCTTACCCGCAGAGTCCAATGCGGCCCACTTGAAGGCCGAGGTCGAGTCCGAATTCTTTCTCTTGCCGAGACCGAAGGCAACGCTGCTTGTGGAATCTTCCTTGGCCCGCTTCGCGGCGGCCTTGTCCTCTCTACTTCTGACCGACGACTCCTTCGACTGGCTCTCGTCCTTGTTTTTTCCAAATGGGCTCATAGTGCGTACACACTCCTGATGACCTCAGCCACCGTCGTCACGTCCTGATTCACGAGGGCAATCGCCTCTTGGCGAAGAGTGCGCATGCCTTGCTTGATTGCCATATTGTGCAACTCCTCTTGCGTGGCCCATCCGACGATGAGGCGCTTTATCTCTGGCGTCATCACCAGTAGTTCGTAGACGCCGATGCGGTCCTTGTAGCCGGTGTCACTACAGAAGTTGCAACCCGTCCCGCGATAGAAGGTCATCTTGTCGTGGTCAGCACCGAGACTCTCGGTGAAGAACTCCTTTTCGTCATCGCTCAGTTCGTAGGGGGACTTGCACGACGGGCAGATGCGGCGCAGAAGGCGCTGGCCCACGATGGCGAGCACCGAAGAGGCCACGAGGAACGACTCGATACCCATGTCCAAGAAGCGGTGCAGGGCAGAAACTGAGTCGGTCGCGTGGAGTGACGAGATGACGAAGTGACCGGTCAGGGCCGACTGCACGGCAACCCGGGTGGTCTCCACGTCGCGGATCTCTCCCACCAGAATCACGTCCGGGTCCTGGCGCAGAATCGAACGCAGGCCAGTGGCGAAGTTGAGCCCCGCCTGATCGTTCGTCTGAATCTGGTTGATGGAGGGAAAGACGTACTCAACAGGGTCCTCAATCGTCATGACGTTCAAGGTCGGGTTGGATACCTCACGCAGAGTGGCGTATAGCGTCGTGGTCTTTCCGCTACCGGTCGGGCCGGCACAGAGCACCATGCCAAACGGCGAGCGGACGAGACGCGAATACGTCTCGTGGGTGTCCTTGGGCATACCGAGGTCGCCGAGCTTGAAGACCGAACGCTTCTTGTCGAGGATTCTCATGACGCAGCTCTCGCCCATGATCGTCGACACGGTCGCGACGCGCACGTCCACTTCGTTCCCATCGATGGTTGTCGTCAACTGGCTGTCCTGGGGTCGACGCCTCTCAACGATGTTCATGTTCGCCATGATCTTGATGCGGCTAACGACGCCCGGACCGATGCCGATGGAAGTTGCAGGATTTCCTTCAGCGCGCCGTCAATGCGAAAGCGCACCCGCACCACATCTTCGGACGGTTCGATGTGCACGTCCGAAGCGCGGTCGCGCATCGCCTGGATGAGAATGCGATCCACCACTTGAACGACCGGCGCGTTGTCGCCGACCTCTTCGGCGTCGGTGCTGCCGGCGTTCGGCGACGCGCACCCTCCACTGCTTCGAATGCCTGAACCAACATGTCCACACTCGAAACGGCTCGGTAGTTGGAGTCAATGGCCCATGAGATATCGCTCATCGGCGCGATCATCATTGACACAGTGCGCTTGGAAGTTGACGAAAGAAGGTTACGAAGTTCGTCGCTCGGCTCGGCGACGGCGACGAATAGATCATTTCCCTCGAAGCGGACGGGAATGGCAAACTGCTCGCGCGCCATCGCTTCCGGCACGAGAGCTACGGCGTTCGCGTCGACGTTTTCTCGACGCAGGTTAACCACGACGAGACCAAAGAATCCGGCCAAACCTTCGGCCAAAGCCTGAGCGTCGAGGGCGCCCATGTTGACAAGGGTCTCGCCCAGTTTGCCGCCCTCTTCACGTTGGATGGCCAGCGCCTGGTCGAGCTGCTCCGAAGTGATGAGATTCTGCTCGATGAGCAGATCGCCGAGGCGACCCTTGTACGCGGGAGGCATTGTCTTGGTCGCGACCGCGGGACCGCTTGGCGTGCCCGGTCCGTCGGCAACCAGAACCGAACCACTTGCCGTACTTCCGACGGTTCCGACACTTCCCGGCTGAGGATCTTTTTCGGATTTCCTCTTAAACGCCATTATCAACCCCTAAGAATTTGACAAAAACTACACGTTTAACGGTACAGCCTCGAAATGCACAACATAAACCAATTGCAGTAATTTTCTCACACATGCAACAAAATTGCTTTCTGTCTAATAGAAGATTCGGCCAAGCATTTGCTCGCCTTTGCGGTTATTTCAGCAGTTCTGCTGCCTCTGGGGACGCATATAGCAAACGCGCGGCGCCACTCACGAGAGCACAGGACTCCCTGATGAATCCGTGTCGCACGCCCATTGACCGTCGCCCTTGACATTATTTATCTCTCCGCTCTACGTCAGCATTCTTGGTTTGCCAAACAGGTAGCCCTGACCGAGCATTCCCGTTTCGCCCAGAGGCACGCCGAGTTCTCGAAGCATTCGGGCTTCGGCGTCCGTCTCAATACCCTCGGCGATCAGGATTGTCCCGCTTTGGGCGGCGAAGTGACACATGCCCGCGATCATGGCTTGGCGCGCCGGATTCGAGTCAATGTCGCGAACAAGGGAGATGTCAAGCTTCACAAGTCGGGCTGGAGTTCGAGAATGTGGCTCAGCTTGTGTATCCGGCCCCCGCGTCGTCCACGGCGAGCCGACAGGTACCAATCTCCTTGAGCGCGCGGCGAATTGCCGCGTAGTTCTTGACCTGGGCGTGTTCGGTGACTTCAATGACGAGGGGACGCTTTATGTCCTTCACCACCTTGGCCGCGTGGCCATCAATCAAGGCAACTGGCGAGAAGTTCAGACTCAGCCAAATATTGGGAGCCAACTCGCTGGACGCCTCGAGTGCGGTCTGGGCGCAGAGCGCCTCTAACTCACTTCCCAACCCAATCGAATGTGCTCGCGCGAAGTGCTTCTCGGGCGCCTCCCCGTCTTCGAATCGGGTGAGGGCTTCATAGCCCACGACACGGCCGCTCTCGAGTTCGACGAACGGTTGAAAGACGGAGTGGAACCGATGTTCCGCAATGACTGACTGTACGCTCGAGCGCAGCGACTCATTTTGAAAGAAGACGTCCGCTTCGGCGCCAAACAGTGCCCCTGCGTACGATCCGAGCTCCTCAAACGCGGGGAGTCGTGCGCCCATCGACTCCGGCCCGTCTTCGGCCCTCGTGGCCAGGGCCAAGATGCCCACGAGCCGACCCTCCCAGCGAATCGGTACGTTGCCGATGGCCGAAAAACCTTCACGAATCATCCGCTCGGTGACGCTGCCGGGGGCCGCTTCATACTGGCTCAAATCCAACCACCAAGGACCAGCCTCGGTCCGCTTGACAGAGGGCCTCGGGATTGGCGAAGGCCAGTGGAACGCCACTCGTCGCTCCCCCAAGCTCGTCTCCTCCGGTGCCGATGGTCAAAAGTGTCCCGTCGGCCTGAACGAGAACAGTGATCGCCGCGTCAATGCCCACCAGTGACACCGCGGCGCGACAGAAGGCCTGGGCCGTCTCCGGCAGCGACTCACCCCGACGCACGTCCTGCATGATCTCGAGCACGTCGAGTCGGTCTCGCTGCTCGCGAGATCGGTTGGACTCTTGGCGGCGCTCCACCGTGAGATCCCGCTTCACCGCGACGTACGCCAAGAGGCGCCCGTCCGGATCGTGGATGGGAGAGACGGTGACGTCTTCTTCGAACAGTTCACCGCCCTTGCGCCGGTTGATCATGCTCCCGTGCCAGGCCTGTCCACCGAGCAACTGCTTCCACATGACCTGAAAGAAAGTCTGATCGTGCAGGTCGCTACGAAGAATGCGGGGATTGACGCCCAGAAGTTCTTCGAGGAGGTAGCCGCTCGTTCGCAGGGTCGACGGATTGGCGTAGAGGATGTCCCCGGCCGGGTCCGTGATGAGAATGGACTCACTGGCTTGATCGATGGCCTTGGTGAGGAGTGCCTGATCCGTCAGGGACTTCACTAGCCGCTCGTGGTCGCGCAGGCGCTTGATGCCAAATCCCAGCTCGTCGGCGAGATTCTTGAGCACGTCGACGACGTGCTCGTCAAAGGCGTTCAGGTCCATTGAGTACACCTGCAGGCTGCCGTCGATGACCTCTTCCACCCGCACCGGGAGTGCGATGCACGACTGGAACCCCCGGGCGGTGGCCACACCGAGCCAGGGAGAGAACGGTTCGCTGGCAGTGAGGTCGTTCGAAACAAAAGGAACCCCGGTGCGAATGGCCGTACCCGTCGGGCCCGATCCGAAGCGATCGGCACTCCAGTTGACCTTGATCGCCTCGACGTAGTCACGGTGCTTGTCGCTGGAGACCACTTTGGCCACGGTGTGAGCCGGATCGTCAATGCGGCGTGCGTACCACGCCAGCGCGTAGCCCCCCTCGTCGACGGCCGTCTGGCACATGGCGGCGAGGAGTTCCCCTTCTTTCTCCGAACGTACGAGCACCTCGCTACCGGCGGACAAAGTACGGGCAGCACGTTGCGCGGCCACCTCACTCTCGCAGTCACGCAGCGAGATAACACTTCCGATCACCTGGCGCTGGGCATCGCGAGTCGTTTGGGCCCGCACCGACATCCAACGCAGGGGGCCGCTCGCCGTGCGCAAACGAATCTGCCCCCGGCCCACTCTTGATCCCGAGAGCAACTTCTCGTTTCGACGAGTCAGCGCAAGCGAGTCCTCGTAGGCGACAAGTTCCGCGGCGCTCGTACCCACGAGAGCATCGGGGCGCCAACCGAGCACTTCAAAGACCGAGGGGGAGACCCAGGTGATGACACCGTCACGATCGGTCTCGTAGACGATGTCCGACGCGTTCTCGGCGAGTAACCGGTAGTGGGCTTCCGATTCGGCGAGCGACTGTCGCGTTGCCATCTCTGCGTCGATGCTTCTTAGACCCACGACCACCGCGACGATCGTGTCGTCGTCACCGCACAGGGGCTTGACCGAGATCGACATCCAGTGAGGTTCGCCGTTCTTCGAGAGGTACCGTCCCTCGACCGACGGTGTGATCTCGCCAGCGAGTACACGACGGCGATTCTTGAATACGACCTCGTGATCTTCTTTGTACACGAAATCGAAAATCGAATGCCCGAGCAAGTCGCCCGGCTCCCAGCCAAGCATCCGAACCGATGGCGAGACCCAATGAACGATGCCATCCACATCGGCTTCGTACACGATGTCCGACGCGTTCTCGGCGAGCAACCGGTAACGCTCGAGAGTCTCGACTCGCTCGGTGACGTCACGCCAGGTGTAACTCAGACTGTCGCCCACCTTGAGGCCGCGCACGTCACAGTGGCGCAGGGAGTTCCACGCCTCGTTGAAGTACACGGAGTCATCGAGGATTAATGGCTCGCCGCTCTCGAGGGCCTTGACATAGCTTTCGAATACGCCCGAACCGCGGTGCCCGGGGAGGATATCGCTCAGACGCGCGCCGATCATCTCGTCGCGTGTGGAGTGGTTGTACTCAATCGCGGCGTCATTGGCGTCGGTGAAGACGAAGTCAATGATCTTTCCGTCGTCGTCTCGTACGGCCGCGAAGATGACATGGGGATCCATGAGCGAGTCCAAAGTCGCCGAGAGGCGCGCCCGCTCGAAAGTGAGCTGGGCTAAGAGATCGTCATTCGTCTTGGGACGATCGCCGTGCGTGCCGTTCACCGCGTAAGTAGCAGCGTCGAGATCACGTTCAGTTTCGCGGAGAGCCACACTCCTCCTTCCGGTGCTGGGATGCGCACATGGAAGTATGGCGTTGTCACCTCTACACGGACTCAACGAAAACGCAACGATGGCACCGGTATGCGAACTAATGACGAAAAGACCGAATGCGTGACGGTCGAGACCGTCGACGTGCGCCGTCATGACGGTGCTCACCGTCGTTGCCCGTCGTCCCAACACTGTCGACGACCAACGAGTCATGCTCACCAACTGCGCGGTCATCGGGCGCATCGCGTGAAAACATCGGCGACTTGGGGCACGTGAAGGCACCCCATTACGCTGATTATGGTCGCCCATGACACTCGTAAACGAAACCCTCGGCGAACGATTCCAGATAGTTCGTCTACTCGGGCGCGGCGGAATGTCCGACGTGTACGAGGCGCTTGACGTCCAACGCGGCCATCCCGTCGCCATCAAGTTGCTCAGGTCAAGCGATCCGGAGTTCGTCCGCCGCCTCGCTCAAGAGGCCCGCGCCTTGGAAGGTTTTCACCATCCCGGACTCGTTCGTCTCTTTGAAGCCGGACTGGCTGCCGATCAGGCGTACCTCGTCATGGAGTTCGTCGAAGGCGTGACGCTGGCGGAGTCACTGCGACAGCGCTCCCAGCTGTCGCCCGCAGAGACGGCGGCGCTCGGCGTCGCGTTGGCCGACGCGTTGGCCTACGTGCACGAACGTGGCATCGTTCACCGCGACGTCAAGCCGTCCAATATCTTGATGACTTCGAGCGGCGAGACCAAGCTCGGCGACTTCGGCGTCGCGCAAGTTCACGACGCCTCCACACTCACCATTGCGGGGTCGATGCTCGGCACCGTCTCGTACATGGCGCCCGAACAACTTGAGGACGCGCAAGTCGGACCGAGCGCTGACGTGTGGTCCCTCGGGATCGTTCTGTTGGAGTGTCTCATGGGTCGACGCGTCTACGAGGGCTCGCCGAGTGAGATCGTGGCTCGTCGTCTGCGCGAACCGGTTCCGCTGCCAGCCGATCTCCCCGTGCCCTGGAAGATTCTTTTTGGCGGGATGCTTGACCATCGACCCGACCAACGATTGAGTGCCACCGACATCGCCGCGCTTCTCGCCACCTCTCCCTACGTCGTGCCGTGGTCACCGACGTCTACCGAGCGCGACGGCGCCACGTACGACCTCACCGCACTCGCACCCGGCTCCGACGCAACGACGGTCGCCGGCTCACTTCGCGACGCGCTGGCCGACGCGACGCGCATCGCTCAGCCATCCTTTCGCCCGAGCTCTCGAGGTCGCAGTCGCCGGATCCGCTGGCAACCCGTCGCGAGCGCCGCGCTCGGGCTGGCGATCATCGGCACGGGACTCGGGCTCTGGCTCACATCGGGACCGGCCAAGGATCCACATCACGGTACGCATCGCACGACCACCACACTTCCCAGTTCCTCGGCGTCGCTGTCTGCTCTCGTAAGCGACATGGCGCTCGCTCAGTCCGCGGGGCGCATCGGTCCGAGCCAAGAACAGGGAATCGCAACGGCAGCAGAACAGGCCGTCGCCGCCAACTCGTCGGGCAACGCGATTCAGGCTGGACAGGACCTCCAGCACGCTCAATCAACCATCGTGAACGGCATTCAAGGTGGCACCATCACTCAAGCCGAAGGTGCGTCGCTTCTTCACGCGCTCGCTGTGCTCACGCTCGCACTCGGCGTCTCGATTCCTCCGACCACCACCACGACGTCAACAACCACGACCACCACGACGTCAACAACCACGACCACCACCCAGCCCGGATTTCCCGGTTTCGGCGGACCAGGTAACGGAAACGGGAACGGGAACGGTTAAAAGACCCCGACGAGTTACTGTGCGGGACCGGTCGTGAGATTGAAGGTCGCGGTCTGTGTTTGGCCACTCTGCGTGAGATAGGTGATCGTTGCGCTATCGCCGGGCTTGAGGGGAAACTCCAGCGCGCTCAACTGTGCTGCGTCGCTCACTGTGGTGCCGTCAAATGAAGTAATCACGTCGCCGGCCACGAGTCCAGAGCTCGCGGCGGGCGTGTTCGCCATCACGGTCTGAACGGTCACACCGTTCGCCGTGGTCGGTGACCCCGGAGTGGTGCTCGCACCAGAGACCTCGATTCCTAGGATCCCCGTGGGTCCGATGTGAATGGAGCTGGTCGATGTGCCGTCCTTGATCTCTTTGACGATCCCCAGGGCAGTGTTGATCGGGATGGAGTACGCCTGGGTCGCGCCAGTCTGGCTGAATTCGTAGCCGGCCTGATTGGACGACGCCGCGGTGTCGATGCCCACGACCTTTCCGCCCAGGGTCACCAGCGGCCCACCAGAATCGCCCGCCTGGATGGCTGCGTTGGTTTCGAGCAGACCGGTGAGGTTCTCGGATCCCGTCGGGTTCTCCTCACTGTCGGCGGTGATCGACTGATCCTTCGCCACGATCGTTCCCGCGGCGTAGCTCGGTGTTCCCCCGACGCCACCGGCATTACCGATCCCCACGACCTTTTCGTTCAGCGTGAGTGAGTTCGAGTTGCCGAGGGTCACCGTGGTGAGCCCCGAGGCGTCCTGCAACTTGAGAACCGCGATGTCCTTGCTGACGTCGTAGCCGACCACCGTGGCCCTGTAGGTCTTTCCGGTCGCGATATCAGTGGCCGAGATCGACGTCGCCCCTTCAATCACGTGGTTGTTGGTCAGGACCAGGCCCTTGGCGGTGAGAACCATACCGGTGCCCGCCGCGGTGGCGTTCTGATACGAGATACCCGTATTTATATCCACCAAGCCGGGGTCAACCTGTTTGGCCACCTTGGCGGCCGCCTTGTCGGTCGTACTGGGCGCACCGGGACCGCTGAAGTTCGGAAATGAGAAGTTAAAACCCGGGTTTCCGAACCCAGACGATCCCGACGAGGGTAAGCCCGTCCTGGCGTATGAGGGGCCAACTGACGGCGCCAGGGGCTTGTCCACGTAGTGGCCGACCGCGAATCCGATTCCGAGGAGGGCAACGACCAGAACAACTGCGGCGAGACTGGATATATATGTCATGTAGAAGCCGCTGCGGGGTCGCTCGACTGGCGGGTGTTCAGTCGAAGGCGCCATCAAGCCCGTCGGCTGCTCGTCGTGGCTCGCCTAAGCCTTCTGGTTTTCGTCCTCGTCCCAATTGATGGGAGACGACATCGAGTGTTCCGGCGCCCCGGGGGCCGGAATCGCCCGGCGACTCGGGAGTGCCCTGGCCCTCGATCGGCGTCTGATCTTCTTCCCTGTCCATACCCACATACTCCTTCACTACGCGAAATACGACAAGGTCAATACTGGGGGTCGTTCGTGAAACGCCCGTGGACGCCGCCTAAGAAGCAAATAAATATGACGCCTCGGTGCTCGTCGCAGCACAGTTCTCGATTTTGGAGTAGAAAATACCCGGTGTTTGGTGCGACTCGTTCGCCCGTCACCCAGACGTGGCCCGTCCGGCAGGGGCATTACGGGCGGTGCCACCTCAGCTGAGCACTGAGACGCCTCCCGAGGTGATCGAACGACACGCACATCCTCGCAAGCGATGTCGTTCGTTCACGCGCTTTTCTCGCAGGTTTTGCAGAGCCGATCTCCCACGAAAAGGTACGACTTCTAGGATCACGCTTGACGCGCGTGAGCCGGAGCGCGAGGTAATCCCACAGTCCCCCCAAATGCCGAGCAACTCCTGATCAAGTGGTCGGAATCGCAAACTTCCTGGTGAATAATGACTTTCGCCCCTCGATTCTTTCGAGGTCGGTTCTCAGTGCTCAGCTGAGGTGGTTCTCCCCAAAATGCCCTTGCGGGGGTGGACCACGTCCCAACACCAATCGTGAGCCCGCCGAATCCCAAAGCTCCGGCGCATCCCACGTAGAGTGATCCGGTGACAACGGTCGAATCCGCGGGCATTCAGCTAACCAACCTGACCAAGTCCTACGGGGAGGTTCGGGCCGTTCGCGGCATCAATCTCACGATCAACCGCGGCGAGACGCTGGCTCTGCTCGGCCCCAACGGCGCGGGTAAGACGACCACGATCGACATGATGCTGGGCCTCGTTCGCCCGGACGCGGGCACCGTCTCACTCTTCGGGGCGAGCCCCCGCGACGCCGTCGAAGCGGGAACCGTGAGCGGCATGTTGCAGACGGGCTCGCCGCCGGAGTACTTGAGTGTGCGCGAGCTCGTAACCATGATCGCCTCGCTGTATCCCAACCCCCTCAAGGTGAGCGACGTCTTAGCGCACGTCAACATCGCCGAGATCGCCGATCGGCCGACCAACAAACTCTCCGGAGGCCAGACTCAGCGGGTTCGCATGGCGATTGCCCTGGTGGCGAACTCCGAGATGCTGGTTCTCGACGAGCCGACCGCCGCCCTGGACGTCGAGGGGCGCCGGGACTTCTGGGAGTCGATTCGTGACATCGCCGCCCAGGGAAAGACCGTCATCTTCGCCACGCACTACCTCGAAGAGGCTGACGCCTACGCCGATCGCATCGTGCTCATGGCGAGGGGCCAGATTGTCGCCGACGGCCCGCCAACCGAGATCAAGGCGCGCGTCGGGGGCCGCACGATTCGCGCAACGCTACCGGGCGTCGAGCGCAGCGCGCTCGAGGCGATTCCCGGGGTCGCGAACGCGGAACAACGCGGCGAGGCCTTTGTCATCAAGTGCGCCGACGCCACCTCTTCTGACACTGCGCTGCGTGCATTGCTCAATCAGTATCCTCAGGCTCGCGACATTGAGGTGCGCGGGGCGGGACTCGAGGAAGCCTTCCTCAACCTCACCGGCGACGACGCGAACGACGAGGACGCCTCGTGAAGGGTCTGACGTACGTTCGCTACGAGTTCTTGCGCACGCTGCGCAATCGGCGCTTTTTGGTCTTTTCGTTGGCTTTTCCGCTCATTCTGTTTTTGAGCATCGCGGGCGACCACCGGCACATCCGGATCGACGGCATCGGCTTTCCGCTCTATTACATGACGGGCATGGCGGCGTGGGGCTCGATGACGTCGGTGATTTCGTCGGGCGCGCGCATCGCCGCGGAGCGCCAGGTGGGTTGGACTCGCCAACTACGAATTACCCCGCTCAGGACGAGCACGTACTTCGCCGCCAAGATCTTGACGGGCTACATGATGGCGCTCGTGAGCATCGTCGTCCTCGCTCTCGCGGGGACGTCGCTCGGCGTTCGTCTTGGCGCGACGGGATGGCTCACGATGCTCGGTCTGCTCCTCGTCGGGCTCATTCCGTTCTCCATCATGGGCATCTTGCTCGGGCACCTCATCAAGGTGGACTCTCTGGGACCTGCCATCGGTGGCATCACCTCGATCTTCGCTCTCTTGGGTGGTGTCTTCGGACCGCTCGTCACGGGCGGAGCGTTCTTCGACGTCGTAAAGGCCCTTCCCTCCTACTGGCTCGTCCAGGCTGGAAAGTCGGCCCTCTCTAGGTGCCCACGTGTGGACGGGTGAAGCCTGGATCGTCATTGCGGTGTGGTCGCTCGTCCTTGCGCGTGTCGCGGTCCGGGTCTATCGCCGCGATACCGCGAAAGTGGTCTAGAGGCCCGACAACTTGCGGATCGGACGCGCGAGAGCCGAGTTGTCGTCGTCCCCAAACCCCTGGGCAATGATGCCGTCTTCGAGTGCCGCCGCGAGCGCGGTGACCGGCAGCACTGCTCCGACCTGGTGCGCGAGCTCGAGCCCGATGCCGAGGTCCTTGCGGTGCAGGGAGATCTTGAATCCGAGGGGATAGTCGTCGTCGATCATGCGCGCGCTGCGGTTCTCGAGGACCCACGAGCCTGCCGCCCCGCCGCGCAGGGCTCCCAAAACTCGTTCGACGTCGAGTCCGGCCTTTGGACCGAGGGTGACCCCTTCGGCGACCCCGAGATACACGCCCGACAGAATGACCTGGTTGATGGCTTTGGCCCACTGACCTGCACCGACGCCGCCGAGGTGCGTGATGCTGCGCCCCATCACGTTCAAGATAGGCGCGGCCCGGTCGAAATCCTCATCAGACCCGCCCACGAGAATCGACAACGTGGCGTTCTTGGCACCCTCCGAACCACCGGTCACGGGCGCATCCAACGTGCCGATCCCCTTCGGGGAGAGACGCTGGGCGAACTCGTCGGCCTTGGTGGGGCTGATGGACGAACAGTCCACGAACAGCGACCCGGAAGAAAAACCCTCGGCGAGACCGTGCTCACCAAAGAGGACCTCTTCCACCTGCGGCGAGTCCGTGAGACACGAGACAACAATGTCGCTCGCTCGAGCCACCTCAGCGGGAGTGGACACCTGAGTGGCGCCCAGTTCCACGACGGGCGCGGCGCGACTCGGCGTTCGATTCCAGACCGTGAGTGAGTAGCCGGCGCGGACGAGGTTCATGGCCATGAACTGACCCATCGTCCCCAAGCCCACGAATCCAATGCGCTCTTTCGCGCCCGCAGACTCAATTGAGCTCACGAGGTCCCCTTTCACGACGACGACGGCCCGAAGATCGTAGTCGGGCCCGCGAAGTGATCGGCCGGGCTGGTCGGCGCCGACCTTCGAGTACAGCCGGGTAGTTAAGCGACGCGCGCTCGACGCGTGGGGGCGGCACATTCGCGACACAGTACGACGTACTGTCGCTCCTCCTCCACGTCGGCCTTTCGCAGGATCTTTACTGCTCCGCTTGACTTGCAATGTTGCTGATGCCAGCAGGTGTGACGACTGCACTTGCACGGACCTGCCGCCGGTAATCGGGCAGGTCGAAGGCTCGTCACTCCAGGATTTGCTGAGTTGGAAAGAGGTTCGGTCATTACTTTCCTTTTCAATCTTGTGACAACAATCGTAGAACTGGTTGCAGTAAATAGTGCGGACGGTCGAGACGTCGAGCAGCGGTCCACACGCCGATTGGAGAGCCGCGACGATCGACTAGTTGTTCGCGGCTGCCTTCGCCGCAGCTCGCAACAGAGATGCGTCTGATCCAACGCCGATGAACGTGAATCCACGTGCGGCGAGCGCACTGACTCGATCGGGAGTCACGGCCAAGATACCCGCAGCGACGCCGGCGTCTCGCGCCGCGACAATGACCGCGTCGAACGCTTCGAGGATGATTGGATGATCAAGCTGCCCCGGGATACCGAGAGCCATCGACAGATCGCTCGGACCTACGAACAGCACGTCGACGCCTGGAATCGACGCAATCTCCACAACGTTCTGAAGCGCTGGCGCGGTCTCAATCTGCACGATTCCGAGCAGTGACTCGTTCACGATCTCGTTGCTGCGATCGTCATCTCCGAATTGGCGTGCGCGGTTGTACCCGGCGATGCCCCGGTCGCCTTGTGGCGGATACCACAGGTGAGCCACCGCGTCGCGAACCTGCTGGGGCGTGTCGAGACGCGGAAACATCACTCCGGCAGACCCCAGATCCAAGACGTGGCCGACCCGAATCCGTTCCGCGGACTCGACGCGAGTGAGAACCGGAACCCCGTGGGCGGCTCCGGCCAAGAGTTGCACGACCAGCCCGTCTTCGCCCCCGGCGCCGTGTTCGAGGTCGACGAGGAGCCAGTCGAAACCCCCAGGGCGCACACCTCAGCAGCTCCCATCGATCCCAAGTTCAAAAACGTACCGCGGGTGCTCTCCCCGGCGCGCACGCGTTCGCGCAGCGTCACGACGCGACCGCGAGGACGGCGCGAATTGTCGCACTCTTAAAAAAGTTCATGCGTTAGTCTTCCATCACGCGCGACGACCTGCAACGTCGCGGCACATCAGGTGGCCACCTTGAACTCGACACGCATTACTGACGTCACGATCACGCCCGTCGCCTTTCGTGATCCCCCACTGTTAAACGCGGTCGGAGTACACGAGCCCTTTGCCCTTCGATCCATCATCCAAGTTCATACGACCGACGGCGTGGTCGGGCTCGGCGAATCGTATGGCGACCGCGGACATCTCCAACGACTCCGGCGTATCGGTGACGTCCTTCGTGGGATGGACCCCTTTGCCACGCAGAAGATGTTGGACGTGACGCACCGCACACTCGGTGGTGTCGTGGGTACAGACAGCCACGGTCTCACCGGATACATCGACACCGCCGGCACCGTGCTGCGAACCTACGCCGCCTTCGAAGTCGCCGCCCTCGACATTCAGGGTAAGTTACTCGCCCGACCCGTCTCAGATCTGCTGGGTGGGGCGGTACGCACGACTATCCCCTTTTCGGCGTACCTCTTCTACAAGTGGGCGGCCCGCCCCGGCGAAGAGATCGACTTTTTCGGCGAGGCACTCGACCCAGAAGGAATCGTCAAGCAGGCAAGGTGGATGCTGGACACGTACGGCTTCCGTTCCATCAAGCTCAAGGGTGGGGTGTTCGCGCCCCCCGTAGAGATCGACGCGATCCTGGCGCTGCGCGCGGCGTTCCCGGACGCACCTCTTCGGCTCGACCCCAATACCGCCTGGAGCGTCGCGACATCGATCGAGGTCGGCGCCGCTTTGAACGGCGTCCTCGAATACTTAGAGGACCCGACGCCCGGGCTTATAGGTATGGCCGACGTGGCGCGTGAGGTACCAATGCCGCTCGCGACCAACATGTGCGTCGTCGGTTTCGGCGACATTCCCGAAGCCGTGAGTCGGCGCTCGGTCGGCGTGATCCTTTCGGACCATCACTACTGGGGTGGACTGGGCAAGGTCCACGACCTGGCGAGCGTCTGTGACACGTTCGGGCTGGGTCTGTCGATGCACTCGAACTCGCACCTCGGTGTCAGCTTGGCGGCGATGACCCACATCGCCGCCGCCACGCCAAATCTGACCTACGCGCTCGACACGCACTGGCCGTGGAAAACCGAAGACGTCGTCACGACGCCGTTTGCCTTTCACGACGGCTCCCTCGAGGTATCGCGTGAACCCGGACTTGGCATCGAGTTAGACCTCGACGCGCTGGCACATCTGCACGAGCAGTACGAGCGCTGCGGGCTCCGTGAACGCAGCGACACCGTCTACATGCAGTCGATCGATCCGTCCTTCAGCGCAAGATTGCCCCGCTGGTGAGTCTGACCGGCTACTCCTACCCCTGGGACTACCTGGGCGACGAGTCGGCGTTCGACCGAGTGGCCTCATTGGGTCTAGACGTCGTAGCACTTGCCGCTTCGTATCACGCCACGCGACTCGCCACGCCTCTGCACCCGACGCGACGGGTCACCGAAATCGAGAACTCCGCCGCGTACTTTCCCTTACGTCAAGACCTCTGGGTGTCACGTCGACTTCGACCCCGGGCGCCTGTTGAGTGGATCGGACCTTACGCGTTCGTCGACGCCGCCGCGCGACTCAGCGGGTGTGGGATCGACGTCGACGGTTGGATCGTGCTCACCCACGTCGACGACCGCGAAGCAGACGCGGCCGATCTCACCGTGCGAAACGCGTTCGGTGAGACCTACCCCTACGCGCTGTGTCCAAGTCACGAAGCGGTGCGCGACTACTGCCGCACACTCGTCACCGAAACGCTTCGTAGCACGCCGCTGCACGGCGTCGTTCTCGAAGCGTGCGGCCCCATGGGCGTCGAGCACTCCGGGGACCACGACAAGATCGACATGGCGCAGTGGGGCCTCGTCGAGCGCCAACTACTGTCCCTGTGTTTCTGTTTCGCGTGCGCAGACGCCATGCGCGAGGTCGGTATCGATCCCGAAGAGTTGGCACGCACCATCCGTCAGGCTCTCGCACACTCCGCTTCGACTATGGAAGACGCGCTGGGCGTGATGTGCAAGGCCGTATCGGACTTTCGATCATCACGCTCAACCACGCTGCAACTCGACGTCATCGAGGCGGCCCGACAGGTGAACGGCGAGGCGAGCGTGACGCTGCACGCCAGCGCGAACCCGTGGGCAACGGGTTCGTTCGCCGCGACCACTGTAGATGCGCTCGCACCCGTCAACTCCGCCGTGGCGAACTGCTGGGACGAGTCGCGCACCGAACATGAGATCAGAGAACTGGGTCAGATGACGAGCGGCCTCGGGGCGTATCTGCGCCTCGACCACGAGTGGTCCGACAGTGAGCGGATCCTTTCGCGATACGCAGACATGGGCGTACGAGATCTTCACCTCTACAACATCGGATTACTGTCAGCGACGAGTCTGTCAAACGCGCTGCGTCTCATGTCGACGTGGCGGCGTCGAAGTGGTGTGGGCTTCGACCAAATTGAGGAGTCACTGAACGATGAGTGACGTCGTTGTTCTCACCGGCGCCCAGGGGGCTATCGGATCAATGCTGCGACGCTCGCTTCGCCGTCCCGGTCGCCATCTGCGACTGCTCGATGTCGCACCGCTCTCGCCCCTCGAGCCCGGCGAAGACGCTGAGTTGTTCTCGAGATCGTTCCTCGACCCCGACGTGCTCGACGATGTCTGTCGAGGAGCCAACACCATCGTGCACATGGGTGGGCTTTCACACGAGGGTTACGCGTGGAGCGAGTACCTCGAAGTGAACATTCACGGCACGTACCTTCTCGCCGAGGCGGCCCGCCAGGCCGGCGTTGAACGCATCGTGTATGCGAGTTCTAACCACGCGGTCGGTTTTGCGCCACTGCGCGACGGCGCCACAGTGCCCGACTACGAATTTCCTCGCCCCGATACCTACTACGGCGTCTCCAAGGCGGCCAGCGAAAACCTCCTGAGCCTGTACCACGACCGCTACGGCCTCGATGTGGTGTGCCTGCGCATCGGCTCCTATCGAGATCGTCCGAGCGACCTTCGCTCGCTGTGGAGTTGGCTGTCGCCCGGAGACTGCGCGCGGCTGGTGGAGGCCTCGCTGTCGACCCCGCGCCCCGGCTTTCGCATCGTGTGGGGGGTGTCCGCCAATTCGCGCGCGGCCGTCTCTCTGGACGAGGCGCGCGCGATCGGGTACGAACCGCTCGACAACGCCGAGGACTTTGCCGCGAGCGTCACCGATGATCACGATGCCTGGGGAGACGTGGGCGGACGATACACCGGCCCCGACGTGACCTGATCAGTCGATCAAAGCAACGTAAATGTCGCAGAGATTCCAACCGGTGTGTCCACCCTCAATGATCTGACCCAACGCGACCAGTGCGGGAAAGGTGTCGTGAGTCTCTGCGACGTCGTCCCAACTGAGACCCCGAGCGGTGATTTGCGCCCACGTGTCGCTCGTCACCCACGCGCCCGCCACACCGCGAACAAAGTCTCGTCCGTCCGAAGAGCGGGCAAGAAAGACCTCGTCGCGCCTCTCGGGGGCCAGCTCTCTCGCCATGCGCCACGCAAACTCCTGACACCGCCCCCCTTTGCCCGGCCCGTCGACGCGCACCGTCACTTCGCCAACCCCGAGAATCGCGGTTCTGGGTCCGGCCGTGCGTAGCGCCTCACCCCATTCCTTTGCGGCCGCGGCGACGTCGCCCGACACACGCGCGCCCATGTCGAGATATTGATATCCCCGTCGCGCCGCCTCGGCGTGCGCCCACGTAAGCATTGTGGCGGGCTCGGCGAGAACGACGTTGCGGTGCCGGGTGACGACCTCTCGTGCCATGAGCGCGCTTCGTTCCTCGAACGCGGTTCGCATCGTGGAACGAAGCGCTTTGCCTACGACGATCGACGCCCACAAGTCGTCGACCTCTCGTGACGTGGGTTCGTAGTCGTAGGTCATCCCCGAAGCCACCCACCGGGCCCCCGAGATCACATTGTCGACGAGGACGAGACTGGCTGACCTCTCGGCTCGCACGTGCCGCAGCAAGGCCCCACCGCCGATGAGCGACGTCGTCGCACGAATCTGGTTGAGCGAGGTGATGTCGATGCCCGCTCGAAGCGCGCCTTGCCACAGTTGGCCGATGTCGCCCACGGTGAGCGGCGGGGCGGGGACCACGCAGAGACTCGACGCTCCACCCGACAACAGAAACACGACAGACCCGGCGTGATCGGGCGACGCGAGAAATGCCAGGAGCCCGTCCCCCGCTCGCAGACTCTGTGCCCCCGGTACCGGGTGCTCGCCAACAAAGACGACGTTGTCGGGGTGGGAGATCTCGACTCCGACGTCGCTCACCACAATCTGGCGGAGAACTCGCGCGCCCAGGAGGCGCTTCGTCGCTGCTGCCATCTCACGTGACGCCTTACCGATCGCGACCACATCGACCGGCCCGTCGGTATCGAGCGCGTCGGTGAGCGGCCGCTCGATCAGGCGGCCAAGCTCCATTTCCGAGGACCACCTCATAGAGATCGCCAACGCGTCCTCCAGGAGAGTCTCGTTTGTCACGTTCAACTCGTCCGACGCCAGCGCGTTAGTTGGTCCACTCAGCGGTGTCGAGATACCCCCACGAGAGCGAGAATGACGCGCTCCGAACCGTGACGCTCGTGGGAAGTTCGAACACGACGCAGCCCGAGTCACTCGCGCCCGCCTGCAGGTCGATGATTCCCGCACCCGAATAGAAGTTGGTGCACTCCGACACGCTCGCAAAGTCGGCCGAGTACGTCTGTCCGTCACTGCCGGTGACAGTCAGAGCGTCATTGGCGTCGCCGTCGACCTCTTGGGTACTGGTGTTGTCGACCGTAATCTGCACCGCCACGAATCGATCGCCGGAGTCCGGCTGACCCGACCCCGACACCGCCGACGCTGGATCGACAATTTGGGTGGCAGAGACCGCGAGCTCGTCGCCGTAGAAGTCGTGCACGGTCTCTGAGGTTCCCAGTGCGCCGGTCGAGGGCGCCGCGGTGATGGGCGCCACAATCTGTTGAGGTAGCTTGAGCGCCGAGAGGACTTTGGTCTCTTTGATGAGTTCGTTGTGGGTGGCGCGATAGAGAGTCGCGTACGACTCGGCCGTGTTCGTCGTCAGCGAAGCGACGGTGTCCTTGCCCAGCGCGCGAAAGGCCGCCACGTACGTGGACATAACTGCCTTCGCGGATCTCGGCCACGCTTCGAGCGACAGCGACGCCGTGTACTCGTCGATTGCGACGCTTAGTTTTTTCAGGTGGATGGCATTGGCCCTGGCCGTACCGGGGCTGAAGTTACTCACCAACGCATCGATCTTGCTGCCGTCTTTCTTGGACGTTGACGAGAAGTACACCCTCGCCGACACCACGCGCACACGATTGGAGGGCTTCGACGGGCTACTCGGACCTCGGGCTCCACGAGCCACGACTGTGAAGTAGTACGTCTTTCGTGCGTGCAGTCCCCGCACTACGCACGACGTGGCCCGGGTCGCGCAGGTGTGTTTCAAAGGATGTGAGGTCACGAGGAAACTCTTCGCCCCGACTGGCCGGGCCCAGCTCACCGAGATCGAGGTGGCGGAACCGGTGGCGTGCACCCTCGCGGGAGAGCCCTGAGTCGCCGCTCCGGCCACACCCGCGGTCATCGTGAGCCCCAAGGCCAAGAGCGTCGTCGAGCCAACGATCGCCCACCGGCGAAAGGAACTACCTCGATTCATGCGATCCGACTCCTCGTCCCTTTTAGGTTAGACACGTTCGATCACAAAAATGGTCAAGCCAAGTTGCGAAACTCCTTTCGATAGGCTCGTTCTAATGAGTGGTCCCCGTCAACGAAGAACACTGGCAGACCAGCCCCGATCGGCACGATTTTCCGGCCGCGCGCACGTATCTCTCGCTCGTCGCCGACCCCGCCACGGTCGACAAAGTCGTCAAGGCCCTCGAAAAGGCCCCCACCACCATGTACGAAGTCAAGGACATCCTGCGCGCGAGCTCGCTGGCGTTGCTGGACAAGGACAATCAGCACGTGGCCGAGGATCTCAACAAGGTAGCTAGGGGCGAAAAACTCTCCCCGATACTGCTCGTGCGTGGACGCTTCATGAAGAACCGCGCCCTCGTGGTGGCTGACGGATACCACCGCATCTGTGCCAGTTACTGGTTGGGCGAGAATTCGCCGATTCCCTGTCGCATCGTCGACGCGGAGTAGCCCCTCCCAGGTTCCGCTGGCGGTTTTACACTTGAGCCGTGCGAAGGATTCCGTTTCTGTTGCTGGGCGTACTCACGGTGCTGGCGGGAGTATTTGCGGTCGTCTCGATCGTGCAGTCGAATTCGTCGGGCTCGTCGATCAGTGTCTTTACGCCCTGTAGTCACCACGGTTTTACGGTGAAGCCTTCCACCTATGTGATCTCGTGCGCTGACGCGAACTCGGAGTTCACGAACTTGCGCTGGATCGGGTGGGGTAATGCCACGGCCTACGCCACCGGAACGGCACGCTGGAATGACTGCCAGCCGACATGCGTCGCGGGTCACTGGCGCAGTGAGCCCGTGACCGTCTGGGCGTGGGATATTCGTACGCAGGGCGCCATCAGTACTTACACCAAGCTCCAATCCACCTCAAAAGTCATGGCTGCCCTGATGGTCTGGGGCACCAATGGCGGAGCCGTCTTTGGACCCGCGTCGTCTACGTAAGAATCCCCTAAAGCGACTCTCGTTGACCCAGGTCGTCCTCCTTATAATTGGCCACGCACTACGCCGCGTCGCCGGAGCGTTCGTCGTTGCGCCTTCGACCTGGGAGTACGAACGATGAAGTATCTACGCCGCGCCGCGCTGGTCGCCTCGGCGTCGCTCGCCCTCGCCTTTCCCGCCGCAGCCGTCTCACCGGCCAGTTTCACGATGGCGCGTCGCATGTCGTTACCGGCCCAGGGAACCAACATTCCCGATGGATTCATCTCCTCGCTGAGCTGTCCCAGCGCCACCAGCTGTGTCGCCGCGGGGGCGTACACCAACGCGCAAGGCCAGATTCTCGGTCTGATCGAAACCGAGCGCAGCGGAACGTGGCTGAGTCCCGAGAGTCTCGCGGCACCCACGGGGGCTGCCAGTGACCCCGGTGTCACGCTCTATCAAGTGTCGTGTGCCTCAGCGGGCAACTGTGTCGCGGCGGGCAGTTACGACACGAACACCAGCGAAATGCCACTAATAGTCGAAGAGAACGACGGCCGGTGGGTGCGAGGGCGCGCTTTGGCCCTGCCAGCCAACGCGATCGCGAAGGGACAGGACGCGCTCGTTCGCGCCGTGTCGTGCAAACGTGCCGCCTCCTGTAGCGCCGTCGGCACCTACCAGGACAACAACCCGGTCGGATCGCGTAGCGAGGGCTTCGTCGCCAACGAGGTCAACGGCGTGTGGCGACGCGCCACAGAGGTGAAGCTTCCCAAAAGCAACTTCGACCCCTTCGTCTCCCTTGTTCAACTGTCGTGCCCTTCGACGACCAACTGTGTAGCGATTGGCTCGTTCATCGACGCGAATGACGTGACCCAAGCGCTCGTGGTCCAGGAGACCGCAGGCGTGTGGCGACGCGGCGACGCAGTGGCCCCGCCCGCCAACGCCAGCCGGTTTGCCGGAGCCTCCTGGAGTGAGGTGACGTGCTTGAGCGACGGCTCATGCGCCGCACTGGGCACCTACAACTCATCAACCGGAGCAATCGAAGCCATGGTGGACAACGAATCAGATGGCTCGTGGGGCGCGGCCGTTCCGGTCACCCTGCCCGCCGACGCGGCGTCGAACCCCCACGTCACGCTCTTTGGCTTTGGCGGGATCGCGTGCTCGAGCGCGGACTACTGCAGTCTGGGTGGTCAGTACAAGAACAGCGCTGGCAAGTATCAGGGTTTCCTCGCCAACGAAGACGCGGGAACATGGTCGGCGGCCCAGGACGTCGACCTACCAGCCGGGGGCGCGTCCGGGGGCGCAAACGGCGGCATTGTTGCACTGAGTTGCCCTCGCATCGACAACTGTGAGGCCAGTGGTTCGTATCTCGACTCGAGTGGCAACTATCAGGCCCTCGTGGTGAATGAAGTGAACGGTGTATGGCAGCGCGCCAGCCAGGTGACCCTGCCGGCAGGGGCCAGCACCGTCGGGATCGATGGCGGCGTCTACGCGATCGACTGTTGGTCCGATGCCGCGTGCGTGGGAATCGGCAGTTATCTCACGGGAACGAGCACCTACGAAGGTTTCACACTGACCGGGTAGCGAATTTACTCGTACGAGGAAGGTTTCATTTCCTTTCCACCTGGGAGTCTCGCGCCATTCACTTTGCGGTAACCCTGGGTTTTTACGGTGTCTGTGTGGCACGCGCTCGAACTCACCTCCCCCTTGATGATGATGGGCGTGCCGCACCTCGCACCGTGTCGGGAGTCAATTCGTGAGCGCCGCCATTGACCTCGCTGGACACAACACCATCCTCGTCGTCGAAGACGAAGAGAGTTACCAAGACGCCCTCAATGTCGGACTGAGCGTCGAAGGGTTCGTCGTGGTAGGCGCCACCAACATTGCCGAAGCCCGTGCGGTGCTGGCGACGACCAAGCCGGACCTCGTGTTGCTGGACGTCATGTTGCCCGACGGCTCGGGCATCGACTACTGCCGCGAGCTCCACGACACCACCCGCATCCCGGTCATCATGGTCACCGCGCGCACCAGTGAGGTTGACGTCGTTCTCGGACTCGAGATCGGTGCGGCCGACTACGTGACCAAGCCCTACCGACTGCGCGAACTGGTCGCGCGCATCCGCGCCGTGCTACGTCGACCGACCACGACCGACGGTGAGGTCATCACCTTTGGCGACTTGCGCATCGACTTCACGCGTCGCACCGTGACGCGCCAGAACCGCGAAGTCGAGCTCTCGCGCAAGGAGTTCGACCTGCTCGCACTCTTTGCGACGCGCCTCGGACAGGTTGTGACGCGCGAGGTCTGTCTCGACACGCTGTGGTGGGGACTCGAGCTTTCCGACACCCGCACTCTCGACACCCACGTCAAGCGGCTTCGCCAAAAGATCGAAGACGACCCGGCGACTCCTCGACACCTCATCACGATTCGCGGCGTTGGCTTCCGACTCGACGCCTAGCCTGTATGTCGTGCGCGCGCACGACATCGCCTACGATTTCACTCTCTCCGACCAGGACGGGACGAGCCGCACCCTGTCGACCATGGCCCAAGACGGTCCAGTCGTCCTGTTCTTCTACCCGGCCGCGATGAGTCCCGGTTGCACGAAGGAGTCATGTCACTTTCGTGATCTGGCCGAAGAGTTTCGAGCGCTCGGCGCCCAACCCGTGGGGATTTCAATGGACTCCGAGGATCGCCAGGCGCAGTTCGCCAAGAAGAATGGCCTCGACTTTCCCCTCCTGGCCGACGTCGACGGCGACGTCGCGCGCCACTACGGCGTGAAGCGAGCACTCAACCTTCTCAACGTGAAGCGTGCGACGTTCATCGTCGATCCCGACATGCGCGTGCGCGACGTGATCACGAGCGAGGTCAGCATGAACGCTCACGCCGATCGCGCCCTTGAGGCGCTACGGGCCTAGCCCGCGATGAGCGCGCCAGCGGGATCGCCGAGATAGTTCGCGACGTGTCCGAGAACGCGTGAGGCGAGTGCGCCATCGACCATCCGGTGGTCGAAGGACATCGCAATTTCGCACACGTAGCGAACGACTACTTGGTCGTCAACGACCCATGGCGCCTTCGCGATCTGTCCCACCGCGAGGATGGCCCCGGTGCCCGGTGGCAAAATCGGCATCGCCGCATCGACTCCGAACGGCCCGACGTTCGTGATCGTGAGCGTGGTGCCGATCATTTCGTTCGGTGTGGTGGTTCCCGAGCGCGCCTTGTCCACGAGCACGTTCAGCGCCCGGGCCACAGAGACGAGGTCCAGTTCGTCCGCACCCTTGATGTTGGGCACGATCAGGCCTCGCGGCGTATCAGCCGCGATGCCCAGGTTCACGGTACGTCGAACGATGACTTCGCCCGCGGCAGAGTCAAAGCTTGAGTTGATACCGGGGTAGTTCCGTGCGGCGTCACACAGGGCCATCGCCACGATGGCTAAGGGTGAGAGGCGAACGTCGGCCAGGCTCGGCTGCTTCTTGAGCGACGCCACCAGTTCCATGGTCTTGGTGGCGTCAAAGCGAACCCAGACCGAGGCGTGCGGCGCGCTCGTCGAACTCTGAACCATCGCTTCGGCCATGGCGCGCAACACGCCCTTCACGGGGATGCGCTCCTCCTTCGGGCCGGTCGACCAGGACTCAATGTCGCGACCCACGAAGTGCGACGGCGTGGTCGGGCCGGTTGGCGCAGGACCGCGAGGCGTCACCGGCGCCAGGGCGCCGCTCAAGGCCTTGTCGACGTCGTCGCGAGTGATGAGTCCATCTCGGCCCGTGCCGCGCAGAGTCGTCAGGTCAACGCCGTGTTGCTTGGCGTAGAGACGAACGGGCGGGGTGCAACGCGGGATCTGACTCGGCGTGGCGGTCGTGGCTGGCGGAGCGGAAATGGGGGGTGCGGGAGTGCTGGGTGGCGGAGTACTTGGTGCTGCGCCGTTGCGTCCGGCTCGGCGATGCTTGCGGGTAACCACGCCGTCTTCGTTCGCGACTCCGTAGCCGACGAGTACGGCCTCGCGGCCCTCGCCCACGGCGGCGGGACTCTGCTCGATGAGTTCGCTCTCGGCGATCGCCTCACTGGTCGCGCTGGCACTCACTTTTGCCGGCGTGCTCGCGCCGCCAACCTCAAAGGTGATGAGGGGCTTGTGGACTTCCATCACGTCGCCGACGTTGCCGTGCAGGGCGACGACGGTGCCCGCGTACGGGCTCGGCAGTTCGACGGTGGCCTTGGCCGTTTCGATGTCCACCAACGGCTGGTTCAGGGTCACGGTGTCGCCCACTGCGACCTTCCACTGCACAATCTCGGCCTCCACCAAACCTTCACCGACATCGGGCAGGAGGAATACTTCTTCGCTCACTGGTCGTATCCCATCACGTGGTCGACGGCATCGAGAATGCGGTCGACGTTCGGACGGTAGTCCTCTTCCAGGCGTGTCGGCGGGTACGGCACGTGATACCCACTTACTCGCATACCCGGCGCGAGCATCGACGAGAAGCAGCGCTGGGTCAGCTCGGCCACGATCTCAGAACCAATGGAGGCGGTGTGCGGCGCTTCCTGGACGACGACGAGACGCCCGGTCTTTTCGAGGGATGTCACCATGGTGGGCACGTCGAGGGGCGAAATACCGCGAGAGTCAATGACCTCAAGCGAGACGCCCTCGACAGCAGCGGTCTCGGCCGCGCGCAGGATCGTCTTGACGGTCCCGCCGTAGCCGATCACGGTCACGTCGGTGCCCTCGCGACGCACGACGGCGTCAAAGAGTCCAGCGGGCGGATGATCGAGGTCTACCTCGCCCTTTTCCCAGTACCGGCTCTTGGGCTCACAGAAGATGATCGGGTCGTCGTGATCGATCGACTGCTGGATCATCCAGTAGGCGTCGTTGGGGGTCGAGCACGCGACGACGCGCAGACCGGCCGTCGCGGCGAAGTACGCCTCGGGGCTCTCGGAGTGGTGCTCGATGGCCCCGATGCCGCCCTGGAAGGGCAGGCGGATCACCAGGCTCATGTTGTAGACACCATCGGAACGCTTGTGGAGTTTGGCGACCTGCGAGACGATCTGGTCGAAGGCCGGGTAGACGAACCCGTCGAACTGCATCTCGCACACCGTGCGATAGCCGCGGATCGCCAGACCCACGGCCGTACCCACGATGGCCGATTCGCCCAGCGGCGAGTCGATCACGCGATCCTCGCCGAAGTCCTTCTGCAGGCCGTCGGTGATGCGAAAGACGCCGCCGAGCTTGCCGACGTCCTCACCCATGATGAGGACCTTCTTGTTGTTCTCTAGGGCTTTGCGCAGTCCCTCGTTGAGGGCCTTGGCCATGGTCATCGAGGTCGTGGCCATCAGTGTCCTCCACTCACGCCGAGTTCGATCATCTCGCGGCGCCCCTCTTCGATCAGCGGGTGTGGTTCGGCGTAGGCGTTGTCGAACATGGTGATGGGATCAGGCCGGTCCATCGCGAGCACATCTTCGCGCAACTTCAGCGCCTTCTCATCGGCCTCGGCCGCGACCTCGTCGAACTGGGCGGCCTTGACGGAGTACTCGCGCACGAGCAAGGCCTTCACGCGCTCGATCGGATCGCGGTGCTTCCACACCTCGACCTCGGCGTCGATGCGATAGCGCGTGGGGTCATCGGAGGTGGTGTGCGCGCCCAGACGATAGGTGTAGGCCTCGATCAACGTGGGTCCGCCGCCGTAGCGCGCTGTGTCGAGGGCGCGCTTGGAGACCTCGTAGACCGCGACCACGTCGTTGCCGTCCACCCGCACGCCGGGAAATCCGAAGCCGGGTGCGCGGTGATACAGCGGGATCTTGGACTGGATCGACATGGGTGTCGAGATGCCCCACTGGTTGTTCTGGAGGAAGAAGACGATCGGCACGTTAAAAGACGACGCCCACACGAAGGCCTCGAGCACGTCGCCCTGACTGGAAGCGCCATCGCCGAAGAACGTCATGACGGCGTCTTCGGCCCCGTCGCGCTGGATCCCCATGCCATATCCGACGGCGTTGAGGACCTGGTTGCCGAGCACGATCGTGGGCACCGAGTGGTGGTACTTCTGGGCGTCCCAGCCGCCATTGGAGGTGGCCCGGAACATGCGCAACATGTCTTCGGGCGGCACCCCGCGACACCAGGCGATGCCGTGCTCGCGGTAGGTCGGAAAGGTGAAGTCGTTGGGCTGCAGGGCGCGCCCCGCGCCGATCTGGGCGGCTTCTTGTCCCTGGATGGGCGCCCACAGGGCGAGCTGGCCCTGGCGCTGGAGTGAGGTGGACTCGGTGTCGAGTCGGCGGATGATGACCATGTCGCGGTACATGTTGAAGATCGCTTCGCCGCTCAAGGTTGACTCATACTGCGGGTTCGAAACCCGCTCGCCTTCAGGCGTCACTAACTGGATCAGTTCTTCGCCGATCATCACCACTCCTTAGCCAACCCCCGACGTTTTACTTTATCCCCGTACCATTAATAGGTGCCCCGGCTGCTCGTTGACATCACGCCGTTGCGCACGAGCAAGGACTTTCGCCTCCTCTTCGTCGGCCAACTGGTCTCTCTACTGGGCAGTAACTTAACCCTCGTCGCGGTCGCCTTCGAGGTGTACCAACTCACCGGCTCGTCGCTGTGGGTGGGCACCGTGAGCTTCATCCAACTACCTCTGCTCATCATGGGCGCACTATGGGGCGGGGGACTTGGCGACCGGTTCGATCGACGCACCTTGATCTTGGTGGCGACGGCACTTCTCGGGCTCATCAGCCTCGCTCTCGGTCTCAACGCCCTGCAAACCCACCCCAACTTCGTCTTTCTGGTGACGTTGCCGGCGCTCGCCGCCTTTTTTGCGGGTCTCACGGGGCCGCTGCGCACCGCCGTCATCCCCACCCTCGTCAAGCCCGAGGAACTGACCGCGGCCTACGCGAACTTCCAGATCATCATGAACGGCGCCACCGTGGTGGGACCGGGCCTGGCCGGGGTGATCATTGCCACGACCAGCGTGTCGTGGTGCTTCTTCATCGACGGCATCACCTTCTTCGCGTTAGTGCTGGCCACGTTCTTTATGTCGCCGATGAAGCCGCCGGTTGTTCACACCGACGCCCGAATCTTTCGCGCGATCGGCCAAGGATTTCGCTACGTGCGCGAGAACGCCGTCGTCCAGGCGGTGTACCTGGTGGACCTCAACGCCATGGTCTTTGGGCTTCCGCGCGCGCTCTTTCCGGCCGTGACCAAGCACATCTACCACGGCGGACCCGAGATCCTCGGCCTGCTCTACGCCGCCCCCGGCATTGGGGCGGTCGTGATGGCGATCTTCACCGGCTGGCTGGATCGCGTACAGCGCCGCGGCCGCCTGGTCGTGCTCGTCGTGCTGTCCTGGGGGGTGGCCATGGCCCTCTTCGGCCTCGTCCACCTGCTCTGGATCGGCGTGATCTGTCTCGGGCGTGGCGGGTGCAATGGACGTGATCTCCACGGTGCTGCGTAACACCATCCTGCAGACCTCCATCACCGACGAATACCGCAGCCGACTCTCGGCCATCCAGAATGCCGTGGTGACCGGAGGTCCGCGTCTAGGCGACCTGGAGTCCGGCGCGGTCGCCAACTTCACCTCGACCGAGTTCTCAATCGTCTCGGGCGGCATTATGTGCGTGCTCGGCGTGCTTGCGCTCATTCGCTGGCGTCCCACGTTCTGGCGTGAGCGCATCGGTGCGCGCGTCGACTAGCGAACGCTCACTGGCAGAGTTCGTCGCTGCTTTTTGGTGACCGTCGCCAACTGTCCGCACGCGGCGGCGATCGAGCGCCCTCGCGTGTTGCGCACCGTGACATTCACGCCGCGCGCGCTCAGCCCATCGCGAAACTCGCGCACGCGCTGCGCGCTTGATCCACGTACCAAGTATCCCGGCGTGGGATTGAGCGGAATGAGGTTCACGTGCGCACCGAGGGAGAGTGCGTAACCGGCGAGCTCGCTCACCGCGGAGTCCGTGTCGTTCACACCGTCGATGAGCGCCCACTCGAAGCTGATTCTCCGCCCCGTGCGCTCGATCCAGGTGCGACACGCTCCGTGCAGTCGCTCAAGGGGGTAGCGACGATTCAGCGGGACGAGTTCGTTGCGCGTCTCGTCGTTGGCGGCGTGCAACGACACGGCCAGCGTGAGAGGTAGGCCCTCCTTCGCTAGTCGCTCGATGGCGGGTGCTACGCCCACGGTTGACACGGTGAGGTGACGTGCGGACAGACCCCGGTACTCGTTCAGTCGGCGCACCGCGCCCACGGTCGTGGCGTAGTTGGCCAGTGGTTCGCCCATCCCCATAAAGACCACGTTCGACAGTCTTGCGGGGGCCGCCGCGCGGGTGGCGAACATCACCTGTTCCACCACGTGACCGATGCTCAGCTGGCCCGAGTACCCGGCCTGGCCGGTCGCACAAAAAGTGCAACCCATGGCGCATCCGGCCTGGGAGGAGACACAAACGGTCACGCGATCGTCGTAGTGCATCAACACCGTCTCGATCGTCTCACCGTCTTCAAGAGCGAAGACCCACTTGCGCGTAGCACCGTGATCGCTCTCAACGTCGTTCACGACCCGCAACAACGCAGGGAACTGCTCAGCGAGCGCGGCGCGCATCGCCTTGGGCAGAGTTGTGACGTCGGCGATCGCCAGCGCGTCGGACCACAGACCGTGCCACAGTTGCTCGACCCGATACGAAGGTTCGCCGCTAAGAAGTGCGGTCAACTCTTCTTTCGAATATTGATAGATCGACGGCACATCGTTACGTTACGGGAAGTGCACTTAATGAGCTGTCGGTAAATGCGAATGCTTCATCACCCATCTCACAGGGAACTCTTACTTGCTTCTCGCATACATCTCGAACAGGCTTTGAGTAGCGGTTTCAAACTGTGAACGTCGAAAGGAGAACCGCATGTTTGCTGCAAGCTTTGGAGCCTTACTCATCATCCTCGCCGTGTGCGTAGGGGTGGGACTGCCTCTGTTGGCAGTGCATTTTCAACAGCGGGAGGTCCACGAACGGCAACTGAAGGATGAAATCGACCGCAAGCAGGAGGTTGTCGCTGACTTTGAGGCGACGGTCGATGCGTATCGCGAGGTCACCCAACTCGAGCCCGAGGAAGTCGGTTCCCCGCTCGAGACCGCGCGGCGGTAATCACGCCGGTGGGGTTGGAGCTCCGGCCCCACCGGCTCACAAGTTCCTTCTGTCCGCGCTCGATTACGTGAGACTCAGCGGCTCAGACGTTGAGCCGTGACACTTTCCAGGTGGAACTCCAACGTCGCCGGAATCGCCATACCATCGATTGTCGTGAATCCCAACTGAGCCGACAGCAGTTTGTGGATCATAATGACCTGCGTTTCGGAGATGACGAACGACTTGCCGTTGGCCGTGAAGGGCACGGATAGCTCCAGCGCCGTCACTTGGTCCCCGACGTTCGGCTTGGGGAGCCACCTCGCAGTCGTCGTGCCCAAGACCGTCCCCGGTCCAATCTGCTTCTCAAAGGTCCGCTTGACCGACGGAGTGTTGAATGCTTTGGCGAAGCACGCGGGTGTGCGAGCGGACGACCACAGCGTGTACTGCTGGGTCAGCGTCTTCTCGTTCGGATAAACGCTGACGTTGTCGTCGACGGACGCGTCGGTGCTCGCATAATCGAATTCTGGGCTGTACGCCGACGGTGGGTTGTAGTTAATGACAGATACCGGCACACCCAGACAGGCGGCGACCTGGGCATCACCCAGCGTGCTATTGGAGTCATCGCTCGGCGATGTCGTCCAGCCGGACGGAAAGTCTGACCTCACGATGAGAGATTTTCGCGCTTGGGCCACTGCCGCAGCACGCGACGACGCCCCCGCGGGCGCAGTAAGGGATCCGATCGTCACAACGACGGCGAGTGCCCCGGCCCAACTCGCCCGGCGTGCCACTGTGCGATTACCTAGCGATCCGAATGGCGACCTCGTTGGAACCTTCAGCGTACGGATCACGTTGTCTCCTGCGGTCATCCACCGCCATCCCGCACGTGCGGGGGTGGTTCGGGTCCACCATACGCGGGCTCCCGTGGAAGTCTCGGGCACGCAGTTGCGCGGTGGGAGATCGGCGCTCACCGATGATTCCTGGTCCCCATCAAAGCTCTGCACGATTTCTGCTTGACTCGAAGGTGCCTTCGCGACGGCGAAGTCAGAATGGAGAATCGTGGAGCTAACTAACACTTCGGCGGTCGTCACCGGTGGCGCCTCAGGCCTCGGGGAGGCCACCGCCCGCGCGCTCGCTGATCGCCAGGTCAGAGTCGTCGTCGCCGACTTAAACGACGACGCGGGAGCGCGCATCGCCACAGAGATCGGCGGCGCGTACGTTCACTGCGACGTGACCAACACCGATCAGGTCATTGAAGCCATCGAAGCCGCCAAGACGATGGCCCCTCTGTGGAGTGCGGTCAACTGCGCCGGCATTGGTTGGCCGGAGCGCACCATTGGCAAGGACGGTGAGTACGCCTCGGCCCACAACCTAGAGACCTATCGCAAAGTCATCGAGATCAACTTGATCGGCACGTTCAATGTGTGCCGCTTGGCCGCCACGGCCATGAGCCACAACACCCCCGACGTGGACGGTTGTCGTGGCGCGATCGTCAACACCGCCTCGGTCGCGGCCGAAGACGGTCAGATCGGCCAGGTCGCCTACTCGTCCTCCAAGGGCGGCATCGTGGGCCTCACCTTGCCGCTGGCACGCGACCTCGCGGTCATCGGCGTGCGAGCCAACTGCATCTTGCCCGGGCTCATCGACACCCCGATCTACGGCACGGGCGAGGCGTCCGAGGAGTTCAAAGCCCGTCTGGGCACCGGCGTGCTGTTCCCCAAGCGACTGGGCTACGCGTCGGAGTTTGCGTCGCTGGCCCTCGAGCTGCTCGCCAACAGTTACATGAACGCCGAGTCGATCCGCATCGACGCGGGCATCCGCATGCAGCCAAAGTAAAACAACATCTCGCTCTCTTTCTCATAACGGCTTAGCCTGGCTCTTGTGAGTTGGGTCGACCTCGTCATCGTCATCTTCGTGATACTGGCGGGCCTGCGGGGTTTCGCCGCCGGCGCCATCACGCAGATCACGATGTTCATCGGCCTCGGCGCCGGTTTCTACGTCGGCACCTTGATCGCGCCGTCATTGGCGGGCGACATCACCAAGGGCCACTGGCGCCCGGGCCTGGCACTGATCATCGTGCTGGTGGCCATCATGCTCGGCGCGGTCGTCGGAGGCATGTTGGGGCGCCTGGTCAGCCGAGTGGTCAGCGTCCTGATGCTCGGCATCGTGGACCGCATCGCGGGCGTCGCGGTAAGTGTGGCGGCCGCCCTGGTGTTCTGTTGGCTCGTCGCGGGACTTTTGGCGTCCGCCCCGGCCGCCTCGGTCGACAGCGCCATTCAGAACTCGGCGATCCTCTCCGCCCTCGATCACGTGATGCCAGCCGTGCCCTCGGTCGAATCACAGATTCAATCGCTGTTCCGTAAGGCCGGGGTGCCCTCGATCTTCGCCGACATCGTCGCCCCCACGCTGCCCCAGCCGGTCAAGCCCTCGACGCTGCCTCCCCCGGTGAACCACTTGAGCGCGCCGAGTGACGTGGTCAAGGTGCTCGCGAGTGGCGTGTGCAGCGACGAGAGCGAGGGAACCGCGTTCTACGTCACCGCCAGCGACGTCGTCACCAACGCCCACGTCGTGGCGGGACACACGAAATTCACCGTCAACGGATCACCGGCGTCGGTCGCCCTCTACGACCCCGACAACGACATCGCCGTTCTGCGCGTCAGTCACAGTGGCACGCCGCTCACGTTCCTCTCTGACGAACCGTCGGCCGACTCGAAGGTCCAGATCGTCGGTTTTCCTCTCAATGAGTCGCGCACGAGCACCCAGGGTTACTACGAGGGCGAGATCAGTGCAGATAGCCGAAACTTCTACAACCAGGATCTGGCCGCGCGCTCGATTCTCTCGCTCGAAGCCAACATCGAACCCGGAAACTCGGGCAGCCCGGTGCTGGTGGGCGGCAAAGTCGCTGGCGTCGTGGAGTCATACTCGCTCAGCCAGTTGAGCACGGCCTACGCCATTCCCCTCAGCGTGGTCGAACACGACATCGCGAGCACTCCATCGAGTGGCAGCGTCTCGACTCAGGGTTGCCTCAGCGACTGAACGGGTACCGCTCGGGCTGGTGAGCGTGGGTGAATTCTCTTCGTGACATCGCTCCTCCAGACTGGAGGGATGAACTGGAAAAAACTCGTCGCCAGTGCCGCGATCGCATCAATGAGCGTCCTCGTGCCCATCGCCTCAGCGAACGCCGCGCCCGCCATCTCGGCCACCCAGCCCTGCGGGGTCTCCTCTGCGATTCCCCCGTACACCCACGTCGTCTGGATTCTCCTGGAGAACGAGGGCTACTCCGTCGTCGGTTCTCCGAGTGCGCCGTATCTGAACGCGCTCTCCCATCGATGCGGTCTTGCGACGAACTATCGGGCGATCTCGCATCCGAGCCTGCCCAACTACGTCGCCCTCACGTCGGGGTCGACCCACGGCATCGCCGACGACGGCGAACCCGACGTACATCCGCTGAGCGGGCAGAGCATCTTTTCGCAACTGTCGGGCGACTGGCGCGGGCTCGATCAATCGATGCCCTCGAGCTGCGACAAAGTCACCAGCGGCTCGTACGCGGCGCGCCACAATCCGGCCGTGTACTACACGTCGCTGCCCACGTGTGCGCGCGACGACGTTCCCTTGCGCCTCCCGCTCGACCTCAGCGCCAAGTTCACGTTCGTCACGCCCAACATCTGTGACGACATGCACAGTTGTCCCGTCTCGATCGGCGACAAATGGCTCTCGCAGATCGTGCCGTCGATTATCGCGAGTCCGGAGTATCAATCCCAGTCGCTGGTGCTGTTCATCACGTTCGACGAGAACGACACCGACGCGGCGAACCGCGTGCCCACCTACGTGATCGCCCCGTCGGTTCCTCGCGGCCAGCGGGTGTCCAGTGCGCTGAGCCACTATTCACTGCTGCGCACGACCGAATCACTGTTAGGGCTCTCGTACTTGGGAGCCGCCGCCCACGCGCCCTCGATGCTCGCGCCGTTCCACCTCTAGAAGCTCTTAGATGCCCCCATTGTCGGCGACGTTGTCGAAACGCGCGAACTCGCCGCGCCACGTGAGGTGGGCGGTGCGCGTCGGACCGTTTCGGTTCTTGCCCACGATGATCTCAGCGTCCGCCTTCATGTCGTTGGTGACCTCGCCGTAGATCTCGGGACGATAGAGGAACAACACGACGTCGGCGTCCTGTTCCAGTGACCCCGACTCTCGCAGGTCCGACATCATCGGGCGCTTATCGGCGCGCTCTTCAAGTTTGCGCGAGAGCTGACTGAGGGCGACGACCGGGCACTCCAACTCACGCGCGAGGATCTTGAGCGAACGACTCATCTCGGAGACCTCGACCTGACGGTTCTCCGCACGACCGCGGCTCGACATGAGTTGGAGGTAGTCGATAATGATCACGCCGAGGTCCCCGTTTTGCTGCTTGATGCGCCGCGCACGAGCGCGCACGTCCATGATCGTGAGCGCCGGGTTGTCGTCGATGAAGACCTTGGCCGACTGAAGGTACCCAAAGGCGTCGTGCGCGCGGTTCCAGTCGGCTTCCGAGAGATCGCCGGTGCGCAGCTTGGACGAGTCGATGCGTGCGGTGGAGGCCAGGATTCGTTCGGCCAACTCCTGGCGGCTCATCTCGAGGGAGAAGAACAGCGCGGGTCGATTCACCACCGCACCCACGTGAATCAAGATGCCCAGCGCGAAGGCCGTCTTACCGGTCGCCGGACGCGCACCGACGATGGTCATCGAGCTCTTCTGCAGTCCCTGCAGGATGCCGTCGAGCGAGCGGTATCCAGTCTCCAGGCCGTTGAACTGTCCGCGGGTCTCGCCTCGCAACTCGAGAATGTCGGCCTCGTTGAGCAGCAGTCGCTGCAACGGGGAGACCGAGTCGACCTTGCGATCGTCGGCGATGGCGTTGATCTTGCGCTCGGCTTCGTCAATGAGACCGACCACGTCATCGGTCGCGACGTAGGCGTCGTCAACGATCTCTCCCGCCACCGCAATGAGTCGGCGCTGCTGGGCCTTTTCGCGGACCAGTTCGGCGTAGTGCAGCGCGTTGGCGGCCGAAGGAGTATTGAGCTGCAGGGCCGACAGCACCGCCAGCTCGACCGCCACTGCACCGCGCTCTTGGAGTTTCGCCTGGACCGTCACGTAGTCCACGGGCTCACCGGCGTGGGCGAGTGCGATGATCGCACCGAAGATCTGACCGTGCAGGGGACGGTAGAAGTCCTCGACCTGAACCGTCTCGTAGGCGACGCTCACCGCTTCGGGCGAGAGCAACATCGCGCCAATTAAGGACTCTTCGGCTTCGATGACGCTGGGTGGAACACGGCCGCCGGACGTGGCGCGCGGTCGTTCGATGTCAATCTGCGTCATAAGACTTCAACGCTTGTCGACATGGGCTGCAGGTAACAAGACGGGCATGTTGAGGATTGGCGAAGGACACACTGGGGAAAGCCTGTGTAGAAAGTAACGACCGACACGCGTCATAGTCTCGCAACGGTCTGTGACATGGGTTTGGACTGTTGAAAGCAACGTCGCCGGGGACTCTCTCCCCGGCGACTCGCACTATCAAATTCTGAAAAACTACTTAGCGACAACCTCGATGTTTATGGTCGCCTCGACGCCGTCAAAGAGCGTGGCGGTAGCGGTGGCGGCACCGACTTCTTTCAAATGCTCGGCGAGAGTGATCGCGTGGCGATCGAGCGAGATGCCCGTCGCAGTGCGCAGCGAGTTGACAATGTCCGACTCGGTGATCGAACCGAACAGTCGTCCATTCGCGCCGGCGCGCGCGGCAATGGTCACCGTCTCTTTTTCGATCAACGCCTTCTGCGCCTCGGCCGCCTCGCGGCTCTTGGCGTCCAGAATGTCGCGCGCCTTGCGCATCAGAGTGGCTTGGCTTTCGCTAGAGTCGCTCGCCGGCAACGCCGCCCCCGAGGGCAGCAAGAAGTTGCGGGCGTAGCCGTTCTTCACGTCCACGATGTCCCCGCGACGGCCGAGACCGCGCACGTCACTTCGAAGAAGGACCTTCATTCGCTCGTCTCCTCGGCACCGGGAACGAGGACCTCGGCCGCGACACTGGCGTCGTCGATCAGATCACCCTCGGCCTCGGGGCGCGCGACGGGCGTGGCCTCGGCGTTGTCGCGACTGGGACGCGGACCACGCGGACCACGATCGTCACGTCCGCCATCACGACCGCGACCACCACGACGCTCGGTCACGGTGCGCTGGGTGTAGGGCAGGAGCGCCAACTCGCGCGCGGTCTTGATGGCCTCGCTCACGTCGCGCTGGTGCTGCTGGCAGTTGCCCGAGACCTTGCGGCCGCGAATCTTGCCGCGGTCCGAGATGTACTTGCGCAATTGAGCCAGGTCCTTGTAGTCCACGCGATCGACGCCGTGCTGACAGAACGCGCAGGGCTTCTTCTTCGCCCCGCGACGGATGTCGATCTTGGGTGCGCGCTTGGGCGGTTTGGGGTTATTAATACGTGGCACTAGAAGGGCTCCTCATCAAACTCGTAACTGCTACTGCTGGGTGCGTTCGTGCGCGGGGCCGGACGATCCGGCGCCGAGAAGTTCGAGCCCTCGGCGCGCGGGGTGCGGGTCACCACGGCGGTCGCGAAGCGCAGCGACGGGGCGATCTCGTCGGCGTTGATCTCGACGATCGAGCGCTTCTCGCCGTTCTCGGTCTCCCAGCTGCGCTGCTCCAGGCGGCCCGAGACGATGACCCGGGTGCCCTTGGTAAGGGAGTTCGCCGCGTTCTCGGCGAGGGCGCCGTAGCCGGCGACCTCGAAGTACGACACGCGCTCTTCCCACTCCTGGGTCTGGCGGTTCTGCCAGCGGCGATTGACCGCGATCGACAGGCGCACGGCGGCCTGTCCCGAGTTCAAGAACTTGAGCTCGGGGTCGCGAGTGATGTTGCCGGCGACGGTGATGGTGTTATCGGGCATGGTGTCTCCTTAGCGCTACGCGTCTGAACTTAGGCCTGCGCACTGACGGCGGAGGCGGTCGGTCGCACGTGACGCTTGAGGATCTTGAAGCGCAGGACTTCGTCCGAGAGGGTCAGAATACGGTCGAGCTCGTCAACGGTCGACGACTCGCCACTGAACTCCACCAGGACGTAGTACCCCTCTTTGCGCTTGTTGATCTCGTACGCCAACGGACGCTTGCCCCAACGGTCGATGTTGCCGGGGGTTCCTCCGTTGGCACGGATAGTTTCGAGCGCGCGGTCCAGAGCGATCTGGATTGACTGCGCGTCGACGGTCGTGTCGAACACGATCATTGATTCATAGGGCCTCATGGCCTTTTTCCTTTCCCTCTGGTCCGAATAAATCGGGCTCTGCGGAAAACAGAGCAGGGTTCAACTGACTTCCCACGGGTGTGGGACGAAGAAGTCTACCGTCTGGCCCAGAAATCAGCCAATTGTTGCTTCTAGTGGATCAGGACCTTGAGGGCGTCGAACTTCGACGCGTTGCCAAACACGTCGTAGGCCTGCAGGATCTGATCAAAGGAGTACTCGTGGGTGACGAAGGCCTCCACGGGGAGCTGCTCCTCGGTGACGAGTTTGAGCAACATGCCAAGCGTGTTCGTGTTGACGAGTCCCATGGAGATGTCGATGTTTCGAATCCACAGTTCGTTGAGCGCGAGTTCGACGGGCTTGCCGTGGACGCCAATATTCGCCACGTGTCCTCCGGGTCGCACGATCTGCGTGGCCATCGTGAACGTGGCAGGAATCCCAACCGCCTCCACGGCGACATCGACGCCCGCGCCATCGGTTAGGGCGAGAACCTGTTCCTTCCAGTCCGCGTCCCCCGAATTCACTGTGTCGTTCGCGCCAAAATCCAACGCTCGCTTCAGCCGTGCGTCGTCGAGATCGATGGCGATGATCTTCGAGGGACCGTAAAGACGAGCCGTCGTGACGACGGCGAGGCCGACCGGCCCCGAGCCGATCACGGCCACGACGTCACCGGGACGGACATGGCCGTACTCCACACCAATCTCGAATCCGGTGGGAAGTATGTCCGAGAGCAGTATTCCTTCTGCGTCGCTGAGCGTCGCGGGCATCGGGTAGACCGAGTTCTCCGCGAAGGGAACGCGCACGTACTCGGCCTGCGTGCCGTCGATCATGTACCCGAAGATCCATCCGATCCCCGCCCGACCCTCCGGGTCAAGACAGTGGCTGTAGAGACCCTGACGGCAATTCGAGCACCGCCCGCACGAGCTGACGCACGACAGGATGACGCGATCGCCCACCGACAGTTGCGTCACACTCGAACCGACTTCGGTAATCTCACCGATTCCTTCGTGCCCGAGGATGCGCCCAACTTGCACTTCGGGCACGTCGCCCTTGAGGATGTGCAGATCGGTTCCGCAGATGGTCGTGGCGACCATCTTGACAATGACGTCCGTGGGACGCTGAATCACCGGATTGGGCACCTCTTCCCAACTCTTCTGACCGGGGCCTTTGTAGACGAGAGCCTTCATGGCTACTTCTCCTTGTCCTTAGACGAACTAGAGGGTGCTGGTTCTAAGTGACGTAGCCATGTTCGTTGAACATTGACGGGCTTGAGTAGTGTCAAACGTCCCTTTTGAACTGACAAGGAGCATCTCGAGCGCGTCGCGACGCCGCGACGCGTGTGCTTTTCGCACCACCCAGAGAACGGACCCCTCAGCCCCCGTACACTTTGGCCGCGACGCAAAAAACGTGGCCCTCGGGGTCCTCCATCACCGTCCAACTATGAACGCCGATGTCGTGTTCTTCGATGACGCGCGCGCCCAAGTCCACCAAGCGCGTCACCCGGTTCTCACTGGGATCGATGAGATCGACGTGCACGCGGTTCTTGGTCGTCGAAGGTTCGGGCACCTTGTGGAAGAACCACGCTGGCTGGGTTCGCTGCGCATCGGCCCCGCCAATGGACGCGAACACTTCGCTGCTCCCCTCATCGACGCTGCGGCCCAGGGCCGCCGACCAGAAGTTCGCCACCCGCCAAACGTCCTCACAGTCGAGTCCCACGTTGGCCACGCTGAGCGCCACGACGGTCCTTTCGTTCGGAAGGGTTAGTTCACCAACTCGTCGGGATTGGGGTAGACCTCGTCGGGCCCGGGAAACGAGCCCGCGCGCACGTCACTGGCGAAGTGCGAGACCGCCTCAGTGATCACTGAACTCAGGTCGGCGTACTGGCGCACGAACTTGGCCGGGCGATTCTTGCCCAGGCCCAGCAGGTCGTGAAAGACCAGGACCTGGCCGTCGGTGTCGGGTCCCGCACCGATCCCGATGGTGGGAATATCCAGGGCGGCGGTCACCCGGGTACCCACAATGTTGGGCACCCCTTCAATCACGATGGCAAAGACGCCTTCGTCCTGGAGGATCTTCGCGTCGAGCTCCAGTTGGTGCGCGGCCTCGCGGGTCTTGGCCTGCACCTTGAATCCCCCGAAGGCCAGCATGCTCTGGGGGGTGAGGCCGAGGTGCCCCATAACGGGAATCTCGGCGTCGAGGATCGCGCGCACCACGTCGCGACGCACGCGGCCCCCTTCGAGCTTGACGCTGTCGGCGCCGCTGCGAATAATGCGCGCGGCGTTGCGCACACTGTCTTCGATACTGACGTGGTAACTCAGCCAGGGCATGTCGGCGACGATGTGTACGTCGGGCTTGGCCGCGGCGACCGCGCGCACGTGGTGACAGATCTCTTCGACGCTCACGTGCAGCGTGTCGTCTTGTCCCATGACGACGTTGGCGACCGAGTCGCCCACGAGGAGCATGTCCACCCCGGCCGCGGCGACGAGGCGCGCACCCGGCTCGTCGTAGGCGGTCACCATCACCAAGGGCGCGCTGCCGTTTCGACGCTTGCGCGCTTTGATCTGGGGGGCGGAGAGCTTCATTCGCCCACCTCGCGCGCCAGCGGCGCGCGGCGGCGCGAACGACGTCCTCCCGCCGCCCATTTGCGAGCCAGGTGGTGAAACGAGCACTCCACGCAGATCTCGACCGCGTAGCACTGCACCGGCTCCTCGCGCCGCTCGAGCTTGAGCAGTTCTGCGCGAGTGGCCGGACACGTGCCGCCCGAGGGCAGTCGCACGCCAAAGACGTAGGTCACCTCGACGAGCTCGGCGTCCCCACAGACCGGGCACGTCTCTCCGGTCTTGCGACCGAGGTTGCGCCCGGCCCGTAGAAGCTCAGGGTGAGCGTCACAGATGTCCTCGTAGCGCAGCAGACCCGTCGCGAGTTTGGCGAGAAGAGCGTGGCGGACAAGCCCGAACTCGACCACGGCCCCATTGGCGGTGCTCGAACGGAATCGCTTATCCATTGGTGGTGATGCTACATCCGGCAAATACCTGGTCTGTACACGGACCGTCACGCTCGATATATCGAAGTGATATGATGGATCGCGTGTTAGACATCGCCATCCTGGGCCTGCTGATGGAACGTGATCACCATGGATATGAGATTCGCACTCAGCTCCGCGACCGCCTCGGAATGTGGGCAAATGTCTCCTTTGGGTCGATCTATCCCGCCCTCGCGCGACTCGAACGTCACGGCCTCGTCGAGGCAGTTCTGCCCGTTGCGCCGCGACTGACCTCTCTGTCGACCGGTTCGCTCTCAGGCGAACGCGCCTCGCTGCGCTCGTTGCGCGCGAGCTCGGGCCTTGGGCGCCGCGGCCGCAAGGTCTATCGCATCACCCCCGCCGGCCGCGAGGAGTTCGTCTCTCTGTTGAGCGACCCCTCGACACTGGACTCGGCCAAGAACTTCTCGTTGCGCATTGCTCTGGCCAAGCACCTCTCCTCGACGAGGCGCGTGAGCCTCTTGGAGCGTCGCCGCGCCGACCTGCTCGAGCGCCTGGCCGAAGTGAGAACTGGTGAGCGCAACGTGGAACTCGACGACTACGCCCGCGGCGTGATGGAACACGCCGCCCGGGGAGTCGAACTAGATCTCGCCTGGATCGACGACATGTTGTCCAGCGAACGCAGTAAGGAAACCTTCGCGACCGAAGCGAAGTAGGAAAGGAAGTCATGAGCAAGATTCGAGTAGCGATCGCGGGCGTGGGCAACTGTGCCAGCTCGCTGATCCAGGGCGTCACCTACTACCGCGACGCCAAGAAGGAAGACCACGTTCCGGGTCTGATGAACGTCGAGCTCGGCGGCTATCACGTCAGCGACTTAGAGTTCGTCGCGGCCTTTGACGTGGACGCCTCCAAGGTCGGCAACGACCTCGGCAAGGCCATCGACGGCGGTATGAATAACACGCTCAAGTTCGCCGACGTGGCCACCTTGGGTGTCATGGTTCAGCGCGGTCCGACCCTGGACGGTCTGAACAAGTACTACCGCGCCGTCATTGAAGAGTCTCCCTTTGAGCCCGTCGACGTGGCGCGCGCCCTGCGCGAAGCCAAAGCCGACGTTCTGGTCTCCTACCTGCCGGTCGGCTCGGAAGACGCCCAGCGCTACTACGCCCAAGCGGCCATCGACGCCGGCGTCGCGTTCGTGAACGCCATTCCAGTCTTCATCGCCTCGGACCCCGTGTGGGCCAAGAAGTTCCGCGACGCGGGTGTGCCCATCATTGGCGACGACATCAAGAGCCAGGTGGGTGCCACGATCGTGCACCGTGTGCTCACGCGCCTCTTCGAGGACCGCGGGCTCACCCTGGACCGCACCTACCAGCTCAACGTCGGCGGGAACATGGACTTTAAGAACATGCTCGACCGCGACCGCCTCGAGTCCAAGAAGGTCTCCAAGACCCAGGCCGTCACCAGCCAGATCGAGTTCAACGACATTGGCGCGGACAACGTGCACATCGGACCGAGCGACCACGTGCCGTGGCTGGAGGACCGCAAGTGGGCCTACATCCGCATGGAGGGCCGTAACTTCGGTGACGCGCCGCTCAACATCGAGCTCAAGCTTGAAGTCTGGGACTCGCCCAACTCAGCCGGCGTCATCATCGACGCGGTGCGGTGTGCCAAGTTGGCGCTGGATCGCGGCATCGGCGGACCACTGCTCGGACCGTCGGCCTACTTCATGAAGTCCCCGCCCGTGCAGTTCCACGACGACGTCGCCCACGACATGATCGGCGCCTTCGCCGAGGGGGCCGAGAACCCTGTCTGGCCGTAATCACTGACCTTTCCTAGGAGAAAGCCCCCGCTTCGGCGGGGGCTTTTTTCATTCGCGGTCTCGCTGCGCCCACCAAGCCCGTAGTCGCGACGCCGCCTCGTCAGTACCGATCTCGCCCTCGTCCAGGCGAATCTCCATCAAGAAATCGAGTGCCTCGCCCACCACCCGGCTCGGACGGATACCCAGGATCTCCATCACCTGGTCGCCATCGAGGGCGGGGCGAAGGCGACTGAGGTCCTCTTCTTCACGCAGCTCGCCGATGCGCGCTTCGAGCTCGTCCATGCGCGCAGCCAGCATCTCGGCGCGCCGAGCGTTGCGCGTGGTGCAGTCGCTGCGAGTGAGTTCGTTGAGCTGATCGAGCAGCGGGCCGGCGTCGCGCACGTAGCGGCGCACCGCGCGGTCGCTCCAACCCAGCTTGTAGGTGTGAAAACGCATGTGCAGCTCCACGAGGGTCGCCACGTCATCGATGAGATCTTGGGAGTACTTCAACTCGGCCATACGGGTGCGCGTCATGCGAGCTCCCACCACGTCGTGGAAGCGAAACGTCACGCCGTCCTCGGTGATCGAGCGCGTATTGGGCTTGGCGATGTCGTGAAAGAGCGCGGCCAGTCGCAAGGTCAGGTCAGGCGAGGTCTTGTCGACCACGGCCCAGGTGTGCTTGAGCACGTCCTTGTGCTGATGAACCGGGTCTTGTTCGAGTTGGAGTTTGGGAAGTTCGGGGAAGAAATACTCGGCCAGGCCCGTGCGCACGATGAAGTCCAGACCCACGGACGGTTGAGGGCTCAACAAGAGCAGGTCGAGCTCGCCGCGTACCCGTTCGGCCGAGACTTTTTGGAGTTGCTCGGCCATCGCCGTGGCGGCCGCCTCCACGGCGGGATCGATGGCCAGAGAGAATCGCGCGGCGAATCGCGCGGCGCGCAGCATGCGCAGCGGATCGTCGCGAAAGAGGACCTCGGGATCGATGGGCGTTCGCAGCTGGCGATCGGCCAGGTCCTGGAACCCGCCGAAGTAGTCGAAGAGGGTCTGCACGCCGGGCGTGTCGCGATTCAGGGCAATCACGTCCAGGGCGAGGGCATTGATGGTGAAGTCGCGCCGCGAGAGGTCGGCCTCGAGCGAATCGCCCCACTCCACCGACGGTTTGCGGGAGTGATCAACGTAGGCCTCGGAGCGAAAAGTAGTCACCTCGGCCTTGATACCGCTCTCGCGAAGCGTGCCCCCGATGGTGCCAAAGGCCCGACCTTGCTGCCAGAGTGCGCTCGTCAGGGGCTTCATCAGTCGTTCAATGTCGTCGGGCCGGGCGTTCGTCGTGAAGTCGATCTCGAAGTCCTCGCCTCTCTCGACGCCGAGCAACGCATCTCTCACCGAGCCGCCCACGGCGTAGAGGGAGAAGCCGGCGTCACCGAAGGCGTCGGCGAGCGGACGCGCGAGATGCGCGAGATCGCGCAGTGCGTCGTGAGCGTTGGCAAAGGATGTCACTGCGAAAGAAGGGTAGTGGCGCCGGGCTGCGCACCCACTCGAAGGTAGCCTTAGGGAGCAATGTCCCACCGACTGACGACCTGGTGGCGGGTGCTCAGCGTCGTACTCCTCGGCCTCGCCATGGCGACGTGGCCCTCGGCCTCGTGGGCCGCAACAACGACCTCCTTTTCGGTGCTGCACCAGGGGGCGGTGGCCTCGTTGTCAGCCCAGGGAACGGCGCGTTTTGGCACGACGATCGCCGTCTCGCCCGCATCGTCAAACGCCGAGATGAGCGTGGCCCTCTATCCCGTCATCACCGTACGCAGCGAGCTCTCGCCCATCGTCAATGGTCAGGGTCCGGGAGTGGGGGCGATCGCGACCACGGGCAACTTCGACCTCAAGTGCCTGAAAAATGGCCAGGCCAACTTCATCGTCACCCTATACACGCGCACATTGCCGTCGCCGCCGCGCTCGTGCGATGGGGCCGCCCCGCGACTACAGCTGGCGTGCTCGACGAACGGCTGTGGCGGGGTGTACCCGATTCGTTACTCGCTGAGCATGAACGGCACCACGATCACCAAGTGGTCTCTGCTCAGCGTGCAGTCGACCTCGGTTGACAAGCCCCTCCAAGTCACCTTGGTCGTACCGGTCACGCCCAGGGCCCTGCGCCGACCCACGCACATCATCGACGTCCTCAAAACGATCGGACGATTCACGAACTCACCGGTGACCCTCGGCCTCAACTACTCCGTGCTCGCCGACATTCAACTCAATGCCAGCCACGGGCCCGCCTGGGTCAGCGCGCTCGAGAGCGCCATGCTGAGCCCGCTACATCGCGTGATCGACGCGCCCTCGAGCACCATCGACTTCGCCGGTCTCGACACCTACCACCTGGCCAGTCAGGTCGGCGAGCAGTTCACGTTGACCGGTCAGTTGCTCGCGAAGATGACAAGTCACTACATGGACGATCCGGTCCTGCTCAGCGGCTCGCAGTCGCCCGCGAGCTTGGCCGCGTTGAATCGGGCCGGGTTCACCGAAGTGGTCGTACCCGAAAACGACCTCACCCAAGCGCCGTCGTCCACCCTGACCTGGGGGGCGCCGTATCACGTCGTGGGCGCGGGGTCCCTGGTCGCGCTCAGCGACGATGGTCCGCTCTCCCAACTCACGCGCGACAAAGCCATCGAGCCGGGACGACGGGCCGCGATGGTGCTCGCCACCCTCGCGTTTCTGCACTTCGAGGAACCCTTCGCCCCGAGTTCGCGCTCGGTCGTCCTCACGACTCCCGCCAACGACACCTCGGACTCGTTTCTCGACGACCTGCTGAGTGGCTTGCACGACAATCCCTTCAGTCAACTCGTCTCGCTCTCGCCCTCCTTTGGCGCAACTCAAGTGGCCGCCAACGGCGCGCCCGTCGATCGCGCCCTCTCGGCGAGCCAGTCATCGACCTGGTCGGCACACAACGTCTCGTCGCTGTTGTCCCTGATTGGACAGGTCAACTCCTTTGCCCAGAGCGTGCGATCGAGCAACATCGCCACAGTCCTACGCGTCGCCGTTGCCTCGGCCGAATCCGGTGGCGGTCCGAGTGCGCGTCAAAGCGCCATCAACGCCGCCACCCACCTACTCGACGAGCAACTCGCCCAGTTCTCGATCGACCAGAGCACCATCACGCTGGCGGGGTCCGGCACCGACCTGCCCATCACGGTCCTCTCGCATCTCCACTACACCGTCGACACCGTTGTGCACTTCGTCACCGATCGCATCTCGTTTCCTAGGGGCAACTCGATCGACCTGGTGATGAACTCACCCACCGAGTCGATCCGAGTACCCGTGTCAGGCGCGCAGGGAAGCTCGTTGACCCTCCAGGTGATCCTCACCACCCCCAACGGCCAGGTGGTCTTGGCCCGCACCGCGATCCAGGTGCGTATCGCGGGTACCTCGGTGGTCGGCTACCTCATTACCTTTGCGTCTCTCTTCGTGCTCGCGTGGTGGTGGTGGCGCACCATCCGACGTCGGCCCAAAGGTCGTCACGCCCGATGACCGTCACCTCGACTCACTCCTCGCGCGTTCTCTCAATGGCGAGCGGCACACTCGTCTCGCGCGTCACGGGCTTCGCGCGCGTGCTGGTGCTCGCTTGGGTGCTCGGGTTCTCGGCGATCGCCGACGCCTTCAACCTGTCCAACACCGTTCCCAACATGCTCTTCGACTTGGTCTTGGGCGGTATTGCGACAGCCACGTTCATTCCGGTGTTCGTGGAGCGGCTGACCCTCGACGGAGAGCGCCGAGCCTGGAAGTCGATCTCGAGTGTGGTGAGTGCCGCGTTGATCGTCCTCGCCGGCGCCTCGATCGTGGCGTGGTTCCTCGCCCCCTACATCATCGACGGCTTCACGTTTCTCTCGCGCACGTCGAGCGTGCACGAGAGCGCGGCGGCCGTGGCGCACCAGCAACTGGTGGCCGCTCAGCAGCGCGTGGTGGCGACCGACCTGCTGCGATTCTTCGTGCCCCAGATCTTCTTCTACGGCGCCATCGGGATCGCTACGGCCCTGCTCAACATCCGACGTCGCTTCGGCATCGCGACCTGGGTCCCGGTGGCGAACAACGCCGTGTGCATCGCGGTGTTGGTGTGGTTCCACCTCGTGGACCCCACCCCGGTGCTGTCGCACCTCGCGGGGTCGAGTGATCTGCTGTGGCTAGGTCTGGGCACGACGGCTGGCGTCGCCATCCAGTTCCTCTGCCTGGTGCCCTCGATGGCGAGAGCCAACCTCTGGCGCCTCAGTTTCCGACTGAACATGAAGGATCCCGCCGTCAAGGCGATCGGACGACTCGGGAGTTGGACGTTGCTCGTCGTGCTCACCAACCAGCTCTCGCTGTACGTGGTTCTGGCCTTCGCCTTTGGCATCGGGGGTGGTGGTCCGGTGAGCGATTACACCTACGGCTGGGCGTTCATGCAGATGCCCTACGCCGTCGTGGTCGTCTCGGTCTTGGGCGCCCTCACGCCCCAACTGGCGGGATACGCCACCGAACGCGACTTCGCGGGACTCACCGAACGACTGCGTTTCGCGCTGCGACAGTCACTGGTCATCATCGTTCCTTGCACGCTCGTGATCATCGTGCTCGCTCAGCCGCTCGTGGCCATCCTGCTCAAGCACGTCAACGCAAGCCACTCGTGGTCGGTGGGCACGGTGCTCGCGGTCCTCACCGCCGGACTGCCGGGCTTCACCATCTTCCAACTCTGCGTGCGCGGACTGCAGTCCATGCAACGAGCGCGCGACGTGTTTCTTCTCTACGTGCTCAACAACGGTCTCACCATTGTCTTGTGCATCGTGCTCGGACGTCACTCCGAGGTCGGCCTCATGGCCGCGATCTCGATCGGCTACGCAGCCGCAGCGGTGGCGGCACTGGCGGTCCTCGCCTACTACCAGGTCAACATCACCACCGGCGTGTGGAGCGTGCACGTGCGGCGCAGCCTGATCGCGTCATTGGCCGCCACTGTGGTCATCGCCGTCGTCTACGACGCACCGACCTGGACACGGGGCCTCTTGCTGGTCGCGCGATTCTCCCTGGCGGTCATTGCGGGTGCGCTCGCGTACCTCGCCACGGTTGTGGTCTTGCGACGTCGGGTTCGACAGGCTCAGGTAAAAGGTGCAAGGCTTGAACGGTTCTAAAGGGGGAACACGTGGCCCGCATCCGAGTCGTCACCGATAGCGCCAGCGATCTGCCCGCCGACGTCGTGGCGCGCCTCGACATCGACGTCGTGCCGCTCACGATTCGCTTCGATCAGGACGAGTTCAGTGACCTCTCCCCCGCGGAGTTCTGGACCAAGTGCAAACTCTCGAAGTCGTTACCCGAAACCTCGGCACCCTCGCCGGGCGCGTTCCAGGCCGCGTACGAACGAGCCCGTGAGGCGGGATTCGACGGGGTCATCGTGCTCACCCTCTCCTCACTACTGTCCGCCACCCACCAGAGCGCCACGCTGGGTGCCGAGGCCCTGGGTTCTGAGTTTCCGGTGCGCGTCATCGACACGTTCAACGTCTCGATGGGCCAGGGTCTGATTGTGATCGACGTCGCCGAGGCGGCGGCAGAAGGCGCAGACCTCGACTCGCTCGTCGCACAAAGCAACGAGGCCATCGGAAAGATCGGAGTCGTCGCCACCCTCGACACGCTCGAACACCTGATCAAGGGCGGTCGAATCGGCGGCGCGAAGGCGTTCTTGGGTCAGGTGCTCGCCATCAAACCGATGATCGACGTGAAGGCCGGTCTCGTCGCCGAGGCGGGACGACAGCGCACCCGCGCCAAAGCTCTGATCGCGGTAGCCAACGTCGCTCGGAATCACGCGCCCCTGCGACGCCTCGCCCTCATTCAAGGTGCGTCGAGCGACGCCGACGTCGCCACCCTCACCTCGCTCGTGAACGACATCCCCACGCAGTTTCCGCTCATCGTGGCCGACATCGGTCCGGTCGTGGGCACCCACGCCGGCCCGGGCATCATCGGACTCACGTGGATCGAAGAGTAATCAGAGACCTCCGGTAGTCTGGCGAGCGTGGCTGAGAGCACCGCACCCGATCCCGATCTCGTCGATCGCCTCCTCGCGGGTGTCGATCACGTGCTCGACCTCGTGCACGACAAAGTGCTGCGCCCCGTCATCCTTGCCGGTCGGGCCATCGCCTTTGGTTTGATCATCGCCCTGGCCGCACTGGTGTTCGTGGTCGTACTCCTCATCGGCCTCGTGCGCCTGCTCAACGTCTACGCATTCTCCGGCCACGAGTGGATCACCTACGCGGCCATCGGTGCGCTCTCGATCATCGCGGGTTGGGTCATCTGGCGTAAGCGCAGGCCGCTCACACTGAGGAAGTAATGGCCGAACACACCAGGGTGTTGATCGTGGGCTCGGGTCCGGCTGGCCTGACGGCGGCGATCTATGCCGCACGCGCGATGCTGTCACCGATCGTGATTGAAGGCGAGCCGTCTTCAACCACCGATCAGCCCGGCGGCCAGCTGATGCTCACCACCGACATCGAGAACTTTCCCGGGTTTCCCGAAGCCCTAAGCGGACCGGAGCTGATGATGCGCATGCGCGAACAGGCCGAGCGCTTCGGTGCGGACCTGCGCGTCGAAAAGGTACACAAACTCGACACCACGCAGCGACCATTTCGCGCGTGGCTCGGCGGTGACGTCGAACCCAGCATCACGGCCGATGCGGTGATCCTGGCGACCGGGGCACGCTCCCTGATGTTGAACGTGCCGGGCGAAGAACGACTGATGAGTCATGGTCTGTCGACCTGTGCGACCTGCGACGGCTTCTTCTTTCGCGACCAGGACATCGTGGTGGTGGGCGGCGGCGACTCGGCCTTGGAAGAGGCACTCTTTCTCACGAGGTTTGCCAAGAGCGTGACCGTGATCCACCGTCGCGACTCGCTGCGGGCCTCCAAGATCATGCAAGAACGGGCCTTTGCGCACGAGAAGATCCGTTTCGAGTGGAACACCCAGGTGACCGAGATCCTCGGCGAGGACAAGGTCATGGGCGTGAAAGTGCGCGACACACTCACCGACGAAGAGCGCGTGCTGCTCGTGACGGGGGTCTTCGTGTCGATCGGACACGTTCCCAACACCACGCTCGTCACCGACCAGGTCGACTTAGAGGACAACGGCTACGTGCGAACGTCGAAGGGATCCTTCACCAACATCGACGGCCTCTTTGCCGCGGGCGATGTCCAGGACGATATTTACCGCCAGGCCGTGACCTCGGCCGGGTCCGGGTGCATTGCCGCCATTGACGCCGAGCGCTGGCTGGAAGCGCAAGGAATCTAAGCCCGGTCGCTACAGTGGTTGTCCGACACGAGAACACCCCACTCGAAAGGTTTGGCATGAGCGAGAACATCACGACCCTGACGGACGCGACCTTTGACGAAGTCATCGGCGCCGCGGACAAGCCGATCCTCGTGGACTTCTGGGCCGACTGGTGCGGCCCCTGCAAGATGATCGCGCCGATCCTCGAAGAGTTCGCCACCGAGCAGTCCGACAAGTTCGCGATCGCGAAGTTGGACGTCGACGCCAACGTCGCTACCGCCACGAAGTTCTCCGTGATGAGCATCCCCACGCTCTTGCTGTTCAAGAACGGTGAGGTTGCCGCACGCCTGGTGGGGGCCAAGCCCAAGGGCGCGCTACTCCAGGAAATCACCGCGAACCTGTAGGTTCACCTGAGTTTCCAGTCCCTTCGCAGCGGCGACGCCGGTCCGCGGGTTCGCGAACTCAAAGAGCGCCTGGGCGCGATCTCGTTGATACCGACCAACGACGGCGACGTCTTTGACGACGAGACGACGGCCCTGGTGGAGTCCTTTCAGCGTTCGCGCGGACTCCCCCTCACCGGCGTCGTCGACGAACTGACCTACGAACGCTTGGGCGAAGCGAGTTGGCAGTTAGGCCAACGCCTGTTGTATCTGACGCGTCCGATGCTGCGCGGCGACGACGTCGCCGAACTTCAAGTACTCCTCGCCCAACTGGGATTTAATCCCGGACGCATCGATGGCATCTTTGGCGCGCACACCCAGGCCGCCCTCGCAGAGTTCCAGCGCAACTGCGGCCTGGAAGAGAGTGCCACTCTCACCAAAGAGACGCTCTTGACCCTGCGTAGAGTGCGCGCGACCAATGCGGTCAAGAGCCTCGTTACCGACGCGCGCGACCTCGCCGGCATCGACCCCTTAGCGAACGGCTCGGTGCTGCTCTGCGGCCAGGGTCCCCTCGTCGAGGAACTCGCCCGACACTTCGAGGGCACCGAGTCCATTCTCGTGTCGATCGGGACTTCACAAGAAGAGGCCGCCCACTTCGCCAACGTCCACGACGTTGCTCTCGTCTTGTCGTTTCAAACCCTCAACCAGGTCGACGGCATTCACCTTCACTACTGGGCGAGCTACCGCAGTCACTCTCGCCGCGGCGAAGTCCTTGCGAGTTCGCTGGCGGCCGACTTCGCCCGTCAAAGCGGTGTGCCTCGCGTGGAAGTGACCGGCATGGCCCTACCCATCCTGCGCGAAACCAAGATGACGACGGTGCACATTGAGCACGGGGAACTGTCTGAACAGGTATTTCACGAGTCCATCACCGCGTTTGAGGGTGTAGCGGACCAGGTTATCCACAGTTCGCGCAATCGTTAGGCGACCAAAACCACGTGTTTGAACCGCAAAATGCCAGGAAAATCCGGGAAATCGGAGTAACCCACAACTTCATCCACAACTTGGGGAAAACTTCAACAAGAGGGTTAAGTTGAGGGTTGAAGGTCACTTCGCCTTCGCGATTGCGCTGTAGAGCCGTTCGAGGTCGTCAAGGTCCGCAAAGTCAATGATTATACGGCCGTTGCGCCCTTTGAGGTCGACGTGCACGCGAGTGTTCAGATAGCTTTCGAGGAGTTCTTCTAACTCAGCGACGCTGGCATCGGGCACGGGTCGAAGACGCGGTGCGCCACTTTCGGCGGTTCGCGTGACGGCCTCCGCCGTCGGCAAGGGCCGGGGTTCGAGGAAGGCTTTGACGGCCTCCTCCGTCGCGCGCACCGAGAGTTCGTTCTTAATAACCTTCGCCACCAGGGTCGCTTGCGCGCTGGGGTCGCTGACGCCTAACAGAGCACGTGCGTGGCCGGCGGTGATCTGCGAGGACGCGAGTGCGCTCTGGGCCGCCTCGCCCAACTGAAGAAGTCGTAACGTGTTCGTAACATATGCCCGGCTTTTGCCCACACGCTGAGCTACCTGATCGTGCGTAAGGTCAAACTCGTCGACGAGTTGCTGGTACGCCGCGGCCTCTTCAAGGGCGTGGAGGTCGACGCGATGCAGGTTCTCCACCACGGCTTGCTCGAGTGAGAGACGATCGTTGACATCGTCTTGCAGCAGGACGGGAACCAGTTCGAGTTCCGCGATGCTCGCAGCGCGCCAACGTCGTTCGCCCGCGATGAGTTCGAACTTATCGGGTTCTCCTTCAACCGGCCGAACGATGATGGGCTGAAGAACGCCGAGTTCAGCAATCGATGCCGCCAGGGTCTTGAGACTGTCGTTGTTGAAAGTCTTTCGCGGTTGAAACTGGTTGGGGCGTATGGAGTCGATCGAGACCATCCGTAGTGGGCTCGAGGAGACAACTTCCTCCGGTGTGTCGGTGGGCGTCTGGGCCCCGTCGGGAATGAGGGCTCCGAGCCCTTTCCCCAATCCTGGTCGTCTAGGCATTCGCAATCTCCTCTGCTAGGGCGCGATAGGCAATGGCGCCCTTGGATATCGGGTCGAAGACGGTGATCGGTTGACCGAAGGATGGCGCTTCGGCCAGTCGCACGGTGCGAGGAATCACTGTCTCGCAAAGCTCCTCGGCGAAGTGCTTCTTGACCTCCTTCGCGACATCACCCGACAGGGTGTTGCGCGAGTCGTACATCGTCAGCACCACCTTGGTGATCTTCAAGTCAGGGTTGAGGTTTCGCTGGACCAGATCGACGATCCGCTGGAGCTGTGTGAGGCCTTCAAGTGCGTAGAACTCTGCCTGAACCGGAACCATGATTTCGGTCGCGGCCGCAAACGCATTGATCGTGATCAAACCCAGCGACGGCGGACAGTCGATGAAGATGAAGTCAAAGTCGTCCATCACCGAGGCGATTGCCTTCTTCAGTCTCAATTCCCGGGAAATTACGGAGGTGAGCTCTTGCTCCACTCCGGCTAAGTCAAGGGTGGCGGGTGCCACGAAGAGGTTGTTGTAGCCCGTGGGCTCCACGATGTCCACCATGGGAACGTCATTCAGCAGCACGTCGTAGACCGAGCGCTCGAATTGGCGACCGTCTACTCCCAAACCCGTGGTGGCGTTGCCCTGGGGGTCGAGATCCACGATGAGGACTCTCTTTCCCTGCTCCGCCAATGCCGCACCCAGTGAAATCGTTGTGGTGGTTTTGCCGACCCCGCCCTTTTGATTGGCTACGGCAAAAATCCTCACTGTGCTGGCGTCTGCCATGAGCCTCTTATCTTCCCGACCGTAGTAGTCGCCCGACACTGCGTCGATGAACTCCCTCCATTCAACTCACTTTTTGATGCGTCGTCAAGTACCAATGTTTCACGTGAAACATACCGACGGGTTGTTGAGGCGTGAGTGTTTCACGCGGAACGTTCGAGTTCAAAAAGCCTCAACCATTGGGGTTTTGCGACGTCGGGGTGGAGATATTGGGATTGCTGGACCGGAGTGTTTCACGTGAAACATCCTGTCCGGGCGGCAGGTCGAGAGGTTCTTTTGAGACTATCGACTGCAAGCTCGATCTACGAATCCCATCTCCATCAACGCCGCCAGGCGTCCTCCAGAATCCACCCTCGGAATCGCCGGGGTCGCCCCTTCGCGGCCTAGAAGCCACCTAAAGAGCGACTCCGCTGTGTTTCACGTGAAACACTCCACGCCGTGCGCTAGCCCCCGGGAACTCCTAATCCGTCGACTCCACCATGTTTCACGTGAAACCTTCAGAAAAGTGGCTTCTTCTTCGGCATGCCTGATTCGCGGGGAAATCGGGGTGCCGTCGCGCTTTCCTTTTCCAGTACGCGAAATGCGGCACCATGTCGCGTCCGGCCCAAGTCCTTGAGGCCCAGCTGACCCAAGCCGGACGGATTCCAGCGTCCCGTCTCCGAATCATCGGGGGGTTCGGAAACGACCAGGACTCCCCCGATCCGGAGGAATCGAACGGCACATTCTGCGCTCACGGCCGGCGGACCGAATGAGCGAGCAGTCACAAGGTCAAAGGCCCCGTCAAACTCGGGCCACCGAGCGGCTTCCTCGGCTCGCGCAGTTACGGCAGTACCGTCGGGAGTATCGGGCCACTCCAGTACTTCCGCCAGGAAGGTACTGCGCTTGGTCATCGAATCCAAAAACACCGCGGTGCACCGCCAGCGATCCAGAAGAACCAGGCCAGGAAGGCCCCCGCCACTGCCTAGATCCAGAAAGGATTGCGGGGGAGCGGTACGAATCGCCTCCCAGCTGAGCGCGAAACCCTCCGCGTGAAGGATCTGAGGCTCCAGAGGTTGAGGGCCTAAAAAACCCCGCGCTCTCGATTCCTCGAGAGCGCGGGGCAACCAATCAGTGGGCACAGGGCCATTATGCAGGAGAAACCACCACGAAACGTCGAGGATCTTCACCTTCTGAGCGAGTAGCCACCCGATCGTTGTCGGACAACGCGTCATGAACAGCCTTGCGGTCTGCAGCCGACATAGGCTCCAGAGCCCTCTCCTCGCCCGTCTCCAGGACTTCGGATGCCACCTGTTGGGCGAAGCGGCCTAGGGCCGCGACCCGGCGCTCACGATACTGAGCGACGTCGACCAGGATTCGATCGGTCCGGCTAGGGCTCTTGGACTGGACAACCGTGCGGGTCACTTCTTGCAGCGCCTGAAGCGTCGTGCCGCGAGGACCCACGAGAATACCCAACTCCGTCGGCGGATTCGCATTCACCGACAGCTCGACGGTCTCTTCGTCTAACTCCTTAACTGAAACTTCAGCCTTAACGTCCATTGACGACAAGAGTCCTTCGAGGAACTCCTTCGCGATGGCTCCTTGCTCGGCAAGCGATATGCCTTCTGCCATACGTTCCTCCTTCACGGAACTCTTTTCAACTTTTGTCGACTTTGTCGCGGGGGGAGTGGAGCGAGGTCCGCCCTTGGCGCTCTCGCGTCGTGGTGCTCCCGGCTTCTTTTCGCCGCGCACCCTTTCCTCACGACCACCACTCGCGCGGGGCCGTTCGCCCGAGCGACGAGAACGCTTGGGGCGTGGACCACTCGGGCGAACCCGTGCGCGTACGCGAGCTTCCCCGCGAACTCGACCCAGAAAACCCACTTTGGGCTCTTCGATCACTTCAACTTCCGCGTCGTCCCGGTGAACCCCCAGATGTGCAAGTGCACGGTCCGTAGCCTCATCGATGGTCTTTCCAGTAGTTTCTACCCATTCCATGGGTTAACGCGCCTTTCTTTTCCGCTTGGCCCGCGATCGAGGTTGCACCGGTTTCGGTGCCGGTTTCGACTGCGGGCGGTTTCGTGATGGTGGCCGATTTCCATTGGATCTCGGCGCGGGCTTCTTGGGTTCGGCGACCACCGAGCTTTCTGCTGAGATCTCCTTCGCGCCGGGAATCTCGCGCTCGACCTCTTTGACCTTTTCGCGACTCGCAGCCAGGCCATTTCTGGTGGGATCCGAGACGCCGGCTCGAAACATGATGTCCTGAGTAATTATGCGGATACCTGTACTAATAATCATATAGACCACCACGGCCGCCGGAATCGCGATGTAGAAGAACACGAAAATAATCGGAAGAACGCGCTGCATCATGAGTTGCTGGCTGGGCATGGCCTGGCCGGATTTGCGGCTGCGATTGTTGATCTGAGCCATCTGGAAGTATTGCAACCCCACGGCCAGCGCGACGAAAGCGAAAAATGGCAAAGCGGCCGCGAACGACCCGTGCGCCGAGATCGGAAAGACCCTCAAGCTCAAGTCCATTCCCCAGACCTTCACTTGACCGTGAGTCGCAATCAGGTGCTGGTACATCGTGGTGTTGTGCGGCAGATACCGAGGTTTAGAGACCAGCACACCGGCCTTGTTCATCACCTCGTAGGACATTCCCTTGATGACGTTATACAAAATGAATAGAAAAGGCGCCTGGAGCAGCATCGGTAGGCAGCCGCCTAACGGATTCACGCCCTCCTCGCGGTACAACTTCATCATTTCCTCGTTGAGGATCTGACGGTTTTCGGGGCCCTTGTACTTCTGTTGGAGCTTCTTGAGTTCAGGTTGAAGCTTTTGCATCGCCACCATCGACCGTGTGCTCTTGACGGTGAGGGGGGTCAGCACTGCCATGATCACGATCGTCAGCATCACGATCGCGAAGAGATAGTTCGGCACCAACGAGTAGAACGCCGCCATCAACCAGGCAATGCCGTGGAATATTGGCTGGAAAATGGTCCCGAAGAACTTGGTGACTGAGTGCATTAGTGGGAACTCCTGGTCTGAGGTTCGGGAACGAGGTCAATGCCGTGCGGACCGAGGGGTCGACACTTCACGAGACGTCGAAAAGCCAGTGCTGTGCCGCGTAGCGCACCGTGACTCGTTACCGCTTCAAGGGCGTACTGGGAACACGAGGGATAGAAGCGGCAAGGGGCTACGCGCCCCGAGGAAGCTCGCTGATAGACGCGGATCGCGGCGACCACGGCTCGAGCGGGAACCGAGTCAGGCGGCGTTTGCTCGCTCAACGGCTTTGCTGAGGTGGAGTAGGAGTTGTGCATAAGAAAGGTTCCCTGTTTGGATTCCGCACTTGACCAGGTACAACCCTGGTTGAGGCGGAGGCCTCAGGTCATCCATTGCCATTCTGAGTCGACGCCTGGTTCTGTTTCGAACCACCGCGTTTCCCACCTTCCGGCTGATCGCATAGGCCACATCAACACCAACTTCATCTGGTGTCGCCACGAAACTAATTCGCAGTGGCCCGCTCTGTCCGCGACCCGTGGCCGAGGAAAGGAGCGCAAACTGCCGGCGGGTTCGGACCCGGCCGGGCATGGCGACTAGACCGTCAGCTTGCTACGACCCTTGGCACGACGGGACCGCAGAACCGCGCGACCGGCGCGAGTGCGCATGCGGGCGCGAAAACCGTGGGTCTTGGCCCGCTTTCGCCTGTTTGGCTGATACGTACGCTTCACGAAAACCTCTTCTCAAAATATGCTCTGCGCTTCGCGGTACCCCCTGGGGGTCGCTGGCACGCCAGGCCCGCAATCTTACCCGACGGGACATATGGCCCCGGCGGGGGAGCCAGATTCGGTGTAACGTGACTCTCCCCACCGTTCAAACGGCTGTGGATAGTCTCGCAAGAGGTCTGTGGAGGAAGATTGTGCAGAGTGGCGAAGAAATATGGTCGGCCCTTCGAGACTCCTTACGTGGTAACGCTTCTGAGGCAGTGTGGGCGGCCGGACTCAACACTCTTCACCTTGTGGATTACCACGATAACGAGCTCGTTATCGGCGCACCCAATCAGATTCAACTTTTGCGCGTGCAACAGCGCTACTTACCCTTCATTACCGAGCAGGCCGAACGACTCGTCGGCGGTCCCGTGCAGGTTTCGATAACGGTGAGTGACGTAACGGGGGCACCGGCGCTCGACGACCCACACGAATCCATTGAGGCTGCGGCCCCGGCGCTGTCGTACGCGCCGAGCGTGGACCAACCAACCCGTCTCGATCCGCGGATGACTTTTGACTCCTTCGTGCCGGGTTCATCTAACCGCCTGGCGTTTGCGGCAGCCGTCTCGGTCGCCGAAAACCCTGGTCGCGCCTATAACCCGCTGATGATCTACGGGAACTCTGGACTTGGTAAAACCCACCTCCTGCACGCAATCGGCAACTTCGTCCAGGAGAACTACCCGGGGCGCAAAGTCCTCTACGTATCGACCGAAACGTTCTTGAATGACTTCATCCGCGCCATTCAAACCCGGACCCAACTCGCGTTGCACGAGCGCTACCGCGAGAACGACGTGTTGTTAATCGACGACATCCAGTTCATGGAGACACGCGGCGAGACGTTTCATGAGGAGATCTTTCACACCTACAACGCGCTCCATGGCGAAGGTAAGCAAATCGTCCTCACGTCGGACCGCTCACCCCGAGACCTCGCGGGACTACAAGACCGCTTTCGCAGCCGTTTGCTCCAGGGACTCGTCACCGAAATTGATCAACCCGACCTGGAAACACGAATCGCAATTCTGCGCTCCAAGTCCGAACGCGAGGGGATCTCCCTCCCCGACGACGTCGCTGAGTGGATCGCTCAGAGGGTGCGCGACAACATTCGCGAGCTCGAGGGCTCCATCACGATGCTGCGAGCCTTCGCGAATCTCCGTCAAGAGCCCATCAGCCTGGAACTCGCCAAAGCCCACCTCACCAATCTGGGCGCAGAACAGGTTGTCCTTAAACCCGAAACTGTGTTGTCGGTAGTGGCGGACTTCTACGGCCTCTCGGTCGAGGAGGTGAGGGGCGCCAAGCGTCTGCGACCGCTTGTTCACGCCCGACATGTAGCGATGTACCTCATTCGCGACATGCTGAACAACTACTCGTACCCGATGATCGCTCGCATCTTCGACGGCCGCAACCACACCACGGTCATTAGTGGGGTGGAGAAGATCCGCGAGCAACTCACGTCTGATCCCGAAATGCTGTCCCAAATCAATCAACTCAAGCGCCGTCTTCAAGGAGAGAATTAACGACAAGAGATCTGTGGGCAACTTCCGGCCAGGGTTGTTGACTACACGTTGGTAAGAACTCGGTACTCCACATCACCTCAGAGTTGAGCCCTGAGAGTTGAGAGAGTTATCGACAGTCTTGTGTGTTGAGTGACGTTGTTGAATCATCTCACGATCAGGATTCTTACACCTGCGAGCACATTTCCACAGACCTACTACTACAAGACTCTCTTACATTAAAAAGACACACGTAACCTCAGTAGCAACGAAAGGTAGTTCTATGAAGTTCAGAGCAGAGCGCGACATCCTTGTCGAAGCGCTCACCGCAGCGAGCCGTGTCGCCGCTACCCGTCTCATTGGCGCCGCGTCCGGTGTTCTTCTCACCCTCCAAGGTAATGAGCTCGTTGTTACCGGCACGGACCTCGATATCACCGCCCGCACAACGGTCGACGTAATTGGAATTGAAGATGGCTCGACGGTCGTTCCCGCGCGTTTGGTGGTTGACGCCGTGCGATCGCTCGAGCCGGGTGCGGTCACGGTCTCCAGTGGTGACGACAATGTGGAGATTTCGCTCGGGCGTGCGAAGTTCTCGTTGCGCACATTCCCGGTGAGCGACTACCCCAAACTCCCGCCGATTGCGGGTGCCGTGACATCGATTGCGGCGCTCGATCTGATCCAGGGGCTGAATCAAGTGGTTCGTGCTGCGGCTAGCGATGATGCGCGACCGCTGCTCACGGGTGTGTTGTTTACGAGCGACAACGGAACATTGCGTCTTTTCGCCACCGATTCATATCGCCTGGCGGTGCGCGACGTACCTGGTGTGAAGGGGATTAGTGACACCGAGGATCTTTTGGTGCCCGCTCGTGCGCTCCAAGAGCTACAGCGCGCCGCGTCGTCACTTTCGGCCGATGCGGAGATTGGAGTTACCAAGAGCGATGCGGAGATCTGTTTCATTGTGGGAAACACATCTATCGCCTCGAGGCTCATTGACGGTAATTACCCGTCGGTCCTCCAACTGATCCCGGCAAGTTTCCCGAATCACCTTCGCATCGCCAAGGACACTCTGCTGACGTCTCTCAAGCGTGCGAAGCTCCTCGCGAAAGATTCAACTTCCTCGGTACGCCTCACCATGAAGGATCGAAACCTTGAAGTGCGTACGCAAAGTCATGACGCCGGCGACGTGGAAGACAACGTTGATGCTGACTACAACGGTGATGAGATCACCATCGCTTTCAACCCCGGGTTTCTCATCGACGGCGTCGAAGCGGTGACTGGTGACGAGGTGGTTCTCGAGATGTCGGACTCGGTGCGCGCAGCGATGGTTCACGGTGTAGAAGACGAGCGATTCCGATATCTCTTGATGCCCGTGCGCGTCCAGTAGATCGAGTGCATCGTGGGTCTCCACGAACTCACAGTTCGAGATTTTCGGCTCTTCCGCGAGTTCTGTTTTACGCCTGATCCGAGTGCCACCACGGTCCTCCTTTCACCCAACGGAACAGGGAAAACGTCGGTCCTCGAGGCGGTCTACGCTCTCGCCACGGCGTCGTCGTTTCGTACCAATGTGGCGAGCGACATGATTCGCAACGGCGAATCACTCGCGGAAGTACACGGCGTTGTGCTCTCGGGTGAGCGGCGTGTGCAGGTGGACCTCACGTTGACTCGCGGTGTACGCAATACGACCAAGCGGATGCTGGTGAATGGACAGCGCCCCAGTTCGCGCGCGGAACTGTCTGCGGCGCTCCCACTTACCGTCTTTACCCCGGAAGGTGTGGATATTGTCCGCGGCGGACCCGAGCACCGGCGTGCGTTCCTCACTACCCTCCTCACTGACGTGGAACCGCGGGACGCGGAGATGATCGAGCGATTCACTCGAGTGTTGACGCAGCGCAACGCGCTGCTGAGATCACTCGAAGGATCGCGACCCTCAAGTGAACAACAAGGGGAACTCGATCAGTGGTCGCGCGACTTTGGTGCAATTGGCGAGTTAGTGGTGGCACGTCGAGAAAAACTTCTCGGCGACCTTGAACCACTGGTGGCGGAGTTCTATCGCCAGTTGGCCCAAGTCGACAGCGATGTCGCCGTTCGCTACGAGCGATCGTGGCGGGGGGAGTTGGAAGCAGCGTTGGGGGCCGCGAGTAACGACGATCGCTTTCGCGGCTACACCACAGTGGGGCCGCATCGCGACGACGTTCAACTATTACTTGAGGGTCGAGACGCTCGACGTCAAGCCTCCCAGGGGGAGCAGCGCTCGCTTGCACTCGCCCTTCGACTCGCCGGGCACGAACTGATCCGCCAAGAACGCTCCGTGGAGCCATTACTCCTGTTAGATGATGTTTTTAGCGAGCTCGACCCGGTGCGCAGCTCCCGGCTCCTCACTCTTCTTCCCCAGGGTCAAACGCTGGTGACCACGGCGTCACCCCTTCCCGAGGCGATGACGCCGGCTGCGGTCATCGACCTCACCGAATCACTCTGATGCCTCGCGACGAGCCGCCCTCGCCCCTGGGAGAGCTCCTCAACGCCCTCGCGGGACGCCTTCGCCGCGTTGACCTACGAGTTATCGACGAAGCCCGACGGATCTGGCCGACCGTGGTGGACCCGGTATTCGCCGAGCACTGCCGGGTCGAACTGATCAAGGATGGTGTGTTGATCGTGAGTGTTCCCTCGGGTGCGTTTGCCCAGCAGATTCGACTTCGGGAGACGACAATTCTGATTGGATTTTCCTCCCTGGGAGAGCGCGCGCCGACCTCTCTCAAAACAGTTCTCAAATAGCGCCAAAACCCAAGAAAAACAAGCGCTTTCGAGCCCCGATTGCGATCGAAAGTGACACGCTGTCGGGTAGGATTAAAGCGTTAAATCGCTGATCGCGGCGCCGCCATTGGCGCCCCCAAATATTGATGTGAAAGGACTCCTGCGTGGCCGAAAAGACCAAAGGGTCGCCTAGCTATAGCGCTAGGGATATCACCGTTCTGGAAGGCCTGGAACCAGTCAGAGTTCGCCCGGGTATGTACATCGGATCGACCGGTCCGGCCGGACTGCACCACCTGATCTGGGAAGTCGTCGACAACTCCGTGGATGAGGCGATGGCCGGGTACTGCACCCACATCGACGTCACACTGACTAAGAACGGGAGTTGTCGGGTCGTGGACGACGGACGAGGTATTCCCGTCGACGAACACCCCCAATACAAAGGCAAGTCGGCCGCCGAGGTCGCCCTAACCGTGCTGCACGCGGGAGGCAAGTTCGGCGGAGCGGGATACAAGATCTCCGGTGGACTTCACGGTGTGGGCGTGTCGGTGGTGAACGCATTGTCGACCGAACTGCACCTCGAAGTCGACCACGACAACCACCACTACGAGATGACGTTCCGCGACGGCGGCAAGCCGCAAGGAAAGCTCATTGTGACCGGACCGGCACCGCGGGGTCGTACCGGCACGACCATCACCTTCAAGCCCGACCCCACGATCTTTGAAGAGGTCGAGTTTCGAGCTCAAACCGTCACCGAACGACTGCAGATCTACGCGTTCTTGAACAAGGGTCTGGAGATTCGCTTCACCGACGAGCGCCCGGGCAGCGAAGCCAAAGAGACCTTCAAGTACAACGGTGGCATCGTCGACTACGTCCGACACCTCAACAACTCCAAGGAGTCCCTCTTTCGCAAGGTGGGATACCTGGAGCAGACCGAAGAGGACCAGGAACTCGAACTCGCCTTTCAGTGGAACACCGGGTACTACGAGGGGATCTACTCCTTCGCGAACGGCATCTCGACCGTGGAAGGCGGGATGCACGAAGAGGGTTTTCGCAAGGCCATCACCAACGTGGTCAACCGCTACGCCCGCAAGCGCAACCTGCTCAAGGAAAAAGACGAGAACCTCAAGGGCGAAGACATCCGCGAGGGCTTGACCGCCATCGTCTCGGTGCGACTTCACAGCCCCCAGTTCGAGGGTCAGACGAAGGGCAAGCTGGGCAACGTGTCGATCCGCTCCATGGTCGAGCGCGCGACGAATGAAAAGTTGGCCGACTGGCTCGAAGAGAACCCCCGTGAAGGCGGCCAGATCGTCGCCAAGGCGATCTCGGCATCCCGGGCGCGCATGGCGGCCCAAGGGGCCCGAGACCTTACGCGTCGAAAGAACGCGCTGGATGGTGCGGGGCTACCGGGCAAGCTCGTCGACTGCTCGTCCAATGAGCCCCGCGAGTGCGAGCTCTTCATCGTGGAGGGCAACTCGGCAGGAGGGTCCGCCAAGGATGCCCGCGATCCGCGTGTCCAGGCGATCCTGCCGATTCGAGGCAAGATCCTCAACGTCGAAAAGGCGCGCACCGACAAGATCTTGAAGAACACCGAGATCCAAGCCCTGGTCTCGGCGATCGGTGCGGGAGTCGAAGCCGAGTTCGATCTCTCCAAGATCCGCTATCACAAGATCATCCTGTTGGCCGACGCTGACGTGGATGGCAGCCACATCCGCACACTGTTGCTCACGTTCTTCTTCCGTCAGATGACCGAGCTCGTGAACAACGGACACGTCTACGTGGCTCAGCCGCCCCTGTACTCCACGCTGGTGGGCAAGGAGAAGGTCTACTTGCACGACGACACCGAGAAGAACAAGTTCTTGGTGGAGCACCCCGACCACAAGAACGAGTTCCAGCGTCTGAAGGGTCTGGGCGAGATGGACTTCGACGAGCTGCGAGAGACCACCATGGACTCGACCAAGCGCGCTTTGTTGCAGATCACGGTCGAACAGGCGGCCCTCGCCGATGAGGTCTGCTCGATTCTCATGGGCGACGACGTGCCCCAGCGACGCCACTTCATTCAGACGAACGCCAAAGACGTTCGTTTCCTCGACATCTAGAGAGGGTCTATGCCACGTTCTACAAAGGGCTCCGGATCAGGAACAACGCCACCGAGCGACGAGGTGGTGCTCGGCTACATCGAGCCCATCGAGATCAACCTCGAGATGGAGCGCTCGTTTCTCGAGTACTCGATGTCGGTCATCGTCCAGCGCGCGCTACCCGATGTACGTGACGGGCTCAAGCCCGTGCATCGTCGCGTCCTCTACTCAATGTTCGACCAGGGCTTGCGACCCGATCGGCCCTTCGCCAAGTGCGCGAAGGTCGTCGGCGACGTCATGGGGACCTATCACCCCCACGGTGACACCGCGATCTACGACGCGATGGTGCGCATGGTGGTCGACTTCTCGATGCGCCACCCACTCATCAGCGGACACGGCAACTTCGGGGGCACCGGTCCCGACGAGGGTGCGGCCGCGATGCGCTACACGGAGTGTCGTCTCGCCCCGCTGGCCCTCGAGATGCTCGACTCCATCGACGAAGAGACCGTCGACTTCTACGCGAACTACGACAACTCGACCCAACAGCCGTCCGTGCTGCCCTCGCGTTTTCCGAATCTGTTGGTGAACGGTTCCCAGGGCATCGCCGTGGGCATGGCGACCAAGATTCCTCCGCACAACCTCGGCGAGGTGGTCGACGCGACGCTGCACCTCATCGCGAATCCCGACGCCTCCTCCGACGACTTGATGAAGTTCGTCAAGGGCCCGGACTTTCCCACCAAGGCCCAGATCCTGGGTCGCCAGGGGATCCTGGACGCGTACCGCACGGGCCGCGGTTCGATCAAACTTCGCGCGGTCGCCGAGATCGAAGAGACCGCTCGCGACACCCGCATCGTGGTCACCGAGTTCCCGTACGAAGTCTCCGTCGAGTCGATCGAAGAAAAGATCTACGACCTCGTGAAGAACGGCGAGCTCGAGGGTATCGCCGCGGTTCAGAACGACTCAGCCGGTCGCCAGGCGCGCCTCGTGATTCGTCTCAAGCGAGACGCCAACGCGAACGTGATCTTGAACAAGCTCTACAAGAACACGTCACTGCAGACCACCTTCGCGGTCAACATGCTCGCACTGGTCGACGAGGTGCCGCGCACCCTGAATCTCGCCCAGGCCCTCACCCACTACGTGGCCCACCAGATTGACGTCGTCACGAGGCGTTCGCAGTTCCGCCTGCGCAAAGCCGAAGCGCGAGCGCACATTGTCGAAGGACTGTTGCGCGCCATCGACATGCTGGACCAGGTCATCGCGGCGATCCGGGGATCGGATGACCGTGCGGCGGCCCGTTCGGCCCTCATGGGGAGCCCCTTTGACTTCACCGAAGAGCAGGCCAACCACATCTTGGACATGACCCTGGGTCGCCTTACGCGCCTGGGACGCTCGGAGCTGGAAGACGAGATGGCCAAGCTGCGCGAGACGATTGCCGAACTCCAGTCGATCCTGGCGAGTGACACCAAGCTACGTGGCGTCATCAGTGACGAGTTGACGGTCGTGCGCGACAAGTACGCCACCGCACGGCTCACCCAGATCGTGAACGACCCAGGCGAACTCGGGGTCGAGGATCTGATCGATGACGAGGAGATCGTTCTCACGGTGACCCGAGCGGGCTACGTGAAGTCGGTCGCGGCCGACGCCTTTCGCACCCAGGGCCGGGGAGGACGAGGCGTGCAGGGAGCGAAGCTGCGCGACGAAGACTTCGTCGACCAGATCATCCACACCAACACCCACGCGTACCTCTTGCTCTTTTCGAACCGCGGACGCGTATTTCGTCTGCGCGGACACGAGATACCGATGAAGGACCGCACCGCCAAGGGTACGGCGATCGTCAACTTGTTGAACCTGCAACCCAACGAATCGATTCAGGCCATCATCGCCACGGCCGACTTCCCCGACGACAGATTCCTTGTCTTTGCGACCTCCAACGGCACGGTGAAAAAGACCGCGTTGAGCGAGTACGACAAGTCGCGGCGCGAGGGCTGGATCGCCATCAACTTGCGCGAAGGCGACGAGGTCGTTCGCGTTGTCCCCACCGGCGGCGACGACGACCTGATGATGCTCACCTATCGCGGCATGGCCATTCGCTTCTCGGAGGGCGAGGTGCGCGAGATGGGCCGTGACGCTACCGGCGTGCGGGGTATCAAGCTGCGCGCCGACGACAAGGCGATCTCACTCGATGTCGTGCGCGACGACGCCGACCTCTTCGTGGTGACCGACACCGGCTTTGGCAAGCGCGTCAAGACCGAGCGCTTCAATCGCCAGGGTCGCGGCGGCCAAGGAGTGCGCGCAATCAAGTTGACCGCAGCGCGGGGTTTCGTGGTGGCGGCCTTCATGGTGCGCCTGGATGACGATGTCTTGTTGGCTTCGGACGGGGGAGTGCTCATTCGCACGAGTGTTCGTGAAGTGTCATCCCAAGGTCGCGACGCCACCGGTGTGCGGGTGATGAACCTGGACGAGGGTCATTCGGTCGCGGCCGTTGCGCTCGTGCCCAGTGAGGACGACGAGGACTAGTTCTCGCGCGACTCCCACGCTTGGCGTAGAGCATTCGCGATCGCCTCGGCACCTTGGGCTCCGGACACCAAGAGCCGGCGGTCGAGGACGAAGGCCGGCACACCGTTGAGTCCGAGGTCGTGGGCTTCTCGTTCATCGTCGCGCACACTGTCCGCAAACGACTGGCTCTCCCACAAGTCCGGTGCCCCGGTTACTCCGAGCTCATCGGCCAGGGCGTTCAAGGTGTCGTGATCGGAGATCAGTAGTCCCTCGGTGAAGTAGGCGCGAAACAGCCGCTCTCGCATCGCGGCCCCATGCCCCTGGGTCGTCGCGAGATCGATCAAACGATGGGCATCGAAGGAGTTGGCACGCCGCACGGTCCCAAAGGAAAGGGTCAGTCCCAATTGCACACCCTGATCGGCGAGTCGCGCGTTCATCGTTCGGGCGCGTTCGACCGGCATCTGGTACTTCGCCGCCAGGATCTCGTCGAGGGCCTCGTCACTCGACGCGGGGGCCTCGGGATCAAGCTCGAAAGCGTGGTACGTGACGTCCACGTCGTGCTCGAACAGACCGATGGCCTCATTCAACTGAACAGATCCGATGTAGCAAAAGGGGCAGACGACATCGCTCCAGACGTCGACGGGAAGAGGAGTGGGCATGGCGCGAGCGTAGGTGCTGTCGGCGCTCATCCCACCGCGACAACTAAAATGATCGACCGCGAGAATATCGCTTTCGAAGGACTCCGCATTTCCGCCATCACCCTCTCTGTGCTCGAGACGGCCAACGCCGTTGACGAGATTCGTACCGCTCAGGGCCGGGCCCCGTCACGCCGGCGCGGCGCTCGACTCTCTGGGGGCATCTCGTGTTAATCGTCCGGGACCTGGGGATCGAAATCGGACCTCGCCGGCTCCTCGAGCCGGTGTCCTTCGTCATCGGCAACGGAGAGAAGGTGGGCCTGGTCGGTCGTAATGGCGCGGGCAAGTCGACGCTGCTGCACGTCCTGCTCGGCGAGCACCCCGAACATCTGCGCATCACCGGCTCGGTCGCGGCCCAGGGCTCGCTTGCGCACCTGCCCCAAGAGCCCGTTGCGGGTGGACTCGGGGTCGAGCCCATTGGGCTCAGTCACGTCCTGAGCGCTCGGGGCATCGACCAACTGGACGCCGACATGCAACACGCGCGACACGAGTTGGCGGCGGACCCGACCGACGAGACCATCGTTCGCTTCACCTCCCTCGAGGAGGAGTTTCGCGAGCGTGGCGGGTACGAGGCGGAGTCCGAAGTGGCGCGCCTCGCCGACGGACTGGGACTCAAGCAAGACCTGCTGCTCGAAGACCTCAGTTCGCTCTCGGGCGGCCAACGACGACGCGTCGATCTCATGCGGGTGCTCTACGAGCAGCCCGAGACGATGGTGCTCGACGAGCCCACGAACCACCTCGACAAGGCGGCCAAGCGCTGGCTGTTCGACGAGCTCGAACAGTTCCGCGGCGCGGTGCTCGTGATCAGTCACGACCTGCCGCTGCTCGATCGCTCGATCGACCGCGTACTCGCCCTGCGTGACGGGCAGTTGCGCGAGTACAAGGGGAACTACTCGAAGTTCCTGCAACTCGAAGAAGAGCGTCGGCTCTCCGAGGAGAAGATCGCGGCCCACCAGGACGCCAAGATCGACCAGTTCACCAAGCTGGCCGACTCGATGCGCGGACAGACCGAAAAGCGCGCGCGTCTCGCCAAGGTGCTCGACCGTCGCGTCGAGAAGCTCAAGGACTCCCGCATCGAAGTGACCAAGAAGGAAAAGAAGGTCGTCTTTCGCCTGCCGGTCCCCCCGCGCAGCGGCGACGTGCCCATGACGGTGGAGTCGGTGGCCGTGGCCTACGGCAACAACGACGTGCTGCGCGACGTGAACTTCATCACGCGACGTGGGGATCGAATTGTGATCGTGGGTCGCAACGGTGCCGGTAAGTCTTCGTTGTTGCGCTGCCTCGCCGGCACCCAGGAACAGAACGATGGGGTGGTGAAGTTTGGGGCCAACGTGACCGTGGGTTATTTCGCCCAGGAGAACGAACAGCTCGACTTCGATAAGACCGTGCTGGGCAACCTGGATAACTCAACCGTCGAGTCCGACGTGCAGCGCCGTTCGATGCTGGGCGCCTTTGGCCTCAAGGGAACGGCCGCTCACCAGATGCCCGCGACGCTCTCGGGTGGCGAGCGTGCGAAGTTGGCCCTGGCGATCCTGGCGTCGTCGCGCGCGAACCTGCTGCTGCTCGACGAGCCGACCAACAACTTGGACCCCGCCAGCGTCGACGCCCTAGGCGAGATGATGCGTCAGTGGAAGGGCACGATTGTCGCGGTCAGTCACGAACGCGGATTCGTTGAGGCCCTCGAGCCGACCCACGCCGTGCTGTTGCCCGAGGAGTATTTCGACATCTGGGACGAGGAGTACATGGACCTCATCGAGCAGCGCTAGCTCAGTTCAGGTGACGCTGGCTGGCCCAGTTCGAGAGCTGGTGGCGATTCGAGAGTTGGAGCTTGCGCAGGACCGACGAGACGTGGCTTTCTACGGTCTTGACGGAAATGGATAACTCGGTCGCAATGTCGCGATAGGAGTAGCCTCTCGCGATCAGACGAAGGACCTGGCGCTCGCGCGGTGTGAGAAGGTCCAGGTCCGGGTCGATGTCACCCGCTTCGAGGTGGCGGCCCTCGAGGGAGAAGGCGTCCAGCACGAACCCAGCCAGGCGCGGCGAGAAGACCGCGTCACCGGCGGCGACACGGTAGATCGCGTCGAGAAGCTCTGGGCCGGAGATGTTCTTGGTGACGTACCCTCGCGCACCCGCGCGAATCACGCTGATGACGTCCTCGGCCGCGTCCGAGACCGACAGAGCCAAGAATCGCACTTCGGGTGCCGCGTCCACGACTCCACGCAGTACCGCGACGCCTCCGCCGTTGGGCATATGGACATCCAGCAGCACGACGTCGGGGCGACGCTCCAGGATGATCTCGATGGCGGCCTCGACCTCATCGGCTTCGCCGACGACGTCCACCGAGCCCAGGAGCTCACTGCGAATGCCCTTGCGGATGAGCTCGTGGTCGTCGACGAGAAAGACGCGCGGTTGCATCTAGGAGCTTCGCGGCAACGTCAGCTGCACTTCGGTACCCTCGCCGATCGTGCTCTTGATCAACACCTCACCACCGCGCTGGGTGATGCGCTGGCGAATGGACAGCGCGATTCCCTGGCGGTCGCTCACGACCAGCTCGGGATCGAAACCCGATCCCTGGTCACGTACGAACAAGCTGATCGTCGACTCTTCGACTTCGGCGTAGATCGAGACGAGATCAGCTCCGGACCACCGTGCCGCATTGATCGCGGCTTCTCGGCCCGCCGCCACCAAGGCCGTGATGCGCTCGTTGCTCTCGCAGTCGCCCACGACCACGAGGTCCACGCGCACGCCGTAGTCGTTTTCGATTTCGTTCTCGAGAGTGCGCAGGTCGCTGAGAAAGGTTCCCGAGTCGACTGATCCTTCGGGGTTGAACAGCCACTCGCGTAGTTCGCGCTCCTGAGTGCGGGCAAGACGCTTGACGGCGGTCTCGTCACCGGCCGAGCGTTCGATCAAGGTGAGAGTCTGGAGCACCGAGTCATGCAGGTGAGCGGCGACGTCGGCGCGCTCTTCCATGCGAACGCGCTGACGGCGTTCGCCCGTGAGATCGTTCAACGTGGCGAGCCACCACGGCGCGAGCAGGATGAGTGCCCCCCCGATCAAGATGAGGGTGCCAAACAGGGCCGCCGTGGTGTCCTTGCCAAAGGATCCGCTGAGGTGATGAAGGATCTGTAGTCCAAAGACAATGAAGATCACCCCGAGCGCCAGACGTAGCCAGAAGCTCCAGCGGGTCCGCGAGGCGGCCACACCGACGACCGGAGCGGACTTGGCGAGATCGTGCAGGTGAGCCAGTTCTTCGGGCGACGCACCGCGCCAGACGCCGAGCGCGCCGATCACGGTGAGAAAGAACGGCCACGCGTAGATACCGAGGTCCGGCATGCCCAGTCGATCCAAGACAATGAAGATCGCCACGATCGCCGCGAGGCCGATGACGACGTTGAACACTTTGTGACGTCGACCAACGAGGCGTTGAGCGATCGAGCGCGACTCATCGGCCCGGCGCACCCCGAGCCACAGCAACATGTAGAGGAGAAAGCCGACGCCCGACACCAGGGCGAGCAGGCAGAACACGATACGCACGACCCGCTCGCGCACGCCCAGTCGAATGGCTAGACCCCCGCAGACCCCACCGAGGATCGCGTTGTCCACACCTCGTTGGAGGGGGCGGATCGGTACTCCGATCGTCGCGCGGGTGGGGGTCTCGGTGCTCACGTCACTCCTGTGCAGTCGTCCCATCCAGTCTCGCACCACACCATCGTGAGTGGCGTCGGGGGAAACCCTGAAGCACGTCGGTGCACCCAGGGTGTCGTCGGGGTTCGCCCTGATGAGAGTGCAGAGCGCGAGAACTTACATTGGGACCATGGATGAGCCTCTGGAAACGACCGACATCACCCCCCACGAAGAGCCGGCCGCGCACGAGCGTGGGGCGGCGACGTTGCACCGCAGCGCGACCAAGAAGGTCTTTGGCGGTGTGGCCGGGGGCATCGCCGAACGCTTTGACGTGGACGCCAACATTGTGCGCGTGGTCTTCGTGGTCTTGGCCGTTGTCTACGGACTGGGCATCGCGATCTACCTCGCCATGTGGGCGCTCATTCCTCGCGCCGACGCACCCGAGGGTGAGATCGTCGAAGTCGAGGACGCCCCTCGTGTGCGGTGGTTGCGCTACGCGATTCCGCTCGGCGTCGTGGTGCTCGCGGTGGTGGTCTTGGCGGCCCTGCACAATATGCCAGCCCTCGGCCTGCCGTTTGCGATCCTGTGGTTGATCTTCTTGGTGGTGATCGTCGTGCTGGCTCTCTTCACGCCGGCGCGACGCCTCACGTTTCGGCGTCTTGTCGGGCTGTTGTTTCTCGCCGGACTGAGTTTTCTAATCTTGCTGTCGGGCGTGTTCCTCATCACGATTCACGAAATTGGCGTTCCCCTGCGCGGAGGCAGCGGCCTCAAGCAGTGGTCGCCTACGACCATGGCCGAAGTGCAGCGCGACTACCACGGGGCCATCGGTTCATCGACCATCGACCTTTCCCATGTGTCATTTTCGGGCACCACGTACGTGACGGCGACCCAAGGCGTGGGCGTGCTCATCGTGGACGTGCCCCAAGGCGTGAAGGTGTACCTCAAGAGTCACGCGGGCCTGGGTGGCGTGCAGAGCTCGCAACTGCCCCCCAGCGCAGTGCCGCCGGCCGAACACCCTGGCGCGGATCTGGTGATGAACCTGCAGGTGGGCATCGGCATGATCGAAGTTCGCCACGTCAACAACTCATTCCCGATCAACCGCTCCTACCAATGAGTTAGTGACGCAGTATGTCCGCGGCGACACCCCCACGTAGGTGCACGTACGTGGGCGCGACGGCAATCTCGCTCCACGTCGTCGCCTTCTTCGATCGGCTCGAATAGGTGTAGATGGGAAGTAGCCACGTCGAGCCGTCGCGCAGACGAAATGCGCCGAGCGACAGAGTGGCGTGAACGAGGACCACGTGATCGATCGGAACCGACGATCCCGCACCGGACAGGGCCTTTTCGGCCGAGCTCAGACTCTTCACTCCACCTCGCGCACTGACGAGTGGATACGTGAGACTGGCACGAACCCGAAAGGCGGGACCCTGGGCGAGGATCAACTGGTTCTTCGAGCCCACGGTGATGCTCAACGTCTGATCGGTCGCGCGCGCGCCGAGCGTGACGACGAACGTGGCCATCTCTTGACTTTGCTCAGCCGGTGCGCCGCTCGCGTTCGTGATGGACACGGTCGACGAAGAAAACTCTGGCGAGGCCAGGCCGTAGGTGAATCCCAGCTTCGTCACGTAGCCAGATGCGTCGGCGATGAGTATGGCGTGACTCGGCATCGGCACCGACGCCACATCGGACTTCGTGGCCGGCGCTACCCGATACGTCGTGGACGAGTAGAACCACTGCGGAACGGCCGACGCTTGATAGTCGAGCGAGGCGCCGGAGTGGCTCGTGACGACCCAGTTGCTCCCCGAGTGACGAAGCGTGCCTGTGTCGCCCAAGACCTTGGCGATGTGTCGCGCGGTGCTCGCACTTGACCCCGGGATTCCGAGTTCGTAGACGGGGCTCGAGCTGGTTTGAGTGCCAAGCGTCGCGCCCGCGACAAAACTGACCCGCATGTTGGCCGCCGCGGCGAACGTCGAACCCGGCTGCGCGGGAACGGAGTGATAGGCGCTCTGGACCGCGAGCACACTCAGGCTGGGACTTCCTGCGACGAGGGCGAGTGCGCCCGCCGTGATCGCACCCGCGACGACCACTCCTCCCGCCACGCGCACTTGCAGTCGACGCCACCAGGGCACGTGAGTCGGAGCGGGGGAGGCCGAGACAATGCGGCTGATCATCTCGTCGAGATGGCGCGGTTGATACGGGTCGCGCGCGGCCGGGTCGAGTGCCGCGAGGCGTTCGTCGATACTGCTCATTCGTCCTCCTTCCCTACTTGATCCCTGTCGTAGACGGACAAAACTTTCATCGGACCTGTGCTTCATCGAGCAGCTCGCGGAACCGCTGCTGGGCGCGCGAGAGGCGTACCGCCGCGGCGTTGGTGCTGATCACGAAGTACGCGCCGAGTGCGTGGGTGTCGAGTCCGTCCCAGGCGTTGAGCATGAGGATCTCGCGATCGTCCTCGGACAGGGTGGCCAGCGCGTGGCGCACGCTCTCGTCGGCGATGACGTGCTCTTCGGCCGACGCGACGTCACTCATGGGGACGAGGCGCGTTTCGAGCGCGCTGCGCCGGGTCTTCGATCGTCGCGCATTGCGCAGCACGTTGCGCGCGACGCCCAGCATCCACGGCAACTCGGCGTCGTCGGGCACGCGGTCGAGGCGTCGCCAAACCACGATCATGGTCTCTTCCACGAGGTCGTCGAGGTCGCTCAGGCTCAAGGGGTAGAGGCGGCGTCGGATGTAGTTGCCCACGGCCCCCGAGTGTTCGTGGACAAGTCGGGCGAACCGAGCCTCCTCTTCAGCGCCCATGACTCCCCTCTGTCCGCTCGAGTCCGCTTCTTATCAGGTTTCTCAGAGGGCGAGGACTCGGGCCTCTTTCTCGGCGCTCAACCAGTGCTCGGGCCACGGTCGATCGGCCCACCACTCGACGACATCGTCGACACTGTCGGAAAGTGGTCGTAGGGAGAGGCCCTCGCTCAGGGCCAGCGAGGAGTCGAGGGCCATGACGTTCTCGAGTTGCGCTGACCAGAGCGGGAACCGCCGCGTGACCTTGGCTTCGGCGACCTGTTCCGGGCTGACTTGGCGTAACACCGTGTTGGGCGGGGCGATATGCGCCGCGATCTCTTCGATCGTCTCGACAAAGCGCTGACCGACCATCGGGCCCGCGGCATGAAAGGCGCCCGAGCGTCCTTCTTCGGTGAGCCGCACCACGAAGTTCGCGAGGTCGCGCGCGTCGATCCACTGAAAGTAGGAGTCACTGGGACCCGGCACGGCGACCACACCGCCGCGACGCACGCGCTCCACCCAGTACGGAAAGCGCAACGTCGCGTCGAAGGCGCCCACGACGTAGGTCGGGCGCACCATCGTTGAGTGCTCACCGAAGTACGCCCATCCGGCGCGCTCGCTCGCGGCCTTGAGCGGACCGTACGCTTCGCCGATGGGCGCGTTGAGATCCTCGGGATCGTCGTCGAGTTCGAGACGATCTTCGCTCAAACCCGGTTCGCTCGGTTCGCGGTACGCCGAGATTGACGAGATCTGCAGGTAATGACCACCACGATTCTCTAGTGCGTTCGCCAGACGCTCGACGTCGCTCGGTCGATACGCGGTGACGTCGATAGTCGCGTCGAATGAATGTCCCGCGAGAGCGGCGAGATCGCTCTCGCGATCGCCGATGAGATGCGCCACGGACTCGGGCAAGTCGCTCGGTGTGATGCCGCGATTGAACACGGTGACCTCGTGTCCGTGGTGCCACGCGGACCACGCGATTGAGCGACCAACGAACGACGTTCCACCGATGATGAGTATCTTCATGCGGCCCCCTTCGGGGCTCACCCTAGCGGCCGATATTGTCGCGCACGAACCTCAGAACGTCGATCGCCACCTGCAGTTCATCCGGGGCGACCTTGGCTGCGACCTCGCGATTGAGCTTCTTCAGACTTTTGATGACGGCCTCGGCGTACGCGCCGCCGTCGGTGGTGAGGAGAACGTGGCGACGTCGCGCGTCATCGGGGTCGGTGACGAGAGTGGCGAACCCCCGATCGATCAAACCGGCCACGACCTTGCGCGCGGCCTGGCGAGACGTGCCCGTGAGATCCGCGAACGCCCCGAGCGAGTGGGGTCCCAGCGAGAAGAAACGAAGGGCGAGTCCGTCACTTCGTCGAAAGTCGTCGTACCCCTGCTGGGCGAGACTGTCGCGCAGGGCACGCACCCAGCTGCGACGCGCGAGGCCCAAGCTATCCCCGAAGAGCATCGGATCCGTCTCGGCCATACACCAGGCTATCATTTAGGCAACAAGGTTGCATAAAGTCTCTGGACAGGCGACGCGGGTGAAGAGGAGGTTTCATGAGCCGCTCTCTGCAGGCTCGGCTGATGACGGTGATGCTCTCGACGGTCGTGGCGAGCGCGGCGCTAGTGGGCTGGTCCGCGTCAACGAGCGAGCCGAGTAGTGCGGCAACGACATCGGGGTGCTCGTCGCCAGGAAGTTCCGCGACATTGAGCGTGAAGGTGAATGGCTTTACCCGAACCGTGATCGTGCATGTCCCCAAAGGCTCATCGGACTCCACGCCGCTCGCCCTGGTGCTCAATCTGCACGGCAGTGGCACCACGGCGCTCGACCAGATGCTGTTTTCGGACATGAACAAGACGGCAAATCACGACGGCTTTATCGTCGCCTACCCCCAGGGGCTGATCGCCGATGGCACGGGCTTTGACTGGAACATTCCCGGTGTGCTGCTGATCGGGGGGCGGTCGGTGCCCAAGGGTTCGGCGAACGACGTGAGTTTTCTCACCAAACTCGTCGGCCTTCTCGAGTCCCGATACTGCGTCAACAAAGACGAGGTCTACGCCACTGGCTTTTCGGGTGGGGCGCGTGAAGCCAGTCAGTTGGCCTGTGACGACTCGGGCATCTTTGCGGCGGTGGCACCGGTGAGCGGCTTGCGCCGGCCCGACCCCTGTCCCACCACACGCGCGGTCCCCATCATCTCGTTTCACGGCACGGCCGATCCGGTCGATCCCTTCAAGGGTCACGGCCAGTCGTACTGGACCTACTCGGTGCCGAGCGCGGAACTGAAGTGGGCGATACAGGACGACTGTTCAACGACGCCATCCACGACGGCGGTGGCCAAGACCGTCCAACTCACGACCTACGACAAGTGCGCGAACGGGGCGAGCGTCGAGCTCTATGAAGTGGTGGGCGAGGGACACGAGTGGCCTGGCGGTCCGGTCTTGCCGGCGGCGCTGACCTCGGTGCTCGGACCCCAGACCCAAGCCATCAGTGCGAACAACCTCATGTGGGCGTTCTTTGAGGCGCACCCGCTGTCGAGTTAGAGAAATCCCAGGCGCGACAGCGGCCACAGGCGAAAGAAGGCCTTGCCGATGACCGACGACCGAGGGATGGTTCCCCAGTAGCGGCTGTCACACGAGTTGGACTCGTTGTCGCCCATCATGAAGTAGTGGTTCTGGGCGATGTGGGTCTTGGTGATCGGCTTCGCCCCGATCTGCGCGACGTGGGTCCAGGGCTGGGCGAGAACTTTTCCGTTGACGTAGATGGTGTTGCCCTTGGACCAGATCGTCTGGCCCGGTAGGCCGATCACGCGTTTGACGAGGTCGGCCACGTTGTCGCCACAATCGGTCGCGACTGCCTTGGGCGCTTTGAAGACCAGAATGTCGCCGGTGTGGATCGTGCCGAACTCGACGCTCAACTTCGACACGACGATGCGGTCGCCGACCTGCAGGGTCGGCTCCATTGAGCCCGAGGGGATAAAGAATGTCTGAAAAACGAAAGTGCGAATAAGGATCGACACCACGACGGCGATCACGATGACGATGCCCCACTCGGTCAGGGAACGCTTCGTCGAGCGCTTCTTGGCTTCGGGTTCTACGGGCGCCTCTTCGACTTCAGAGGTGGTAGGGGGAACAGACACTCGCTCCACAGTAGTTGCCGAGGATAAACGCCTTTGTTCGCAACGACTGTGGCGGGTGCGACGTCCTTAGCCCTGGGCGAACTCCCAGATGTGGCCGTCCGGATCAGCGAAGCTGGCGGTGCGGATGCCCCAGGGCCGATCCATCGGCCCATTCAGCAGCGTGACGCCGCGATTGGCCAGTTCCTCACACGCCGCATCCACGTCGTCGACCGGCACGGTGAACTGAAACTTCGATCCCGATGACGCCGAGGCGACGAGGGCGGGCGCAATGAGCTCGGGCGCCTCGGTCACGTCGAGCAGGTTGACGATCAGATTGTCGAACTTCACGACGGCGGAGTTGTCGTCTTCGTACACGGTGTCGAGCTCGAAGACCTGGCGATAGAAGGCCTTCGCTCTACTGACGTCTTGAACGAAGAGGGTGATGACATCTACATGAGGTGACCAGAGGGACATATCACGGTCTCGATTCACTCGGTTGGCTGGCGTCACCCGACACTAGGGCGTGTCACCGAAGCCTCCTAGCATCGTGGCGTGAACCACGATGATTACTGTGAGCGACTCGCCATCGAAGTCGATCTCTTCGCCGACGGCTACGCGAGGGCCGATCGAGCCGCCCGCGTGCCGTCCTGCCCCGACTGGTCGGTGGAGGACTTAGCCCGTCATCTCGGCACCATTCACAGGTGGGCCACACTGCTCGTCGCCGAGCGCGCTACTGCACGCATCTCGCGCTCCAGCATGTCGATCGACGACGGCGTCATTGACGAACGGTGGATCCGCGATGGCGGAGAGGCGCTCATTGAGGTATTGCGTGCTGCGAGCCCGGACCAGTCGATGTGGGCGTGGGGCGCTGACCAGCATGTGCGCTTCTGGTCGCGTCGCCAACTACACGAGACCTTCGTTCATCGTCTCGACCTGGAGCTGGCGACGAGATCACCATCGCTGGTAGATCCAGACGTCGCCCTCGATGCGATCGACGAGTTTCTCGCGAATATGGTCCGCGACCCCGATATTGCTCTGAGCGCACGTCGCGGCCGCGTCGAGGAACTCCTGCAATTTCGAACGACCGATCCCGACGGTCAGTGGAGTGTCCGGCTTCTCGAGAGCGGTTACGAGTTCGTCGGTTCAAGCGGTATTCCGGACGCGGAACTCTCGGGTGCTGCGGCTGACTTAGTGAATGTCCTTCTGCGTCGGCGCGATCTGTCCGAGGTCACAGTCGCGATATCGGGTGATCGCTCGCTACTCGAGTACTGGCTCTCCCACACCGCCTTCGAATAGCGAAGACCTAGGGGACCAGGATGCGCTGGAATCGGCGCGCGGCGAACGTGAGTCCGACAAGCGCGATCGCTATGAGATAGCCCGCGCGCATCAGCATGATCCACTGGAACTGGCCGAGGTTGAAACCTCGCAGCAACGCGGCCGACTGATAGAGCGGCGAGATCGAGACGATCGCGCCAAGCCACGCGGGATAGGAGGTAATGGGAAAGAACGTCGCGGAGAAGAGGAACAGCGGCAGCTGGACGAGGGCCACGAGATCGAAGTCTTGCCACGAGCGCAAGAACGTGCAGGCGGCGAGCCCGGCGCAACTGAAGGCGAAACTCGTAAGGATGGCCGCGGGCCAACAGAGAATGACCCACGGCGAGGCGGCGTCACCGAGCAGCGACATACACACAATGAATGACCCCGCGTAGAGAGACGCGCGCGCCAGAGCCCACCACACCTCACCCAACGCGACGTCGGTTACGTTCAGGGGAGTGGTGAGGATCGCGTCGTAGGTGTGAGAGATCTTGAGTCGAAAGAACGTGTTGAAGATTGAGTCGATGACGGCCCCGTTCATCGCCGAGGTGGCCAACATGCCGGGCGCGACAAAGGTGGCGTAGCTCACGACCTGACCGTTGATGTGCATCGGGCCCACCAGTTTGTTGAGCCCGATGCCGATGCTCAAAAGGTAGAAGAGTGGTTCAAAGAAGCCCGAGACGAGCATCAACCACTGACTGCGGTAGACCATGAAGTTGCGCTCGAAGACGTGAAGTGATCGACGCGAGCCAAAGCGCGGAAGAGTGCGGGTCAACATCAGTCCACCAGCCGTCGTCGCATGGTGCGTCGTCCAAAGAAGATGCCCACCGCGGCCAGCGCGACGAGGACCGCCAAGTGGCCGAACAGCGCCCCTGATTCGATGTGCCCGTACGCGGCCGCTCGTGCCAGGGCCACCCCGTGGTACAGCGGTATGAACTGGACGATCGGGCGCAGATAGCCGGGATAGGACGACACCGGATAAAAAGTGGCCGAGAACAGAAACATCGGCACGAAGCCGAAACGGTAGATGACCAGGAAGGACCCGTCGGACTGTGATCGAGCCGCGAAGGCGACGAGAGGCGCCGAAAAGGCGAGCGCGATGAGGGCGCCGATGAACGGAAGCGTGAGAGACCACCACGACTCCAAGGCCCCGAAGGCACCGATGACGATGGTGTAGACGATCCCCGTCGCGAAGGCGCGCGTCACGACCCACGACAGCTTTCCGTACAGGATGTCTTCGGGTTCGAGGGGGGTGGCCGCGGCGGCGTGGTACGAGCGAACCCACTTGAGCGCGGCGAGCACCGGCCACAGTGACTCGCCTTCTCCTAGTTGCATGGTCGTGGTCGCGAGCAGGCTCGGCGCGATGAAGTGAAGGTAGGTCTGGCCCTGAACGAGGCCAGTGTGTTTCGCGACGAGATGCCCGACGCCAATTCCCAGCGACGCGAGAAAGAAGATGGGAAACAGGACGTTGCTGGCCACCGATCCACGCCAGGTCTGCGCGTAGTACCTCGCGTGATAGCTCCAACTGCGCAGCCACGCGGGAGAGCGAAGGTCGGTGCCCGTCGCCACTAGTCCACCAACGTCCGACCGGTCAGGCGCAAAAAGACGTCTTCGAGCGAGCTTCGTCGTACCAACGCGCTAGCGGGCACGATTTTGGCCGCGTGCAGATCGCGCAATGTTTCGTCGCCCTCATCGACGTAGAGCAGAATTCGGTCCGGCAACACCTCGACGCGCTGGGCAAAGTTCGAAAGTGGCATGCCGAGTTCGTCGTGGGACTCCACGTCAAAGCGCAGTTCGACGACTTCTCGCGTCGAGTGACGGGCGATGAGTTCGCGCGGAGGTCCTTCGGCGACGATGTCGCCGTGGTCCATGACGACCAAGCGGTCGCATAACTGCTCCGCCTCGTCCATGTAGTGGGTGGTGATCACGAGGGTGACACCCTCGCGCTTGAGGCGATACAGCCGATCCCACAGGAGGTGGCGAGCCTGAGGGTCGAGGCCCGTTGTGGGCTCGTCCAGGATCAAGAGTTCGGGCTGATTGATGAGCGCGCGAGCGATCGTGAGGCGTCGCTTCATGCCTCCCGAGAGGTCGTCGACCTTGTCGTTGGCGCGCTCGGTGAGCTGAGCGAACTCCAAGAGTTCGTTGGCGCGCTCGCGAATGGTCTTGCGCGGAAGATCGAAGTAGCGACCGAACATCTCCAGGTTTAGGCGCACCGACAGCTCGAGCTCGAGTGTGTCCTCTTGGGGAACCACGCCGAGTCGTTGGCGAATCTGGGGGCCGTGCTCTCTCGGGTCGAGGCCGAGAATCGACAGCGAGCCGGAGGTTGGCTGCGAGACGGCCGAGATCATGCGCATGGTGCTGGTCTTGCCGGCGCCATTGGGTCCGAGGAAGCCGAAGCTCTCGCCACGATCGATGGCGAAGCTGATTCCCTTGACCGCGGGAAACTCGCCAAAGTTCTTGACGAGATCGCGAGCCTCGAGGATGGGGCTTGATGTCATTGTCACGCTCCGGCACTCCCTGAGCCGTCGGTCGTCGAGAAGCCGCTCACGCTACGTCCGCGTGTTGCTGTCACCGCACGGTAACTCGACGTTGTTACCTGAGCGACGGGGTGAGACGAGACGCCCACCAAAAATCGCAGAGTTTGAAACTATCAGTCTCGCCTCGCAGCAGTGAGTTTCGTAAAGGAAATGTCATCGCCGTCGGTGCGCGCGATCTATGTTGTGGGCGACTGCGCCCCCAAACACGGTGCGCGTCGAGGAGGTCGCATGTCACGCAAGCTATTGGCCGAGTTCCTGGGTACGGCGCTCCTGGTGTTCTTTGGCGTCGGTGTGGCGACGCTCAGTTTTGGCTTCGGCGCAACCGGTACCAGCTTCATTGCGGGTGTGGTGGCCACTGCCCTGGCCTTCGGATTGACGTTGATGGCCCTGGCCTACTCATTCGGTCCCATATCTGGTTGTCACGTGAATCCCGCGGTCACGATCGGCGCCTTGGTCGCCGGGCGTCTCTCGCTCAAGGACGCGATCGGCTACTGGGTGGCGCAGTTCGCGGGCGGCATCGCTGGGGCATTGGCGCTCTGGGGGGTCTTTTCCACCTCGCCCTTGTACGGTCGCGCGACGACCGGCCTCGGCACGGACGGCTGGGGTGCGGCGAGCCACATTCACATCGGGGCGGGTGGTGCCTTTATCGCCGAAGCGATTCTGACCGCGCTGTTCGTCTTTGTGATTTTGAGCGTGACGAGCAAATCCGCTCACGTGGCGACGGCGGCCATGGTGATTGGACTGACCCTCACCGCGGTCCACCTCGTGGGCATACCAATTACGGGCACCTCGGTGAACCCCGCGCGGGCCCTGGGCCCGGCCCTTGTGGTGGGCGGCACCGCGATTCGCCAGGTCTGGCTTTTTATTCTCGCGCCGCTCGTGGGCGGGGTCCTCGCAGCACTTCTCTATCGGGTTTTTCACCCGGCTGACGGAGATCCCTCGAACTAGGGATCGCTCCGATGGTGGGCGAGGGGGGACTTGAACCCCCACATCCTTTCGGATACAGGCACCTGAAGCCTGCGCGTCTGCCAATTTCGCCACTCGCCCGGAGACCCTGAAACATTAGTCGACTCACTCTGTAGTACTCTCCACGCCCTCGTTGCGCAGGTGGTGACCGGTACAGTAAGTATTGGCATATGGTTCTAAAAAACGTAGAAAACCGCCTGGAGCGGATCTTTGAGCGCACGCTGTCGCGGCCGTTCAAGACGACGCTGCAGCCCATCGAAATCGCGTCGCGCATTGTGCGCGAGGTCGACCTCACCCGCCGTCTCTCGAGCCAGGGACCCATCTCGCCCAACATCATTCGCGTGTGGCTCGGACCAGCCGACGCCCAGCGTTTCGAGGGGTTTCAAAAAGCACTGGTCAACGAGCTAGAGGAGACGGTTCGTCAGCACGCGCTCTCCGAGGGCTACGTCTTCGTCGGTCCAGTAAAGGTAGAGATCTTCATCGACGACGACCTGAAGACGGGCGCCATCGAGGTGAAGACCGATTTTGTGGGCGGCGAAAGCCAACCGCGACTCGTGGCGAGCGACGGCCGGTCCTTCGCGGTGGGCGAGTTGCCCCTGATCATCGGCCGTAGTCCCGACGTGGAAGTGGTGGTGAGCGACTCGAACGTCTCGCGTCAGCACGCCGAGGTCTGGCGGACCAGCGAAGGAGTGGCGATTCGCGATCTTCAGTCGACGAATGGCACATTCGTCAATGGGCATCGGATCTCGGCGGTGTCGCTCTCGCCCCGCGACGACGTCGCGATCGGGCCTTTGCACTTTCGGATTGAGCTCGTTTGACGCCTCTCGCCGCGGCGACCAACTACGCGGCGGTGATTCGCCCGTTGCAGATCTTGGTCATGGTCGTGGCTGTGCTCTTCTTCTTGCGCGTCATTCGAGTGGTCTCGGTGCAGTCGCGCCCGGTCGATTTCGACAAACCTACGCGACGTCGCCGAGGCGATCTCGCGCTTGAGTTCATTGAACCCGACGAGCGCAGCGGACAGCGCGTGGACGTCGAGAGGAATCTCACCATCGGGCGGGCCAGCGACTGTGATCTCAGCCTCCAGGACACCTATCTCTCCTCGCGCCACGCCCGAGTCGACAACGACGATGGTGACCTCTCGATCGAAGACCTCGGATCGACCAACGGCACCTACGTGAACCAAGAGCTGGTCAGGGGTCGCGTGCACCTGGAACGCGGCGACGTGGTGCAGGTCGGTGGCGTCCTCTTTGAGGTTGTTCGTTGACGCGTTGGCGTCACGCCGCAGCTACCGACACCGGACTGGTTCGTGCGACGAACCAGGACGCGCTCTACGCCGACGACTCGCTGGCCATCATCGCCGACGGCATGGGGGGTCACGCAGCGGGAGAGGTCGCGGCCGCGATATCCATCGACCTCGTGCGTCAGCGCTTCCACGAGCACCAAACGGTAGAGGCGCTGGTCGACTCGATCCAAGAGGCGAACACCGTCGTGGTGAGCGACGCGCGTGAGAACCCCGAGCATTTCGGCATGGGCACGACGGTCATTGCGGTGGGCATCACCTACGACATCAACGGCGTGGGCACGCCCACCTTGGTGCACGTCGGCGACTCACGCGCTTACCAGCTGCGCGATGGCGCTCTGCGCCAGCTGACCGAAGACCACAGCGTCGCCGAAGAGTGGGTTCGTATGGGGCGCCTCACCCCCGAAGAGGCGGCGACCCATCCGCGTCGACACCAACTCACTCGCGGCGTGGGCGTCGAAGACACGGTCGCCATTGACGTGATGTCGATCCAAGCCGCCCCAGGGGATCGCATTCTGATTTGCAGCGACGGCTTGTCCAACGAACTCGACTCGGACACCATTGCGCGACTCGCCAGCGCGCCCAACGGACTGGAGTTCGCCGTCGAAAGTCTGGTCAGCGCGGCCAAGGTGGCGGGTGGTCACGACAACATCTCGGTCATCCTGCTCGAGTTCGACGAGGTCAACGTACCCGCGTCCCCGATGCGTCGCACCATGAGCACCACGCCGCCCGAGGCGTCGGCCACGACTACGGAGGGGACTCGGCGCCGCCGTCGCATCGTCACCTGGCGATTGTTCGCGGCATTCTTACTATTCATCGCGGTGGGGGTGGGCGCGGTTGGCGTGATCCACTGGTACGCGTACTCCACGTACTACGTGGGAATTTACGGGTCCGGTCCCAACGCCTCCGTAGCGGTCTTTCACGGCCAACCCGCGGGCGTGCTCTGGTACAAGCCCCAAGTGCTGGTGGAGTACGACAACTATCCGATTAAGTACCTCTCCGTGGCCGACCGGCGCGAACTCTACGCCACGGTGAATCAGCCCACGGCCAAAGAGGCCAAGACCTTCGCCAAGTGCATGATCGACCGTTCGATGCTGGCGACTACGACCACCACGACGACCACCACCACCCCGAAAGGGGCAACGACGACCACCTCGAGGTCGAGTGCGACAACCACCACGAGTGGTGCCGCCACCACGACCACGACACCGTCGGGCTGCTCGTAGTGCGGCCTCGCGTCACGCGTTCGCAACACGACGAAGGCGACTTTCGAACGTTCTTCGCAAAGGTGAGAGCGTAGGCTTGGCGCAGTATGGAGCCCGTCCACGACCAGCGCTTGTATTCAGGCCGCTATCAGGTCACCCACCTCATTGCCCGCGGCGGCATGGCGATGGTCTATCGGGCCGATGACACACTCCTTAGTCGTGCTGTCGCGCTGAAGATTCTCTATCCCGAACTGAGCCAGGATCCGCTGTTTGTCGAGCGATTCCGGCGCGAAGCGCAAGCCGCGGCGAACCTGTCGCACCCCAACATCGTCCCGGTCTTCGACTGGGGCGAAGACGAGGGGACGTACTTCATTGTCATGGAGCTGGTGAACGGTACATCACTGGCCGAGATGCTGCGCGGAGGTGCGACCATCTCGGCGTCGCGCACCGCCCAGATCGGTGCCCAGGTGGCGTCGGCCCTCGGGTACGCGCACCGCACTGGGGTCGTGCACCGCGACGTGAAGCCCGGCAACATCTTGATCACCCGCGACGGTCAGGTGAAGGTAACGGACTTCGGTATCGCCCAGGCCGTGTCCAGTGAAGACCATCTGGCCGAGGCCGGTTCGGTGATGGGCACGGCCACGTACTTCTCGCCCGAACAGGCGGAGGGCGCAGCGGTCGACGGGCGCAGCGACGTGTACTCACTCGGCGTCGTGCTGTACGAAATGCTGGTCGGCAGGCCTCCTTTCGTGGGCGACAGCCCCGTGGATGTCTCGGCTCAACACGTGCGTAGCGCCGTGCCGCCGCTGGCCCAGTTCTCCTCGACCGTTCCCCACGATCTCGAAGCCATCGTGATGGAGGCGCTGGCGAAGTCGCCCGAGAATCGTTACCAGTCGGCGGACGAGATGCGCGCTGACCTCATGAGATTCAACGACGGTCAGCCGGTTCACGCGGCGATGCGCGACGGTGCGTTCTTCGGCGAAGACGCCACACGAGCCGTGGCGGCGGTGACGGGAGAGCGCACCCGATCGGTGCCGATCATGTCGGGACCGCGTACCGACGTGCGCCGTCGACGCCGTCGTAACTACACGGGTCTTGTCGTGGCGATCATTATTCTGCTGATTGCTGGCGGAGTTGCGGCGTACCTCTTGCACAATAAGAACGACTCGCTCTACGTACCGAGCGTCGTGGGCCAACAGCTCACAACGGCGACCCATACCCTCTCGGACGAGGGAATCAACGTGGGCCTCGTAAAAACGAAGTCATCGAGCAAGGCCGTGGGGACTGTCCTCACCATGCAACCGAAGGCCGGTTCCAAGATCTCCAAAGGCGACGCGGTCACACTGGTGGTGAGCAAGGGCGTAAAGACGACGCCCGAGACAGTTCAGGATGTCGTGAACATGTCTCTGTCCAACGCCATCGCGACTCTGAGCAAAGAAAAACTGGTGTACAAGGTTGCCAGGGTTGCCACGGCGCCGCCCGGTGTGGATGCGGTGCCCGGGGTGGTCTTGGTCCAGTCACCATCGGCCGGCCAGACAGTGCCCTCTGGCACGACGGTGACCCTGACGCTGTTGGCGGCCAACAGCAAGTATGACCTGGTCTCGGTGGAAGGCGACACGCAAGCGGCGGCCGGAGCAGCGCTCAACAACCAGGGACTTTCGGTGGCCACCACCACAACCAAGATCTGCTCGAACTCGATTAATCAAGGTCTAGTGGTGGCAACCAATCCGGTGGCCGGTTCGTTGGTGTCCCAGGGACAGTCGATCACCCTCGAACTATCGTCGGGTCCGTGCAACGTGTATATGCCAAGCGTCCTGAACGACACCGAGTTTCGCGCGAGCCTCGTGCTGAGTGGCCAGGGCCTTACGGCGAATTATCTACTTGATCCGACGGCCGTGTGTGCGCCCGGCGCCCCGCCGACCGTCGCCAGCCAGGCCATCAATCCGGGCTCGCCGGTGAGGTATGGCTCGACGGTCAATCTGACGGTGTGCCAACTAGCGGCCACAACCACCACGACGACAACGACCACGACCACCACGACGACCGTCCCCTAAGCGTCGCTTGTAGCATTTTCCCCTATGGCCAAAACTCCCGCCAAGCCGGTTCCGCCGAAGAAGACAGTTGGTCGCTACGTCGACCCAGTGACGCGCGGTCGGATCACGGTGCGCCGCCCGACCAGTGCCAAGAAGAGCCCGAAGTGGTTTGGCTGGACGATCATCGGGCTCATGCTGGTCGGGATTCTCATCATCATTCTGAACTATCTCGACGCGCTACCTGGCGCCACCTCGGCGTGGTACTTGGCCGGGGGACTGGCGGCGATCTTCATCGCGTTCTACCTCGCGACCGCCTACAAATAACTCGCGACTAGCCGAGTCGTTCGATGATGGTCGCGTTGGCGAGTCCGCCGCCCTCGCACATCGTGAGCAGGCCGTAGCGGCCGTCGGTTCGTTCGAGCTCGTTGAGCAGGGTCGCGCAGAGCTTCGTTCCCGAGGCTCCGAGCGGGTGACCGAGGGCGATGGCCCCACCGTTCACGTTGACATTCTCGAGGTCGGACTTAAGCTCGCGCTGCCAAGCGAGCACGACCGACGCGAAGGCTTCATTGATCTCCACCAGATCAATGTCCTCGAGCGTGAGGCCCGCTCGTTCCAGGATCTTTCGCGTGGCAGGAATCGGACCCGTCAGCATCGTGACCGGGTCCACACCGGCGAGGGCAAAGGAGTGGAACCGCGCGCGAGGACGGTACCCGAGTTCCTTCGCTCGTTCTTCGCTCATGATCAACACGGCCGACGCGCCGTCGGTGATCTGCGACGAGTTGCCCGCGGTCACTTTGCCGTCCTCCTTGAAAGCGGGCTTGAGTTTGGCGAGTGCTTCGACGCTGGAGTCAGGCCGGATGCCCTCATCACTCGTCACTAACTCGTCCGTATCCTTGCCATCCTCGTCACGCACGGCGACGGGAATGATCTCGTGGGCAAAGCGCCCCTCCGCCGTGGCGCGAGCCGCGCGACGGTGGCTCTCCACAGAAAACTCGTCGAGTTCTTCGCGAGAGATGCCCCACTGGTCGGCAATCATCTCGGCGCCAATGCCCTGATTGACGAGTCCGCCGACGGGTTCGTAGCGCGCGGCGACCCGAGGGTCCGAAGGGCCAACCGGCGTTCGAGCCGACCGACGAGCCCATCGCGACGCGCGACATGGCTTCGACCCCGGAGGCGACGACGACGTCGTAGACCCCGGCCATCACGCCCTGAGCGGCGAAGTGCAACGCCTGCTGGGACGAACCGCACTGGCGATCGATGGTGGTAGCTGGTACCGACTCGGGCCAACCGGCCGCGAGAACCGCATTGCGTCCGACGTTGAAGGTCTGCTCGCCGACTTGGGATACGCAGCCCATGATGACGTCATCAACGAGGGCGGCGTCGAGATCGTTGCGCTCGGCGAGTGCGCGAAGCGCCTCGGACGCGAGATCGACCGCGTGCCAGTTCTTGAATTTTCCGTTGCGCTTACCTCCGGCGGTGCGCAGCGCATCGACGATGACGGCTTTTGGCATCATGCTCCTTCCGCATGGGCGAACCCACTTCGCGAATCCTAGAGGCGAGAATCACATTGTCGCGAGAGCGAACCTGCCGCTGGGGTACCCGTCGGGCTGCACCGAAGCCTCGTGGCTGGTGGGGCTAGTAAGAATCGAACTTACGACCTCGTCATTATCAGTGACGCGCTCTAACCGACTGAGCTATAGCCCCAAGGGATACCACTCTACATGAGGGTCCCGCCGTCTTTCCGTGCCGGCCCCGAACACAGGTTGCCCAACGGGCAGACTTGATGGGTGATTAACCCGAACTTCGTCTTCCTCGCGATGGCGCTGTCGGTGTTCGGGGGCTACGGGTACATCCGCGACACCCTCAAGGGTGAGACGTCGCCCAACCGCGTGACGTGGTCGCTCTGGGGGATTGAGGGCGTGCTCACCTTTGGCGTTGAGGTTCAACAGCACGTGGGACTGGCCGCGTGGATGACGTTGATGCTCGGACTCGTGCCGATCGCCGTGGTCGTGGCGTCGTTTCACAATTCGCACGCCGTGTGGAAGATCGGCACCTTTGACATCATCTGTGGGTCGTTCTCCGTCGTGGGGCTCATCCTGTGGGCGTTCGTGCGAGAACCCACCGTGGCGCTCGTGGTCTTCGTCTGCGCCGATCAGCTTGCGGCACTGCCCACGTTTCGTAAATCGTGGCTCGTCCCCTCCAGCGAGACGCCACGGGCCTTTGCCATGGGGTGTTTGAACTGTGCGATCACGATTCTGACGCTCAAGCACTGGACGACGGCCGGGGTGCTCTTTCCCGGTTGCATTGTCGTAGCCGACTTCTTCTTGACCGTCATCATCGTGGCGCGCATCGGCCCGAGGTTTCGCCATGAAATGGGCGCCGTCGCTTAGTTGTATGGGCTGTGGAGGTTTCCCTTTACGCAGAGGGTGAGGTCCGTTACCGTGGCGACGTGGCCACGATGTTGCCATTTCAGTGGCACCCGGTGGTGCTGATCGTCATCGCGTCGCTGGCTGTCGCCTTCTACCTCCTAATTAACTCGGCTCAGCAGCGTCGACTGGCTCTCTATGGGCTGCTCGCGTTACTGGTGGTGACGGTCTGGCCCATCGGCGATCTGGCGGCCTCGGTCTCGCTCACCGTCGCGACTATCCAGCGACTCATCATCATGCTGTTGGTCGCACCGCTTGCTCTTGATGAGCATTCCGACCAGCGTGCTCGGACGTATTACCAGTCCAGCCCCGGTGGACTTTCTGGTGCGCAAGCTGACCCACCCCGGGCTCGCCCTGGTGCTGGTGACGCTCCTCGGCACGGCGACTCTGATCACCCCGGTTGTCGACTGGGGTGCGCGCTCGACCTTCGGGCGCGGGCTCATCGTCTTTGCCGTCTTGCTCGTGGGCATTGAGCTGTGGCTGCCCGCGCTGGCGATCATGCCCGGAACCCACCGGTTGTCGCCGGCGGCGCGCGCGGGCTACATCTTCGCGTCCGCCCTCGCCGTGACGAGCCTGTCGTTCATCTGGATCTTCTCTCACCACTCGCTCTATCCCGACCTGCATCATCAACACGCGTTGTTGCACATGACCCCGCTGTTCGATCAGCAACTGGCGGGCTTCGTGGCCAAGCTCGGCGCTTATCTTCCGATGTGGTGGGTGGCCTTTGTGATCTTCTTCAACGCCGAGCGAAAGGGAACCCCGGTCGAAGAGACGCCCCTGTACTGGGCGGACGTGGAACGAGAGTTGCTGCGCATCGATCGTCAGCGCGCCAGGGCTATTCGCCATCATCGGCCCACCTAGGCCGGGCTTTGGTAAAATGAGTGTCCCCTCGGGGATGTAGCTCAGTTGGTAGAGCGCGGGCTTTGCAAGCCTGAGGTCGTGGGTTCGATCCCCATCGTCTCCACTTGTGGCCCCAACCCTCTACTCGAGGGAGATCTGTGAGGTGCATCCGTGGCCAACTTCGCCGTGACCATTGTTCGGGGTCCGAAGTGGGATGAGTCCCGGGCGATCCGCGAACAGCGCGGCTGGGCCGAGCACGCCCTATTTATGGACGGGCTCGTCGTGGATGGATTCATCTTGCTGGGTGGTCCACTCGGGGACCAGCGCCAAACCTTGCACGTGGTCGAGGCCGACAGCGAAGACGAGATTCGTCGTCGCCTGGGAGATGACCCTTGGGCGCACGAGCAGTTACTTACCGTGGGATCGATCGAGCCGTGGTCGCTCTGGCTTGACTTTCGTAACGTCCTGTAACCCCTCGATCCGAGCGACCAGTGCCTCGCTCGTTCACTCGTTAGCCACGACGACGGGAGTGCCGTTTGTCAACGTGATGAGCTCGTCGTAGGTCAGGGGAAAGACCGTGTGCGGCGTTCCGGCCGCGGCCCAGATCGTGTCGTAGTCACGCAATGACTCATCGACCACCGTGCGAAGGTGCGTCGGATGTCCAACTGGGGCGACGCCGCCGATCGCCTGTCCTGTCACGTCGCGAACGAGTTTGGCCGGGGCCATCTCCACCGAGCTCACCCCCAAGGACGAGGCGAGAATCGTCGTGTCCACGCGGTGTCGACCACTGGTCATCACGAGCAGCGGCTCATCATCCGCGAGAAAGATGAGGCTGCTGGCGATGGCTCCGACCTCACAGCCGAGCGCACCCGCGGCTTCGCGCGCCGTTCGGGTGGAGTCGGGGAGTTCGTGGATCTGAGCGGTAAGACCCGCGGCACGTAAGTGCTGATGAACGACCTGGCTCCGCTCCGGTAGTTCGCTATATTCGGGCATTTTCTGCGCCATGAGGAGCCTGATCATATCTTTGGTGTTCGTGGATCCCGTGAAAGAACTTCGCCGAGTAGGACACTACGTAGTCATGAAGCAACGAGTGAAGACTCTGGCCGCCGTTCTGGCGATTGCGGTGGGCGCCGGTGGTCTCTTCTCCCTGCCCGTCTGGGCGACCTCCCGCCCGGCCACGCCGGTCGTGATGCCGGTGACCGGTACGGTCACGGTGACGGGCTTTGGTGTGACGTCTCTCGTGCACGGTTCGAGCAACCCATCGACGGTGACGCTGTCGGCCTATCAGGCCTTAGAGTTACGCGCGGCGATCGAGAGCCTGAGTCCCGAGGGCGGCAATCCGGTCTGCATGGAGGACTCTGCGCTGCTGTACGTGAGGGTCTCCCACGACGGCAAGACAATCTGGAACGCCGTCGCCGATGAGTGCCCCGGTGTCCTTCGGGTCACCAATCCCGCGAGTAGCCACCTCATGAACGATCGCTCGTGTTCGTTCTGGCACCTGGTGAACGGCTTCTTCACCCCCAACCAAGCGACCGCCACTCGCCGCGACAGCCAGAGCGTCTGCGCGGATCCACAGGACTGATCGGCGACAGCGCGAGCGCTCGCCGTTAGGGGTGTAACCCCTCCTCGTGAGATTCGTGGGTGGCCGGTTCGAGCTGAAACGTGGCGTGCTCGACAGCAAAGTGCTCCATCAGGCAGGTCTGGAGTTGGTCCAGGATCTGGGGCGCGTGCCCATCGTCAAAGCACTTGCTCTCGACGACCACGTGGGCGGACAGCGTCGTGAGATCCGATGCCACGCTCCACGCGTGCAGGTCGTGCACGTCTAATACGTGTTCCACGCGTGCCAGATGGTCTCGCACGTCGAGGAGATCGAGGTCGTGGGGTGTGCCCTGGAGAAGAATCCGACCGGCGTCGCGTAAGAGTCCCCACGCGGCGCCTGCCATCAGGGCCACCACGACGAGCGAAGCGACGGCGTCCGCGCGCTGCCAGTGCGTCGTCACGATCACGAGGCCCGCGATGGCCGAGGCGATGAAGGCGTAGAGATCGGTGAGGACGTGAAGGTAGGCGCCTCGAATGTTGAGGTTGGTGCGATCGGCGTGACCGAGCACCCTTGAAGCGACGATGTTCACGACCGCACCGACAAGGGCGACCACGAGAACGAGTGAGCCGTTCACCGGGTGTGGCGCGAGAAGTCGTTGGATGGCCTGCACCGTAATGACGAGGGCCACGGCGACCAGCGTGACGCCATTGAGGGCGGCGCTCACGATCTCGGCGCGCCGCAGGCCGTACGTCCAGCGCTCCTCTGGCGGGCGACGCGCGAGGCGCAGCGCCCAGGCACTCATTGCCAGAGCCAAGACATCGGTGATCATGTGCCCGGCGTCCGCGAAGAGAACGAGCGACGAGCCGAGGATCGCACAGATGATCTCGGCGACGAAGAAGCCCGCGATCAAGCACAGGGCGATGACGACCGGCCGAAGACTCGACGCGGACGCGTGGCGATGTTCAGGCACGGGTCGCTCTCACGGCCTCATTGTCGCACGACCGGTGCGAAAAGGGACTCAGGCCACAAGCTCGGGCGCCACGACAGGAGCGGCGGCCATTTTCTTCGTGCCGGGTACTCGGTCGCGGGCGTACTGGCGCACGTTGAACTGAGTCACACCAATGGTGAGCGAGATGGCGCCGAGTTCGTGGAGTTCGACGAGCCACGCTGGCACGTGCGTCAGGTACTGAGTGACCCCGATCGCGGCTTGCACCAGGGCAAGTAGAACCAGGCGACGCACCCCGAATCGCAGCGCCGTTGGTGCGCCGCTCTTCCAAATCGCCAGTAGCAATCCGAGGACGACCCCGATGAAGAAGATGGCGGCCAGCGAGTGAACCCACGCGGCCGACGAAAAGGCCCAGGGCAGGCGTCGCGCGACGAGCTGACCCTGTGACTCACCGGCGTGGGGTCCCGATCCCGTCGTGGACGTGCCGGTGAGCACGACCAGGGTAAAGGGGATCCACAGGCACCTCGCCAGGTTGCGAAAGTAGGGGTCGCGCACGTCCGCGCGGGCTGTGGGCCCGTACTCGTACTTGGCGTGGTGGTACAGCAAGGCGCCGACGGCGACCATGGCCAAACTGAGCACCAGGTGCAGGGCGACGAGGTAGGGATTGAGCTTGGAGTAGACGACCAACGCCCCGAGTAGCGCATCGCCCACCACGCCCAGAACCAGCGCGCCCGAGAGCACGATGAGGTCGCGTCGGCGTGGATCTCGAAAGATGGCTGCCAACAGCGTGGCCCCGACGATCACGATCAACGCTCCGGTCACCATGCGGTTGGTGTATTCAATAAAGGGGTGGATGCTCATCGAGCCAGATACTCGGCCCTTAAAGCAGGTCGGCCAGTCAGGACAGCCCAGCCCCGATCCGGTGAGGCGCACCGCGGCGCCCGTCAGGACGATGACGATCATCGACAGGAACGAGGCGAAGGCGAACCAGCGAAACGTGGGTCCCGAGACGCGGCGTTCCATGGGCGAGGGCACCGCCCAAGCCTAGGGAATTGGGCCGTCGTAGACTAAACGGGTGACCGCTCCCGCCACGACGTCCTTTTCAGTACGCGACGTTCTGAAAGGCTACGTAGCCCTTACGAAGCCTCGGATCATCGAGTTGCTGCTCGTCACGACCGTGCCCACGATGATCGTGGCCGCCAAGGGCTTTCCGCGCGCGTGGCTTATTGTGGCCACTCTGGTTGGCGGCACACTGGCCGCCGGCGGCGCCAACGCCTTCAACATGGTGATTGACCGCGACATCGATGCGCTGATGCAGCGCACGAAACACCGCCCGCTGGTGCGCGGGGTGATGAGTGCACGTTCGGCCGCCTTGTTCGCCTCCGCACTGGAGATCGTCGCGTTCGCGGTGCTGGCCATCTGGGTGAACGTGCTCGCGGCCTGGCTCGCGCTCTCGGCGACGGCCTTTTACGTGATCGTCTACACGATGATCCTCAAGCGCCGCTCGAAGCAGAACATCGTGATCGGCGGCGCGGCCGGCGCGGTCCCGGTGTTGGTGGGCTGGGCGGCCGTGACCAACTCGCTCGGCTGGACGCCGGTGCTGTTGTTTCTCGTTATTTTTCTCTGGACGCCGCCGCACTTTTGGGCGCTCGCGGTTCGGTACCGCGACGACTACCAGGCGGCGAACGTGCCCATGATGCCCGTGGTCGCCTCGCTGCGGCGCACCACGCTCGAGATCCTGATTTACTCGGTCGTGCTGTGGGCGCTCACGCTGCTCATTGGCACGAGTGCTCACCTGGGTTGGGTCTACGCGATCTCGGCCACGGTGCTCGGTGCGATGTTTACCTTCTACGCCCTTCGCCTCTACCGGCACGCCCGCAACGACAAGGCGGACGTTGCCGAAGCGATGAAGATGTTCCACTTCTCCATCACGTATCTCTCGGCCCTATTTATCTTGATGGCGGTTGATGTCCTTGTCCGAAACCACTGACGTAAAACGGGCCCGTTCGCCCAAGATGATGATCACGGTGGGCATCGGTATTGCGCTCGCCGTCGCGCTGATCGCCGTGGTGTCGGTACTCACGGGCGGCACGGTCACCAATGACAAGAAGAATGTCCTGACGACCTCGGCCCTGGTGGGTCGACACATGAAGAGTTGGTCGCTCGGTGGCCTGAACGGCGGGACGGTGAGCGCTCCGTGGAGTTCCGGACATCCGAGTGTGCTCGTGTTCTTTGGCAGCTTCTGTGGGCCGTGTAAGTCCGAGATGCCCGAGCTGTCTGCGTACCTTCGCACCCACAAGACTGGTTCGGTCGATGTGGTGGCGATGGACGCGGACGACCAGCGCGGCCCGGCCCAAGCGATGGTGAAGAAGGACGGCGTGCCCGTTCCCGTGGCTTTTGACCCCAACGGGGCGGTGGTCACGGACATCTTTGGTTTCGAGGCGGTGCCCGAAAGCGTCTTTCTCAACGCCGAGGGCGTCGTGAAGGGCGTCTACTTAGGTGCGATTCCTAAGTCCGTCTTCGTTGACGGGCTCAAACTCTTGCGAACGACCTAGTCGAAGCGAAAGGTGCGCGCCGCGAGCAGCGGAGCGAAGATCGCCCAGGCTCCCAAGCTGATCCAGTCGGCCCCGGTCGGTGCGTGGCCGGAGCCGAGGATTCGGTGCACGCCCTGGGCGAGCGCCCCCGAGGGCAGGGCGATGACAATGCGCGAGACGACGTGAGGCAGCGAGCTCAGTGGTATCACGATTCCCGATAGCAGCAAGAGGACCAGGTAGAGACCGTTACTCGCGGCGAGATTGACCTCGGGGCGCAGTTGACCCGCGAGGGCCAGGCCAATTCCGGCGAAGCCCATCGACGCCAACAGCAGTACGGCAATCACTTCGAACGCACCACGCCACGATCCGTCGGGATGCCACAACAACAGAAGGGCCACGACCGAGATGACTGCCACCTGAATCGCTTCGGTCACAAGGACGCCAGCGATCTTGGCGCCGATCAGCGAGCGTCGCGTGAGTGGCGTGACGAAGAGGCGCCGCAACACACCCGAAGCGCGCTCGAAGCCCGTCGCGATCGATAGGGCCACGAGCGACGTCGACATCGCACATAACGCGAGTATTCCCGGTGCGACGAAGTCGACGCGGTGGGCTATAGGCGAGGAGACGACGCGGGTCAGAGAGAAAAAGACGAGTAACAAAACCGGAATCCCGACCGTCAGCAGCAAGGTCTCGCCACGCCGCAGGGTCATCACGACCTCGGCTCGCGTCTGGGCGGCGAACGCTCTCACGACGCGCTCTCGCGTCGTTCCTCGGCGATGAGGTCAAGGTAGCGATCCTCCAGCGACGCGCGAGTGCGCAACGACACCATCGACAGGCCGACGCTCGCCAGGTAGTTGGTGATGATGGCGATGCGTTGTGGAGATGAGTCGACCGCACAGCGAAGTTGAAGAGGCGAGATCAGGGTCACCTCGCACCCCAGACGCGACGCCAGTTCAACGGGGTCGACGGGGCCCGAGGACTGCACGATCATCGCGGGCTCACCAGCCAAGTCCTCGAGCCGACCTTGCGCCAGTACGTGACCGTGATTCATAATCACGACCCGGTCGCTCGCGCGCTCGGCTTCGGTCAGATCGTGCGTCGTGATCAACAAGGCGCATCCACGTTCCCGTTCGGCGTCGAGCAGTTGACGGATGACCTGGCGACCTTCCGCGTCCACTGCCGTCGTGGGTTCATCGAGAACCAAGGCGCGCGGTCGTCCGAGCAGGGCGAGCGCGAGCAGGGTGCGCTGTTGCTCACCGCCACTAAGGCGGCGCCAGGGCGTCGTCGCACATCGCTCGAGATCCAGTAGTGACATCAGTTCGTTGACGTCGCGCGGAGCGCGGTAGTACGAGGCGGTGAGGCGCAGCACGTCGCGCGGGCTCATGGGGGCCCAGACCCCGCCGCGTTGCAGTAACGCACCAGTGCGAGCCACGACCTCGACGTGGTCGCGAACCGGGTCGAGTCCGTGGAGGCGAACGCTGCCATCCTCCGGTGAGCGGAACCCGAGCAGCGTCTCGACGAGCGTGGTCTTGCCCGCGCCATTGGGGCCGAGCAAGGTCACGACCTCGCCGTAGTGAACGTTCAACGTCACGTCGTCGAGCGCGCGCAGCGTCGCGAACGTGACAACCAGATTGCTGACCTCGACCGCGGAACTCATGCGTATCGAAACTAGACGGTGGAACAGGGACGCTCGAAGCCCCTCGGTAGGCTTGATCCATGATTGACCTCGTCCAACTGCGCCGTGAACCTGATGTCGTGAGGGCCGCTCTGGCCCGCCGCGGCGTCTCGTCGGTCGCGGTCGACGAGGTCATTGGTCTCGATAACGAGCACCGACTCCTGCTCCAAGAGTCCGAGCGACTGCGCGCCGAGGTGAAGGAACTCTCTCGCCAGGTCGGTGAGGCCCGACGCAACAAGGACACCGCGACCGCCGAGGACTTGAGTACCGCGAGTCGCGCGCTCGGCGACCAAGAGCAGGTGGCCCGCGAGGCGACCGAGGCGGTTGCAGTGAGGCTGCGCGAGCACCTGTTGATGCTGCCCAACCTGCCTGATGAGCGTGTACCGGACGGGCGCGATGAGAGCGACAACGTGGAGGTGCGGCGCTGGTGGCCCGGAATGGACGACGGTGCGCCCTTTCCAGAGTTCGCCGACTACCAGCGCGTGCCGCACTGGGAGACCGGTGTGGCGTTGGGCATACTCGACATGGAGTCGGGCGCGAAGCTGGCCGGATCCATGTTTGCGCTGTACCGGGGCGCGGGATCGCGACTCCTGCGGGCGTTGTCGATGCTCTCCCTCGACCACCATGTACACGGCTACGAAGAGATCCGGCCGCCCACCTTGGCCCTGACTGAGACGATGATGTCGACCGGTCACCTGCCCAAGTCGGCCGACGACATGTACGCGATCGAGCGCGACGGTCTGTGGGCGATTCCCACCGGTGAGGTTCCGCTCACCTCGCTGCGGCGCGGTGAGATCTTGAGCGAGGCCGAACTGCCCATGAAGCTCACGGCCCAGACCAACTGTTTTCGCCGTGAAGCGGGAGCGGCGGGCAAGGACACGCGAGGGCTCTTGCGCTTGCACGAGTTCGAAAAAGTGGAACTCTTTGCCTACTGCACGCCCGAGCAGGCCGATGAGATTCACGCCGACATCCTGGGCCGCGCCGAAGGACTGCTACGCGAACTTGGTCTGGCGTATCGAGTCTTGGATCTGTGCACCGGGGATCTTGGAACGGCGTCGGCCTACACCGTGGATCTTGAGGTCTACAGCCCAGGCGTCGACAAGTGGCTCGAGGTGTCCTCGGTGAGCTGGTTTCGCGACTTCCAGGCGCGTCGCGCCAATGTCAGGTATCGAAAGAGTGACGGCTCGATTGCTCTGGTGCACACGCTCAACGGGTCGATACTGGGCTGGGCGCGGGTGTGGGCGGCCCTCGTCGAGACCTATCGTCAGGCGGACGGAACAGTGCGACTACCCGTCGCCCTGGACCCGTACTTCGGGGGCGAAGCGATACTTCGCTAGCAAATCTCGTGGACAAGAGCTACGAGGGCTTCGTGACCTCGTAGCGATAACCCACGCCACGCACCGTGGAAATGTGCACCGGTATCTTGGGCTCGGCTTCGATCAGGGTGCGCAGGCGCTTGATGTGCACGTCGAGGGTCTTGGTGTCTCCCACGTAGTCGCTGCCCCATACCCGATCGATCAGAACCTCGCGGGTGAGCACACGACCGGGATTCTCCAGCAGCAGACGGAGAAGTGCGAACTCCTTCTTGCGCAACTTGATCTCGGCGCCGTCGACGAAGCACCGTCGCGCGTCGATGTCGAGACGTACGTTGCCAAGCGTGATGACCTCGTCGGAGTCCGCGGTCTCGGTGTCGCGGCGTCGTCGCAGTACCGCGCGAATGCGCGCGACCAGTTCACGCAGGCGATAGGGCTTGGTGACGTAGTCGTCCGCGCCGATCTCCAGCATCAGGACCATGTCGACTTCTTCACCCTTGGCGCTCACGATGATGATGGGCACGTTGCTCGTCGCCCGGATCGAACGACAGACGTCGAGCCCGGAGAGCTTCGGCAACATGAGGTCTAAGAGCACGATGTCGAACTGACCGTTCTGAAACAACGTCAGGCCCTGCTGGCCGTCGCGAGCGATCGCGACCTCAAAGCCCTCTCGTTCCAGGCCCACGGTGAGCGCGTCGATGAAGGACGCCTCGTCCTCGACGATGAGAATCTTGATGCGATCGTCGCGGGATTTCGTCATTGCGGAGTAAGGGGTAACTCCAGCGTGAAGGTCGATCCCTCACCCTCGTGTGAGTCGACGAGTACGGCGCCGCCGTGGTTCTGGGCCACGTGGCGCACAATACTGAGTCCGAGTCCCGTGCCGCCGGTCTCGCGAGCGCGACCGGGATCCACGCGGTAGAAGCGTTCGAAGATCCGCTCTAAGTCCTTGGCGGGGATGCCGACGCCGTGGTCGCGAATCTCAATCTGCACGCCCGCCGCCTGAGCCTCCGGGCTATCGGCGTCGTTCGCCTCGATCCGACGGATGGCGATCTCGACGGTGCCGTCGCTCGGAGAGTAGACGACGGCGTTCTCGAGCAGAGCGTGCAAGGCGGAGATCAACTGTCGCCGATCGCCAAAGACGACCTGGTTGGTCTCCGGCTCGTCGAAGATGATCTTGACACCGTGTTGTTCGGCGGCGGTACGGATCCGCTCGACCGCTTCGGCGACGATGAGTGACACCGAAACGGGCTCGCGACTGGGTGAGCCCTCGCCCTCAATACGAGAGAGGTCCAGCAAGTCCTCGATGATCCGATTGACCCGATAGGCCTCATTGTTGATGCGCTCGGCGAGGCGCTGGGCCACGGTGGCGTCGGTCTCGAACTGCAGCGTCTCGGCGAGCAGGCCGAGTGCACCCACCGGTGTCTTGAGTTCGTGACTGACGTTGGCGATGAAGTCGCGGCGCACGTCTTCCAGGCGTCGGCGTTCCGAGACATCCTCGATCACCGCGAGCACGCCCAGGGACCGGCGTCCGTCGTCGATCACGGTGGCCCGGATGGTGAGGGTGCGCCGGGGAGGTCCGTAGATGTCAATGGTGCGCTCGGCAACCCCACTGGCCCAGCCTTCAGCCAGGACGTCGGTCACCGCTTGGGCCGCGATGGCGTCGCCGTACCGACTGGCCATGAGCTGTTCGGCCTGGACGTTGCGAAAGATGACCCCGCCGGTCTCATCGCAGAGCACCAGACCCAGCGGCAACGTGTCCAGCGAGCGGCGAAGTCGGATCGACTCTGCGCTCGACTCGCTGACGGCGTTGTGCGCCGCACCGGTCACCTCTTCGAGGTAGCTGAGCGCAGACTCGACGCCGCCGTCGTCGCGGTGGGGCTCGACGGCCAGACGAGAGGCGAGCACGGAAAGTCGCTGGGCGATCGCGCGGTGTCCGCGTTGGCGAAAGATCAGGACGCCGATGAGAATGCCGATGATCAGGATGCCTGCGGCGACCCCGTACAGCGCGGCGGGCGACCAAGTGGCGAGTTGGGAGTTGATCGAGGCAACGAGCACGGAGCCATTCTCGCAGACTCCCTGACCCGCGTGACGCCCGCGACCGTTGTGGACCCCGTTTGCAGGAAGGTCCAGAATGATATTCGCAGGAGTTTCTCTAAGTCCGTCCACCTCGGATCTGCCCGGCAGCGCCGCGCTGCAGTCGATCGCTGACGGCATCGCCTCGTGGGCGTTGATCGGTTCCCTCGTGGCGCTGTTGTTGGGCGCGGTGCTGTGGGCCATTGGTAGTCACACCCAGAACATGCACCAGTCCACGCAGGGTCGTCGAGCGGTACTGACCTCGCTGATCGCTGCCGTTCTGATCGGAGCGGCACCCGAACTCATCAACTTCTTCTTCAATACGGGCCTTGCGGTTCACTGATGACTCACTTGCTGTGCATCTTTTCTCCCACATCGTGTATCACCGACCTGGGTAAGTCGACGTTCAACGACCTCTTTAACGCGCTCACCAACTGGATCGTCTCCAGCGTGGAGTGGTTTCTGAACGCCGTGGGGCACGTGATCACCTCCGCCGGTGAGCCCGCGACCGTGATCAACGGTGCGAACGATGAGTTCAACGCGCTGTTGGTTCCGGCCCCGCTCCTGATGTTGATTGGTCTCGTTGTGGCGACCCTGAGCGCGCTGCGCCATGGCGATTCGTCGTCGCTCTGGCGTGTCTATCTGGGCGTCGCGCCCGCGTGCGTCGCGGGCATCGTGTTGGCGCGCCCAATGGCGACGCTGATTCTCGAAGCCGTGAATCAGTTGTCGGGCACGGCCGCGAGCACGGTCGCGGCTCATGAGTCCGCGCTCGGCACCTCACTGGTGGGGCTTGCTCCCTCGACGCCGGGCTTCGCGGTCTTTCTCCTGTCGATTGTCGTGGTCATTGGCACCATGCTGTTGTGGTTCGAACTCATTGTGCGAACCGTCGTTCTCACTCTGCTGCTCGTCCTCGTGCCGGTCATCGTGCCCCTCGCCACATTTCCCTCGATGCGCCGACTCGGCTGGCGCCTCGGCGAGACCTTCGTGGCGGTTGCGGCGAGCAAGCTGGCGATTGTCATTACTCTCTCGCTCGGACTGGACGAACTGACGGGCACCTCGGTGACCGAGATCGTCACTGGCGCCGTGACGATGCTGCTGGCGACCTTGACGCCCTATCTGGTCCTTCGTGTCGTGCCGCTGCTCGAGCAGTCGGCGCTGCACAACTTCGAGGGTCTGCGCAGCCGCGCCGCGCGCAGCGTGGCCGGGGCGAGCGGATCCCCGGCGGGTCAGGTCCTGAGTGCGCTGACGCCGAGCGCACCGATTCCGACACCGCCAACGAAGGGCCCGGACCTGGGTCTGGATATGTGGCCCGGATCAGGAGAGTCGCCCATGCCGCCCCTCGATCCCGAAGGACCGCCGCTTAAACCACCCATCGGCACGCCGCAGATTCGAAAGGGCCACGCGGTCGTGCGTCGCGACGATATGGGACCCGTGATCGGGTGGCACTGGGATGAGTGACCTCATCGCCCTCGGGCCAAGCGACGCCGAGGCTCGCTGGATCGGGATTCGCCGGCATCAGGCGCTCTTAGCGATGGTGGGGCTCGGCCTCGCCGGCGTCGGGGTGCTCGCCCACCACCCGTCGTACCCCGAGATCGCCCTCGGCGTCCTTCTCCTCGTACTCGCGGCTCCGATGAGCGGCGGTTCGTCGCTGGGAGAGGTCGTGGCCACCGCTCTTCGCTATCTCGCTCGCTCGCGATGGAACTACTTCACGATTCGTGAGTTCGACGATGACGTGCTTCTGTTTGCGCCACACGACGTCGCCTTTCGGGCGTACGAACTCGATCATCGTGGCCGACTGGATCTGTCGGGTCGAGACGTTGCCCTGGCCGAGTCACTCATGGCGTTGGTGGATGCGGCCAGCGCGTCGAGTGAAGATCAACACGTCAGCCAGCACGTGATGCGACGCGGCGCGTGGGCGACCACGATGCTGAGCCTTCCGGTGTCCACGCCACCACCGGAGGGCTGGCGACTGCGGAACTCCTTGGCCGCGCAGAGCGTGCACCTCGCCGGCGGGTCGAGCCTGGAGTCCTACGAGCGCTTCACCTACCTGCGCACGGACGCCGAGCTGGTGCGGGTCTTTCGCGTCAAGGACTTCTCCGCCGTGCCCGAATCGAAGTCGCTCCTTGAACACGTCCTGCGCACCTCCGGCGATGTCGACGTGGCGGTTCACGTCGACGTGGTGGCGGGCGCCAAGGCCCAACGCATGGCCGCGCGGGCGGTGCACCAGATGCGCAGCGACGATGTCACCACGAGTGCGGCGGGGTTTCGCCGAGCGGCGCGAACGTCGCGCCGATTCGAACGTCTGGCTCAGCGCGAGGTGCTCGTGGCCAATGGGCGCGCCCTCGTGCGTCTGGGCGTGTTCATCGTCGTGAGCGCCTCGTCGCTGGAACAGTTGCACCACGACTGCGCGGTGCTCTGGCGCCGCGCACACGACGGTGGGCTGCGCCTCGAGCGTGGATGGGGGCACCAACTCGACTGGTTTCGCGCGCAGTTGCCCGGTGGACCAGGTTGGTAAAGGCCTGGACGCACTGGGCGACCTCGGCGGATCTCGTGAACTTGCGCCTGCCGGCCCATGACGCCGGAACCGGTCTCTCGGGTGAGGCCCTGGGTCAATGTCAGCACGGGTCGTCGTTCGCGCTGGACGTCTTTGATGCGTATCAGGCGGGCTTGGTCACGAATCCCAATGTCGTCGTAGCCGGTTCCATCGGCGCGGGCAAGAGCACAGTCGTCAAGATGCAACTGACTCGCGCACTTGCGCGAGGTCGGCGTGCGGTCGTCGTGGATCCCAAGGGGGAGTACGCAGAGTTAGCCGCGCGACACGGATCCACAGCCATCGCCCTTGGCCGCGACGGGTGGTGCTCTCCTTTCCCCGATGACCAGGTGGAGGGTCGCCACCTTCTGCGCGCGCTTATCGCGAGTGCTCAGGGAAGTCCGCTCAGTGACGACCAGCACTTTGCCCTTGACGAGGTCTGGCTGCGACTCGGCGGCCTTCCCGAGCGCGTGCTCTTTACGCTCTATGAACTGCTGAAGGAACATCTCTCGTCCTCGCTGGCGAGCGCGCAACGTTCCCTCGCCCTGATCCTGCACCGGTTCATTCACGGTGACCTCGCGGGTCTGTTTGACGGCGAGGGGGCGCCCCTGCGACTGCGGGGCGATCTGGTGGTGGTTGACCTGTCGTCCCAGTGGTCGTCGCACTCGCTCGCCGTAGCGGTATTGAGTGTGGTGTCGGCCGCCCAACAGGTGGTGGGCGGTTCGAGCGTGCCGGGGTATCTCGTCATCGACGAGGCCTGGGCTCTGATGAGCGATCCGGCGTCATTGCGTTGGCTTCAGGGCTCGTGGAAGTTAGCTCGCGCGAGGGGTCTGTCGCACGTGATGGTGCTGCACCGCTGGAGCGACATCGCCGCGGCCGGTGATGCCGGCAGTGTCGAACGAGACCGAGCGCGCGGGCTGTTGCGCGAGTGCGAGACCGCATGGCTCTTTCGCCAGCCACCCGACGAGGCGCGCGAGATGGCCGTCGCCCTCGGTCTCGCCCCGCACGAAGAGAGGTATCTCACAGCCCTGCCCAAGGGCGTGGCGCTCGTGCGCTACGGGCCTCATCGTTCCATCGTGCGCGTGGAGCCCAACGACGCGGACCTCGAGGTCATCGACACCGACGCCGCGATGCGAGGGTCGTGAACGACCGACCCGTCTTGGGACGACGGTACTGGAATGGTCTGTCGATTGGACCGTCCGTGACGATCGGTCCGCGCAGCTCGTTGCTGGTGGTCGGGCCGACCCAGGCGGGCAAGACTTCGGCGCTCGTGGTGCCCGCGCTGCTGCGATGGACCGACGCCGCGATCGTGACGAGCGTAAAGAGCGACGTGATGGAGTCGACGTGGCGCTGGCGCGCGTCTCTGGGCGACGTTCAGGTCCTCGAACCAGGACGCGAGGGAGGGTTGACCTGGAACCCGCTGGAAGGTGTCAGTACCCTGCGCCACGCCACCCGCGTTGCACGGGACTTGACGAGTGAGTCCGACCGGGGAGAGACGGCCTTTTGGAACTCTCTCGCCGTCAAGCTTGTCGCGAGCTTGTTCGTTCTCGCGCGCGAACGTGGATCAAGCATCTTTGACGTCGCCCAACTCGTCGAGCGCCATGATCTCAGTGCGTGGTTGAGCGAGCGACCAACGTTGGCGGGCGAGGTACTGAGTAGTTTTCTCGCGTACGACCCCAAGACTCTGGACGGAGTGGTGACCACCGCCGAGACGATGTTGACGCCCTGGCGTTTCGCTCAGCCGCTTGCCCGCGTGCGCGACGTGGTGGGAGGTGCGAACACGATGTACCTGTGTAGTCCGCGCGGGGAGCAACGCCACTATGAGCCGCTCTTTCGCGGGGCGCTGCGCATGGCGTTGGATGAACAACAGCAGCGCGTCGACGAGGGGAGTGCTCGTCGTCTCCTCATGGTCCTCGACGAAGCTGCGACCGTCGCCTCGCTGGACGAACTCGACCAGCTCGCGGCCACGGTAAGCGGGCTGGGTGTGACGCTCGTGACGGTTGTTCAGGACTTCTCGCAGCTGGTCGCGAGGTGGGGTCCGCGAGCGGCCACCATCGTCAACAACCACACCACCCGCGTCGTGCTCGCCGGGTTGGCCGATCCGAGCGTGAGGACATATTTACCCGAGCTCGTCGAGACTGAACCGGATGCCCGTCGGGTGCCGATTCGTCTGCGCCCGCGTGGCACCGGGCTCGTGGTTGCTGAGGGTCGCACCGTCTTCAGCGTGCGCCTACGACCGTGGTGGCGCGTTCGTCGCCTCCGCGACCGGGGACAGCGCGCGCGGTAACTACCATTTAGCCCATGGCTTACCAGTCGCTCCTGCTCCAAGAGCAGATTTTTGCCATCGACATCGGGGCCACCAACATCAAGTTCTCCCACGTCAACGACTTCGGCGTGATGGTGCGCGGGGTGCGTCGACGCCAGACGCCCTACCCCTGCACTCCGGCGCGCTTGGTGGAGTTCCTCGAAGAGCGCATCGTCAAGAGCGGGTGTCGGCGCGTGGGCATCGGCTTTCCGGGGGAGTTTCGTGACGGACTCGTCATTGCGCCCGGCAATCTCTCTCGTCCCGGCGGCCAGGGAACCGATAAGGACCCCGAGTTAGATGCGCTGTGGCGCGGCTTCCCCCTCACCGACGTGCTGCGCGCCAAGACCGGCCGCGACCTGCGCATCGTCAATGACGCGACCATGGCCGCCCTCGGGTGCATTGAGGGGACGGGTACTGAAGTGGTCCTGGCGCTGGGCACCGGGCTCGGACTCGCTCTGGCGATCAACGGAAAACTCACGCCTGTGCGCGACGTGGGCTCAGAAATCTTCCGTAACGGCAAAACCTACGACGACACGATCGGCGAGCGAGCCCGCTCCCTGGACGAAGAGGCGTGGAACCCGACCTTGGTCGATATCGTCGAGAAGTTCGCCCAGGAGTTTCACGCCGACACCGTTCACCTGGCCGGAGGCAACGCGCGCCGCGTGGATCCCGCAGAGTTCGAGCATCTCTCGTTTCGCGTCGTGATCAACGGGAACGACGCTCCGATGCGTGGTGCGGCCCGGCTGTTCGCCGAGGGCTAGGTCACGCCCGCGGCCAAATCGACTCGCTGACATCGCGAGCACTCCGGCCACGACGCGACACGCGTCGTCGGCGATCGCGAAGTCCGGACTGTGGTGCATGCCGCTTGTTCCATCGGCCAGTGCTCCGCCGACGAACATGTAGCAACCCGGCACGCGATTCAAGAACTCCGACATGTCGTCACTGGGCGTGACCGGCGGAAAGGTGAGAACACCGGCGTCGCCGACCACGCTGGCCGCACTGCACAGAACGCTCGCGACGACGTCGGCGTTGTTCGTGACCGCGGGGGTGGCGTCGGTGAACTGCAGATCGCACGTCACGTCAAACGTCTGGGCGACCTCGTCACAGAGCGCGCCGAAGTCGTGCCATGGCTTCGCTTGTCTGTTCGGAGGTAAAGGTACGCAGGGTTCCCTTGAGCGTGGCGTGGCGTGGCACGACGTTGTTGGCGGTCCCCGCTTGGATGACGCCGGCCGAACACGCGCACTGCGTTCCCTCGTACACCAGTCCCTCGACGACCGAGGCGAGTCGAGGTGCGAGATAGCTCACCGCCAAGATGACGTTGCCCTCGGTCGTGGCCATCGCGCCGTGCCCGCCCTTGCCGTCGAGGCGAACGCTGATCATCTGCGCCTGGCTCATCAAGATGCCGGCGCGTGTCGCCACAAAACCCACCGGAGCCAGTGAGGTGACGTGCGCGCCGATCACAAAGTCCACCGGATTGTCGTCCAGCACGCCGCCGTCGATCATGGCCTTGGCCCCGCTCACCGACTCTTCGGCGGGCTGGAACAACAGCGTGTACACGCCGCTCAGTTCGTCGCGTCGGCGCGCGAGCAGATCGGCCACACCGAGCAGGCCGGCCACGTGAACGTCGTGACCGCAGGCGTGCATGACCCCGTCGGTGAGCGACGCGTACGAAATGTCGGTGCGCTCCTCGCTGACCGGCAGGGCGTCCATGTCCGCGCGGATCATGACGCTCTTTCCGGGCCGTGACCCCTCGATGCGGCCCACCACGCCCGTCGTGGTCGGGCAGGGACGAATCTTGTAGCCCAGCTCGACCAATCGGTCGGTTATGACCTGGGTCGTGCGGTGCTCCTCAAAGGCCAGTTCGGGGTGGGCATGGAGGTCACGACGAATCTCTACCATCGGTCCTTCAACTTCGTCCAAGACCGCAGTGAGATCGTCGGAAAGCGTATGGCTCATCGTGCACGGAACTTAGTACGCCGGAGGAGACGACGAGCGACTCGGCTAGAATCGTGAGCCAGTATCAACGCGGCTGTAGCTCAGCGGATTAGAGCATCGGTCTACGGAACCGAGGGTCGGGGGTTCGAATCCCTCCAGCCGCACCAATGTGATGACCGACATCATTGAGATTCGAATCGCTGCGTCGTATGGACTCTCACTGCTGTCATCGACGACCATTCGCGAATCGGTGATGTGACGCAGAAGTCACTGTTGCAAGGAGAGCCGTGATGACCGAGGAATTGCCGCCCGACCTTCCCGCCACTTCGCTTCTGCATGGTGATTCACAGTCTCGTCGGGGAGCGGTCGTCGCCCCCATCGTTCAGGCCACCACGTTTTCTGCCTCGACGAGCGAGGAGTTCTTCGACATGGCGACGAAGAGCTTTTCCGATGAGTTCTATGTTCGCTACGGCAATCCGAATCACACGCAGGTTGCAGAGGTCGTTGCTGCCTTGGAGGGTGCCGAGCGGGCCATTGTTATGGCGAGCGGCATGGGTGCGGTCACCACGCTCGCACTGTCGCTGCTGCAAGCAGGCGACCACATCGTTCTTCAAAGTTCTCTGTACCCGGGGACAGCCTCCCTCGCCACCGATGTGTTGGACCGTTTTGGTGTGACTGCTGATGTGGTGGGTCAGACCTCCCTCGATGAGCTTGGCTCGGCGATTCGCCCGTCGACGCGCCTGGTGTTTGTTGAAAGCCCGAGCAATCCGTTTTTGGGTATCACCGATCTTGGAAAGTGGGCTGAAGTCGTCCACGGCGCCGGTGCGCTCCTCGTGGTTGACAACACCGTGGCGACGCCGATCAACCAACGACCGCTCGAGCACGGCGCTGATGTGGTCTGGCACAGCGCGACGAAGTACTTGTCGGGGCACTCTGACGTCTCCGCAGGCGTCGTTGCCGGCTCGGATGAACTCGTGCAACGCATATGGCGAACGCACCTCACCGTTGGTTCAGTGCTGGGACCGTTTGATGCGTGGCTGCTCTTACGAGGACTGCGAACACTGGATGTTCGAATGACCCGACACAACGAAAATGGACTTTCGGTCGCCCGTTTTCTGTCAGAGAACGATGACGTCGAGCGGGTGTACTACCCGGGCTTGGCTTCACACCCTCAGCACGATCTCGCCGCGAGACAGATGTCGGGCTTCAGCGGTCTCGTGTCGTTCGTGCCTCGCGGCGGTCCCGAACGCGCCGATCGGCTACTGGACGCGTTGCGCCTCGTACCGCGAGCGGCGAGTCTCGGCTCGGTACATTCGCTGGCGAACCGTCCGGCAGCCATGTGGAGTGCCCGGCGCCCAGATGTCGACGACGCCCTCATCCGCCTCTCCGTGGGCATTGAGGCGAAAGATGACCTGATCGCTGATCTCGCGCAGGCACTTCAGGTCTCGAGCTGAGAGTGAAAATCTTCGGAGCCAAGGGACGTTCGGTCGCAGCTAGGTAGTACGAACCTCAACGGCCGCATCGACGGTAACGGGGCGTTTGTACCAGCGCTCCGGAGTGTCCTCAATGAAGGCGATCATGTTCGGGCGCCCAAGAAAATATGTTTCGACGCGCGTCACGATGACGACATCTCCGCCAGACGTGCGAACGACATCACCGGGGCTCACTTCATCGGCTCGCACGGTTCTCCACGATTCAGACATTCCTGGATCATATTTCGACGGAATCAATTTCCGGCTCACTCGCGAATACGGAGCGGGTGGGCAGCAACTGGTTGTTTGTAAATGAATGATCTAGTTCAAGGAAGTCATCCAGTTGTGCCGAAGTGAGGGGATGCGCGACGAAGAATCCTTGGGCGACGTCGACGCCGAGGCGTCTGACTGCTTCGAGGTCGACTGAGGTCTCAACTCCCTCGGCGACCACGTTGAGGTGCAATGCGCGGGCCAGTTCAATCATCGATGTGATCACGGCGCCCGCTCGTTCATCAGTTGCGAGCGCTCGCACGAAGGACATATCGATCTTGAGTTCATTGACCGGGAGCTCCAACAGCTGGGACATTGAGGAATAGCCGACACCAAAGTCGTCGATCGCAAGGCGGATCCCCAGCGCTCGCAAGTCGTCAATACTCTGGCGCGTCCGATCGAGGTCACCACTCAAACTTGACTCTGTGACTTCCAGAGTCAGTCGGTCAGGCGGAACGCCACTCTCACGCAGGACCTGACCGATGAAGTCGGGGAGCAGACTGTCAACCAGGTCGAGATGCGAAATGTTGACGCTCATCTGTATCCGATGCCCCTCGCGATCCAGCCGGGCTGCTTCTCGAAGCGCCATCCGGATGACTTCGCGCGTGAGAAGGGGGATCAACCCGACGCGTTCGGCCAGAGGAACAAAGTCTCCCGGCAGCAAGAGCCCTCGCGTGGGGTGCGGCCATCGCACCAGTGCCTCGACGCCCTGAACCCTGTTGGTGCGCAGGTCGCGCTTGGGTTGGAACAGGAGGTCCAGGCCGCCCGACTCGGTGGCGACTCGTAAATCCGCGGTCAGGGCCAGTCGCTCGCGACTGTTGAGGTCGTGACTCGCTTGATAGATGCCCACACCGCTGCGGTGCAGCTTGGCCTGGTACATGGCCACGTCGGCACTGCGCAGTAACTCAGCCTGGGTGGCACCGTGCTCGGGGTAGATAGCAACACCAACGCTGACGCCCACTTGCACCAGCACGCCGTCGAGCGTGATGGGGTCGTCGAGGACCTTGGCCAATTCCCAGGCCAATGCGTCGACCTCATCGTTGGGATCGATCTCACACGTTGCGGCAAACTCGTCTCCGCCAATTCGAGAGATCACTCCACGACCCTCGATGCAGTGAAGGAACCGAGCGCTCACGATCTTGAGCAGTTCGTCGCCACACGCGTGGCCCAGGGAGTCGTTGATTTCCTTGAATCCGTCGAGGTCGATGAGGAGCATGACAAGACGACGCGATGAGTCTCGCGACATGAGCCGAGACTCACCGTCTTCGAGAAAGTACCGGCGGTTCTGGAGCCCCGTGAGTTCATCGATTCGGGCCACCTGAAAATTGTCCTTTTCCATCACGCGAACTTCGTGCAGCGTCACGCCCATTCGCACAATGACGAGGCAGAGCGCACCGATGGCCAAGAGGGACGTAATGGGCGACGAGTGACGAAAGAGCGAAACGGTGAGGACCACGACGGAGATCAACCCGAAGACGATTGGCACGAAGGTGATTCCCTGAGGTACCAAGGTTCGTTGGCTACGTGGGGTCGCACGTCGGTCTTCGCGGGGCCACGCGGCCAGGCCGAGCATGCAGAGGGCGATGGTCCAGGTTGCGTCCAGTGGCGTGCCCTGTACGTATGTGTCGGCGGCTTGCTGATTGAGATAGATCGTGTCGCCGATGACGAAAGCAATCATGCCGAAGATGATGAGCGCGGTCGACAAGTTCGGCCGATACCGAAGAGGGGCCAACCCTGAGAAGAGTGCCACGAGCAGGACGAGGTCGAAAATCGGATACGACATGCCCACGATCACCTGCAGGGGATGACCGCTGACCTTGAGGACAGAATCAAACCACAGCATCGCCGCCAAAGCGGCGATCGCGAGTCCCGTGACGGCCCCGTCGAGACGGATGCTGAGAATCCCCGTGCCGTAGGAGCGCTGGGTCATCCAGATGATGCCGATGGCGAAACAGGCGTAGGACAGCAGATAGGCCGCGTCGCTGGGTGCCGGGCTCGGTATCGGCAGCAGGTTTTGATCGTGAAACAGGTAGATGAGATTTCCCGCGTCGTAGAGCGCGACGCCCAAACCTAGGTACACCCAGGCGGCGCGCATACGCGAGTGCCACGCGCGTAGCGCGATCGGAATCACCGGAAGAATGCCTGCGGCGTTGCTGACCCAACCGTCCCAGTAGCCCGAGTAGCCCGATTGCGGACGGTGCACCACAAAGGTCGAGAGGGTATAAGCAACCGTGAGGACCACCACGGGAAGCTGCGTCCAAAACTGGCCCGGCTGATCGCGGGCGATTTCAAGCAGCCGAGAAGGAATATTTCTTCTCTGCGTTCCATTTGACGCGAATCTGTCATGACTCGCTCCGCGGTGAAATCGCGAGGCAGTTGTTATAGACGTGGAAATCGTCGTCCCGTCACCGAGATCACTCTGCGTGTCTTGACTGACCACGACGCCCATACTCACCACCCGCCCTATCGGTTGCCCGAAGAGTTGCAGCACCCTTTCTCGCCGGTGCTGACCAAACCTTCCAGAATGAGTGCCGTTACCTGAAACTCTCTGGCAATAGCCTCATTCACTGGGGTCATGTTCTTGACGCGGACGGGTCAACATTCGCTCAATTCTGAGCAAAAGGTCTCTGGAGTGGATTAATCACCTCGCCGTAACGACGGTGCAGCGACCATTGCCGGTCAGTCCTCGGAGTTCGTTGCTAGCTCGCTCATCGGGATCGAGAACCCTCCCGCACCTCGGAGCAACTCGATGGGGCTTTCGTTCAGAGGTGTTTGAGGGCACGGTGCATGACCGCCGATAGCCTTCGCAACGCTGAAGAGGAAGTGGCCGCCGGGGGAGCTCTTCACTAGGAGCAAATGCCAACGCTCCTGGTACTTGATGACTCCGTGAGTTGCTGCCACCACTTCACTCAGTCGGTCAGGTTGGTGATTCCACAGACGAGATTCGTCCCCTTCGAGTTCAATGATCACCGTTCCATCACTCCGACAGTCGATCAGGCGACAGGGCACCGGGAGATGTACTTGATCTTCCCAGCCCTTCCTCGCTTGAATCCAGTGGGGCGAATGACCGGGCGAATAGAGTCCGCACGCCTTAGGTGCACGAATCACTGACACAAATACCTCCATCGCGTGGCGTTCGCACCTTGCCAAGGCAGGTTGCGGCGACGTCGTGGGGCCACGTCCCTCGATCGCTCTTGATGTTGAGGCTCACCCTAGCGAGCAGGAGTCTCACCCGAAAGGGCGGGCCGGAACTGTCACGGCTGCTGGCAGCGCGGCGACGGGTCTCGTATATTACGGAACAAACATCGCGTTCCTCGGGGTACGCGCAATCGGGTGGGAGTTCGTCATGCGCATAGTGCGACGCCGTGGGTGGCTGATGTTGGTGGGTGTTCTTTCGCTCGTTCTCGTGACGCCGGCCATCGCCGCAGCCGGCGGCCCATCCGGTGGCGGCGGATTCACCTACGGCGCGGGCGACAACTTCTCGGGATTCTCGGGTGGCGGATACAACCAGCACAGCGGGAACGATGGTGAGCGGGACGTGAATGTCTGCTCAACGCAGGTCGGACCCAACACCGCGTACTGCGATGCCCGCGTCGTGACCACTCCCTCGACGCAGACAAACGCGACGGGCGGACCGGTCGGCAACATGACGTCGAGTTGCACGACCGGCGACCTCAATGCTCCCGCGGCCGCAGTGAGTGGCGGCAACGGGGGATACGACCCGTGTTATCTACAGTCCGCCTACAACGTGGCCACGGCAGCCGAAGGCAGTGGCGGCGTGGGACAGATCGTTGCGATCGTCGACTATTCGATCGATCCGAACATCGCGGCGAATCTCGCGACCTATCGGTCGCAGTTCGGCCTGCCGGCGTGCCCGAGCGGTACGGTGTCGTCGTCAAACACCGGGTGTGTGTTCGAACAAGTGGCCCAGAGCGGCGCGCCCTCGTCGGGCTCGTCGGGCTGGGACGTGGAGATCTCGCTTGACGTCGACGCCGTGAGTGCGATCTGTCCGAACTGTCAGATCCTCCTCCTCGAGGCCAACAGTGCTTCGACGTCCGCGCTCGGCTCGGCGGTGAACACCGCGGTCGCCGACGGCGCGATTGCCGTCTCCAACAGTTACGGCTCTGGCGAGTTCTCGGGCGAAACGTCTCAGTCCTCGTCGTCGTATTACGTACACCCGGGCGTCGCGATCGTGGCTTCCACCGGCGACACGGCAGGTGAGGTCGAGTTCCCCTCGGTCGTACCGGACGTCGTCGCGGTCGGGGGCACGTCGCTGTTGCAGTCATCCAACCAGGGAACGCGTAGCCCCACAGCGACTGAGACAGTGTGGGACGGAACGCCGTCACCCGCCGACGGCGCTGGTGCGGGGTGTAGCGCGTACGAGAGCGCCGCAAGCTGGCAGAGCTCGTTCCTCAGCGCTGCCGGGGGTACGAGCATTTGCTCGAAGCGAGTCACGGGCGACGTCTCTGCAGACGCTGACCCCGACACGGGCCTGTGGATTTACGACACGTACTCCGAGGGTGGATGGCTGATCGTGGGCGGCACCAGTCTCGCCTCGCCCACCATCGCTGCGATCTATGGTCTCGCCGGTAACGCGACGGGATCGTCGGGCTTCCCGGGCTCAACCCTCTACGCGAATGCTTCGTCGTTGTACCACGTCACCGTGGGCAAAGTTGGCTCGTGTGGCAACTATCTCTGTGACGCGACGAAGTCGATCGACGGGTACAACGGACCGACCGGTCTCGGCACTCCCGGTGGTGCGGGCGCCATGGCCGCCTTCTCGTTCAATCCGTCGACCCCACCCGTAATCCCCGGTACTCCGGCTGCCCCGACGATCGGCGCAGTGAGCCAGACCACGGTTGGTCTCTCGTGGAGTGCGGTCAGTGGCGCCACCTCGTACAACGTCTACTCGGGGACCTCCGCGAACTCGCTCACCCTGCTGGCCTCGGGAGTGACCGCGGACTCCTACACCGCTACGGGGCTGAGTCCGAGCACGCCGTACTACTTTGCCCTCGCGGCGAAGAACAGCGCGGGCACCTCATCGCAGTCCACGGCGAGTTCGACGACGACCCTCGCCTTGACGGTTCCGGGCGCGCCGACGGGGCTTTCCGCTTCAGCGGGCAACGGCTCAGTGAGTCTCACGTGGACCGCGCCCACTTCAAACGGCGGCAGCCCCGTTACGGGTTACGTCGTGTGGTACTCGACGACTCTGGGCGGTGAACTCAACGGATCGCACTCGTCGGTTACAACGACCAGCGCCACCATTAGTTCGCTCACGAACGGGACGACGTACTACTTCGAGGTCGAAGCGGCCAACGCTCAGGGTGATTCGGTTGCGTCAAGTCCGGCCAGCGCCACTCCTACTGGCGTGGCACCTCCCGGAACGCCGCGCAACCTACGGGTTCGCTCGCAGGGAAGCACGGCCGACGTGAGTTGGGGGTCGTCGAGCGGCACGGGGCCGATCACGTACGTCGTGCTCGTGTCGACGTCGTCATCCATGAGCGGGGCGACCTCACACAGTGCGGGCTCGTCAACGAGTTACGCGGTGACCGGCCTGAGCCGCAACACCACGTACTACTTCGAAGTCGTCGCGCAAAACAGTGGTGGAAACTCTGTTCCCGCGGGTCCCGTCAGCGCGAGGGGATAATCACTCACGGTGTACCTGTCGACGCGAAGCAGCGATTGATTCGCAGACGATGCCGGTCGTGCGGGCTACGCAACGCTGAGCGTGTTGCTCCAACCCGGTATGACGTCGCCCACCGGTGTTCCCAGGACATTCTCTAACAGGCCGCCATAGACGCTACGAAAATCGGTCACGACTTGAAGGTTGCCGTTGACGTCGAGGTTGGTCAGCGAAGGCTGCTCACCATAGAGGCCGCCCTTGACCGAGTTGCCGATGATGAACACGGGAGCTGACGTCCCGTGGTCGGTCCCTTGGCCCGCGTTCGACATGACCCGACGACCGAACTCGGAGTAGATCATCACGGTGACGTCGTTGGCGTGGCCGCCAGAGCTGATGGCAGTCATGAAGGCGCCCACGGCCGCGTCGACCTGGGCGAGGAGTTCGTTCTGATCGTCTACTTCACCCGTGTGCGTGTCGAAGGAAGCCAAATTCACTTCCCACACCCGAGTAGGCACGTTGGCGTTGATCAGTGTCGAGACAATGGAGAGTTGCTCACTCATGGATGAACCGCTGGCGGACGTCGGCACGAGCGGGCCAAGTGTTTTGCCGGTGGCGTAGAGGTCCGCGATCGAGGTGGCCGCCGCCGACTCCAGGGCGCCATCGGATGCGGAAGGCACTCCCATGCGAGGCAGGATCGAGGCGACGGGACCCCAGGGCAAACTGATGCCGCCGACGTCGACCATCGAAGCGACGCTCTTTTCTCCCACCATCAAGGGAGGCAGAGTAGATCCGATGCCAATGGCGTTGAACGGGCTGTGGGGTTGGCGGTCGAGCCAGCGACCGATCCAACCCGAGGTGGCGCTGGCATCCAGTGAGCCTGACTGCCAGATGGCCATCGAGGAGAAGTGCGACAGGCTCGGGTTCGGGTAGCTCGTGCCGAGCACGATCGCCACTTGGTTTTGCCCGTACAGCGCGCTGATCATGGGCATCTGCGAGTTGAAACCCAGGCCGCTGCTGGTGTCGAGTGGAAGCACATCGGCGGCCGAGAGAGCGATGTTGGATCGCGCGCTCTGGTAGGCGGAGTCGGTGTAGGGCACAACGGTGTTGAGGCCGTCGTTGCCGCCATACAGAGTGACGATCACGAGGATGGGCGTGGAGGCGGCCAGGGGCGACGAGTTCGCCGCGTCGGCCAGGTCCTCCAGAGACAACTGGGTGGCCATCGTGGCGAACGCCCCGGCACCCGTCCATTGCAAAAAACGCCGGCGATTGAACTCACACGTAATCACGTGCTCACCACGTATTCGGGAGAGAGAAGGGCGGCCATGGCCATCTCTGCGGCAGATCCCGTGGCCGAGTTGAGTGTGCTCGCCGTACGAGACGACCACGCGGGTACGCCCAGCCAGTCGGCACAGGCCTGGACCATGTGCGACTTGGGAACCGACAGGGGCGAAAGATCGGCCGCCTGCACCAGACCCTGGACCAGATCAAAGCGGTACTGAAAAGCGACGCCGCTCAGCCAGGCTTGTCCGTACGGCCATCCGCCGACGTTCGGAGGATTGAAGGGAATCTGTCCCATCTGGTAGAGCGCCCACTGGGTATTGCCTTGATTCAGCGACGACGGGCGCACGCGCAATGCGCGACACGCGCCGACGAACCACTCGACCGGGGACTTGACGAGAGAGTTGGCGGGACTGCTCCACGCGGATGAGTAGACGAGTGCGTGGACCGACGAGTTGATGTCGCGGCTGGCGAAGGCGCCCGCGAGGGAGGCGGGCGGCTTGGTTGTCCCCGACACGAATCGGAACCACAGTCGATCGGTGATGTAACGAGCGTTTTGTTCTCGCGAGACGAGAAGATCCGCCAGGCTGTCGGCGTTGAACTTTCCTCTCCTGTCCGAGGATGGCGACGGGCTTGTCGTAGTGCTGGCTCGCATCAAAACCGACCGCGCCGGTCGAGAGGTTGGTTGAGTATCCCGTGAGCGCATGGGCCGCGCCGCGCACGTCATTCTGGCTGAACTCGTTGACCCCCAGAGTCATGAGCTCCATCAACTCTCGGGCCATGTTCTCGTTCGGCGACGTGACGTAGTTCTCTTCGTTGTCGAGCCAGTAGTTAAAGGCGCCGTCGACGACCATGGCGCGGGTCATGTCGCGGAAGTTGCCGAGGGCGTATTTGCGCAGTGTTGCGTTCTGCTTGTACATCGGCAAGCGGATAGAAGATCTTGGACACCGCCGTCGCCCAGTGACCGTGCCAGAACCACGTCATGCGCTCGGTGAGGGGATAGTCGGCGGCATACATGCGATCGAGCCACCACGAGACGGTCGCAGTTTGACCCGCGTAGATCGCGTTCCAAAACGCCTTACCCGCTGGAGTGCTTCCGTCTTCGGGTATCGGGCCGAGGTTCGGAAGATTCGGACGGAGTGATCGCATCGGCGCCTCGGATCCGCGGGCCGTGTTGGAGAACCGTCTCCTGCGTGGCGCTAATACCGCGTTCCAAGAGTTCGCGTGAACTGCCCGGGCGTGGGACCAAAGTTGAAACGGTGCACCAGGCGAGAGGTGACCAGACGTTGGCCATAGGCGGGGGAGGTCACCCTAGAAAAATAACAGTGTCGAGCGTCTCAGCGACGGTGAATACCGTCGGAGATTCGCGGCCAGCAGGACGGCGCCTCGGTATCCAGACGTCAGAGCCAACAAGTGCCTGGTGGGAGCGCCTCGCCGGTGAGCGGCCCGCAAAGAATTGACAAACGCGAGCCAGGACTGTGCCTCGGATGCCCTCGACCCCCGGCTCAGGTGGGCGAGCCGGGGGTCGAGGGATGAGGAACTAACGATGAACGGCGAAGGTGATCGTGACGGCCACGCTGGGCGCGGACGGCAGAGCCACGACGGTCGCCTGGTCACCGGGCGCGGGCGTCGCGCCTAGGCCGTTGATCTCGGCGATGTTCGTGGTGGAGGTCACCGAGTAGGTCAGGCTCGCGCCGTTCCTCTTTTGAATCGTCACCGAGCCGGCCGTTGAACCCGACGCCGCGGTGTACGCCGTGATGCGACCCGCAAAGACGATGGGCGGGCTCACGGTGAATCCGATGGTGAGTGCGTCAGACTTCGCGGAGGCCGCTGCGTGCACTGCTGCGTAGTCGCCCACGCTGAGGGTCGATCCGCTTCCCTGGAGCTGCGTGATGGTCGTCGTCGGAGAAATGACGAAGGTCAGCGACGCGCCCGCACGATTCGTGAGGGTGATCGAGCCGTCTGTGGTGCCCGAGACGGCCGTGTAGGCCGTGACGCGGCCGAAGAAGCCGATCTCGGCGGTCGCATGAAAGACGATCGCCGTGGCAACCGTCTTGTCGGTACCCAACGCCGTCACAGTGACCCAGTCGCGCACCGCGAGGGTCTCACCCGTGCCACCCCGTTCGGTGATCGTGGTGGATGAGGTCACCGAGTACGTCAAGACGGCTCCGTCACGACGGCGAACGGTCAAAGTGCCGTTGGTCGAGCCCGACGCCGGGGTGTATGCGGTCACGCGTCCAAAGAAGCGCACCGGACGCGGGAAGGGTCGGAAGTCGATCGTGCGCGCGGTCGTTGGCAGTCCGCGAGTCGCGTCGACGGTGGCGTAGTCACCAACGGCGAGCGTGTCGCCACTGCCGCCCTTTTCGGTAATGACCGTGGTCGACGTCACCGAGAAAGTGGCGCTGTTGCCGTTCGGCTTGACGAGCGTGATCGATCCATTGGTCGAACCCGCGGCTGCGGTGTACGCGCTGACCTGGCCGTAGAACCGCACCGGCGGGGCGGGGATGAACGTGATGGTCAATGCGTCGGTCTTGGCCGATGCCGCTGCCACGACAGTCGCCTGATCGCCGACCTCGAGGCTGTCACCACTTCCACCCTTTTCGGTGATCGTCGTGGTGAGAAGCGTCGTGTAGGTCAGTGACGCGCCTGCGCCGTCCTTCACGGTCAGTGTGCCGTTCGTCGTTCCGGTGGCCGCGGTGTAGGCGGTGACCCGGCCCGTAAACCTCACGGGCGGACGGACGTCAAAGTCGATCGTCAGCGCGACGTTCGGCATGGCGGCGGCCGCTTGAATGGTGGCGAAGTCGTCGACCGCAATGGTCGCGGTGCCGCCGCCGTTCTCACTCATGACTGTCGATGAGGTCACGGCGTACGTCAGGCTGGCCAGGTTTCGCTTCAGCAACGTGATCGAGCCGTTAGTCGAGCCCGAGGGCGCGGTATAGGCCGTCACGACGCCGGAAAAGCTCACCGGAGCGGCGGCGCTGAACGTGATGGCGGTTGCCACGGTGGGCGCCGAGACGGTCGCCAGGACTGTGGCGAAGTCGCTTACCTCCAGGACCGACCCACTGCCGCCGATCTCGGTGACCGTCGTGGTCGATGAGGTCGAGAAGGTGAGGGTCGCTCCGGCGCGATCGGTCAAGGTAATCGATCCCGCGGTGCTCGAGGTGGCCGCCGTGTAGGCGGTGACGTCGCCGCTGAATCGGATCGTGGCCGAACGCACGGCACTCGATCGAGGTCGCCGCGGCCGAAGCCACGGCAACCGAACTGAGGGTCACACCAGCGCCGAGCAGAGTGACGAGCGCTAGTCGAGTGACCAACTTCGTGTGGAACTTTTTCATGGATATCTCCCTTGCACAACGAGGGTCGAATGTGACCTTGTTGAGTGTCTCATGGAGCTGTCCAAATTGACGTGTCGCGACGCGTTCGAACGCACTCTGAAATTACGGCGTTGATCAGGTACGTAATGAGTGCCCTGAATCTCCTAAGGCAATTCCCATTCTGTGAGTTGTCTTTGTGCCACTAGAACACGGCGATCACGTGTTTAATCACGTCGCACGACTCGTGTCATGAGTACGCTCGGCCTATGGAGCGGCTCGAAAAATTTACGGCGGCCAACGACCTCGATGGCGACATCCATCTGGTGCGTTCGACGAACCCAAATTCGACCCTGTGTGGGCTGATCCCCGCTACGGCGTCCACCCGCGACGTCAGTTGCTATCGCTGTCATCAGTTCGAGGTCGGCGACCTCTAACACCCGTTGTCGCTGTCTTAACGCAAAGGAATCGTCACGAACGTTCCGCCGCCCGGGGCCGGTCTGCCGGCTCCATTTCCGGCGGTGCCCGAGGTTTTGATGCGGACACTCGGCGTAAGGAAGACCTTTTCCTTGCTGTACACAAAAAGCGGCCGACCGCCGTACGTCACTTGCTCTGTTCCGTTGGCGAGTTTCCGCGTGCCGACGAGCTGGGCTGGCACCCCCGGTCCTGTCAGGGGTTTCGAGAAAGTCAGCACCGGCACCCAGGTGAGCGAGCACGTCCCGGTACAGCTAGCCGCACGGAAAGAGTTGCTGTACGTGTACACGGTCTCGCTAAACGGCATGACGTTTTCGTCCATCACGACCGAGAGGACCGCAGCGCCTGAGGGCAGTTCACCTCGCGCCAGTCGGGCGCGGCCCGGAGCGGACGTGCCAGCGGGTGAGACGAGCGACCAGTAGCCGTGCCAGGGCGGTAGGGGACGAACAGTCTCTACGAGTCCCTCGCCTTGAGGCGAGAAGGGAAGAGACGCGGGGTCGAAGAGATAGAGCGGGTGTCCCGCGTAGGTGACTTGTCTCCCGATACCCGCGCGTCTCACGGTCCTTAGAAGTTGCGCACTGACGCCAGGTCCCGCTTCTGGTGGACCCGCACTCGTGAACGCCGGCCAGTCGTCGGACTTTACTCCCGCGAGCAGATCGCCTTCGGGGCCGGTACACGAGAGGGCCGTGCTCGCCACCGGGCCGAGGTCGTATCCGTGCGCCACGGTCGTGCCACATCGAATAACACCGTCTGCGTCACCACTGAACATATAGAGAGGAAAGCCCTTGAGTCGTCCGTTTCCCACGACCAGAACTGTGCCGTAGCCGGTGGTGGAGAGGACCGACACCTTGGCGCGGAAGGGTACGCGCGAGGCGCTCGAGATCGACGGGAGCAACGCGACTCCCGATATCAGCGCGGCGCAGACCGCCAGGGCCCCAATAGTGCGCCGCCTTGCGTGACGCTCTGGCGTCGTGCCCGTGGAAGCGGAAGCGATAATCGAGCGAGGTTACTGGGCGTCGGTGAACTGGTGGCCGCACCCCGTGCAGTAGTTCTGGCCGGGCAGGCGCAGCTTGCCGCACACGGGACAACTGGAAGAACCTGTACCGGCACCCAGACTGGCCTCGGTCACAGAAGCGATCGTGCCGTCCGCGGCGTACTTGTTGTCGAGGGTCTTGGTCGGAAAGCAGAAAAAGACGAGGTTGACGACGGGAAACAGAATCCACCAGCCCGAGTGACCGGAGTCGTGCATCCGTCGGATACCCACGGCGATGTTGGGACAGAGCGTCCCCAAGGACCACAGGACGCTGAGAGCGGGAATGCGGAAGGCGTCCAGGACGAGGGCGACCAGAAAGACAAAGAGGGCAAACCACCAGTACTCGGAACGCGAGGCGACACCCGTAAACGTCGCGTACTTCTTAAAGCAAGTTCGAATTGCCTGGACGAAACTCATGGAAGTCCTTATCGCGCGCGCCAGGGACCTGGCTGAGACTCACGATACCTGTCGTCACCGCCGACTTTGTGGCTCACCACCGGAGATTGACCGCGTTGTTTGAATACTCTAGTATCACAATAGAAGTAGTAGAGATACGAGCGGAAGGGCAACGAAGTGACGTGGTTTCACGTTGGCGGTATGCGATGCGGCGCCATCTCATCTCACCGTCGCTTTGTGCCCGTCGCGACATCAGGTTGCGCATTGCGATGACTCTGAAGAGCCGACCGAGATTGCTCGAACCAGGTGTCAACAGAACATCGTTGGTAGTGTTGATCGGCGCTGCAGCACAATTTTCTGCCGCTACGAGGGTCCGTTGAGCGGTTACTCACAATTTCGTAACAGGAGCTTTTCATGAAGGTATTCGTTCTCGGCGGCGATGGTTTTTGTGGCTGGCCCACATCCCTCCACCTGTCGGACATCGGCCACGAAGTAGTCATCGTCGACAACCTCAGTCGCCGCAAGATCGACGTCGATCTTGAGGTGGAGTCCCTCACGCCGATCGCCCCCATCGGCGAGCGCCTGAGGGTGTGGAAGGAACTGACGGGCAACGAGATTCGCTTCGTTCACCTCGACCTCGCCCAGGAGTACGACCGCTTTGAGGACTTGCTGCTCGCCGAGCGGCCCGACGCCCTCGTGCACTTCGGTGAGCAGCGCGCCGCCCCCTACTCCATGCGCAACGAAGCGACAAAGCGCTACACCGTGGACAACAACGTGCGCGCGACGCACAACGTTTTGGTCGCTATCGCTACGACCGGATTGAACATCGCGATGGTGCACCTGGGAACCATGGGCGTCTACGGCTACGGCTGGTCGGGTTCCGCGCCTATTCCTGAGGGCTATTTAACGGTCAAGGTCCCCACGCCCGACGGTGAGTTGGATCGCGAGATCCTGCACCCCGCCAATCCCGGCTCGGTGTACCACATGACGAAGACGCTCGATCAACTTCTCTTCGCCTTTTACGCGGCGAACGATCAGATCCGCATCACCGACCTGCACCAGGGCATTGTGTGGGGGACCCAAACGCCCCAGACGGTGCTCGACGAGCGCCTCATCAACCGTTTCGACTACGACGGCGACTACGGAACGGTGTTGAACCGCTTCTTGATGCAGGCCGCGATCGGCCACCCCCTCACGGTGCACGGTACTGGTGGCCAGACCCGCGCCTTCATCCACATTCGCGACACGGTGCGCTGCATCCAGATCGCGCTGGAGAATCCGCCCGAACGCGGCGACAAGCCCACCGTCTTCAACCAGGTCACCGAGACCCATCGCGTCGGCGAACTCGCAGAGCTGATCTCCAAGATCACGGGCGCGGAGATCGCGCACCTGCCGAATCCGCGTCGCGAGGCCGTGGAGAACGAGCTCAACGTCAGCCGCGACAAGTTCGTCGCGCTCGGGCTTAACCCGACCACGTTGACCGAGGGATTGCTGGAGGAGTCGCGCGATATCGCGCTTCGCTACAAGGATCGCGCGGACGTGACCAAGATCATCGCGCGCTCGGTGTGGCGTCAGGGGATGGAGACCTCTCCTGACCTGATGAAAAACTGAACCAGCAATACCGCCGCTGGCCTCACTTCAATGTGAGAATCCGGCTATGTCAAAACTCTACGAGTACATCCGTCATCCGCGGGCGAACGAGCTTGCTCACCTGCACCGCCCCTTCAGGGTCAACGACCTGCGAGAGCCGCGCTCGGGCAACTTCTTCGTGAAGCTAAACGCGCGATTCGGGTTACGCGTGACCCTGGTCGTCGGCACAATGTGGTGCGCGTACCTCTTTACGCTCATTGCTCTGGTGGCGTTGCCCGACGCGATCAAGCAAGGCACCTACTTCATCGTCGTCTGGCTGTCGAGCAGTTTCTTGCAACTCGTTCTGCTGCCCATCATCATCGTGGGACAGAACATCCAGGCCGCGGCCTCTGATCGACGCGCCGAAGATACCTACAAGGACGCCGAGGCGGTGCTCCACGAGGCCGACGAGATCCAAAAGCACTTGCTGGCCCAGGACGAGGCGATCACGCAGATCATGGAGCACCTCGCAAAACTGGGTGGCGCCCCGTCGAGCGCGACCTCCTAAGCGTCGCGGCGCACGGCCTCGAGAATCTGCTGGCTCAACTCGGTCCACGTCGGTACCGCGTCGCGCAGTAGCGCGCGCCGGAAGGGTTCGGTGAACTGGTTGAAGTCGACTTGTCGCGTCACCGTCGTGACGGTCGAGAGGAAGTTCACGCCGACGGTGAGAAAGATCACCGAGCGGACCATATAGCGCAGGCCCGTCTTTTGACTCTCTTCGATGTCGCCGAGTAGCGGCACGATGCCCTCGAGTTCGCCAATCTGACCGAGGATCGCGGTGCGCAGTTTGTCGCTGTGCGCACCCGCCAGGCTGATTTCGAGGGTGAAGCTCTGTCGCACGGCGTTGTTCACGCTGGCGGAGTTGTGGAGCAGCTGGGCCAGCGAGCCCTCTTCGAGGAGGTCGACGAAGTTCGATATCTTCATCCAGCGAGCTCGCATGAGATCGTGGAAAGCGGCAATGACCAGGTCTTCCTTCGAGGGATACAACTTGTAGATTGCGCCCGGCGAACAGTTCGCTCGTCGAGCGATCCGCGAGATCGTGGCGCGCGTGTAGCCGCTCTTGCCCACGACGCCAAACGTGGCGTAGGCCAGTTGCGCCTTGAGGTCGTCGGTGGGCATGAGCACGATGCGATCGTCGCTGTCGTGCAACTCGACCGGCTTGACGTCGTCGGGGTCGACGAGCAGAGTGTCTACGACCATCCGCTCGAGTGACTCTTGGAAGTTACGGTCCCAGCCAAACTGCGAGACCGCGAAGATCTGCATCATCGTCATGGCAAAGAGTGTGAGGCCGCGCGCGAAGATCGCGTTGGTTCGCTTATCGGCGTCGGGATCGAACGTGAATCGGGTGAGTACGAATGGCTCTACCTCTTCGTTGAGGGTGGGGATACGTCGTGCGGTGAGCAGCAGGTGAACGCTCGCGACGTCGGCGGGCGTGGCGTTGCGGATGACGTCGAATAGAGCGTTGACACTCGCGAGGCTGGGAGAACCGGCGGCGGCCATGCAGAGATCGAAGGTGGTCGTGGCCCGGTGCACGAGCTCGGAGTTCCACAGGTCGACCAGGAGTTCGTCGACGTCCTCGTAGCGGGCGTAGGTGGCCCCGTGGGTCAGTCCGGCGCGGTGCCCCACGTCTCGCAGTGACACGTGGTCGACGCCGACGCGCAACACCTCGCCAATCGCCGCGTCGAGGATCGCCGCGTCGTTGGCGATCGCTCGCGCACTGCGGGTGCGCTGGCTTCGTGGCATTGAGCCATCGTACCGAAGGAATACCGAGGATTCCCATTGAAGACGCGTAGCGCAATGATTCCTACCGTTCTCAGCGTGGGAGATTGGGTGCGTGGAGTTCATCGCGAACTGGTCGGGCGCCCTCGTGGCGAGTACGGATGTCCATCGCGGCGCTGTCCTACCCGAAGGTCGCATCATCGTCATCGCAGTGCCCGTGGCGGCCCTGTTGTTCTATCTTCTCGTCGTGCGGCGAAAGCGAGGGAACTGACATGTCGTCCGTCTCCACCTACGTGCCCCTTGACCCCAAGGGGTGGCGACTCGCGATGGGACTGCGTCCTCTGGACCTTGCCCAGTGGCTCGAGGTAGACGAACACCGTGAGGAGGAACTCGCGCTCAAGGATCAACTGCTCGCGAGCTCCTACGACGTGGTCGTGGCGACGAATCCTGAGGGAGAGCAAGGAAGTCTGGAACTGCTCGAGGAGATTCGTTCGAACCTGGCGACCTTTCATCCCGCACTCGCGAACGTCCCGAACGGCGTGGAACATCCGATCGTGGCCGCGAGCCGCCTGGTCCAAGAGGACCTGTGCGTGTTGGTGCGTGAGGACACGTGGCGGCTGCGCGCCGCCTGTGTGTGTTTTCCCTCGCGCTGGGATCTGGCCACCAAGATCGGCACCACACTTGATGACATCCACGGACCCGTACCCGGGTACGACGATCAACTCGCCCGACCGACGACTCTCTTCTTCGATCGCTTACGACCTGATCGCTCCTTTTGGCGTTTGAACTGGACGCTGCTCGATAGCCCGGATCTGTTTCAGCCCGCGAACGCGCGCCAGGTTCCCGAGGGTGAACTGAACGAGTGGTACTTCCGCGTCGAGCGTCAGACCTTGCGTAGCTTGGAACGCACGGGCGCGGTCATTTTTACGATCCGCACTTACGTCACGTCGGCCGCCACGCTGTGCGAGCGCGACGACACGTTCGCTGCGACCCTCGTGCACGCACTCGAGACGGCACCCCGCGATGTCCAGGCCTACAAGGGCTGGACCGGAGTGGCCACGCGATTGCGTGACGCTCTCGCGTAGCGCTACGAGGCGGACGGAGGTTTCGCTCGCGCGCCAACGCCCAGTCGATCGATGAGCGCGCTGAACCAGGTGAGCTCGAGGTAGGCAACGATGGCCGGCGCAAGCGCGAACCAGAGTTCCTCGCGCGCCGAGACAACAAAGGCGACGAGTAAGACCAGTTCTGAGACGATGCGCCAGTTGGGGCGCAGCCCCAGGCGTCGATTCACCAGGGCGCTCGCGTAGAAGAGATTCAGCCCCGGCACGAGGGCAGCGAGCGACCATCGGCCCTCGAGTTCGCGGACCCCGAAAGCGCATGTCGTCGCACCCACCGCCAAGAGCGCGACGGCGATATTGCTCGCGACGTCCGCGAACCACTGCGGCTCGGGGTGCGCCGTGCCCGGCCAGTGCGCGAGCACGCTCACCAGGAGCCCTACGCCGCCGACCACGCCCACGACGCCGAGGTTCTGCACCCGGCGCAGGGCGAGCATCAGTGAAAGAGGCGGGCTGGATCGTGGCGCCACCGGATCTCCGTACGGTCGGGTCAGGTCCGACCAGTTCGTGCCGGTCCAGACTCGCCACTGGCGGAGCCCACCAGGGTCGGGGTACCAGCCGGGTGGAACAACGATCGAGGGCTCACTCACGTTCGTAGCCTCGCACGACGTGGTCGTGAACGGACCCTCACCGCTAGGGGCCAAAGGGGAAGCTCAGCAGGGTGGTGATCGCGATCGCCGCACACACCTTGGCGCCACACGCCACGCCGAGCAGAGGCGAGGGAACGTACTTCAGTTTCACGGGCGACGATACGGATCGCTGCAGCGTGCTCAGCCACGCGTCGCCCGACTGTTGTCCCACCACCACACAGCGCGTCAGCTCGGTGCACGCCGCCGCACTGGCGGAATCGGCGAGGCTGATGGTTTTCCAGGTCAACGCGAAGTTCGTTGAGCGCACGAGGAGCGAGCGACTCGACGTACTGGCCAGGGCGTCGCACTTCTTGTTGGTGCAGGAGAGAGAGGTCATCGTCGTCCACGAACTCGGCACCGCTTGGTACTGCCAACTCACCCCCGCGTCGCTGGTGACGTACAGGGAGAACTCGTGCGAGAGCGTCACGAGGCCGAGTGCGCACGAGGTCGGTGTGGCACACGTGAAGTCACTGATCACGTCGCTCTTGGCGAAGTGAATCGGTTCGGGCGTCGACCACGATGTTCCGGCGTCAGTGCTCGTGAGAAAACGGGGGATGCCGTTGGTGCCGGTGTCGACGAGTCCGCAGACCACCTGATTGCAGGTCACCGCACTCGCGCCAATGCCCCCGGTGGGTGGCGCGAGGATGCTCAACGCGTGCGTGTGACTATCAAAGAGCCAGAGCACGTCGCTGCCGGGGCTTGAACCCGCGAGGAGACACTGCGAACCCGTGCAACTGACCGAGGTGAGCAGGATCGAAGTTGACGACGGCAGCGCGACGTTGAACCAATTACCGTGCGGCGTGGCGAACTCAACGACCGAGGTGGGACCCGATCCCGTGGCCGACGACCCGATCGCCACGCACACGTCGTTGCGCGTACACGCCACACTCGTGAGGGGCGTGGCGAAACTGAGCGCGGGCGTGCCGCTCAGGTGAAGGACGACCGCTTTCTTCGGCGCGGGAGTGCCGCAACTCGCCAACACCAAAGCGCCCGCGGCGAGAACGAGGACGAGGCTCCACCCGGGGCGAGCGCGACTCACGGCACTTCTCATGTACTCCCTGTCGAAACTGTCGCGAGGCGACGAATGAGTGAGCTACTGAACCGAGCGCACGCCGGCACTCACCACCGCTAGGCCATCAGCCAGTTGTTCGTCGCTGATGATGAGCGGAGGGAGCAAGCGCACGACGTTGCCGTCGGTACCGCAGATCAGGGTAATGACGCCCTGCTGCTGGCAGAAAGCGACGATCGCCTTGGCCGCCGCCGCGTTGGGCGTCTTCGTGCCGGGCTCGACCAGTTCGATGGCCTGCATGGCGCCGCGCCCGCGCACCTCGCCGATGATCGATACGTCCTTGGCCAGATGCTCCAACGTCGTCCGCATGGTCAGGCCGATGGCCTTGGCACGTTCCAGCAGGTTCCAGTCTTTGATGGTCTGAATGGTCGCGAGCGACGCGGCCGCGGCCACCGGGTTTCCGCCGTAGGTTCCGCCCAGACCTCCTTCATGGACCGCGTTCATCAGTTCGGCCCGACCGGTGACGCCCGCGAGCGGCATCCCGCCGGCTAGACCCTTGGCGGTTGTGATGAGGTCCGGCACGACGCCCTCGTGATTGACGGCGAACCACTCACCGGTGCGCGCAAAGCCGCTTTGAATCTCGTCGGCGATGAAGACCACGCCGTTGGTGCTGGTCCACGCCGAGAGGGCGGGGAGAAATCCGTCGGCCGGGACGACGAAGCCGCCCTCACCCTGAATAGGCTCGATGAGCACTGCCGCCACGTTGTGCACGCCGATCTCGGACTCGATGATCTTGATAGCGCGCGCGGCGGCGTCGGGACCACTGAGGCCGTCGCGGAAGGGGTAGCTCATCGGGACGCGATAGACCTCGGGTGCGAAGGGACCGAAACGGTCCTTGTAGGGCATGTTCTTCGCGGTGAGGGCCATCGTGAGGTTGGTGCGGCCGTGGTACGCGTGCTCAAAGACGACGATCGCGGGCTTGCCGGTCGCGAGGCGCGCGATCTTGACCGCGTTCTCGATTGCCTCGGCCCCGGAGTTGAACAGCGCGGACGTCTTGGCGAACGTGCCCGGGGTGAGGTCACTCAGTGCCTCGCAGACCTCGACGTAACTTTCATACGGGTTCACCATGAAACAGGTGTGGGTGAAGCGTGCGACTTGTTCGCTCACCGCTTCCACTAGGGCGGGCACGGCGTGTCCGATGCCCGTGACCGCAATACCTGAACCCAAGTCGAGCAGTTGGTTGCCGTCGACGTCCACGACGATTGCTCCTTCAGCACGGTCGATGTAGACCGGAAAACCCACTGTCAGGCCCGAACTCACGACCGCCTTGCGCCGGGCGTGCAGAGCCTGGGACTTCGGGCCGGGCAGGTCGGTGATGACCTTGCGCTCGGTGCCGACGTGCGTGTCGAGTGACGAAACCATGGGATCTCCTAACGGTGATGCGGCAAATCCAGCGTACTGGCCTCGCCATAGCGAACAAAAGGAAAAGACGGGTGACGTGGTCACCCGTCTCTTCGTGGCGGAGGAGGTGGGATTTGAACCCACGGTGCCCGTAGACACAGCAGTTTTCGAGACTGCCCGATTCGGCCGCTCTCGCACCCCTCCGTCAACGAGTCTACCGTGACGCTCTTGAACGGACTTTGGGCCAGCAGTTGTGTCCTACGGTGTCCTGTCATGGATGACGACGAGCGCTTCATGCGCGCCGCTCTCGAGTTAGCCGCGCTCGCCAGTGCGCACGAGGACGTTCCCGTGGGGTGCGTGATTGTGGTCGATGGCCAGATCGTGGGCCGCGGCGAGAATCGCCGTGAATCTGACGCGGATCCGACGGCCCACGCCGAGATGATCGCGTTGCGCGATGCGGCACAGGAGCAAGGTCACTGGCGCCTGAGTGACGCCACGGTCTACGTCACCCTGGAGCCGTGCGTGATGTGCGCGGGGGCCCTGCTCAACGCGCGCGTCGAACGACTCGTCATGGGAGCTCCGGACGAGAAGGCGGGGGCGGTCGGTTCGCGCTACAACGTCCTGAGCGATCCGCGCCTGCTGCACGAGGTATCCCTCACCTACGACGTCCTCGCCGATGAGTCCGCTGTGCTGTTGCGCGACTTCTTTGTTGCCCGACGTTTCGAGTAGGACACCGATCGGTCACGCGTGGGCAAACTGGTGCGTTTAGGTTGACCCGCATGCCAATGGAGCACGATGAGTCGCTGGTCGGTCAGCGCACGGTGGTGGTGGGCGCGGGCATTTTGGGAACGGTGCACGCCCTCTTCGCGCTGGCGCGTGGCGCACAGGTTGTGCATCTCGAACGTGACGCTCTCCCCAGTGGGGCAACGGTGCGCAACTTCGGGTTGATTTGGGTTAGCGGGCGAGCGGCGGGCCGTGAAGTAAGTCTCGCCCTGCGCTCGCGCGAACTCTGGCAACAGGTCGCCGACGAGGTGCCGGGCGTGGGTTTTCGCGCGAATGGGTCCCTCACTCTGGTGAAGACCGAGGGTGAGATGCAGGTGGCCGAGCGCGCGATGGCGCGCGAGGACGCCGATCTGCGCGAGTTTGCGTTGCTGACCCACGACGAGGTCCTCGCGCGCAATCCCGCGCTGGAGGGCAAGTTCGAAGCGGGTCTGTGGTGTGGGCGCGATGCGGCGGTCGAGTCCCGAGCGGCCTTGGGCGCGCTGCGCGAAGCGATGGCGGCGACGGGTCGCTACGAGTATCTCTCCGGTCGCGAACTCGTCGGCCTGTCGGACAATGAGGTCCTCGATCACCAAGGTGCGTACCACACGGGCGACCAGGTGTGGATCTGTCTGGGCGCGAACCTGAGCGGATTTGGCGCCGAACTCTTCGAGAATGAACCGCTGCGCCGCGTTCGCCTCAACATGGCCGAGACTCGGCCCTTGGGTCGCGAGCTGACGACGTCGGTCGCCGACGGCGACTCCTTTCGCTACTACCCGGGGTTTCGCGACGACGCCGGCGAGTTGCTCGAACCCCAGGAGTCACTGGCGTCGCGCTACGCGATTCAGTTGTTGTGCCAGCAACGACTTCACGGCGGCCTCACGATCGGCGACACGCACGAGCCCGACGCGCCGGGCCTCTTCGAAACGGTTGACGCCCCGATGGACCTTGTCGTGGCGGCCGCGCGCGGTCTGATCGGCGACGACTTGCCGGCGATCGAACGACGCTGGAGCGGCGTGTATCACCAGATGGCTCTTGACAGCGACGAGCTGTACTACCGCAGCGATCTCGCGCGCGGCGTGACCGCGATCACGGGCGCGGGTGGGCGCGGGATGACCTTGGCCCCAGCGATTGCGGAGGAGAGTTTTTCGTGACGATCGAACTGATTTGTTTGGACATGGCCGGCACCACGGTGAACGACCAAGGCCTCGTGCTGCGGGCTTTTCGTCGCACCATCGACGAGCTCGGCGTGACCGGGGCCGACGCGGCATCGGCCGAGGCCTACGTCATCGAAACGATGGGTCAGTCCAAGATTGAGGTATTTACTGAGCTCTTTGACGAGCGCGCCGCGCTGGCCAACGACGCATTCGAGCGCCACTTCGTCGAAGGCGCGTCTGAAGTGGGCGTGAGCGAGGTCCCGGGCGCGCGAGCGACCATCGAGGAGCTCCGGGGCCGGGGGCTGGACGTGGCGCTGACCACCGGCTTCTCGCCCGGTACGCGCGAAGTCTTGATCGACATCTTGGGCTGGGGTGACCTCGTGCCGATACGGGTGTCGCCGGCCGACGCGGGCCGGGGCCGACCCGCTCCGGACATGTTGTTGATGTGTGCGTTGCGCGCTCAGGTGAGTGCGGTAGCGAACATGGCGGTCGTAGGCGATACCGCGTCGGACATGCAGGCGGGCCGACGAGCGGGCGCGGGCGAGTGCATTGGCGTGCTCACCGGTACCGACGACGCCGCGCGGCTCTTCGATAACGGCGCGCACGTCGTCCTCGACTCCGTCGCGGACCTCCTTCGCCTTGACAGTTTTGTCGCGTAACCGTCACACAACGATCCCAATAATTTCCACGCTTGCGCACACGAAGTGTGAATCAACGTCACATTGCGCTTACTCGCAACTCTTACTGTTCTGGCGAGCCACCACCGAGGTGCTCACTTTTAGGAGGCTTTTCTCGTGTTTTCAAACAAACTGAAGGTCGCCTTCGCGATCGGACTGGTGGGGACGTCGCTTACGACCGTCGCCCTGGCCGGTGGTGCGAACGCGGCTTCAAAGAAGGTCAATTGGTCGACGGTGACCTCAGCGAAGGCCGGAGGCGGCATGTCCGCGCTCATCAAGGCCGCTAAAAAAGAGGGTCACGTCAACGTGATCACAATTCCTCTTTCGGGTTGGGCCAACTACGGCGCCATCATGAAGGACTTCACGAAGAAGTACGGCATCAAGATCAACGACCAGAACCCCAACGGTTCGAGCGCCCAGGAGATCACCGCCATCAACACCCAAAAGGGTCGCGCGGACGCGCCGGACGTCGTGGACGTGGGAACGAACTACGCCACCGGCAATGAGCAGCTCTGGGCCAAGTACAAAGTGGCGAACTGGTCGCAGATTCCTAGTTCGGCCAAGGATGCCAGTGGACGTTGGTACGACGACTACGGCGGGTACGTCGCGATTGGGTGTGACACCACGGTCGTAAAGACCTGTCCCACGTCGTTCGCCCAGTTGTCCAACCCGATCTACAAGAACGAGGTTGCCATTAACAACGACCCGACCTCGGCCTCGGCTGCGTTCTACGCGGTGTGGGCAGCGTCGATCGCCAACGGCGGTTCCTTCTCCAACATCACGCCCGGCATCAACTTCTTTGCCACGCTGAACAAGGACGGCAACTTCGTCCCCGGTGGCACCGAAGCGACGGCCGTGGCTGGCACCACCCCGATCCTCGTCTGGTGGGACTACCTCCAGAACGGCGTCGCGGCGAGCGTGCCCGGTTGGAAGTCAGTGATTCCGTCGGACGGAACGATTGCGGCGTACTACACCCAGGCGATCGCCAAGGACGCTCCGGACCCCGCGGCGGCCCGCCTCTGGGAGGAGTACCTGTACTCAGCGACTGGTCAGAACCTGTTCTTGCAGGGATATGCCCGTCCGATTGAGTTGGCGGCAATGACTGCGAACGGCACGGTCAACAAGACGTGGCTGGCCGCACTGCCTGCTGCTCCCTCCGGCGGACTCTCGTTGCCCACCCAAGCTCAGGTCACGGCCGCCAGCTCCACGGTGGACTCGACGTGGGCCTCCGCAGTCGGCGCCAGTTGATAACTAATATCACCCGAAATGACCGTCCTCTCTGACCTTGACTCGGGTGCGCCGTCGTCGAACGGCGCGAGTCAAGAGACGAAGGATCGGTCGGGCGGCATGGGTGCACTGGTTCGAAAGATTCGGACCGGTGCACCCGTGGTGCCGTTTTTGGCGTACGTCATCTTGGTACTCGGTGTGCCGACGGGCACCATCGTCGCCTTCGCGTTTCGATCGGATTCCGGTGGGTTCACGTGGTCGAACATTCACACCATCCTTGGCACGACGCCGCTCACCGCTGAGTACCGGTCGGGCTTCGAAAACAGCCTGAAACTGGCGGTCGTCACCGCGGTCATCCCGGGCATCCTGGGCACGATCATCGCCTACGCCATCACCACGTCGGAGCATCCGGCGTTTAAGCGAATTGTGTCGGCAACGTCGGGCGTTCTGGCGCAGTTTGGCGGGGTCAACCTCGCCTTCATGTTTATTGCCGCCTTTGCCGCGACCAATGGGCTGATCACGAAGTGGCTGGCGTCCATTGGGCTCGACCCCTGGAACCACGGCTGGAGCCTCTACAAGTTTTGGGGCGTGGCGTTCGTGTACATGTACTTTCAGATTCCCCTAATGATTCTCATCGTCACGCCCGCCTTCGCCGGCCTGCGCCCGGCCTGGCGCGAAGCGGCCGAAAATCTCGGTGCGTCTCGGTGGCGGTTCTGGCGCCACGTGGGTATCCCAGTACTCACTCCCGCGATTCTCGGCAGCATGTTTTTGCTCTTCGGCAGTGGGTTCTCCGCCTACGCCACCGCCGAAGCACTCACCGGCGGAACGATCTCCATCACGCCTATTCAGATTGGCGCGATTCTGCAGGGCAACGTCATCGCCGGCCAGCAGAACGTGGCCTACGCGCTGGCCTTCGCCATGATCGTCATTCTGCTCGTCTCGGTCGTCATCTACGCGTTTCTGCGACGAAGGACGTCTCGATGGCTTCTTTAGAGCTGGGCTCTGTCGTTGCCGATCCGTCTCTGATCGACGCGCCGTACGAGGCCGACGCGCCCCTCAACAAGCGTCGCTTCAAGTTTCGCTGGGGGCGAGGGACGATTCTGATTCTCGCGGCGGCGTACTTCATTTTGCCGTTCTACGCGGGAATGGAGTACTCCCTCCAACAGCCCACGGGCGGCTTCTCGCTCACTCCGCTCAGCCAGATCGCCTCGGCGCCGGGCTTCGTGTCGGCGCTGTGGCTCTCAACACAACTCGCGGTCATCACCATGGCCGTCGTGATGCTGCTCATGGTGCCCACCGTGATCTACGTTCACCTTCGACTGCCCCGATTTCGCCGTGTCATGGAAGTCATCACAATTCTGCCCATCATCATCCCGCCCATCGCCTACTCCGTGGGCGTCTTGGAGTCGGCGCCCCAGTGGTTGCGCAACTCCCAGTACCTGCTCGCGGTTGTCTACGTCATTTTGGCGATGCCCTACGTGTACCGGTCGCTCGACTCGGGACTGGGCGCTCTGGACGTGAAGACTTTGGTCGAGGCATCGAGGTCCCTGGGCTCGAGTTGGGTGATGACGATCTGGCGCGTGCTCGTGCCCAACTTGCGCGCAGCACTCATGTCGGCCTCGGTCTTAACGCTCGCGTTGGTCTTTGGCGAGTTCACCATTGCCAACGTTGACAACTGGCAGACGGTGCCGGTGTGGATCTATCTGGCTCCGACCGACAACCCGCGAATCAACACCTTGGTCGCAATGATCGCCCTGCTCGCGACGGCATTGGTGCTGATTCTCATTGTCTCGCTGGACCGATCGCAGTCTCGAAACTCCAGGAGGAGCTAATGGTGGTAACGATCGACGAATCACAGAGCATGGCATCGGGGATCACCGCGAGCGCCGGCGCGCCCGTCGCTTTTGAGAACGTCACGCGGCGATTCGGTTCAACGACCGCGCTCGACCGCTTCTCGCTCGCCATTGCGCCCGGCGAGTTGGTCGCGTTGCTGGGTCCCTCCGGGTGCGGCAAGACGACCGCGCTGCGCGTGCTGGCCGGTTTTGAGCGTCCCGACATTGGACGCATTCTCGTGGATAACAAGGATGTCTCGGCAGTTCCCGCACAGCGTCGCAACATGGGCATGGTGTTCCAGAGCTACTCCTTATTTCCCAACATGGACGCTCGTGACAACGTCGCCTTCGGCCTGCAGCTGCGTCACCAGCGCTCCGCGCAACGGCGTGCTCGAGCCACCGAACTGTTGGACCTTGTAGGTCTCGCCGATCACGTGACGAAGTATCCACACCAGCTCTCGGGCGGTCAGCAGCAGCGAGTGGCCCTCGCGCGCGCCCTCGCTATCGAACCCCGCGTCCTGCTGCTCGACGAGCCACTGTCGGCCTTGGACGCCAAAGTGCGCGCCGAGTTGCGCGATCAGATTCGCGCTATCCAGCAGCGACTCGCCATCACGACGGTGTTCGTCACGCACGACCAAGAAGAAGCCATGTCGATGGCGGACCGCGTGTGCGTCATGTCGCGCGGGCACCTCGAACAAGTGGACACACCCGCGGTCCTGTACTCACAGCCCGCGACGGCCTTCGTGGGTCAGTTTGTCGGTGTCTCTAGTCGGGTCCCCGCGACTCGTCACGGCGACCAGGTCGAAGTACTGGGCCGCGACGTGCCGATCCGCGGCGACCTGGCGGCCGTGCCCGCCGGTGATCTGGAAGCCCTGCTTCGCCCGGAGGACCTCGACGTGACCCCCAATCCGAACGGTCTCGGGATTGTGAACCACCGGAGTTTCCTTGGCGCGCTGACGCGGGTGGGCGTGGGACTCGGCGGCAGCAACGTTCGCGTGGACGTGCGTAGCTCGCAGGCCGACGACCTGGTGCTCGGTACGCGGGTGGACGTGAGCGTTACAGCTCGTGACGTCCTCGTGACCACGCCGCAGCCAGCGAGTTGACGATACCGACGTAGTCGTCGAGCGTTCCCACGTCCAGGCCGACGATCTTGCCTTCGTCGTCCCAGGTGCGCAGCGCGAGCGCCTCGGGAAAGCCCGGGTGCTCTTCGAAGCGCAGGCACTCTTCGTCACTGAGCAGTCCGCCCTGGGCCTTGAGGGTGAGCTTGGACGCTTCGGAGAGTCGCTCGTAGTAGGCGGGCTCGCGCGTACAGCGCCAGCGCTTGGCCGTCACGTGCAGCGACACGGGCTGGGCGACGGCCGGACCAAAGAGAGGAGCGAGAATGCGCGCGCCGACTCTCTCGTGGTCGTCATCGACCTCATCCATGGCAAAGTCCGGTCCGTTCTGTGCGCCGACGACCAGGTGTCCCACGTCGTGAAACAGTGCGGCGACGATCAGCGCGTCGCTCGCGTGTTCGTCTCGTGCGAACGCGGCGCACTGCAGCGCGTGCTCGATCTGGGTGATTGATTCTCCGTAGGGTTCGTGCCCTTTGGATTCGTAGAGGTCAAAGAGATCACTGGTCGAGACTGGCGTGCGCACGGTTCTCCTTCCGACTCGTGGTCATGCTACGGCGGCCAGGTAAGGCGACCATGAGAAGGTGGGAAAGATCCGGTGAACGGTGCGCTGACGAGCGGTGACGCCTACGTCGGGCTGATATCGGTGAGGCCGAGTTGACCGGCCACGTACGACGAGAGCGTGCGACCGCCGCTCAGGTCGGTTGATGAGGTGATCTGGCCGGCGGTGTTGTACTGACTAACCGTCACCATCCCACAGCCACTCGGATCGGCTTTCACGACGGCGTAGGGCTTCGCAGCGTTCGCGCGGTAGAAACTCATCGAGAGAGACGATGCCACGTCGTTCGGGCACGACGTCGGCAAAGGACTGGCGACTCCGAGAACGTCGATGTGTTGGATGATCGAGGCGATGAGCGAGGTGTGCGTCGTCGTCACATTTTGGTAGCGGTGCTTCTTAACGTTCGGACCTCGGTTCAAGGCGACGGTGAGCTTCGTCGCTCCGGGGGCGACAATGGCTCCCGCGGTCTTGGGGGAGCGCCACCACACGGTGGCGGTAACGCTGAACTCCAAGGTGCCGTCGGGCTTCGCGAGGGCCACGTAAAGGACCTGGGGCTCCAGGAGGTACGACGAGTTCGGGAGTTCATAGATCTGCGTGTGGGTTGTGCCAGACGAGCCGGTGCTGGTGGGCGCGTGTCCCTCCAGAGGCCGGGTCTTGAGCCACGAGAGCGACGACTCCGCCGAAGGAGCCGTGAAGAATCGAGTCGCCCCGACTTCGTTGCCCGGATAGGAGATCGACTTCGCGCCGCTAAAGGGCTTGGTCGACTCAGCGGCTTTGGCCGTGATCTGACGCGACCCCGCGGGCAGGGGGGCAGCACCCAGGAGCGTCGCCACATCGCGTTCGGCGGCGTTCTGGCGTTGCGCGTTCGTGGACGTGGCCGCCGAGGTGGACGCGACCAATGTCGTCGCGCTGAGTGCGAGCACGCTCGCAATTACGACGCTCGCGCGCAACGGTGTCCGACAGCGGGGGGTTCTCACGGTGCTCATACCTTAGATATGTGCACCCGCCAACGGTACTTACCCCCCGTGGTGATGACGACCTCATGACGATGTCCTCGTCAGGGCGTGGGGTGAGTTTCGCCTTCGTTCGAGGGCGGTGCGAGAACTCGGAACTCCAGCGAGTGCCACTCCTCCAACGGGGTCCGGGGGATCACGTGGGAATGAGTCGCCCTTCTCAGCGGAACGAACACGTTCGTCGCATCGGCGTCGTTGGAACCAGTGTGCAAAGCGCGAGTAATACCGCGCACGGGGGCAAGGGAAAGAAATCGGGGCATGTATCCATGCTAAAGGCGCGAGGTGAAAACGGCGCGACGCGAACGCGTGGGCGACGGGCCAAGTCCGCATCCAACGAGAAACACTTTCGATTTGTGTGAAGAATTGGATGTCCAATTTTCGGAAGACGTGCGGCGCTCGCGTCTCTAGTGTGCGGTGTATGTCAGAACTCGACGAAGTGCGCTGGACCGCGGTGGAGTCGCGAAACGCGGACGCGGCGGGGTCGTTCGTGTACGCCGTGCGTACCACGGGTGTCTACTGTCAGCCCGGTTGTCGCTCGCGACGTCCGCTGCGCGGGAACGTTGAATACTTCGCCACGGGCGCCGACGCAAAACGTGCGGGCTATCGAGCGTGTGCCCGCTGCGTACCCGATGCGCAGGTTCGCGTCGATGCCTTGACGAGCGCGGTGATCGCCGCGTGTCGCGAGATTGAGCGAACTGGTGGGGACATAAGCATTGCGGCTATTGCTTCGCGGGTGGGTTTTAGCGAGGGTCATCTTCGCCGCGGGTTTCGCAGCGTGATTGGTGTGTCGATGGCGACCTACGCACGCGAGTGTCGTTCGAGTCGCGCTCGTGAGAACCTGCGCACGAGTTTGACCGTAACTGACGCGGCTTTTGACGCCGGTTATAAGTCGATGAGCGCCTTCTACGACGGAGGAGTTGCGCAGCTCGGTATGACGCCTGCGCGCTATCGCGACGGTGGCCGTGGCGCACTGATTCGCTACACCACGCTCGCCACACCACTGGGCGTCGTGCTGGCGGCCCGCTCGGCGCGTGGCGTCTGCTCGGTGCGGGTTGGTGACGACGAGGCGACGCTGGAGAAGGGTTTGGCGGATGAGTTCTCACGGGCCACGATCGAGCGTGACGACGAAGGGCTGAGCGACGTTGCGCTTGCGCTGGCAAGTGTCGTGCGCGGCGAAGGCGAGCCGAGTGAGCTGCCGCTTGACCTGGCGGGAACCGCCTTTCAAGTTCGCGTGTGGGAGGCGCTACGTCGTATTCCCAGTGGAGAGACTCGCACGTACTCAGAAGTGGCGACCGAGATAGGTGCGCCGCGCGCGGTTCGTGCCGTCGGATCAGCCTGTGGGGCCAACCACGTGGCGTTGATCGTTCCCTGTCATCGAGTGATTCGAAGCGACGGATCGCTCGGCGGCTATCGCTGGGGGCTTCCCGTCAAGGAGGCGTTGCTGCGAGCGGAGCAGGCTCAACTCGCCTAGGCGCGGTCCTGAGCAAAGGACCACGGACGGATGGCGGAGGAGGTGGGATTTGAACCCACGGAAGGTTTCCCTTCACACGATTTCCAATCGTGCCGATTCGGCCGCTCTCGCACTCCTCCAGAGTGATTCATCGTGAAATGAATACCGGGTCGCAAGGCTACCTGAGCCTCGCAGGGTGCCCCTCCGGTAATCTGGATGAGCCGAGGTTGAAAGCGGTGGTCGGGTCCCGTGCGACGACCTTTCGTGAACCGAGTCAGGGGTGGAAGCCAGCAGCTCTCAGCGAACTGTGTTGGGTGCCACGGATCGCCTGGCCACTGCTTTGGACCTCGGAACGACAGAGCCTCCCGTTAGCATCGCTTCATGGCTGAAGCAAAGGCGACCCCCACTTCGCTCGACGGAGTGACGTCTCTATACCGGAGGTTTCGTCCCGGCCGATTCGCCGAACTTCGGGGCCAAGATCACGTCGTGCGCGCGCTGCAGGGTGCGGTCAAAAACGACCGGGTTTCCCACGCGTATCTCTTTTCAGGACCGCGCGGAACGGGTAAGACGACGACGGCCCGCATCCTCGCCAAAGCGCTCAACTGCGAGAATCCCGTGGACGGTGACGCGTGCGGCGTGTGCGACAGCTGCGTGGCGATCTCGAAGGGAACGTCGCTCGACGTCATTGAGCTCGACGCAGCCTCGAACAACGGCGTCGACGATATCCGTGAGATCACCTCGGGGGCCTGGCACGGCACGCCCGGGCGCTGGAAGGTCTATATCTTCGACGAGGTCCACCAACTGTCAAAAGCCGCGTCCGCCGCGTTGCTCAAGAGCCTGGAGGAACCCCCACCGCACGTCGTGTTCGTCCTCGCCACCACGGATCCCCACAAGGTTCTGCCCACCATTCGTTCGCGCACCCAACACCTCGAGTTTCGACTGATCGCAGGTGACACGCTCGCGACGCTGCTCAACGACATCAAAGGTGCCGCGGGTCTTGGTGCGGACGACGCCACCATTGAGGCGGCCGTCCGATTGGGCAAGGGCTCGGCGCGCGACGCCCTCAGCGCGCTCGACCAACTGTTGGCAACGGGTTCGATCGCCGAGAGCCAGCCGGAGTTTGACGCCCTCTTCGCGTCACTCGTCAACAGCGATGCCTCGGGTGCGCTGAAGGCGTTGTCGATTCTTGCCAAGGAGGGCTGGGACGCCGAGCAGTTGGCCGAGACCTTCGCCGGTGAAGTTCGCCAGACCTTCCTGCTCCAAGTCGCCCCGGAAGTCGCTGATGCAGTAGATGCCGATCGAGATCGCTTGGCGCAGTGGGGAGCTCAACTGGGACTGGCTCGCAGCGTTCGGATTCTCGAGACCGTTGGGCGCTCCATTCGAGAGATGAAAAGTGCCCCCAACAAGATGGTGACCCTCGAGGTTGCGATGGTGCGTCTCACCAAGCCCGAGCTCGACAGCTCCCTCGAGGCCTTGGAAGAGCGCCTCACGCGCTTGGAGCGCGGTTCGGCGCGACCCGCGACGCCCCCAGCGTCAAGTGCACCGGCGTTGCGACCAATCGGCTCGTCCGTCACGGCACCGGCTCCCTCGCCGACTCCCCGAGCGCCGGAGGAGAGTCCGATGGCGTCCGACGCGCCGCACAGCTCGCCCGCAGCGAGCGACGATATTGAGGCGCCGTCTTCGAGCGCATCGACCGAAGTATCGCTTGATGACGTGCGAGAGCGATTCACATCGCGCGTCGTGCCCCGCACTTCGCGTGCGGCACAGTTGCTACTTCGCGCGGCCCAAGTGCAGTCACTTGACGGACTGCTCTTGACCGTCGCCGTGCCGAGTGAGGAGATGCGACAGAACACCGAGATGATCTCCCAGGGTCTCAAAGGCGCGCTCGAACACGAGTTCAAAATTGCCTTCACCCTGCGTTGGACAGTCGACCCCACCCTCGTGGCGGACGTCACGCCGCCTCGCACGACCGAACGAAGTGTCCACGACGAGTCCGCGCCCGTCGACGACGACTACAGCCCACAGGCCGATGACGTCGCGGTCGTCGTCACGTCAGCGGCCGATCACCTTATTACCGAGATGTTCCCCGGAGCCCAGGAGATCTCGTGAGTTATCCCCCCGCCCTGCAGTCGGTGGTTGATGAGTTGGGTCGATTTCCTGGCGTCGGGCCGAAGTCAGCTCAGCGCATTGCCTTTTGGCTGATGCGCCAACCCAATGAGGACGTCGAGCGACTGGCGGTGTCGTTGAGTGAGATGAAAGTCAAGTTGTCGTTTTGCGAGCGGTGTTGCAACATCGCGGAGTCGGGTGGTCTGTGTCCCATCTGTGCGGACGCGCGGCGTGATCAGACCACGATCTGCGTCGTCGAGAGTCCGCCCGACGTGGCGGCCGTCGAGCGCTCGGGCGCCTTTCATGGGACCTATCACGTTCTCCACGGTGTCCTGAATCCGCTTGAGGGCATTACCCCTGATCGGCTCAAGATTCAAGAGCTGCTCCAGCGACTGCACGGACCCGTGAAGGAAGTCATCCTCTGTTTCAACTCCAACGTCGAGGGTGATCACACCGCGATGTACCTGTCGCGGTTGTTGCAGGTGCCCGGTCTCGTCGTGTCCCAACCGGCGAGCGGACTTCCGGTGGGTGGCGATCTCGAGTTTGCCGACGATCTGACGTTGGGTCGCGCGCTCGACGGCCGAAGAGTCCTCAGCGACTAATTCGATTCGCAGGACGCAGTCGGGCGTGGCGCGTGGGCCAAACTGTGGTCGTGCGCTTTCTCACCATCGTCCGCCACGCTAAGGCCGAACGCAGTTCGAGCGACGGATCGGATTTCGCGCGCGAGCTCAATGGCAAGGGACATCGTCAGTGTCGAGAGTTACGTATCTGGGCGAGCGACGACACGCAACTCGGCCGCTTCGGCCCCACGACCGCTCTCGTGAGTTCAGCCGCGAGGACCAAGGCGACCTTTCGTGAGGCCTTCGCGGGAACGCCGTTCGTCGCCGACCACCACGAGAGCACGCTGATCTACAACGGAGTGCGCAACGTCACCGCCGAGGACGTCCTCATCGATTTGGCCGCGATCGATCCGGTGACGACCTCACTGCTCTTGGTCGGACACAATCCGACGGTGCTGGACCTACTCGTGACATTGGCCAAGGACTTGCCACTCGAGTTATCGCGCGACTACCCACTCGCTGGCGCGTACGTACTCCAACTGCACGACGACGAGCCGATCGGCCCGGGACCCTACGACTTCGTTACCCGATTTGTGCCCGAGGTCTAGAGCGCACGCAAGATGGCCGCGTCGCCCTGACCGCCGCCACCACACAGCCCCACCGCCGCGACACCGCCGCCACGTCGGCGAAGCTCGAGCAGCGCGCTGAGGGCGAGACGAGTGCCCGACATGCCGATGGGATGTCCGAGCGCGATCGCGCCACCGTTGACGTTGACCTTGTCTTCACTCACGCCCAGGTCGTCGATCGAGGCGAGCGCCACCGCCGCGAAGGCTTCATTGATTTCGATGAGATCGAGTTCGCCCACGCTGACGCCAGCCTTGTTCGCCGCTTGAAGGATCGCGTGAGAGGGCTGCATAAGCAGCGACGTGTCGGGACCCGCGACCTGGCCGTACCCAATGAGTTCTCCCAGGGGCGACAGGCCGAGTTCCGCGCAGCGCTGTTCGGACATGACGAGGACCGCGGCACCACCGTCAGAGATCTGCGAGGCGTTGCCAGCCGTGATGGTGCCGTCACTCTCGAAGGCCGGACGCAAGATGACTGAGTGAGTCGAGCGTCGTGTCATCGCGTACCCCCTCGTCGCGCGAGACGACGATCGCGTCGCCCTTGCGTTGGGGCACCGAGACGCTTGTGATCTCCTCGTCGAACAGTCCTGCCGCAATTGCCTTGGCCGCTCGCTGATGACTGCGGGCCGCGAACTCGTCCTGACGGGCGCGCGAAATGAGGCCCTTGTTGTAGCGCTCGGTGGCAAGACCCATCGCGCAGTGGTCAAAGGAGCACGTCAGCCCGTCGAGCATCATCGAGTCGATGACCTTCTGGTCGCCGAGACGATAGCCCGAGCGAGCGCCCGGAAGCAGGTAGGGCGCGTTGGTCATCGACTCCATGCCGCCGGCAACGATGACGTCCGCCTCGCCCGCACGGATCATGAGGTCTGCGAGGTAGATCGTCTGGAGGCCTGACAGGCAGACCTTATTAATGGTGGTCGCGTGCACGCTCAGCGGTATGCCCGCCTTCTCGGCGGCTTGGCGCGCGGTGATCTGACCCTGACCGGCCTGGATGACCTGGCCCATCAACACGGCGTCAATGCGGGCGGGATCGACGCCGGTTTTTTCGAGAACGCTGCGAATCGCTGCCCCGCCGAGGTCTTGCGCGCTGAGCGTGGCGAAGCCTCCGGCGAGCTTGGTGATGGCGGTTCGACTCCCGGTGACGATGACACTCTTGGGCATGCGAGCTCCTTGGAAGATTCGTCACGACGTTAGACGTTTCGCGCGGCGACGCAGTCGTGAGATTCGTGCAACGCGACCCACAACGTCGCTCGAAGTTACTCGTCGGTTCGCGTTTTCTACTTATTGGTAAGAGAAAATTCCTACTTCGCGGTAACACTTGTGGCGACAAGATGATCGAGTTTTCGCACGTCTCGAGGCTCACAAACTTCGTCCACTCAACGACTGTCGTGGCTAGCCTGATTCGATATGGAGCACTCAATGGCCGAGCGCCTGAAAGAGCTTGAGGCCCTCAAGGCCGAAGCTCGAGTTGCCGGTGGAGAAAGTGCGATTGAGCGTCATCACGCCAAAGGTCGATTGACCGCGCGTGAACGACTCGAGTACTTGCTCGACGAAGACTCGTTCCAAGAACTCGACATGCTCAATCGTCACGTCGCCTCCGGCATGGGCCTCGAAAACTCGCGGCCCTTCACCGACGGTGTCATTACCGGGTTCGGCAAGATCGACGGTCGCAAGGTCTGTGTCTACTCCCAGGACTTCACCGTCTTCGGTGGCGCATTGGGCGAGACCCACGGCGAAAAAATCCACAAGGTCATGGATCTGGCCAACACCATGGGCCTGCCACTTATTGGACTCAACGACGGCGGGGGAGCGCGCATCCAAGAGGGTGTGGCCAGCCTCAACGCGTTCGGCGGGATCTTTCGGCGCAACGTGCGCGGCTCGGGCGTGGTGCCCCAGATCTCCGTCATTTTGGGACCGTGCGCCGGTGGCGGCGTCTACTCACCGGCCCTGACCGACTTCATCGTCATGGTGAAGGGTTCGAGTCACATGTTCATCACCGGACCCGACGTCGTAAAGGCGGTGACGGGCGAAGAGGTAACTCTCGAGGAGTTGGGCGGAGCCCAGACGCACGCAACGAAGTCGGGCGTGGCGAGTTTCGTGATGCCCGACGAGAAGAGTGCGCTGGACGAGGTTCGCTACCTCTTGTCCTTCCTGCCCGCCAACAATATGGAAGAGCCGCCGCGCATCTTGACGGGCGACGACCCGAACCGGCTCTGTGAGGATCTGCGCGATCTGCTTCCCGAGTCGCCGAACCAGCCCTACGACATGAAGAAAGTCATCACCTCGGTCGTCGACGGCGGCGACTACATGGAGGTACAGGCGAGCTATGCCCAGCAAGTCACCTGCGGGTTTGCGCGCATCGACGGGTACACCGTAGGCATTATCTCCAATCAGCCCTCGATCATGGCGGGCGTTCTGGACATCGACTCATCCGAGAAGGCCGCACGCTTCGTGCGCACCTGTGACGCCTTCAACGTGCCGATTGTGACGTTCGTCGACGTGCCCGGGTTCATGCCCGGTACGGATCAGGAGTACGGCGGGATCATTCGTCACGGCGCCAAGTTGCTCTACGCGTTCTGTGAGGCAACCGTGCCGCGTATCTCGGTCATCACGCGCAAGGCCTACGGCGGTGCGTACATCGTGATGAACTCCAAGTCCATCGGCGCGGACCTGGCCCTCGCCTGGCCGACCGCCGAGATCGCGGTGATGGGGGCAGCCGGAGCGGTGGGCATTGTGTACCGTCGCGACTTGGCTGCATCCGAGGACCCGGAGGCCCTGCGCGCGCAATTGGTCGACGACTACGAGGAGCGCTATGCGACGCCCTATGTCGCGGCCGAGCGAGGATTCATCGATGACGTGATCGACCCCGCGGAGACGCGCCAGATTCTCGCTCGGTCGCTCGATCTGCTACGCGGCAAGCGCGAGGACCTACCCAAGCGCAAGCACGGGAACATGCCGTTATGAACTACGGCCTCGCTCCACGACCGTCACTGCCGCCCGATGAGATGGCGGCACTGATCGCAGCGGCCGAGGAGTTGCTGGTCGAAGAGCGCCGCCGCGTGAAGCACACGAAGCCCTCGGCGTGGCGTTTCTCGGGTCGCTGGTACAGTTCGGGCCCCTTTACGAACCGTCGACCTCACCGCTGACGCCGCCGTTCGCTTCTCAATGAGAGACTCGGGTCGTGCAATCGACGTGGGTGGTGGGTTCACTCGACGCTCTTCGTGAACTGCTCGCGTCGAGCGCTGACCTGACCATTACAAGCGCGACCACCGTCGTTCTCCTGCCCACCGCTGCCGCGTTTACCGGTGTGACCCAGGCCGCCATTGAACTGGCCCGACCGTTTGAGACGTACGAGGCCCGCGTCGAAGCGCTCATGCTCACCGATCGCTCCTCGAGCGACGAGCCTTCGTTCGCCCTGCGAGTGGCCGACGCGGACGTGGTCGTTCTCTCGGACGGCTCGGCGTTGCACGCGAGGAGCGTCTGGCTCGATACGGCCATCGGCGAGGCGATTCGCAACGCACAGACCTTGATTGCGGTGGGATCAGCGGCCTCGGTGCTGGGCGAGACCATGATCGATCCTCGAGGCGGCGCACCCACTCTCGGACTTGGCTATCGGGTCGGTGCGGCGATCACGATGCGAGCGAACGACGAGCAGCTCGCGCGTACTCGCGCCCTACTCGGTGAGCGCGAAGTTCTCGCGGTCCTCGGACCGAGCGGCATCCTGCACCACGACGGAGGGGCGTGGCGAGTGGTGGGCGGTGATGTGGTCACCACGCGCGGTGAGGTCCGCGTCGAGCTCTAGCTCTCGCTGATCGTCACCGACTCGATGACAACGTCCTCGCGTGGCTTACCCGACGGAGTGCCGATGTCGTTGACGACACTTACGACATCCAGGCCCTTGACGACTTTGCCAAAGAGTGAGTAGAGCGGAGGAAGGCGAACACCGTCGGGGCCCGAGATGATGAAGAACTGCGATCCGTTGGTGTTGGGTCCCGCGTTAGCCATGGCGAGCGATCCAAGTTCGTAGCGTCCGGGCTTGGGCAACTCGTCGTTGAAGCGATATCCCGGTCCGCCCGCCCCGCTACCCGTCGGGTCTCCACCCTGGAGCACGAAGCCGGGAATGATCCGGTGAAAGACGATGCCGTCGAAGTAGTGCCAACGCGCCAGAAAGACGAAGCTGTTAACCGCCTGGGGAGCGGCGTGCGGGTCGAGCAAGATTTCCATCGTGCCCTTTGAGGTCACCATCGTCGCCGTGTAGGTCTTCTCGGGATCGATCAGCATTTCCGGTACCGCGTCAAACTTCTGACGCTGGGGACTGGAGCCGTCGGCGTTCGGGAGTTCAGTCATTACTTCGTCACTTTCAGTAGGTCGATGACAAATACGAGGGTGTCGTTCTTAGCGATGCCGGTACCTGGAGACGTGTCGCCGTACCCCAGCGACGGAGGGATCACGAGTTCGCGCCGACCGCCCACCCGCATGCCCACCACGCCATCAAAGAAACCCGGGATGACGTTCGAGTCGGTTAGCGGCGTGGTGAACGGCGACGAGGTCCACGACGACTGGACGACCTTGCGCGTCGAGTACGTCGCGAGGACGTACTGCAACTCGACGGTGTCGTTCTGTTGGGCAACCGCACCCTTGCCGGTGATCAAGTTGTCTACCTCCATCACCTTGGGTGGTGCGCCAGTAGGCACGGTGACCGTGGGCGCCTTGCCGAACACTCCCGCGGGAGAGGGATCGGTTACGGCGGCAAATGATGTCGGCACGGCCACCGTCGTCGTGGTGGTCGGCGGCGTGGTCGTCGAGGTGGTGCTGGTGGACGTCGTGGTTGTCGTGGGCGTTGTGTTGTTGCCGGTGAACACCGCGGCGCCAATACCGATAACGATGGCTGCGGCGATCACCACAATGACGCCGCGACGAATGCCCCTGCGACGCTTCTCGTGGCGCTGTTGACGCTCGAGCTTCTCGCGTCGGGCCGCCTTCTGCCGCTCTCTCTTGGAAGTTGCCATGGGTTCGACATTAGTAGGGCCCCCAGAACACTTCGGGAGCCCAACTATCCTTGATGTGCATGTCGCTCATCGTCCAGAAGTACGGAGGTACGTCCGTGGGCGACGCCGAACGCATTCGTGCCGTGGCCGCACACGTGGCGCGTACGCGCAGCGAGGGTCACGAGGTCGTGGTCGTGGTCTCGGCGATGGGACAGTTCACCGATGAGTTGATCTCGCTCGCCGAGCAGATCTCGCCGAGCAATCCCGCGCGCGAGATGGACATGTTGTTGACCTCGGGTGAGCGAATTTCCATGGCGCTGGTCTCCATGGCGCTCGCCACCGAAGGGGTGCAGGCGGCCTCCTTTACCGGCAGTCAAGCGGGCATCATCACCGACACCAGCCACCGGCGCGCCAAGATTCTCGAGATGCGCCCGGACCGAATCCGCGAGGCGCTCGACGACGGCCTCGTGCCCGTCGTGGCCGGATTTCAAGGTGTCTCCACTGAACGCGACATCACCACCCTCGGTCGCGGCGGATCCGACGTCACGGCTGTCGCGTTGGCGGCGGCCCTCAAGGCGGACGCTTGTGAGATCTACACCGACGTGACCGGCGTTTTCTCCGCGGACCCCCGCGTCGTTGCCAAAGCTCGCCAACTGGCCAAGGTCTCCTTCGATGAGATGCTGGAGATCGCCGCGACGGGCGGACGGGTGCTGATGTTGCGCTCGGTTGAGTTTGCGCGGCGCTACAACGTGCCACTGCACGTGCGCTCGAGTTTCACCTGGGAACCAGGGACGTGGATCGTTGAGGAGGACCCCACTATGGAAGAGGCCATCGTTTCGGCCATCACCGACGACACGTCGGAGGCCAAGATCACCGTCGGCGGCGTGCCCGACCGACCCGGCGTTGCGGCCACGCTGTTTCGCGAGTTGGCCGACAACAACATCAACGTCGACATGATCGTGCAGAACACCTCGGCGCACAACGTCACCGACATCTCCTTCACCGTCGCCAAGACCGACCTCGACGCAGCGATGAGCGCCTGTCAGAAAGTGCAAGACGAGATCGGCGCGGACACTCTGACGAGTGACGATCACATTGGTCGGGTCACCGTGGTCGGCGCAGGAATGAAGTCAAGTCCCGGGGTGACCGCCCTCATGTTCGAGACGCTCTCGAACAACGGCATCAACATCGAGATGATCTCAACCAGTTCGATTCGCATCTCGTGCGTCCTGCACGCGGACCACGTTGCCGATGCCGTACGGTACCTGCACTCGGCGTTCGGCCTCGACGCCGAGTGACCTAAACTTTTCCCATGAGAGTCGCCATCGTCGGAGCCACCGGTCAAGTCGGCACCGTGATGCGCTCGATTTTGATTGAACGCGACTTCCCGGTTGATGAGATTCGATTTTTCGCGTCTGAGCGGTCCGCGGGATCGACCATCGAGTGGCGCGGTCGCCAGATCACCGTGGAAGACGCCGCGACGGCGGACTTCTCGGGGATCGACATCGCCCTGTCGTCCTCAGGGGCATCGTCGTCGCGCGTGCTGAGCCCTCGCCTGGCCGAGGCCGGTGCGATCGTGATCGACAACTCCTCGGCCTTTCGCATGGACCCCGACGTGCCTTTGGTCGTGCCCGAGGTGAACTCCCACGCGCTCATCACGATTCCTAAAGGAATCGTCGCTAACCCCAACTGCACGACCATGGTGGCGATGCCGGTGCTCAAGCCGTTGCACCTGGCGGCCGGCCTCGAGTCCGTGGTGGCTTCCACCTACCAGGCCGTGAGCGGGTCGGGTCGCGAGGGCGTCGATGAGCTGGCCGAGCAACTCGAGAAGCATCAAGACCATGACCCGCGGATCCTCGCGTTCAACGGACGCGCGTTCCCGATCGACGAAGGCGTCAAGTTTCCCGCAACCATCGCGCACAACGTGCTGCCCATAGCGGGAACGATCGTGGACGACGGGTCGCTCGAGACAAATGAGGAGCAGAAGTTGCGCGACGAGAGTCGCAAGATTCTCGAGATCGCGAATCTCAAGGTGAGTGCCACCTGCGTGCGCGTCCCGGTCTTTACCGGTCACTCGCTCGCACTCACCCTCAGCTTTGAACACGAGATCACTCCCGAGCGTGCGACCGAGATCTTGGCCAAGGCGCGCGGCGTCGTTGTTCACCCGATGCCGAGTCCGCGGTTGGTGACCGGTGAGGACCCTACCTACGTTGGACGCATTCGTCGCGCCGAGACATCGACCCACGGACTCTCGCTATTTGTGAGCGGCGACAATCTGCGCAAGGGCGCCGCACTGAACGCGATCCAGATCGCCGAGGCGATCCTCGAGCTGCGCTAGTCGGCGCCGTCGCGTCCGACTTGTCGGCGCGCCAAGTTCACGCAGTGATCCCCAAAGCGCTCGTAGAACCGAGCGATCAGCGCCACTTCCACTGCAACCGGGACACTCATCGAACCCGAGGTCAACTCGGCGGTGAGCGAGACGTGCAGATCGTCCAGCTCGTCATCGATGTCCTCGATGAAACCGACCGATCCGTTCTTGCCGTCGATGATGATGTCGGTGGCCTCGCGCCAGATTGCCGAGGCGACTTCGCCCATTCGTTCGATGAGCCCCCGCGAGCGCGGGCTCATCTCGCTGCCGAGTCCGCGTGCCGCGCGACGGGCCACGTGTTCAGCGAGGTCGCCGTTGCGCTCAATCTCGGGAAGGATGCGCAACAGGATCAGCAGGTCGCGCCGTCCCTTCACGTCAAGTGGGGCGGTCTCTAAGAGTCGTTCTTCGACGGTGAAGACCAGTTGGTCGACGATGTCGTCGATGATGATGTCCTGTTCGACCACGCGCTTGGCCAGTTCGCGGTCGTTGGCGAGCAGGGCGTGGGTCGCCCCGGCGATCGCCTCGCCGACCAGGGCAAAAGTTCGCACGATCTGGGGGTGCAGGTCCTCGCTCAGGCGTACCAAGGGCACGTCGGACTCATCCCCATTGCGAGACGAGCGAAAGAGACGATTCACGCTCGAAGGTTACTCCCAGGTCACAGCGGCTCTCTAGGGTGAAAAGTGAGAGACGAAGGGGTAGACGTGATCGCAGTTCTGAGCGCGGTGATCGGCCTCGTGGTGGGAGCCGCGGTGGCGTGGACGATCGCCCAGCGCCGCTCGTACGCGACGAGTGAGTCGGATCGCACCGTGCGCACGGAGCTGGCGGTGCGTAACTCAGAACTCCTGAGTGCCCGCGAGGATCTGGAGCGACTCCGAAAGGAGCATCAGATTCAGGTGGAAAACCTCGGCGTCGTCTTTGAGAGTTTGTCGAATCGAGTGCTGAAGGAGACGGTCGAAGGATTCAATCAGACCCAAGAGCAGTTGATGCGCGAACGCGAGACGAGCCTCGATCGCACACTGCAACCCCTTGCCGAGTCGCTCGAGGAGTACAAGCGCAAACTGGCCGACTTCGACAAGCAACACGTCGGAGTGCTGGGCGAGGTGAAGAACAGCGCCGAAGAACTGTTGCGCGAACAACGCCGCGCCCAAGATGAGACCCGACGGCTGAATCAGCTGCTCGGACGTAGCGACCACCGGGGCCGATGGGGCGAGATTCAACTGGCCAACGTGCTCGACGCCTCGGGACTGCGCGAAGGCATCGACTACGAATTGCAGGTCACCTCGACCAACGAGTCGGGCAGTGCGCAGCGCCCCGACTGCGTGGTCAATGTGTCCCACGGTGTGCACGTCGCGGTGGACGCCAAGTTTCCCTTCGACGCCTTCGAGCAGGCGGTTGCGTCGACGGACCCCGACGAGCGGCGCGCGCTCGAAGTGAAACACGCCAAGGACTTGCGTTCGCACATCAAGACGTTGCGCTCCAAGAGCTACTGGGAGGTCGTCTCGCCGGCCCCGGAGTTTGTGGTCTGCTTCGTACCGAGTGACGAGGCGGTGAGCGTCGCCCTCGATGCGGACCCCGAGCTGCTCGGCTACGCCGCCAACGAGCGGGTCTTGATTGCGGGTCCGACGAATCTTCTGTCGTTGCTGTGGTCGGTCGCGATGGTCGTGCGACGCCAGCAGTTTGCTCACAACGCCGAAGAGATCCTCAAGGGTGCCCAAGATGTCTTCGACCGCATCAGCAAGGTCGCCGAACCGGTGGTCGCCATGGGCAAGGCGCTGAACTCACAGATCGAGGCGTACAACCAGATGGTCGCATCCTTCGAGTCCCGACTGATCGTGAGTGCGAGAAACATGAAGAGTCTCGGTGCAGCGAGTCACGCGAAAGACCTTCCGGTGCTGCGCCCCGTGGAACGGCTCACCTCGAGCATTGATGAGTCCAAGTGGGGGGTAGAGCCGCCGCCCCAGTTGGACCTGGGGTTCGCCGCGGATGTCGTGGATCTCGACGACGTCGAGGACGAGATCTAAAAGTCACTCACGACTAAGTTTTTCCATCGTGGCTCGGACTCGCGCGCAACGTCGCCGCCACACGTTGCTGATCTCGGTGGCCATCGCTGTCACATTGATCGTGGCCGTGTTCGCGCGCGACGTCAATCACGCCGCCCACAATGCCTCGGGACCTCGGCGCAGTGAGGACTTGAGTTTTGCCGCCCTGAGCAACGCGCTGGTCACCCAGGAAAACCAGTTCGACACCCACCTCGCCAGTCTCCTCAACCAGGCCGGAACCTTGCCGCGTGTCACCTTTGCCGCTCGCTTGTACCAGCTCAACGACACCTTGGCGGGATGGAGCGAAGACGCTGACTTGTTGCGTCACCCGAGCCTTTCTCACAACATCAATGACTCGATCGACACGCTGACCGACGAGCGGGTGGCGGCGTATCAAACGCTGCTCGGCGATGTGGCGCGATCCCTCGAACTGCCCTGGACGACCAAGCCGAACGAGCCCGTGACCAATCCCGGGGCCACGTTGATCGCGACCAGTGAGCAGTGGAATCGGGATCGGTATGCGCTGCGCAAAGAACCCGGGCACGTGAGCCTCGACGCGACGAGTGTGGCGAGCGCGAAGTACTTTCTCACTCACGGGGTGAGTTTGGTCACCCGTTCCGCCTCGCTCGAGTTGGTGCGCGCGATCTCCATCGACGCCGTGCGGGTCAATCCTTCTGCGTTCCCCTCGGCCAGGGGACTCATGGTGCTGCCTCCGGTGCGTATCGTGCACCTCGGAATTTCGGTACTCAACGCTAGTTACGACGACCAGCCGGTCACCCTCACCGTTCGGGTGACGCCGCTCAACGGGCTCGGCGAGCCGTTTTCCCAGACCATGAAGGCCACGCTCGGACCTGACGCCGCGTACGCATTTGTGCCTCGTGCGCTGGTGACCTCGCCGAGCGAGCGCGCCACCTTGGTCATCCGCGTGCTGGGGGTCCGTGCAGCCGTGGGCAAGGTATCCGAAGAGCACTTCCGACTCGAGATGTCACCATCGGGAAACTGAGGCCCTGAATCGGTTACTGACGAGTTAGCGTACGATGGGCTCGCCCCCTAGTTGTGAAGTGAGGACCTGTGACGCAGTCCATTACCGTGACCGACAATCGCTCCGGTGAGAGCAGGGAAATTCCCATTGTTGATGGTGGGGTGGCCGCGAGTGAGTGGTCCAAGTTGCTCCCCGGTATCTGGTTTTACGACCCCGGCTTCATGACCACGGCGCTGACCGAGTCGTCCATTACCTACATCGACGGCGACGCCGGCATCCTGCGCTACCGCGGCTATCCGATCGAGCAGCTCGCCGAGCAATCCAGCTACATCGAAGTGGCCTACTTGTTATTGCACGGAGAACTGCCCAACGCCGAGCAGGCGGCGGCCTGGGAGAAGGAGATCACGTATCACACCTTCATCCACGAGAACGTCCGTAAGCGCTTTCTCGAGGGCTTTAACTACGACGCGCACCCCATGGGCATGCTGGTCTCGGCGATCGCCGCCCTGTCGACGTACTACAAGGAAGCCAAGGACCTCACCGACCCTGAAGTTCTCCAAAAGCAGATCGTGCGCTTGATCGCCAAGATGCCGACTCTGGCCGCCGCCGCGCACCGTTTCAGCGTCGGTCAGCCCTTCGTGTATCCCGACAACTCGCTGACCTATCCCCAGAACTTCCTCTCGATGATGTGGAAGGTGGCCGAGCCGCGCTACGAACCCGACCCGATTCTCACCAAGGCCCTCGACGTCCTCTTTATCCTGCACGCGGACCACGAGCAGAACTGCGGCACGACGGCCATGCGCGTGGCGGGCTCCTCGCACGCCGACCCGTACTCCTCCGCCGCGGCGGCGACAGCCGCTCTGTACGGTCCATTGCATGGCGGCGCGAATGAAGCCGTCATCAAGATGCTCACGCGCATCGGTTCAATGGACAACGTCCCCGCGTTCGTCGAAGAGGTGAAGACCCAAAAGAAGACGCTGCTCGATGGTTTTGGACATCGGGTCTACAAGACGTACGACCCGCGCGCCACGATCGTGAAGAACCTGGCCGACCAAGTCTTCACCGTGACCGGAAAGAATCCGCTGCTGGACATCGCGCTCAAACTGGAAGAGGTTGCCCTCTCGGACGAGTACTTCATCTCGCGCAAGCTCTACCCGAACGTGGACTTCTACTCGGGCCTCATCTATCAGGCCATGGGCTTTCCCACCGAGATGTTCACGGTGCTCTTCGCGATTCCGCGCACCGCCGGGTGGCTCTCGCACTACCAAGAGCAGCTCGCCCAGGGTGCCAAGATCGCTCGTCCCCGCCAGCTCTACGTCGGTGCGGGCGAGCGCAAGTTCGTACCAATGTCCGAGCGCGTTTAGCGCGGAGTTAAGAGGCGGGTTAGGCCCTCCTGGACCATCGAGACCTTGAGTTGGCCATCGCGCGAGAAGAGAAATCCTCGCGCTAGGCCTCTCCCGCCAAAAGCGATGGGCGACTCGGCGTCGTAGAGCAGCCACTCGTCGGCTCGCAGGTCGTGGTGGAACCACATGCAGTGATCGAGGCTCGCGCCCATGAAGCTGCCGTCGTCCCAGTTGATGGAGTGCGGGCGCAAAATGGCGTCCATCAGAGTCATGTCGCTGGCGTAGGTCACCACGCACGCGTGCAACAACGGGTCGTCGGGCAGAGTGCCGTCCGCGCGGATCCACAGCATCTCGCGGGGCTCGAGGTCACGGTTCGGATCCCAGGGCACCGCACCGATGAAGCGCTGGTCGATCGGGCCGCGTCCGAAGTTGAGCCAGTCATCCGAAAGGTCGATCTCGCGGTCGATATCGGAGAGAGGCGGGATCGTCTCGGGCCCGGGCACGTTCGGCATCGCGATCTGGTGGGCGAGACTCACTTCATCGACGTGAAAACTCGCCTGCATGTTGTAGATGGCGCGCCCGTGCTGCACGGCGACAACTCGTCGGGTGGTGAAACTCTTACCGTCGCGAATTCGGTCGACTTCGTAGAGGATCGGCGTGGTCGGATCGCCCGGGCGCAAGAAGTACGAGTGCAGTGAGTGCACCCGTCCGCGCTCGACCGTGCGACCCGCCGCCATCAGGGCTTGAGCCGCAACCTGGCCACCGAAGGTTCGTTGACGCTCTTCGTTGGGATTGATGCCCCGATACACGTTCACCTCGATGGTCTCGAGATCTAAGAGGTGGACCAAGAAGTCGAGCGCGTCGGTCATGGTCCATTGTTGCATTCGCCGGGCACCGAGCTCCGTGGCGCCGACCGGTAGGCTGGGTGGAATGAGTGCCCGCCTTCGCAGAATTATCGCGTGGACGAAGACCTCCGATGGCAAGAAATTAACGCGCTACTTCCTTGGTTCGGTCATCACTACGGGCCTGTCCTTCGCCTGGATCACCATCATGTACGGGCTCAAGATCATCCCCGGCGTCATCTGGGCGACCTTGAGCGGAAACCTCGTGGCGGTCATCCCCTCGTACTACTGGAACCGTGCCTGGGCGTGGGGCAAGCGCGGCCGCAGCCACTTCCGCCGCGAGATCGTCCCCTACTGGAGCATGGCCTTCTTGGGCATTGCGTTCTCGCAGCTCGGTGCGTTCTGGGCGCGCCATGAGGTGCACACGCACAACTGGTCGCATTTGACTAACACGGCGCTCGTCGCCGGGACCAACGTCCTGTGCTTCGCCGTCTTCTTCGTCCTCAAGCTGATGGTCTTTAACCGCATCTTTCACGTGGCCAAACACGGTCACCATGACGCCGATCTTGCGCTCCAAGAAGAAACCGCCGCGTAGTTTCGCGGGTCGCCATCGGGTGGGGCAACTTCGATGAAAATGACACCCGCTGAACTGCTCGCGTGGAGCCAGACCCACAACGGCAAGCGACTGATTCGCTACACCGCTTCGTCGATCATCACCACGATCGTCTCGCTCGCGGCGGTCAGCGGGTTCTACGGATTCCGCATCATTCCCGACGCGGTGTGGGCGACCTTGGCCGGCAACGTCGTGGGCATGGTGCCCGCCTACCAGCTCAATCGCCGCTGGACCTGGGGCAAGCGCGGCCGCAGCCACTTCCGCAAGGAGATCGCCCCCTTTTTGATGATGTCGGTCCTCGGGATCGCCTTCTCACAACTGGGCGCCTGGTGGGCGAGAAACGAGACCAAGACGCATCACTGGTCGCACCTCGCCAACACCGCCATCGTGGCGGGGGCCAACCTCACGTGCTTCGCGGTGTTCTGGGTGCTCAAGCTCATTGTGTTTAATCGCATCTTCAAGGTTGAGAAGATGGCCGAGATCGACGAGCATCTTCGCGTCGAAGAGGGCAGTGCCAGCTAGTCGCGGAAGTTCGTGAACTGTAGCGGTACCGCGACGTCGGCCTCTTTGAGCGACGCAATCGCGCGCTGAAGGTCGTCGCGCTGCTTGCCGGTAACGCGAACCTGGTCGCCCTGGATGGATGAAGAGAGGGTCTTCACGCCCATCTCTTTGATCAACTTGTTGATCTGCTTGCCCACGTCTTGGGAGATCCCGGCTTTGAGAGAGACCTTCTGGCGCGCGCTGTTATGACTCGCCTCTTCGATCTTCCCGGGCTCCAGCGTCTTGAGCGACACCTGGCGCTTGACGAGTTTCTCCTCGAGCAGCTGGTAGAGGGCGCGCAGACGGTCCTCGGTGCTGGCGCTTAAGGACAACTCCTTCTCGGAGAATTCAATTGTCGCGTCGGTGCCCTTGAAGTCAAAGCGGTTGCCGGCCTCGCGGTTGGCCTGGTCGACGGCGTTGCGCACCTCTTGGAGGTCGATCTCCGAGACGACGTCGAAACTTGGCATGCCAAATGATAGGACCGCCTCGCTCGACTGCGTCAAAGATTGATCGACTTGGGCGCTACGGAGTGGACACAGTAGAATCCTCGACGGGTCGGTGCCCGAGTGGCCAATGGGATCTGGCTGTAAACCAGACGGCTTAGCCTACGGGGGTTCAAATCCCTCCCGGCCCACCAAGGTCAACCTGTCGGGGTTGACCGCGCCCGCGTTTGGCGAGAGATTAGGTGTCACGAGGGTGGCGAGAGGAGTTCCGTGGATCGAGTGAGCTCGTGGGCGAGCGGGGTTCGTCGAACCTACGAACGTGGCGCGACCAGCTTCGAGTCCGGAGTCCAACTGCTCGAGCGCCGCTACACCCCGCTGGGTCGCTTCACTCCCGGTGCCTTCGAGGGCTGGGGTTTCCTCTGGCAGCCCGCGGTGCTCGGTTTCGTCGCCCTCACGTCGATTCTCGCTGGGTCGTCGTTCACCAACTCGCCCTTCAAGTTCAACCTCACTAGCACCTGGTTCTTCGGTGAACCGGCGGCCAACGCCGGGGGAGTGCCGAGCGAAACTAAGTACATCCTGTCGGTCGTCTTGGTCTACGGCGGACTGTTACTGCTCATGCGGGTATGGCTCCGGCTCTCGGAAGTCTTGAAACTTCACGGGGGTGTGCCGCTCAAGAAGCTCTGGTGGATCTTTGCGATGTGGGCCGCTCCCATGGTGGTCGCGCCACCTCTGTTCTCGCGCGACGTCTTTAGTTACGCCGCCCAAGGTGAGATGACCTCATTTCATATCAGTCCCTACCTCTACGGTCCCTTCACCCTCGGGCAGGGATCAAACCCCTGGACGTTGCCGGTCGACAAGCTCTGGGGGAATACGCCCGCGCCCTACGGTCCCTTCTTCCTCTTCATAGACAGCACGATTGTCAAACTCAGTGGGCAGCATCAACTCGGCACGGTGGTGGGACTCCGTCTCCTCGAAGCGGTCGCGGTCGCGGGAATCGGCTATGGCGTGACCATGTTGGCGCGCGGTCTCCATCGCGACCCGGGTGAAGCGTTCGTGCTCTCGGCGATGAATCCTCTCGTTCTGCTGACGCTGATCGGTGGGGCGCACAACGACGCACTGATGACTGCGTTCTTGGTCATTGGTCTCGGGCTGGCGGTGAAGCGCCATCCTGTGTGGGCGCTGTTCTTTGTGTCACTGGCGACGGCGATCAAAGCACCCGCGGCGATTGGGCTCGCCTTCGTCGCGTGGAATTGGGCACCCCCCAATGCCTCGCTCAAGCAACGGATTCGACCCTTCGCCATTGGTGGCGTCGTGGCGGCTGCGGTGCTCGGAGTGACCACCTTGATGGCGGGCTTTGGCTTGGGCTGGATGAAAAATCTCTTGAGTAATGGCACGGTGCGTTCGTGGGCCGCGCCCGCCACCGGTGCCGGTATGGCGATCACCAATACCCTGCACGCTCTCGGTGCGCACGGCATCGCCCTCGCGTCGGTGCTCTCGGTGACGCGATTCCTGGGTGTGGTGATCGCGGCGGCCTTCACACTGTGGCTGCTCTGGCGGTCCCCCGAACGTGGCTGGGTTCGCTCGCTGGGATTGGCGCTTTTGCTCTTCGTGATTCTCGGACCCGTCGTCCAGCCGTGGTATCTCGCTTGGGGGCTCGTGATTCTGGCGGCGAGTTACCAGGGGCGCGAGCACTTCTGGCTCTTGCTGCTCTCGATCGTGGGACCGTTCATCGGACTACCCGGTGGACGGCAACTCCTAGCGGGACTCGTGCACTCGAACCCGCTGCTGATCGCTCTGGCGGTCGCCATTCTCGGGGGAGTGCTGATCTTGCCGATGGGCCGCTGGACCCAGTGGTCGTGGCCCGAAGGTGAACTGGTACCGGGCTGAGATTCCCGTGAGTGAATTGGTGGTCGACGACAGCGTCGTTGAGCCATCCGTCAGTCCGGCGCCTAAGAAGTCGCTTTCGCCCGAAGGCGCGACCTAAAACTCGTCGCGCATGACGTACTGATACTCGACGACGTCCAGCCAGCGCAGGTGCTTGCGGCCGACCTCGACTTCGGTGCCCACGAGGGTGAAGCCGCACTTTTCGTGCAGGCGAATCGACCCGGCGTTTTCGCCGACGATGCGCGCGATGATCGAGTGAAAGCCCGATGTTCGCGCCGCGGAGATCAGGTCGTTCAGCAGGACTTCGCCCACTCCGCGACCCCGCGCGCGGCGGTGCACATAGATCGAGTTCTCCACCGTGGTGGCGTACGCCGGTCGCTCGCGAAAGGGCGACACCGACGCGAAGCCCAAAATTCGCTCGCCCTGGGCGCCCACCTCGCCGGTGTCGTCCTCGGTGTTGACGGCCACCAGACAGATATGGGTGCCCTGATGCTCGCGAATCCACTCGCGCTGTTCCTCAAGGGACTTGGGCACCAGATCGAAGGACACTTCGAGTTCAATCACCTCGGGATTCAGAATGTTCATCAGGGCCGTGGCGTCGTCAATCTGTACCAAGCGCGTCCTCATAGGCGTCCAGGGTAGTGCTGGACGTTGGAAGAACTGGGGGCTAAGGCACTACACTTTTTCTTCGCGACTTTTTTGTCGAACGCCCTCTTAGCTCAGTGGTAGAGCACTTCCATGGTAAGGAAGGGGTCGTCGGTTCAATCCCGACAGAGGGCTCGCCAGGCGGCGTAGCTCAGGTGGTCAGAGCACACGGCTCATAATCGTGTTGTCGCGGGTTCGAGTCCCGCCGCCGCTACCAGGCCGAAGAACGAAGTCGTACCAAGGAGAAGAGAATGCCCAAGAACGAGAAGCGCGTACACGTCACCCTCGCCTGCGAGGACTGTAAGCGTCGCAACTACATCACCGAGAAGAACAAGATCAACGACCGCGAGCGCATTGAGATGAAGAAGTACTGCCAGTGGGAGCGCAAGCACACCCTGCACAAGGAGACCCGCTAGGGCGCCGATGGGGCGTTTCGGCGGTGGTGGTAGGATTGACGTCCCTGGGGACACGGTTCGTTGCGGGCTGGGTCGCCATAGGGCAGTGGCTCAATTGGTAGAGCACCGGTCTCCAAAACCGGTGGTTGGGGGTTCGAGTCCCTCCTGCCCTGCTCGAAGATGGTTTTCGAAGCGACAGACGAAGTGACGAACGAGAGTACAGAGTGAACCGCGAACAAAAGCGCATGATGCAGCGACAGGGCCAGGTGGGAGCCGACGGCGCCCCCACGTCTCGTCGCACGTCCGTGGACGACGTCCAGCGCCGACGCTCTGAGCGTGCCACGCCCAGCGAGTTCTTCAGCCAGGTCCGCTCGGAGATGCGCCAGGTCTCGTGGCCCACGCGCCCCGAAGTCATGAACTACACCTCGATCGTCTTGTTCGTCCTGGTCTTTATGACCGCACTGATCTTTGGCCTGGGTGTGGCCTGTTCGCACTTCGTGTCGTTTCTTTTCACAAAGTAGGAATTCATGAGTGACGTAGAAACCCACACTGACGTTGAGGAGTCGCCCGAAGAGGAGATCCTCGACGTCACCATCATTGACGAGGACGACGAGCCGGTCGTCGAGAGCGCCTTTGACCGTCCCGGTCGCTGGTACATCGTGCACACCTTCGCGGGGCACGAGCAAAAGGTGATCGGTGCGCTCAACAACATCATCAAGAGCCGCGAGTTGAGCGACTCGATCTACGAGATCTACCTACCCGAAGAGGACGTCACCGAGTTCAAGTCGGGCAAGAAGGTCACGGTCTCCAAGCGCATGTTCCCGAGCTACCTACTCATTCGCTGCGAGCCCGACCCCGAGATCTTCTACGTCATCGGCTCTACCCCGGGCGTCACCGGATTCGTGGGCGCGGAGAAGACCAGGCCCACTGCCCTCACGCGCCGCGAGGTCGACAACATCATTCGCCCCCACGTCGAAGGCGTGGAAGTCCCCGTCGCCAAGCGCCGCATGCCGACCCACGAGTTCGAGGTCAACGACACGGTGCAGATCAAGACCGGCCCCTTTGCGACCTTCTCGGGTCACGTGGCCGAAATCAACGAAGACCAGCTCAAAGTCAAGGTGCTGGTCGACATCTTCGGGCGCGAGACCCCGGTGGAGCTGGACTTCACCCAGGTCACGAAGCTCTAGAACGAAGTAAGGAGAACGGCCATGGCCAAGAACGTTGTCGCAATCGTCAAGATTCAGCTCGAAGCGGGTGGAGCGACGCCCGCCCCGCCGGTGGGCACCGCGCTCGGACCACACGGGGTCCAGACGATGGAGTTCTGCAAGCAGTACAACGCGGCGACCGAGTCGATGCGCGGCACGGTGATTCCGGTCGAGATCTCGATCTACGACGACCGCACCTTTACTTTCATCCTGAAGACCCCGCCGACCCCGGTCCTGTTGCGTCAGGCCGCCGGCATCGCCAAGGGCGCGCACCTCGCCGGTCGAGAGACCGTCGCGAGCGTGACGATGGACCAGGTCGAAGAGATCGCCAAGACCAAACTGAAGGACCTCAATACCGACGACGTCGAGATGGCCAAGCTCCAAGTGGCCGGCACCGCGCGCTCGATGGGTATCAAGGTCGCGGGCTAGGAGAGTCATGAAGCACGGTAAGAACTACAAGAACTCGCTGGCCCAGGTGGACCGCGAAGAACTCCTCGGCGTCCCCGAAGCCCTGGGCAAGGTGAAGTCGCTCGCGACCGCCAAGTTCGACGAGACCGTCGAACTGGCCGTGCGCTTGGGCGTCGACCCGCGCAAGGCCGAACAGATCGTGCGTGGCACGCTGTCGCTACCCGCGGGCACGGGCAAGACCAACCGCGTAGTGGTCTTCGCCGCAGGTGAAGCCGCGCAGGCCGCCCGCGACGCGGGCGCCGACGAGGTCGGCGCGGAAGACCTGGTGGCCAAGGTCGCCGGGGGATTCCTCGACTTTGACGTCGCCATCGCCACACCGGACCTCATGGGTCAGGTCGGTGGACTAGGCCGCGTGCTCGGACCCCGAGGGCTTATGCCCAACCCCAAGACCGGCACGGTGACCATGGACGTCGCCAAGGCCGTGGCGGAGTTCAAGGGCGGGCGCGTGGAGTACCGCACCGACAAGATCGGCAACGTGCAACTGCGCGTCGGCAAGGTGAGCTTCTCGCTCGATGACCTGGTGCGCAACGTCCAGGCCGTCATCGACGAACTGGTGCGCGTCAAGCCCTCCTCAGCCAAGGGCCGCTACTTGCTCAGCGTGACCGTGTCTTCAACCATGGGACCCGGAGTCAAGATCGACCCGGCGCGTGCGCGCGAGGTGGATGAGGCGCTGGCCACGGCTTAGCTTTTGACGAAGCCGAAGGGCTTCACTACGATGTAGAGCGCACGATTTCTGTGCCACAGATTTGAAGAACGCCGAAGACATCCGGTGCACGCGAGTGCTTAAGGGGTGAAAGCCCGCCTGACGAGGGAGTTCGAGTTTCGTTCGAAACTCGTTCGCTGTTGATGCCTTTGGCCCGTTCCCGGGCGGCATCCGGCGAAGGAGTGAGATGAACGAAGTACGCACCGCCAAGGTCGCCACCGTCGACGAACTAAAGGCGAAGGTCGACAGCACCTCGACCGCTGTCGTGACCGAGTATCGCGGCATGACCGTGGCCCAGATTTCGACGCTGCGCCGTCAGTTGCGCACGCTGGACGCCGACTACAAGGTCTTTAAGAACACGCTGGTTCGTCGCGCCATTGCCGGCACGAGCGTTGAGTCTCTCGACGAGTTCTTGGTCGGACCGACCGCGATCGCCTTCGTCAACGGCGACGTCTCGGCCGTTGCCAAGGCGTTGCGCGACTTCGCCAAGGCCACGCCCAGTCTCGTGGTGAAGGGCGGGGTTCTCGACGGCAAGGCCCTCTCGCTGAAGGACCTCACGGCTTTGGCGGACCTGCCGAGTCGCGACGTGCTGCTCGCGCGTTTCGCCGGCCTGCTCGCGTCACCCCTCGCAACGATGGCCGGTCTCCTTAAGGCCGTTCCGCAAAACTTCGCCTACGGCCTCGCCGCCCTCATCGACTCGAAGGGCGGCGCGCCCGCTCCCGAGGCGAGTGTGGACAGCGCGGTCGCCGAGACTCCGGCCGGGGTCGAGGACGCTGGTTCGCCGGCGAGCGACGACGACGCGACACCCGTCGCCGACGTCGCGGATGAGGCCCCGGTGGCCGAGTCCGACTCTGTGGTACCCGAGGCGTCAAGTGACGTCCCTGCCGAACCGGCCGAATAGATCAACACAATCGAAGTACAGAAAGGAATCATCATGGCATCAACCCTGACCAAGGACCAGATTCTCGACGGGATTGCGGAGCTTTCCGTGATCGAGTTGAGCGAACTTCTCAAGGAGTTCGAAGAGAAGTTTGGCGTGACCGCTGCTGCCCCCATGGCGGTAGCCGCGGCCCCGGCCTCCGGTGGCGGCGACGCGGCCGAGGCGGTCGAAGAGAAGAGCAACTTTGACGTCATCCTCACCAGCGGTGGCGACAAGAAGATCCAGGTCATCAAGGAAGTGCGTGCACTCACCAGCCTGGGCCTCAAAGAAGCCAAGGATCTCGTCGACAGCGCACCCAAGCCGGTGCTGGAGAACGTCTCCAAGGCTGACGCCGACAAGGCCAAGGCGGCCCTCGAGGGCGCCGGAGCCACCGTCGAGCTCAAGTAGCCAGTATTTTCAAGGGTTCCCGGCCGGTTCGCCGGCCGGGAACACCCTGGTGCCGGCCAGTACTTGACCTCGGCGCCAAATCTGCCTAACGTAAGCGCAACCGCTAATGCGGCCGCGTTTCTCCAAGAGGAGCGCCAGTTGCGCATTCTTTGGCAGAACCACTAGAGTAGTAAGACCGTGTTCCTGCCCTGTGCTTCGTCATCTCTTGACGCTGATTTGTGCTCTGACCCGGCGCGTAGTTCTAGCCACCCACTCAACACGGAGGATGACCGTTGACGTCTCGGTCCATTAGCCCGGAACGCTTTAACTTTTCGGCACTCGGTGAGGCCCACCCCCTGCCCAACCTCCTTGAAATTCAGCGCGACAGCTTCGATCTCTTTATGAAGCAAGGTCTGCGCGAGGCTTTCGAGGCCATCTCACCCATCACCGACTTCACCGGTCGGCTCTCGCTCGAACTCGAGTTCGACCCTGATGACGCGGACCTGAAGAGTCCGCCCAAGTTCACCGTGGAAGAGTGCCGTCAGCGCGCCACCACGTACTCCCAGCCCATCTTCGTGCGCGCACGTTTCCTCAACTCCGAGACCGGTGAGATCAAGGAACAGACCGTCTTCATGGGCGACTTCCCGATCATGACCGAACAGGGCACCTTCATCATCAATGGCACCGAGCGTGTCGTGGTGAGCCAGCTGGTGCGCTCACCCGGTGTGCTCTTCCAGCCCGGCAAGGACGAGAAGGTCGCCTTCGAGGGCACGATCCACCCGAGCCGCGGTGAGTGGCTCCAGGTCGACCTCGAAGAAAAGAAGAACAAGTCGGCCAACGCCGGCGCGCGCATCGCGCGCAAGCGCCGCATCTCGATCTTCACGCTGCTGCGTGCACTCGACACCTCGATGGACGAGAAGTTCTTCGAGAAGTTCGTCGCGCACTTCGACTTCCTCGAAGACCAGTTCCACGTGGACTGGAAGAAGGCGCACATCGAGATCGCCAAGCACATGGAGAAGTTCAACATCGAGGACACTCCCGAGAACTTCCTGCGCGCCTCCCAGGAGACCGCCTGGCTCGAGATCTACCGTCGTGCGCGTCCGGGCGAAGTCCAGACCGTCGAAGCCGCACGTCAGTACTTCGAGGGCGCGTTCTTCTCCGAGAAGCGCTACGACCTGTCCCGCGTGGGCCGCTACAAGCTCGACCGCAAGCTCGGCGACGAGGTCACCAAGAACGTCGAGCTCTTCGGCGACCTGCTCGAGCGTCCCAACCCGGCCCTGCACGTGCTGTCGAAGGCCGAAGTGCTGGCGACCGCCACGTACCTGTTGAACCTGGCGCGCGACCGCACCGCCAAGGAGACCACGTACCACATCGACGACCAGGACCACTTCGCGAATCGCCGCATCCGCAGCGTGGGCGAGTTGATCCAGAACGCTCTGCGCACCGGTCTGTCGCGTATGGAGCGCGTCGTGCGCGAGCGCATGAACACTCAGGACGTCGAGGCCATCGCGCCCCAGACGCTCATCAACATCCGTCCGGTGATGTCGGCCATCAAGGAGTTCTTCGCGACCTCCCAGTTGAGCCAGTTCATGGACCAGAACAACCCGCTCTCGGGCCTCACCCACAAGCGCCGTCTCTCCGCGCTCGGACCCGGTGGTCTCTCGCGTGAGCGCGCGGGCCTGGAAGTTCGCGACGTGCACTCCAGCCACTACGGCCGCATGTGTCCCATCGAGACTCCCGAAGGCCCGAACGTCGGACTCATTGGGTACCTCGCGACCTACGCGCGCATCAACGAGTACGGCTTCATCGAGACGCCGTACCGCGTCGTGACGGGCGGCAGCGTCACCGGTGAGGTCAAGTACTTCACGGCCGACGAGGAAGAGCGCTACGTCATCGCCCAGGCCAACACGGAACTCGACGAGAGCGGTCGGATCACCTCTGAGCGCGTGCTCGTGCGCCGCGGACCGGTTGGTACGGGTCTGCGCGTGGGTTCATCCAACAAGTCGTCCTCCACGACCTCGGAGATCGACTTCGTGCGACCCGACGAGGTGGAGCTGATGGACGTCTCGACCAAGCAGATCATCTCGGTCGCTACGTCACTGATTCCCTTCGTCGAGCACGACGACGCCCAGCGCGCCCTCATGGGTGCCAACATGCAAAAGCAGGCCGTGCCGCTCGTCATGCCCGAGGCCCCCTTCGTGGGTACCGGCATGGAAGGTCGCGCTGCGCTTGACTCGGGCGACGTGTTGATCGCAGAAGGCAGCGGTGTCGTCAAGTCCGTCTCGGGAGACCGCATCGTGGTCGAGTACGAGAAGGACGCCGTCGACCGTTACGGCAAGGCCTTTGGTCGCAAGACCTACAACCTCAACAAGTTCCGTCGCTCGAACCAGGACACCTCGATCAACCAGAAGCCCCTCGTCTTCGGTGGCGAGACGGTCGTTGCTGGTGACCTGTTGGCCGACGGTACGAGCACGAGCAACGGTGAGTTGGCCCTGGGCAAGAACCTGCTCGTGGCGTACATGCCCTGGGAGGGCTACAACTACGAAGACGCGATCATCTTGAATGAGCGCCTCGTGCGTGACGACGTCCTGACGTCGATCCACGTGAAGGAGTACGAGATCGACGCGCGCGACACCAAGCTCGGCGCCGAAGAGATCACTCGCGACATCCCCAACCTGCCCGACGACATCCTGGCGGACCTCGACGACCTGGGCATCGTGCGCATCGGCGCCGAAGTCGAGCCCGGCGACATCCTGGTGGGCAAGGTGACCCCGAAGGGCGAGACCGAACAGAGCCCCGAAGAGCGCCTCCTGCGCGCGATCTTCGGTGAGAAGGCGCGCGAAGTGCGCGACACCTCACTCAAGGTTCCCCACGGCGAGTCCGGCAAGGTCATCGACGTCAAGGTCTACAGCCGCGACGAGGACCACGAGATGCAGCCCGGCGTGAACCAGTTGGTCAAGGTCTACGTCGCTCAGAAGCGCAAGATCTCCGAGGGCGACAAGCTCGCGGGTCGTCACGGCAACAAGGGCGTCATCTCCAAGATCCTGCCCGAAGAGGACATGCCGTTCTTGGAAGACGGCACGCCCATCGACATCATCTTGAGCCCGCTCGGCGTGCCGAGCCGCATGAACGTCGGCCAGGTTTTGGAAAGCCACCTGGGCTACGCGGCGCGTCACGGCTGGGCCGGCATCGACGTCTCCTCCTCGGTGGGCACCTCGGGTCACCTCGACCAGCAGGACCCCGCCACCCGTCCCTACCGCAAGACCCGTCCGCGCACCGAGCCGGCCGTCTACATCGCGACCCCGTCCTTTGACGGTGCGCACTGGGACGAGACCGACCGTGCCAAGGACAAGCCCACGATCCAACAGACCTTCGAGACGCTCAACGTCGACGGTCAAAACGGCAAGCGCATGCTGGCCGGGGACAACGACGGCAAGGTCACGCTGTTCAACGGACGCACCGGCGAGGCCTACGACAACCCCATCTCGGTGGGCTACGCCTACATCTTGAAGCTCGCCCACATGGTCGACGACAAGATTCACGCGCGCTCAACCGGTCCGTACTCGATGATCACGGCCCAGCCCCTGGGTGGCAAGGCCCAGTTCGGTGGCCAGCGCTTCGGTGAGATGGAAGTTTGGGCCCTCGAGGCCTATGGCGCGGCCTACGCGCTCCAAGAGCTCCTGACCGTTAAGTCCGACGACATGAAGGGCCGCGAACGCGCCTACGAGTCGATCGTCAAGGGTCAGAACCTGCCCGAGCCGGGAATCCCCGAGTCGTTCAAGGTGCTCATCAAAGAAATGCAGTCCCTCTGTTTGAACGTGGAAGTGCGCGACAAGGTCGGCGCCCACGTGGACCTGGCGGACACCGAAGAGGACTTCTTCTCGGTCACGCGCGAACTCGGCATCGACATCAGTCGTCCCGAGCGCGGCAGTGACGAAGAGGACGCTCGACGCGCCGCCGAAAGGAAGTTGTCATGAGTCCACTCGACGTAAACCAGTTCGACGAGATCTCCATCGGTCTCGCGACGGCCCAGAACATCCGCAGCTGGTCCTCGGGTGAAGTGAAGAAGCCCGAAACGATCAACTACCGCACCCTGCGTCCCGAAAAGGACGGCCTGTTCTGCGAGAAGATCTTTGGACCCCAGAAGGCCTGGGAGTGTGCGTGCGGTAAGTACAAGCGCGTGCGCTTTAAGGGCATCGTCTGTGAGCGCTGTGGCGTCGAAGTCACCAGCGACAAGGTGCGCCGCGAGCGCATGGGTCACATCGCGCTCTCCGCGCCGGTCGTGCACATCTGGTACCTGCGCGGTACGCGTAGCTGGCTGGCCTACCTGCTCATGGGCACCCTGCCCAAGGAAGAGCTCAAGGCCAAGCAGCTCGAAAAGGTCATCTACTTCGCCGCCCACATGGTCACCTACGTGGATGAGACTCGTCGTCACGACGACCTGAGTGATCTGCGCATTGGGCTCCAGGACGAGCTCGTGGAGATTGGTGATCGTGAGGCTAAGGCCGTCGAGAACAAGCTCAAGGAGATCGAGGCCCGAGCGGCCAAGCTCGAGGCCGAGGGCGCCAAGGAGTCCGAGATTCGCGCGCTCCAGCGCAGCACCGAAAAGGAGCTCGACGTCGTTCGTTCGCGCTTCAGCGAAGAGCGGGACTTAGCCAACCGCGCCTTCGAGACCTTCGAGAGCCTGCACAGCCGTGCGATCATCGAAGACGAAGTGCTGTACCGCGAGATGGACTTTCGCTACGGCGAGTACTTCGAAGGCGGCATGGGTGCCGACGCGATCCTCCAGCTGATCGACCGCATGGACCTCGACCAAGAGGAAAAGACCATGCGCGAGATGATCGACGCGAAGGATGGCCGCAAGCCCCTTTCCGCGCAGCGTCACGCCAAGTTCTTAAAGCGCCTGGCGATCGTGCAGTCCTTTAACCGTCGCGACGAGCACGGTCACCGCCTGAACGACCCGCGCGCCATGATCCTCGAAGCGGTGCCGGTCATTCCGCCGGACCTTCGCCCGATGGTCCAGCTCGACGGTGGTCGCTTTGCGACCTCTGACCTCAACGACCTCTACCGTCGCGTGATCAACCGCAACAACCGCCTGAAGCGCCTGCTCGACTTGGGCGCGCCGGACATCATCGTCAACAACGAAAAGCGCATGCTCCAAGAAGCGGTCGACGCCCTCTTCGACAACGGTCGACGTGGTCGCCCGGTGGCCGGCCAGAGTGGTCGGCCCCTGAAGAGCCTCTCGGACATGTTGAAGGGCAAGCAGGGCCGGTTCCGTCAGAACCTGCTCGGCAAGCGCGTGGACTACTCGGGCCGTTCGGTCATCGTGGTCGGCCCGCAGCTCAAGCTGCACCAGTGCGGTCTGCCCAAGATGATGGCCCTGGAGCTCTTCAAGCCCTTCGTGATGAAGCGGCTCATCGAGACCCAGGTCGCCCAGAACATCAAGAGCGCCAAGCGCATGGTCGAGCGTCGCAAGACCGTCGTGTGGGACGTCCTCGAAGAGGTCATCCGCGAGCACCCGGTTCTCTTGAACCGCGCGCCCACGTTGCACCGTCTCGGTATCCAGGCCTTCGAGCCGGTACTGGTCGACGGCAAGGCCATCCAGATTCACCCGTTGGTGTGTAAGGCGTTCAACGCCGACTTCGACGGTGACCAGATGGCCGTGCACGTGCCGCTCTCGGCGGAGTCCCAGGCCGAAGCGCGCATCTTGATGCTCTCGACGAACAACATCTTCACCCCGGCGACCGGTCGTCCCATCACCGAGCCGGCCCAGGACATGGTCTACGGCGCCTACTACTTGACGCTGAACGCCGACGAGAAGGTGGAGCACCCCAAGGTGTTCCGCCACGTCTACGAGATCGAAAACGCCGTCGCCGACAAGATGGTCGGACTGCGCACGCCCATCGAGATTCGCCCCTTGGCGGACTCCTCGCTGGACACGCGCTTGGAGTCGGCGGGCATCGAGATCGAAGGCGCGAGCCGGTCGTTGGTGACGACCCCGGGCCGTGTTCTCTTCAACGAGGCGCTGCCCTTTGGGTTCCGCTACGTCAATGAGCTCATCGGCAAGAACGCCATGCCCATCGGCGCGATCGTCGAGGAGATCTCGGCCAGCTACTCGCGCCAGGAAGTGGCCGAGTCCCTGGACGCCATTAAGTCCCTGGGCTTTCGCTTCGCGACCAAGTCGGGTCTGACGATCTCCATCGAGGACGTCATCACGACGCCCGAGAAGGCCGCGATCCTCGAGAAGTACGAGGAGCAGGCCGCCAAGGTCGAGACCAACTACCGCCGCGGTGTGATCGTCGACGACGAGCGCCGCCAGCAGGAGATCGAGATCTGGACGAACGCCAACAAGGAGGTCGGTGACGCCACCGACCGCGCGATGAACGCCATCGCCGCCAACCCGATTCGCCAGATGGTCGACTCGGGCGCGCGTGGTAACTCCCAGCAGATCCGTCAGATCGCCGCCATGAAGGGCCTCGTGTCCAACCCGCGCGGTGAGATGATTCCTCGACCGATCAAGTCCTCGTTCCGCGAGGGCCTCTCGGTGCTGGAGTACTTCATCTCGACCCACGGCACCCGCAAGGGCTTGGGCGACACCGCTCTGCGCACCGCCGACTCGGGCTATCTGACTCGTCGTCTCGTGGACGTCGCCCAGGAGCTCATCGTCAAGGTGTTCGACTGCGGTACGACCAGGGGTATGTGGATCGAGCACGTCGCTCCCGACACCCGGGCCCAGCGCGCGCACCTCGAGACCAAGCTCTGGGGTCGCATCGTGGCCGAAGACGTCACCTTGAGTGATGGCTCGGTCATCGAAGCCGGCACCATGTTGCTGATGGACGACGTCGAGCGCCTGCGCGACGACGCCAGTGTCACGCGCGTTCGCGTGCGCACGACTCTCACCTGTGACGCCATCCAGGGCGTGTGCGCGGCCTGTTACGGTCTCTCACTCGCCACCCACCAACTGGTGGAGTTGGGCGAAGCGGTCGGCGTGATTGCGGCCCAGTCCATTGGTGAGCCGGGAACCCAGCTCACCATGCGTACCTTCCACTCCGGTGGTGTGACCGAGAGTGACATCACCCACGGTCTGCCCCGCGTGGTCGAGCTCTTCGAAGCCCGCACCCCCAAGGGTGCCGCGGCGGTCGCGGAGTTCTCGGGCTCGGTGCGCGTGGAACTCATCGGCCGGGAGCGCAAGGTCACCATCATCGGCGACGAGGGTCAGGTCCAAGAAGAGTCGATCTCGATCGCTCGCCACCTGCTGGTGGAGGACGGCCAGGAAGTCGAAGTCGGCACGCCCTTGCACGACGGTCCGCTCGATCCCAAGCTCATGATGAAGTTCCGCGGTACGCGTGAGACCCAGCAGTACCTCGTCGAAGAGGTCCAGAACGTCTACCGCGACCAGGGTGTGTCGATTCACGACAAGCACATCGAGTTGATCGTGCGCCAGATGACCCGTCGGGTGCAGATCGTCGACGCCGGTGACTCTCACTGGCTGCCCGGCGCGCTGGTGGACGTGAAGCTCTTCAACGACACCAACGACGACATCGAAGCAGAGGGTCGCGAGGGTGCCGACGGTCGAGCCCAGTTGATGGGTATCACCAAGGCGTCACTGGCGACGGACTCGTGGCTGTCGGCCGCCTCCTTCCAGGAGACGACCCGCGTGCTCACCGAGGCCGCCATTGAAGGCAAGCGCGACAACCTCGTAGGCCTGAAGGAAAACATCATCATCGGTAAGTTGATCCCCGCCGGATCGGGCTTGGAGTACTACAACAAGCGCGAACTGCGACTCGACATGCCCGACGCCGAACTGCTGCCCGCCTGGGCGCAGGTCAGCGACGATGACCTGGACCTGGCGAGCTTGCTCGGCGAGCTATCCAGCGACGACTCCTTCAGCGCGGACCTGTCGGCGTTCCAGAACATCGGAACCGCCACCTACGACGAGTCGGCCCTGCCCGAGAACGACGTGGTCAACCCCGAGGATCAACTAGGTGGTCAGGCGATCTAAGACGACGAGTGCCCACCGCCCTTTGGGCGGTGGGCTTGCCGTCTAACCGGGTTGTGTCGTAAGATTGACAGTCCGCCCGCTGGCTGAAAGCGGCGGGCCATGAGATGTACCAACAAGAGAGGTTCTGCGTGCCCACAATCGCACAGTTGGTCCGAAAGGGCCGACAGGACAAGGTTTCTAAGACGAAGACCCCGGCCCTCAAGGGGGCCCCGCAACGCCGTGGGGTCTGCACGCGCGTGCACACCGTCACGCCCAAGAAGCCGAACTCCGCATTGCGCAAGGTGGCCCGCGTGCGTCTCACCTCCGGCGTCGAAGTCACTGCCTACATCCCGGGTGTGGGTCACAACCTCCAAGAGCACTCGATCGTCCTCGTGCGCGGGGGCCGTGTGAAGGACCTGCCCGGGGTTCGCTACAAGATCATTCGCGGCGCGCTCGACACCAGTGGTGTGCGCGACCGCAAGCAGGCCCGTAGCCGCTACGGCGCCAAGAGGGAGAAATAATGCCTCGTAAAGGCCCCGCCGTTCGCCGGGAGATCCCCGTCGACCCCATCTACAAGTCGGTTCTCGTCACCCAGGTGACCAACAAGATCCTGGAGCGCGGCAAGCGCACCATCGCCGAGCGCATCGTCTACACCGCGCTCGAGCAGGTCGAACAGAAGACCGGCAGCGACCCCGTCGCCACCTTGAAGCGCGCCCTGGAGAACGTTCGCCCCGAACTCGAGGTGCGTTCGCGCCGCGTGGGTGGCACGACCTACCAGGTCCCCGTCGAGGTCCGCCCGCGTCGTTCGACGACGCTGGCTATAAGATGGTTGACCGACTTCGCGAAAAAGCGTCGCGAAAAGACGATGGCCGACCGTTTGGCCAATGAGATTATTGACGCCAGCAACGGCGTGGGTGCGGCGGTGAAGCGTCGCGAGGACGTGGCCAAGATGGCCGAGTCCAACAAGGCTTTTGCCCACTATCGCTGGTAGATAAAGAGAGTTTGCCCAAGAAATGACCGCACGCGAATACCCCCTGGACAGAGTTCGCAATATTGGCATCATGGCCCACATCGACGCGGGCAAGACCACCACGACCGAGCGCATCTTGTTCTACACGGGCAAGAACTACAAGATCGGTGAGGTCCACGAAGGTGCCGCCACCATGGACTGGATGGCCCAAGAGCAAGAGCGTGGCATCACCATCACCTCGGCTGCGACCACCTGCTACTGGAACGGCAACCGCATCAACATCATCGACACGCCCGGCCACGTCGACTTCACGGTCGAGGTTGAGCGCTCCCTGCGCGTGCTCGACGGTGCGGTCGCGGTCTTTGACGCCGTCGCCGGCGTCGAGCCCCAGACCGAGACGGTCTGGCGCCAGGCCAACAAGTACAACGTGCCGCGCATCTGCTTCGTCAACAAGATGGACCGCCTGGGTGCGGACTTCTTTCGCTGCGTAGACATGATCGAAGATCGCCTCAACTGCGTGGCGGCCGTCATTCAGCTGCCCGTGGGATCCGAGGGCAACTACCGGGGCATCATCGACCTCACCACGATGAAGGCGACGCTGTATCACAACGACCTCGGTGAAGAGTTCGACGTCGTCGACATCCCCGAGGAGTTCCAGGCCCTGGCCGATGAGTGGCACGCCAAGCTCCTCGACGTGCTCACCACCTTCGACGACCACCTGATGGAAAAGGTCTTGAGCGACGAAGTTCCGACCCCCGACGAGATCCGTAGCGCGTTGCGTCGCGGCACCCTCGAGAACTTCTGCGTACCGATCCTTAACGGTTCGGCCTTTAAGAACAAGGGTGTCCAGCCGATGCTCGACGCCGTGGTGGACTTCCTGCCCTCGCCGGTCGACCTGCCGCCGACCCAGGGCACCAAGCCCGGTAAGGAAGACGAGCACCTCGAGCGCAAGGCCGACGACGCCGAGCCCTTCAGCGCGCTGGCCTTCAAGATCATGACCGACCCCTACGTCGGCAAACTCACGTACCTGCGCGTCTACTCGGGCACCCTGGAAAAGGGCGACACCGTCATCAACACCACCAAGGGATCGAAGCGCGAGCGCTTGGGTCGCTTGTTGTTGATGCACGCGAACAACCGCGAGGACCTCGACACGATCCGTACCGGTGACATCGTCGCCGCCGTGGGCCTCAAGCAGGTCACGACCGGTGACACGCTCTCGGACCCGGGTCAGCCGATTCAACTCGAGACACTGACGTTCCCCGAGCCCGTCATCCACGTGGCCGTCGAACCCAAGACCAAGGCCGACCAGGAGAAACTGGGCAAGGCCCTCTACGCGCTCTCCGAAGAGGACCCGACGTTTCGCGTGCGCACCGACCAGGAGACCGGCCAGACCGTCATCTCGGGTATGGGCGAACTGCACCTCGAGGTGCTGGTGGACCGCATGCTGCGCGAGTTCTCAGTCGACGCCAACGTCGGTAAGCCCCAGGTGGCCTACCGCGAAACGATCCGCAAGAAGGTCGAAAAAGTCGAAGAGAAGTACGTGCGCCAGACCGGCGGTAAGGGTCAGTACGGACACGTCGTGATCACCGTGGAGCCCACCGGCCCCGGCGGGGGATACGAGTTCCTCGACGAGATCTCGGGTGGCGTGATTCCCAAGGAGTACATCGGCCCGGTCAACCAGGGCATCACCGAGAGCCTCACGTCGGGTGTGCTGGCGGGCTATCCCATGGTCGATCTGCGCGTGCGCCTCACCTTCGGTAGCTACCACGACGTGGACTCCTCGGAGATGGCCTTCAAAATCGCGGGCTCGCTCGCCATCAAGAAGGCCACGCGCCTCGCGAGCCCCGTGCTGCTCGAGCCCATCATGAGCGTCGAAGTGGTCACCCCCGAGGACTACATGGGTGATGTGATCGGCGACCTCTCCTCTCGGCGCGGTCGCATCGAGGGCATGGACGCCCTTGGCAACAACCAGGTGATTAGGGCTCTTGTACCGCTTGCGGACATGTTCGGCTACGCTACTGACCTGCGTTCTCGCACTCAGGGGCGAGCCACGTACACCATGCAGTTCCAGTCGTACGCAGAAGTACCGGACGCGATCGCGAAAGAGATCGTCGCGAAGGCTACTGGCGCGTAAGGAAGCTGGGTAACCAGCGAAAGAGGTCCAAACCGTAGTCGGGGAGGGCCGAAAAAACGACCGATTCATCGGGAAACGGTCACGAGAAGAAAGTTAGTCCCCGACAATGGCAAAGCAGAAGTTCGAGCGCACTAAGCCGCACGTCAACATCGGCACGATGGGTCACATCGACCACGGCAAGACGACGTTGACCGCCGCGATTACCAAGGTCCTGTCCGAGCGCATCGGCGGGTCGGCCTTTACCCCCTTCGACCAGATCGACAAGGCCCCCGAAGAGCGCCAGCGCGGCATCACTATTTCCATCGCCCACGTGGAGTACGAGACGGCGAACCGTCACTACGCCCACGTCGACATGCCCGGCCACGCCGACTACGTGAAGAACATGATCACCGGCGCCGCCCAGGTGGACGGCGCGATCCTCGTGGTCTCGGCGACCGACGGTCCCATGCCCCAGACTCGTGAGCACGTGCTGCTCGCTCGTCAGGTCGGCGTGCCCTACATCGTGGTGGCCCTCAACAAGTCCGACATGGTCGATGACGAGGAGCTCCTGGAGCTCGTCGAGATGGAAGTTCGCGAGCTCCTCACGAGCTACGACTTCCCGGGCGACGACACCCCGATCGTCCAGGTCTCGGCCCTGAAGGCCCTCGAAGGCGACGCCGCCTGGGGCGACAAGATCATGGAGCTCATGGAGGCCGTCGACTCGTGGATTCCCGAGCCGGTTCGCGCCACCGAGAAGCCCTTCCTCATGTCGATCGAAGACGTCATGTCCATCACCGGCCGTGGCACCGTGGTGACCGGCAAGGTCGAGCAGGGTGTCATCAAGGTCGGCGACGAAGTCGAGATCGTCGGTCTGCGTCCCACGCAGAAGACGGTCGTGACTGGCATCGAGATGTTCCGCAAGCTCCTCGACGAGGGTCGCGCGGGCGACAACTTGGGCGCGCTGCTGCGCGGTACGAAGAAGGAAGAGGTCGAGCGTGGCCAGGTGCTGTGCAAGCCCGGCACCATCACCCCGCACACCAACTTCGAGGCCGCGGTCTACGTGCTCACCAAGGAAGAGGGTGGACGTCACAAGCCGTTCTTCGCGAACTACCGTCCGCAGTTCTACTTCCGCACGACCGACGTGACCGGCACCATCGAGCTGCCCTCGGGCACCGAGATGGTGATGCCCGGTGACAACACCGACATGACCGTGACCCTGGGCAAGCCGATCGCCATGGAAGAGGGCCTGACCTTCTCCATCCGCGAGGGTGGCCGCACCGTGGGTTCGGGTCGCGTCACAAAGATCCTGAAGTAGGTCTGGTCATGGCCGACAAGCAGATGATTCGAATCCGGTTGAAGGCCTTCGATCACGGCGTCCTGGACCAGTCCACCGCCAAGATTGTCCAGACCGTCGAGCGCACGAACGCGCGCGTCCAGGGTCCGGTGCCGCTGCCGACCGAGAAGCACCGCTACACGGTGGTTCGTGGTCCCCACAAGCACAAGGACAGCCGCGAGCACTTCGAGATGCGCGTGCACAAGCGCCTGCTCGACATCGTGGACCACACCGCCAAGACGGTCGACTCGCTTCAGCGACTCGACCTACCGGCCGGCGTGGACATCGAGATCAAGATCCGCCAGAACTAACCCCACTCTGCGAGGCCCGCGCCCTTTGCGTGCGCGGGGCCTCGTGGTGTAGGGTGAGTAGCCCGGTTTTTTAGGACCGAGCGAACAAATGATGTGTTCAGTTGCCACTCGTGGAACGCTGAACCGAACCAGTCGAGCGCTCCGTTCGGGTTTTCACGGCCCGGCGGAGCGTCTGTATGTCGGCCCTGGTCGACGTAGAGAAACAAGAGGAAGAGGACCAACGTGGCGACCAAAGCGATCGTCGGCGAGAAAGTGGGCATGACCCAAGTCTGGGACGACCAGAACCGGGCGATCCCGGTCACGGTCGTGCGCGTCAGCCCGTCTCGCGTCGTACAAGTCAAAACTCCCGAAAAAGAGGGATATTCCGCGCTCCAGGTGACCTGGGGCACGCGCCGGGTCTCGACAATGACCAAGCCCGAGCTCGGCCACTTCGAAAAGGCCGGGGTCACGCCCGGCAAGAAGCTCGTCGAACTGCGTCTGGATGACGTGAGCGGCTACACCGTTGGCCAAGAGATCCTGGCCGACTCCTTCGAAAAGGGCGAGATGATCGACGCCACGGCGGTCTCGAAGGGCAAGGGATTCGCCGGTGGCATGAAGCGCCACAACTTCTCGGGCCAGGGTGCCGCGCACGGTAACCACAAGCACCACCGCGCTCCGGGTTCGATTGGCGCTTGCGCCACGCCGGGACGCGTGTTTCGCGGAACCAAAATGGCCGGTCGCATGGGTGGCAGCCAGGTGACGACCACCAACCTCGAAGTCGTGGGCGTGGACGTCGAGCGCCACTTGGTCCTGGTCAAGGGTGCCGTACCGGGTCCGCGCGGTGGCGTGGTCGTGCTGCGCACCAGCGTGAAGAATCCGATGAAGGCTGGAGGTAGCCGGTGAGCGACGTCTTTACTCTCCGTGGTCCCGTCAAGAAGGAGCGCGCTCCGTACGTCCAGCACAGCGTGGAGCGCAAGTCGGTTACCGGTGCGGTGCTGGGTACCGTGTCCCTCGAGCCCTCCATCTTCGGTGTCGAGCCCAACGTGGCCGTGATGCACCAAGTCGTCAAGGCCCAGCTCGCCGCCAAGCGCGCGGGCACCCAGTCCACCAAGACCCGCAAAGAGGTTCGCGGTGGTGGCAAGAAGCCCTTCCGCCAGAAGGGCACCGGCGGTGCCCGTCAGGGCACCATTCGCGCCCCGCACTACCCGGGCGGTGGCATCGCGCTCGGCCCCAAGCCTCGTAGCTACGAGCAAAAGACGCCCAAGAAGATGATCCGCCTCGCGCTGTACTCCGCGCTCTCGGACCGCGCCCAACTCGAGCAGATCGTTGTCCTGGACAGCTTTTCGCCGTGGAGCGAGCCCAAGACGAAGGACGCCCTCGCGTTCTTAGAGGCCCTCGGACTCGAGGGCAAGATCCTGGTGGTTCTCTCGCGGGACGACGAGACCCCGTTGCGCTCGTTTCGCAACCTCATGAACGTCAAGACCATCGACGCCGGAGAGCTCAACACCTACGACGTCCTCGACAGCGACTGGGTCGTCTTTACCGACGCCACGCTGCCCACCGCCAAGGAGAGTGCCTGATGCGCGACGCGATGAATATCTTGATCCGCCCGGTCGTCTCGGAGAAGACCTACGCCTCGATGGAAGTGGGCACCTACGTCTTCGTCGTGGATCCCCGCGCCACCAAGATCGACGTGCGCAACGCCGTCGAGCAGGCCTTCAACGTCAAGGTCACCAACGTCAACACGCTGAATCGCAAGGGCAAGAACACCCGCAACCGCCGCACCGGCGTGCGCGGGTCCAAGCCCGGCACCAAGCGCGCCATCGTCACCCTCAAAGCCGGTGACACGATCAACCTCTTCGAGAACTAAGGACAGTTATGGCCCTTCGTCACCGCAAACCTACGAGTCCCGGTCGCCGTTTCCAGACGGTCTCGGACTTCGCCGAACTGACGACCACCACCCCCGAGAAGTCGCTGCTCGAGCCCAAGCCCAAGACCGGTGGACGCAACAACTACGGTCGCAAGACCTCGCGTCACCGCGGCGGTGGTCACAAGCAGAAGTACCGCGTCGTGGACTTTCGCCGCAACAAGGACCACGTCCCGGCCAAGGTCGCCACGATTGAGTACGACCCCAACCGCTCGTGTCGCATCGCGTTGCTGCACTACGCCGACGGCGAGAAGCGCTACATCCTCGCCCCCCAGGGCCTCAAGGTCGGCGACGTCGTGGAGTCCGGCGCCAAGGCCGACATTCGCATGGGCAACGCCCTGCCGATGCGCTTCATTCCCACCGGTTCGACCGTGCACAACGTGGAGTTGCGCCCTGGCGGCGGCGGCAAGATGGCCCGCAGCGCGGGCATGAGCGTCCAGCTCGTCGCCAAAGACGGTGGATTCGCCACGTTGCGCCTGCCCTCGACCGAGATGCGCCGCGTGCCGATCGACTGTCGCGCCACCTTGGGCGAAGTGGGCAACTCCGAGCACGAGCTCATCAAGATCGGTAAGGCCGGTCGCAACCGCTGGAAGGGTGTTCGTCCCCAGACCCGCGGTGTGGCGATGAACCCGGTCGACCACCCGCTCGGTGGTGGCGAAGGCAAGACCAGCGGAGGACGCCACCCGGTCTCCCCGTGGGGTCAGCCCGAAGGTCGTACGCGTCTGCCCAAGCCGTCAGACTCGCTCATTATTCGTCGTCGTCGCGGACGCGGCGCCCGGAGGTAGATATGTCACGCAGTCTGAAAAAGGGTCCCTTCATCGATGCCCACCTCTTAAAGAAGGTGGACGCGATGAACGCGGCCAACGAGAAGAAGGTCATCAAGACCTGGAGTCGCCGTTCGACGGTCATCCCCGACATGGTCGGTCACACCTTTGCGGTGCACGACGGACGCCGCCACGTGCCGGTGTTCGTGAACGAGTCGATGGTCGGTCACAAGCTCGGCGAGTTCGCGCCCACGCGCACCTTTAAGTTCCACGCCGGTCAAGAGAAGACGGGACGTCGCTAATGACTGGTGCCAAGACCAACGAACGTCCCGGGACTCGCGCGACCCTGCGCGGATACCAGATGTCAGCGAGCAAGGCTCGCGTCGTGCTCAACATCGTGCGCGGCGAGGACGTCAACACCGCGCGCGAGATTCTGGCGGGCACCACCCGCGAAGCGGCCGACGTGATCGGCAAGCTCCTCGCCTCGGCCGTCGCCAACGCCGTGAACAACGACGGCATGCAGGCCGACGAGCTCTACGTCTCGGCGGCCTTCGCCGACGAGGGCATCACCATGAAGCGCTTCACCCCCCGTGCGCGTGGACGCGCCGGCAAGATCTTTAAGCGTTCGACCCACATCACCGTGATCGTCTCGCGCATGGACGAGGAGCGCCTCGAACACATGCGCACCGCGCGCAACGCCCAGGCCCAGGCCAGCCGTTCGCGTCGCGTGGCGTCCTCGCGTCGTCGCGCGGACCAGACCGCGAGCGTCAACAAGCGCGAAGCCGCCCACGAAGCCCAGGCCGAGTTGGACGCAGCCGAAGCCGAGGCGCTGGCGGCCGAGAACGCGGTAGTCGAAGACGTCACTGGCGACGACGTGACCAACGACGCGGTCGTTGAGGCGGGTACCGAGGCCGAGACCCCGGACACTGAAGCGGCCGTCGAGGCCGAAGACGAAGACGCGGCGAGCGACTTCGCCGAAGAAGACGATTCGGTGTCTGAGGACACCACGGAGGAGACCAACTAATGGGTCAGAAGGTAAACCCCTACGGTTTCCGTCTCGGCATCACGACGGACTGGAAGTCGCGCTGGTTCAAGGAGCGCGGCTACAAGGACCTCGTCATCGAGGACTGGAAGATTCGCGACTACCTCACCAAGCAGCTCGAGAGTGCCGCGGTGAGTCGCATCGAGATCGAGCGCAACTCCGATCGCATCCGCGTGGACATCCACACCGCGCGCCCGGGCATCGTCATCGGACGCCGTGGCGCCGAGGCCGAGCGACTGAAGAAGGACCTCGAAAAGATCACCGGCCAGAAGAACAAGATCTCGCTCAACATCCAAGAGATCAAGCAGCCCGAACTCGACGCCGCTCTCATCGCCCAGGGAATCTGCGACCAGCTGATTCGCCGGGTGGCCTTTCGCCGCGCGATGAAGCGTGGTATCCAGACCGTCCAGAAGGCCGGCGCCTTGGGCGTTCGCATTCAGGCCTCGGGTCGTCTCGGTGGCGCGGAAATGTCGCGTCGCGAGTCGTACCGCGAAGGCCGTGTGCCCCTGCACACCCTGCGCGCCGACATCGACTACGGATTCCGTGAGGCCCGTACCTCGACGGGTCGCATCGGTGTGAAGGTCTGGATCTACAAGGGTGACATCCTGCCCTACCAGTTGACCAACGACGAGAAGATTGTCCGCGAGGCCGCGATGGCGGCGGGCGACGCGATGCCCGTCGGCTCCTCGCCGAGTGCGCCCAAGGGCGTAGTGCGTGCGGGTGGCGGACGCCGTCGCGTCGAGGTGCAGCCCGACGAGGAGTTCACCGACACCGAGGTTCAAGGAATGGTGGGCAGCGTCTCGGACAAGGCCGCCGAGGACGCGCGCATTCCCGAGAGCCAACTTCTCACTGAGGCGAACGAGGAAGCCGCCGCCGACGAGGCTGACTCGAGCGACGTGCCCGTGACGGATCTGTTGGCGTCGAACCCCGAGGTCGAAGCCCAGTTGAGCGTCGAGGAAGAGATCGAGCGTCGCACCGCGACCGATCACACCGACACGCCGCACTTTCGAAAGGACGCGGAGTAATCATGTTGATGCCTCGCAAAGTCAAGCACCGCAAGATGATGCGCGGTCGCCGTGGCGGTCTCGCCAAGGGCGGCGTCGACCTGAACTTTGGTGACTTCGGTATCCAGGCGCTCGAGTCGGGCTGGGTGACCGCCCGCCAGATCGAGGCCGCTCGTATCGCGATGACCCGTCACGTCAAGCGTGGTGGCAAGGTGTGGATCCGCGTCTTCCCCGACAAGCCCGTTACCCAGAAGCCCGCCGAGACGCGCATGGGCTCCGGCAAGGGCAACCCCGAGTTCTGGGTCGCCGTCGTCAAGCCCGGCCGCATGCTCTTTGAGCTCGGTGGCGTGGATGAGACGCTGGCACGCGCCGCGATGGAGCGCGCCATTCAAAAGCTCCCCATCAAAGCCAAGTTCGTCGTGCGTCCCGGGACCCACGGCACGCCGGAGGTGACCATCGATGCCTAAGACCTCAGAACACCGAGCCGAACTCAAGCGCCTAGGCGACAGCGAGTTGCTGGGTCGCTTGGGTGAGGCCCGCCGCGAGCTCTTCAACCTTCGCTTCCAACTGGCCACCGGTCAGCTGGACAACTCCGCACGCATCGGTGCCGTGAAGAAGGACATCGCGCGCCTCGAGACCTTCCTGCGCGAGCGCGAGATCGCCGCCGCCGAAGCCCTAGAAGAAAGCACACAGTCATGAGTGACGTGAACGACACCGAGAAGCGCGCCAACCCGCGCAAGGTCCGCGAGGGCATCGTCATCTCGGACAAGATGAACTCGACGCTGGTCGTCGCCATCAACGAGCGCGTCAGTCACTCGCGCTACATCAAGACCGTCCAGCGCACCAAGAAGCTCTACGTGCACGATGAGAAGAACGAGGCCAAGGTCGGCGACCGGGTGCGCGTCCAAGAGACCCGTCCGCTCTCCAAGCTCAAGCGCTGGCGCCTCACCGAAGTCGTGGAGCGTGCGCGATGATTCAGCAGGAAAGCCGACTCAAGGTCGCCGACAACTCGGGTGCCAAGGAAGTTTTGTGCATCCGCGTGCTCGGCGGATCGCGCCGTCGCTACGCCTCGATCGGTGACGTCTTCATCGCCACCGTGAAGGACGCGATTCCCGGCGCCGCGGTCAAGAAGGGCGACGTCGTGCGCTGCGTCGTCGTGCGCACCGCCAAGGAGAAGCGTCGACCCGATGGCTCCTACATCAAGTTTGACGAGAACGCCGCCGTTCTGATCAACGACCAGCTCCAGCCGCGCGGCACGCGCATCTTTGGGCCGGTCGGTCGCGAGCTGCGCGACAAGAAGTTCATGCGAATCGTCTCGCTCGCCCCGGAGGTGTTGTAATGAAAATTCATAAGGGTGATGACGTGATCGTGCTGTCGGGCAAGTACCGCGGCGAGCGCGCCAACGTCGAAGAGGCGCTGCCCGAGGTCAACAAGGTGATCCTGGACAACCTCAATGTCGCCAAGCGCGCCACCAAGCAGCGCGGCGCGACGATGCAGGCGGGCGTGATCGACAAGGTTCTGCCGATGAGTGCTTCCAACGTGGCCGTCTGGTGTCCCAAGCACAAGGGCCCGGCGCGCATCGGTTCCGAGATCGTGGACGACAAGAAGGTCCGCGTCTGTCGCAAGTGTGGAGAAGTTCTATGACGACCGCTACTCGGCCCCGCCTCAAGGTTCGCTACGACGAAGAGATTCGTCCGGCGCTCAAAGACGAGCTGGGCCTCGCCAACATCATGCAGGTGCCGCGCCTGGAGAAGATCGTGATCAACTCCGGGGTCGGACGCGCCACCCAGCAGGCGAGCCTGCTCGAAGGTGCCCAGCGCGACCTTGAGCAGATCACCGGGCAAAAGCCGATCGTGACGCGCGCGAAGAAGTCGATCGCGAGCTTCAAGCTGCGCGAAGAACAGCCCATCGGTGTGAAGGTCACCCTGCGCGGCGATCGCGCCTGGGAGTTCTTCGACCGACTGCTCAGCCTCGCGATTCCGCGTATCCGCGACTTCCGTGGGCTCTCGCCCAAGTCCTTCGACGGACACGGCAACTACACCTTCGGTGTGAATGACCAGTTGATCTTCCCCGAGATCGACTACGACAAGATCGACGCGCCGCGTGGGTTCGACATCACCATTGTCACCACCGCCGTGAACGACGAGCAAGGCCGCGCGTTCCTGCGCGCCTACGGCTTCCCCTTCAGACAGGAGAATCGATAAGCATGGCGAAAAAAGCTCTTCGCATCAAGCAGGCCAAGACGCCGAAGTTCTCGACGCGGGCCTACACGCGCTGTCAGCGCTGTGGCCGGCCGCGTTCGGTCTATCGCAAGTTCGGGCTGTGCCGCATCTGTTTGCGCCTCATGGTTCACGCCGGTGAGATCCCGGGCGTGACCAAGGCCAGTTGGTAGGAGGACAGCTATGACAATGACTGACCCCATCGCCGACATGCTCACGCGCATTCGCAACGCCAACGCCGCGATGTTCGACAGCGTGAAGATGCCGTCTTCGAAGCTCAAGGAGAACCTGGCCAAGGTCCTTCAAAAAGAGGGCTACATCTCGGGCTACACCGTGACCAAGCTCGACAACAAGCCCGGCGCACTGCTCGAGATCAATCTCAAGTACTCCGAGGACCGTAAGAAGACCATCATCGGTATCAAGCGCGTCTCGAAGCCCGGACTGCGCATCTATAAGAAGTCCGACCAGATGCCCAAGGTTCTCGGTGGTGTGGGCGTAGCCGTCGTCTCGACGAGCCACGGCCTCATGACCGACCGCGAAGCCCGCAAGGCCAAGTTGGGTGGCGAGGTGCTCTGTTATGTCTGGTAGTCGCCTCGTCTCTCTGGAGGTTCTCTAATGTCACGAATCGGTCGTAACCCCATCACCGTGCCCTCGGGCGTCGAGGTGAGCGTGGCCGGCGACGTCGTCACCGTCAAGGGCCCGCAGGCCACGATGACCCGCACCGTGCCCTCGGGCATCACGCTCGATCAAGAGGGCGACACCCTGGTCGTCTCGCGCGAGAGCGACGAGACCGCCCAGAAGGCCCTGCACGGACTCACCCGGACGCTCGTCTCCAACATGGTCGTGGGCGTAACCCAGGGCTGGAGCAAGGAGCTCGAGATCATCGGCGTGGGATACCGCGCCTCGGCCGGGGCTCCCGGCGTGCTCGACCTCGCCCTTGGCTTCAGCCACCCCGTCCGGTTCACCGCCCCCGAGGGCGTGACCTTCGAGGTACCCACCCCCACGCGGGTCATCATCAAGGGACCCGACAAGGAGATCGTCGGCCAGGTGGCCGCGAACATCCGCAAGCTTCGTAAGCCCGAGCCCTACAAGGGCAAGGGTGTGCGCTACCTCGGCGAGAGAGTCGCGCGCAAGGCAGGAAAGGCCGCAAAGTAATGCCACGCACTACCCGTGAACTTCGTCTGCGTCGTCACCGCCGCGTTCGCAAGACGCTCTCTGGCACGCCCGAGCGTCCTCGCGTCGCCATGAGTCGCTCCAACAAGCACATCTCGGCGCAGATCATTGACGACGTGAACGGCCGCACCCTGGCCGCCGCGTCCTCGGTCGAGGCCGCCTTCAAGGACGTCAGCGGCGGCAACGTCGAAGGCGCCAAGAAGGTTGCCGAGCTCCTCGCGAGCCGGGCCAAGGAAGCCAACATCGCCACGGTGGTCTTTGACCGCGGTGGCTTCGACTATCACGGCCGCGTGGCGGCCTTCGCCGATGCGCTACGCGCCGGTGGACTGGAGTTTTAATGACTGATGTAGAACAGTTCGAAGAGCGCACCATCAAGGTGAACCGTGTCTCCAAGGTCGTCAAGGGTGGTCGTCGGTTCTCCTTCACCGCCCTCATGGTGATCGGCGACGGCAAGGGCAAGGTGGGACTTGGCTACGGCAAGGCCAAGGAAGCCGGCCTGGCCGTGCAAAAGGGCATCGAAGAGGCTCGCAAGAACATCTTCGACGTGCCCCTCGCGGGCTCGACCATCGTCTATCCCGTCATCGGCACCGCCGGCGCGGGTCGCGTGCTCATGAAGCCCGCCGCTCCGGGCACGGGCGTCATCGCCGGAGGAGCCGCGCGCGCGATCCTCGAGATGGCGGGCGTGAAGGACATCATCGCCAAGTCGCTCGGGTCCTCGAACGGCATCAACGTGGCTCACGCCACGATCGAAGGCCTCAAGCAGTTGCGCCGCCCCGAAGAGATTGCCGCCATGCGCGACAAGGCGCCCGACGAAGTCGTGCCCTTTGGCACGCTGCGCGCGTACCGCGAGCGTCAGCGCGAGGGCGACCTCTTTAAAGTGACGGAGGGGTAGTCATGTTGAAAGTGACCCAGATTCGTTCAACGATCGCCACCAAGCCCAAGCACCGCGGAACACTTCGCGCGCTCGGTCTTCGTGGCATCGGCCAGTCCAACGTGCTGCCCGATCGTCCCGAGATTCACGGGATGATCGCTCGGGTACCGCACCTAGTCAAAGTGGAAGAGGTCTAGAGATGAAGTTGCACGACCTCACCTCGCCCGAAGGCTCCACGCACCGCAAGAAGATTGTTGGTCGCGGTATCGCCGGTAAGGGTGGCAAGACCGCCGGTCGCGGCACCAAGGGACAAAAGGCGCGTCGTCAGATTCGCGCGAGCTTTGAAGGTGGCCAGTTGCCGCTCCTCCAGCGCATCCCCAAGTTGAAGGGGTTCACCAACCCCTTTCGCGTGGAGTACACGCCGGTCAACCTCGACGCCCTCGCGGCCCTGGGGCTGAGCGAGGTCACCCTCGAGACGATCGTCGAGCACGGCCTCGCGCGCAAGAGTGACTTCGTCAAGGTTCTTGGGCGCGGTGGCGTGTCCAGTGCCCTGAACGTGAGCGCACACGGCTTTTCAGCGTCGGCGAAGGCCGCCATCGAAGCAGCCGGCGGCACGGTGACCATGGTGGCGCTGCCCTTCGCGGTGCGTCCGCCTGCCTCCGGCAACCAGCACCAAAACCGTTAAGGTCGAACAGTGCTGCAGCGCCTGGCGAATATCTTTCGTGTTCCGGACCTTCGCAACAAGGTTCTGTTCACGATTGGTGTCATCTGCCTGTACCAGCTAGGCGCCAACGTCCCGATTCCGGGCGTGAGTTGGACCGCGATCAAGTCGCTCCAGAAGCAGGCGAGCTCCAGTGGCGTACTGGGCTTCTTGAACCTCTTCTCGGGCGGGGCGCTGACGCGTCTGGCGGTCTTCGGTCTGGGCGTCATGCCCTACATCACCAGTTCGATCGTGATTCAGCTCCTCACCGGGGTCATCCCCAAGCTCGGCGAGTGGCGCGACCAGGGCGCGGTCGGCCAGAAGAAGATCACCCAGACGACCCGGTACCTCACCATCGGGCTCGCGCTCTTGCAGTCGACGGGTCTCATCTACGCCTTCCACGGGCACGACCAGGCGTTGTTGGGCTTTGACATCAACTTGATGGTCCCGCGCTTCAACATCTGGTACGCGCTGATGATGGTGCTGATCCTCACCGCCGGGACAGCCTTTGTGATGTGGCTGGCCGAGTTGATCACCCAGCGCGGCATCGGCCAGGGCATGTCACTGCTCATTTTCGCCAACGTCGTGGCGGGCCTGCCCTCGGGCGGGCGCGCAGTGTGGGAGGAGGGTGGTCCCTACAAGTTCTACGTCATCCTCATTGTCTCTCTAGCCCTGTTGGTCCTCATTGTCTTCATGGACAACGGCCAGCGTCGTATCCCGGTCACGTTTGCCCGGCGCGTCGTGGGACGACGAGAGATGGGCGGAAACTCGACCTATATACCTCTCAAGGTCAACCAGTCGGGCGTGATCCCGATCATCTTCGCGTCATCGGTGCTCTACATCCCGGTCCTGATGTCCAACATCGTGCCGTGGGCGAGTTTCCAGAACTTCGTGCGCAACTCCCTCTCACCGACGAGCTTCTTTTACATCGCCTCGGACTTCTTGTTGATCCTCGCGTTCACGTTCTTCTACGTGTACATCGCCTTCGACCCGCACCAACAGGCCGAGATGCTGCGCCAACAGGGTGGCTTCGTGCCGGGCATTCGCCCGGGCATGCCCACCGAGCGCTACTTCTCGCGCATGCTCTCTCGACTCACGGTGGTGGGCGCGGTGTTCCTCGCCTCGGTCGCCGTGACGCCCAGTGTGCTGATGGCGCTGTGGAGCATCAACCGCTTCCCCTACTACGGCACCACCCTGCTCATTGCGGTGGGTGTCTCGCTCGAGACCATGCGACAGATTGACTCTCAACTCATGATGCGCAACTACGAAGGCTTCTTGAAGCGCTAGTCATGTCCAGTCAACTGAATCTGGTCGTGCTGGGCAAGCAGGGCGCTGGCAAGGGAACCCAGAGCAACCTGTTGTGCGAGAGGTATGAGTTGGCCCACGTCTCGACGGGCGACATCCTGCGCGCCGCGATCGCTCAGGACACGCCGCTCGGTCGCCAGGTCAAGTCGATTCTCGACGCCGGGGAACTGGTGTCGGACGACGTTGTGAACTCCCTGGTCGAGGTGCGACTGCGCGAGCCCGACGCCGCCAAGGGCGCGGTACTCGATGGCTTTCCGCGCAACACCGAACAGGCCGAGGCGCTCGAGCGCATCGTGGGCGCGGGCGGCATCAAGCTCTGCATCTACATTGACCTCGCCAACGAGATCGTGATCGAGCGTTTATCGTCGCGGCGCGTGTGCCAGGTCTGCGGAACCGTCTACAAACTCACCGACTCCTCAGCCACGTCGGGCATCTGCGAAAAGTGCGGAGGAACGGTCGTTCAGCGGAGCGACGACACCCCTGAAGCGATCGCCAAGCGCTTGGAGACCTTTGAGCGCGAGACGCTTCCACTGCTCTCCTTCTATGAGTCGCGCGGTCTGTTAGTAACCGTCGACGGCGACCAGGCCGTGGACACCGTGGCGAAAGACATCGACGCGCGACTCCTCGAGCGAGGACTGCTGTGATTCGCAACAAGGACGAACTGGCCAAGATGCGCAAGGCCGGCAAAGTCGTGGCCGAGATTCATGAGGTGACTCGCGCCGCGATTCGTCCCGGAGTCACCACCAAGCAACTCGACACGCTCGCGGCCGAGGTCCTGGCCAAGCGCGGTGCGCGATCGAACTTCCTCAACTACAACGGCTTCCCCGCGGTCATCTGCACGAGCCCCAACGACATGATCGTCCACGGCATTCCCGGCGACTACGTCTTAGAAGAAGGCGACATTATCTCGATTGACGCGGGAGCGATCATCGAGGGCTATCACGGTGACGCCGCCTACACCGCCCCGGTCGGCACGGTGAGCGCGCTCGCGACGCGCTTGCTCGAGGTCACTGAGCGTTCCTTGTGGGCGGGCATCGATCAACTCGTGGTGGGTGGTCGACTCAACGAAGTGGGTCGCGCAGTCCAGGGCGTCGCCGAAGCGGCCGGATTTTCGGTGGTGCGCGAGTACGTCGGACACGCGATCGGTACCGAGATGCACGAGAGCCCCCAGGTGACCAACTACTGGCCGGGCTCGCCCGGACCGACGCTCAAGTCCGGCATGGTCTTTGCGATCGAACCCATGGTCAACGTCGGCTCGTGGGAGACCTACGTGCTCGACGACGACTGGAGCGTGATGACCGAAGACGGTGAACTCTCCGCGCACTTCGAGCACACTGTGGCGGTAACCGAGAACGGGCCGGAAGTCTTCACCATCGCCTAAGTGGCGTTCACATCTGATTCTGCGACGACTGAAGGTAGCGCCAAGAGGGACCATCGTAGGGTGGTCGGGTGACCCAACCCCACGCGTCACCCGTTGTGCCACGTCGCCGCACTCGCTGGCTGCGGCCACTTGCGGCAGTGTTCTGTCTCGCGCTGTTGGTGGCGGTACCGCTTGGCGCGACGCACGCCCGACCAGCCTCGGCTGCCGTCGGCATCTACGTCTATCCCGTGGACGGCGCTCCCTTTGGGGTTCGCGCACCGATTCATCTGGTTTCCTTCTACGGAGCTCCGTACTCACTCGAGGTCGGACTCGCCCACAACAAGGTCGACGCCGGTCTCGAGACCCCGAGCGCGATCTGTCGGGCGACGGCCGGATGCGTGGCCGCGGTCAACGGCGACTACTTCGCCGTTCCCAACTCCAAGAAGCCCGCCGCCGGCGACGCGGTGGGTGGCATCGTCTCAGGGTGCACTCTGGAGCACACGCCCGAGGTGTCCCATCAACAAGCCGACCTCGACGACGGGACAGTCAGTACGCAGTTCACGTGGAACGCCTCACTCGCCATGGGTGGCACCAGTCTGGCGATCAACGCGATCAATCAACAGCTCCCTCTGTCGTACGTGGGCGTGAGTGATCCTTTGCGCGGCACGCTGCTATTCACCTCGTCTTACGCACTGCCCACGCCGACCGCCAGTGGCCGCTTCACCTATCAGTTCAAAGAGGTGAGCACCACGCAGAGTCCCACCACCATCAACTCGACGGCCCAGCTCCAGTACATCGGACGCACGTCCTCCGCGATCCACGTGTTGGCGGGACGCGTGGACATCTCCGCGTCGAACAGCACGACCCTCGCGAGTCTCGTGGCGGGCGACATGGTGACCCTGACGACGAACTCGACCATGGGCTGTGACGACATCGGCGGTCACCCGATCATCCTCAATAACGGCGTGACGGGTGCCGTGGGTGCCTCGGACGCCAGCATCAAAGATCCGTCTCCGCGCACGATCGTGGGCTGGACCTCGATGGGCGAGACCGTGATTTTGAGCGTGGGCGGCACCGACGGCCGGTCAGGTGCGAACTGGACCCAGCTCTTGGCGATCTTGCGGTCCCTCAACGTCGAAACCGCCCTGGATCTGGATGGCGGATCGTCGACGTCGATGTTTGCGAATGGGAGGTCGATCTACAGTGCGCGAGCGAGCGAACGGCCCGTCTCGACGGCGTTGCTCGTGATTGAAGCCCCGGCGTCAACCACCACGACGACAACGACGACCACGACGTTGCCGTGAGACCAGTGAGGGGATAGCTCTTGTCATTTTGTCATTAAGGGTCCAAAATCGCCTATAATTGTCAAAAGGACAAAGAGATACCCTTAAATGTCAAAAGATCAACCTTCAGCTATTCCGGCCGTGATTGATCGGCTACTCGAAACCTCCGATGAGATCACGAGCGGAGACGTCGCTCGTACAGCGGGGGTTTCACGGCAGGCGGCGTCTTATCACCTCTCTCGAATGGTCGAACGCGGCGAACTCCTCCACGAAGGAATGGGGCGCGGCGGTCGATATCGGCGAACCACATACATGACCTTTCACTACAACCTCGAGGGGCTCAAGGAGGACGAAGTCTGGACGCAAGAGAACGCCGAATTGCGGCGTCGTGATCCAAAGATTCTCGACAATCGGCACATCCCTCCGATCCTCAACTTCGCCTTTACCGAAATGCTGAACAACGCGATTGATCACTCGCGCGGGACAAGGGTTGACGTGCGTTGGTATCTCAACGAGAACTTCATCGCCTTCGAAGTCGCCGACGATGGCGTTGGAGCATTTCGCAACATGGCGGAGACACGCTCACTCGAGAGCGAATTCGACGCCATCGGGGAACTGTCGAAGGGCAAGCAGACAACATTGCCGCAAGCTCATAGTGGCCTAGGCATCTACTTCACTTCGCGGATGGTCGATCGGTTTGTTTTATCAAGTGGTCACTTTTCGTGGATTGTTGATCGTCGTCGTGACGATGTAGCAGTGGAGTGGTTCGAAATCGCTCGACACGGCACCTTGGCGCGGTGTGAGATCGACGCCGATACGACCTTGACACAGGTCGAGGTGTTTGATGATTTCGCTCCACCAAGCAGGCCAGGGGCCAACCGTTCCCGACTCCGAGTATCTCTCTTTGAGCGAGGCCCGAACTTCGTATCGCGGACCGAAGCAAAGCGGTTGGCGGCCGAGTTGGATTCCTTTGACGAAGTCGACATTGACTTCAGCGGTGTTGCCCAAGTCGGCCAGGGGTTCATTGACGAGCTTTTCCGGGTGTGGCAGGTAGCGCACCCCAATACCCGTCTCGTCGCGACGCACACCAACCCCGCGGTAGATGCTCTCTTGAGGATAACGCTCGACTCTACGCAAGGATGAGACGGCCTCTGAAGTGTCAGACGAGAAGGATCGTGCGAGCGCAGAAACAGAGCTGAATTTCCTCGTACCATCAAGGCGGGGGGAGAGGTGGCACGTCGTTTCCGCAGTGTGATTCCAGTGACGCTTCTCGCGGGATTCATCCTGTTCGCCACGAACGCCGGTTCCGACAACGGCCCACCGACCAGTACCGTGCCCATCACGGTTCCGACGTCAACGACCACGACGACCACGACGACGACCACGACGACGGTTCCCACCGCACCCACGCACAACCCCGATAATCCCTTCACGAGTCGAGCCACCGCGCTATATCTCAAGACGCGCCAGGGCAACATCACCGCGGCCGTCTATAACGCGTCGACTGGTGCGACCTTCACGTACCACAACGGCTACCACGACCGCACCGCCTCGATCGTCAAGATCGACATCCTCGCCGACCTTCTCTATGAGTCACAACAAAATGGAAAGCCATTGAGCGCGAAGCAGCAGCAACTTGCCTCGAGCATGATCGAAGCGTCCGACGATGCGGCCGCCACCAAGCTGTGGGCGGCGATCGGTGGGCGCGACGCGATTGACGCCTTCAACCAGCTCATCGGATTCAAGTCGACGGTTCCGAGTTGGTCCTGGGGCGACATCGACACGACGCCACTCGATCAGCTCCAACTGCTCAAGGTGATCGCGCTGCCGAACTCGATTCTCGATGCCGCGTCGCGCGAGTACGAGACCGGCCTCATGGAGCACGTCATTGGCGCCCAGCAGTTCGGCCTAGGTTGGGGCTCGCCGGTGCACGCCCTCGTCGCCATGAAGGACGGCTGGTACGACGAGATACCCACCGGCTGGCAAGTCAACACGACCGGCTTCGTGCAATATCAAGAGCGCTTCTATCTGGTGACCATCATGACCCAGAGCGATCCGAACGAAGAGTACGGCATCGACACAGTCACGACCCTGTCGAGTGACATCTGGAAGTACCTGTTGCCGCGCTAGCCGCGCGCGTCGGTACGCTGGCCATCGTGACTCAACGCTTGGTGCCCTTCGAGGGCGTGCATAACTTTCGCGACCTCGGAGGCTACGAGACGGACGATGGCCGGCACACCCGCTGGGCTCGGCTCTATCGCAGCGACGCGATGCACGACTTGACGAGCGAGGACCTGGAGGTCTTTCGCGCACTCGGCATCGCCGCGATCGTGGATCTGCGTAGTCCCGCCGAAATCGAGCGGACCGGTCGGGGTCTGATTGGAGACGAACCGCATCGCTTCGTGAGTGCGCCGGTCCTGTCGAACTACGCGACCAACGAGTCACGCGGGGTCATCGACGAGAGCTATCTGACGCGGCGCTACCTGCAGTACCTCGACGTCGGCGCGCCAGCGTTTGTGAGCGTGTTCGAAGAGATGACCAAAGAGGAGAACTATCCGCTCGTCTTTAACTGCTTTTTGGGCAAAGACCGCACCGGCGTCGTGGCGGCGCTCGTTCTGAGTTGCCTCGGCGTGCAGCGCGAGCGCGTCATCGAGGACTACGCCATTTCGGATGATCGCATGGTCCACATCGTGGCGAAGCTCCTGCGCCAGCCGAAGGAACGAGGAGAGATCGAGGGCGACGACCCGATCCTGCTCAGCGCGCGCGCCGACACCATGGCGAACTTCCTGTTGGCGATCGACGAGCGCTACGGGGGAGCGGTCTCGTGGGCCGAGGGCGCTGGAGTGGCGCCTGAGAGCATTGCGCGCGTCCGCGATCTCCTGCTTGACGAGGACTAAGGGACTCGCCCGATTTCAGAGGCCCTGGTTGGGCGTCGACGCGACCTAGGTGCTCGGCGCGATACGCGATTCGGGCTGCGCCCGTAGACTGGATGGGCACGTTTGTCGAGTTCGCGCGAGCGAGTTCGCACAAAGTACTGGGTTTTTTGCGTTTTTCTAAAAATCCGGTAGAATAGAAAGCCGACCTCGGGGCAGGGACCTCCAAGGTCTATCCGTGTAGGAGCCCTGCTCCCGCACGCCCCGTAGTGAAGAAATAAGGAGAAAGAACCTGAGTAAGCCTAAGGAAGACGCGTTCACCGTTGAGGGGACCGTCGTCGAGCCGCTGCCGAACGCCATGTTTCGCGTGGAGCTGGAGAACGGGTACACCGTCCTCGCCCACAGTTCGGGAAAGATGCGCATGCACCGCATCCGCATTCTTCCCGGTGACAAGGTCCAAGTAGAGATCACGCCCTACGACATGACCCGCGGCCGCATCACTTATCGCTACCGATAACTCACGTTCTTTTCGCTCGAGAAAGTATCCAAATGAAAGTTCGCGCAAGCGTCAAACCCATCTGTGAGAAGTGCAAGGTCATTCGACGGGCCGGGGTTGTTCGCGTGATCTGTGAAGCAAACCCGCGCCACAAGCAGCGTCAGGGTTAGGAGAAGACACGATGGCTCGTATTGCTGGTGTTGACATTCCGCGCGACAAGCGCGTCGTCATTGCGCTCACGTACATCTTTGGCGTTGGTCCCACCATCGCCCAACAGATCTGTGCGGCGACCGGGGTGAACGAATCCACCCGCGTGAAGGACCTCACCGAGTCCGAAGTCAACGCCCTTCGTACCTACATCGACCAGAACGTCACCGTCGAGGGTGACCTGCGCCGCGATGTCGCCCAAGACATCAAGCGCAAGATGGAGATCAACTCGCTCCAGGGCATTCGCCACCGCAAGGGCCTGCCCGTTCGCGGCCAGCGCACTCGCACCAACGCTCGCACCCGCAAGGGACCCAAGCGCACTGTCGCCGGTAAGAAGAAGGTAACGAAGTAATGGCCAAGCCCACGACGGCTCGCAAGGTTCGCAAGAAGGAGCGCAAGAACGTCGCCTTTGGCGTCGCGCACATCAAGAGCTCCTTTAATAACACGATCGTGTCGATCACCGATCCCGAGGGCAACGTATTGTCCTGGGCGTCCTCGGGTCAGGTCGGCTTCAAGGGCTCTCGCAAGTCCACCCCCTACGCCGCCCAACTCGCCGCCGAGAAGTGTGCGCGCGCGGCCATGGAGCACGGGGTCAAGAAGGTCGACGTGCTGGTGCGCGGTCCCGGTTCGGGTCGCGAGACCGCGATTCGTTCCATCGCCGCCGCCGGCATTGAAGTGGTGGCGATCAAGGACGTGACGCCGCTGCCGCACAACGGATGTCGTCCCAAGAAGCGGCGTCGAGGCTAAGGAACGTTATGGCTCGTTACACAGGACCCGTCTGTCGACTCTGTCGACGTGAGCGCACCAAGCTCTACCTCAAGGGTGAGCGTTGCTTCTCACTCAAGTGCCCGGTCGCCGAGAACTCGGACCGCCGCGTTCGCGCGTTTCCCCCGGGCATGCACGGTCGCGACCGCCAGCGCCAGGGCTCGGAGTACTTGACCCAGCTGCGCGAGAAGCAGAAGGCCCGCCGGATCTACGGCGTGCTGGAAAAGCAGTTCCGCAACCTCTACGAAGAGGCCAACCGCCGCCCCGGCATGACCGGTGTGAACCTCCTGCAGTTCCTCGAGACTCGTCTGGACAACGTGGCCTACCGCGCCGGCTGGGGTGCCTCACGGGCCCAAGCTCGCCAGCTCGTTCGCCACGGTCACGTCAACGTCAACGGCAAGCGCGTCGACATCCCGTCGTACCGTGCGCGTCCGGGTGACGTCGTGACCTTGAAGAACGCCACGCGCGAGAACTTCAACGTGAAGCGCAATCTCGACGTCCTGGATCGCAGCGTCCCCGGCTGGCTGGAAAAGGGCGACAACGGTTTCAGCGTGACGGTACGCGTCGTCCCCCAGCGCGAACAGATCGACGAGTCGATCCAAGAACAGCTCATCGTCGAGCTGTACTCCAAGTAATTCTTTCTCGTACATACCCCTAGGAGTCCCTTATGTTGATTATCCAACGACCCACAATCGAAGCCCTCGGCGACGAGGTCACCAACCGCCAGTCCTTTGGCATCGGCCCACTCGACCCCGGATTCGGCCACACGCTCGGCAACTCGCTGCGTCGTACCTTGCTCTCCTCGATCCCCGGCGCCGCGGCGACGCGCGTCAAGTTCGACGCCGTGTTGCACGAGTTCGGTGTGATTGAAGGCGTGAAGGAAGACGTCCAGGACGTCACCTTGAACCTCAAGGACCTCTTGCTGCGCGTGCACTCTGACGAGCCCGTGACGCTCCGTCTTGACAAGCGCGGCGAGGGACCGGCCCTGGCCTCGGACCTTTCCACGACGGCCGACGTTGAGATCCTCAACGGCGACCTGCACCTCGCCTACCTGACCAACGCGCGTAGCGTGCTCACGTTCGAGCTGACCGTGGAGCGCGGCAAGGGCTACGTCGGAGCCGAAGGCAACAAGGGTTCCTCGACCATCGGAGTGATTCCCCTGGACGCGATCTTCTCGCCGGTTCGCCGCGTGAGCTTTGAGATCGAGCCCGTGCGCGTCGAGCAGAGCAAGGACTTCGACCGTTTGGTGATCGACATCGAGACCGACGGTTCGATCTCACCTCGTGAGGCGTTGGCCTCAGCCGGTAAGACGCTGGGCTCGCTCGTCGAGCTGATCGCGAGCTTCGACGAAGAGGCCCCGGCACTGGAACTTGGCGACGTTGGCTCGGCTCAGGCCGCCGCCAGCGAGCTCGACATTCGCATCGAAGAGCTGGGTCTCACCGAGCGCTCGCGCAACTGCCTCAAGCGCGCCGGCATCAACACGATCGCCCAGTTGGTCAACGCCACCGAGCGTGACCTCACGTCGATCACCAACTTCGGCGCCACGTCGCTCAAGGACGTGACGGACCGCCTCGACGAGCGCGGTCTGTCGCTGCGAGCGGAGGACTAGTCATGCGCGGTACCCCCACGAAGGGCAAGCGCTTCGGCGGCAACTCGGCTCACCAAAAGGCGATGATGGGCAACCTCGTCGCCTCGATGATCGCGGCTGAGTCGATCGTCACGACCGAGGCCAAGGCCAAGGCCCTGCGTCCCATCGTCGAGAAGGTCGTCACCGCGGCAAAGAACTCGCCCGAGGACTCGGTTCACGCGAATCGTCGCGTGGTCGCCTTCATCCGTGACAAGGACATGACCCACAAACTGTTCACCGAGATCGCCCCGCGCTACGCGGACCGTCCCGGCGGCTACACGCGGATCTTGAAGCTCGGCCCGCGTCAGGGTGACAACGCGCCGATGGCGCGCATTGAGTTCGTCTGATCCGCTAGACGCCACCCAGCGCTGGCGTTTCGACCTCGCCTACGACGGGCGGGGGTTTAGCGGTTTTGCCTATCAGCCCCATCACGACACCGTGGTGGGGCTGTTGCGTTCCACCCTGGCCTCGACCCTTCGCCTCAGTGAGGAGCCGCTCATCGTGGGGGCGGGACGCACCGACTCCGGTGTGCACGCCTTCTTCCAGGTCGTCCACGTCGACCTGCCCGCGGTGCTCAAGGTGCGTACCTTGAGTGCAGATCGTCTCGTGAGCGCGCTCAACAAGCAGTTACGCGGTCGGATTCAGATCCTGCGAGCCGAGCCGGTCAGTCACGACTTTCACGCGCGATTCTCGGCCACCTGGCGGGAGTATCGCTATCTCGTCTTGGAGAGCAACGCTCCCGGCCTGGACTCCACCAACGTCTGGGCCTGGTCGGTCACCGGACCGCTCGATCTGGCGGCAATGAATCGCTCGTGCGCCGAGGTGATCGGCACCCACGACTTTCGCGCGTTCTGTAGGCGTCCGACCGGCGGCCCACCCGGAGAGCCCCTCCTGCGACGCGTGCTCGCCGCACGCTGGGAGCGACTCGACGACGAGTGGGTCATGAGTCCGCATCACTCGCCCGCGCTTCGTTTCACGATTCGGGGCCAGTCCTTTTGTCACAACATGGTGCGCTGCCTGGTCTCTGCGATGGTCGCCATCGGGCGAGGTGAGCTCGACGAAAAGGAAATAGCGGTGCGTCTGTCCACGGGGGATCGCTACCAGCTGCCCCAGCCGGCCCCGGCGGCGGGGCTCGCGCTCATCGGCGTGGGCTACGACGAATCCGAATGAAGAGTCCGCGCACCCGTCGATAGGCTGATTCTCATGTCTGAACTACTGCCCGCAGGAATCAATCGTGACGATCTCAGCAGTGAGATTCGCCCCCAGGACGACCTCTATCGGTACGTGAACGATCGCTGGATGCAGAGCACCCCGATCCCCGCCGACAAGTCCGGGTACGGAGCGTTCGAAGTGCTTCGTGAAGAGTCCGAGGCGGCCATTCGTGAGATCGTCGAGGCGGCCGGGGCGCTGAGTGAGAGTGTTGACGCGAAGAAGGTCAGCGATCTCTACGCCAGTTTCATGGACGAAGAGCGCGTCGAAGTGCTCGGCTCCGAACCGCTGCGCGCTGATCTCGCCGTCGCGGACTCCGTTGGCTCACTCGACGAATTGGTGCGCGTCGTGGGGCAACTGCAGCGCGACGGACTGTCGGGATTCTTTGGCGTCTTCGTCGACACCGACCCCGGCAACCCCGAGCGCTACCTCGTCTTCCTCGAACAGGGTGGTATTTCACTGCCCAACGAGAACTACTACCGCGAAGACCAGTTCGCCTCGGTGCGCGAGGCCTACGTGGTGCACATCGAAAAGATGTTTGAGCTGGCGGGCGTTGACGACGCGAGTGCACGAGCCCAGCGGGTCTTCGACCTCGAGACCGCCATTGCCAAGCGTCACTGGGACAACGTCGCCACTCGGGACAGCGAAAAGACCTATAACCCCATGGAGTGGGACAGCGTGCGCGATCTCTTCGCCGCTGGGCTCCCCGACATCGCCCAGCTGACTCTCGACGACTGGGCCACCACCTTCGGCGCGCCACCGCACGCCCTGGACGAGGTCGTCGTTCGCGAGCCCAGCTTCTTTCGTGACCTCGGTGAACTGTTTGACGAAGCGCAGCTGGACGCGTGGCGGGACTGGCTGCGTTGGCGGATCGTGCGCGGATACGCCCCGTACCTGTCGCGCGCGTTCGTCGATGAACAGTTCGACTTTTATGGTCGCACCCTCACTGGCGCACAAGAACTGCGCGCGCGCTGGAAGCGCGGCGTGTCGATCGTCGAAGGGGCGCTGGGCGAAGCCGTGGGTCAGATCTACGTCGAGCGCCACTTTCCTCCACTCGCCAAGACCCGCATGGATGAGTTAGTCGCCAACCTGATTGAGGCGTACCGCCTGAGCATCTCGACCCTGGACTGGATGACGCCGGCCACCCGGGAACGCGCGTTGGAGAAGCTCGCGGCCTTTACGCCCAAGATCGGCTACCCGGTCAAGTGGCGTGACTACTCATCACTGACCACTGACCCTGAGAGCCTGATCGCCAACGTGCGTAGCGCGAACGCCTTCGAGTTTCAGCGCGAACTGGCCAAGATCGGTTCTCCCATTGATCGCGACGAGTGGTTCATGACCCCCCAGACGGTGAACGCGTACTACAACCCGGGCTTCAACGAGATTGTCTTTCCTGCGGCGATCCTCCAGTGGCCCTTCTTCGTGGCCGATCGCGACGACGCCGCGAACTACGGCGGGATCGGAGCGGTGATCGGTCACGAGATTGGACACGGCTTTGACGATCAGGGCTCGAAGTTCGATGGCACGGGCAAACTGTTCGACTGGTGGGAGCCGGCTGACCGCGACGCCTTCGAGGCGCGCACGAAGGCGCTCATCGATCAGTACAACGCGCTCTCGCCTGCCGAGACGCCCGGACAGCACGTGAATGGCGCGCTCACGATTGGCGAGAACATCGGTGACCTCGGTGGACTCGGGATCGCGTGGCAGGCCTATCTCATCGCCCTTGATGGGGCAGAGCCGCCGGTCATCGACGGGCTCAGCGGGGCGCAGCGCTTTTTGCTGTCCTGGGCTCTGTGCTGGCAGTACAAGGCGAGGACCGAAGAAGTCGAACGTCGACTCGCCATTGACCCGCACTCGCCACCGGAGTTCCGCTGCAACCAAGTGGTGCGCAACATCAACGAGTTCTACGAGGCCTTTGGCGTCACCGACGCTGACGCCCTCTGGCTGGAGCCCGACCAGCGCGTCTCGATCTGGTGATGTCAGGCGTCCCGAGGACGACGAGCGGGCGCCCTCGACGCCCGAGTAGGCTAGATGGGCTCCCCGCGGGCGCGTTTTTCGTTCGCGTTTTTGTGAACTTGCCCTCATAGGGCCGGATTTCGTAGGATGGAGGGTCCCCCTCGGACCCGGTTGGGGCTCATTTTGATCGAATTTGCTGAAGGAAGAACTGTGAAGACGTACTCGCCCAAGCCCGCGGAACTGACGCGCGACTGGTTGGTCATTGACGCCGAGGGACTCGTGCTCGGCCGCGTCGCCACGGTGGCCGCCTCTCTCCTGCGAGGCAAGCACCGCACGTTCTTTGCTCCCCACGTCGACACGGGCGACTACGTCATCATCGTCAACGCTGACAAAGTCGTCGTGACCGCCAACAAAGCGGCGTCGAACTTCCACTACCGCCACTCGGGGTACCCCGGCGGGTTGCGTGCCACCTCCTGGCAGACCTTGATGGACACCGACCCCGAGAAGTTGGTGAGCGACGCTGTTCGCGGCATGATCCCCAAGAACCGCCTCGGACGCGCACAGATGGACAAGCTGTTCGTCTACGCCAGCCCCGAGCACCCCCACGCGGCTCAGCAGCCCAAGAGTTTTGACACCTCGGCGATTCGCCGCGGTTAAGGAGCAACGTGACCACACCCCTCACTCAGACCACCGGCCGACGTAAAGAGGCGGTCGCGCGCGTTCGTCTTCGTCCCGGTACGGGCACGATCACGATCAACTCGCGTGCCTTCGATAACTACTTCACCTCCGCGACTCACCGTCAGATGGTGATGGAGCCGCTGCGCCTGCTCGACACCCAGACCACCTACGACATCGACGCCACCATCGAAGGTGGCGGAGTGGCCGGACAGGCCGGGGCACTTCGCCTGGGCATCTCGCGTTCACTATTGGAAATCGACGAAGGTGCGAGGCCCGCTCTTAAGAAGGCCGGCCTGTTGACCCGTGACTCGCGCAAGAAGGAGACCAAGAAGTACGGTCTCAAGAAGGCGCGCAAGGCTCCTCAGTACTCCAAGCGTTAATGGGTATGCCCGTGCGCTTTGGCACGGACGGCATCCGAGGGCGTGCGAGCGACGAGATCACTCCGGACCTCGCGTATCGACTCGGACGCGCCGTCGCGGTCGTCTTTTCGGTACCGATTTTCGTCGGCTACGACACGCGCGAGAGTTCGCCGAACCTGGCCGCGGCCGTGCTGGCCGGACTGGCCGATGGCGGAGCGCGTGGCATAAACCTCGGATACTTCACGACGCCGGGCGTGGCCGTGATCGCCCAGCAGCGCGGCGGAGCCGGCGTGGTCGTCTCGGCCTCGCACAATCCGTACTACGACAACGGACTCAAGGTTCTGGGTCTTCAGGGCGGGAAGTTGGATCATGCGACCGAAGCCGCGGTGGAGAGCGCGCTGAACGTGGCCGAGAGTCCGTCGGTGAGTGTGTTCGCCGCGCGCGAGATTGACGAGACCGCCCAACACGACTACGTGCGTCACTTGCGTGAACTAGCCCCCGCCGATCTCTCGTCACTGTCGATCGTGGTGGACTGCGCGAACGGCGCCGCGTCCCATGTGGCCCACGAACTCTACGAGTCGACCGGTGCGGCGCTCACCTTCATTCACGATCAGCCCGATGGTCGCAACATCAACGTCGAGTCCGGCTCGACACACGTCGACGCACTGGTGGCCGCAGTGCGCGAAGCGGGAGCCGACCTCGGTCTCGCCTTTGACGGCGACGCCGATCGCCTCATCGCGGTGGACGCCGAGGGGACGGTTCGCGACGGGGACGATCTCATGGTGCTCTTCGCGCTGGATCGTTTCGAACGTGGAGTCCTGGGTGGCGGAATCGTGGTGACCTCGATGAGCAATCTGGGTCTCACGCGCGCCCTCGGAGCGCGCCAGACATTGAGATTGAAGAGACCGACGTGGGCGACCGCAACGTCCTGCTCGCCCTCGAAGATCGCTCGTGGATTCTCGGTGGCGAACAGTCCGGACACGTCATCTTCCGGGATCTGGCGCCCACCGGCGATGGAATGCTCACCGGGCTGCTCCTGGCCGAGTTGATCGTGCGTCGCGGATCCCTCGCTGATCTAGCCGGGGGAGCGTGGCGCCGCGTGCCCCAGTCGCTGTTCAATGTGTCGCGTGATCACTTCAGCGACGACGACGTCCAGAAGATCTTCAACGAACTCCTAGAGGACTACGGGGTCGATCGCGCGGACGTTCGCCTGCTGGTCCGGCCCTCGGGCACCGAGCCGTTGGTGCGCATCATGATCGAAGCGCTCAACGCGGAGTTCGTCGAGGTCTTTAGCGAACGGCTCACCTCGCTCTACGCCTAGCCACCGAAGAGGGCGAAAAATCGTCCGAGTAGGCTGGCTCTATGTGCGGCATCATTGGGGTGGCGGGCTCCAGCGAGACGCTCGACACGCTGCTCGAAGGCCTGGCGCGCCTGGAATATCGCGGATACGACTCGGCTGGGGTGGCCCTGGTGCGTGCCGGGGAGACCTGGCGAGCGCGCACCGCCGAAGGGACCGAATCGGTCCAAGCCCTCAAACGAGAGTGCGAACACGCGCCGCGAGGCTTCACCTCGGGTATCGGGCACACCCGTTGGGCGACGCATGGCGCGCCCGAAGCGGTCAACGCTCACCCCCATCTGGACTGTTCCGGTCATATCGCCATCATTCACAACGGCATCATTGAGAATCACACCGAGCTCCAGGAAGCCCTGGAGGCCAAGGGTCATCTCTTCAGTTCCCGTACCGACTCTGAAGTGCTTGCGCACCTCATCGAAGACGAGCGTCACCAAGGTGCGGAACTCATCGAAGCGGTACGTCGAAGCTTGCTCGTCGTGCGCGGCGCCTTCGCGGTGGCGGCGGTGGATGCGACCGAACCCGACGTGATCGTGGCGGCCCGGCGGATCTCGCCGCTCATTGTGGGCACGGCCCCGGGCGTGACCTACCTCGCCAGCGACATCCCCGCGATCTTGGATCGCGCGACCGCTTTCTACGCGGTGAACGATGACGAAGTCGTGCGCCTCGGGCCCGAGGGCTTTCGCGCGATCGACCTTGAGGGCTCGCCCGTTCGCCTGCATCAACTCTCCATCGACTGGGATCTCGAAACCGCCGAGAAGGGTGGCCACGACGACTTCATGACCAAGGAGATCAACGAGCAGCCCGAGGCCCTGCGCGCCACGATGCTCGATCGCCGCCGTCGCGACGGTGTGATCACCTTCGACGAGATGGGGGTCTCGGATGAGGAGTTGCTCGGGGTAAATCGTGTCGTCATCGCCGCCGCCGGCACGTCGCATCACGCGGCCCAGGTAGCCAAGTACGCCATCGAGCGCTGGGCCCGACTCAGCACCGAAGTCGACATTTCGAGCGAGTACCGCTACCGCGACCCGATCGTGGAGATCGGCACGCTCGTGATCGGGGTCTCCCAGAGTGGCGAGACGATCGACACCATCCAGGCCATTCGCGAGGCCAAGCGGCGCGGCGCTCGAGTGATCGGCGTGACGAACATCGTGGGCTCCTCGCTGGCTCGCGAGTCCGACGCGGTGATCTACACCCGCGCCGGTCTCGAGGTGTCGGTCGCCTCCACCAAAGCCTTTGTCGCCCAGGTCGCCGCGCTCGAACTGTTGGCACTACGTCTCGCCCAACTGCGCCAGACCCTCCCCGAGAACGACATCGACGCGCTCTTTCAGGGAATCCAAGCGGTGGCCAGCCAAGTCGCCACGGCCCTCGAGCGACGCGCCGACGTCGAGGACGTGGCCAAGCAACTGTTGGGCGCGCGGGACTTCTTCTTCATTGGTCGTCACGTGGGCTTTCCCACGTCGCTCGAAGGCGCGCTCAAACTCAAGGAGCTCTCGTATCTGCACGCCGAGGGCTATCCGGCGGGCGAACTCAAGCACGGACCGCTCGCGCTAATCGAACCGGGCGTGGTCGTGGTCGCCGTGGTGACCGATCCCGCGATGCACGAAAAGATGCTCTCGAACCTCGCTGAGGTGAAGGCCCGCGGCGCGACGGTCGTGGCCGTAGCGACCGACGACGACGAGTACGTCGAGGCCATCGCCGACTACGTGTTGCGCGTACCCGCCACCGAGCCCCTCTTTACGCCGATGGTCGACGTGGTGCCGTTGCAACTCTTCGCGTACGCCATGGCCCGAGGTCTCGGGCGCAACGTGGATCGGCCGCGCAATCTCGCCAAGACCGTCACGGTGGAGTAGTGACGACGACCGGAATCGGCATCGACCTGGTCGACGTGGACCGCTTTCGCCGACTGATTGAGCGTCGGCCCCGCATTCTCGAGCGTCTCTTTACCGACGGCGAGCGATCTGACGCCCACGATCGACCCGAGCGCCTCGCGGCACGTTTTGCCGCCAAGGAGGCCACCCTAAAAACTCTGGGCGTCGGGGTGGGCGAAGCACCGTGGCGTTCCATTGAGGTCACGCTGAACGAGGCCGGTGCGCCGAGCCTGGTGTTGCACGATCGCGCCCAAGAGCTCGCACGCGCCCAGGGTGTCGGGTACCTGCACGTCTCGCTCTCCCACACCGACCACCTCGCTGCTGCCTTCGTGGTGGGCAGTGCACTCGAGGAGACCAGTGGTTGAAGGTGTTCATCGTCCGGCCTGGGCGGAGGTCTCCGTCTCAGCGATCGCGCACAACGTTCACGCGTTGCGCGAGGTGATTGGCGGCGCCTCGTTCTGCGCGGTGGTGAAGGCGAATGGCTACGGTCACGGAGCGATCTTCGCGGCCCGGGCCGCCCTTGACGGAGGGGCGGACTCACTCGGCGTCGCGCTGGTTGACGAGGGGATCGAGCTACGCCACGCGGGTATCACCGCGCCGATCCTCGTCATGAGCGAAGTTCCCGCCGACACCATTCCCTTCGCCTACGAAGCCGGCCTGACTCTCACCATCGGCTCGCCCGAGGGCGCGCGAGCGGCCGTGAAGTGGGCCGATGCCCTGGGCGGATCGCATCCCGTCCACGTGAAAGTGGATACGGGTATGCATCGCATGGGCGTCGTGCCCGAGGAGCTCGACGAGGTCATCGACATCGTGCGCTCGGCAGCCCACGTCACCTTCGAGGGCTTGTACACGCACTTCAGCGTGGCCGATGGCGAGAGCGAAGCGGACCGAGAGTTCACCGAGACCCAGATCAATCTCTTTAACGCGTTGGTCGCGGATCTCACCGAGCGGGATCTTGCGCCGCCGGTCGTGCACAGTGCGAACTCAGCGGGCGTACTGGGGTATCCCGCGTCGCACCACTCGATGGTCCGAGTGGGACTTGCGCTCTATGGCTACGCGCCGAGCGCGTGGCTGCGCTCGGCCCTTGAGCAGAAGGGCCAGCACCTCGTACCCGCCTTGACGCTGCGCGCCCGGGTGACGGCCGTTCGTCGCGTGCGCGCCGGAGCGCGACCGAGTTACGGTCGCCGGCGACCCCTGGATCGTGACGCCACAATCGTGACGGTGCCCTTTGGCTACGCCGATGGCTATCCCCGGCACCTCTTCGAGGGCGGCGCGCAGGTGCTCATCAACGCCACCCGCTATCCAGTCGCCGGTGTGGTGACGATGGATCAACTGGTGGTCGACGTCGGCGACGACGCCGTCAGTGTCGGTGACGACGTGGTGCTCCTGGGACGACAGGGCGATGAGTGTCTCAGCGCCGATGACTGGGCCATGTGGGGAGGGACCATCACCTGGGAGATTCTCACCAACCTGAGTGCCCGCGTTCCTCGAGTTCTCGCCGACTGACGTGAGCGACTTCGCCGAGATGTCGACGTGCGAACGTTGCGGCCTCGCCGCGACGCGTCAGCGGGTCGTCATCGGTACTGGTCCCCTCGACGCGCGTCTCATGATCATTGGCGAGGCGCCCGGGCGCACCGAGGACGAAGGCGGAGCGCCCTTCATCGGGCGCAGCGGAAAGCTGTTCTTTCAGTTGCTCGAAGAAGAGGTCGGCCTCACGCGCCCGCAGTGTTACGTCACGAATGTGGTGAAGTGCCGGCCCCCCGCGAATCGAACGCCGACCCCGGTGGAGATCGCCGCGTGCCGGCCCTGGCTCGTCGAACAACTCGATCGCGTAGCGCCGTCGTTCATCTTGACCCTGGGCAACACCGCGGGTCGAGCGATTTTCGCCTACCAGTCGGGCATCGGACAGGTCCACGGTCACGTCTTTCGCTCAGGCTCGATACGAGGTGTGCCGACGTATCACCCGGCCGCCGCGTTGCGCGGCGGCCCGAGCGTGGTCGAGGTAATGCGCGACGACCTTCGCGTTGTGCGTCGACTTCTAGAGGCGTCGTGAGTTGGCGTCGACACACGACTAGTGCTGAGGAGACGCAGCGCGCGGGTGAAGAGTTCGCCGCACTGTTGCGCCCCGGTGACATCGTCCTCCTGAGCGGAATCCTGGGGGCCGGCAAGACGACCTTCACCCAAGGCGTGGGGCGCGGACTGGGTGTGAGCGATCGGGTGACGAGTCCGACCTTCACGATGGTTCGTCAGCACGAGTGCGTCAACGAACGAGGAGTCGTGACGCTCCATCACGCTGACGTCTATCGCGCAGGTTCACTGAGCGAGATCGACGATCTGGCGCTGGGCGAGCTGGTCGAAGAGTCGGCGGTGGCACTCGTGGAGTGGGGGGACGTCGCTGCACCTCTGTTTGGTCTTGACGTGATCACCGTCACCTTCACGATCGATGAAGGTGAGGGACGCACTCTTGAAGTTGACGGTGCGCTCGGGGATCGAACGAGCGAGTTCGAGAAGTGGTCCCACTCGTGAACATGCTGGCGATCGAGACCGCGACGACCACGTGCGCCATTGGACTGCGACTGGCGACCGGCGATGAGTTCGAGATCGTCCTGGATAGTGAGCGTCACCACACCGAAACGTTGATGCCCGGTGTGGCTGATCTCCTCGCATCGGTGGGCGTACGCGCGAGCCAACTCGATCGCATCGTTGTCGACCGGGGTCCAGGTCTGTACACGGGACTACGCGTGGGGGTGGCCACCGCGATCGGTCTGAGCATGGGTGCGAACGCCGACCTCGTGTCGGTGACGTCGCTCGAGGTACTGGCCCACGACGCGCACCGCGGTGGCGTGCGCGGACGACTGGTGGCGGCTGTTGATGGCCGGCGGGGTGAACTGTTCGTTCAGACTTTCGCACTGAGTGAGACGGTGACCTCGGTGGACGAGCCTGCCGTGACCACTCCCGGCGAACTTGCAGCGCGCTTAGGCGCAAGCGGCGAGGTCGTGAGCCTCGTCGGCGACGGGGTGCGGCGTTACGAGGCCGAGTTGTCGACGATTGCCGCCGCGACGTTAATGCCGGAGTACGCAACGCCATCGGCGCTGGTGGCACTCGAGCTCGGTGCCGCACGACTTCCCGAAGCGTCGGTGGTGCCGATGTATCTGCGCGACGCGGACGCCGTCGCGAATTTTACGACTCGCGAACGACAATGAGCGACTGGATCATCCGCACCGCGGAGCGCCGCGACGTCTCGGACATCTTGCAGATCGAGGTCGCCCAGTTCCCCGAACCGTGGTCGAGGGCCATGATGCTCGAGGAGATCACCGACGTCCAGACTCGTCGGTACCGAGTCGCGGTCGAGGGGACGTCGATCATCGGGTACATGGGGGTGATGTTCGTGCTCGACGAGCTACACGTCAACACGATCGGTACCCTTCCCGGACACGAGAGCCGCGGTGTGGCCACGTCGCTCATGGACGACGCCTGGGCCAACGCCAAGGAGCGCGGCATCGCACGAGCCACGCTCGAAGTCGCAGCTTCCAACGAACGCGCGCAGGCTCTCTACGCGCGCTACGGATTCCGCCCCGTGGGGATTCGAAAGAACTACTACGAGCGCGTCGGCGAAGACGCGCTCGTGTTGTGGGCTGACCTCGACTAAGTCCCTCAGCCCTACGCTGGTCAGGTGGCGTTGGTCCTCGGCATCGAAACCAGTTGTGACGAGACAGCTGCGGCCCTCGTGGACGATGAGTTTCGGGTGCACTCGTCAGTCGTCGAATCCTCGATCGATCAACACCGCGCCTTTGGGGGAGTGGTGCCAGAGTTGGCCGGTCGTGCCCACGTCGCGACCATCGGACCCGTCGTGCGTCGAGCCCTCGAAGAGGCGAACGTGGATCCCAGCGCGCCCGCAATCGACGGTGTGGCCGTCACCAGTGGGCCCGGTTTGATTGGATCGCTGCTCGTGGGTCTGTCGAGCGCGAAGGCGCTGGCGTACGCGTGGGATGTGCCATTCGTGGGCGTGAACCACCTCGAGGGACACCTGTTTGCGCCGCTGCTGGAGGCCCGCGACCTCGAGTGGCCGCTTTTGACCTTGCTTGTGTCGGGCGGACACAGTCTCATCGTCTTACAGCGCGGCCCGGGCGAGCACCAGGTGTTGGGTGAGACCATCGACGATGCCGCGGGCGAGGCGTACGACAAGGTTGCGCGCTGGCTCGGCCTCGGGTATCCGGGCGGTCCCGAGATCGATCGACTGGCCAAGGAGGGCTCGTCGTCGATGATGACCTTTCCGGTGTCCTCCATCGGTGACGACTTCGACCTCTCTTTTTCCGGACTAAAGACCGCCGTCGTGCGCGCGACGCAGTCTGATCAGGAGATCGCACTCGCCGATGTGGCGGCGTCCTTTCAAGTGGCGGTGTCGGAGCAGCTGCTGCGCAAGCTGCGCCGTGCGCTCGAGCGTTACGAGGTAGCAGGCGTTGCCTTAGCGGGGGGAGTGGCCGCGAACTCTGCGCTGCGTGAGGGCGTGAGCAGCTTGGCCCGAGAGTTTGGACTCGTGACCCATCTGCCCGCGATGGCGATGTGCACCGATAACGCCGCGATGATCGCGGCGGCCGGACTCTTCCGACTGAGGAAGAACGGATCGAGCCCGCTCAGCCTCTCAGCCCGCCCGAATTGGCAGTTGGCCGACGTCTCGTGAGCGAGCGGTGGGTTCCCCTCGACGTTGCCACCACTGACCCGAACCCCTTCGTCCAGTTCGATCGCTGGTTCGAGGACGCGCGCAGCGAAATGGTCGAGCCCGAGGCGATAGCGCTCGCCACTTCCACCACCACGGGCATTCCTAGTGTGCGCATGGTTCTCATGCGCTGGCACGATGGGACGTCGTTTGGCTGGTACACGAACTACGAGTCGCGCAAGGGCGAGGAACTCTTCACCAACCCGCACGCGGCCGTCCTGTGGTACTGCGAGCCGCTTGGTCGTCAGATTCGCATTGAGGGAACCGTGGAGGAGATGAGCCCCGAGGACTCGGACGCCTACTTTTCGAGGCGCCCCCGTGGGAGTCAGATCGGCGCGCGGGCCTCCCAGCAAAGCCAGGTTCTCGACAGTCGCGAAGAACTCGAGCGGCGCGTGGTCGAGATCGACGAGGAGTTCTCGGGTCGCGACGTCGAGAGACCCGACTATTGGGGCGGATTTCGGCTCACCCCGTCGCGATTTGAGTTCTGGCAGCACCGAGACAGCCGACTCCACGATCGGGTGGCGTACCTGGCGGAAGGCCCTTCCTGGCTTCGCCTGCGACTCTCGCCCTAAAAACGCCCTGTTTCGGGCCCTCTTTCGCGAAATGGTGCTTGTGGGCTTTGTTGGCACTCGAAAACCTCGGCTGCTAAGATTGGCAGTCGCAAGTATCGAGTGCTAATTGCTCAGGAGGCAAGAAATGAAGTTGCACCCACTAGAAGACCGCATCGTGGTTCGTCCCAACATCGCCGAGGCCACGACGGCGTCGGGTCTTGTGATTCCCGACACGGCCAAGGAAAAGCCCCAGCAGGGTGAAGTTCTCGCGGTTGGCCCGGGCCGTCGCGCTGACTCGACCGGCGAAGTCATTCCGACCGGCGTGAGCGTGGGCGACACCGTCGTCTACTCCAAGTACGGCGGCACCGAGATCACCGTCGACGGTGAGGACCTGCTAATTCTCTCCGGCCGCGACGTACTGGCGACCATCTCTAAGTAGTTCGGGACGAGTACTCGCCCCCTCATTCAAACGAAGGAACTGTTATGTCAAAACTATTGAAGTTCGACGAAGACGCCCGACGCGGCCTTGAGGCCGGCGTCGACAAGTTGGCCGACGCGGTCAAGGTGACCCTAGGACCGAAGGGTCGCAACGTGGTCATCGGCAAGAAGTACGGCGCGCCGACCATCACCAACGACGGTGTGTCGATTGCTCGCGAGATCGAGCTTGAGGACCCGTTCGAGAACATGGGCGCTCAGCTCGTCAAGGAAGTCGCGACCAAGACCAACGACGTGGCCGGTGACGGCACGACGACTGCGACCGTTCTCGCTCAGGCGCTCATCAAGGAAGGCCTGCGCAACGTGGCGGCCGGCGCGAGCCCCTCGGGACTCAAGCGCGGCATCGAAAAGGCCGTGGCTGCCGCCGTTGCCTCGATCGCGGAGCAGAGCCAAGAAGTGTCAGGCAAGACCCAAATCGCTCAAGTCGCGACCATCTCGGCTGCGGACGCCGCCATCGGTGAGACGATCGCTGACGCGATCGACAAGGTCGGCAAGGACGGCACCGTCACGGTTGAAGAGTCAAACACGTTCGGCATTGAGCTCGAGCTCACCGAAGGCATGCAGTTCGACAAGGGTTACCTGTCGCCGTACTTCGTGACCGACCCCGAGCGCCAAGAGGCCGTGTTGGAAGACGCGTACATCCTCTTCACCAGCGGCAAGATCTCGGCCGTGCACGACCTCGTGCCCGTGCTCGAAAAGGTCATGCAGGCCGGTCGTCCGCTCCTGATCGTCGCCGAAGACGTCGAGGGCGAGGCGCTCGCGACGTTGGTCGTGAACAAGATTCGCGGCACGTTCACGTCGGTTGCGGTGAAGGCTCCCGGTTTCGGCGAGCGTCGCAAGGCGATGCTCCAAGACATGGCGATCCTCACGGGCGGAACCGTGATCTCCGAGGAGATCGGTCTCAAGCTCGACTCGGCCACGGTTGACCTCCTGGGCAAGGCTCGTCGCATCGTGGTGACCAAAGACGCCACCACGCTCGTTGACGGTGACGGCACCAAGGAAGACGTCGCGGGTCGTGTGGCTCAACTCAAGCGCGAGATCGACGACACTGACTCGGACTGGGACCGCGAAAAGCTCCAAGAGCGTTTGGCCAAGCTGGCGGGCGGCGTCGCCGTCGTCAAGGTGGGTGCCGCGACGGAAGTCGAGCTCAAAGAGAAGAAGCACCGCATCGAGGACGCGCTCAGTGCGACGCGCGCCGCGATCGACGAGGGAATCGTCGCCGGTGGCGGCACGGCACTCGTGCGTGCGCGCGGATCGGTCGACGCTCTCATCGCCACCTTGAGTGGTGACGAAGCCACGGGTGCGCGCATCGTCGCGAACTCACTCGAGTCCCCTCTGCGCCACATCGCCAGTAACGCTGGCTTCGAGGGCGCGGTCAAGGTCCGTGAAGTCGCCGACGCCAAGGGCTCGGTCGGCCTCAACGCCGCGACCGGTGTGCTCGAGGACCTCGTCAAGGCCGGCGTCATTGACCCCGCCAAGGTAACTCGTTCCGCACTACAGAACGCCGCGTCTATCGCGGCGTTGCTCCTCACCACTGAGGCCATTGTGGCCGACAAGCCCGAGCCGGCGTCGGCTCCAATGGGCGACGGTGGCATGGGTGGCATGGGTGGCATGATGTAGTTCCTGTCATCTGACAGCACTAGAGCCGGGCCTTGTGCCCGGCTCTAGTTGTTTTGGTTGATCACGCTTAGTTTCAGTCTTCCCGCGTGACTCTGTTGCCTGTTCCACACTGTTTGTCGCCAGCGCAAACAGTGGTAATTACGACAACAAACCTGTTATAGTCAATGTTCACTATGACGGCAAACATTCCAGTTACAGAGGACAAGATGGCTGAATGGGCCGTTCGCTGGCTAAAAAAGCGTCTGTCTGAGCGCTGGGAGATCACCCCGAGTGGTCGGGCTGGACTCCAATCACAAGATAGCGGCGTTGACGCCGCTATCGATATGCGCTCGCCGAACGGGATCAGCACGACCATGGTCATCGTTGTCAAGTCCGTCCTCGAACCGGCGGACGCTACCCGTCTCTTCACCGGTCTCGGGCGAACCATGCGGACCCTAGCCAACAACGTCCCCGTTCTCATCGTTGCGCCATGGCTGAGCACTCGAACAAGAGACCTTCTCGCCGAAGAACGGATCAACTACATCGACGTTACGGGCAACGCACTCATCCGCCTCGACGATCCAGCGATCTACATCGAGGTCCAAGGAGCAGCGCGGGACCCGTCGCCGCGTGCGCGTGGCAAAGCGCGCGTTCAGGGCGATAAGGCGGGACGACTAATTCGGCTTCTCGTCGACGTTGCGCCTCCCTATGGCGTGCGAGAGCTCGCCGCCGCGTCTTCCCTGAGCCCTGGGTACGTCTCACGTCTCCTTGAGACCCTCGAAGACGAAGCGCTTGTAACGCGTGAAAAGCGCGGAAAGGTCGAATCGGCGGATATTCCCGCGTTGCTTCGCAGATGGTCGGAGTCGTACGACGTCTTTCGGTCGAACAACGCACGACGTTTTGTTGCACCGGAAGGGGGCGTGTCTGCAATGCAGAAGCTTCGGAAATCTCCAGACAAGTATGCGGTCACAGGTTCTTTTGCAGCCATCCGATTTGAGCAGATAGCTGCGCCGACGTTACTTGCCGTATATATGAGTGACCCAGCTTCGCTGATCGAAGAACTTCGCCTCATCCCGAGTGACTCGGGGTCAAACATTGTTCTCCTCCAACCCTTCGACGACGTTGTCTTCGAGCGGTCAGTCCTTGACGACGGCATTCGATATGTCGCGCCCTCCCAGATAGCGGTTGACTGCCTCACCGGTAGCGGGCGAATGCCCGCGGAGGGATCTGCCGTCGTCGACTGGATGGTCGCCAACGAGCAAATTTGGCGAAAGCCGTCACTCGAGGAGGCGCGATGACAACGGAATTTGATTTTGATCTGAGATATGTTGTCGCTCGTCGGGTTCTTCTTGACGCTCTGGTTGGGCTCGAGAAACATCGCGAGGCCGTGATCTTGGTGGGTGCACAGGCTGTATACCTGCGGACGCAGTTAACGGAGATCACTGAGTCCATTGCTCCTTACACAACCGACGGTGACATCGCTCTCGACCCATCGTCACTCGCCGACGATCCGAGCCTCGAGTCCGCGATGGATGGAGCTGGCTTCCGGCTTTTACAAATTCCAGATCGTGGAATTGAACCAGGCATTTGGGTGACCGATGCCTCCATCGGGGGGGAGATCATTGAAGTTCCCGTGGATCTGATCGTGCCCGAGGCTGCAAGCGACGGCAAGGGACGACGCGGCGCTCGGCTCGGTTTGCACGGCAACCGCGCAGCGCGGAAGGCAGTAGGTCTGGAAGCGGTGCTTGTGGATAATGCGCCGGAGGTTGTCACCGCCCTGGATCCGGACGACAAAAGATCCGTGGTGGTGAAGGTTGCTGGTGTTGCCGCACTGCTCGTGGCCAAGAGCCACAAAATTTACGACCGAGTAGGCGCAGGGCGGCTTGATCGGCAGTCCGACAAGGACGCGTCAGACATGTATCGAATTATGCAGACTTCCCGACCACAGGACGTGGCGCTAACGATGCGCAACCTCGCGAAGAACGACTTCTGCGGGCCGGTCACTAGGCAGTCATTTGAGTATCTTCAAAATCTCTTCGGCTTCCCCGCCGCCGTCGGACTGCGCATGGCACAGCGTGCACTGCAGGGTGTGATTGATCCCGCCACGGTCGAGACGGTGAGTATTGCGTACGTCACGCGTTTGCTCGGGGACGCCAACTGACTCATCGATCGGGTTACCCTGCGAGACCAAGTTAAAAGCATGGTGTTCGGAGGAACTCTGACGGAACAGCGCTAGTCGAGATTGTTTCGAAGACGTTCGCACGAGAACTTTGGGGAGCGACGTCTCCTGCTATTCGGTCGCTTCGACGGCGACGTGCGGCACGACTCGTTCTAACCACTTGGGCATATACCAGTTGCCTTTGCCGATGAAGTGCATCAGCGACGGAACCAGCACGGTACGGATGATGAACGCGTCGATCAACACCGCGCCACCGAGTCCGACGCCGAACTCCGCGATGATTCTTTCGCCGCCCACGGCGAAGGAGAGAAAGACGCAGATCATGACGAGAGCGGCCGCCGAGATCACCCGACCCGTGTTGGCCTGCCCGCGGATGATGGCCTCTTCGTTGTCGTTGGTGTTCAGCCACTCTTCGTGCATGCGAGAGACCAAGAACACCTGGTAGTCCATGGAGAGTCCAAAGAGGATCGCGATCATGATGATCGGTAAGAAGGACTCGACGGGACCGGTGCCCGCGCCCAGGAGTGAGGCTCCCCAACCCCATTGGAAGACCGCTACCACGAGTCCGAACGAGGCGCCGACGGCGAGGAGGTTCATCACCGCCGCCACGAGCGGTACCACGACACTTCGAAACGCCACCATGAGCAGCAGGCAACCCAGCAAGACGATCACACCCACGAAGAGCGGAAGCTTCCCAGTCAAGACCGACGCGAAGTCCGCGAAGATCGCGGTGATCCCTCCGACGTAGATCTTGGTATGAGAGGTCGCGGTGGCTCGCGGGATATAGGTGTTGCGAATTTCGTTGATCAAGTCCGTCGTTTTCGTGCTTTGCGGACTGGTCGTCGGGGTGAGTTGGATAACACCGACAGTGCCCTTGGGATTGGTAAACAACGGTTCAATCTCGGCCACGCCGGGCTTGCCCTTGAGCATCGTGTCAAGGCGTTCCATCGTGGTCTTGTCGGTGGGACTCTTGATGGCTCCCACGATGTCGAGAGGACCGTTAAACCCGGGACCAAATCCCTGGGCGAGCAGGTCGTAGGCCAAACGGGTCGTAGAGGTTGCGGGATCGGTACCCGCGTCGGAACTACCCAGTTGCAGGGAGAAGAACGGGACGATGATCAGCACCATGAGCGCGAGCGCGCCCAGGGTGAGCGACTTGGGGTGACGCGCGACGTAGTGAGCCCAACGCTGCCAAGGTCCCGAGACGACGATCGGCCCGGGTCCATTCTCGGCGAGCGAGCGACGTTCTCGGCGACTGAGAACGCGACTCTTTTGGAAGCCCAGCAAAGCGGGCAGCAGGGTGACCGAGGCCAGCATCGTGACGAGGACCGCCAGCGAGGCGGTGACAGCCACGCCGTTCAAGAACGACAGACCGAGAATCAACATGCCCAACAGTGCGATACAGACGGTCGAGCCGGCGAAGAGTACGGCACGGCCCGATGTGTTGATGGACGTGACGACGGCGTCTTCCACCGAACAGCCACGTTTCAACTCCTGTCGCGATCGAGTCACGATGAACAGTGCGTAGTCGATACCCACGCCCAGACCAATGAGCGAGCCGAGAATCGGCGCAAAGTTGGCGATGGCGAGCACATGGCTCAACAAGACGCCTCCGGCCAGAGAGATTCCGAGCGCGAACAGGGCGATCCCCAAGGGCAAGAGCATCGCGAAGATCGAACCGAACGCGAGCACGAGGACGACGGCGGTGGCGATAATGCCGACGAACTCATAGGGGCTGCCGGTCTTGCCCGAGAGGTTCTCAATCGCGTTGCCGCCGAACTGGACCTCGAGGGAGGACGAGCGTAGCTTCGATGCCTCGGTGACGACCGCTTGAATCTGCGGATTGGTGAGCACGTTGGCGTTCTGGGTGAAGTGCACGACGGCGTAGGCGATGTGCCCGTTCTTAGAGATCTGGCTGGTGCCAACGCATGTTCCATTCACCTTGTCGACCAAGAACGCTCCGGTGCACCAGGGCGAGGTGACGGTGGCGACTTTGGGTAGGCCAGCCACCTTCGTAAGGACCGATTGGATGGAGGCTTCGTGGCTCGCGATCGTGCCGCCGGTCGAGCGAAACACGATCTCGTCGGCGTCACCAGAGATCTGCGGGAACCCGGACTTGAGGAGGTTTTGGGCGCTGGTCGAGTTCGTGCCCGGAAGGCTGAAGGCGTTGGAGTAGGCGGAACCCTCGGCGTGCGAGACCCCGTTCACCAACAAGAAGACCACGACCCAGGCGGCGAGCACCCACCAGCGTCGTCGTACACAAAAGTGGGCGAGGGATTGCACGAAGCTGCTCCTGGGGTTTGGGAGGGTTGCGTTACGGTAAGAACGTCAACGGAAATTTCAAGTCTAGAGGAAGTCGATGACGCCGCCCGAGGCGCGCCCACCACGCTTTGAGGGACATCGCTACCCCCAAATCATTCCGGATCCTGATGAGGTCCTCGCGGGTGGTCCACCTCCGTGGGCCGATGTCGTGAACCGGTCCAATCTGACCCTGGATCTCGTGACCTCGCGCTTGCGTGACGCTCACCGTCTCCTGGGGAGCGACGCCGCGCCGGACTGGCCCGTTGAGTTAGTCGCCGATGACGTGCCCGCTCCGGTAAATCGAAGGTCCGCGGTGTTGGTCGCCCTCTTCGAAGAGGATGGGGAGGCTCACGTGGTCCTGACGCGACGCTCGTTCACCATGCGCGCTCACCGAGGCGAGATCTCCTTTCCGGGCGGTCGAAGTCACGACCACGAGACCCCGACCGAGACGGCACTGCGTGAGGCGCACGAGGAGATCGGCCTTGATCCCGCCGCCGTGACGCCGGTGGGGTGGCTCACGCCGATCGCGACGTTCGCCTCGGGCTCGGCGGTCTTTCCCATCGTGGGCACGCTGGTCGATCGCCCCACATTCGTCATTCAACCCAGCGAGGTCGACCGAGCCTTCAGCGTGGCGCTCTCGGACCTGGTCGAAGAGGGTGCCTTCGTCGAAGAACGCTGGCGTCGAACCGAGCCACGAGCGGGTGCCGACGCCGACGGCTTCTTTCCCCTGCAGTTCTTCCGGGTTCCCGACGATCTGATCTGGGGGGCGACGGCTCGCGTGCTCAGCGAACTTCTCTCAGTCGTGCTCGGCGTGGCGGTCGGAGGTCTGGGCGGCTCTAGCGCGCACTCTCGCTAGTAGATTGGAAGAAAAGCGCTGGCGTTTTAGCGCTCTCACGCGGAGGACTTCATGGCGGAAGTTGAGATCGGCATTTTCAAATCGGCTCGTCAGGCCTATGGGTTTGACGACATCGCGATCGTGCCGTCGCGGCGAACTCGTGATCCCGAGGACGTCGACATCTCCTGGCAGATCGACGCCTACAAGTTCGAGATCCCGGTACTGGGCTCGGCCATGGACGGGGCGATTTCTCCTCTGACCGCGATTGAGTTGGGCCGCCTCGGGGGTCTTGGGGTCCTCAATCTCGAGGGTCTATGGACCCGGTACGAGGACCCCACGGCGCTCTTCGAAGAGATCACCGAACTCGAGGATGACAAGGCCACTGCTCGCATGCAGCAGATGTACCTCGAGCCGGTGAAGTTGGAACTCGTCGCCGAGCGCATCAAGCAGATGAAGGACGCGGGAATCATTACCTCGGCGTCGGTGACGCCCCAGCGCACGTCGTGGATGGCCAAGACCATCATCGACTCGGGGCTCGACATCCTGGTCATTCAGGGCACGGTCGTGTCGGCCGAACACGTCTCCAAGACCGCCGAGCCCCTCAACCTCAAGAAGTTCATCCGCGAGTTCGAAGTACCGGTCATCGTGGGCGGGTGCGCCAGCTACCAGGCCGCCTTGCACCTCATGCGCACGGGAGCCGCGGGTGTGCTCGTCGGAGTGGGACCAGGCAATGCGTGCACCTCACGCGGCGTGCTCGGCATCGGCGTCCCCCAAGCGACCGCCATCGCTGACGTCGCGGGCGCGCGCATGCGTCACCTCGACGAGACCGGTGTCTACGTGCACGTCATCGCCGATGGCGGTATGAGCAAGGGTGGCGACATCGCCAAGGCGATCACCTGTGGCGCCGACGCTGTCATGGTCGGCTCTCCCCTCACGAGTGCCATCGAGGCGCCCGCGCACGGATTCCACTGGGGGATGGCGACCTTCCACCCGACGTTGCCGCGCGGTACGCGCGTGCGCACCCAGGTGCGCGGAACCTTGAAGGAGATTCTCCTCGGGCCGGCCCACGAGAATGACGGTCGACTCAACCTGATGGGCGCACTTCGCACGTCGATGGCGACCTGCGGGTACGAGACGCTCAAGGAGTTCCAGAAGGCCGAGATCATGCTGGCGCCCTCGCTGCAGACCGAAGGTAAGGCCATGCAGCGCTCCCAGGGCGTGGGCATGGGACATTGAACGAGACCGTCCTCGTCGTCGACTTTGGCGCACAGTACGCGCAACTGATTGCCAGACGTGTGCGCGAAGCGCACGTCTACTCCGAGATCGTTCCCTCCTCCATCACGGCCGATGACGTGCGTGCGAAGGCGCCGGCCGCGATCATTCTCTCGGGGGGACCGAAATCGGTCTACGCCGTACCCGCGCCGTCGCTGGATCCCGCGATCTACGACTTAGGAGTGCCGATTCTGGGTATCTGTTACGGCGCCCAACTCATGGCGCAACAACTCGGCGGCGAGGTCGCCAATACCGGCGTGGGTGAGTACGGTCGCACGATGCTCACGCGCGAAGGACCGAGTCTGCTGATGAGCGAGTGGCCCGCCCAGACCACCGCGTGGATGAGTCACGGCGACGCCATCGCGACCGCGCCGACCGGTTTCGTGGTGACGGCGTCGTCGCCCGAGGCGCCCGTCGCCGTGATGGAAGATGTGGACCGTCGCCTCTACGCCACGCAGTTTCATCCCGAAGTCGCCCACACCGAGCGCGGACAAGAGTTGTTGTCGAGTTTCCTGCATCACATTGCGGGGATCCCACCCTCGTGGACTAACACGTCGATCATCGAGGACCAAGTGGCGGCTATCCGCCAACAAGTGGGCGACGAGAAGGTTCTGTGCGCACTCTCGGGCGGGGTGGACTCCGCGGTCGCGGCTGCCCTTGTCACCAAGGCCGTCGGCACTCAGTTGACGTGCGTCTTTGTGGACACCGGATTGATGCGAAAGAACGAGGGCGAGCAGATCGAAGAGACCTTCGCGCGTCAGTTCGGCGTTGATCTGGTTCACGTGAAGGCGCAGGACCGCTTCTTCGACGCCCTCGCGGGCGTCACGGACCCGGAAGCCAAGCGAAAGATCATCGGTGAGCTCTTTATCCGTGAGTTCGAAACGGTGGCGCGCGACCTGGCCGAGGGCGACGAGGGCCCGAAGTTTCTCGTCCAGGGAACGCTCTATCCCGACGTCATCGAATCGGGTTCCGGTCACGCCGCGAACATCAAGAGTCACCACAATGTCGGTGGACTTCCCGAGGATCTCTCGTTCGAGCTCGTCGAACCCCTTCGCTTGCTCTTTAAGGACGAAGTTCGCCGCATTGGTGAAGAGCTCGGCCTACCCGCCGAGATCGTCTGGCGCCAGCCCTTTCCCGGCCCCGGGCTCGGCGTGCGCATCGTGGGCGAAGTCACGCGCGAGCGCGCCGAGATCCTGCGCAACGCCGACTACGTCGTCGTGGACGAGATCAAGAAGGCGGGCCTCTATCGCGAGCTCTGGCAGAGCTTTGCCGTGTTACCGGCGGTGCGTACGGTGGGCGTCATGGGGGATGGGCGCACCTACGCGTACCCGATCATTATTCGGGCGGTCACGAGCGACGACGCCATGACTGCCGACTGGGCTCGTCTGCCCTACGACGTGATTGAGAGTATCGCGAATCGCTTGATCCGAGAAGTGGAGGGCGTCAACCGTGTGGCCCTCGACGTGACGAGCAAGCCGCCGGGCACCATTGAGTGGGAGTGAGCCCACGCTCGTTTTCCGATGAGGCACTCTGGGGCACTGGCTTCCGTGAGTTGCCGCCGCTGCGTGACCCCGACGCGCTCCTCGAGGGGCTGACCGCCCCACAGATCGCGGCCGTCACCCAGCGCGGAGGTCCGTTACTCGTCGTCGCGGGCGCGGGCTCGGGCAAGACGCGCGTGCTCACGAGACGTATCGCTCACCTGCTCGCGACGGGCGACGCGCGACCCTACGAGATCATGGCAATCACCTTTACCAATAAGGCCGCCGACGAGATGCGCCGACGCGTGGTCGAACTGGTCGGACCCGACGCCGATCGCATGTGGGTATCGACGTTTCACTCGGCCTGCCTGCGCATCCTTCGCGCTCACGCCGATGTGCTGGGTTACCAGCGCGGCTTTACCATCTACGACGCCAGCGACGCCGAGACGGCCGTCGAGCGCATCATGAAGGACCTCAACCTCGACACCAAACGACTTCCCCCGCGCAGTGTGTCGGCCGCAATCTCCGCGGCCAAGAATGAGATGATGTCGCCGGCTCGCTACGCCGAGACCTACGGTGACGATCCGCAGCGTCGACGAATCGCTGAGATCTATCAGTTGTACTCCGAGCGCCTGCACACCGCCAACGCCATGGACTTCGACGATCTCTTGGTGAACGCAGTGGCGGTGATGAGGGCCGACGAGCGCGTGCTCGCCTCGTATCAAGATCGGTTCCGCTACCTGCTGGTCGATGAGTTCCAGGACACCAATGGTGTGCAGAACGAACTGGTGATGATGCTCGCGGCCGAGCATCGCAATCTGTGCGTGGTGGGTGACTCGGACCAGTCCATTTACCGCTTCCGGGCGGCCGACGTGCGGAACATCCTTCAGTTCGAGGCGCGATTCCCCGACGCGCAGGTCATTGTGCTCGAGCAGAACTTTCGCTCGACGCAGCGAATTCTCGACGCGGCCAACGCGGTGATCGCCAAGAACTCCTCGCGCATCGCCAAGAACCTCTTCACCGAAGGCGAACAGGGTGAGAAGTTGCGACTCTATCGAGCCGGCGACGAGTACGACGAAGGGCGCTGGGTCGCGAGTGAGTTGCGTCGTCTGCGCAGCGAGTACGGACTCAACTGGAACGAGATGGCGGTCTTCTATCGCACGAACGCCCAGAGCCGCGTGCTGGAAGAAGAGATGTTGCGCGCCCACGTGCCGTACCGAGTGATCTCCGGGATGCGGTTCTACGATCGCAAAGAAGTCAAAAACGCGATGGCCTACGCACGCCTGATCGTGAACGGTCGTGATGAAGCATCGGCACGGCGGGTCATCAACGAACCCAAGCGAGGCGTGGGGGAGGGCGCCCAGGCCAAACTCGGTTCGTACGCGGCTGAGCACGGACTGTCCTTTGCCGAGGCGGCCCACCACGCCCAGGCGGCCGGTCTCAGCGGTCGCGCGCTCGCGGGTGCCGACAAGTTCGCGTTCATTCTGGAGCAGCTCCGCGCGATGTCAAATGACCTCAGTCCGCGCGAGATGATCGACGCCATCGTGCGCGAGTCAGGGATCGGCGACGCGCTGCGCGCCGAGAACACCGATGAGGCGTACTCGCGTTTGGAGAACCTGGGTGAACTCGCCTCCGCCGCGGCCCAGTACGACTCGCTGCTCGAGTTCGTCGAACGGGTCTCGCTCGTCTCGGACGCCGATCAACTTGATAGTGGTGAGGGCGCGATCTCGATGATGACCTTGCACGTCGCCAAGGGCCTCGAGTATCCGGCGGTCATTGTGACGGGCCTCGAAGAGACGGTTTTTCCCCACCGACGCGCGCTGGTCGACGATGACGAGCTCGAAGAGGAGCGTCGGCTCTTTTACGTGGGCGTGACCCGCGCGATGCGCCACTTGAGCCTGTCGCACGCCTGGTCACGAGCCATGTGGGGCCATCGCGTCGAGTCCATCGCGAGTCGCTTTCTCCAGGAAGTGCCCAGCGAGCTCATCACCGACATCTCGGCCTCCCTGCCCACGCGCCGCTCGACCATCTCCTACGAGGACGAGGGATTCGTCGGTCGCGCAACCGACTTCACCGAAGGTCGCGCTTTCGGGACGGGTGCCGCCCCTCCGGTGCGCTCGACCGGCGCCGAGAAGCTCGGGCTCGCGATCGGCGAGCGAGTCGTGCACGACCGATACGGAACCGGAGTCGTGATGCGACTCGAGGGCGAAGGTGCGCGCTCACGGGCCACGGTGGACTTCGATGAGCATGGCACCAAGCACCTGGTGCTCGCGATGACTCCCTTGCACCGCCCCTAGTACACTGAGCACCTATTCGATGGAAGCCTGCAGAGTGGGGCCGCTGCGTTCAAGATGCGCGATGAGTGCGGCCATCTCACGCGTGTACCCCTCGTCGCGCAGTGCCACGTAGGGAGCTTCTCCTTCTGCCGCGCGATCTTCTATGCCCGCGCGAGAAATCTGGATCCGAGCAACGATGGCGTCAACCAGGCCCTCGCGACGTTCGTATCCGTAACTCTCCAGGAGAAGACGCAGTCGTCCCGCCGGATCGACGTGTGGGTCGCTGCCGTCTCGTCGGGGCATCTCGGGGGCGTGCAACGGTACCCACTGCCACGCGAGGAAAGCGATCTCCTCCTCGACGGTCCCGGGACCTGCCCCCTCCCAGTCGACGATTCCGAACAGGCGCTCGCCTCGAAAGACCGCGTTGTAGGGGGCAAAATCATGGTGGCAAATGATCTCGCCGTCGTCGAGAGGGCGTGGTCGGTACTGCCAGGCCGCTGACGGCGAGGGAACGAAGTCGGACACCGCTCGGTGATAGTCCGCCATCGACCGTCCCACGTCCACTAGTAACTCATCGCTCCAGAGCGGACCCGGCCATGGCGAGACGGTCGCCGACGTGTCCCCTTCGATGTACCGAACGACCTCACGTCCGTGGTCGTCGAACCCGAGGGGCTCCGGAGCAAGAAGAAAGCCACGGTCACGCACGTGAGCGAGAAGACGTTGAACCTCGACGCTCCACGGTCGGGGCGCGCGATGAACCGTGTCTCCGATTCGCGTCACGACGGTGAGCCTCCCCCCGGGAAGCCTCTCTTCGCGTCCGTCCACCTGCGTTAGCTAGCGATTGGCGAGGCGCCGCCACAGTGCGGGTGGCATGAGACGCACGAGGACGAACACATAGCGAAGGATCGGCGGGCTCCAGATCACGAGTTGGTTCGTGTTCAGCCCGCGTAGGGCATTGTCGGCGACTTCGTTGGCTCCGGTCGTAAAGGGCGTGGGCGCAAGACCGAGCGACATGCGAGTTCGCACCGCCGCGGGGCGCAGAAGTTGGAGTCGAACCCCGGTCCCCTCAAGGGACTCAGCGAGACCGACGCAGAGCCGATCCAGCCCCGCCTTGGCGCCCGAATACAGATAGCTGACGCGACGCACTCGCACCGCAGCGCTGGAGGAGAGAACCAGGATTCGTCCGTGTCCCTGGGCCACGAGGCGCCGGCGCACTTCGGCGAGGGCTGCAACGGGCCATGTCTCGTTCACCGTAATCATCCGAGCGGACGCCACGGCGTCGTTCTCATCGACTGGTCTGGTTGCCCACGGTGCCTACCGCCACCACGACGAGACTCACCGAAGCGCCGCACTTCTCGAAGGCCTCGGCGACGACGGCCGCGGCGAGCTCAGGTTCTTCGGCGTCAAAGAGCACGGTGTCGGTCGCGGTCGCGCCGTACTCACGGGCTTCGACGGCTGCCTGGTCGAGGAGAGTCGGGTTCCTTCCCGCGAGGACGACCGTATGAGTGCCGGCCGTGCAGAGTTTCTTGGTGATGGCTCGCGCGATGTCCGAGCTGCCCGCCAGCACGACCACGCTCTGGAAGGTGACGGGCGAATCCACGACCCTTTCCTAACAGGTAGACCAAAAAGTCGGTGTCCTCGCGCCATCTATGCTGAGAATCGATGAAGCGATTGGCGTCCATGATTTCGCCCCGCGATACGAATCGTCCGAGACAGGTTCCTGGATAGTCGTCGGCCGCCCGGCACGCCGGGTCTCGCATCTGACCCCCCTGAAAGAAACGAAAGCAGACGTGAATGGACCTCTTTGAGTACCAAGGCAAGCAGTATTTCGCGCGCTACGGCATCGCCGTCTCTCCTGGTGGGGTCGCTGACACCGTCGACGAGGCCGTCGCGGTAGCCGAGCGCGTGGGGTACCCCGTGGTTGTCAAGGCCCAGGTAAAAGTCGGGGGGCGGGGTAAGGCCGGCGGAGTGAAACTGGCTTCGACCGTCGACGAAGTGCGAGTGCATGCCGGCAACATTTTGGGCCTCGACATCAAGGGCCACGTCGTGCACCGCTTGTGGGTCGAGCACGCCAGTGACATCGACAAGGAGTACTACGCCTCCTTCACGTTGGATCGTCCCAACAAGACCCACTTGGGAATGTTGAGCGCGCAAGGTGGGGTCGAGATCGAGATCGTCGCCGAGGAGAACCCCGATGCGATCGCCATGATCTCGATCGATCCGGTGCGCGGTCTCGATCTTGAGACGTCGCGTCGCTGGGTGGCCGAAGCGCAACTCGATGACGCGGCGCGAGAACAAGCAGCCGAACTCTTGGTCAAGCTCTACGACTGCTACACGCAAGGAGACTGTGACCTCGCCGAGATCAACCCACTAATCCTCACGCCCGAGGGCACGGTCCACGCCCTCGACGCCAAGGTGACGTTGGACGAAAACGCGTCCTATCGCCACCCCGAATGGGAGGAGTTTCGCGAGAACGAGTTTGAGGACCCGCGCGAGAAGATGGCCAAGGAGCGGGGTCTGAACTACATCGGTCTGGACGGCACCGTGGGCATCATCGCCAACGGCGCGGGACTTGCGATGTCGACACTCGACGTCGTGAACCAAGTCGGCGGAACAGCCGCGAACTTTCTCGATATCGGTGGCGGGGCCAACGCCGACGTGATGGCCGCCGCCCTTGAGGTCATCAACGCCGACCCCAAGGTGAAGTCCATTTTCGTCAACATCTTTGGCGGTATCACTCGCGTCGACGAGGTCGCCAAGGGCGTGCTCGAAGCTTTGGGGCGCGTCACCATCACTTCGCCGATCGTGCTGCGATTAGACGGCACCAACGCCGTGGAGGGCCGCGCGATCCTGGCCGAGCACCTCAACGAACACCTCATCACCGAGCCCACGATGATTGACGCCGCGCGCCGCGCCGTCGCACTAGCGAAGTAGGAACAATGAGCATTTTTGTTGACGAAAACACGAAGGTCATCGTCCAGGGCCTCACCGGAGGGCAGGGTCGCTTTCACGGAGTGCGCAACCGTGACTACGGCACGAAAGTCGTCGCGGGAGTGACTCCCGGCAAAGGCGGCACCGACGTCGACGGCATACCGGTCTACGACACCGTGAAGGAGGCCGTTGCCGCCACTGGTGCGACGGCGTCCTTCGTGAGCGTGCCACCCAAGTTCGCCTCCGACGCGATTATCGAGGCGGCCGAGGGCGGGGTGACGTTCATTGTCTGCATCACCGAAGGCATTCCCGCCCACGACGAGGCAGTGACCTATAACCGCCTCGTCGAAGACTTTCCCGGCGTGCGTCTACTCGGACCGAACTGCCCGGGCATCATCAGCCCTGGCAAGTGCAACATCGGCATCACGTCGGGCGACATCGCCTTGCCCGGCGGTCCCGTCGGTATCGTGTCGCGCTCGGGCACCTTGACCTATCAGGCACTGCACGAACTGAGTCAACAGGGCATTGGCCAGACGACGTGCGTGGGTATTGGCGGCGACCCGGTGCCCGGTACGAACTTCATCGACTGCCTCGCGGCGTTTCAAGACGACCCCGAGACCAAGGCCGTGATGATGATTGGCGAGATCGGCGGCTCGGAAGAAGAGCGCGCCGCCGAGTGGATCAAGCTCAACATGACCAAGCCCGTCGTCGCGTACATCGCCGGCGTCACGGCGCCCCCGGGGCGAAAGATGGGCCACGCGGGCGCCATCATCTCGGGATCCAAGGGCACGGCCCAGGCCAAGATGGACGCTCTCGCTGACGCCGGCGTGTTCGTCTGCGCTAACCCCACCGAGGCGGGCCTGCGGATGGTCGACATCGTCAAGGCGCTCTAGTTGGACCCAGTTCGACTCGGTGTCCTGGTGTCGGGTTCGGGCACCATTCTTGAGGCCATGATGCAAAGTGGGCTCGACATCGCCCTCGTGGTATCGGACCGTCCGTGTCGGGCTCTCGATGTTGCACGCGACGCCGGCTACGACGCGCGCCTCGTTGATCGCGCACTCTTTGGCGGCTTCACGAAGAACTTTGATCGCGAGGCGTACAGCGTTGAACTGACTCGCGTGCTCCAGGACGCGGGTGTCGATCTCGTGGCGATGGCCGGGTTTGGCACCATCGTGACCGCCTCGTTCCACCGCGCGTTTCCCGGTCGGGTACTGAACACTCACCCGAGTCTGCTGCCGGACTTTAAGGGCTGGCACGCGGTCAAGGCCACCTTGGCGGCCGGGGTGAGCGAGTCGGGGTGCACGGTGCACGTCGCGACCGAGGAACTCGACGACGGGCCAATCCTCGCGCAGCGTCGAGTGCCGGTCTATCCCGATGACGACGAAGCCTCGCTGCACGAGCGCATCAAGGAAGTCGAGCGATCGCTCTACCCCGAGGTCGTCGCTAGGGTGATGGCGTCACTCGCGCAAGGTCACGAGCCCGCGAGTGCCGCCACGCACGAGGAGAGGTAGATGCGCGCACTGTTGAGCGTGTGGGACAAGACGGGTCTGGTCGATTTTGCCGGCTCGTTGCGCGCCGCGGGAGTCGACCTGGTCGCCTCGGGGGGTACGTCGGTTGCCCTCCGCGACGCGGGTATTGAGCACGTCGACGTTGAAGTGGTCACCGGCTTCCCTGAGATGCTCGACGGCCGGGTCAAGACGTTGCACCCCAACATTCACGCGGCGATTCTGGCGGACCTGGATAAGCCCGTGCACCGCGCCGCACTCGAGGAGCACGAGATCATCCCTTTCGATCTTGTGGTGTGCAACCTGTACCCGTTCTCGACGAATCCCTCGATCGAGTTAATTGATGTGGGCGGTCCCACGATGGTGCGCGCGGCCGCGAAGAACTATCGTCACGTCGCAGTCGTCACGAGCCCTTCGCAGTACGAACGGGTGCTCTCGGAGATCAACGAGCTCGGCCGTGTCTCAGACGAGACGCGCTACGACCTAGCGGCAGTCGCCTTTGCGCACACGGCCGACTACGACGCCCAGATCGCGCAGTGGTTCGAGTCTCGATCCCCTGATCGCGAGACGAGTGAGACGTTGCCCTCGACGCTGCGTGTCGCCCTTGAACGAGCAGAGGTGACCAAGTACGGCGAGAATCCGCATCAGGTTGCCGCTCGGTACCGACTCGCCGGACACGAGTCGTGGTGGGACAGCGTTACCAAGCACGCGGGCACTGCTCTGTCGTATCTGAATTTCTTTGACGCCGATGCCGCATGGCGTCTCGTGCACGAGCTGGATCACGATGAACCTGGCCATGAGGTGGTGGCGATCATCAAGCACGCCAACGCGGCGGGCGCCGCTCTCGCGGGCACTCTGGGCGAGGCGTTTGAACTGGCCCTGGCGGCCGACCCGTTGAGTGCGTTTGGTGGGGTCATCGCGTTGGGCGGGTTCGTCGACAATGATGTCGCGACCCTGATCGCCGCCGGCCCTCAGGCCGACGTCATCATCGCTGGGAGTTTTTCGGAAGAAGCGATCGCCACGTTGGTCGCTCGACGCAAAGCCACGCGAGTCCTGAGTGCTCCCGCGCCGGAACCACTGGGACTCTCGATACGAACCTTCGGCGCTCTGGCACTCGTGCAGAACGCCGACGAGATACTCGTACCCGCCAGCGAATGGCGGTGCGTCACCGACGCGACACCCACCGATCAGCAGCTTCGCGACTTAGTGATCGCCTGGCGGGTGTGTGCCCGCACGACCTCGAACGCGATAGTGATCGCCAACGACGGCGTGGCGGTGGGCATCGCCGCGGGTCAGCAGTCGCGAGTTGTCGCCTCCGATATCGCCGTGCAGAAGGCCGGTGAACGCGCCCGGGGCGGGGCGGCGGCGTCGGACGCGTTCTTTCCCTTCGCCGACGGCCTGGAGTCACTGACGAACGCGGGCGTGACATCGGTCGTGCAGCCTGGCGGATCGGTCCGCGACCAGGACGTCATCGATGCGGCCAACCGAGCGGGCATTGTGATGATGCTCACCGGCGAGCGCCATTTTCGGCACTAGGAGACACATGACAGCTCGACTACTTGATGGTGACGCCGTCGCCGCCCGTATCAAGATGCAACTCGCCGAACGCGTCCAACGACTCCTCAGCGCGGGGCGTACGCCGGGACTCGGCACGATTCTGGTGGGAGACGACCCCTCCAGTGTTCGCTACGTCGCGATGAAGATCGAAGAGTGCGCCGAGATTGGCATCCGCTCATTCGACGAGCATCTCGGCGCCGACGCCTCCCAACGCGAGATCGAAGAGATCGTCGATCGCTTCAACGCCGACGATCGCATCCACTCGATCCTCGTGCAGCTGCCCCTTCCCGATGGTGTCAACGACGAAGAGGTGCTGCTGCGGGTGAACCCCGAAAAGGACGTCGATGGACTGCACCCAACGAACCTCGGTCGACTGGTGATGGGATCTCCCGGTCCGCTGCCGTGCACGCCCAACGGCATCGTCGAACTCCTTGCCGCCTACGACGTGCCCGTCGAGGGCCAGCACGTCGTGGTGATCGGTCGCGGGCTGACGATCGGCCGACCACTGGCGCTATTGCTCGCGATGCGCCGTCCCCACTGCAACGCTGCGGTGAGCGTGGTGCACACCGGGGTGGAGCATTTCGCCGAGATCGTGCGCAGCGCTGACGTCATCGTTTCGGCGGCCGGTCGAGCGGGACTCGTGACGCGCGACATGGTCAAGCCGGGTGCCGCGGTCGTCGGCGCGGGCACGACATTCGAAGGTCGAAAATTGCTCAGCGATATCGCCGATGACGTTAGTGACGTTGCCGGCTGGATCACGCCACGCTTGGGTGGCGTCGGCCCGATGACGCGTGCCATGCTGTTGAACAACGCCGTGGTGGCTGCCGAAAGGGCATCGTGACACTTCTTGACGAACACGGGCGCGAGCGAGACGAGCGGCCCTGGGGGTCCTTCACCGTGCTCGACGAGGACTTTGCCGATCACAAGATCAAGCGCCTCGTCGTCGAGCCAGGTAAGCGCCTCAGTTATCAGCGACACCAAAGGCGCGCCGAGCACTGGTTTGTGGTGAGCGGCACGGCCACGGTGACCCTCGATGGCGTCGAGTACCAGGTACCCGCTGGCGAGAGCATCGACGTCGGTCTGGGACAAGCGCACCGCTGCGAGAACCGGGGGACGACGCCGGTGGTGTTTATCGAAGTCCAGACCGGCACATACTTCGGTGAAGATGACATCGAACGGCTCGAGGACGATTTCGGTCGTGCGTAGTAGTTCCTCACGGGTCTTGGACTTGATGACCCAAGGTCGGACCCGTTCCTTCGAGTTCTTCCCGCCCAAGTCCGACGACGAGAGCGTGGTGCTCGAGCGCACTCTCGGTGCCCTGGCGGCTCTTGAGCCCTCCTTCGTGTCGGTGACCTATCGAGGGGGTCGCGAGTCGCGTCGACGCACCTACGAGCTAGTGACCCAGATCCAGTCGGCGGGGCGCATTACCGCCATGGCGCACCTGATCTGTGTGGGACACCGTCGCGACGAGATGCGTGATCTCCTAAAGAACTATCTGGACGCGGGTGTGGTGAACGTGATGGCCCTGGGTGGCGACTTGCCCACTGACGGTTCGGCAGACAGTTCCGAGTTCGAATACGCGTTGGACCTGGTAGAGCTAGTGCGCGAGATCGGAGACTTCTGCATTGGCGTGGGGGCGCATCCTCAGGGGCACCCGCGCTCGAGCGATCGAGCGTCGGATCGCCGGCACCTGGCTCGCAAGTTGGCGCTGGCCGATTTTGCCGTTACTCAGTTCTTCTTCGAGGCGCACGAGTACACAGCGTTGGTCGACGAACTCGGTGAACTCGGGGTGGAGAAGCCGATTCTGCCGGGCATCATGCCCGTCACGACCCTGCACGGTGTGAAGCGCATGGCGACCATGGGGGCGGCGGTACCACCCGCGTTGGTGGCGCGCCTGGAAGCCGCCGAGGCGCGCGGGGGAGCGAGTGCGGTGCGTGAAGAAGGCGTGCGCGCGGCGACCGAACTGTGCGTGGAACTCCTCGACGCGGGCGTGCCGGGTCTGCACTTCTACACCTTGAATCGCTCGACGGCGACCCAGGAAATCCACCAATCGCTCTTCGCCTGAGGCCCTCGTCGGCCAAAAGTGGCCCCGAAAAATGTCCATAGGATGGTCGTATGCCAGACAAGATAACGATGAATGCCGACGGCCAACTGGACGTCTCGAACAACCCCATAATTCCCTTTATTGAGGGCGACGGTACCGGAGTCGACATCTGGCCCGCCGCGAAGTTGGTCTTGGACGCGGCCGCCAAGAAGTACGGCAAGACGATCGAGTGGAAGGAAGTTCTCGCCGGCCAAAAGGCCTTTGACGAGACCGGTGACTGGCTCCCCGAAGAGACCATCACCGTCTTTCGCGAGTACCTGATTGGCATCAAGGGCCCCCTCACCACGCCGATCGGCGGTGGATTTCGTTCACTGAACGTCGCGCTGCGCCAGATCCTCGACCTGTACGTGTGTCTGCGGCCCGTGCGCTGGTTCCAAGGGGTTCCTTCGCCCGTACTGCACCCCGAACTGGTCGACATGGTGATCTTCCGCGAGAACACCGAAGACGTCTACGCCGGCCTCGAGGTCGAAGCAGGCAGCGAGCAGGCCGAGCAGTTGCGCTCGTTCCTGCACGACACCTTCGGCTGGGACATCCGTGAAATGAGTGGCATCGGCATCAAGCCGATCTCGAAGTTCGGTTCCGAGCGCCTCATTCGCGCGGCGATCAAGTACGCCCTTTCCCACGACCGATCCTCGGTGACCCTCGTGCACAAGGGCAACATCCAGAAGTTCACCGAGGGCGCGTTTCGCAAGTGGGGCTATGAGTTGGTGCGCGACGAGTTCGCCGACGTGGCCGTGGGCTGGGACGACTGCGACGGTAAGCCTGGAGACAAGCTGCTCGTCAAGGACGTCATCGCCGACATCGCGTTCCAGCAAGCCCTCACTCGAGCGAGTGAGTTCGATGTCATCGCGACGATGAACCTCAACGGTGACTACCTCTCCGACGCCCTCGCGGCCCAGGTGGGGGGCATCGGCATCGCGCCGGGCGCCAACATCAACTACATCACCGGACACGGCATCTTCGAAGCGACGCACGGCACCGCACCCAAATACGCCGGTCTCGACAAGGTCAACCCCGGCTCCGTTTTACTCTCGGGCGTGTTGATGTTCGAGCACCTCGGTTGGCAGGACGCCGCGAACGACATCGTCACCGCCCTCGAAGCGACCATCGCCGACAAGATCGTGACCTACGACTTCGCGCGTCTCATGGAGGGTGCGACCGAGGTCAAGTGCTCCGAGTTCGCTGCCGCCATCGCCGATCGCCTCTAGTTCCCTAAGGAGAGTCATGACCACCCCCGTCAACGTCACCGTGACCGGCGCCGCCGGTCAGATCGGTTACAGCCTGCTGTTTCGCATCGCCTCGGGCGATCTCTTTGGACCGAACGTGCCCGTCGCCCTGCGCCTGCTCGAGATCGAGCCCGCCATGAAGGCGCTGCACGGGGTCGTGATGGAACTCGACGACTGCGCGTTTCCGCTGCTCGCAAGCATCGAAGCGACCAGTGATCTGAACTTCGCGTTTGATGGCACGAACTGGGCCTTGCTCGTCGGTTCGATACCGCGCAAGGCCGGCATGGAGCGAAGCGATCTGCTCGGTATCAATGGAGGCATCTTCCAGCCCCAGGGTCGAGCGATCGCCGGCTACGCGGCGAGCGACGTACGCGTGCTCGTGGTCGGGAACCCGTGCAACACGAACTGTCTCATCGCAAGATCCAACGCGACCGAGGTGCCCGAAGACCGCTGGTTCGCGATGACGCGCCTCGACCAGAACCGCGCCGTGGCCCAACTGGCTCACACGGCCGGACGACCGGTCACCGAGGTGAAGAACCTCGCCATCTGGGGCAACCACTCGGCCACCCAGTTTCCCGACTTCGCCAACTCGACCATCGGCGCCAAGAAGACCACCGACGTCATCAGCGATCAGAAATGGCTCGAAGGTGAGTTCATTACGACCGTCCAGAAGCGCGGGGCGGCGATCATCGACGCGCGCGGACTCTCGTCGGCCGCCTCGGCGGCCAATGCGGCGATCGACACGGTGCGCAGTCTGGTCAGTCCCACGCCCGGTGACGACTGCGCGTCGGTGGCGGTCACCAGCCATGGCGAGTACGGCGTGCCCGAAGGTCTCACCTTTGGATTCCCGGTTCTCTCGGACGGCGCGGGATCGTGGAAGGTAAAAGAAGGCTTCGAGATCAATGACTTTGCCAAGGAGCGCATCGCGATCACGACCGAGGAACTGGTCGGCGAGCGCGACGAAGTGCGCACCCTCGGACTGATTTAGTCGCGGGGAAGAGTCTTCCCTCCGATCACGTGGCTTGGGCGAGACCCGTTTCGTAGGCGATAACGACTAACTGCGCCCGATCCCTGGCCCCGAGTTTGGCGAGAAGACGGCTGACGTGGGTCTTCGCGGTGGCGGCACTCATGTGTAACTCCTCGGCGATCTCGTTATTCGAGCGACCTCGGGCGATGCAGCCCAGCACTTCACGTTCGCGCGGAGTGATGAGGTCGAGCAGGCGCTCGTTGACGACGTTGGGGACGGTCTGCTTGGCGAACTCTTCGATCAGGGTTCGCGTGACGCTGGGCGCGAGGAGCGCGTTACCTGCCGCGATCACTCGTATCGCGTCCAGCAGGTCTTCGGGGGGCGAGTCCTTGAGCAGAAAGCCACTCGCGCCCGCTCGCAGGGCCGCGTAGACGTACTCGTCCAGATCGAACGTCGTGAGAATCAGGACGCGAGTATGACCGGCCCCGGGATCGCTCAAGATCTGTCGTGTGGCTTCGATGCCGTCGATGTGCGGCATGCGAATGTCCATCAAGACCACGTCGGGGTGGGTTTGTTGGGCGATCGACACGGCCTCACGACCATCGGCGGCTTCGCCCACCACTTCCAGGTCAGGCGACGCGTCGACCAAGAAGCGAAACCCCGCGCGAACGAGCGCCTGATCGTCAACGACGAGGACGCTCGTCACGAGGACCCGAGCGCGGCGGCCGGGAGTTTCGCCAGGACGCGGAACCCTCCCTCGGGGCGAGGGGCCGCCTCCAGCGAACCCGCAAAGAGCGCGACGCGCTCGCGCATGCCCACGATCCCATGGTGGGCGTTGGCGTCCTCGGGCGGTTGAGGGTACGCCACGACGTCACCGCCGTCGTCGAGGACCTCGAGGACAAGGACGCCGGGTTCATCGCGCAGTTCGACGCGCACCGACGCATGTCCCGTGTGCTTGACGACGTTGGTGAGCGCCTCTTGGGCAATGCGGTAGATCGCGAGATCCGCGGTGGCCGAGAGTGCCGACACCAACGACGTGTTGACCGCGAGATCCACGTCCACGCCGGCCGCGCGAACCTGCTCCACGAGTTGTTCCAGCGACCCCACCCCGGGAGCCGGACGCAGCGACGCGGGACGTTGGTCGTCGTGGCGCAACACACCCAACATGCGGCGCAGTTCGTCCAAGGCGGTACGACTCGTCTCTTCGACGGCGGCCAGCGCCTTCTTCGCCTGTGCGGGGTGCTCATCGATCACGTGACGGCCGACGCCCGACTGCACGGCGATGACACTCAAGCTGTGCGCGACCACGTCGTGCAGTTCTCGCGCGATCTGAAGACGCTCTTCGGCGACGGATCGTTGGGCGCGCTCGAGAACTTCTCGTTGACGCTGGGCCGCTTGGTCGGCGAGTCCCGCGACGTAGGTGCGTCGAACGCGCACGCTGTCGCCGACGAACCACGCGGCGACCGATGCCAAGACGGCGAGGGATCCGATCCCGTTGGTCGTCTGGTAGTCGACCGAGATGAGCATCGCCACCAGCACCACCACGCACGCGCCCACCAGTGCGGCGAGCGAGCGGCGCCGCTCGTACTGGGAGGCCACTTGATACACGGGAAAGACGATGAATGGCGCGGCGAAGTAGGACTCTCCGGTGACGATGGCTACGGCGGTGGCCGCGGTGAGCAGCGTCAAGGCCAGCATGGGATAACGACGTCGTAGGGCGATGCCAGCGCCGCTGAAAAGCGCAACGCCGATGACGACGCCGAGATTGCCGGAGATGGCCCCCGTGCTGCCGATGCCCTGGCCGGGGTGGGGCCCGTTGATCGACACGCGTCGACCATGGACCGCGGACAAGAAGACGAGCAGAACGGCGATGACGTAGTCGGCCACCTGAAGTTGGTGCGCCGTGATGCGGTGCAGCAGCGGGGGGCGAAGATTCTCCCGCGTTGGTTCCAAAGACGTCACCTACGTGACGCTACCCACTACGTGATGGCGTATCGTCGCCCCTGAGTCGAAGTCGCCCTACATCGTTGGATGTACGTCGCGGATGTGAGAACGCCTGACCTACATCGTTACGCCTACACAAGAAACCCTCGTTTAGCCGACGATTTTCGACCCTCGTCGACGTCAAAATGGGTCGCGTCGAAAACGTCGACACCAAAGGTAGGGACTCGCTGTGATAGAGGCAAAGGGACTTACGAAGCACTACGGCGACAAACTCGCCGTCGACCAACTCAGTTTCGAAGTGCGACCCGGCGTGGTGACGGGCTTTCTGGGACCCAACGGATCGGGCAAGTCGACCACCATGCGAATGATCATGGGGCTCGACCTGCCGAACGCCGGCAGCGCGACCGTGAATGGGCGCTACTTCCACGATCTGCCCTGGCCCATGCATGAAGTCGGTGCGCTGCTTGAAGCCAAAGCCATCCACCCCGGAAGAAGCGCACGCAACCACCTGTTGATGCTTGCTCAGGCGAATCGCATCGACCGCCGACGCGTCGATGAGGTGCTCGAGGTCGTGGGACTGACTGACGTGGCGAACCGCCGCGCCGGCAAGTTCTCACTGGGCATGGGCCAGCGACTCGGCATCGCCGCGGCGATGCTGGGCGATCCTGAAGTGCTGCTCTTTGACGAGCCCGTGAACGGCCTGGACCCCGACGGTATTCGCTGGGTGCGCACGTTCCTACGGAGCCTTGCGAAGGAAGGTCGCACGGTCTTCGTTTCGAGTCACCTCATGAGTGAGATGGCCCTGACGGCCGACGAGGTCGTCATCATCGGCAAGGGCCGCCTCATCGTCCAAGTGGCCATCGATGAACTCCTCGCGCAGAGTTCTCGCCAGTCGGTGCGCGTCGCGTCCCCTGACGTCGCCACGTTGCGCGGCGCCCTGGAGAAAGAGGGCGCGACGACCAGCGTCGAAGACGACGGAACGTTGACGGTGCGCGGTAAGGACAACAAGGAGATCGGCGAACTCGCTTCGCGACTTTCCGTGATCCTCTACGAACTCACGCCCCAGACCGAGTCCCTCGAAGAGGCCTTCATGGAGCTCACCGAGAGCAGTATCGAGTACCGCGGCACCAACGCCCACATCGCGAACGCACTAAAGGAGATGGAACAATGAGCACCACAATGACCAGTCCCACGGGACTCGGCCCGCACAAGCAACTACCGCCGGGCCGGTACTCCATTCTCGACCAGATGCGCTCGGAGTGGACGAAACTCGTGAGTGTTCGTTCGACCATATGGACCCTCGGGCTCACCATCGTGATCGGGATTGGTGTCAGTGCTCTGGCCGCAGCGGAAACGCGTTCTCATTGGGACACCAATCCTCACTTCGGCTTTGACCCGACGAGCTTGAGCCTGACCGGAGTGTTTGTCGCTCAACTCATCATCGGCGTTCTCGGCGTCCTGGTGATGAGTGCCGAATACGGGACCGGAACGATTCGAGCCACTCTGTCGGCGACCCCTCGTCGCCCCGGAGTTCTCGTCGCCAAAGCGAGCGTCTTTGGTATCGTCGCGCTCGTCGTGTCGATGGTGACGGCCTTCTTGTCGTTCTTCGTCGGGCAAGCCTTGCTCTCAGCGCCAGCGATCCACGCGACGTTGTCAACCCCGGGCGCGCTGCGCGAGGTGCTGGGGACGGGAATCTTTCTCTTCCTCATCGGCCTCTTCGCACTCGCCATCGCCACGTTGATTCGACACACGGCGGGTGCCATCAGCACGTTCGTCGGCATCGTGCTCGTTCTCCCGACCGTGCTGCAAGCGCTGCCCAACTCGATTCACAACGACATCGAGAGGTTCCTTCCCTCGCGCATTGGGATCCAGGTGCTGTCGCACGGTCCCCAACCGTCGTTCGTGTTTTCCCCATGGGTCGGCCTGGCCGTGATGGCGGGCTACACCCTGGTGCTGCTTGCCATTGCGGGAGCACAGATGTCAAAGCGCGACGCCTAGCGCCACGGGTTACTCATCGCCCCGCCCGTCGTGAACACGACGGGCGGGGCGATTCGTTGTACGACTCCGAGTCGTGATCGAGAGCTGCAGTTATCCGTCGGCGCGGGCGCCGAGCAGCCACTCGAGGAGCGGCACCAGACCGTGCACGTCGCCGCGAATCTTGAGTCGTCCGTCGCGCACGGCGTGCGCGGCGGTGAGCGATCCGTTGGCCAGTGCTTTGGCGTCGTCGTAATCGATTGCGATGAGGGCGTCGGCATCATCGTGGATGCCTGCGCGCACGCTGATGCCATCAGGATCGACCGCGAAGGTGAGCGCCTGAGGCAGAGACGAGGGTGCATCGATTAGCTCGACGACGTAGCGCAGACCCTCCACGGCGTCATCCGCGGGGGGAGGCCCCGCTTTGCTGAGCGTGTCGCTCAAGGAGGCGAACCACGCTTCGGAGAGAAACTCGCTCACTACGGCGCGGGCTGCACGTCAGCCTGTACGGCCGTCTTCTTGGGCTTGCGGCGAATCGTCCGTCCGAGCCACGCGATGGGGTCGTAGTGGGCATCCACGATGCGCTCCTTGAGCGGGATGATCGCGTTATCGGTGATCTTGATGTGCTCCGGGCAGACCTCGGTGCAGCACTTGGTGATGTTGCAATATCCCAGTCCCATGTCTTCACGAATGAGGTCGCGCCGGTCGTTGGTGTCGAGGGGGTGCATCTCGAGCTCGGCGTAGCGGATGAAGAAGCGCGGACCCGCGTAGTTGGTCTTGTTCTCTTCGTGGTCGCGGATCACGTGACAGACGTCCTGGCACATGAAGCACTCGATGCACTTGCGGAACTCTTGGCCGCGCTCGACGTCCTCCTGGAACATCCGGTACCCACCCTCGGGCATCGGCGGCGGCAAGAGAGCGGGCACCTTGGCGGCCTGGACGTAATTGAATGAGACGTCGGTGACCAAGTCGCGGATGATGGGGAACGTCTTCATGGGCGTGACGGTGACGGGGCCCTCGGGCAGTGCGTCCATGCGCGTCATGCACATGAGCCGCGGCTTGCCGTTGATCTCGGCCGAGCAGGATCCGCATTTGCCCGCCTTGCAGTTCCAGCGGCACGCGAGATCGGGCGCCTCGGTCGCTTGAATCCGGTGGATGACGTCGAGAACGACCTCGCCCTCGTTCTGCTCGAGGGTGTAGTTCGTGAAGTCCCCGCCCCTCGCGTCACCGCGCCAGACCCGCATCGTGATCTCGGCCATTACTTCGCCTCCTCCAGGAGAGCCTTGAGCTCATCGGGCAAGATCAGGATCGGCGACTCGACGACGTTGATGTCGCCATCCCACCGTCCGTTGCTCGTCGACTGAGCGAAGTTGATCTTGCCGTACTCGGGATCGGCGTTGGGAAAGTCCGAGCGCGTGTGGCCGCCGCGTGACTCCTTGCGCAGTGTCGCCCCGAGGGTCGCCGCTTTGGACACCGTGATCATGGCCGGCAGATCGGTGGCGAGATTCCAACCCGGGTTGTAGGCGCGCGTTCCCTTGACCGAGAGGTTGCGCACGCGTTCCGTGAACACATCGAGTTCCTTGGTGGCTTCGTCGAGCTCACTCGCGGTGCGAATGATGCCCACGTTCGTCTGCATCATCTCTTGGAGGTCGTGCTGGACGGTGTAGGGGTTCTCTCCGTCCTCGCGGGAGAACGGTGCGAGAGCTTCGTCAATGGCTGCTGTCACTTCGTCGTGATTGAACGAAGTCGCTGCTTGGCCTGACTCGATGTACTCGGCGGCGCCGATGCCCGCTCGTCGTCCAAAGACGACCAGGTCCGAGAGCGAGTTGCCACCCAGCCGGTTGGCTCCGTGCATGCCCCCTCCCACTTCGCCCGCGGCGAAGAGTCCGGGAACCACCGTCTCCTGGGAGTCGGCGTTCACCTGCACGCCGCCCATGATGTAGTGACAGGTCGGCCCGATCTCCATGGCTTCGCGCGTGATGTCCACGCCCGCCAGCTCCATGAACTGGTGATACATCGAGGGCAGGCGACGGCGAATGAACTCCGGTGTGCGTCGCGAGGCGATGTCGAGGAAGACCCCGCCGTGGGGACTGCCTCGACCGGCCTTCACCTCGGAGTTGATCGCTCGTGCGACCTCGTCGCGCGGCAGCAGCTCCGGCGGGCGACGCCCCGCGCTGTGGTCCTCGTACCAGCGGTCGCCTTCTTCCTCGGTCTCGGCGGTCTCGGCTCGGAACATCTCGGGCACGTAGTTGAACATGAAGCGCTCGCCGTTCGAGTTGCGCAGCACGCCGCCGTCGCCGCGCACGCTCTCGGTCACCAGAAGTCCGCGCACACTGAGCGGCCAGACCATGCCGGTGGGGTGGAACTGGATGCACTCCATGTCGATGAGATTCGCCCCGGCCCACAGGGCCATCGCGTGTCCGTCCCCCGTCGACTCCCAGGAGTTAGACGTGAACTTCCAGGACTTGCCCGCGCCGCCCGTCGCCAGGATGACGGTCTTCGCCTGGAAGGTCACGAACTCGCCACTGGCGCGCCAGTACCCCACGCAACCCGCGATCCGACCCTGGTCGTCGTGCACCAGGCGCAGCACTTTGCACTCCATGAAGACGTCGGTGCCCATGGACACGACTTTTTGCTGGAGCGTGCGGATGAGTTCGAGCCCCGTGCGGTCGCCGACGTGCGCGAGTCGCGCGTAGCGATGGCCACCGAAGTCGCGCTGAAGGATCTTGCCGTCCTTGGTGCGGTCAAAGAGAGCGCCCCACTGCTCCAGCTCCCACACGCGCTCGGGCGCTTCCTTGGCGTGAAGTTCGGCCATGCGGTAGTTGTTGAGGTACTTTCCTCCTCGCATGGTGTCGCGAAAGTGGACCATCCAGTTGTCCTCGGGGTACACGTTGCCCATCGCCGCAGCCATGCCGCCCTCGGCCATGACCGTGTGGGCCTTGCCCAGGAGGGACTTGGTGACGATGCCGACGCTCAGACCGCGCTGCTTGGCCTCGATCGCCGCGCGCAGACCCGCTCCGCCCGCGCCGATGATCAAGACGTCGTACTCGTGGTGTTCGTAGTCGCTCACGCAAACGTCCTTAGAAGAGTCGGTAGTCGGTGATCGCACCCGAGGCGACCAGACGAACGTAGATGTCGGTGCCGGCCACAAAGACCAGCGACGCCCAGGCGAAGTTCATGTGCTTGGCGTTGAGCGGCGTCACGATCTTCCAAAACCGGTACCGCAACGGGTGCTTCTTGAAGCTCTTCACCTGGCCGCCGCACAGGTGGCGACACGCGTGACAGGACAGCGAGTAGAGCCAGAGCAACGTGGCGTTCACCACGAGCACGATCGTGCCCACGGTCACGCCCCAGCCGATACCCGGCTGGTGGAAGGCGAGCACCGCGTCGTAGGTGAGCAACCCGTTAAAGATCAGGCCGAAGTAGAAGAAGTACCGGTGCGCGTTCTGCATGATGAGCGGAAAGCGTGTCTCGCCCGAGTAGGAGCCGTGTGCGTCGGCGACGGCACACGCCGGTGGCGACCACCAGAACGCGCGGTAGTAACTGCGCCGGTAGTAGTAGCAGGTGAGGCGAAAGCCCAACGGGAAGATCAGGATCAAGATGGCCGGCGAGATCGTCCAGGCGTTCCACGTGAAGGCGAACTTCGCTCCGGGCACGCAACTTCCCCCGAGGCAGGGTGAGTAGAAGGGGCTGATCAGGTCGCGGTTCAGGTTGGCGCCGACGAAGTAGTTCTTGTTCTGGAACGCCGCCCAGGTGGAGTAGATCACAAAGGCGGTGAGGATCGAGACCGTGACCACGGGCTGAATCCACCAGCGGTCTTGGCGAACGGTGGGTGTGTTCGGCCCTCCGCGAGTTCCTCCGAGTTGAACCTTGGTCGAACTCTCTAGGGCCGTCACCGTTACTCCTCCCTCATCGTGGCGTTACCACGCACAGCAGATGTAGTTTACGAGCGCTGACGTGGGCCAATATGCGACGCGCGAGGGTCACACTCAGGTTGTTGATCGCGACGAAACGACAAGCGCTAGTGGTGACCACCCCGACGACCTTCTGCCGTCCCCCCGACCACTGCCCAGAACACCAGACCAAGTCCGGGCACTAACAACCAAATGCCAAAGACGAGCGCGAGCGCCACGAAGAAGGCGCCCATGCCGAGCGTGAAGGGCCAGATCGACGTGCCTGGAAACGTGCCCACGACGCCGGCACCGGAGGCCTGGGTCGCGTGGGGGTCGTCCTCGGCGCGCGGCTTCATGCGCCGGCTCCAGAAGTAGTAGTAGCTGCCCGGCAGGAAACACAAGAGCATGCCGGCGAACATCATCACGCTGCCGGCGTTCTCGTGACTCCAGAACCAGTAGACGACCATCATGATGCCAAAGAAGGTGCCGAGGCCCAAGAGGAGTCGTGCTTCTACCCTCACGCGACGGGCTCTTTCTCGATGAGGCTGTCAGCCACGTGGCCATGGGCCGCCGAGCGGTGTTCGGGGTGGTTGTAGTCCCACGTCGGACGCTCCGAGCGGATCTGAGGTAGGCGGTAAAAGTTGTGGTGCGGCGGGGGAGAAGTCGTGAACCATTCCAGCGTCTGACCGTCCCAGGGGTTGTCGCCCGCGGGGTACTTCTTCCAGCTGTAGACGACGTTCGCCAAGAAGAGAATCGTCGAGATGCCCATCATGATCGCACCAATGGTCGCGACGTCGTTGAGCGTCTGCCACGACGGGTGGTTGGGGTAGACGCCAACGCGTCGTGGCATGCCCCACAGGCCCAGGATGTACTCGGGGAACGTGAAGACCTGCGCGCCCAAGAACAAGAACCAGAACTGGGTCTTACCGATTGTCTCGTTGAGCAGGTACCCGGTGATCTTGGGACCCCAGTAGTAGAGCCCACCCATCGCACCCATGAGAAGCGCGAGCACCACCGAGTGGAAGTGCGCGACGACGAAGTAGGTGTCGTGGGTGAAGAAGTCGAGCGGCGGGCTGGCGAGGTAGATGCCCGTGATGCCGCCCACGAGGAACGTAAAGAGAAAGCCGATGGCCATGAGCATGGCCGTACTGAACCAGACTTCCCCTCGCCACATCGTGCCGATCCAGTTGAACATCTTGATGCCGGTGGGTACCGCGATGAGCAGGCTCATGATCGAGAAGAACGGCAGCAACACGGTTCCCGTGGTGAACATGTGGTGCGCCCACACGCCGAGCGAGAGGGCACCAATGGTGATCGTGGCGAAGATCATTCCCTTGTACCCAAAGACGGGCTTCTTCGAGAAGACGGCGATGATCTCGGTCACCATGCCGAACATCGGCAGCGCCAAGATGTAGACCTCCGGATGGCCCCAGAACCAGAAGATGTTCTGCCACAACACCGGCACGCCACCTCCGGCGACAGAAAATATATGTGTCCCGAAGTGTCGGTCGCAGTACAGCATGATGAGGCCCGCGGTGAGGACCGGGAAGGCGAGCAGGATCAAAATCGCCGTGATGAGCAAGTTCCACGTGAAGATCGGCATGCGAAAGAGCGTCATGCCGGGCGCACGCAGATAGAAGATCGTGGCGGTCAGATTGACGCCCGTGAAGATGGCCGAGAACCCCGTCAGCAGCAGACCGGCGATCCACAGGTCCGCGCCGGCTCCGGGCGTGTTCACCGAGTTAGAAAGTGGGGCGTAGCCCACCCAACCGAAGTTGGCTGCGCCACCGGCGACGAAGAACCCGGAGAGCAAGGTGATGGATCCCGTGAGGTAGAGCCAGTAGCTCAGAGCATTGAGGCGCGGGAAGGCCATGTCCGGCGCGCCGATCTGAATCGGAACGATGAAGTTGGCCAGTGCGCCAAAAGCAAAGGGCCCGACGAAGAGGTAGATCATCACCGAGCCGTGCATCGTGAAGAGCTCGTTGAACTGGGCGAGCGATACCAGGTGTCCATTGGGCGACCAGAGTTGGGCGCGAATGAGCTCGGCGAAGCAACCGCCGATCACCATCATGATCACCGAGGTCACCGTGTAGGACAGCCCGATCACCTTGTGGTCGGTGGAGGTCAGCCACTTCAGGATGCCCGTGGGGCCGTCGTGATGCTCCTCGTGGTGCTCGACCGCGTGAACGGGAGGATCGAGAACGTCGGTCATTAGCTGTTTCCTACGGTCGGCTTGGTGGGAACGATGGAGGAGGTCTGCTGGTTCGTCGCCGCGGACGCGGCCGCCGCGCTAGCCGAGTTCGCGTTCGTCGCCAGCCACGCGGCGTAGTCGCTATCCGAGACGACCTTCACGCGGAACCACATGAGCGAATGGTAGAGGCCGCAGAGCTGCGTGCACTGGCCGTCGTAGGTGCCGGTGTCGACGGCGCGGAACGTGAACTGATTGAGCACGCCGGGCAGCGCGTACCGCGAGAAGTTAAAGGCTCGCACGTAGAAGCCGTGAATGACGTCCGACGAGGTGAGGTTGATGTGCACGTTCTCGTTCACCGGCATGACCATCTCGGGGTTCTGGGTCGTCTGGCCGACCACAACGACGTTGTGGCCCGGGTAGGTGAACTTCCAGCCCCACTGAAAGGCGTTGACGTCGATGACGACGCTGGTCTTGGGGTTGGCGACTTCCTTGTTCTCCACGACCAGCGTGGCGGCGAAGAGGCCGAGCACGATCAGGATCGGAACGATCGTGTAGGCGAACTCCAGGGGCAGGTGATATTGGGTCTGCTTGGGGATCCGATCGCCCTTGCGCCGATAGCGAATGACCGACCAGATGATGAGAAACGTCACCAAGAAACCGATGATGATGGCCCCGACGGAGAAGCCCTGCCACAGGTCGAAGGCCGAGTGTGAACTCGTGGTGGCCCCGGGGTGCGCACCGAAGGTCGGAATGCCATCTTTTGTGGGGATCTCGCTGCAGCCAGCGAGAACGAGGGCGGCTATGGGCAACGCAATGAGACGCCGGAGGCGTCGCCAACGGCGCGCGCGGGCCGGGTCTCCCTGAGGGGGCAGGGCAGGTGATTCCACGTGAAAACCTTACTCATTATTTATGGCCGCTTGATTCTGGTGGGGCTCAGGAATGCGTGCGCAAATGTCCTTCGCGCGGACTTAGTGTCCCTCGGGTTTGGTCTCGCGCTCGGCCCACCGAAACACTCCGCGCGACATCGTCGACGTCGCGTGCGCCGCCAATTCGCCAAAGACGCGCTGGCGCACTGCTTGGACGCCCGTGTCGCCGGGGGTTGCGAGCCAGGCCATTTCGCACAAGTGTCCGGCCACGCGAAGTGCCTCGTCAGAACCGACTTCCAGCAGTGCTTCTGCGCGAGCGCACAGCGCGCCCGCTCCTCCGGCTAGAGCGACGAGCTCCTCGGCGAGGTTTCGTTCGTGAGCGGGACGAAGGTTCGCGGGGTTGCCGTCCCACCACCCGCCGTAGAGACGCCAGATGTTCCGCACAATGAACTCGGGCTCGTCGTAGTAGGGCTGAAGATAGGGGCGACCTGAGAGGTGAGCGGGCACCTTCACGCTCGCGAGCACGTCGGCGAGACGCGCCCCTTGGTTCATGAGGGCGAGGGTCTGTTCGACCAGACTCTCTAGGTATTCGGCCGTCTCTGTGAGCGCTTGGCGAACTCGTTCGCGTCCGAAAATCGGTAAGCCGTGGCCCGGCAGCAGGTACTCGGCCTCCAGATCACTCATGCGCCGCAGGGCCTGGGCCCACTCCAGGGGAAAGCGCTGAACCTTCTGGGGGTTGCCCGCGTTGGGGCTATTCCAGATGAAGAGGTCACCCGAGCACAGGACCTTTTCTTCGGGGATCCAGGTGACGGTGGCGTCGTCCGTCTCGCCCTTTTCGTGGCGCAAGTGGAAACGTGATGAGCCCACAACAAGGTCCAACTCAACTTCGTACGTTTCGTCGGGGTAGCGATACTCACGGGGCCAGCGCAGGTTCGGTGCGGCGAACTGGCGTTGGTTGATGACTTCGTTGTAGCCCGCAGTCAGGATGTAGCGGTCGAATCGCCGTGGCAGGTGGGCGTGGGCCAGCACCCGAGGGGTCGGCCACCCCTCGGCGAGCGCCTCTTCTTCGAACGCTCCCACGCCAAAGACATGATCGATGTGGCCGTGCGAGAAGACAGCAGAGTTCAGAGGAAGCGAACTCCACGTTCGTATCTCTTGGTGCACGCTCGTCGCCGTGAGTGGCGAGCCGGTGTCGACCATGACCAAACCGTCGTCGGTCGAGATCGCCGTACAGTTTGCGAAGTTGGGGAGAAAGGCGACCGAGGGCGTGATTTCGTCGATGTGCCCGACCGCGCCCAACAAGGGGTTCGTTTTTTGTCCGAGGTCCTCGCCGCGCCAGAGGCGCTCGGACAAGTCGACAATGTCCACGGGGGACTACTTGTCGGTTTCGGGGGCCTTTGTTTCTGTTGAGTCCGAGGTCTTGGTCTCTTGGGATGCCTTGGGATCCTTGAGGCCCTTTTCGAACTCGGTCTTGGCGCTGCCCAGATTACGAGCCAACTTGGGAATGGCGGCTCCGCCAAAGAGCAACACGGCCACCACGATGATCACAACCACGAGGTCCGGCCCGAATACGTCTCCAAATACCACGGACTTCTCCTTTGACGCGCTAATTCAACAGTAGTGCGCTTTGGCGAGGGGCCGTCGGCGGAAGCCCTCATCAGGTTCGGCAAGAATTACCGGATGAATTCCGCCCCTCGAGAGACGTACCGCGATGCGCTGAGCGTGGCGCTCACCGTGGGCGCCTACGGGGTGGCCTTTGGCGCGGCTGGCATCGCGGCCGGTTTTTCACTGCTGCAGACCTGCCTCTTTTCCCTTCTGACCTTTACTGGGGCGAGCCAGTTCGCGGCGGTGGGAGTCATGGCCGCGGGCGGCGGGGTGGCGAGTGCAGTGGCGACGGCGGCCCTCGTTTCGACCCGAAACACTCTCTACGGACTGCAGATGTCTCCGGTGGTGAGAGCTAGGGGCCTCAAGCGCGTGGTGGCCGCCCAGATCACGATCGACGAGTCCACCAACGTGGCCCTCGCCCAGTCGCCACGCGGCGTGGACGCCATGCGCGCGGGTTTTTGGTGGACGGGCGTGGGCGTGTTTCTCTTCTGGAACATCTTCACCTTGGTCGGAGCACTGGGTGCCCAGGCGCTGGGTAACCCCGCCTCGTGGGGGCTGGACGCGGCCGTGCCTGCGGCGTTCCTCGGTCTTCTGTGGCCGCGACTGACGACCATGTTCCTTCGCGTGGTGGCGCTCACGTCGATGGCCTTTGCGCTCGTGGTGACGCCGTGGCTCCCTGCGGGAATTCCCATCATCGCGAGTGCGCTGGTGGCCTTCGTCTTCGGATGGGCCGAGCGATGAGCGTCTCGGCGTCGTGGGTCGTGCTCGGCGCGACGAGCGCTCTGTGCTTCTTGATCAAGCTGCTGGGCTATGTCATCCCCGAGGGCTGGCTGGCTCATCCTCGCCTGCAGCGCATCAACGCGCTCGTCCCGATCGCGCTCCTGAGTGCGTTGGTGATGGCTGAGGGTCTAGTCACCAAGACCCACGTCGTGATCGATCATCGCCTCGCGGGCATCGGGGTGGCCGCGGCACTACTGATGGCGCGCGCACCGTTTCCGGTCGTCGTGGTGGGAGCGGCGGCGACGTCCGCTCTCGTCTACCACCTGCACTAGTCGCGCTACTGGCCCTGCCAGTTGGGTGAACGCTTCTCGGCGAAGGCGATCGCTCCCTCGAGGGCGTCGGCGCTCCGTCCAATCGCGCCAAAGGCTTCGCCATTGAGGGCCCAGGCCTCGCCTTCTGTCATCTCGAGTGAACGACGCATGACATCCTTGGACGTGCGCACCGCCAGCGGAGCGTTCTTCGCCACCCGTTCGGCGAGATCGAGCGCGGCCTCGAGCACTTGGTCACTGGGCACGACGTGATTCACGAGGCCGAGCGCAAGGGCTCGGGCCGCATCGATGGGCTCGGCCGTGAGGGCCATCTCGTAGGCGATCGCGAGCGGGATGCGCTTGGCCAGGCGGATTAACCCGCCGCCACCCGCGATCAGGCCGCGTGCCGCTTCAGGGATCCCGAACTTCGCGTGGTCGGCCGCGACGACCATGTCGCAGCTGATCATGATCTCAAAGCCCCCCGCGAGCGCCGAGCCGTTCGCCGCACAGATGAGGGGCTTGGTGAACTCGCGCTGCGTGATGCCGCCAAACCCGTGGGCGGTGACCGGGAACTCACCGGCCGCGAAGGCCTTGAGGTCCATACCGGCGCTAAAGGCTTTGTCACCGGCCGCGGTGAGCACGACCACCCAGACCTCATCGTCTGTCTCGGCCTCGTCGAGCGCCAGGTCCAAAGCCGTGGCGGTCGCCAGGTTGATGGCGTTGCGCGCATCGGGCCGGTTGATGGTGAGCAGTTCGACGTGTCCGCGTCGCTCGCGCAGCAGTTCATCGGCCATGGGACCTCCTCGTGGTTGCCGCTCACTGACCGGCGTCGCTCGAAACGATACTGGAGGGGCACCACGAGGAGCCGTGCGAAACTGGCCGCGTGAGTGAACGTGCACGAATGTTCGTGACCCTTGAGGGCTACGCCGTCGAGGGAGGCTTCGACGGACCTGGCGGGCCCGCCACGTGCTACTCACCGACCATCGCGCTCAAGCGCCAGATCGGACCGGGCGCGGCCGATGACCTCTGGCGCGAGTACGAGACGGTCCTCGATTTTGTGCCCGAGATGGGCTTTGACGGCGTACGACTCACGCTCGAGTGGGCGCGCATCGAACCGCGCGCCGGCGAGGTCGACGACGCGGCGCTCGCGCGATACCGCCAGGTCGTACGCCACGCCCGCACGATCGGTCTGGGTGTCACGATCGCCCTCGTGGACGCGGTGTGGCCTGCGTGGCTGGGACAAGAAGCCTGGCTGCTGCCCTGGGTTGTGCCCCACGTGAGCGCTCACGCTCGTCGTGTCGTGGAGTACCTCAGTGACGAGATCACGGGTGTGCTCGTCTTCACGCAACCTCAAGAGCTGGTCACGATGGGGTTTCTCAAGGCGAGTGCCCCGCCGTGGCGGCGCAGCGCGCTCTCCAGCGCGGGCTTCGCGCACGCGCAGATCGAACACATCACGGACCTTCTTCGACACGATGACGTCGTGGGGCCCCGAATCGTGACCTCGAGCGCAGTCGCCACCCTCGACCTCGCCCCCGAGGACCTCGTGAAGGCGCGAGAAACGATGGATGTCGCCGAGATCTACGTCCGATCATTGCTGCGGGGCTCGGGACCCACCGCGGTCAGTGCCGGTCTCCTGGTCCGACACGCGGGCCAGTGGCGCCTCAACGCACCCGAGGAGCTACTGCGGGTCCTGCGTTAACTCGCCGGGATGATCGCGGAGCCACTGGGCATGGTCCTTGGCATCGCGGCGTCGACGTCGCAGATGCAAGCCGACCAAAATGAGAATCACGAGCACGAGCAGTCCCGAGGCTCCCCAGCCCGAGTACTTCTCGACCGAGTCAAGGGCATGCCCCGCGTAGTAGCCGAGGAGTGCGTAGAGCACGCCCCAAAGGAGTGCGCCCGCGGCGTTGGCCGCGAGGAAGCGTCGATAGTGCAATCGGCTCATGCCCGCGAGTCCGGGAATGATGGCACGCAGGAACGCGGTAAAGCGGCCGACGAACACGTAGGTGACACCTCGGCGGGCCAGGGCGTCGAGGGTGCGATCGATGGTCTCGCGGCGTGAGCGCAGAATGGGAAGCCGGATGAGGCGTTGGCCGTAGCGCTCGCCGACGAAGTAGCCCACCGAGTCGCCCGCGATCGCCGAGATCACCACGATGACACAGAGCACCACGATGTTCACGTGTCCGCGTGCGGCGATGACGCCGGCCACGATGACGGCCGTCTCGCCGGGCAGTACGAAACCAATGAAGAGTGCCGCTTCGCCGAACACCAACAGCGCGACGAGTCCGTACACCAGGCCCGACGGGAGGTCCTGGACCTTGGCGAGGAGAAATGAGATAACTGAGGCGTTCATCACGTCCATTGTTCTTGATAAGGGATCACTAAGACTTCGTCCCTGCCAAATCCGCTCTTCAGGTCCTGTGGCACGATGGACACGTGTCGTCCAGTAATTCCGACTCGGGATCCCGCGGGCCCGAGCGTCGGCTCCCCTTCAACGCGCCGGTCCGCGCCTGGGCCCTGAGCGAGTGGGCGCTGGTGCCCTTGCGGCTCTTTTTGGGCGCGACGTTCACCTACGCGGGACTTCAGAAGCTGGCCAATCCGAACTTCTTTAAGAAGGCCAGTCCCATCTCGATCCAGGCCCAACTGCTCGGCGCCACTCATACGAGCCCGATCGCGGGTGTTCTCGTTCATCTCCTGGGCGTCGCCAAGCCCATCGGGATCGCAATCGCGCTGGGAGAGATCGCGGTCGGACTGGGCACGCTCTTTGGCTTGTGGACGCGGATTGCCGCCATCGCCGGGCTGTGCATCTCGCTCATGCTCTTTCTCACCGTGAGCTTTCACGCCTCGCCGTACTTCACCGGATCCGACATCGTCTTCTTCTTCGCGTGGATGCCCTTCATCCTGTCGGGCGGCGGTACGCGGCTGAGTGTGGATGCCCTCATCGCGAAACGCGTTGCCACCAAGGCTCATCAACCCTCGCCCGAACTGGTCGCGATTCCCTTTGCGACGGTGCAGGCGATCTGTGGCAACTATGACGAGGGCAGATGCAGCGCACGAGGAGGACTGCCCTGCGATCAGGCCGTGTGTCCAGTGCTGCTCGGCGGTCGCGGAACCCTCGTGAATCGCGACGGCCTCGACCTCATCGACCGTCGCTCGGTGGTGGTGGGTGCGGGCGTCGCCGCGGGCGCGGCCGCCAGCGTCTTGATACTGGGCGGTGCCGCCGCCGATATCGGCAAGCTGATCAACGATGCACCCAAACCCGCCAAGCACAATGAACTGACGCTCTCGACGGCGCCACCCACGACCACGACGACGTCCCAGGGCTCGGGGACGGGGGATGGCACGACCACGACCACGACGCCCGCTCCGGCGGGAAAACTGCTCGGCGCGGCCTCCCAGGTGCCCGAGAACTCGGCCGCGAGCTTCACGATCCCCTCCAACGGTGACCCGGGCATCGTGATTCACGACGACGCGGGCGACTTTGTCGCCTACAACGCGGTCTGTCCCCACATGGGCTGCACCGTTGGCTACTCGAGCAGCCAGAAGATCATGGTCTGTCCGTGCCACGGCTCGGAGTTTGAGGTGAGTAACGGCGAAGTCATCGTGGGACCCGCTCCCCACGGCCTCAAGAAGTTGAAAGTCATCGAAGGGACCAACGGTAACCTCTACCTGCAATGAGTGACGAACCTCGCAGGGTCCTCTTCGTCGAGGACGACCACGACCTCGCGAGCGCCGTAGCGGGTCTGCTGGTCGACGAGGGGTACGTCGTGGACCAGGCCTTCGACGGCGACACCGGCCTCGAAGCGGCCCTGCGCGGCGACTACGACGTCATCGTGCTCGACATCATGATGCCCAAGCGCAGTGGATTTCGCGTCTGTCAGGAACTGCGTGCGGCCGGCATCCAGACGCCGCTATTGATGCTGACCGCCAAAGAGGGCGAGTGGGACGAGGTCGAGGGCCTCGACGTGGGGGCCGACGACTTCCTACGCAAGCCCTTCGAAAAGTCCGTGCTGATGGCGCGCCTGCACGCGCTGCTGCGCCGCCAGGAGCGCGGGCGCCCCCAGCCACTCAGCGTGGGCGCGGTGACCCTCGATCCTGTGACCCGACACGTGAGTGCGTACGCGCGCACGGTGACCCTCACGCCCCGCGAGTTCTCGTTGCTCGAGTATCTGATGAGCCACGCGAACACCACGCTCTCGAAGACCGAGATCCTCTCGGTGGTCTGGGGGAGTGACTTTGACGGCGACCAGAACATCGTCGAGGTCTACGTCGGGTACCTGCGCAAGAAGATCGACCTGGCGGACGAGCCCTCGGTGATACGCACCGTGCGCGGATTCGGGTACAGCGCCCGCGACACCTAATGAAGCGACGTCGCGAGCTCTCGATTCGCGCACGTCTGACGCTCATCTTTGTCGTGGCGATCGCGGTCATCTTGACCTTTACCGGTCTCGCCCTCGTGAACCTGGTGCACCGCTCCTTGCTCAGCGAGGCCGCCAATCAGATCGACGCGGTCATGGAACAGACTCAACAGGGCTTTGCCAACGCACCCAAGGCCGTCACCCACGAAGAGACCCTCGCCATGCAGGGCGACGTGGTGGTCCAGGTCACCAACGCCGACGGCACGAAGGTATGGGCGGCCAGTTCGGCCATCGCCAACGCGCCGGTGCTCGCCAAGGCCGTCGAGGACTTCTCCTCCGCCACCGGACTCGGGGTGAAGTATCGGCGCGGCACGACGACCAAGTCCACGATCTCTGAGCTCAGTTCGGGCGAGGTCTCTACGATCACCACCAAGCGCGGCGCTGGGCTCATCTTCGGGTTCGTCTACGGCGGGCCGATTCAGCACAGCGTGCGCGTACTTCTCGCCAGTCTCCTCGTGTCGTTTCCGCTGTTGTTGTTGATGTCGGGGGGTCTCATCTGGCTCGGCATCGGCCTCGCCCTCGCGCCGGTCGAGGACATACGACGTCGAGTCGACGCCATCGCGGCCGAGGACCTGACCCAGCGCGTGCCGGTGACGGGCGGTGACGACGAGATCGCGCGGATGGCCCGCACCGTGAACGAGATGCTGGACCGGTTGGAGTCGGCCTCTCGCTTCCAACAGGAGTTCGTCTCCAACGCGAGCCACGAGTTACGAAGCCCCCTCACGACGCTGCTTGCGACCACCGAGCGAGCGACCGGTGACCCCGAGCACACCAACTGGGCCGAGGTCGCCGAGGTCGTGGTACGCGAGGGCCGCCGACTCGACGGCATCATCGGCGACCTCTTTTGGTTGGCCCGCCACGACGAGAATCACCTGGACGTCGAGATCTCCGAGGTTGACTTCGATGACCTCCTCTACGAAGAGGCGTCGCGCGTGCGCTCGATGAGCGAGCTGAGCGTGGACACCTCGGCCGTCGCTCCGACGCGTGTGCTGGGCGATCTCACGATGCTGCGTCGCATGATCCGCAACGTGGTCGACAACGCCATGCGCTACGCGCACAAGGAGTTGCGATTCAACTCGCACTACGAGGGCGACGAGGTCGTCATCTGGGTGAGTGACGACGGCGAGGGCATTGACGTGGCCGACAGCGCGCGCTTCTTCGAGCGCTTCACCCGGGCGGACTCGGCGCGGTCTCGGCGCTCGGGCGGCACGGGTCTCGGGCTGGCCATCGTCTCAGAGATCTCTCTGCGACACGGAGGATCGGCGCGCTTCGTCGAAGTGGAGTGCGGCTCGCGCATCGAACTGCGCGTGCACCGCGCCGGCCCTCGGTACTACGCGAGCCGGACCTAGAGTCGCTTCATGGATCCAACCGAAACCGCCAACCTGCTCGCCGATCCGATTCAGGTGGTGGGTATGAAGTTCTACTTCGACCCCCTCACCAAAGAACTCGGTCGAGCTCACGGCATCAACGTCGTGGAGTTCTACGGGCTCGGCCGTGCGGGCGTGCTGGGCGACGTCGACACGCAGACGGTCATCGACGCCTTCACGTTCTTCGACCCGTCGCTCATCGACTACTTCTGGACCCAGGCCAAGACCAAGGCCGATCCGGTGGCGGTCGCCGCGTCGCACGTCGAGGCCGCCTACGCCTTTGCCGACCGGACCTTCAGCGACCTCGACACTGATCTACTGGCGCGCTTCAGCGACGCGGCTCGTCGGGTGAGCGAGGCCCTGCCGTACGGGCAATGCGCCCTGTTCGACGGCTACCGCCAATACCCCTGGCCGAACGACCCGGTGCACGGGGCGTACCTCGGTTCGATCATGCTGCGCGAGTTGCGGGGTGGCTTTCATATCGTGGCGGTCCGTGACGCAAACCTTGACGTGGTGGCGGCGTGCTACATCCAGGGTCCCGAGGTTTTCGCACTCCACGGATACAAAGAGACGGACGTTCCCGAAGTGAGTGACGACCTGCGCGCACAAAAGATCGAGGCGGAGGAACTGACGAATGCCGCGATGGCCTCCGCCCTCGACGTGCTGAGCGACGATCAGCGCGTTGCCCTGGTCGAAGGTGCGAACGCCATGTTCGCCGCCCTGAGCGACCCGTCGGACGCTTTGGCGAGATAGTTCGTGACTCGGTTCGTGCCCCAGACGCGGCGCGACCGAATCATGGTCGCGTTGCTCGTCGGCGCGGTCGCCGAGATCCTGTGGTGCATCTACCTCGGGGTCGTCTTGCCGCCCCACTACGTGGCTGAACACTGGGCGCTGGCGTGGATCGGTCTGGACGTCGCAGAGATCGCCATGCTCTTCGCCGCGGCGTGGGCCGCATGGCGCCAGCGCGCGCTCATCATTCTCTTTACCGTCGCCGGAGCGACATTGTTCTTGCTCGATGCCTGGTTCGATGTCACGACCGCCCACCATGGCGACATTGACCAAAGCGTGGTGTTAGCGGTGTGCTTGGAAGTGCCCTCCGCGCTGGCTCTGCTGTGGGTGGCGTATCGGGCCATGGTTCGCTTCGTCGAGTCGCACGCGGGTTTAGATCTGCGGTCCGTGCCGCTACACACGTTGCCGTTGACGCGCCCGGAGGTCCGTGATGATGATGCCATCGTGCGGCCCGAGGCCGAGTCCTAGGACAGGTGCGTGAGCAAAGCGTTAAGCCGTTTGATACCGAGAAGGAGCGCGGCGTAGTCCCGATTGACTGTCTGGGAGTAGCCCGAGTTCACGAGGTGCATCACTTCGTAGTTCCCCACGTTGTCGGACTCTTGAGCCACGCTCGCCAGTTGCGCGGTCAGTTTGGGCCAGGGGGTCTTTTGGAGGACGTCGGAGTTTTGTAAGTCCGAGGCAGCCTGTATTCGCTGGTAGATGGAGTACTTGTGAGGGTGAGCGATTTCGCGGTGCAATGAGATCGCTTCGGACAGAAAGTTCGTCGCTTCGTCGCGGGCGGCAGACAGGTCGTTCGCCTTGAGCGAGTAGTCCACTTTGACAAACATGTCTGTGGACGTACCCCTCACGATGGGAGTGACGACGAACTCATAACACAGCGGCTCGAAACTCTTCACAAACCGCGTCACCGAAAATCCGTCGACACCGATGACAAGATCGCTGAAGGCGTGACAGGTGGCGTCGCCGTTGGGTCCATCAATCCAGTTGACCGTTGCCGTCGCGACACCCGTGTGTGCACGTAAGACAATTCTCGGAGCCACGAATGTCTTAAGTGGAACATCTCCGACGTCCACTCCTCCGGCCCACGCCCACTGAGCGTCGGTCGCGCTCTTGCGAGCGCCGGGTCGTGCGGCGGTATAGATGCTCGCGAGACCCTTTGGGGCGGCGGCGCTATCGAGAAGTGCTTGCACTTTTGGATAGCCCGACATGACACACGACGTGTCGCCAACATTGGCAAACGTGAGGAACTCCACACCGTGATGCAGACCGTCACCAGATTTGACGGTAATTCGCAATGCACTCTCGCGGCACGGGGCGAGAGTGGCGGCCTTGGCTTGGTCGCTCGAAGCGATCGGGGCTACGGCCAGCACTAGCGCCGTAACGCTGAGAGCCCACGTAGCGACACGCTTGAAAAACCTCGGGTACGACATCACTCCATGATGACAGCCGACTTCCGTGGACGTCTCGAATTAGTAAATCGATACGCCTTCGAGCTTGAGGAGGAAGCTCTTGACCCGCTCGCCACCTCCGCCGTAGCCGCCGATGCCGGTGCTCGCGACGACGCGGTGACACGGCACGAGAATGGGATACGGATTGACGTGATTGGCGTTGCCCACCGCTCGGGACGCACGTGGGCGATTCACGCTGAGCGCGACCTCGCCGTAGGTACGCACCTCGCCGTAGGGAATCGTCACCAGTGCCGCCCACACGTCGCGCTGAAAGTCGGTGGACGGGACGCTCGCGAGGGGAACGCTGAAGGTCTTTCGCGTACCTTCGAAGTACTCCTCGAGCTGGCGCGCAGCCGTGGCCACCACACGCGGTGGGTTGCCAGCTGAGTCGCGGCGATGTTCGTGGGGTTGGTAGACGGCGGTGATCTCTTTGGTATTACCTTCGACACCCCAGGGCCCGAGGGGGGAGTCCACGTTGAGGACGAATGATTCCACGGGACTGTTTTAGTTCGTGGGTGTATCGTTCGCGGCGGTGGAAACCCGGATCGTACACAACGCTGACGTGAGCCTGTATCTCGAGGTCGATGGCGAGGGTCCCACGGTGCTGTTGTTGCACGGCTGGCCCGACACCGGAGCCCTCTGGGACGAGGTCGCGCCCGAGTTGGTGCGGGCTGGGTTTCGCGTCGCCGTGCCGGACCTGCGCGGCTGTGGTCGCAGCGACAAACCCGAGGACGTCGACGCCTACAAGGTGCACCTGCTCGTTGGCGACGTGGTGGCGATCATCGAGGCGCTGGGCGTCGATCGCGTGCATCTGGTCGGCCACGACTGGGGTGCCAACCTGGCTTGGGTGACGGCTTCCTATCGCGGCGACCTGGTGGATCGACTGGTGCCCATCTCGGTGGGTCACCCCACGGCCTTTGCCTCGGGCGGACTCAGCCAGCAGGTGAAGAGTTGGTACATGCTGCTGTTCCACTTCGACGGTCTGGGCGAGGCGTTCTTGCGCAAGGACGACTACGACGCGATGCATCGGTGGGTGCGGCACCCGCGCACCGAGCAGATCATCGCCGAGCTTGAGCGTGACGGACAGATGCGTACGCACCTGATGTGGTACCGCGCCAACGTGCGACCCGACATCTTCGTCAGCCCGCCGCCGGATCTTCCGCGCATCCAATCGCCCACGATGGGTGTGTGGTCGAGCGGTGACTTCGCTCTGGGAGAACGCCAGATGACCGAGTCGGGACTGTTCTGTGACAGCGGGTTCACCTACTTGCGCCTGGAGTCGTTCGGCCACTGGATACCCCTCGAAGCATCGAGTGAGTTGAGTGCGGCGCTGATCGATTTCCTCTCCAACACGTCTTCGGTCTGAGCACCCCCTCACGCTGGTAAAAACAAGGGGATGAAAATCGCCCTCGCCAAGGAGTCGCGCGCGGGCGAAACGCGTGTGGCCCTCACGCCCGACGCGGTCAAGACGCTGGTGGCAGACGGTTGGCAGGTCGAGGTCGAGCGCGACGCCGGGCGCCTCGCGCACTTCAGCGACGAGAGTTACGTTGCGGCGGGAGCCACGATCACCGATGCTTCCCTCGGTGACGTCACCCTCCGGGTGAATCCACCGACGCTCGACGAGGCCCAGCGCGTACCGGAAGGCTCACTGCACCTTTCATTCCTCTCGCCGCTGCTCGCCCTCGATGTCGTGCGGGCACTCAACGATCGTCGGGTCACCGTCCTCTCGTTTGATCTCCTGCCGCGCATCTCGCGCGCCCAGTACATGGACGCCTTGAGCTCGCAGTCGACGGTGTCGGGGTATCGCTCGGCCCTCGCCGGGGCCGAGTACCTGGACCGCTTCTTCCCGCAGCTCAGCACGGCCGCCGGGACGATTCGTCCGGCTCGCGTTCTGGTCATGGGCGTGGGCGTCGCGGGCCTCCAGGCAATCGCCACGGCCAAGCGACTCGGCGCCAAAGTACGCGCCTATGACGTTCGCACCGCCGCCAAGGAAGAAGCCGAGTCCGCAGGGGCCACCTTCGTGCAACTGGGCGTCACCGCCGATGGGGCGGGCGGATACGCCCGCGAGCTCAGCGACGACGAGCGCAACCAACTCCAAGCCGCCCTCGTCCACGAGGTGGCGAACTCTGACGTCATCATCACCACGGCCGCCGTGCCGGGTCGCAAGGCGCCGATCCTGGTCACGACCGAGATGGTTGAAGCCATGGGCGAGGGATCGGTCATCATCGACATGGCGGCCGACGGCGGCGGCAACGTGGATCTCACCAAGGCGGGAGAAGTCGTTGAGCACCACGGCGTACGCGTGGTCGGCCTCACCAACCCACCGGCCGAGATGGGTACCCACGCGAGCTTCATGTACGCGAACAACGTGCTCAAGCTGCTCGCCCTCTTTGGCGCGAAGGGTGAGTTGGCCCCGGACTGGAGCGACGAGATAGTTGTGGGCGTGACGGTTGCCTCGGAGGGCCACGTGCGCCACGCGCCCACCGCCGAAGCCCTGGGCGTTGACTACGAGGCGATCACTCCACCCGCACAGGAGGCCGAATGACCAACGAACTGTTGCAGTACGCGACCGTGTTCATCCTGACCGCGTTCGTGGGCGCGGAGATCATCGCGCGCGTGCCCAGCATCTTGCACACGCCCCTCATGAGCGGCTCGAACGCGATTCACGGCGTCATCCTCGTGGGTTCGATGCTCATTCTCGGTGCGGCCAACACGAATCTCGAAGAGGTGCTGGGATTCCTGGCGGTCATTCTCGCCACGCTCAACGTCGTGGGCGGCTTCGTCGTGACCGACCGCATGCTCGAGATGTTCAAGCCCCGTCGTCCCCAAACGCCGAAGAAACCTGACGACACTCAATGAGTCGCGAAACTCTCATTGACCTGCTGTACCTCTTTTCGGCGACGACGTTCATCGTCGCCCTGAAGGGACTCGGCAGTCCGAAACGCGCGCGCTACGGCAACATGGTCGCGGCCTTTGGCATGTTGGTCGCCGTCGTCGCGACGTTCTTTAAGTACGTTGACGGCCATCCGTTGCACCACGTGGGGCTCATCCTGCTCGCGATGCTGATTGGCGTGGTCGTCGCCGTGCCCACCGCGCGGTTCGTCCAGATGACCGCCATGCCGCAACTCGTCGCCATCTTTAACGGCGTGGGTGGTGGCGCGGCCGCACTGGTCTCGATTACCGAGTTCATCCACATCAAGTCGACAAACCCCGCGACCTACGTCATCCTCGAGGTGCTTCTGGGTGTGCTGATCGGTACGGTCTCGTTCTCGGGCTCGGCCATCGCGTTCGCCAAACTCCAAGAGCTCATGACCGGTCGGCCGGTCACCTACGCCGGTCAGCAGATCCTCAACGCGATCCTCGGTGCGGGCGCGCTCGGGCTCATTCTCGCCATCCTGGTCAGCGGCTCATCGACGTTGCTTTGGGTTCTGCTCGCGCTTGCCTTCGTGCTCGGCCTCGCCTTCGTGCTGCCCATCGGGGGAGCGGACGTGCCGGTGCTGATCTCCTTGCTCAACTCCTTTACCGGTCTAGCGGTGGCGGCTTCGGGCTTCACGCTCGGATCGAACCTCTTGATCGTGGCCGGCACCCTCGTGGGCGCCTCGGGCATCTTGCTCACGCGCCTCATGAGTAAGGCGATGGGTCGCAGCCTCTCGAACATCTTGTTCTCCGCCTTCGGTTCGGTCGTGACAGCGGGTACGTCGAGTACTGAGGATCGCAGTGTTCGCTCGGGCACCCCCGAGGACGTCGGGGTCTTGCTCAGCTTTGCGAGCAAGGTCATCATCATCCCGGGATACGGATTAGCGGTCGCCCAGGGCCAACATGTCCTGCGCGAACTCGCCGAACAGCTCGAAGCCAAGGGCATCGACGTGAAGTACGCGATTCACCCGGTGGCCGGCCGCATGCCCGGGCACATGAACGTGCTGCTCGCCGAGGCGAACGTGCCCTACGAGGACCTCCTCGAGATGGACGAAGCGAACTCCGAGTTGGCGACCGCCGACGTCGCGATCGTGGTGGGGGCGAACGACACCGTCAACCCGGCCGCCACTGACGACCCGGGTTCTCCCATCTACGGCATGCCGATCATCCATGCGGACCTCGCCGAAAACGTCGTGTTCCTCAAGCGCTCCATGCGACCAGGGTTCGCCGGCATCGACAACGCGCTGCTCTACAACCCCAAGACATTGCTGGTCTTTGGCGACGCCAAGGACACGCTTACCAAGATCGTCGCAGTGGTCAAGGCCTCTTAGCTCTTCGCGTCGCTCAGTCGATTGAGTTCGTCGAACTGGTTGTCGGTGATACCTGACGAGGCATGAGCATTGGCACGCACCTGATCGGGCGAGCTCGCTCCGGCGATGACCGACGACACCTCGGGGTGGCGCAGCAACCACGAAAAGGCGAAGGTCAAGATCGTCGTGTTCGTGGCGTCGGCGTACTCCAGCAACGAGTTGACGCGAAGACGTAACTCCTCACTCAGCCAGTGCGCGCTGCGCTCGGGGGGCATGTTGGCGAGGCGCGTTCCTTCCGGGATGGGCTCTCCCGGGCGCACCTTGCCGGTGAGCAGACCGTTGGCCAGCGGATAGAAGGGGAGAAACCCAATGGCGAGTTCGTCGCAGGTGGCCAGCACCCCGTCGGATTCCGGCGCGCGCTCGAGTAACGAGTACTGGTTCTGCACCGAGGCGAATCCCGGGCCCGTGCCAGCGGCAGCATTGGCCACGCGAAGTTGTTCGGCGCTGAAGTTCGAGCAGCCGATCTCGCGCACCTTGCCCGCCGCCACCAGTTCGCCGAGCGCGCCCAGGGTGTCGGCGATGGGTGTGGCGTCGTCGGGGTAGTGCAGTTGATAGAGGTCGATGTAGTCGGTGCCCAGCCGGCGCAGCGAGTCCTCGCACGCCGAACGTACGTAGTCGGGCTTAGCTCCAAAGTGCGTGTCGTCCAGCGGCATGCCGAACTTGGTGGCGACCACGACCTGCTCGCGGCGACCCTTGAGCGCCTGTCCCAAGAAGACCTCTGACTTGGTCGCGCCGTAGGTGTCGGCGGTGTCGAAGAAGTTCACGCCCGACTCAATGGCGGCGTCCACCACCGCACTGGCTTGCTCCTGGGAGAGGCGTGAGCCGAAGTTGTTACAGCCGACCCCCACTTCAGAAACCCGCAGAGATCCAATCGTCCGAGTGTTCATAGTCCTCCTTTGCCCCTAGAAGATTAGGCACGCGACTTCACCTTCGAAACTCGAGAGGTGCTCCACTACGATGGTCGCCAAAAGGAGGCCACGTTGCGAGTACACGTTGACTACGACCTGTGCACGTCGAACGCCGTCTGCATGGGGATTGCGCCCGAGATCTTCGAGGTCCGCGACGACGGCTTCATGTACGTGCTCAACGAGAACCCGGGCCCGGAGTTCGACGAGCGCCTGCAACACTGCGTCGACGGCTGCCCCAACGGTGCCATTTCACTTGAGGAGTAAGCCGTGAGCGGACCTCGCGTCCGGTTCTGTCCTTCGCCCACGGGGTTCTTTCACGTGGGATCTGCACGCACCGCGCTGTTCAACTGGCTCTTTGCACGCCAACAGGACGGTGTCTTCATCTTGCGAATCGAAGACACCGACGAAACGCGCGACCGCGAAGAGTACGTCGAAGTGATCTATGAGGCGATGGCCTGGCTCGGTCTGTCGCCGGACGAGGGGCCGACCCGACAGAGCGACAATTTCGCGGCCCACCAGATTGCGGCCGACGCCCTGCTCGAGCACGGGTTCCTCTACTACTGCGACTGCACGCCCGCCGAGATTGAGGCGCGCAAGGCGCCCGGTTCTCCTCCCGGGTACGACGGGTTCTGCCGCGATCGAGGACTGGCTCGCTCGGCGACGACCGCCCTACGCTTTCGCACGCCGCGTGAAGGAATCACGGTCGTCCACGACCTCATCCGCGGCGACGTTGAGTTCGCGAACAACCTGATCGACGACTTCGTCGTCGTGCGCTCTTCGGGCGGAGTTCTCTACGCCCTCGCCAACTCGACCGACGACCGCAACGACTGTGTCACCCACGTCGTTCGTGGCGAGGAGCATCTCGCCAACGCGCCCAAGCAGATCATGCTCTGGGAGGCCATGAACGCATCCTTCGATGACGACGTGCCCATTCCCGCTTTCGCCCATCTGCCGCTCCTCGTGAACGAACAGCGAAAGAAGCTCTCCAAGCGGCGCGATCCGGTCTCCACCGAGTTGTACCGCAACGAGGGGTACCTGTCGAGTGCGTTCGTCAACTACCTCGCCCTGCTCGGTTGGAGTCCGCGGGGTGACGAGGAGATCGTTCCTCTCGCCACGTTGATCGAGCAGTTCCGTCTGGAGGACGTCTCGCACTCGCCGGCGTTCTTCGACGTGAAGAAACTGCGCCACATGAACGGTGAGTACCTGCGCGCGCTCAGTTCCGAGGAGTTTCTTGCCGCGAGTGCGCCGTGGGTTGATCCGTGGCACACCGACTGGCAACCTAGCGATCGTGAACCGTCCTGGCAGAAGCATCAGTTTTCACCCGAGCTCTTCGCCGAGGTGGCTCCGCTCGTGCAAGAGCGTGTCGCGGTTCTGAGTGAAGTCCCCGGCATGGTCGAGTTCTTCTTCCTGGACGAACCGCGCTACGACGAGGTGGCTTTCGCCAAGGTGATCACCAACGATCCGGCGGGACGGGCCATCCTCGAGGGTGCGATTGCGCGCTACGAGGTGCTCGAGGACTGGCACGCGCCAGCCCTCCACGACGTGGTCCAGCAACTTGGCGACGAGCACGGGCTCGCCCTGCGCAAGGCGCAGGCGCCGATTCGCTGTGCCATCACGGGCAGCCTGATTGGACCGCCACTCTTTGAGTCACTCCACTACCTCGGACGAGCGACGACACTGGCGCGCCTGCGCCACGCGCTCACGAGGTCCGCTTGATCCGTCGCGTCTTCAAGGTCGCCGCGAAAACCATTGGTCTCGTCGCTCTCATTCTGGTCCTCTACTTTGGCGTGACCTTCGTGCAGATCTGGATGCGCGGACACGAGCACACGACCCGATCGGCCCAAGCGATTCTGGTGTTCGGCACGACCGAGGACAACGGGGTTCCCTCACCGGAGCTCACGGCCCGGCTCGATCAGGCCCTTCACCTCTACAAGATGGGTCGCGCGCCCTGGGTCGTGGTGACCGGTGGGAGGCGCCCGGGCGACGTCTACACCGAAGCCGGGGTGTCGGCCACCTACTTAGAGGACCACGGGGTGTCCACCTCGCACATCTTGCAGGGTGCGGGCTCGGACACCTGGCAAAACGTGGCGACGGTCCTGGGCTCTCTAAAGCGCCACCACATCACCACGGTGATCACGGTGACCGATCCCTTTCACGAGTACCGAGCGATGGCGATCGCGTCGGCCCAGGGACTTGTCCCGTATCCCTCGCCGGTTCGCAACTCGCCGACCATCAAGTACGAACTTTGGCGCTTCTATCTCAAGGAGACCCTGGAGGTCGGGGTTGGACGCATTATCGGGTACCACTTGCTGAGCGAGTGGACCACGACACCGATCGCAACTCATCACGCGTCTGGCGGTTGAGAAGTCGCCTCCGATAAGATTGCCGAGCCCTTCGGGGGTGGTGTAATTGGCAACACAACTGGTTCTGGTCCAGTTATTCAGGGTTCGAGTCCTTGCCCCCGAGCGAATGAGTCAGTGGCAACATTGGTTCTTTCAAGGTCCCATCGTCTAGTGGCCTAGGACATCACCCTCTCAAGGTGGAGACACGGGTTCAAATCCCGTTGGGACTGCTCAGTAGCCTTCACCCCGTTTGTGCCAAATTTGCCGACGCTATTCGGCACAAAGTGTTCACTATGTCGCGACACATGGGCCCACTCGCGAAGACTGTCGTTCCTACCATGACGCCGGCAACACGTCTTCGATCGCTTGGGCGATCAGTGCATAACCCGCGGTGTTGGGGTGGTCGTCAGGCCCGAAGGGCGGCGGGTCACAGAACCACGAGAATGCACAAGCGTCTTCCACGTTTTGCGGGATAGTCCCGACGTTGTCCAACGTCGCGCGGGTGTTGTCGTTCATCTCGAACAGCGACGGCACGTTGGCGACGTATACGTGCGCGTTTGCGTAGACCCTTCCCAGGACGGTGTCCAACTGGTCCATTCCCTCCAGCGTTGCCGTCGCCCGGGCGGGACCGCTGGCGCCGTCGAGGTAGAAACCGAGAAACGGGTCAGGGTACTCGAGGCCGACAAAGCGCGTCTGGGCGCCCGCCGCCGCCTTCAAGTCCTTCATGATGATGGGCAGATCGCGCTGTACTGCCGCAACGCCCTGAGCGATGCAGGTGACGTTCACGGGGTCAGCTTGCATGCAGGGACGCACGTCGTTAAAGCCCAGGTCCACCGTCACCAGGACTGGGTCGGATTTATGCGCCGCCAGAAAAGCTGTGGCTCTGGTGAGCTGTGTGGTGGGCGGCTGGTTGCAGACGTCGGCCCTGGTTGTCGTGTCCAGCAGTGATTGGACGGTGTCGGCCCCACAGCCGATTTCTTGGAGGTTGAGTGCCACGCCCTTGAGGGCCTCGCGAACGACCAGATCATTGGCGTAGCCCACGTCGGTCCGTTCGCCGTCGTGCCCGGGTATGCCGGTCGGCTGAAACCCCAGCGACTCCGAGGCTCCAATAACGAGGTAGTAGGAGGTGAACTTGACCGGCACGGTTGACGCGGGTGCGCTCGCGCGGCCCACCAGAAGTGCCCCTAACGACAGGGCAACTATCGCGAGGACGCTCAGCGAGTACTTCAGAGTTCGCACGATCACTCCTATTTGGGGGATTCTCGACTCACGAGTTCCCGGCGCCAATTAATTGCACCTCGGGCTCGCAGGAGCGAGTCGCAGCACACGTCAACTTTAGGAGAGACGTCCTGCGCGGTACGTGGTGCGCTGTGTCCTTTATCTGCGTTCGAGGCGATTCTTAGGCGAATCACAGCACCGTCCACCTGGCGCTGATTCGTTTTATTCCTCACCCGGTTCGTCGCGAGCCGCACCGCTCGAGAACTCGATCCTTTCGTACAGTGGCCCGAGGCTGCCTTCGGGGAGTTCGATATTGCTCTCCTCTTCGGGCTTGAGTGGACCGAAGTTTGGCTCGCCGCGTACGGGCAAGAGCAGGTAGATCGCGGAGATTGCCACCACGATGGCGATGATCGTCAACTCACCGTGATACCCCAGAACGGTGATGAGTGACGCGCCGAGTGCGATCGAGATTGTCTGGGGAAACGAGCCCACTAGGTCGAAGGCAGAGTAGGCGCGACCCTGCAAGTCGGCGGGGGTGCGAAGTTGGAGCAAGGTGTAGGCGCCCACGATGATGGGCGGCAAGGCGAAGCCGAATAGTGCGGCTCCGATCAGGACCATGGTGAGCGAACCACCCTCAAAGAAGAGAGAGCCCAGGGCTACGACGGCGAGTCCGAGTCCGGCGGTCCACCGTTCACCGATGCGCCGAATGGCGGGTGCCGAGAGTGGTCCGCCGACAATCGCCCCCACTCCTTGAAGGGCCATGATGACGCCGATGAAGCTGGCCGTGCGGTGCAGTTCGTTGCTGGTGACGGCAAAGATGGCAGTCTCGGCGAATCCGATCACGCACAGGGCGAGGGCGATCGAGTTCACCATCCGCCGCAGCACCGGCGTCACGTAGACGTGGTGAAAACCCGCCGAAATCTCGTGGAGGAAATGCGTCGGCACTCGAGCGGGCTTCTCCTCGCGCACGTGCAAAGCGAGAACTGATGCGCCCGCTATGACGAACGTCGCGGAGTCAACGACGGCAATCCAATGCCCGCCGATCACAACGAAGAGACCCGCACCCACGAGAGGCGCTACCAAACGCAGACCCTCTCGAACCGTGCGCAGGAGGCCGTTCGCGTCACCCAACTGCTCGGCGGGAAGCAGGACCGTGAGAAACGCCGACTGCGCACTGCCAATGAAGTTGCCCGCGAATCCGTAGAGGAACATCGTGAGATAGATGATCCACAGATCGGACGCTGAGTGAACGAAGAGCAGGATCAGAATTCCCACGGCGCAGAGAAAGTTGGTCACGATCAGCACCGGGCGCCGACGCACGCGATCCACGAGCATCCCCGCGAAGGGCGCGAGGAGTTGGGCGGCAGCGCCAAAGAAGAACGTCAGACCGGCGTCGGCGTTGGAGTGGGTGAGTTCCTTGGTCCAGATGCCCAACGCGAGGAACATTGATGTGTCGCCGAGCAGAGAAAAGCTCTGTCCAGTCAGATACACCCGCGCATCGCGCGATCTGAACAGTTCGCGCATGCTCATTGCGCCGCCCCCGAAAATCGCACCGGGTAGCGAAACACCAGGACCTCGACCGGCAGCGAACCTTCCGGTCGCTGGTCGATGTCCGTCAGGCGCGAGTGGTATCGCATGAGCACGGCGAGTACCTGCTCGTTGAGTTCGGCCAGCTCGCGGGGGGTCACAAAGAGCACCGCTTCGGTGCTCTCGCTTACTTCCTGCCACTCTTTGGGGAAGTTCGATTTCGTGTCTTGAAACTGCTGCATGCGAGCAATGGCCCGATCGGTCACGAGCCGCGACAGGCTGGTGGCCGCGATGTTGAGTTCGGCGTCGTCCGTGGTGTCGCTGAAGTTCATCCCCAGTTGGGCGATCTTCCATCGGCGCTGGCGTCCGGGACCGGTGGCCGCAACCTCGGTGAAGCCGTACTTTTCAAGTTGGCGGAAGTGAAACGAGCAGGTGGTCGGTGACTCGCCGATGAGTTCTCCAGCCTCGGTTGCCGTCAGTGCACCCTCCGTGGCCAGAACTTCCAGGAGCGCGAGACGTACGGGGTGAGTGAGCGCTCGGATCGTCGAGGGATCGGTGAGTTCTCTCATCGCCGGCATCTCGCCGTTGGGCTTATCGGTGGTCATGTGTCGAGAGTACTCTGTCGAGAGAGTCCTGTCGAGACAAAGGTTCCCGATTGGACGGAATCCGGACTAGTCGATGCTCGGGTCTCCGCCGTCGCTTTCGAAGGGAAGATCTTCCCCGTACCAGGCGATCATGCCGCCGCTCAGGTTGACGGCATCGAACCCCTCTTCAATAAGGAACGTCGCCGCGCGATGGGAGCGAGCCCCTGAGCGACACGCGCAGATGATCAGACGATCGCGGGGGAGTTCATCGAGGTGGTCGGGAAGTTCGGGAAGGGGTATCAACGTCGCCATGGGCGCATGGCCGGCGTCCCACTCGGACTCCTGTCGCACGTCGACCATGATCGCCTCGCCATCGAGGAGATCGGCCGCTTCATTGGCACTTACTTCGCGTACCGACATGAATCTCGCCTCTCGCGCCCAACCCGCTCGGGTTCGCTCAGTGCGAATCTACCCACGATCCCTCGTCACTGGCAACGCCGTCGAGGAAAGGCTGAACGTGCGGTCATATGCTGGCTTCGTGGCCTCAGGAACGATTTCAAGCGTGACCGGCGAGGAACTCGTAAGCCGCCTGGACGACGCAGATCTGTTCCTGCTGGACGTGCGAGAGCCTGACGAAGTCGCCGAATGGCAGATACCGGGCGTGCACAATATTCCCCTGGGATTACTCGAGGCCCGACTGGGCGAGGTACCCCGGGACCGGGACATTGTCGTGATCTGCGCCAAGGGCCTTCGAGCCCAGCAGGGTGCGGAGTTCCTGGCCGAAGTCGGCGATTTCCAGTCGTGTCCTGGACGGCGGCATGGGTTCGTGGGGCTCTACCTACGACCACGTCGCCGGTGAGTTCGCCGGTGCGACGGTGATCCAGATCCGCCGGCGCGGCAAGGGCTGCCTCTCCTACGTCATCGGCGCGGGCGAGCGCGCCGTAGTGATCGACCCTTCCCGCGATCTTCACCAGTACCTCGACGTGGCCGGTGAGCACGGCTGGACGATCACTCACGTTCTCGATACCCACCTTCACGCGGATCACCTCAGTGGCGCTCGAGAGCTCTCTGCTGCGACGAACGCATCGCTGTGGTTGAATCCCGCCGACCCCTTTACCTTTGCGTACGAGCCGCTCAGTGATGGCAAGTCAATCGAACTGACGCCGGGAGTTGATCTGATTGTCTCGTCGGTGAGCGTGCCCGGTCACACTGAGGGCTCCACCATGTATCAACTGGGTGATCGAGCGATCTTCACCGGTGACACCTTGTTCTTAGAGAGTGTTGGTCGGCCCGACCTCGCCGACGAAGCCGAGGGCTACGCCCACCACCTGTTTCACAGTTTGCACGACCGGGTTCTTCCGCTGAATGACGAAATTATGGTCTTCCCGGCCCACTTCGGATCAGGTGTCGAGGTCCACTCAGGCCAATTTGTGGCCCGCCACCTGGGAGAACTACGTCACACGCTGGCCCCTCTGACGTTCAACGAGGACGAGTTTGTGACCTGGGCCATTGCCAACGTCAAGGACCGTCCTGGCAACTACCGCCAGATCGTGGGCATCAACGCGGGTCAAGCGGAGTTGGATGCAAACGCCGCGGAGCTCGAGCTCGGACCGAACCGCTGCGCAGTCGCCTAACGCGCTGGTCGGTCACATATCTACTTCACGATGCGTGCGCGACTCGGTGATACAGCGACGCGCGCTTTGAACGATTGAGATTCTTCTCTAAAGATGACGCGTATCTGAGGCCGTTCATCTGCGAAATTGCGAACAATCTCGAGACCCAATGTGGGACGAATCGCGTCGTTTTTTCATAAAAACACCGGCTTACAATATGGTTACGATTTCCAACAAAGGAATCAGCACATGGTGAGTGCTGTGGATTGAGTCAACATTTCTAGGCCTTGACGAGGAGTTTTATAGCCTGTTGAGAGATTCTCACGTGGACTGTGAATCGCCAAAGAAAAGATCGTCGCTCTTCGCCCGACTGGTGCGCGTTACCTATACTTGCTCGTGAGGAAACGGCCGTGTTTTGTCACGAGGCGCGACCTTGTGATTTTTCGCAGTGCCGCATGATCTAAAAACTAAAGGCTGGCGAGGTCGGCCCTTATGAATGGAGTAATTAGGAAATGAACAATCCAAGACGGATACAACGCCACTTGGTAAGGGCGGCCGCTGCGGGTGCCTTGCTCGCGGCTGCGGCGCTGCCATTGGCGATTGCTACCTCGGCGGGTGCGGTAACGGCGCCAGCGGTGACGTCGCTTTGACGTTTACGCCTCACGGCGCAACTGCCAGCACCATTGCTGCGGGAGCCTCCGGCACGGTGGCGATCACTGGTACGAACTTCGTTAACGACGGCGGAACTGACGCGATAACTGCTACAGCGCAGTGGCGTGACGTTCTACTAGGTTGTGGTGACTTCCACAACGACTGCCACCGCCGACTACTCGGCGTCTGGCGCAGGACTCGGGCGCGTTCAGGCCGTCATCTCTCTTGACGCTGCGACAACTGCGTCGTTGGCGGACGCTCTGGCGGTTTTATCGTCAGTGACCTTCGTGCGGCGGCTCCGTCGCCGATCTACGAAAAAGCGGGGGCCAACACGGTGACCTTTACCGGATCGAACTTTGGGACGGGCGCAACGATTGCCCTTTACGGGCGGTGGCGTACGGAACGCACGGATCACCTATTCGGTGACCTCGGTTAGCGCTGACGGTTCGACAATCGTCTCGAGCGTTACGCCGACCGAATCACGCAAGTCCGGCGGAGCCGCAACTGTTGGCTACTTTCGACGTGTGGTTAGCAACCCTGACGGTGGATCAGTCGACTCGGCCGCCGGCCTTCGTGACGAACGGTATTCGGGAAATCAGCCCGTCAGCTGTTCGCCGGTACAGTGAGCACCTCGACTGACACGTTCGTCTTGACCGGTTCCGGCCTCCAGCCCGGTGCGGCCATAACAGTCACTGGTGGGCTGACATTACTGGTGCCGGCTTACCCGTGTCTCTGGACGGGCTACCGCGCGGCTGTGTGGTTAACTGAGCTCGGCACGGCCGCAGAGGCTTGTCGACGATCACGACCCCGACCCCGCCGTTGGTGGCGACGGCCTCACGTATCTCTCGGCGGCTGGTGCACTAGCGGTTGGTGAAGCGAGCCGCGTTGCTCCGATCGTGACTGCTGCTACCGCTCCCACGACACCGGTGGACTCACGTCCATCACGTACGCCTGTGACGCTGACTGGTTTGGGTTTGGCAGGTACCCGCAACTCGGGTCCACGGCAATGAGGACTGCCTTTAACGCAGGACGACGTCCAGCACGGGTACCACGATCACCGCCCCGGTGAACGTGGCTGGTGCCACGGCGAACGTGGCGTAGGACGTTGGGTGTCTAACGAACGGTGCCGAAAGTAAGCTCCACGTTGGCGAATGCCTTCAGCATCGCCGGTCCCTCGGTTACCTCTTCCGCACCCGCCGCGATTGCGACGGGCTGGCGCTGGATACGGCACCACGATTACCTTTGACCGGTACAGGCTTCACTCCGACCACCACCGGTACAAACGCTTTCCCTGGCGCCCACGATGGCATCGTCTCCTACGTCAGCGCGACGTCAATGACGGTGACTCTGACCGGTGCTGTTACTGCCGCTCTGGTGGGGCGTTGCTTAGTCGTCGACCTGACGCCGGCGACGGCAAGCGGGAACGTGCTCGCGACGTTGACATTCGGTTGACGCCGCACCTGCCGTGACTGGCGCCGTGACCTACCCCGGCGGGCGACTCCGACATAGATGTTGGAGTCGGCTTCGAAGGGTCCAAACTGCGTACATCAACGGTACGGGATTTGCGACTGGCGCGACGGTGACTGCATTTTGTCAACGCCGCTGGTGTTGCTGACCCGAACGTGACTGCGACAGTCGCCAAGGTGACCTCGACTCATCTTTCGGCAGATCGTCGTAGCGGTGACCGCTCCGGACGCCAACCCGGCTGTTGAGCACGCGGTGAAGCACCGACGGTGGAGTCCGTTCAAGGTGCTGCCTTCTTAGCCGTTCCCAATCCTGCTCGGTGCGGGTCCGACGATCACCTCAATCACGCCTGCTACGGGCCGCGGCGGGTGCGACGACGGCCTTCACGGTGGCTGGTACTGGCTTCCAGGCGGGCGCGGTTGTGACCCTGCGCCCCGGCCAACGGCACTTGTGGCACAGCGACGGTTGTCTCTGCGGCTTCCTCGAATCACCGTGTCCTGCACGCTCGGCACGCCCAGCTACGGTTGCGACTGACCTCGTGGTCACCAACCCTGAGGTGGTTCGGCGACTGGGGCTACCCCGGTGCTGGCTGCTGCTTCTGCTCCGAAGCCTGCCTTCAAGGTCGGCGCGGTGCACGGCTCGGCCGTCTCCGGTACGTGGGCTGTTATCACGATCACGGGTAGCGGCTTCCCCGGCCAGCCCGAGATCACGAGCAACGCTGCTGGCTCGAAGTTCGGTGTCACCAAGGACACCGGCAAGTCACTGACTCTTCGGGTCTGGACCAGGAAGGGTATTTGGGCGAGCACACGCTCACCGTTCGCCTGGCTAACGGTAAGTCTCGTAAGGCTAACTCCTCGAATAAGGGGTAGTTAACCTTCCAGGAAGTTTGAGAGGTGGCCCGCTCGGGGGAGCGGGCCACCTCTTTGCCCCCATGGGCGGGGAATGCCCGGGCGGCGGGCTATCGGAAATATATCTGCGAGAAGCGGCTCGAGCAGCTAGCTATGAGTGGTTTAGCGACCAGACAGTACCTGAAGAAGTGTCCTGGACGTCCACGCCATTATCGACAAGCAGAGTTCGCGGTCCGATCGGCAACTCGAAAAGGCCCTGTTCTCTAGATTTTGGCGGGCCCGGAGAAGTCCGTCGATGAGGGGCGCGAGGATAGAGACGGACTCCTCTTTTGCTGACGACGCCAATTGAACGAGGCGCGCGAGGGCAGCCAGTCCGTCCTCTGTATTGAAGGTCGCGGCCTCGGCGAACTGAATAACTGGATCACGGTCGGTGTGGCGTGAACGAAGCTTGTTGTTTCCGGCACTGGCGTGGCGTTTCTGAGGTCGTTGACTTGGTAGGAATGTCCGTTTTCGAGGGTGAAAGACTCGCTGCCGAGACGCCAGTATCCACGTGAACGTCCCTCGACCCGGAGCTGATCCTCGCGAAATCAAAGATGATGGCCGTGTGTTCGTCAACGCCGAGTGTGGCGGCGCCATGGGCAATTGACGTTCAAGTTCGAGTAATCTGGGTTCGCCGAGGTAGCAGAACCGGGTGTCGTAGTTGCGCCCCCGGGCATTGTCGAAGTGAGGAAAAACCGACAGTTAAGTCCAAAGTTCCCCAAGACGTCGAGGCCGACGCGCCACTGAGGTGAGAGGTCGCCCACTTTGTAGACCTCGTAGATGGGAGCGGTGTAACCGCCGAGTGTGAGTGACGCGGCCGAGGAGATGCAGAGCGTTCCTCCGTTGTCAAGGACGCTCAAGAGATCCTCACCAAAACGCAGTGGAGCCCATTGCGCCAGGGCGTAGGTGGGGCTGCCCGGACCCGCGAAGACGAAAGTGGCGTCACGCACTCCCTGCTTGAAAAGGGCTCGTTCGATTTCGCTTGCTCGTTCGTAGGCGGCAAAGTGAAGGGTCGTCATCGCAATGTGGAGCGAGGTGGAAAAATACTCCTAGACTTTTTCACTCATCTGGGGAACGTTCAGTTGGAAGCCGTAAGAGGTATCCAGGTTGACCGCTCGGACGTCGGGGATCGATTTGAGCAACTTGCGATGAATCTTGGTCATTCCCGGTGCCGTTTCCCCGGACCCAAGTATCGCGAGGACGCCACTGGTCGCGACAGCGTACCCCGTGGCGCAGTATGAATAATTGGCGCGTTCGCTAGTTTGGGTTCGTGGGTACGGTCTTTACAATTCGTCAGCGGGCTCGTGGCAATGTCTCCACACCCGTCGTACTTTGGGCGATCGCCATGACGATTGTGCTCTTCATTGAGATTGTCGCTCCGTCGGCCACGTTGACGGTGGTGGGTTTTGCGCTCACGGCGCTCCTCGGTGCACTACTGGGGTGGCGCCGACGGATGGGCACCGTGATTGTGGCCCCTTTTGTCAATTGGCTGTTCGCCTGGTTTCCCATGGAGATCGCGAGCATGATCCATTTCGGAATCTTGAAAGGATTCCTACTCGGACTCTTGATTATCACCGTGGGCTGGATCGCCATTGGCTTCGTCGAAGTGGCGTGGCTATTCATGGTGGCCGCGCTCGTGCGCTCACTTCGTCCGGTGCGTCCGGGATGACCCGGTTATCGTCATTGATCCCGATCGCAACTGAGCCTTTGGTGTTTATTGCGGGGGTGACGACAGGTGCAAGTCGTCGCCACTCGTCAGGGGCACCTGGCCGAATTCCGCTCCCAGAACCTGAAGGCAGACGTGATCCGCCCCAGCATCAACGTGCTCTTTGACTTTGGCGAGCACCGCTTCCTCGTCGCCGTGGGCGACGATCGCGTCACAGAGCCGCTCTGAGCCCCCCTCACCAGGTCATCGTCACTAAATCCCAGCGGAGCCAGCTATTCCGGTAGTTGGGTAGCCCCGTGTAGAACTCCAGGTGCTCGTGGGCGCGCCGCAGAAACTCCTCGCGACTTTGGCCCAGCACGACCGCCTGCTCGACGCCGAGGAACTTCTCACCCAGGGTGGTCGGGCCAGCGCGGTGTGCTCAGGTGTGACGAGGTAGGGGTGTGCGCCATCGGCCGCAGTCGCAGCGAGCTCGAGCATTTTGGGGCCGAGGGCCGCAATGACCCTCGCGTATCGAGTTGAGCCTTCCTCGGCCAACATCTTCGAACGGTCCATCGCATCTAGATACTCGCTCATCACCGTGTAGGGAGTTTGATAATCGTGTCCCCGCATCCGCTTCACGAGCGGCTCGTGACTCACGCCGAGCCCGAGGACGAAGCGATTGTCGTAGGCGGCGCTCAGGGTTTGGGCGGCGTTCGCGCTGGCCACGGCGTCGCGGGCCCAAATGTTGGCAATGCCCGTCGCCACCACCAGCGATGAGGTGTTGGCCAGTAGCAGCCCGGCGTTGGTGAACGCCTCACGCCCGTACGCTTCGGAGAACCACAGCGCCCAGTAGCCCATCGTCTCGACGTCACTCGCGATCTCGGCGGCGCGCGCGGGACTTTGGCCATCGAGGGTCATGGTCCAGAGTCCAACGGTGTGTCGCAACTTTTCGAGTGCCTGGGGCCAGTCGGTCATGGAGCATCCTACGTACGGCGCACTCGGGCGCGTACCCGTCAGAATGGACGATGGCGTATGTGGTCGTGGTCGTGAGTGCGTTTCTGGCCGTCTCGGCGGCGACCGCCCTACGACCCAGTCGGCGTGGACTTTTCGCGGCTTTCGCCTATCCGGTGGGGTGGGCGGCAGGCGAATTGCCCGGCAAAGGCATCGCGGTTGAGGCATACTCCTCGGTGGATTGTGGTGGTCAGGCTGGCCCACGGCAACGTGGCTGAGCGTTCTGGTTACTGCTCTGGCTTGCCTCGTGGTGCTCGAGAACTTTGCCCTCATTGCCATTCTGTTTCGGTCGAGAACCGTCGTTCGACGCTCGATGGCCAGCGCGCCCGTCCAGCCCCTGCGGGTCGGGCGTCCGAGCGAGGACGTGTTCGGACGCTGGTGGCGCACCGCGCTCCAGATTCCCTTTCACCCGCGTGCGATGGAACTGCACGCCAACATCCCCTATGGGCCGCTGGAGCGACACCGACTCGACGTCTGGAAAATACCCACCACAACCGAACGGGCGCCGGTTATCTACTACATCCACGGGGGCGCATGGACGTTTGGCGACAAGCGCCAGCAGGGGCGCCCCATGTTGCACGAGTTCGTGAGCCGCGGCTGGGTGGTCGTGGCGATCAACTACCGCCTGGCCCCCCAATATCCCTGGCCCGCTCAGATCGAAGATGCAACCCGCGCTCTGGGCTGGATCAAATCGAATATCGCGACGTACGGCGGCGATCCTGACCGCGTCGTGGTGGCGGGAGGTTCGGCTGGGGGACACCTCGCGTCGCTTCTCGCTCTCGCGGGTGAGGACCCCGCGTGGCGCCCCGCCGGGATTGCCCGACGCTTTCTGACTGGACCGTTCGTGGGGCGCTGTCCTTCTACGGGGTGCTGGAGATGTTCGGCGATGAAGAGCACTGGCTTGGTCTGGGCCGCGCGTTGCGCCGACTCCTCGAACATCGCGTGGTGCAGCTGCCCTACGACGGAAACGATGACATCTATCGCGCCCTGTCGCCCATCGAGCGCATTCGCGTCGACTCACCGCCGTTCTTCGTGGTTCAAGGCACCACCGACACGTTGGTAGAGGTCAATGTGGCCCGGGCCTTTGTCGCCAAGTTTCGCTCGATTGCCTTCGCGCCTCTGTACTACATCGAACTTCCCTTGACCCAGCACGCCTTCGACCTCACGATGAGTCCGCGCACGTCGGCCACGACGCGCGCGGCGATTGCCTTTGCGGAGTCGGTTGCTGCCCCTCGGCCAGCGGTCCCGAGCGATCTCATTAGGAGTTATCAGGTTCCGCCGACCTCGCTGCAGGTGTGTCAGGGCGAGCAGTGGGTTGACGCCCGGGACGCCGCGCTAGGCGATGGCTCCTTTTTCGTGGTCACTTCCGACAACCCGTATTCGACGATGTTGGATCCGACTAACAACGAGACTCGGCGCCGCGAACTACGGGCGGTACTGGATTCTCGTGACATCTCCTACCAAGAAGCTCGCGGACACGACCCGAGCGCGACCTGGCCCGATGAACTGGGTGTGGCTCTCTTCGGGGTAACGCGCGACGACGCGCGGGCTTTGGCCCTCGCGTGGGAGCAGTTCGCGTTCTACGAGGTGAGCCAGGATGGCGTGCTCGTGCGCGACAGCGTGTCCGATCTCGTGCTTTCCTAGGCCGGGACAGCCAGCGTGACGTTGATGGTGAGTTCGCTGGCGTCGGTGACCACGAACTCCTCGATGTTGCCCGCCGAGCGAAGATCCGCGGCGCTCGCGCGCAGCGCCTCGGCAATCTCGCTCGGGGCGCTCACCACCATGCTGGTGACGATCGCGCGCTGGGAGAGTTTGGCCATACTCTTTTCGCCGCGAACAACAGCGAGGGCGTCGCAGACGGGCTGGTAGATCGAGCCCGGGCGTTCAGGCAGCGGTCCCAGTTCGGCGAGGGTGGGCCACGCACTCAGGTGAATCGAGTTTTCGTGCCACCAACTCCACACCTCTTCGGTGACGAAGGGCTGAATCGGAGCAAAGAGTCGCTGGAGAACCGAGAGCGCGAGCGACAACGTGGCGCGCGCGGACTTGGTATCGCGGTCGTCTCCTTCGCCGTAGGCGCGGGCCTTCACGAGTTCGACGTAGTTGTCGCAGAACGACCAGAACAACGACTCGGCTCGCTCGAGCACGCGCGCGTAGTCGTACTGCTCGAACGAGGCGGTGGTCTCGGTGATCAACTCACCCAACAGGGCGAGGAGGTCACGGTCAATCGGTGCGGTGACGTCGCTGGCGCTCAGCACTTCGTTGGCGTCCAGACGTCCGAGCACGAACTTCGAGACGTTGAGCATCTTGATCGCGAGGCGTCGGCCGATTTTCATCTGGCCCTCGTCGATGGCGGTGTCGGTGCCCGGACGCCCCGAGGCGGCCCAGTAGCGAACGGCGTCCGCGCCGTGATTCTCGATGAGCGGCAGGGGAGTGACGACGTTGCCCTTGGACTTGGACATCTTCTTTCGGTTGGGGTCGAGGATCCAGCCCGAGATCAGCGCGTTCGTAAAGGGAAGCGAGTCGAACTCCAGGTGACTGCGCACGACCGTCGCGAAGAGCCAGGTGCGAATGATCTCGTGTGCCTGCAGGCGCAGGTCCATCGGGAACACGCGTTCGAAGAGTTCGGTTCCCCAGCGTCCGGCGATCTGGGGCGAGAGCGAACTCGTGGCCCAGGTGTCCATGATGTCGGGATCGCCCATAAACCCGCCCGGCTGATCACGCTGGGCTCTCGTCGTAGCCGGCAGGGGTGTCCGAAGACGGGTCGACTGGCAGGAGATCGACTGGCGCAGTCAGGGGGAGTCGAAGTCGACCTCGCCCGCCTCGTCGATTGGATACCAGATCGGAAAGGGCACGCCGAAGTACCGCTGGCGAGAGATGTTCCAGTCGGTGTTCAGACCCTCCACCCACGAGCGGTAGCGGTGGCGCATGAAGTCGGGCACCCAGTGCAGCTCATCACCGCGCGCGAGGAGCTCCTCGCGGTGCTCGAGGGTGCGCACAAACCACTGACGCGAAGCGACAATCTCGAGCGGCCGCTCACCGCGCTCGTAGAACTTGACGGCGTGGGTGATCTCGCGGGGTTCACCGACGAGGTTTCCCTCAGTCTTTGAGGGCCTCCACCGTGGCACTGCGCGCCTGTTTCACATTGCGGCCCTCGAGGGCTGCGTAGTGGCGTTGAGCGCTCTCGGGGTCCTGACTCGGGAACTCCTCGGAGGTGAAGTCGGCGGGTAGGAAGCGACCGTCCCGGCCGATCAGGGTGCGGGTGGGCAGGTTCAGTTCGCGCCACCACGTGACGTCGGTGGTGTCGCCGAAGGTGCAGATCATGGCGGCTCCGGTGCCCTTCTCGGGATCCGCCAACTCGTGGGCCACCACGGGAACGTCCACGCCATAGAGCGGCGTTCGCACGTAAGTGCCAAAGAGGTCGACGAAACGCGGATCCTCGGGGTGAGCCACCACCGCCACACAACTGGCGAGAAGTTCGGGTCTGGTTGTGTCGACTTCGATGGCGCCGTCGGCGCCGACGCGCTCAAAGGCAATGCGGTGATAGGCGCTGGGCTGCTCGCGATCCTCCAGTTCGGCCTGGGAGACCGCCATGCGAAAGTCCACGTCCCACAGGGTGGGGGCGACGCGCAGGTACACGTCGCCTCGCTCGAGCATGTGCAGGAACGCCTTTTGCGAGACGCCGCGGGCAAAACTGCCCACCGTCGTGTACTCGCGTGGACCAGTCCACCGACTGGCCGAGAGTGCGAAACAGGTGTTTAAAGGCCTGTTCGTCGATCTTGGTGAGCTCCTCGCACAGTTCCACGAAGTTGCGCCGGCCGATCGAGAGTTTGTGCTTCTCGTCGGGACTCTCGGGGGGTGCGAAGTTCGGGTCGTAGGGCAGTGACGGGTCACAGCGCACCCCGTAGTAGTTCTCCACCCGTCGTTCGGTGGGGACCCCGTTGTCGTCCCAGCCCAAGGGGTAAAAGACGTTCTTGCCCCGCATTCGCCAGAAGCGCGCGATGACGTCGCCCTGGGTGTAGCTAAAGACGTGACCGATGTGCAATTCGCCCGAGACGGTGGGCGGCGGGGTGTCGATGCTAAAGACGTCCTCGCGCCGGGTGTCCCGGTTAAAGCGATAGGTGTCCTGTTCGTCCCAGCGAGCGGTCCAGGTGGCTTCAAGGCCGTCCACCGTGGGCTTTTCGGGCACAGGAAAGGGCGTTGGCGTAGAAGCGTCAGGCATGGTTGGCGTAGTTTAGAACAGTGATTCGCCTCTACGACACGGCCCGCGGCGAGGTGCGCGACCTCGTCCTGCGCTCTCCGGGGCGGGTCTCGATGTACGTCTGTGGCCCTACGGTTGATAATCTGCCCCACCTCGGTCACGGTCGGTTCTCACTGGTCTGGGACGTGGCGCGGCGCTGGTTCACCTTCGTGGGTCTGCGCGTGCACTACGTCTCCAACATCACTGACGTGGACGACAAGATCATCGCGCGCGCAGCGGCCGAAGACCGCAGCGAAGTCGACGTCGTCAAGCAGTACGAACACGAGTGGTGGGACGCCATGGGGCGTCTGGGCGTTGCCGAACCCGACGACGTCCCCCACGCCACGGACTACATCCCTCAGATGGTCGAACTCATCGGCTCGTTCCTCGAGCGTGGCGTCGCGTACCAGACGAGCGACGGGGTCTACTTCGACGTGTCCTCGGTGCCCGACTACGGCCTTTTGGCTGGTCAGCCCCTCGATTCACTGCGCGCGGGGGCCCGGGTAGAAGGAAATGACGAGAAGCGCTCGCCGCTGGACTTTGCTCTGTGGAAGAACGCCAAACCGGGCGAGCCGTCGTGGTCTGCCCCCTTTGGCGACGGTCGCCCCGGCTGGCACACCGAGTGTGTGGTGATGTCGCTCGATCTACTGGGGGAGAACTTCGACCTGCACACCGGCGGGCTCGATCTGAAGTTCCCTCACCACGAGAACGAACGGGCCCAGGCTGTCGCTGCTCAACGGGCCTTCGCGCGCCACTGGGACCACAACGGATCCGTCATGGTCGGGGGCGAAAAAATGAGTAAGTCCTTGAATAACTTCACGACGCTCACCGAACTGCTGGAGAGCACCGATCCTCGCGCGTATCGACTTTTGGTCCTGCGCTCGCACTATCGCTCGCCATTGGAAGTCACGCGAGAGATCGTCGCCGACGCCGAGCGCGCACTGGCGCGCCTCGACGGCCTGGCGCGGCGTTTCGAGTTGCCCGAACTCGCCGGGTCGCACTTCGAAGTGGCCTCCTCGCACGCATGGGAGGAGGAGTCCCTCGAGCTCTTTGAACGCGTGACCGCACTCATGAACGACGATCTCAACACTCCCCAAGCGGTCGCCGAGCTCTTCGAGGCGGTGAGCGCGGCACACGCGGCGGCCGACGACGGGCGCCCCGTCGCGGCTCGACGCCTCGCACAGTCGATCAACGTCCTCTTTGGCGCCATGGGCCTGGCCCTCATTGCGGGCAGCCACGAGGTGGACGACGAGAGCTTCCGCCTCGTCCAAGAGCGCGATGTGGCTCGGGCGGCCGCCGACTGGGCCGAGGCCGATCGGCTGCGTCAGGCCCTGGTGGATCGGGGCTGGATTGTCGAGGACGGACCGGCCGGAACGGCCATACGGCGCCCGTAATTCTTCTTGTCTTTGCAACTATCCACCAAGTAGCGTTGCCCCTGAGGTTGCCGTTGTGGTTCCCTCCAAAAACCGGTATTCCGGACGTTTGAAGCAATAAGGAGGCCCACAGTGGCTGCAGGAACCGTCAAGTGGTTCAACGACGAAAAGGGCTGGGGATTCATCGCTGTTGATGGCCAGCCTGACGTCTTTGTTCACTACTCGGAGATTCAAGGCGAGGGTCGTCGGACGCTCGTTGAGGGACAGGCCGTGGAGTTCGACATCGAACCCGGCGATCGTGGTCCCTTGGCCAAGCGCGTCATACTCGCCTAACCATCCACTTTTCGTAGTTGACAACCGCCGCCTTCGGGCGGCGGTTGTTTATTTGTACCCCTCACTGCGGTACCTTGGTTACTGGTAAGTAACTTCTTTCGGCCAAGGTGTGACATGAGCGATTTTTCAATGGATCTCAACGAGGATCAGATCACGCTGCGCGATTGGGTTCACGGCTTTGCCGAGCAGCAGATGCGCCCGATTGCGGCCGAGTGGGACGAACGCGAAGAAACTCCCTGGGCCTTCATCCAAGAGGCCGCCAAGCTCGGCGTCTACGGCCTGGACTTCATGATGAACGCCGTCGCCGATCCGACGGGTCTGTCAATGATGATCGCCCTCGAGGAGCTGGCCTGGGGAGACGCGGGGCTGTGCATGTCACTGATGGGCACCGAGCCTCGGCGTGGCCGCGATCCTCTCCAACGGGACCCGCGAACAGCAGATCGAGTGGATTCCCCAGTGCTACGGCACGCCCGACGACGTCAAGATCGCCGCCTTTGGGGTCTCGGAACCCGATGCCGGGTAGCGACGTGTCGTCGCTTCGAACGAGGGCGGTCTACGACGAGGCGAACGACGAGTGGGTGCTCAACGGCACCAAGACCTGGATCACCAATGGCGGTATCGCCAACGTGCACGTCATCGTGGCGTCGGTCGATCCGGCCCTCGGAGCGCGGGGCCAAGCGTCCTTCATCATTCCCGAAGGCACACCGGGGCTCTCCATGGGCCAGAAGTTCAAGAAGATGGGCATCCGCGCGAGTCACACGGCCGAGGTGATCCTGGACGACTGTCGAGTACCGGGCTCGTGCCTGCTCGGGGGCAAGGAGAAGTTGGACGAGAAGCTCGCGCGCGTGCGTGAGGGTAAGCGCGCCTCGAATCAAGCGGCCATGGCCACCTTCGAGGCGACGCGCCCTGCGGTCGGCGCTCAGGCCCTGGGCATTGCGCGCGCGGCCTATGAGTTCGCGCTGGACTACGCCAAAGAACGCAAGCAGTTTGGTCGGGCCATCATCGAGAACCAGGCCATCGCCTTCAAGTTGGCCAACATGAAGGTGAGCGTGGACGCCTCGCGGCTCCTCATCTGGCGCGCGGCCTGGATGGCCGCGACCCACAAGCCCTTTACGAGCGGCGAGGGCTCGATGTCCAAGCTCTTCGCCAGCGAAACGGCGGTCAAGGTGACCGAAGAGGCCATCCAGGTGCTCGGGGATACGGCTACGTGCGCGACTATCCGGTCGAACGCTGGCACCGGACTCGAAGATCTACACCATCTTTGAAGGGACCTGCGAGATTCAGCGCCTGATCGTTGCGCGGGCTATCTCGGGCGTACAGATTAAGTAGGAGCGACGGGATTAGGTCGCAGCGGCGGTCTGTCCACCAGATCGCTCGTGGGTTTGGTCCATTCGATTGGTACTGGACATTGCGGAGCTCGTTCAAACGACTTCGATGCCGGGAGACGTTACGGGGCTCCCTGCAGGGGCATCTCGATAGACCGGCCGACGCACAGAAAAGGGATTCTGACCAGTACTTATAGTCGCAGCCCAAAGGTGGTCAATTGCTTTACGAACCCAGCCAAATATCACTACGGCAACCCTCCATTTGACAAATTTGTGCCCAAGGGCGAGACTTGCTAGCTGCAGGGGCAGGCGAGGAGAGCAGTATGGCCCTGGAATCACTCTTGCCGTCGGCCATCGGCGACGGGCGTCGCAGACTGACGCGTCGTGGCACATCGACGCGACGGAAATAGCAACTCCCGTTCGAATGCCGGCAATCGTGTCCTTCAGCGCATCGTTATGAAGCGTCTCGGCTCGTCGTTCGACTTTCGAAGCCTAGGGAATGTCGAGTCTGGGAGAAATGCGCATGAACGCGAATCTCTCAGTACATCCGCCGCTCGCACGTACGCGCACGGTATGGTCAACGAGCGCTCGCGGCGAGAAGCAAGGTGACGCGAGGCTTCACCCTGATCGAGTTACTCATCGTCATGACAATCATGCCGCTCATAGCCGGAGCTCTGGGATACGGGTTGGTCACGGTCTTCTCGCTCCAAGGAGCGTGTCCAGCCAGGCTGGGCGACTCCAGCGACGCGCAGGTCGTCGCGGCCAGTTTCACCAAGGACGTGCAGAGCGCTTCATCGATTACCACGACCGCCACTCCCTTGTGCGGGCCGACCACCCAAACTCAACTCTTGGGGCTGGAGTGGGGGACGGGCGAAGTGGTTTCCTACGTGTGAGCAGGTGCAGACCGGCACGACGTACTCACTGATGCGAAACGACTGTGGGACTGATCCGTCGATAACGCCCGCGAGTTCGACCACACTCTCGTACGACCTCTTGCCGCCGTGTCCGGTGGCAGTCGCCGTTGCGACTTGCACCTCACTCGACCTCCAGCCAGTCCCGGTCGCCTACTACTGGTCAACGTCCCCTCACGGCGACCCGACGACCGTACTTGCGTCGACCATTGGGATGACGGCTGTTGCAGTTTTCCATTGCCGAACCGAAGAGCTCCTATGTGTACCACTTGTCGGCCACGCCGGTAGGAGGAAACTCCACGACGAATCTCGGGGGCCCGACTGCGGGGGACGCCTCGTGCGGCTTCGCCTTGGCCGGGACCGGTTCGTTCGCCGCAACGATGTGCTTCATCGGTTTCAGCTACAACTGAGCTTCAGTAAGCATCAAGTGCGGCCAAGACCTGTACGGCGCGACCGATCCGGGTCAGCAGGGTATGGATATGTCCGTCGATGTGCCCGGTGGCTACGTCATGTCGTTTTGTCTCACGGCCTCGGACTCGTCATCTCATCGCGGTGTCGACGCCGGTTGGCGGAGGGATCATGCGGCGCAGCAGAGCCCACCGTGCGACGGCGGACACATCAGTAACGGACAAGGATTCCTCGGCAACGACAACCAAGTGAACGGCGTCGCGACGCCCTTCTATGCGGCCATCGGATGTCCAGTCTCGACGCCGGCCCTGGTGAGCAACGTCGTGTCGTCCTCGTGCATCGATCCGGCAATATTCCAGACCAACAACGGTGGGAACGATACGGTCACGCTCTCCGACATCGTGGTCACCGACCCCGATGGAAACGTCGCCACCGGGTACGAGGTCATCACTGCCGACGCCGAGACCATTGACCCCGGTGGGTACATCATGTGGACCTCGGGCCTCCCCGCGGCACATCCCCTTCCGTTTAATCTGGTTCCTAATTTTTCCAGTTCCGACCTCGGTAATGCCTGCAACGAGGTGCCCTCGGGAGACACCGGTCGGGCAACCCCACCGGGTGGAGCATCGATAACGGCGACACGACAGTCCAGATCGGCAGTACCAACTACACCGGCGGCTTGACCGGCCTGGGCACAGCGACCGTTGAGTGTCAGTCCAACTGGCAAACCAATAGTCCCTACCTGCGAACCGGCACCGCGATGCTGGGGATCACACCGCCCACCGTGAACGGTGGCGCGGAACCAGTGACGATGAAGGCCCAACTTCAAGGCGAGGGCTATAACGCGGTTGCCTTCGGACTCCTCCTTCCATGAGTTCCCTGCGCGCACGATTCAACAAAGTGTTGCGACGCCGTTGTTCTGGCGCTTCGGACCTGGCGAGCGCGGATTCTCGCCGCGGCGCTCCGAGGCGGGCGAAACCCTGATAGAAGTTCTGCTTGCGCTGATTATCTTGGGGCTGGCGTCGGTCGCCCTGCTTACGGCCTTTGGCACCGACATCTCGGCGTCGGCCGAGCATCGATCATTGGCGAACTTCGATACGGCGCTCGCCAGTTCGATTGCGACCACGACGACGCTCATTCAAGAGCAGTACGCCGGCGTGTTCACCGCGTGTCCGAATCCTGCGGGTTCTCTCGCGGCGTATCCGACTGAAACAGCGATGACCTCCGCGCTGGACATCGCCGGTTACACGGCGTCGATCCAAGCCGCCGGGAATCTGTCACCCGTTGAGTTCGCGAACGGGAACAATTACACCCCTGTGTGTTCCGCGAGCAATGTCGGAGAACCTCAACTCATCACCATCGTCGTCACCGATACCCAGACGGGGTATTCGCAAAGTAACTCTGTCGTCGTAGCCAATCCGGCGCCCGTCCAGGTAACCGGGGGGAACGGCTCGGCGGCCGTCAACTTGGAGTTCGTGCAACAACCGGAGGGCGCCACGGTCGGCTCCCCGTTTGCTACTCAACCGACCCTCGAAGTCTTGGACAAAAACGGCAATATTGTGACGACCGACCTTTCGCCGATCACGTTGACGTTGAGCGGCGGCACCAGTGGAGCACAACTTTCCTCGACGTGCGCAGGCGTGGAGACATCGGGCGTTGTGGTCTACTCGGGGTGCAGTATTAACGAAGTGGGCACGGCCTACACGTTGACCGCGAGCGAAGCGTCGCCAACTCAACCGGGAGAGTACCTGATAGCCCCGAGCGCGGCGTTCAGCGTCTATTCGGCTCAGCTTGCCACGCCGATCATCACGGGTCTGACCCCCTCAACGAGTACCGCGGGGGCGATCAACATCACGTTCACCCCGCCCGCCAATGCGCCAGGGGGCCAGACATACACGGCCAAGGCGTGCACGGACCAAGCAATGAGCCAGAACTGTTCGACGCCAACGACCATCACGTCGGGGAGCGACTTGGGCGGGCTGACTCAGGGAACCGGCTACTACGTCCAGGTCACGGCCGCGCCGTCGGGTAACTATCTCGGTGCAACATCGCCCCCCAGCGGTCCGGTGATGGCGACAGTTCAGCTGGTCGCGCCGACTGGCGTCAGCGCGACCTACGGCTCGGTCGCTGGTTCGCTGTCCGTGATTTTCACTCCGCCCGCGAAGGTCGCGGCCGCCCAGACCTACACGGTCAAAGCCTGCACGAACACTGCGATGTCCAGCGGATGTGCCAGCAACTCGGGCGTCACCGCTTCGGGCATTAACCTTACGAGTCTCCCCTATACCCCCGGGCTCGTTGGCACGTCGTACTACGTCCAGGTCCTCGCCAATGGCTCGACGGGCTACCTGGCGTCGCCGCCCTCGCCCACAACTCCCACGGTCAAATACCCGTCAACCAGTTCGGTGAAGATTCCGACGGAGACCGCTGCCCCGTCGGCTTCGCAGCTCGGCGCGATCATGATCACCTACGCCGAAGCCACCGGTGGACCCACGCCGACGTCATTTACGGCGGTCGCCTGCACCAACGCAGGGATGAGCGTTGGTTGCATCACCGTGACCAACTACGCATCCGGCGCCCAGTTGAACGGGCTTACCCCGGGAACGACCTACTACGTCGAGATCATTGCGGTCTCTTCGACGGCTGGATACGCGTCGGCCACGAGTGCCGTGTCGTCGACGTCCGCCACGGTGCAGCTCATGGCACCGACCAACATTGTCGCCGCGTACGGCACGGTGAAGGGCTCGCTGTCGGTCACATTTACACCGCAGGGCACTGTCGCGCCGGGCCAGACATATGCGGTCAACGTTTGCACGGGCGTACTAATGACCGGTTGCGTCACGCCCGTCAACACGAACTACACCTCGGGCGCCAATATCACGGGTCTCACCGCGGGTACCACCTACTACGTCGAAGTCACGGCCAACGCCTCGTCGGGATATCTCGCCTCCCCACCGTCGATGCAGGCCAGCAATGCCGCGACGAATCAAGTCAATGCTCCAGGCACCCCCTCTGCGGTCTCCTCGACCACCACGGCGGGCGCCATCGTGGTCACTTTCACTGCCTCTTCGGGGACACCTCCGAGTAGTTACACCGCGACTGCTTGCACGAACGCCGGCATGAGCAACGGGTGCTTCACCGTGCTCAATTACACGTCGGGCGCCCAATTAGGCGGACTCAACGCAGGAAGTAGCTACTACGTCCAGATCACCGCGGTCGGACCGACTGGCTACGTGAACAACAACTCAGCCGTCTCGTTGGCAGCAACCTTGGCCACCGTTCAGCTCAACGCGCCGACCGGCGCTTCGTTGGGCTACGGCACAACGCCCGGCTCGCTCACGGTGAATTTCACGGGCTCAACTAACGCAGCTCCGGGCCAGACCTACACCGCGGAAGCCTGCACCGGCACCGGTATGACCGGGACCTGCTTCTTCCAGACCATTACCCCGGGTGGCCAGTTCACCGGCCTCGCCTTTACCCCGGGCGTCGCGGGCATCCCGTACTACGTCCAGGTCACCGCCAGCGCTTCGACTGGTTACCTCGTGTCGCCGTCAACGAACCAGGTCAGTCACGCGGACGAAAGTCAGATCAGCGCTCCGACGATTACGGGGGTCGCCACCTCATTAACGACCAACGGGGCGATCACGGCCAACTTCACCGGTTCCACCCCGGGACCGACGCCGAGCAGTTACACCGCTTTGGCATGCACCACCAACGGCACACCGCCAACGGGATGCGTCAACCCTGGCGTGACTACTACACCTCGGGGGCCCAGATTGCCAATCTCACCCGAGGAACCTTCTACTACGTCCAGATCACGGCGGTTTCTTCGACCACCGGTTATGCGAATAACTCAAGCGTCTCAACTGGCACTGCGAAGGCTAGGTGATGAAAGGGTTTTCAAAGTTCTCGAGAGTTCGATCGACGCGAGATAGTGAGAGCGGCGTCGGACGACCTCGCGGGGACGTTTCCACTGCGCGAAAGTCCGGTGAAAAGGGTGCCATTCTCATCCTGGCCATGGTCTATCTCGTGGCGGTGGGTCTCATCGTTGCGGCGCTATCTACGTGGGCCACGAATGACCTCAACAACTCCACGCGCTTCGCCTCAGCGAACTCGCTGACCTTGGCCGCCACAGACATGACGGACGTGGCGATCAACTACGTTCGGTACAACCCTGTGATCACGTCCAGTCAAATCGCGGACCAGGCGAGTCCGTATGTGGCGTGCTGGGGCGGCGACTCGCTGAGCGGTATCCCAGTCATCAACGGAAACCAGATTGCAGTGTGGTGCAGCACGGTATGGGATCCCTTGAATTACGTGACGCGAGATGTGACCTTTGTCGCGTGCCCGATCTCAGTGGACACACCATCCTGCGTAGCCAACCCGTTATTAACAGCCGAAGTCAAGTATGACGACTATCCTCCCGCGCCCGCGCGCAGTGCGCCCATCCAGGACCTGTGTTCCGTGTGGTGTGGCGCGGGGATAACGGTGGTGAGCTGGAAGTGGGGCACCTCGACGTCGGGAGCGGTCACGGGCGTGGCAAGTTCCATGACCTTCACCAATGAGCCGTCCGACACCAGCGCCACGGGAACCACCCAGGCCGCGGTCACTGTCGATGACTCGAGTGGCAACGCGGTGGCGGGGGACTGGGTCCAGTTGTCGCAGCTGAGTGGACCGACGTGTGGTTCACCAACACCGGTCGACGGCGTCAACGCGCAGACGAGCACGCTCAGCGCGGAGACAAACTCCTCGGGCGTCGCCGAGTTTACGAGCATCTCCCCCCAGTGTCCAGGTAATTACACCCTCTCTGCCGTCGACGGCGCGGCGAACGCGACATCGACGAACTTCGTGGTATCCCAGCAGAAGAGTGTCATTACCGTTACGTCGAGCGCTCCGACCAATGCCACCCAGGGGCAAATGAGTACTGTCGCCGCTTCGGCAACGGCGTCGTCTGGCGACACGGTGGCGATCACATCGGCGACGCCGACTATATGCAGCCTCACCGCTTCCGACTACATCAAATATCTCGAATCTGGGCACGTGCACACTTGACTTCAACGACACTCCGAGTCTCAATCCGAATTACGCCGCGGCGGTCCAAGTGACGCAGAGTTTTGCGGTCGGCGGTCTGGCGGCGACGCACGTCGCCATAACGCTCAGCCCGATTGATATGAATGGACGAACCATCGTGGGCGCTAGCGGGACGACGAACGTGACGATCACGATGACGCTCGAGAATGCAGTGAATGCTCCGGTCACTAGCACGAGCCCTGGAACAACCGTTGGTACTGAGCGACATCGGTTGCGGATTCTTCTCTTCGACGAACGGTGCCGCGGGAACGTGCGCGGGCCAACCCTCCCTCAACGTGAACTTTCCCACGGGCGCAACCACCGAGACTGCGTACTTCGGCGATCAAAACATCGGCCCCGACACGATCTCCGCCGTGAATGGGACGACGAACTGGGGCTCTGCCCCCTTGACAATTGAAGCCGGGGCGCCGACCCAAGTGGCCATCTCTCCGAGCACAACGTCGCCGGCGGTCTCGTCAGTCACTAACACCACACTGAACTTTCAGTTAGAAGATCAATTCGGCAATGCCGCCGTCAGCAGTGCGGGCACGACGTTGACGTTGAGTGACTCCGGGCCTGGGTTCTTCTCGACATCCAACGGTACGACGGGCGCGGCGACGCTCAACATCACGTTCGCGAGTGGCTCTGGGACCGCGACGGCTTACATCGGCAACAAAACTTCGGGCGCCGACACCATCTCAGCGGACAATGGCGCGAGTGTGTGGGCGACGTCCACCTTGACCTTCGCCCCGGGCGCCGCAACGACGGTTCAGGTCACTTTGACTCCGGCCGCCCCCGCGAAGAGCGCTTCAACGAACGCGTCCGTGTCCTTGCAACTGCTGGATCAATTCGGGAACCACGCGACGACCTCGGGCGTGTCGATCGTGTTGTCCAACTCGGGCAGCGGCTTCTTTGACAAGAATTCGGGCGTCACGGTGGTCGGGGGCGCTACTACTACTTTGACGCTCTCCACGACTGCGGGCGCCGTAACGGGATACTTCGGCGATAACACCGCCTCGCAGGTTGACACCATCACCGCCACAGGCCCCGGGTTCGCCGTCACGACTCCGCCATTCACCATCTGATTTCGGTCTAACCCGAGCGGCGATAGCCCGAGCTGACCACGCCAGCCTTCGGTCATACAGTGGCGATATGGATGTCGTAATCTCGGATTCGGCTCGCGACTATGTGGCCGCTCACGGTGGGGTCGCATACGTACGTCCCCGCTCTTTTCGATGCTGCTCGGGAGGGCTGACGAGTCTCGACATCGACGTCAACCCGCCAGTCGATGCAGAGCGATTTAGTCAAACTCGCGCCAAAGATGTTGACGTTCGATTCCTGCGGACTCCCGTCGGCGCCCCGAGTGAACTAACGATTGAGACGCGCGGCCGCAAGCGCCCCCATCTGGTGGCGTATTGGGACGGGTGCGCGTTTAAGGCGTAAGTCGCACAAGGTCAGCGTTCGACCAGATGTACTCTCTCGAAATGCGTTCCACGACGGCCGGATCAACGCGAAGCTAGTGGCTCTCAATCTCCTTGCGCTCTGCACAGGAAACGCCGCCCGCTCGGTGATGTTCGGCTACATGCTGGACACCCTCAGCGAAGCAAACGGGTATGAGTGGTCGATTCGCACAGCGGGAACGCTGGTCTCTGAGGGCCACGCCATGAGTGGCCGCACGCGTGACGCCCTGTTGAGAATTCCCGAGCTTGGCCACCACCGCGTGAACTCGCACCGCAGCCACCAACTCAGTGGCGACGACGTGGAGTGGAGTGACGTGATTCTGGCGATGGAGGCCTCGCACGTCATGTTCGTTCGCAGCCATTTTCCTGGCGCCGGCGCCAAGACGGTCGTGCTTGGTCAGTTTCTCCGCGAGGCGCCGTTGGACGCCGCCTTGTTGGACCAAGTGGGATTCGTGGCCTCCCTCGACCCGGATCCCGCCTTTGATGTGGAAGATCCGGCCGGAGGCGATCAGGAGCTCTACGACGCGTGCGCCCGACAGCTCTGGGAGATGGCACAGATCTTTTCGACGCTGGTCGATTCATCTCTAGGATGACTCGACAATGACCAATGACGCACTTCTCATCTCGTTGCTGGAGCAAGAAGATGGGCTGATTTTCCCCTTCTTCGACTACGACACTGCTTGGCGATTGGGCTCGGCGCTCTATGAGTCCGCGCACCAACAAGAGTTGCCCGTCGCGATCACGATTCGCCGCGGCCCCCAGCGCGTGTTCCACGCGGCGCTGATCGGATCGTCCGCAGACAACGACGCATGGCTCGATCGCAAATGTGCGGTCGTCGAGCGCTTTGGTCACTCCTCGTACTACGTGGGATGTCTGTCGCGCGCCGAGGGGGAAGAGGACTTCAACGTGGTGCACCGCCTTGATCCTGAGCGATACGCGGCGCACGGCGGGGCGTTTCCGATTCTCTTGGACCAGACGGGATGCGTGGGCGTCGCCGCCGTCTCGGGCCTGCCCCAGGAAGACGACCACCGCTTTGTGGTCGAACAGTTGGTCGCGTTTCTGGACGCGTCGCTCGATTAGTCGAGTTCGACGCTGCGCAGACCACCCCATGCGAGGGTGGCGGTGCGCGCGGCCAGTCGCTCTGCGGCGCCGGGCTTGGGCGGCGGCCACCCCTTGCCCTCTTGTTGAATCAGCCAGGCGGTCGCGGCGCCCTCGGCGATGCCGATCACGCCGGCGGCCAGTTGACGACGGTGGTCGGGCTTGATGCGCATCGCGATGAGTGGCTCCATGAAGGACACCCATCCGAGTTCCACGGCGCGCAGGTCGCCCTTGGTCTCGCCCTCGTGAGACTGCAGGAAGAGAATGCGAAAGGCGTCCGTCTCGCTGACGACCATCTCGAAGTACACACGAAACGCCACTTCGATCTTCGCCCGGGGCGTCTCGGCGGCGTCGACGCCCGCGCGCAGTGAACTCATAAGTTTCTGCGCGGTCTGGTTCACGATCTCGCGGTACAGCTCGACCTTCGAGTCGAAGTACTGGTAGAGGATCGGCTTGGTGAAGCCCGCCTCCTTGGCGATGTCATCCATCGTCGTGGCCTGGAAGCCCTTGTCCGCGAAGATCCGACGAGCGACGAGGAGCAGTTGGTCGCGGCGCTCAGCTGGGGGAGTGCGTTCGCCCGCGGGCGTCCGCTCGTCATTCATGACCATATAGACAAAAGACTAGTTGTCGCTACTTGAGGCCCCACGTCCCCAGGAGTGGTGCCAGTCGTCCAGGAAGATCAGCCAGGTTGAAGTGCGTCCTTACGAGGCGCTGGTTCTCGTCCAGCAGTCGCTCGTCGGGACTTTCGAGATAGCCAGTGATGCCCGCTCGATCATCCAGGTCGAAGAAGTCGAATCCAAAGGAGCGAATTTCGGAGAGTACCGGGTAGGGATAGACGGCGAGCGGGCGTCGGTGTGTCACCGACTCCAGCACCGGGTTGCCAAAACCCTCCCAGGTCGAGGGGACCACGACGAGATCGCTCGCCGCGTAGGCGTCATGCATGTCGAGATCATGGCTGAGCCCGCGTCTCACCGTGACCTTGGCCGATGCGAGGATGTCCGCTAGTTCCTCGTCGTAGCCGTCCTCGGCGGGGCCGAGTATCCACAACACGGCGCCCAGTTCTTCGGCCAGACGAATCGCGCCGGGCACGTTCTTGCGGGCAATGGCGCGAGTCGGAAGCAGAAAGAGTCGTTCGTTTGTGACGTCGAGTGCCGTTCGCGCGTGCTCTCTGCGACCGCGCGGGGGATCCGGGTCGAACGCGTTATAGATCGTGATCGCCGCGACGCCGCGCTCTTCCAACTCGTGCCGAGAGAGTTCGTTGATCGTGACGTGGCGCCACGGCGGGCGATCGCGCGGAGGAGGGACTGTTCACTCCCTCGGGTCGCTGCCAGGCGAGGTCGTGGTGACGAAAGATGGCGGGGCGATCATCGAGCAGCTCGTCGAGCGCCTCGGTCGCGGCGACGTTCAGCGGTAGCGACGCCATATTTTCGACGACCACGAGATCAGCCGCGTCCAGCGCGGCGGAGAACGCTCCCACGTCGAGGTCGTCGGGCGAGCGGATGGCCAGCCCCTTCACAATGACGTCCGCGGCGCCGTCGCCGGCGACCGTGGTCACGTGATGCCCCAAACGTCGAAATGCGTCGATCCACTTCTGTGCTTCGATGCTGACGCCGTCGGTCGACCCCAATCGAAAACTGACGACGACCAGGTGTGCCACCCGTTCAGGTTAGGAGGCCCTCCGGGCACCTCTAGTAGAGTTGATCAGGCCGATGACCGCCGTCATCGCCGATGCAGTGGAGGACCGCCCGGTGGCCAAGCGAGCTCTGATTACGGGAATTACTGGCCAAGACGGTTCTTACCTCGCCGAATTGCTCCTCGATCAGGGCTACGAAGTGATCGGCCTCATGCGCCGCAGCTCCACCGTGAATATCGAGCGCATCAGCCACATCCAGGAGCACCTGACTCTGGTCTCCGGTGACCTGATGGACGAAGTCTCGCTGATCAACGTTTTGCGCGATCACCGACCACAGGACGTCTACAACCTCGCCGCCCAGAGTTTCGTGCAGGCGTCCTGGGTGCAGCCGGTCCTCACCGGCGAAGCCACCGCGCTCGGCGTAACGCGCATGCTCGACGCCATTCGCATCGTTGACCCCGAGATTCGCTTCTATCAGGCCAGCTCCTCCGAGATGTTTGGCAAGGTTCGCCAAGTTCCCCAGAACGAACTCACCGAGTTCTATCCGCGCAGTCCCTATGGCGTGGCCAAGGTCTACGGTCACTGGATCACGGTGAACTACCGCGAGAGTTACGGTCTGCACGCCTCGAGTGGCATCTTGTTCAATCACGAGTCGCCGCGGCGCGGCATTGAATTCGTCACGCGCAAGATCACTCATGGCGTGGCCCGCATCAAAGCGGGGCTGGACAGCGAACTTCGACTCGGCAATCTGGACGCTCAGCGCGACTGGGGATACGCGGCCGACTACGTGCGGGCGATGTGGCTGATGCTCCAGCGCGAGTCTCCGGACGACTTTGTGATCGCCTCGGGCAAGACCCACTCGGTGCGCGAACTGTGCGAGGTCGCGTTCCGCTGTGCGGGCCTGGACTATGAGCAGTACGTCGTCGTCGATCCCGCGTTTCTGCGCCCCGCCGAGGTCGACCTCTTGGTGGGCGACTTCACCAAGGCGAAGAGCGTTCTCGGATGGGAACCCGAGACCGACTTCTACGGTCTCATCGAGATGATGGTGGACGCCGATATCAAATCGCTGCAGTCATAGCGCACCCGCATGAGTAGTCCCACGCCGGTTGTTGTTCTGCGTGAGGCAGTCGTCCTCGCAGATGGCTATCCGTTGCTGAGCGGTGTCACGCTCGATCTTGACGCCGGCACGCTCACGGTCGTCACCGGAGCGAACGGCGCAGGCAAGACCAGCTTGCTGCGCTTGCTCGGGGGACTCGCGACCTTGTCCAGTGGCTCGGGCGTCGTGAGCGGGGTGGATCTGCGCACCGGGGATCTGCGCCAACTTCGTCGCCGTGTTGGGTGGCTCGGTCACGAGGGATCGTTCTACGACGACCTGACGGTGCGAGAAAATCTCACCTTCGCCGCGAAGGCCCTGGGGCGACCCGTGGAAGAGATCACTCGGGTACTCGAGCGCGTTGGTCTCGCGAGTCGAGTCGAACATCCAGGCCAAGCGCTTGAGCGCGGGTCAACGTCGACGACTGGGTCTCGCCTGGTTGCTCCTGCGACGTCCCGAGACGTGGCTGCTCGACGAGCCCTACGCCTCGCTCGACGACGAGGGCCGCACGTTCTTCGACGGTCTCATCGGCGATGTCGTAGCGAGCGGGGCGTCGGTGATTGTGAGCGCGCACGATCCGCTTCGTTCCGATGCCCTGTCACCTCGCACGATCATCATGGCGGGCGGTCGCATCGCCGGAGACGAGCCGTGATTCGCACCGCTCTCCTGGTGGCCGGCAAGGACCTGCGAATCGAGCGACGCAGCCGCGTGTTGCTGTGGCAGGTGCTGCCCTTTTCGGTGATGGCCCTGGTGTTGAGCGGGCTCGCGCTGGGGCCGAATCATGCGGGGAACTCGAGTGCCGGTCCGGGGCTCTTCTATCTCGTCATGCTGTTGGTGACGCTGCTCATGATCAATCGATCGCAAGTGATTGAGGGAGCGAGGGGGACGCGCACGTCGGTCGCAACCCTGGGTCTGGACCCCGCAGGCGTCTTTTTGGGCAAGGCTCTCGCCCTCGCGGTGGAACTTTGGCTGACCGGCATTGTCGTGCTCGCGGGGGCAGTCCTCTTGCTGCACACCGCACTCGTCGGAAGTGCCGAAGCTCTGCCGAGCGTGCTCGTGATCCTGGCCGCACTGGCTGCGGCCGGCACGCTCTACGGGGCGCTCAGCGGTGGCGGTCAAGGACCGGCCACCTTGTTGCCGGTCCTGTCATTTCCCGCGTTCGCACCGCTGTTGATTGCGGGGGAGCGCTCGTATAGCGATGCACTGCACGGGGGCGCGTTGTGGCAGTGGTGGGTGATTTCCCTCGTCGCTTTGGTTGCGTATGTAGCGATTGGGATTCTGCTTTACGGTGTTCTGGAGGAATCATGATAATTAAGCTCTCCCAACGCCTCCTCGGACCTGTCACGCTCGTGTCACTGGCGCTCACGCTGTGGCTTGGCCTCTGGGTTACCCCGCCGGACAAGGTGCAGGGCAATCTGGTTCGTTTGCTCTACGTTCACCCGGGCATCGCCTGGGTCGCGCTGTACGTCTCCTTCGGTACCTCGGTGATCGCGAGTTGCCTGTATCTGTGGAAGCGCACGCGATCGGTCGTCATGGACCGTATTGCCTACTGCGCCATGGAAGTGAGTGCGGTCTTTCTCGCCCTCACCCTCATCACGGGCTCGATCTGGGGGCGACCGACGTGGGGGGTGTGGTGGGCCTGGGACGCGCGACTCACCTCCACGGCGATCCTGTTGGTGTTCGCACTGGGGTATCTGGCGCTGCGTCGCGCCAACGACGACCCGGAACTGCGTGCACGGCGCAGCGCGGTCTTTGCCATCATCGCCGCCATCAACGTTCCCATCGATCACTTCTCGGTCGACTGGTGGCACACCTTGCACCAAGGAGCGACGGTCTTTAACGAAGACGGTAACTTCCTCGTGCACGGGTCAATGCTCTGGACGCTCTTCCTCAGCCTCTTTGCCTTCACCTTGCTGTTCTTCTGGCTGCTGCGAGCGCGCTATCGACTCGAGGTTCGTCGCGATGCCTCATACGCCGCGACGTTGGACGACGCCCTGGACCAGCGTCGTCGTGAGGGGGTCCACTAATGGGGTACGTCGCGGCTGGCTACTCCTTCGCCTTTGGGGGGTTGGCGCTCTACGCGCTATCTATCTGGTGGCGAGGACGTCGTGTCGGACGCTGAGGACACCCTCGATCTCTCTCCCGTCGCCGCGCCACCGACCAAGCGCCGCGGAAAGTGGCGTTCTATCGGCGTATTGATCGTGCTGGCTCTGGCCGTGCTGGCCCTGCTTAGCCAGGGCCTCTTGCACTCGCTCAACTACTTCGAGACCATTGACCAGGCGATGAACTCGCGCGCCAAACTCGGCACGCAGACGTTTCGCCTTGAGGGCATCGTCAAACCCCACACGATCCAGCGCACCTCAAAGGGCGCATCGTTCTGGATGACCGGGGGGACAAGAAGGTCTACGTCAGCGCGACGGGTTCTCCGCCGCAGCTCTTTCAGGCGAACATTCCCGTTGTGGTGGAGGGTCACTTTACGAGCGAGACCTCGGACAAGTTTGTCGCCACTCAGATCCTGGTGAAGCACACGGCGAACTACATCGCCGCACACCCCAAGCGCGTGAAGGCCCCCAACGGGACCGTTCGATGATTCTGACGTGGCTCGGGCGCGTCGCCCTGTACCTGTGCTTCGTGGGTGCTCTCGGCGGCATCGTCGAGCAGTCCCTGGCTCTTCGTCACCATCGCGCGTCACGCGCACGGTGGTGGGCCCTGGGTTCGCTGTTGGGCATCGTGGCCGCGATCGGCGTCATGGAGTTCGCGCTCGTCACGCACAACTTCTCTCTCGCCTACGTCGCCGAAAATAACGCCACCTTTACCCCGTTGTTGTACTCGATCACTGGTCTGTGGTCGGCCCTCGAGGGTTCGCTCATGCTCTGGGTGCTCTTACAGACCGGCGTCACGCTCGCGGTCCTGACCTACTACCGGCGAGAGGCGAGCGAGGCGGTCGTCGGTTGGGCCGCGATTGTGCTCTTTGGCATCGGTGGGTTCTTCACCCTCTTGATGATGGGCCCCGCGGATCCCTTCCTCCATAACGCCGCCCACGTCCTGCAGGGTGCGGGGCCCAACGCCCTGCTCCAAGACAACCCCTTGGTGGCGGTCCATCCACCGCTGTTGTACTTCGGCTTCGTTGGCTTCAGCGTGCCCTTCGCCTTTGCGATCGCGATGTTGATTACCGGACGCGTGCACGAGCGCTGGCCCTTGGAGCAGCGTCGCTGGACGGTGCTCGCGTGGGGTGCATTATCCCTCGGCATTGTGCTCGGGGCGTGGTGGAGCTACCAGGTTCTCGGCTGGGGCGGCTTTTGGGGCTGGGACCCGGTCGAGAACGCCGCCCTCTTGCCCTGGCTGACGGCGACCGCCTACATCCACTCGGTCATCGTGCAGGACCGGCGCGGGCTCTTTCGCGTCTGGAACCTTTCTCTCGCGATCGCGACGTTTGCCCTCACCATCCTCGGTACGTTCTTTACCCGTTCGGGGGTACTCGTGAGCGTGCACGCGTTCTCCTCGAGCACCCTTGGACCTTTGTTGATAGGGCTCTTCTTCTTCGTTGTGGTGCTCGGGGCGGGCCTTTTGGCCTGGCGCGGCGATCGCCTGCGTGCGCCGGTAGGTGTCGATCACCCGCTCTCGCGCGAGGGGCTCTTCGTCGCCAACAACATCGTCTTCGTGGGCTTTGCGATCGTCGTGCTGTTGGGGACCGTCTTTCCTCTCCTCTATCAAGCGGTCGAGGGAACCCAAGTGACGGTGGGCTCGCCCTACTTCGCTACTGTCGCCGCCCCCATGAGCGTCGTCTTGCTCGTACTCATGGCTCTGGCACCACTCGTGAGCTGGCGTAGCGCCAACGCGTCGATGTTGTGGAGTCGAATTCGAGTCAGTGCGTGGTGTGCACTCGTGGCGGTCGGTCTGTTGATCATCCTGGACGTGCGTCGACCGGTCGAGCTGGTCGCGGTGTTCCTCTCCGTGCTCGCGGCCGGGGCCGCTCTGCGCACGCTGCGTGGATCGTTGGTGGCCGCCATTCGCCGCGGGTCGTGGACCAGCGTCTGGCGGGCGCCGAGTACGGGCGGAATGGTCGTGCACCTCGGCGTCGTGATTCTGGCCCTAGGCATCGTGACCTCCACGACGTACGTGCACCGCTTCGAGGTGACCCTGGCGAGAAATCAAAGTACCGTCGTGGACGGACAACTCGTAACGTTTTCGGGATTTCACAATGTCTCCGATGCGCTCGAGACGGCCACGCAGTTGGCGGTGAACGTGGACGGACATCGTCTGTGGCCGGCGGTCACCACGTACAACGGACGCGGCGGCACCACGGTGGGCACGCCGGCCATCGACTCGAACCTGGCGCGCGACATCTACGTGACCTTTGACGCCGTGGGCGGTAATGGCACCACGTCGGGGGCCCAGGTGCAGAACGACCTACCGGCCGGATCGGTCGTGTTGGGCGTGACCGTCGAGCCCTTGCTGGCCTGGCTATGGCTCGGGGGACTGATCATCGGAGCGGGAAGTGCGCTGACGTTCGTTCGGCGTCGACACGGTGACGAAGGGGGATCGTGAAGCGCTCGATCATGATCTCCTCGCTCGTCGCGATCGCCGTGGTGCTTGCGCTGTCGCTCTTTCTCGCGACGCGCAAGCCGGTGACGGGCGCCAATGAGGTGAATACGGCGCTCCTCGGCAAGGCCGCTCCCAAGCTCTCCGGCCCCCGCCTGGGTGGTGGTGCGGCGCTCAACCTACGCCACGACCTCGGCCACATCGTGGTCGTGAACTTCTGGGCGTCGTGGTGCGGGCCCTGTAAGACCGAGGCCCCGGACCTTTCCACGTTCGCGTGGCAGGAACGTCATCGCAACGTCGACGTGATTGGGGTGGTTTTTAACGATCCCATCAGCGACGCGGTGTCCTTCGCGCGGTACTACGGCTCGCTCTATCCCTCGGTCGTCGACAACGGAGGTGAGATCGCCAATCGTTATGGCGTCACCGACCCGCCCACCACCTTCATCATCAATACCAAGGGCGTGGTGGCCGCTTCGCTGATCGGACCCGTGAGTACCGCTCAGTTGGAAGACGCCGTCGCCCGGGTCCGGACATCGTCGTCGTGAAGGTTCTAAAGTCCTTTGGCGTATGGTGTGTGGCGCTCGTGGCGGTGGCGGCGATAGCGGTTGCCCTGAACCCGCACCCCTCGACGCGGGTCGCGCGGATCGCTCACTTAGAGACGCTGGTGCGCTGTCCCGCCTGTCACGACCTCTCCGTCGCCGAGAGCAACGCCACCTCGGCCATCGCGGTGCGCGACGAGATTGCGGCCAAGGTGAAGGCCGGCCAGTCCGACAACCAGATCTTGACATCGTTGGAGTCCGTGTACGGGACCTCGATTCTCTTGAGCCCACCCACCTCGGGGCTGGGTGTGCTGCTGTGGGTCGTGCCGATCGTGGGGCTCGTGGTGTTGATCGCTAGCTCGATCCGACTGGCCCGGCGACGACGATGAAGCAGACCTACCAGCAGTTGTACGACGAGATCCAACTGCGAGAAGCGTCCCTTGCCGACGCCCAGCGCGAACTCGCCGCGGGCGAACTGACGCCCCTCCAGGCGGCGACGATCGAAGCGCGTGAGGAGTTGGCTCTCGTGCGGCTGCGTCAGGAGTTGAACAACCTCGGGACATCGTCGAGTTCGAGTTCCAAGCGGAATCGACGTACGTCTCTGCTCGTACTAGGCATCATCTGTCTGCTGGCGGTCGTGGTGATCGTGATCTATTCCACGCTTTCACTTCGTCAGCCGGGCGGTCAGATCACCGGCAATGTCTCGCTCTCAAGTTCCCAAGAGGTCACGCAGTTGCTGAACGATGCTCAAAACGACGTGTCGGGAGGCAACGTGTCCGCGGCGCTCCAGGCGTACCAGAGTGTGCTCAACCTGGACCCCAAGAACGTCGCGGCTCTGACCGAGACGGGATGGTTGGACTTCTCGGCGGGCAGTTCGGCGACGAACCCCTCGCTCGTCGCGATTGGCGTCAATGACCTGCGCGACGCGATCGCCTTCGGCCCGCGCAACGCCGCAGCACGCCTGTACTACGCGATCGTGGCCGACTCCACTCCCGGCAACAAGTCTCTGGCTAAGAGTCAGTTCGAAGTTTTCTTGGACCTGCATCCCTCGAGCGCCCAGCTTGCAGTCGCCCGACCGTTTCTGCTGACGTTGAAGTTGCCGACGTCCTAGCTCAGGCGGTGACGCTGCACGTCTCGTCGCCCATGGCTTTGGACGTCAACGTGACAATCGTCCGTTCGGCGCCCAAACCCTCGAGCATGCCTGCGATCAGTCCGCGGTCCACCGCGCACAGCACCGGGTGATGCTGGGCGGCGGTGCCAAAGGGGCAGTTCTCTGAGACCACGGAACTGCTGAACTCGGTCTCTTCGACGCGCGCACTGAATCCGTGCGCGGTGAGGAGTCCGGCGATCGAGGCCATGGCGCTCTTCACCGTCTTGGTGCACTCTCCCTGACCACTGGATTCGGTGAGGACTCGGCCGTACTCCAGCCCCACGTCGTGAGCCATCCGCTCCGAGGCGTCCGGTCCCAGGCGCTCCAGGGCCATCTCTAGGAGAGCGACGAGTAGTGCGTCGCGGCGTAGCGATCCCTCCATGACGACGTTCTCGTCGATGACGCGGTATCCCTTGGCGGGACGCCCCACGGTCGTCTTGCGAACGTTGTCGAAAGTGACGTAGCCACCCTCGGTGAGGCGCTCTAAGTGGTGGCGAACGACATTGGCGTGCACGTCGCAGTGGGTAGCGAGTTCGGCCGCCGTGGCGCCAGGATTGTCGCGCAGATAAAAGTAGACCTTGCGTCGCGTGCTGTCACCGAAGGAGTGCGCGAGACTGGTGACGGTTGCCGCAAAGAGCGCCGGGTCCAGTTCGCTATCACTGCTTGCGCTCACAAGGGAAGTTTACGGGTGAGTGGGCGCCGGCCGACGGTAACCTCAGATGGCTCTACTTAAGGACTTTCGTGACCCTCGACCCCCAACTGCGCGACGAACTCGCCGCCATCGAAGAACCTCAACTGGTTCGCTCGCTCGATGAGTTGGGATTTTTGGGTGAAGTGACCGAGGACGAAGGCCAGATTCGCGTCGAACTCGTCCTGCCGGTCACCAATTGGCCCCACCTTGAAACTCTGCGCGAGGCCGTTCTCGCCAAGGCGCCAGGCGCGGAGGTCGTGGTGCGCACGATGAACGACGAGGGCCGATTGGCCCTGCGCCACTTTCTGCGCGGGGCCATGAGCGCGCCCAGCGAACACGCGGGGCACGGACACGAGTCCGCGTCACCCGAGTCCCAAGTTCTTGGACCGGCTGTCCAAGACTCGGGTGCTGGGCATCTCTTCGGGCAAGGGGGGAGTGGGTAAGTCATCAGTGACGGTCAACCTCGCGATTGCTCTGGCGGCTCTTGGCCACTCGGTGGGCGTGCTGGATGCCGACGTGTACGGCTTCTCACTACCCAAGATGCTCGGTGCGACCAACGATCCGATCGTCCTGGGCGACACGGTCATCCCCACGTTGGTGCACGGGGTGCGCTGTCTGTCCATGGGCTACTTCGTTGACGACGCCCAGCCCGTCATCTGGCGCGGTCCGATGCTGCACAAGGCCATCGAGCAGCTCGTCACCGAAGCCTGGTGGGATGAGCCCGACTTTTTGCTGATTGACATGCCACCCGGGACGGGTGACGTCGCCCTCACCTTGTCCGAGATTCTGCCGCGCATTGAGATGTACGTCGTGACAACTCCCCAGGCCGCCGCCCAACGCGTCGCTCAGCGTTCGGCCTACGCCGCTCGCAAACTCAAGCTCGCGGTGCGCGGGGTGATTGAGAACATGAGTTGGTTCGTGGGCGATGACGGTACTCGCTACGAGATCTTTGGCGCGGGCGGAGGTGAGCAGCTCGCGCGCGAACTTGGCGTGACATTGCTCGCCCAGATCCCGCTGGAACCGGCACTGCGCCTCGGCGGTGATCTCGGTGATCCGCTCGTCGTGACCTCTCCGGACTCTCCCGCCGCGCGTGCCTTCGTGGCCCTCGCCCAGCGCGTCGCCGCCCAGGGTCCTTCGCGCGTCTATCGTCAAGAACTCAAGCTGGTGTAGCACCTCGAAGGGGGATTCGATGGAGTTAGAAGGCAAGACCGCGGTCATCACGGGCGGGGCGAGCGGGATCGGTCTCGCGACCGCGAAGAAGATGGCAGCGTCCGGGGCGCGGCTCGTGCTGGGCGACATCGAAGGCGAGACGCTGGCGAGCGTCGTCGAAGCATTCCACGTCGAGAACATTCCTGCGATCGGGCTGACCACTGACGTGACGAAAGAAGAGGACATCGACGCGCTGCGCGATGCGGCGCTAGCCGAGTTCGGAGCGGTCCACGTCGTCTTTAACAACGCCGGTGTCGCTTCCGGTGCGGCGATCGGAACGCCCAACAAGGTCTGGCAGTGGGTCATCGACGTCGATCTCTTTGGCGTCGTCTACGGCGTCAATGCGTTTCTGCCGCTCTTGCTCGAACAGAACGAGGGCCACATCGTCAACACCGCGTCACTCGCCGGCCTCGGCGGTGCGCCCGGCATGGGTCCCTACTGTGCGGCCAAGTTCGCCGTCGTGGGACTGAGCGAGTCACTGTTCCATGAGTTGGCGCTTCGCGGTTCGAACGTGGGGGTCTCGGTCCTGTGCCCGGGATTCGTGCGCACGAGAATTCACGAGTCGGCGCGCAACATGCCTGTTGAGATTGCGAGCTACAACGACGAACCGGCCGCCCAGATGATCGCCGACATGGCGAGTCAGGCCGTGAACGCGGGCATCGACGCCGATATCGTGGCCGCGGCCGTCGAAGGCGCCGTACGCGAGAACAAGTTCTGGATTCTGACCCACGAGCACTCAGCGATACGCACCACCGAACTACGACGCGACTGGATGAGTGGCGGTGCCCCGATGCGCTTTGATCTGATGGCGGCTACCAAGCCTTAGTAGTCGGTGCTAGCGATCGAGGCCGTTGGGTACTCGGTCCGCGGGCCATCCCAGCGCGCTCTGAGCCTGGCGAACGGCATAACGGTCGGTCATTCCCGCGACGTAGGCCACCGCATCGTGCAGGGCGCGCGCACCGTCTGGCACCTCCGCGCTTTGGGCGACGTCGGGGATCGCGTCGGGGTGAGCGCTGTAGTACTCGACCAGCGCGCGCAGCATGCTCACCACGGCCGAACCTTGCTGCCGCGAGGCGTCACGTAGATAGATGGCGTCGTAGTTAAAGGCACGAAAGGCGGCCAGCGCCTCGCCGTGGCTCGCGTCCATGCCAATGATCCCGGTGTCCTGGACGGTGCGCAGGACTGCGTTGATGAAGGTGCCGAGCTGTTGGCGTCGCTGCACGCCCCCTCGCTCGCGCACGATCGCGGGAAGTTCATCGGGATCAACGATGCCCACCGACACCGCGTCTTCGAAGTCGTGACAGACATACGCGATGCGGTCGGCCCACGAGACCACTTCTCCCTCGGGCGTCGTGGGTGCGGGACGGGACCACGAGTGGTTGCGGATGCCATCGAGTGTCTCGAGGCACAGGTTCAAGGGTGCGAGCGAGACGTCCGCTCCCCACGTGGCGTGATCGAATCCGCCCTCGACGAAAGGATCCAAGGCTTCTTCGCTGGCGTGCCCGCCTGGTCCGTGCCCGCAGTCATGTCCGAGTGCGATTGCTTCGGTGAGGTCCACGTTGAGACCGAGGGGACGAGCGATGCCGGTGGCGACCTGGGCGACTTCGAGGGCGTGGGTGAGTCGGGTGCGCAGATGGTCATCGGGAAAGATGAAAACTTGGGTTTTCCCGGCCAGCCGGCGAAAGGCGCTGGAGTGAAGTATGCGGTCTCGATCCCGCTCGAAGCAGGTGCGGTACTCGTCGGGCTCTTCCTCGCGAGCGCGCTGGCCCGCGCCGTAGCTGCGCGTGGCGCCGGGCACCATGAGGGCATCGAGTTGCTCTTCTCGCGCGGCGCGTGGACCGGACAACGAGGGTCGTCCGGGCTCTGGCATGCCGATCGTCGCGTGCGAGTTGCGATGAGCGACGGTTATGTCGTCGCTCGCGCCCTCGTAACCCTCCATCGTGGCGGCCCACTGTCGGGCTCGCTTCGAGACCGGTTCTGCGCTCACGATTTCAAGTATCCCTCAACGCCATAGCATTGGCCTAGTTGTCTTGCGTAGGAGAAATCGTCATGGATATTCGTATCGGCATCGTCCAGTCAATGAAGGAGATCGACGTGGAACTGCCCGTCGACGCCGATCGCGAGGCGATTATGAAGGACGTCGAAGCCGCACTGGGCGGGGACAGCGTGCTGTGGCTGACCGACCGCCGGGGCCGTCGGGTCGGCGTACCGGCAAGTCGCATCGCCTACGTCGAGTTCGGTACAGCGACGAGCGATCGCGTCGTCGGATTCGGCAACGCCTAGGACTTCGTGCTCGACTATCACCTGCACCTATGGCCCCACTCGGAGTCATCGGTGTGGTTCACGATCGACCAGATTGCCCTCTACTGCGAGGAGGCGGCACGCAACGGGGTAAGCGAACTCGCTCTCACCGAGCACTCGCACCGCTTTGTCGACGTCGCCTCGGTCGTCGGGCCCGTTCTGGCTCAAGTACGGGCACGAACCCACGAGCGCCACCATGGCCGAGTACTGGGACTTTCACGCGCGCAACTCGCTCGAGGAGTACGTCGCCCTGGCCCAACTCGCCAAGGATGAGGGATTACCGGTCAAGATCGGTCTGGAGGTCGATTTCTATCGCGATCAGATGGACGAGGTGTCCGCGCTGCTCGCCCAGTACCCCTTCGACGTGCTGATCGGTTCGGTGCACTGGCTGGGCACCTGGCAACTGGACGACATCGACAATGACGTCAACATGCACGAGTGGACGGTGCGCGACGTCGATCAGTGCTGGAGGGACTACTCCATGGCCCTCGACGAACTGTGCGCGTCCAACGCCGTCGATGTTCTCGCCCACCCGGACCTCATCAAAGTGGCGGGATATCTCGCAACGAATCCCGGCGACTCCTGGGACGCGATGGCGGAGTCGGCCGCCCGAGTTGGCATCTCGATGGAGTGCTCATCAGCCGGCTGGAAGAAGCCCGTCAAGGAGCAGTACCCCGCCGAGGGCTTCTTGGATCGCCTCGTCGCGAGGGGCGTCACGTTTACGACGGCCTCGGACGCGCACCGCCTGGAGCGGGTGGGGGAGCGTGCCAGTGACCTCGCTGAACTACTTGAAGCTCGCGGTGTGCACGAGCTGGCGTCCTACACCCAGCGCCAGCGCCAGATGATTCCTCTTCGAGCCAACTAGTGGCCACCCTCGCCGAACTCGCCGAGGCGCAAACGTCGCTCGACGAACCCACGATTGACCACCTGCTGCGACTCATCGCGTCGTGGTCGCTTCTCGCGGACCTGTCCTTTTCCGACATGCTGTTGATGGCCAAAGTCACCGAAGATGGCCGCGACGACGAGCACCTCATCGTGCTGGGTCAGATGCGTCCGAACAACCGCACCACCTTGATTGTGGACGACCTCGTGGGGAGCGTTCATCGCGTAGACGAGTGGCTGCTCGCGCGTGACGCGTGGCGGCGCGGAACTCGAATCGTGGGAGAACTGGCGGTCGCCCCGCTGAAGGAGCTCGTCCCGGTGTGGTGTGTGCCGGTGAGTTTTCGCGGCGAGGTCGTGGCGGTGATGGTGCGGCTCCAGGGGCACCTGCGGGGCTCGGCCTCACTCTACGAACAGCAGTATCTGTCGGTCTTTGAGCGCCTGTGCGACATGGTGTCCGAGGCCACGTTCCCCTACCGCGAGGACGTGGTCGCCGGTCCCGGGCTCCCGCGCGTCGGTGACGGTGTCATCCTCATTGACGAGACCGGGCGCGTCGAGTTCGCGACGCCCAACGCCTTTAACGCGCTCCATCGCCTCGGGATCTACACCTCGGCCGAGGGACGCAGCTTTGCCGAGGTCGGTCTTCGTGCGCGGGCAATCGAGCGCTCCTTGGAGTTCGGCATTCCCGCCATCGAGGAGATCGACCGCGACCACGACGTCGCGATTCTTTTTCACGGCGTTCCGCTGATCGCACACGGCGACGTGACGGGCGTGCTCACCCTCGTGCGCGACGTCTCGGACATTCGTCAACTCAACCGCATGGTCTTAAACAAGGAAGCCGCGGTGCGCGAGGTGCACCATCGCGTGAAGAACAACCTTCAGACGATCTCGTCGCTCTTGAGTCTTCAAGCGAGGCGCAGCGAGCAAGACGAGACGCGCATCGCTTTGCGCGAGGCGGAGCGGCGCGTACGCTCCATTGCCGTCGTGCACGAGGTGCTCTCACGCGAACCGGGTGAAGAGGTCGTCTTTGACGAGATCGTTCGCTCGCTCGTTGAGTTGGTTGAAGACACGAACCTCGCGTCGCATCCCGTAGAGATCGTGGTGAACGGCGAGCTGGGCGTACTCTCTACCGACCTCGCGACGCCGTTGGCGGTCGCCCTCGCCGAGCTTCTGACCAACGCCGTCGAGCACGCTTTTAGCGACATTGACGACGAGCTCGACGAGTTCGTGGGGGTCGTCACGCTGAATCTCTCGCAAGAGGGCGAAAACGCGATCGCGGAGATTCGCGACAACGGTCGGGGACTCGGCGAGGACTTCTCGTTGGACGTCCCGACCAGCCTTGGTCTGTCGATCGTGCGCGACCTGATACGCGCGCAGCTGTACGGCGAGATTGAGATGAAGTCCCTCGCGCCCGAGGAGGGTGGGGGAACCTACGTTCGGGTGTCGGTGCCGCTGAGCGCGAGGCTCTAGTTGTTGAGGCTCGCGCGTCGGCGAGCGGCCAGCCACTGCTTGCGCAGTTTGCGGCGCTCGTCTTCGGTCGTGCCACCCCACACGCCCGACTCCTGGTTGGTGGCGAGGGCAAACTCTAAACAGGCCTTCTGGGCGTCACAGTGGTCACAGACGCGCTTGGCTGATTCGATCTGGTCTGTCGCCATTCCCGTCGTACCCACCGGAAAGAACAGCTCGGGCTCAGTGTCGCGACAGGCGGCATTACTGCGCCAGTCCGCGTCGTCCCAGGCGTGGGTGCGGTTCCAAATTAACGACATGCAAAGTTCCTTCGTGGCTTGGGGGGACGTAGTGTGAATTCTCTGTAAATTCACGTACGCGCGGGTCGAATTTTACTGTCGAATAAGAAAAATATCAAGGGGATTTTCTTGATGGACCCCAGCAATGAACCATATAGCCCCTGGTCGAGTGGGATGCTGGCGGCGTGACCGACGTCTTAGCGCACCGCGGCGCCCACTTCAACGTCCGAGATAACACCCTGGACTCCTTCCGTGAAGCCCGGGATCTGGGGGTCGCCGGAGTGGAGTTGGACGTTCGACGGACCTCAGATGGGGCGCTGGTGGTCCACCACGACCCCGTGGTTGAGTTCATGACGATCTGTGAGACCCCGGCTCACGACCTGCCCGGCTACGTCCCGTCACTCGAGGAGTCTTTGGAAGTCCTCGCGGGGCTGTGCGTCAACGTCGAGATCAAAAACTCGCCCGAGGAGCCCGGCTACGACGACTCAGGCACACTGGTGCGCGACGTGCTCCGCTGCGCCGAGATGGCCGTGGGAACGACCGTGATTATCTCGTGCTTCGATCTCGCGACGTGCGAGTCGGTGCGCGCCCAGGGCGAGTCGGTCAACCTCGCGTGGCTGGTCCAGAAGTCTCTGGGCGGCACTCTCGAGACCGCGCGCGACGCCCGGTTTACGGGTGTGAACCCACACGTCTCGCTCGTCAACGCCGACGTCAAGCGTCGGGCCGACGAGCTCGGTTTGGCACTCAACGTGTGGACCGTGAACGCTCCGCGAGACCTCGCCGCGATGGGACGCCTGGGCGTGGCGAGTGTGATTACCGATGAGCCCGCCCTCGCGCTGGAGGTACTTTCGTCGTTGGAGTGAGCCGAGCGAACAGCCCTCGGGCAGATTTCGCGCGCTCGGCCATCGCGTAGATTAGGCCCCTATGAATATCGTCGTCTGCGTCAAGCAGATTCCCGACCCGGCGGCCCCCCAATCGTTCGATTCCTCGAATAATCTCAACCGCTCGGGCAAACTCATCCTCGACGAAGCCGACACGTACGGCGTCGAAATGGCCCTCCAACTCGTCGACAAAGCCGGCGGGGGCGAGGTCACGGTGGTCTCGATGGGATCGGCCAGTGACGTCGCGGGTCTGCGCAACGCCCTCGCCATGGGCGCGAGCAAGGCCGCGATCGTGAGCGACGACACGCTGCGTGGCAGCGACGCACTGACGACGGCCAAGGTTCTCGCGGCGGTCATCGCTCGCGAGTCGTTCGACCTGGTGCTGGCCGCGACCGAGTCGTCGGACGGCTACACCGGCACGATGCCCGTGCAGCTCGCCGAACTCCTGGGACTTCCCTCGATCACGTTCGCCAAGTCCGTGAGTGTCGAAGGGTCGACGCTTCACGTCAGTCGCCAGACCGAAGCCGGCTACGACGAGGTGACCGCCTCGCTGCCCGCCCTCGTGACCGTGACGGCCGGGGTGGTGGAGCCTCGCTACGCCTCCTTCAAGGGCATCATGGCCGCCAAGTCCAAGCCGCTCGAGGTCCTGAGTGTGGCGGACCTGGCCCTTGGGTCGCCAGTCGGAGCTGCGGGTGCGCGCGAAGAGATCACCTCGATTGAGGTGGCCGAGAGCCGTCAGTCGGGCGAGAAGTACGTCGACGAGGGTGACGGCGCCGAGAAGGTCGTCGCGTTCCTCGAGTCCATCAAGGTCATTTAGGAGAAGCGGATGACACTTCCTAACGTGTGGGTCGTTCTTGAACCAAGTGGTGACTCCTTTACGACCACGTCGCTCGAAGTTCTCAGTTTCGCGCGGACGATGAGTGACACCGTGTCGGCCATCACCTGGGGCGAGGGCTCATCTCTCGCGGCTCAGGCGGGCGACTTTGGGGCGACGACCCTCTATGACGTGGGCGACCTCGCCGGTGCGCTGCCGGGAGTCCCGGTGGCGAGCGCCATTGCGGATCTCGTAAGTCGCGTCGGTGCGCCAGATGCCATTCTGATCCCGACCAGTTACGACGGTCGCGACATCGCTGCGCGCCTGTCGGCTCGTTTAGACCGTCCGGTCTTGGCCAACGTCACGGGACTGCGCGACGACAACGGACTCGTCACCGAACACCCGGTCTTCGGCGGCTCGCTCACCGTCAGCGCGCGATTCACGAGTGAGGGACCTGGCATCGTTCTGGTGCGTGCGAAGTCCTTCGCGGCCGAAGCCTCCGGCGGCGCACCCGCTGCCGTGGTCACCGCAGTGCCGGGAGATCAAGGTTCGAGCGCGGGCGCAACCATCGTGACCTCGCACGTCGAGGAACGCACCGGACCCAAACTCGAAGAAGCGACCGTCGTCGTGTCGGGGGGGCGCGGCTTGGGCAGTGCGGACGCCTACGCACTCATTGAAGAGCTGGCCAAACTGCTGCACGGGGCAGCGGGGGCCAGTCGAGCCATCGTGGACGCGGGATGGGTGCCCTACTCGCACCAGGTCGGACAGACCGGCAAGACCGTCAAGCCACTCGTCTACATCGCTTGCGGTATTTCGGGGGCGACCCAGCACATGGTTGGCATGAAGGGTTCAAAGAACATCGTGGCCATCAACAAGGATCCCGATGCGCCGATCTTCCAGATCGCGGACCTCGGAATCGTGGGCGACGTTCATAAGGTTTTGCCGGCGTTAATCGACTCGTTAAAAGGTCGTAGTTAGTCCCACCGGGGGGCAAAGATAGAAGACGTGCTCGTTCGACGGCGCACGGGCGGGGGGATATGGCTGAGCACGCGCGAACACGAAAGTGGTGGACGCTCTCGGTTTTGGGTTTAACCCAGTTGATGGTGCTGTTGGATGCGACGGTGATCAACATCGCACTGCCGCGGGCCGAACTTTCGTTGCACTTCTCGAACGGTAATCGTCAGTGGGTGGTGACGGCCTACGCGCTGGCCTTTGGCTCGCTGATGTTGCTCGGTGGACGACTAAGCGACTTGTGGGGGCGTCGCACCGCGCTCTACGTCGGTCTGGGCGGTTTTGCCCTCGCGTCCGCGCTTGGTGGCGCGGCCACCAGCTTCGACATGCTGGTAACTGCTCGTGCCATCCAAGGCCTCTTTGGGGCACTGTTGGCGCCGGCCGCCCTGGCTGCGCTCTCAGTTACCTTCACGGAGTCCAAAGAGCGCGCCAAGGCCTTCGCCATTTTCGGGATCATTGGCGGATCGGGCGCAGCGATTGGGCTCCTGCTCGGTGGCGCGCTGACCCAGTGGGCCTCGTGGCGCTGGTGCCTCTACATCAACCTCGTCTTCGCTGCGTCTGGCAGTGCTGGGTGTGGCCATCTTCGTGCCGGGAGGACGGAGCCCCGATCGACTCGCGTCTGGACGTGCCGGGAACGTTGCTCGGTAGCGTGGGGCTCTTTGCCATCGTGTATGGATTTAGCCACGCGTGGATGTCAGGCTGGGGCAACGTCGTCACCTGGGGGTCCATCGCCGTGGGTGCCGCGATTCTGGTGGCCTTCGTCTGGTGGCAGAAGCGCAGCGACCATCCGCTGCTGCCACTGCGAATAGTGACGAATCGCACGCGGGGTGGATCACTGATCGCCCTCTTATTGACCTCGGTCAGCCTCTACGCGGTGTTCTTGCTGCTGTCGTACTACCTCGAAGAGACCCTGCACTTCTCGCCTCTTGCGCACCGGCTTTGCCTTTATGCCGCTGGTCATCGCCATCAGTCTGTCGGGGGCCTTTGCGAGCGGTCGACTGCTTGCGCGTACCGGGCCCCGTCCGCTCGTCCCTACGGGCATGGCGTTAGCGACCATGGGCATGGTCCTCTTTACTCGTGTGCCGGTGACCCCCGACTACTGGGGTCACGTCTTGCCGGGTCTCCTCGTCACGGGACTCGGCCTGGGCCTGATCTTTGCGCCGGCGATTGCGAGCGCTACTTCGGGGGTGGTACCGGACGACGCGGGCGCGGCGTCCGCGACCGTGAACACCTTTCAGCAGATCGGCGGCTCGATTGGCACGGCGCTGCTGAACACCATCGCAGTCACCGTCACGATGCGTGCTCTGCCGCACCACGCGAGCGTTCTCAGTGCCTCGCGGCTAGCTCATGCCGTCGTCCACGGGTATTCGGTGGCGTTTTGGTGGGCGGCACTGTTCTTTGGCCTCGGCGCCGTCATCACACTGTTCATGCTTGAGTCCGGTCCCACCCAGAGCGACCCGACTCTGGTCGAAGCGCAGAACTAGATCAACGGCCAGGGATACGGGGGCCAGTCGGCGTCCTGGTCGGGTTCTGGGTACAGCGCGTTTTCCACGAGACCGTGAGCCCGTAACTGGGCCAGCGCGAGTTCACTCGGATTGAGCCAGGTCGCGACGCCGCCCACGTCACCTTTGGCGAAGTGATCGATGCGCTCGAGCAGGTGCGGCTCCACCTCCATGCCCGCGTACTCCCAGATGACGGTGCGCAGCTTGTCTTCTTCATGGAAGCACAGCCCGTTGTCGATCGCCCAGAGCCGATCGTTGTCGTAGAGGACGTGACCCGACTTGCGATCGGCGTTGTTCGCCACGACGTCAAAGGCGGCCAGGCGCGCGAACCAGTGATGAAACTCACTTCGCTCGCGCAGCGTGAAGTAGTGGTCCTCTTGATTGTCGTCCACCCACCACTGCAGCGAGCCCGGGCCAAAGGGCGCGTCGTCGCGACCCACGGTGGTAGGAACGAGGTCGGTGCCGAGCTGGACGTCGAGCTCAAAGGCCGCGACCTCTCGGCGCCACAGGCCGTCGGGAAAGTCCCACAGAGGGCGTTCGCCCGCTTCGGACTTGTAACACGCCAGTCCACTCACGTCGCCGAGCGTCACGCTCACGAGCAGCGCGTGGTTCGAGGAACCCGCCACCCGACCCTCGACGGCGATCTCGCCGTGGGCCAAGAGCGCGCGCTGTTCGTCCCTCTCCACGGCTAGCGAATCGGGGCGCGGTGCCCGTTGGTGCGCGGACAGTCGTGGCCTTGGGGGTCGAGGGGACCGCCGCACAGCGGACAGAGCGGTCGTCCCGCTTCAACGAGACGAGCGATCGCAATGGCGAGACCCCCGGCCCACTCGCGCGTGAGTCGCACGGTGAGTGAGGAGTCCTCTTCGACCGACTCGATTGAGATGTCGATGGTCTTGGCCTCGTCGTCGACCGATACCGCAATATCGCCCGCGACGAAGTCGCTCTCGAACTCGGGCTCGAGGGCGAAGTCATCGGGCAGGTGACCGGGTCGTCCCAGCTCGATCAACACGTGGCCAATCCACTCCGCCAGGGCGGCGAGTTGCATCTTTTCGCACTTCACGATGACGAGGCGACGGCCCTCGCGAACTTGGAAGAGAAAAAGACGATTGCCCACTTCGCCGAGCACGCCCACCATGACTTTGTCGGGATCGGAAAAGACGTAGTTCACGACGGCCTCAGCTCGGCCAGCGAACCGGTGTTGTTCACGCACAGCACGATCGGAGTGCCTCCGCTGAAGGTGACCGCGCTGAGCGAGCACGGCGAGATCACGGTGCGCTGGAAGAGGTCGAGCGGCACACCGAGGGCGTAGGTGATGGCGGACTTGATCGGATCGGCGTGGCTCACCACGATCACCGTACGGCGCTTGTGGCGTGAAGCGATCGCACTCACCGCCTCCCAGACGCGGGCTTGCATCTCGCTGAAGGACTCGCCCTCGGGAAAGCGAAAGGTGCTGGGCGAGTGTCGCACGATCGCCCACTCGGGTCGTTTGGCCAGTGTGGCGAGCCGCTTGCCGGTCCAGGTTCCAAAGTCACACTCGGTCAAGCCCTTGTCGATGATCGGCTTGAGTTTCAGGGCAGCGGCCAGCGGAGCGGCGGTCTCTCGGGCGCGCTCGAGCGGCGAGACGTAGATCGCGGCCGGTTTCGGAGCCAGTTCTCGCAGGCGGTCGGCCAAGGACTCAGCCTGTTCGATCCCGCGCGCAGACAGGTGCAGGCCCGGGGCACGCCCCGGCAGTATCGAGCCGGTGGTCGCGGTCGTACCGTGGCGGACAAACAAGATGGTCGTCGAGCCCGAGGTCACGCTTAGCCCGCTGTCACGGGAAGCCGTCCCGGACCGGGGGCGGCCGACTCGGGCCAGCGCTTGCGCGAGACACGCGCGAGCTTGTGCAACAAAACGAGGGCTCCCGGGTCGTCGTCGCCCGGACGCGTCTCGATGAGGCCCTCAGCCTTCATCGCGCTCATGAGTTCTCGTCCGAGATCGGTGCGCACGATCACGAGCGTCCAGTCGCCGAACGCGCCGATGCCACCGGTCGACAGGTCCGCGTGCTCGGCCGCGAAGTCGGGGCAGTGCGTGCACCCCTCGCGCGTGTAGGCGTGCGCTTCCTTAAGCGGTATCTCGTAGTATCCGCCGTCTTTGGTCCAGAGCTGAAAGACGCCCTTGATGTTCATCTTGACGATGTCGGCCCGGCGGATGTTGTACTTCGCTTCGAAGAGCCCTTCGAAGATCGCGTCGTCAAAGGTCTTCGAGCACAGGAGCCCGATTGTGAGGCTCAAGCGGCGCGCAACCTTGCCGGCCTTTCGCGCCTGCATCGCTCCGGGGGCCGAGGCCATGCATCCCATGCCCACGACGGCAATGCGTTCGGCTCCGCCTTCGACGGCCTCTTCGTAGGCGAGCAGGTTGGCGCAGTAGGTGTAGCGCGACTTGGCGGTGTCGATCACGTCCTCTTTGGTGCGAGCGACCACGGGCTTGGCCCGCCAGGTGGACCCGTCTCCCTCCAGACCACTCACCAGAGCCGCGTCGATGATGTCGTGTTCGAGCGCGTAGAGCAAAAGTGCCGTGACGAATCCGCCGTCTTGGCCGTTCTCGACTAGCGACTCGTCCGTCGCACGTGCGAGCAGCACGTCGCCCACTCCCCACACCTCGTCGTCGGTGCGCTCACGCGCAAAGCGGTGCAGGTCGATCTCGCTCTCCCAGTTGCGAAAGCGCGGACAGGCCCGCGTGCACATGGTGCAGCCCTTTTGGCCGTGCGTGCAGTCATCGGGACCGCCGTCGAGATCGAGGTGGAAGGGCTTGTAGACGCCGTTGTCGGCCTCGTAGTCGAGGACAGGATGAGGGCAGGCGATCACGCACGCCGCACACCCCGTGCAGAGTCCCGAGGTGACGACTTCACGAAAGAGTTCTTTCCACTGCGGTTTCTCAACGGCCACGGATTAAACCTTAGTAAGGCATTTCAGCCATTCGGCCCCCGATAGATTCGCTCCGTGCCCGAAATCCTGGAAGTCGAGTCGTACCGCCAACTCGCTGATCGGGTCGTGGGCGCGAGCGTGAAACGAGGGTGGGCCGACGCGCTGCTGGCGAAAAAACTCACCTCGCCCTCGGCCTGGGCGCGCACCGTAAAGGGTCTTCGCATCACGGGAACGAGTCGTCGCGGCAAGTTGCTCCTGTTGGAGACGAGTGGTCCGACGCTGGGGGTGCGCTTCGGCATGACCGGCGTGTTGCTGCTGGACGGCGACGCTGGCGTGGAGGGTCTCTTCTATGGGCCGCATCTGTTCGACGCGAAGTGGGTGCGCGGAGGACTCGAGTTCGACGACGGCCGAAAGCTGGTCGTCCACGACCCCCGACGCTTGGCGCGATTCGAGATCAATCCGGATCTCGACGAACTAGGCCCCGACGCCCTGACGCTCACGAGGCGCCAGTTCAACGAGATGATCGCGGTGACGCGCGGCGAAGGCCCGGCCATCAAAGCGAGACTGTTGGACCAGTCCAAAGTGGCGGGCGTGGGCAATCTCCTCGGCGATGAGATTCTCTACCGGGCCGGGATCGACCCCAGGACGCCGTGTGGGACGTTGAGTACCGACGAACGAGATCGCTTGTTTCGCGCCTTTCGGCAGACGATGAAATCACTAACGAGTCGCGGTGGTTCGCACATGGGCGATCATATGGATGCGCGTTTCCCCGGGGGCCTGTGCGCCAAGGACGGCGGCACCATGCTCATCGACACGATCGGCGGGCGCACGACGTACTGGTGTTCGGTGCACCAGCGCTAGGAGAGCGGCCTACGCCGACAGGGCCGTGAGAACCTTGAGCGCGTGTCCGTCGGCGCGCACGCCGTAGAAAGCGCGTTCGATCTTGCCGTTCGGACCGATGACGAAGGTGGAGCGGATGACGCCCTGGACCTTCTTGCCGTACATCATCTTTTCGCCGAACGCTCCATACTTCTCCATGACCTTCTTCGTGGGATCGCTGAGCAGGGTGAAGTTGAGCCCGTACTTCGCACGAAAGGCCTGATGCTTCTCCGCTCCGTCGGGCGACACGCCGATGACGCTGACCTTTAGAGAGCGAAACGCGGCAAGCTCGTCGTTGAACTGACAGGCTTCCTTGGTGCAGCCCGGCGTGTCGTCGGCCGGATAGAAGTACAGGACGACGCGCTCTCCGGCGAAGTCCTTGAGGCCAACTTTCTTGCCGTTCTGGTCGTTCAGGGTGAATGCAGGCGCGCGATCACCTTCTGAGAGGCGGGTCATGAGTGCTCCTTGCGTGAACTTGGTGGACTTCACGTAGGATAGAAGGGAGCTCGAAGATATGAGCTGGGGCCCACTTCGCACGCATGACGGTTACGGGTCCAACCGAGAAACGACATACGTGAGTAGTGAAATAGCCGAGTCGCTGGCGCTTGCCGGTGATTCATACATAACCAATCAAACCTTCGAGGGTCTTGGCGTCTCGCCAGAACTGGTCGCGGTCTTGAACGCTCAAGGCATCACGACGGCCTTTCCTATCCAAGCCATGACGATCGCCGACGCTCTCGCGGGCCGCGACGTGTGTGGCAAGGCCAAGACCGGGTCGGGCAAGACCCTGGGCTTCGGTCTGCCGATGCTCCAACGCATCGCGTCGGATGGCGCTGCGCCCACGACGCCGTCTCGCCCCGCTCGCCCTCGCGGACTGGTCCTGCTGCCCACCCGTGAGTTGGCGGTTCAGGTCTATGAGGTCCTGAAGCCTCTCGGTGAGGCACTTGGCCTTCGGGTCACCGCCGTCTACGGCGGCGCCGACATTGAACGTCAAATCAAGTCGCTCGCTAAGGGCAGTGACGTCGTCATCGCCACGCCCGGTCGACTCATCGACCTCGGCGACCGTGGAGAGGTCAACGTCGAAAACCTCGACGTGCTCGTGCTCGATGAGGCCGACCGCATGGCCGACATGGGCTTCATGCCCCAGGTTGAGTGGGTACTGCGCCGTATCGCGAACAAGCCCCACCAGACGTTGCTGTTCTCGGCGACCCTCGATGGAGCCATCGACCGCTTGGTCTCGCGCTATCTCAGCGATCCGGTCTTCCACGAAGTCGCGAGCGACACCCAGACCGTCTCCCAGATGGCGCACCACTTCTTGCAGGTTCACCAAATGGACCGCATCAAAGTCGTGGCGACAATCTGTCGTTCGTTTGACAAGACGATCATCTTCTGTCGCACGAAGCGAGGGGCCGATCGACTGGTCGAGCAGTTGCACAAAGAAGGCGTGAACGCCGCCGCTATTCACGGCGACCTTCGCCAGGCGCAGCGCGAGCGCGCCCTGGCGGACTTTCAGGGTGGAAAGCTACCCGTGCTCGTTGCCACCGACGTGGCTGCGCGCGGTCTGCACATCGACAGCGTCGACTGCGTGATGCACTTCGATCCGCCCGAAGACCAGAAGGCGTACCTGCACCGCTCGGGCCGCACGGCTCGGGCTGGCTCGACCGGCGTCGTGGTCTCGCTCCTGCTGTGGAATCAGGTCATCGAAGCCGAGGTAATCATGCGCCGATTGAACTTGCGACGGCCAATCATTGAGGTGTTTTCGAACGACCCCCGACTGAGCGATCTCGCGAATTGGGACCCGACAATGCAAGACTCTCTCTCGTGAGCGAGAAGCTACCTATCTTCAAGTTTGAGCCGTGGCTGACGCGCGCCCTCGTGGTGGTGGCTCACCCCGATGACGTGGACTTCGGCACGGCGGGCACGATTGCGTATCTGACGAACCGCGGGGTGGACGTGGCCTACTGCCTCGTGACCTCGGGCGATGCGGGCGGCGACGACTCGACCGACACTCGCGAAGAGCGTATGGCCGTTCGCGAGGCGGAGCAGACCTCGGCCGCCAAGGAAGTGGGCGTGACGAACTTGACGTTCCTGCACTGGCCGGATGGCCGTGTCGAGACGACCATGGCGTTGCGCCGCGAGATCGCGCGCGTGATCCGCTTACACCGCCCCCAACTCGTCATCACTCAGAGCCCTGAGCGCAACTACGAACGCATCTTCTCGAGTCACCCCGACCACATGGCCACGGGTGAGGCGACGTTGCGCGCCGTGTATCCCGATGCCCGTAACCCCCACGCGTTCCCCGAACTCATTCGCGAAGGTTTTGAGCCCCACACGGTCTCTCAAGTATGGGTCGGCGGTGCGTCACCCACCATGGTGGTTGACATCACTAAGACTTTCGATCAGAAGTTCGACGCGCTCTCCAAGCACGTCAGTCAGATCGGTGGTCGCAAAGGTCTCAAGAAGATGTTGCGCACATGGTCCGCGGCGACCGCGGAGAGTGCGGGCATGAAAGAGGGCCGTCTCGCCGAAGGCTTTCGCGTCGTCATCACTGGCTAGAACAGTTCGCCCTGCCGTCGTAGGGTGAAGAAATGGCGAACGCTGTGACACCAAATTCGTCACGCACGCCCATTGGTCTTCGCCGTCCCTGGGGCGGCGCTCGCGACCTGTTTCGTGGCGTCAGCCGGGCCAACTACGCGGGCCAGATTCTCGCCGGGGTCACCCTGGTCGCCATTGCGATCCCCGAACAGCTCGCAACCTCCCAATTAGCCGGGGTGCCGGCCTTCCTCGCGCTGATCGCCTTCATCGCGGCCACGCTCGTCTTTGTCCTGGTGGGATCAAATCCCATCGTCTCGGTGGGCGCGGACTCTACGATCGCACCGCTGTTTGCGGTGGTGCTCATTCGGCTGGCTCCGGTCTCGTCGACCCTCTACCTCGAACTGGTGGCCGTGACCGCGGTGGTGACGGGACTCGCCGTCATGGCGGTGGGACTGCTGCGGCTGGGCTGGATCGCTGACTTTCTCTCGTTGCCCATCGTGACGGGATTTCTCTTTGGCATCGGCGTGATCATCGTCGTGCACCAGTTGCCCAGTGCCTTGGGCATTGCCCACGGTGGCACGACCATCGTCCAACGACTGGACTGGATCATTCGCCATCTCTCCTCGGCGAGCGGCTGGTCGATCGCCCTCGCGCTCGGCACGTTGGCGGTGATGCTGGTGGGCGAGAAGGTCAACGCACGTTTGCCCTGGGCCCTCGGCGGCATCGTGGTGGCGACGATCTTGTGCGCGACTCTCTCGCTCCAAAGCCACGGGGTGAGCGAGCTCGGCACGGTGGTGGTGGGTCTGCCCTCATGGCGCCTGCGTTGGCTGACGTCGGGTCAGTGGGGAGTGGTGCTCACTACGTCGGTGACTCTGGTGATCGTGATCCTCTCCCAGACGGCAGCGACAACGAGAACGGCGGCCGATGATCTTGGCATTGCGGCGGAGGTCAGTCGCGACTTCGTCGGGGTGGGGATGGCCAATGTGGTCGCCGGCCTCGTGGGGGCGTTCCCCGTGGACGCGTCACCCGCGCGCACGACAGTTTCGCGTTTGGCGGGAGGGTCGACCAAGGTTGTCGGCCTCACCGCCGCGGCAATTGCACTCGCGCTTTCGCCACTGGCCGGTTACGCCCACATGATTCCTTTGGCAGCCCTGGCTGGAGTGCTGATCTTCATTGCCTCGCGCCTCATGAAAGTCGCACTGCTGAAGGAGATATGGAACGCGAATCGGATCGAGTTCCTCTTTGCCGCGGTCTCGGCGCTCGGTGTGATCTTCATCGGCGTGGAACAGGGGCTTGCCATCGCCGTGGGACTGGCGGTGCTTGACCAGACGTGGCGCAGTGCGCGACCACTCATGGTGGTGCTCGGGCGACGCGACGGTACGACGAGCTGGGAACCACTGGGCGATCCCCACGTGGCGATGGTCGACCACACTCTCGTCGTCATCTTCGACAACGACCTCTTCTTCGCCAATGCGGGCGTGTTTCGTCGCGACGTCCACCAGATGCTCGCGACGTATCCTGAGTCTCGCCACCTCGTTCTCGACGCGGTGGCGATGGCCGAGATTGATTTCACCGGCATGACCATCCTCTCTCAGGTCGTTCACGACCTCGAAGAAGACAAGATGACGATGTCCTTCGCGCGAGTGAACGCGCGGGTCAAGAAGTCGCTGTCCACGTCCTTTGATCCACTAATTCGAGCGATCCCCATGTTCGACAGCGTGGACGCGGCCGTCGTCGCGGCGACCTCCGCGAAGCACTAGGTCGCTCTTCTCCTGAGTGAGTTCAAGCCCTAGCTCGCCGCGAGTTGACGCAGCACGTAGTTCAAGACACCGCCGTGCCGGAAGTACTCGGCCTCGGTAGGGGTGTCGATCCGCAGGCGCGCAGGGAAACTGAACGTCTCACCACTGTCTCGCGTCACGTGCACCGTGACTTGGGGAACGGTCTCGCCGAAATTGAGCGGCTCGAGCCCGGTGATCGAGATCACTTCAGTCCCCACGAGACCGTACGTCTCGGCGTTCTCACCGGGCAGGAACTGCAGGGGTGCGACACCCATGCCCACGAGGTTGGAGCGGTGAATGCGCTCGTAGCTCTCGACCAGGACCGCGCGCACGCCGAGCAACTTGGTGCCCTTGGCGGCCCAGTCGCGACTCGAACCCGTGCCGTACTCCTTGCCCGCGATAATCACCAGCGGCGTGCCTTCTTCGGCGTAGGCCATCGCGGCGTCGAAGATCGACATGGGCGTGTTCTCGGGCAACTTCAGCGTGACCCCGCCTTCAGTGCCGGGGGCCATCAGGTTGCGGATGCGGATGTTGGCAAACGTGCCGCGCACCATGACCTGGTAGTTGCCGCGCCTCGTGCCGTAACTGTTGAAGTCCGAGGGGTCCACGCCGGCGTCGACGAGGTACTTGCCCGCCGGGCTGCTCGCACGGATGTTGCCGGCCGGTGAGATGTGGTCGGTCGTGACCGAGTCGCCCAGGCGGGCCAGCACGCGTGCGCCAGTCACGTCGTGCACCTCGCCCGGCTCCATCGTCAGGCCGTCAAAGAATGGCGGGAGTTTTACGTAGGTCGACTTCTGCTCCCAGTTGTAGGTCAGCTCCTGGGTCGTGGGTACCGCGCGCCAGCGCTCGTCGCCGCTGAAGATGGCCGAATAGCGCTCAGTGAACATCTCGGGCGTGATGGAGGCACGTACCGCCGCGGCGACGTCGGCGTCGCTCGGCCACAGGTCGGCGAGGAACACGGATTCGCCTGAGGCATCGGTGCCGAGTGGTTCACGCGAGAGGTCGATGTCGATCGTTCCCGCCAACGCGTAGGCAACCACCAACGGTGGGCTCGCGAGGAAGTTCTGCTTGACGTCGGGGTGAATGCGACCCTCGAAGTTGCGATTACCTGAGAGCACCGAGACGACCGACAGATCGTGCTCGTTCACTGCGTCGGTGACGCCATCGAGCAGCGGGCCGGTGTTGCCGATGCACGTCGTGCACCCGTATCCGGCCAAGTAGAAACCGAGGTCGTCCAGCGACTCAAGCAGGTGAGCGCGCTCGAGGTAGTCGGTGACCACACGGCTGCCCGGAGCGAGAGAGGTCTTCACCCACGGCTTGGTGGTCAGCCCGCGGGCGACCGCGGCCTTGGCGACGAGGCCCGCCGCCACGAGCACCGAGGGGTTCGAGGTGTTGGTGCACGAGGTGATCGCCGCCACCACGACGTCGCCGTCGCGCAAGTGCTCGGCCGCTTCGACGCCTCGCACTTCGAGGGGTTCGCGACCGAGGGCATCACGGAACGCACCGCGCGCACCGGAAAGTGAGACGCGATCTTGGGGACGCTTGGGGCCCGCCAAACTCGGCTCGACGCTAGCGAGGTCGAGCTCGACGTACTCGGAGTACACCGGCTCGGGGGCGTGCTCATGGTGGAACACGCCTTGGGCCTTGGCGTAGGCCTCGACGAGTGCGAGATGCTCGGCACTCCGACCGGTGAAGGCGAGGTAGTCGAGGGTGACCTGGTCGATGGGAAAGATCGTGCAGGTGGCGCCGTACTCGGGCGACATGTTGCCAATGGTCGCGCGCGTCTCGAGCGAGAGGGCCTTCACACCGGGCCCGTACGCTTCGACGAACTTGCCCACCACGCCTTGGCGGCGCAGCAACTCGGTGATCGTGAGCACGACGTCGGTGGCGGTCACGCCTTCGCGCGGGGCGCCCACGATGCGCAGTCCCACTACCGGCGGGATGAGCATCGAGGAGGGTTGGCCCAGCATGTTGGCTTCGGCCTCGATGCCGCCCACGCCCCAGCCCAGCACGCCCAGTCCATTCACCATGGTGGTGTGCGAGTCAGTGCCGACGAGGGTGTCGAAGTACGCCACACCCTCGAGGTCGAAGACGACCTTGGCCAAGTTCTCGAGGTTGACCTGGTGGCAGATGCCCATTCCCGGAGGGACCACTCGGAACTGCTCGAAGGAGTTCTGCGCCCACTTGAGGAAGGTGTAGCGCTCGGCGTTGCGCTGGTACTCGATCTCGACGTTCTCGTCGTAACTCGTGGCCGTGCCGTTTCGCTCGACGATGACCGAGTGGTCGATCACCAGCTCGACGGGCACCAGGGGATTGATTTTCTTCGCGTCGCTGCCCAAGGAGACGATGGCGTCTCTCATGGCGGCGAGGTCAACCACGGCGGGCACGCCCGTGAGGTCCTGCATCAACACCCGCGCGGGGGTAAAGGCGATCTCGCGTGCGTCGTCGCCCGCCGCTTCGCCGTGCGCCGAAGGTGCGTCAGCCCACCGAGCGAGCGCCTCAATGTCGCCCGCGCTCACCTTCAAGCCGTCTTCGTTGCGCAACAGATTCTCTAAGAGAACTTTGATGGAAAAGGGCAGTCGCTCGACGCCGAAGGGAGCCAACTTTTCGCTCTGCAGTGAGTAATACGCGATCGAGCGCCCCGCGAGATCGAGAGTGCTCTTGGAGTCAAACGAGTTGAGTGAGGAGGTCATGATCCCATTCTGCCGTGTTTTGGCCAAACAGGGTCCCGAGCTCGTTGGTGACGATGACGCTCCGAGTGCGAGACTGTACGGGTGCCGTCCACCTACAAAACACTGCTCTCTCACCTTGAGCGTGCCTTTGACGCCGTGGAGGCGGGAGCCGATCCGGCGCTGCGGATCTCGGATCGCTCGGACTATCAGGCCAACGGTGTCATGGCCCTCGCCAAGCGCCTCGGCCGACCCCCGCGCGACGTCGCCGAGGAGGTGGTAGCCGCCCTCAAGTTCGAAGGCCTCAAGACCGTCGAGATCGCCGGACCGGGTTTTTTGAATATCACGCTCGCTACTGGGTTTCTTGACGAACAGTTGCGGGCTCTTGGTCCCGACGAGCGCCTCGGTGTGGCGAATGTGCTCGAACGCCGGGTTGTGATCGACTACTCCGCGCCCAACGTCGCCAAGGAGATGCACGTCGGGCACTTGCGCTCGACCGTCATCGGCGACGCCCTCGCGCGGATGTACCGCTTCGCCGGTCACCACGTCTTGGCGCGCAATCACGTGGGGGATTGGGGTACGCCGTTTGGCATGCTGATCGAGCACCTGCTCGATATTGGCGAGGACCAGGCGGTGGCCACCCTGTCCATCGGCGACCTCGATGGTTTCTACAAAGAAGCCCGCACGAAGTTCAACGAAGACGACGCCTTCAAGGGCCGCAGCCGCGCCCGGGTGGTCGCCCTGCAGGGCGGAGATCCCGAGACGCTGCGACTCTGGCACGTCCTCGTCAATGAGTCGATCGCCTACTTCGGCGAGGTGTACTCGAAGCTTGACGTGACCCTCACGCCTGATGACGTGGTCGGCGAGTCGTATTACAACGAACGCCTCGAAGGGGTCGTGCGGGACCTCGACACGTTGGGACTTCTCGTCGAGAGCGAAGGGGCACTCTGCGTCTTTCCCCCTGGCTTTCAGAATCGCGAGGGCGAACCCTTACCGCTCATCGTGCAAAAGAGCGATGACGGATTCGGGTACGCGGCGACGGATTTGGCGGCGGTGCGTGACCGGGTTGATCACTTGCACGTCGACGAGATGATCTACGTCGTGGGCGCGCCTCAAGTCCAGCACCTTGAGATGGTCTGGGCGGTCGCGCGGATGGCGGGGTGGCTGCCCGATCGCGTGCGCTGCGAGCAAGCGGTCTTTGGCAATGTGCTCGGGCCCGACCACAAGATGTTCAAGTCGCGCTCCGGAGAAAACGTGAAGTTGGTCTCCTTGATCGACGATGCCGTCGAGCGGGCGTTTACGATCCTCGACGAGCGTGGCACCGACTTGGACGGCGACGAGAAGTATCTCCTGGCTCAGCAGATTGCCCGGGCGGCCATCAAGTACGCCGACCTCTCGACCGAGCGTCAGCACGACTACGTCTTCGATCTCGACCGCATGGTCGCCTTCGAGGGCGATACCGGCCCCTACTTGCAGTACGCCCACGCGAGGGTACGGTCGATTTTCCGCCGCGCGGGCAACGACGTTGCGCCCGGAGCGCACTTCGCGCTCGCAGAAGCCGCCGAACGAGACCTCGCCCTCGGCCTGCTCGCCTTTCCCGAGGCGTTCGAGGCCTCGCTCGCCACCTTGCAGCCGCATCGCCTGTGCACCTACCTCTTCGATCTCGCCCAGCGCTTCACCGCGTTCTACGACCGTTGTCCCGTGCTCTCGTCGGAGGGCGCGTTGCGTAGCGAGCGCCTCGCACTGTGCGACCTCACCGGGCGTACGCTGCGCCTGGGTTTAGGCGTGCTCGGCATCGACGCGCCCGAACAGATGTAGCGACGGGACCCACTCACTAGAGTCAGTTCTGCGGCGCAACGCCGCCCTTTTCGTGGGGGGAACTATGGAAGTACGAGCCGCCATCGTGAGCGAGCTGCATGGACCGTGGCACGTCGAAACGATCGACATCGACGAGCCACACGCCTTCGAAGTCAAGGTCAAGATGAGCTTCGCCGGCATGTGTCACTCCGATGAGCATCTGCGCACCGGCGACATGGTGCCCGGCGAGGACCTCGTGCGGCTCCTGACGGGCCACGACTCGATGTTTCCCGTCATTGGGGGTCACGAAGGATCCGGTGTGGTGGAGTCGGTGGGCGAAAACGTCACCAGCGTGGCGCCCGGCGACCACGTGGCCGTCTCGTTCGTTCCGAGCTGTGGACGCTGCGAGTATTGCGCGTCGGGTCGCCAGTATCTCTGTGACCTCGGCGCGTACACGTTGATGGGTCCCATGATCTCGGACGGAACGTGGCGCCATCACCTGGGCGACGTCGACTTGAATCGCATGTGTCAGCTCGGTACGTTCGCGGACCACATCGTCGTCAACGAAGCGTCGCTCATTCGCATTGAGTCGTGGTACGACCTGCGCGCGGCCGCGCTGATCTCGTGCGGGCTCTCGACGGGATTTGGCTCGGCCGTGAGTCGCGGTGGCGTGAAGCCCGGCGATACGGTGGCCGTGATCGGCTGCGGCGGAGTGGGATCAGGTGCCATCCAAGGGGCGGTGCACGCGGGCGCGAGGGCAGTCATCGCGATCGACACCAACCAGTCCAAGATTGATCGAGCCCTCAAGATCGGTGCGACCCACGGCTGTGCCACCACGCTGGATGCGGCCTTTACCATCCTGCCCGAACTGACGATGGGCAAGAACTGCGACGTGGTGATTATCACGGTGGGAGTTTTGAACGGTGAACTGATCGAGCAGGCTCGCTCGATCACGGCCAAGGGCGGAGTCGTCGTGGCCACGTCCATCGCGCCGATGAATCAGACGACGGTTGACCTCAACCTCTTCATGTTTGCGATGCAGAACCAGGAGTTGCGCGGAACGATCTTTGGCTCGGAGAGCCCCCGAGTTCAGATACCTCGGCTCCTGCGTCTGCACCACGAGGGCAAACTCCACGTGGATGACCTCATCACCAAGGAGTACACGCTCGACGAAGTGGAGCAGGGATACGACGATCTCGAGGCGGGCAAGAACATCCGAGGCGTCGTCCGCTTCTAAATTGTGTCGCTCTGAGAAGATGAAGGGGTGAATCCTCTCGTCGTTCCCGCTCTCAGCGGACGTTACGTGCGTCTCGAGCCCCTGACGAGTGAGCACGTTGACGCTTTGGTGGAAGCGGCGAGCGAGGATCGCGCGGCGTATGGATATACCGTCGTGCTGCGCGATCACGACGACGCCGTCGCGTACGTCGAGTCGATGACGTCGATGTGCGAGTCCGGCGAAGCGGTTCCCTTCGCCCAGATCGATGTCGCGCGCGACCGTCTCGTGGGCACCACGAGGTATCTGAACATTCGTCGCGTTGATGAGTCGTCAACCTTGCCCTACGCCGTGGAGATCGGTGGAACCTGGCTCAGCGCCTCGGCGCAGCGAACGGCGATCAACACGAACGCCAAGCTTCTTTTGCTCGACTATGCGTTTACGACCTGGGGGGTGAGCCGGGTGGATCTGAAGACCGACGCGAGGAATGAACGCTCGCGCGCCGCGATCGAACGCATCGGGGCGACGCTCGAGGGCGTGTTGCGTCGCTGGCAGCCTTCGATGGTGTTGGGAGAAGAAGGGCTACTACGCGATTCGGCGATGTATTCGATCACGAACGACGAGTGGCCGGCTGTTCGCGAACGCCTGACGTTGATGGTGGCCGAACGGCACCACTAGGTTCCGGAGGCGTCGGGCAGGCCCAAGATTTCACGAAGTCCAAGTTTTGACTTCGTGATGTCGGGCGTGAGTGAGCGCAGGGATCTCTCTCGCAGCGCGCCACGCAACACGCCGCTTCCGTACGCGAGGTCGTCAGCGATCGCGTACGGCACATCAGTCGGGTGAAAACGGTCGCGGCGCCACCGCCACGCCGAGCCGAGCACGAACAGTCCGAGGGCGCGGGTTCGCCAACGAGGGCGCAGCGCGACGAGCAGCACCACGACACCAAAGGTTCGCACGACGGCCCGGGCCAGCGGCCCGCCCGCGCGCACCATATTTCGCGTCACGACCTCGTCAGCGGCGGCGGCGGGATTGTCCTCGTCCTGAAAGAAGCTGGTGATGGCGTGCCGGCGTGCTCCGGCCACGATTCGGGCACCGACCGCAGGCTTGCCGAGTAGCACCGAGGTCCAGGTGACGAACGTCCACGCGTCGGCACGCAACGGCGCGAGTCGCTTACCGTGACGCTCAGCAAGCACCGCGCTCGACGAGCCGTACCTCTGGCGCTGCTCCCACCAATCCCGCAGCCGGGGGCGTGTGGGGTGAGCAACCTCGACGGTGGCGTCGTAGCGCACGAGCCAGCCCCGATCATGCAGCCGCCACACGAAGTCGACGTCTTCACCGGTCCGTAGTGACTCGTCAAAGCCGTCGCCGAAGGCGTCGCGGCGAACCATCACGCACGCGCTCGGCACGTAAGCGACCGCACCTCCGGGGACCACGAGACTGCTGCGAGGGCCGAGGTCGAGGGGTCCAAAGCGGTACTCGAAGTGCTCGCGCCACGAAGTGCCGTCCAGGCCCCGAACACGCGGTGCGACCGCGGCGACCCTTGAGTCCTCGAAGGCGCTGCGTATGTGGCGAGCGACGCGATCAGCGTCGACCACCGAGACGTCGACGTCGATAAACCAGAGAAACTCGCGCTTCGTCGTTGCGGCGCCGACGTTACGTGCGTGAGCGGGCCCCTCATTGACTCCGACGCGCAGCAGCACGGCCCCAAACTGCTGTGCGCACAAGGCCACCGCGTCGCCGTCGTGTGAACCGTCGTCGACCACGGTGACGTGATAACCCTCCAGCTGGCGCAGCAGAGACGACAGATTGGCGACGTTGCCGTACACGGGAACGACCACGTCGATGGCGCTGCGCGAGAGCGGAGTGTCGAAGGTTGGCGTCACAAATCCTTGTTCAACGAGCGTTCTTGCGAGACGCTCTTCTCCCGCGAGCACGGGTCCGCCGCGGCGCCAGCGCTCCAGGGTCTCGCGTGACGCGCCGCGCAGGCGCAAGAGACGCCACGGACTGCCGCCGCTGAGGAGGTCGCGATCGACAAAGGTGGCTCCCTCGTCCACCCGTACGGTCGTTCCCGTGGGCAGCGCGTCGTGGGGAGGCGCGGGAACGAGAGGCTGGGATTCGCTCACGTTCGGAGTCTTCCATGATCGTCGCGAGCGCATACCGCGGACAGGGCAGAATGGGAGACGTGACCCCAGACACTCTGACCCAGAACCCAATAACGGACCTCGAGGCCGAGGTGGAGGAACTCCTCGTCGAGGAGGTCTCAATCGACGGTCTGTGCGGGGTCTACTAAGACGTGCCGTCGAGCGACGTCGCCGTCTTCGACGAGTCGAGACACTGGCGATTAAGCGATCACGTGTCGCTACGTGACGAATCGTTTGGGGCGTTGGCGTATCACCACGACACGCGTCGGCTGGTGTTTCTCAAGTCCCGTGATTTGGTGGAGTTGGTGCGGCGTCTGGACGAGTTCGAGAGCGCGCGCGGCGCGGTGGAGGAACTCGTCGCCGAGGGCGAACGCGATCGCTACGTCGCGGCCTTGGCGAGCTTGAGCTCATCGGGGCTCATTAGTGCCTGAGTCCTCGCTGCGGGATCGATTCGAGCAAGGTCTCGCCGCTCCTATCTGTTTGACCTGGGAGCTCACGTACGCCTGCAACTTGGCGTGCACCCACTGCCTGTCGTCATCCGGCCGACGCGACCCCCGGGAACTGACGACTGACGAAGCGCTCGCCCTCATTGACGAGATTTCCGCGATGGAGATCTTCTACGTCAACATCGGCGGTGGCGAACCGATGGTGCGCCGCGACTTCTTCGAAGTGATCGAGTATGCGGTTGCTCGGCGTGTGGGCGTGAAGTTCTCGACGAACGGCACGCGAATCGATCGTCGCGCGGCCGAGCGTCTCGCGAGCATCGACTATCTCGACATTCAAGTGTCCATTGACGGCGCGGACCAAGCAACCAACGATCGCGTCCGTGGTCGCGGCAGCTACGCCGCCGCTCGGCGAGCGATGGATAACTTGAAGGCTGCGGAGTTTGGCGAGTTCAAGATCTCAGTCGTGATGACGCGAGAGAATGTCGAGCAACTGGACTCCTTCGAGTCCCTCGCCGCCGAGTACGGCGCGCAGTTGCGCCTCACGCGACTTCGCCCCTCGGGTCGAGGCGCCGACGTGTGGAACGAACTGCACCCCTCTCTCGCCCAAGGTCGCGCCCTCTATTCGTGGTTGAGCGATCGACCCCACGTCTTGACGGGAGACTCGTTCTTCCATCTCTCCGCCCTGGGCAATCCGCTCGAGGGGCTGAACCTGTGTGGGGCCGGGCGAGTCGTGTGCCTCATCGATCCCATTGGCGACGTGTATGCCTGCCCCTTTGTCATCCACGACGAGTTTCTCGCGGGCAACGTACGTGACCACGGTTTCGCTCGAGTGTGGCGCGAGAGCGAGTTGTTTCGATCGCTGCGCGAACCCTGCGAGTCCTGGAGCCTGCGTGTCGTGTGGCTCGTACGACGCCTGTCGCGGCGGGTGCATGGCGGCCAAGTTCTTCACGGGACTTGAGATGAGTGACCCTGACCCGGAGTGCGTCTTTGGACACGGCGAAGAAGTTCTCGCCACGAGAGCGATCACTTCGCGCCCGCACTCGTCGCCCGATCACTCTCGTCGTATTCCGGTGTCACTCTCGGCGCGTCCCTAAGGCTTGGCCAACACCTCCGGTAGTCTCAAAGAGGCTCGAAGGAGAGTTATGGCGAATTCGTGGTTCGAGACGGTGGCCGTCGCCCAGCGCCGGGCCGAAAAGCGCCTGCCGCACTCGGTCTACGGAGCGCTGCTCGCCGGCTCCGAAAAGGGTCTCACCTATCAGGACAATCTGGCGAGCTTCGATCAGTTGGGGTTCGCACCCCACATCGCAGGCAACGCGAATGAGCGCTCGATGGCGACCACGATCATGGGTCAAAGCGTCTCGATGCCGGTACTCATCTCACCCACCGGCGTCCAGGCCGTGCACCCCGAGGGAGAACTGGCCGTCGCCCGCGCCGCCGCCTCGCGGGGCGTCGCGATGGGACTCAGCTCGTTTGCCAGCAAGTCGCTTGAAGAAGTATGTGCCGCGTGCGACCAAGTCCTCTTTCAGATGTACTGGTCGGGCGATCGCGACACGATGGTCCAGCGTCTCGAACGGGCGAAGAACGCCGGTGCCAAGGGAATCATTCTCACCTTGGACTGGTCGTTTGCGAACGGACGCGACTGGGGGAGCCCCTGGATCCCCGAGAAGATCGACCTCACCGCCGCCGTGAAGTTCGCCCCCGACGTTCTCACTCACCCGCGATGGCTCTGGTCGTACGCGCGCACGGGTCGTCTGCCTGACCTGAGCACGCCCAATATGGCCAAGCCTGGAGAGAAGGCGCCGACGTTCTTTGGCGCGTATTTCGAGTGGATGCAGAGCCCACTGCCGAGTTGGGACGACGTCGCATGGCTGCGCGCGGAGTGGGGCGGCCCCTTCATGGTCAAGGGCGTGAGCCGCGTCGATGACGCCAAGCGCGTGGTTGACCTTGGCGCGAGCGCTCTATCGGTCTCGAACCATGGCGGGAACAATCTCGACGGGACGCCGGCCCCTTTGCGATCACTTCCTGCGGTTGTCGACGCAGTGGGAGACGAGATCGAGATTCTGCTGGACGGCGGAGTACGTCGGGGCAGCGACGTCGTCAAGGCACTGGCTCTCGGTGCCAAGGCGGTCATGATCGGTCGCGCCTATCTCTGGGGCCTCGCGGTCAACGGCCAGGCCGGAGTCGAGAATGTCCTGGACGTCCTGCGCAGCGGTATCGATTCGACGCTGCTCGCCTTGGGCAAATCGGACGTCAGCGAGTTGGACCGCTCCGACGTGCTCGCTCCCGACGACTTCTTTCGGAGGCTCGGCTAGTGAGTCGCGTGGCGATCGTGACGGGAGCCGCACGGGGAATCGGCGCGGCCACGGTTGACGCACTGGTGAATGAGAACTATCGCGTGGTGGCCGTGGACCGCTGTCGCGACATCGCCGATATTCCCTACGCGCTCGGTACCAAAGCGGACTTGGACGCGGTGGTGGCTCGTCACGGCGACGCCGTGTTGGGTCTGGTAGGTGACGTGCGCAGCGCCACCGACATGCAACTCGCCGTTGAGACCGCGACGCGTCACTTCGGACGACTGGATGCCGTGGTCGCCTGTGCCGGTGTGCTCGGCGCGGGTGCCCCGCTCTGGGAGGTTGACGACGCGGTGTGGGACGCCGTGTGGTCGGTGAACGTGCTGGGTACGCGTCGTCTCATTGAGGCGGCGGCGCCTGTACTGATCGCTAACGGCAAGGACGCCCACTCGCGCATCGTTGCCGTTGCCTCGGCGGCGGGACATACGGGTCTGTATCACTTGGCCCCCTACAGCGCGGCCAAGCACGCGGTGGTGGGGCTCATTCGCGGCGTGGCCATGGACCTCGCCCCCTACGGGGTCACCGCGAATGCCGTGAGCCCCGGCTCTACTCGTACGGCGATCCTGGAGGCGTCGGCCGCGGTCTACAACCTGGCGAGCGTCGAAGAGTTTGCTTCGCATCAGCCGCTCGGTCGCCTCCTGGAGCCGAGCGAGATCGCGGCTGCGATCACGTGGTTGTGCTCAGTCGCGTCCTCGGCCGTGACGGGCGCGGATGTCGCGATTGATGGCGGTATGACCGTCTCCTGAGCGTCGAGGTGTACCGAGCAGGGCGAACGGGTTGGCGGCGACCAGAGACGTAGGGTGAACGAGGACGTTATGGAAGGGGGACCCATTGGCGGCTAACTATCGCCCCGGAGCAACGGTGCTCGAGGCAATTGGTTCGACCCCGCTCATTCAGGTCAACGGCGTCTTCGCCAAACTCGAGTACCTCAATCCCTCGGGCTCGGTCAAGGCGCGCATGGCGCGCTACATCATCGAACGCGCAGAACGCGAAGGGCTCCTCCATCCCGGCGACACGATCGTGGAGGCATCGAGCGGCAATACCGGCAACGCCATGAGTATGGTGGCCGCGGTCCTTGGCTACAAGATGCTCGTCGTGATGCCCGAGGGTCTCAGTCCCGAGCGGGCCGCGATCTCACTCGCCTTCGGCGCGGAGATCCACGCCTTAGGCACCTTTCACGTGAATGAGGCACTCGAAGAGGCGAGTCGACTCGGCGATCTGCCGGGATACTTCGCACCTCATCAGTTCGAGTCCGAGTGGAACGTCGAAGAGAACCGCACGTGGCTCGGGCCTGAGATCCTGGGTCAGCTGCCCGCCGACCTCTCGCCGGACGCGTTCGTGATGGGAGTGGGCACGGGTGGCACCCTCATTGGCGTCGGCCAGGCCTTCCGTGAGGCGAATCCCGACGTGTTGATCATTGCGCTCGAGCCGAGTGAGTCATGCACCATCCAGTGCGGCGACACCGGACTTCACCGGATTGAGGGGATCGCCGACGGGTTCATCCCCACTATCTACCAGCGGCACTCGGGCATGGTCGATCGAGTGGTGGGCGTGCACAGCGACGACGCGGTCGCCGAGATGCGCCGCCTCGCTCGCGAGCACGGTCTCTTGGTCGGACCGAGTTCGGGCGCCAACATGGTCCTCGCTCGCCAGATCCGCGAGGAGCTGGGTGACGCGGCAACCGTCGTGACGGTGTTGTGCGATGAGGGCGAGAAGTACCTCAGTGAGTACTTCATCCCCGAGTCCTTAAAGACGATTTAGTTCACAGCGGGGTGACGTACGCTCCCGCGATGCCACCATCAACGAGGAACGTTGAGGCGTTCACGAAGGTGGAGTCGTCGCTTGCGAGAAAGAGGACCGCGCTCGCGATCTCTTCCGGTTCGGCGAAGCGACCGGCCGGGATGTGCACCAGGCGGCGCGCGGCGCGCTCGGGGTCCTTGGCGAAGAGCTCTTGGAGCAGCGGTGTGTTGACCGGTCCCGGGCACAGGGCGTTCACGCGAATGCCCTCGCGGGCGAACTGTACGCCGAGCTCTCGTGACATGGAGAGCACGCCGCCCTTGGAGGCCGTATAGGAAACCTGGCTGGTGGCCGATCCCATCACGGCCACGAACGAGGCGGTGTTGATGATCGATCCGCCGCCGCGCGCGAGGAGATGGGGGATGCCGTACTTGCAGCACAGGTAGACCGAGGTGAGGTTGACGTCCTGGACGCGCTTCCACGCATCGAGCTCAGTGGTGAGGATCGAGTCATCATCGGCGGGTGAGATACCCGCGTTGTTGAAGAGAACGTCGATGCCCCCGTAAACGTCGATGACTTTGTCGTACATCGACTTCACGCTCTGCTCGTCGGCCACGTTGACTTGAACGAACGTTCCACCGATCTCTGTCGCCAGGGCGACGCCCGTCTCTTCGTTGAGGTCGGCCACGACCACCTTGGCGCCTTCCTGGGCGAAGCGCAGTGCGGTCGCGCGTCCGATACCGCTGGCGGCCCCGGTGATGATGGCAACTTTGTTGTCCAGGCGTCCCATTTAGCTGTCCTCCGTTGAGATAAACACATTCTTTTCTTCGCTGAATCCAAGCAGCGCATCGGGTCCCAGTTCGCGCCCGAGCCCCGAGTGCTTAAACCCACCAAAGGGCGTCGAGTAGCGAACCGACGAGTTCGAGTTCACCGAGAGTGCGCCCGTCTCGACGCCGCGCGCCACTCGCAGGGCCTTAGCGATGTCGCGGCTCCAGATCGAACCCGAAAGTCCATACACGCTGTCGTTCGCGATAGCGATCGCCTCGGCTTCGTCGGCAAAGCGCACGACCGACACGACGGGACCGAATATCTCTTCTTGAAATGAACGCGCGGAGTGATCGCTTGTTTCGAGAACCGTGGGGGCCATCCAGTACCCCGGGCCCTCGGGCGATGAACCGGTGAAGGCAACCGTCGACTCTTCGACGTAGGCGCGCACACTGTCGCGCTGGGCAGATGTGATGAGCGGACCCATTTCGCTCTCGTCGGTGGTGGGGTCTTGAACCTTGACCCCCTTGACCGCGGGCTCGAAGTACTCCATGAACCGGTCGTAGGCCGAGGCCTCCACCAGCAGGCGCGATCGCGCACAGCAGTCCTGGCCCGCGTTGTCGAAGACGGCATAGGGAGCTTGAGTGGCGGCTTTTTCGAGGTCCGCGTCACCAAAGACGATGTTCGCGCTCTTACCGCCCAACTCCAGCGTGACGCGCTTGACTTGAGCCGCGCAGCCCTCCATGATGATCCGCCCCACGGCGTTAGATCCGGTGAAGCAGACCTTGCGCACCGCGGGGTGCGTGACGAATCGATTTCCCACCATCGAGCCGTCTCCCGTCACGACCTGGAAGACCCCTTCGGGGATGCCGGCTTCCAACGCAAGCTCGCCGAGGCGAATGGCGGTGAGTGGCGTGAGGACGGCGGGCTTTAAGACGACCGTGTTGCCGGCGGCGAGCGCCGGTCCGAATCCCCACCCCGCGATCGGCATGGGAAAGTTCCAGGGCACGATGATGCCCACGACGCCCAGGGGTTCGTAGAAGGTGAGGTCGATGCCACCCGCGACGGGAATCTGCTTGCCCGAGTGTCGCTCCGGCGCGCCCGAGTAGTAGTTGAGGACGTCGCGAACGTTGCCCGCTTCCCATCGCGCGTTGGAGATGGTGTGGCCCGAGTTGGCGACTTCGAGCTGGGCGAGTTCTTCGTTGTGGGAGTCCACGACCTCGGCGAAGCGGCGCAACAGGCGTGCTCGATCCGCGGGAGTGACCTTCTTCCAACTGGCTGAGACGTTGGCCGCGGCGTCGATCGCGGCGTCCGTCTCTTCGATGCTCGCGAGGTTGATGCTCGCAATCTCCCTTTCGGTCGACGGGTTGATGATGCCCAGCGTGGTGCTCATAGGCGTTCGAATCCTCGGTAGCGTTCCCAGTCCGTGACCGCGGCATCGAACGCGGCGACTTCAATGCGGGCTGCGTGTACGTAGTGGTCGACGACCTCGTCACCAAAGACGTCCCGCGCGACGGCACTCGCGTCGAAGAGGTCGGCCGCTTGGCGCAGCGACGTGGGCACGCGCGGTGCGTCCGAGAGATAGGCGTTGCCTTCGAAGGCGGGTGCCAGGGGCAGTTCCTCGTCCACGCCGCGCAGTCCGGCGGCAACCAGCGCGGCGATTGCGAGGTAGGGGTTGACGTCGCCGCCGGGAATACGACACTCCACGCGAAGCGAAGGACCGTGGCCCACCACACGAAACGCGCAGGTGCGATTGTCCAGTCCCCACAGCATTGCCGTGGGAGCGAAGGAGCCTTCCACGAATCGCTTGTAGCTATTGATGTTGGGCGCGAGAAAGAGGGAGAACTCGCGGGCGTAGGCGATCTGTCCGGCGAGGAAGTGCTCGAAGACGGGTGAGAAGCCGTGATCTCCATCGCCGGCGAAGACCGACTCGTTGTTCTCGTCGCGCAACGACAGGTGAATGTGACAGGAGTTGCCCTCACGCTCGTTGTACTTGGCCATGAAAGTGATGCTGCAGCCTTCTTGGGCCGCGATCTCCTTGGTACCCAACTTAAAGAGCGAGTGCTCGTCGCACTTATCGATCAGCTCGGCGTACTTAAAGGCGAGTTCGTGTTGACCGTAGTTGCACTCGCCCTTGAGCGACTCGACGATCATGCCGGCACTCCTCATCGAACGCCGCACCCGACCGAGCACGCCTTCGACCCGGGAGGTCCCGAGCAGCGAGTAGTCCACGTTGTACTGGTTCGAGGGCGTGAGTCCTCGGTACCCGGCGTCCCAGGCGTCCTCGTAGGTGTCCTCGAACATGATGAACTCGAGTTCGGTGCCGGTCAGCCCGTTCCAGCCCCGCGCGGCGAGTTGCCCGACCTGATTTTGCAGTATCTGTCGCGGTGAGACGGCGACGGGATCGCCGTGGACCGTCTCGACGTCGGCGAAGATGATGACCGTCTTGTCATGCCAGGGCACGATGCGAATCGTGGTGTAATCAGGAGCAAAGGCCAGGTCGCCGTATCCTCGCTCCCACGACGTCAGGGCAAAACCATCGACCGTATTCATGTCGACGTCCGACGCGAGCAGGTAACTGCAGCCCTCCACCACTGTGTCCAGAAGGTCGTTCACGAAGAAATCAGCGTCGATGCGCTTGCCCTGAAGCCGGCCCTGCATGTCGGAGATGGCGATGATGACGGTATCAATCTCGCCACTTTCGATGTGCGCGACAAGCTCTTTTTGGGTCAGTCGGCCCCTGGTTGAAGTACTCATACGCCCCCTCGAACACTGATTTGGCCATGGTAGCCGCGCACGTTGCGAACTCATTTTGGTGCTCACATTTCTCGACGTCGCGTTCAGTGAGACGGTGTCGTCGTGATGTGCGGCAGTACCGAACAGTTATTCAATTTTTTCGCGGCGACCAAGAATCGCTTCAGTATTCAAGCGAACACCATTTGCGAATGAGTGTTGCGAACCCTAGGCTCGCGCCAAATGTTGTTGTAACGCCATGAGGGGGACAGTTACATGGATGATCAGCTGAGCGCTGCATCACAAAACACGGACGCCGATGAGCAGCGTCTTCATCAAATGGGCTACGCGCAGGAGTTGCATCGAGGACTCAGCAGATTTTCCAACTTTGCTATCTCTTTCACGATCATTTCGATTCTGTCGGGCTGCCTCACTCTGTACAGCTATGGGCTGAATCACGGTGGCCCGCCGGTCATGATCTGGGGCTGGGTCATCGTTGGTGGACTGGTGCTCTTTGCCGGTCTTTCGATGGCCGAGATCTGCTCCGCCTTTCCCACCGCTGGCGGTCTCTACTACTGGTCGGCCAAACTCGCGCCGGGTAAGAGCGGACCGATTTGGTCGTGGTTTACCGGATGGTTCAATCTGCTTGGTCAAGTCGCGGTCACCGCGGGCATCACGTTCGGCTGCGGGTACTCCATTGGTGAGTTCATCTTCCTTGTCTCCGGGAACTCGCTGTGGACCGATAACCGCCACGTGGTGCTGCTGACGGGAATTCTCTTGTTGATCCAAGGGCTGATCAACACGTTTGGCGTCAACATCGTGTCGCTCTTCAACCGTGTCTCGGTCTGGTGGCACTTGACCGGCGTCACGGTGATTGTGATTCTTCTCTTCATTGCGCCGCACTCGCACAGTCACCAGAGCGGCAGCTTCCTCTTCGGTTCGGGAGGCTACGACGCGTTCAAGGGGCTGTCGGGCTTCGCCGTTCCCTTCTACATCTTCTTGTTGGGTTTGCTGGTTGCTCAGTACACCTTCACGGGATACGACGCCTCGGCCCACGTAACCGAAGAGACTCTCGATGCCGCGGTCTCGGGCCCGAGGGGGATCGTGTCCTCGATCTGGGTCTCTTGGATTGCTGGCTTCATTCTTCTCATCGGCGTGAGCGAAGCCATCCCTCACTTCGTGCATGGGTTCTCGGTGAATATCGCAGGAACGAGTTACACCAGTTATGCGCAGTTCGCCCAAGGAGTGCCCTGGGGCAACATCTTCGTGTACTCCACGGGCAAGGTACTCGGTGAACTGTTGGTACTGGTCGTGATCGGAGCGCAGTTCTTCTGTGGTATTGCTTCGGTCACCGCCAACTCGCGCATGATCTACGCCTTCTCGCGGGACGGGGCGGTGCCCGGATCGAGCTACTGGCACCACGTCAGCAAGCGCACGCGTGTCCCCGTGCACTCCGCCTGGTTCGGTGCGGTGGGTGCCTTCATCTTGGTGACTCCCGCACTACTCCCCGGCTCGGGTGGCACGACCGCTTACGCCGCCGTGACGTCCATCGCCGTGATCGGCCTGTACGTCGCGTATCTCATCCCGGTCTTCTTGCGGCGGATCAACCCGTCGGCCTTTACTCCCGGTCCGTGGAAGTTGGGCAAGTGGGGTCCCGTGTTCGGGTGGATCGCCATCGTCTGGGTCGTGTTCATCTGCATCCTGTTCATGCTCCCCACGGTGAAGCCGATCAACGCCGACACCTTTAACTACACGCCGGTGGCCGTTCTTGCCGTCATCGGATTTGCCGGTATCTGGTACGCCGTCTCCGCACGCAAGTGGTTCAAGGGACCCAAGGTCCAGGGCTCAGCGGAAGAGCTCGCCGAGATCGAGCGAGAACTCAGCATCTAGTTCGATCAACGCAACCTCGCTGGCGCGGAGTCTCCCCGCGCCAGCGAGGCGCACATCTCTTGTCCGTTACCTTGCAGTAGCGCTCGGCTCACGAAGCGCACGTATCGCATCAGTAGACTTTCGCAAAAGAGCGAAGGGATTTCGGTGCGACGCACGCGAATCGTAGCGACGATTGGTCCGGCCTCAGAGTCAGACGAAAAGCTAAAGGAACTTGCGACCGCTGGCGTCGACGTCTTTCGGTTGTCCTTTGCCCACGGCGACATTCCCTCGGGGATCGAGCGCCTGCGCCGCGTGCGCTCCGTCGTGCCAGACGTCGCGATCATGGTCGATATTCCCGGTCCGAAGATTCGCGCGGGGTCGTTTGGCACGTCGCCGGTGGCTCTGACCGTCGGCGGAGAAATCACGCTGGAGGAGGCCTTTGGCGAGGTCTCGACCGCTGAGCGCATCACGGTCGAGCGCGAGCACGTTCTCAGTCAACTCAGGGTGGGCGACCGCGTGCACATCGGCGACGGAGGCGTCTCCCTGATCGTCACCAACGTCGGTCCCGTCGTTGAAGCACGAGTGACCTCGGGCGGTGCGGTTATGGGCAAGCCTGGTCTGTCGTTGCCCTCGTCGGTGATGGACGACCGTCTGCCGACCGAGGAGGATCGGCGCCGTCTTGAGGCGCTGCGCGGCGAGGAGTTTGAGATTCTCGCCGTTTCCTTCGTGCGATCGGGATTTGACGTCGAGAGCGTGCGCGCGGTTCTTTCGCGACCTGACGTGATGATCATGTCCAAGATCGAAACGGGCGAAGGAATCGACAACTTAAACGAGATCATCGAGCACTCGGACTCACTCATGGTCGCGCGCGGGGACCTCGGCGTCCGACTGCCCATCGAAGAAGTCCCGCACCTCCAAAAAGAGATCGTGCGCCTGGGCATCCGCTACGCGAAGCCGGTTGTCGTGGCGACTCAGATGCTCGAGTCGATGACGCACGCTCAAGTTCCCACACGCGCCGAGGTCACCGACGTGGCGAACGCGGTCTTAGATGGCGCGAGTGCCGTGATGCTGAGTGGTGAAACAGCGATCGGTGAAGATCCGGTCGGCACCGTTGTGACGATGGACCGAATCGTGCGCCGAGCCGAGACATCGTTCCCCTACGCCGAGTGGGGAGCGGGGCTGGGCATTCAAGACCTCGTCGCATCGAGCACTCAAGCCCAGCGGGTAACCGCGGCCATTACGGGAGCAGCGTGGCGCGCCGCGATGGACGAGAACGCCGTTGCCATTGTCGCGTGCACCCGCTCGGGCCTCACGGCTCGCGCGATCTCGCGCTTTCGCCCGCCGATGCCCATTGTCGTGCTCACGCCGAACGTGTCGACCGCACTGCAGTTGCGCAGCTCGTGGGGTATCCAAGAGACTTTCGTCACTCCGCTCCAGGACATCGACGGACTGTGCGACTACGCGGTGACCAAGCTCAAAGAAACCGGCTTCGCCAAGCCCGGCGATCCGGTCGTCGTGATGGCCGGATCCTCCTCGAACCAGGCCGCCGTCACCGATACGGTGCGCATGATCATCGTTCCCTAAATCAACATTGGGACCTATTTTCGACAGAAAATAGGGTCTCTGCCTACGCTTCGGCGATGGCGACTTTAGAGATCACTGCCGACGTGTCGTCCGCACAGCCCGTGCCGATCCGCGCCGCCCTTGTCACTCTGGCCGACGGGACGGTCACCCCCACGGCAAGTGGATTTCGCATCGAAGGAACGGTCGAGGGCGAGGATCCCGAGATCGCCAACCGCCAACTCTTTGCGACATTGAGTCGTATTGACCCACGAGCGACTCTGCGCGCGCAGTGGAAGGTCGAGGGAACGGTTCACCGCTTCGTCGATCTGACCGCCCAGCGCACTTTCGCCGCCGCCTCGGCCTAAACCCGGCTCTTCTACGGGAGAGCTGTCACGCCCTTGAGCTCACTGAGCGACTCGCGCAAGACGCTCGAGAGATCACGCGTGTTCTTCGGACGCACCCACTCTTCAAACGATGTCTTGAAGACTGCGACTCCCACTTCTGCGACGAGTCCCGCGACGGAGTCCGTCACCCCGCGAGCGCGCAGCGTTGCGGCGAGTTTGGTCGCCAGCGACTGGAGCTTGATCAATTCGCGTTCTTGCAGTTCAGCGGTGGTCGAGATGATCCGTTGACGCTTCTGGGCGAAGGATCGGCGTTCCTTCAAAAATGAACTCACCGCCTCGAGTCCGATGAAGGTCGCTTCGAGTGGTCCGAGTTCTGCGGGCGCGGCGGCTGCCGCGTCAGTGATGAGGTTCTCGAACGTCTCACCGCCGGGGAAGAGCACTTCGCGCTTATCGGTGAAGTAGCGAAAGAACGTGCGCTCGGTCAGGCCGGCTCGCTGGGCGATCTCGGCGACCGTCGTGTTCTCAAACCCCTGTTCGAGGTACAGCTCTAGGGCCGCAACTTCGAGTCGCCCACGACTATCGGGCTGCCATCGCACACCTCCAGCGTAACTAACGTCAGCCGCTGACATGTCGTTGCCGACGAAGGAACAGTCAGCCAGGAGGGAAATGGCCCATCGGTTTTCCGCGGGACGTGGTACTTCAGCTGTTCCGTGCGAGGCGAACATGGGTGACGGCGGGAGAACACACGTGCTCCACGCAGCGATAGTCGCTCGCCCGCGCACCGAGATCATCGAAGAGTCGCTCGCCGCTCCCGAGCAAGACGGGCACCATCGCAAGGTGTAGTTCATCAATGAGCGAAGCACGAAGGTATTGCCTGATGGTGTCTGCACCGCCCCCGACGAGGACATCCCGGTCGCCTGCGGCTTCAACGGCCGCGCTGAGCGCTGCTTCGATTCCGGTGTCGACGAAATAGAAGGTCGTTCCTCCCTGCATTTCGAGGGGAGGGCGCGGGTAGTGGGTCAGCACGAAAACCGAGTGATGAAAGGGAGGTTCCTCTCCCCACCACCCCGTCCAGTCGCTCTCACCCCACGGGCCCCGGATCGGGCCGAACATGTTCCTACCCATGATGGTGGCGCCAACTCCAGCCGCCCGCCCCGAGAAGAACTTGTCGTCAATCCCTTCGGTGCCGCCTTCTCTGCCGATCATCTGATTCCCGCTTCGAGTGGCGAAGATCCATTGATGAAGTTGAGATCCCCCCACCCCCAACGGGTTCTCGAGATCTTGGTGGGGTCCGGCACCATACCCGTCGAGCGAGATCGAGTAGTTGCGCACGAGCAGTCTCGACATGTACCTCTCCTTGAGTTCGTTGCAAACGCATGACGCGTAGAAGTGCCCTCGACAGGAGTCGAACCTGCGCACATGGCTTCGGAGGCCAATGCTCTATCCGCTGAGCTACGAGGGCGCGTTGCGAGTCTACTTGGCCGCGTTTTGGTGACCCCGAGCGGTGACGAGGCGTTCGTACAGGTGTGTTGCGATGGCCAACTCGTAGTGTTGACCCATGGGCGTCGAGCCGGTACCGGCTTCTCTCTTTCCTGTCACCACCGAGTTACGCGCAGATGGAGCGAGCGTGGGTGGCGTGGATCTGCGCGCACTGGCGACGACCTTTGGCACGCCGCTGTTCGTCTACGACGAGGTGACACTTCGCGAACGCTGTCGCGAGGCCGCACGCGTCTTTGACGACGGGGTTGCCTTCGCGTCGAAGTCGTTTCTGTGTGGCGCTATGGCCCAACTCGTGGCCGACGAGGGACTGTGTGTGGACGTCGCTACGGGCGGTGAGCTCGACATCGTCTTGCGCGCGGGCGTTCCCGCACATCGGATCATCGTGCACGGTAATAACAAGTCTCCCGAGGAGGTGGCGCGAGCGGTGGCGGTGGGAGTGCACCGAATCGTCGTTGACAACTTTTCCGAGATCGAACTCTTACGAGCCATCGTGTCGAGCGAGGCGCCAGTCAACGCCCTGGTGCGAGTGACCCCGGGTGTCGAAGCGCACACTCACGAGTACGTGCGCACCGGTCAAGAGGACACCAAGTTCGGATTCTCTGTGGCGACCGGAGAAGCGCGTCGGGCGATCGAGCAGTTAAAGAAGATCGAGGGACTCACCCTGCACGGTGTGCACGCCCACATCGGCTCGCAGATCTTCGAAGTCGAAGGCTTCAAGGAGTCGATCGGCGTTCTGGTGGACTTCACCAAGGACGACGGCTTTGATGAGCTCTGCGTCGGCGGCGGTTTGGGGGTGGCGTACGTCACCGGGGAGTCCGCGCCGACCATCACGCAGTGGGGTCACGCCATTCGCGACGCCGCCCGAGAAAGCGGTCTTCGCTCTGAGGTGCGTATCCTCGCCGAGCCGGGCCGCGCGATTGTGGCCCAGGCGGCAGTGACGATCTATCGCGTCGGCGTGGTCAAACCGGTGACGCACCGCACGTACATGGCCGTTGACGGTGGCATGAGCGATAACCCACGACCGGTGCTCTACGGCTCAGGCTACGAAGCCTTCGACGTCGATCAACCGCTCGCCGAGCGCACCCAGGAGGTACGTCTCGTGGGCAAGCACTGCGAGAGCGGCGACGTGCTCGTCGACGAGGCGTATCTGCCCGCCTCCACGGGCGTCGACAGTCTGGTTGCCACCCCGGTGACGGGGGCCTACGGGTACTCGATGGCGTCGAACTACAACCGCGTGCCACGTCCGGCGGTCGTGTTCGTGCACAACGGTGCGGCACGTGAAGTGCTTCGCCGCGAGACCTTCGAGGATCTCGCTCGCCTCGAAGTCGGCCTCTAGTCAGCCCTGAGTTAGCCTTATTTCAATGAAGGATGGGGTCGTACGGGTCGGCGTGATCGGCGGTGGTTTCGTGGGAACCTCGCTCGCCCAACTTCTGGCCGACCCTGCGCGGCGTGAGGCTCTCACCGACGCCGCCACCGCCGACGTGGAACTGGTGGGAGTGGCGGTACGCGACCTCGCGAAGGCTCGCCCCGGGATCCCCAAGGAACTCCTCACCGACGACGTGGAAGCCCTGATCGAGAGCGACTTGGACATCCTGGTCGAAGTTGCGGGCGGCATCGAGCCGATGAAGACCTATATCGAAAGCGCCCTCAAGCGCGGGGTGTCGGTGGTCACGGGTAATAAGGCTCTCATCGCCCAGTCGGGACCGCAGTTGGCCCAACTCGCCCACGAAAATCACGCGGACCTCTTCTACGAGGCGGCGGTGGGCGGCGCGATCCCAATTTTGCGCGCGCTTCGCACGTCGCTGGCCGGTGAGCGCATCACTCGGGTCATGGGAATCGTGAACGGAACGACCAACTTCATTCTCACCAAGATGATGAATGAGGGGAGTGACTACGCCGACGCCCTGCACGAAGCCCAGGTTTTGGGATACGCCGAGCAGGCCGATCCCTCCGCCGACGTGGAAGGCTTCGACGCGGCCGCCAAGGTACAGATTCTCTCAACGTTGGCCTTCGGAACTCGACTCGGTGGCGACGAGATCTCGCGCGAGGGAATCACGGGCGTGCGCAGCGTCGATGTCGAGGTCGCCAAGCGCATGGGATACGTCATCAAGCTGATCGGGGTCGCCGAGCGGGTAGGGGACGCGGGGATATCGCGGCGCGTTCATCCCGCCATGGTGCCAGTCGCCCATCCCTTGGCCTCAGTGAACGGTGCGATGAACGCGGTCTTCGTCAATGGCGTCAAGAGCGGACCGCTGATGTGGCTCGGTCAAGGTGCGGGTGGCGAACCCACGGCCACGGCGGTGTTGGGCGATTTACTTGACGCCGCACGCAATCGCGTGAGTGATCGACACGACGTGCCCTTCAGTGGTGACCACTCACTGCACTACGTGCCCGCTGGCGAGCTGGCGAGTCGTTTCTATCTCAGCGTGGATGTGTGGGACCGTCCGGGCGTGCTGGCCGAGGTCGCGAGCGTGTTCGGTCGCCACCAGGTCTCCATTCAATCGATGGATCAGTCCGGTTTCAACAACGAGGCGCGACTGGCGTTTTTGACCCATGAGGCGCTGAGCGCCGACGTTGAGGCCACGGTGGACGAGCTGAGCGCATTGTCCTCGGTTGAGTCCGTCGGGGCGTGCATTCGCGTCATCGACGAAGAGGTCGCATGAACGCATGGGGCGGGCTGCTCGTGGAGTACGCCGAGTGGCTCGATCTCGAGGGAGTGTCCGACATCGTGACTTTGCAGGAGGGCCACACGCCCCTCTTGCGCGCCGACAATCTCTCCGAGCGTCTGCAAGCCGACGTCTGGCTCAAATACGAAGGGCTGAACCCCTCGGGCTCTTTCAAGGACCGCGGTATGACGATGGCGATCACCAAGGCGAAAGCTAATGGAGCGACGAAGGTCATCTGCGGCTCGACGGGCAACACCTCGGCGTCGGCCGCTGCGTACGCGGCCAAGGCCGACATGGAGTGCGTGGTGCTCGTGCCCGAGGGCAAGATTGCGATCGGCAAGTTGGCTCAGGCCATGGTCTATGGCGCCAAGGTCATCCAGATTCGCGGCAACTTCGATCAGGCCCTCAACCTGGCTCGCGAGCTCACCCAGTACCTGCCCATGACGATTGTGAACTCGATCAATCCCGACCGCATCGAAGGTCAAAAGACGGGCGCGTTCGAGATCGTGGACGTGCTCGGCGACGCGCCGGACATCCTGTCGATTCCCGTGGGCAACGCCGGCAACATCACCGCGTACTGGCGCGGCTTCACGCAGTACCACTTTGCCCAGCGCTGCGCGACGCTGCCCAAGATGTGGGGGTTTCAGGCGGCCGGAGCTGCACCCATCGTGCTCGGCCATCCCGTGGCCAACCCCGAGACGATCGCGACGGCTATTCGCATCGGCAATCCCGCGAGTTGGGTGCCCGCGCTCGAGGTCATCCACGAGTCTCTGGGTGACATTCGTGCGGTGAGCGACGAAGAGATCCTCGAGGCGTACCACTACGTGGCGCGACACGAATCAGTGTTCTGTGAGCCCGCCTCGGCCGCTTCGGTAGCCGGTCTCTTGAAGTACGGTGTGCCCGAAGGCTCACGGGTGGTCTGCGTTCTCACGGGCAACGGCCTAAAGGATCCTGATACCGCGGTGGGTTCGAGTGAGTCGCCCGATGTGGTGGACGCGACGCTGAAAGCGCTTCTCAGCGAGTTGGGGTAGTTGTGTTTCGCGTTCGCACTGCTATACTTGTTGTTGTCGTCCGTTCGGTTATACCGGCGTAAGGAATCTCTTCCGAGACGACTTTTCCCCTGATTTTCTTCTCCGCTCCGTCATATCTTCACGAGCGGCGAGAAAGGATTCATTTCATGGCTATCAAGCCTTCCCCAGAACGTTCGGATCTCGAGACCAAATCTCGCGAAGACCTCCAAACGATCGCCAAGGTGATGGGCGTTGACACGCCCGCCCGGGCCACCAAAGCCGCCCTCATCGAGGCCATCATGACCGAGCCGGCAGCTAGCGGTCCCGCAACCAACGGAGCGTCCGCGAACAGCGCCGCTCCGGAGAATTCTCGCGCGGTGCGCTCACGGCGCACCGTCGCCACCCCCGTCGATGATTTCGACGACTTGCTGGGCGAGTTCACCGCCGACGCCCCTGTGGCCTCAGACGCACCGAGCGCACCCGCCGCACCGACGTCCACCCCGGAGTCGAACACTGAGACCGCGCCGTCCGAGCGAGCCGCCGCACGCCAGTTCACGCAGGCTCGTCCGGAACGTCAGCCGCGCGAGTTCAACGGCGGCGACACCAACAGCCGCTCGCGCCGCAACCGTCGCAACCGCAACGGGCGCGAACGCTTCGGCGGCGAGTCGATGCCCAATGCCGACCAGCCCTACGCCGGCGAACTCGTCGACGTCGAAGGTCTCTTGGATCTACGTGACGACGGCTACGGCTTCCTTCGCGCCAAGGGCTACCACTCCTCACCCAACGACGTCTACGTCTCGATCAACCAAGTACGTCGCTACCACCTGCGCAAGGGCGACACCATCGTCGGCGGGTACCGTCCGGCCGCGTCGAACGAGAAGTACCCCGCCTTGCTGCGCGTGGACACCGTCGCCGGCGTCGATCCCGAAGTGGCGCGTCTGCGCCCCAAGTTCGAGGACCTCACGCCGCTGTTTCCCGACGAGAAGCTGAACCTCGAGATCAACGAGGGCGGCAAGCTCGACCTCACCCCACGCATCGTGGACCTGTTGTCGCCGATCGGTAAGGGCCAGCGCGGCCTCATTGTCTCGCCGCCCAAGGCCGGTAAGACGACGATCATGAAGCAGATCGCCCAGTCCATCGAGGTCAATAACCCCGAAGTTCACCTTATGGTGCTGCTCGTTGACGAGCGCCCCGAAGAGGTCACCGACATCCGGCGCAGCGTGAAGGGCGAAGTGATCTCATCGACCTTCGACCGTCCGGCCGAGGAGCACACTCACGTAGCGGAACTCTGCATCGAGCGCGCCAAGCGACTCGTCGAACAGGGTCGCGACGTGGTGATCATCCTCGACGGCATCACGCGCCTCGCACGTGCCTACAACCTCGCCGCCCCGGCGACCGGACGCATCATGTCCGGTGGTGTTGACTCGGGCGCTTTGTACCCACCCAAGAAGTTTTTCGGTGCGGCGCGCAACATTGAAGAGGGCGGTTCACTCACGATCCTCGCCAGTGCGCTCGTCGAGACGGGCTCCAAGATGGACGAAGTGATCTTCGAAGAGTTCAAGGGGACCGGCAACATGGAGCTGCGCCTGGACCGCCGTTTGGCCGAGCGTCGCCTGTACCCGGCGATCGACGTCAACGCGTCCTCGACTCGTCACGAAGAGCTGCTCTTCAGCCGTGAGGCGTTGCCTCAGGTCTGGAAGTTGCGCCGCGTCCTGAACGGCCTGGCGGCCGAAGGTCGCGACGCCGCCGGACTCGAGCTGCTCATCGACAAGCTCAAGACGACCAAATCGAACGAGGAGTTCCTGGCCGAGATCGGTCGGGGACCGGCACCAACCAGCTAATTTCCCGCTACACTTTTTCTTCGCACTTAAGGAGCGACATGAAGCAAGATATTCACCCCACGTACAGCGACGCCGCTGTCACCTGCTCGTGCGGCAACACGTTTACGACGCAATCGACCAAGTCGACCCTGCGCGTGGAGCTCTGCAACGAGTGCCACCCCTTCTTTACCGGTAAGCAGAAGTTGGTTGACACCGGTGGCCGCGTCGAGCGCTTCCAGCGCCGCTACGCGCAGAAGACCAAGGCGCGCGCTCCCAAGGCTTAGAACCTCGGGCGCTCCGCGAATTTCGTGCGCTCCCTCGACCAGACACTCTCTCTTCTCCAAGACGAGCTTCGCACCGTCGAAGTCCAACTGTCGGAACCCGACGTCGCCAGTGACCTCACGCGTCTGCGCGACCTGTCGCGTCGACACAAGGAACTCAACGACATCAACGTCGCCTGGCTGGCCTTACAGGGTGCCCGCGACGACCTGAACACCGCCAAGGAGATGTTCAACGAGTCCGAGGGCAACGACCGAGAACTCTGGCGTGACGAGGTCAACAGCGCCGAGACGCGCATCGCCGAATACGAAGAGAACCTCGAGACGCTGCTGCTACCTCACGATCCCAACGAGGGTCGCAACGTAATCCTGGAGATTCGCGGAGCCGAAGGCGGCGAGGAGGCCAATCTCTTTGCGGCCGACCTCGCCGAGATGTACAAGCGCTACGCCGCCCTGCGGGGCTGGAAGTTCGAAGTGATCGAAGAGCGCGAGTCCGAAAAGGGCGGTCTCGATGAGGCCACCTATCTGGTCAAGGGTGACGACGCCTGGGCGCGCCTCGCCTTCGAAGCGGGCGTGCACCGCGTCCAGCGCGTGCCGGTCACCGAGGCGAAGGGACGGGTCCACACGTCGTCGGCCACGGTGTCGGTGCTGCCCGAGGCCGAGGACGTCGACGTCACCATCGACCCCACCGAACTCAAGATCGACGTGTACCGCTCGTCGGGCCCGGGTGGCCAGAGCGTGAACACCACCGACTCCGCGGTGCGCATCACCCACCTGCCCACGGGCATCGTGGTGTCGATGCAGGACGAGAAGAGCCAGATCCAAAATCGCGCCAAAGCTCTCATCGTGCTGCGCTCGCGCCTCCTCAAGGCCGCCCAGGACGCTCAGGCCAGCGAACTCGGTGACCTCAAGCGCTCCCAACTGGGCGGTGGCGGTCGTAGCGAGAAGATCCGCACCTACAACTTCAAAGAGAACCGAGTGACCGACCACCGGATCAACTTGACGAACTACTCACTGGACGCCGTGCTGAACGGTGATCTGGATCCGTACGTGGATGCGCTGCTCGCCGATCAGCGCGCTCGTCAGTTGGCCGAGAGTGACGGACGTTAACGCTCGCTTCATCGACGAACTCGTCGAGATCGGTATCGAGCGCCGCGAGGCACGTTGGCTCGTCGAGGAGTTCGTTCCCGGAAATGACGAACGCGCACGCGACGCACTGATGGCCGCCGCACGGCGGCGCCTCGACGGCGAACCCCTCCAGTACATCGTTGGACACTGGCCCTTTCGTACCCTTGACCTCGACGTGGACGCGCGGGCCCTGATCCCACGTCCCGAAACCGAAGAGTTGGTGGAGGTCGCCCTGCGCGAACTCGCGACGGGAGCATCCATCGCTCCGCTCATCGTCGATCTCGGTACGGGCACGGGCGCCATCGGGTTGTCGCTGCTCAGCGAACTCTCCTCGCGAGGGATTCTGGCCACCCTCATTGCCGTGGACGAGTCGAGCGAGGCGCTGTCGCTGGCGCGTCAGAACGCACGAAAGCACCAGCTCAACGCGGTCTCTTTCGTGGAGTCGTCGTGGTTTGAATCGTTGGATCCTTCCCTGAGGGGACAAGTCGATCTGATCGTGGCGAATCCGCCCTACGTGGACGAAGCGGAGTTCTCTACTCTGGATCCCGTGCTGCACTACGAACCGCGAGGTGCCCTCGTTGCCGACTCGGCGCGCGGAGTGGGTGGATTCGCCGACCTCGACGTCATCATTACCGAGGCATTGGAGTGGCTCGCTCCTGGAGGAGTACTCGTGAGCGAGCACGGCGACAGGCAGGGCGAGGCCGTTCTGGCCGCGGCCCGCGCTACGGGATACCGCGAAGTCAGTGATCTCAAGGACCTGGCGGGGCTGCCTCGGGTGCTGGTGGCCCGGCGATGACCGAGATCGTCGATCGTTCCCAAGCGATTCATCTTCTCCTCGACGGACAGGTCGTCGCCGTGCCGACCGACACGGTCTACGGACTCGCCGCGTCACTGTGGCACGACGACGCCGTGGCGTCGCTGTTTCGTCTGAAGGATCGACCCTCGCACGTTCCGCTCCCGGTTCTCGTGCACACGCTCAATCCCATTCAAGAGATTGACGTCGAGTGGGGCGAGTCGGCTCAGCAGTTGGCCGAGGAGTTCTGGCCCGGTCCGCTCACCATCGTGGTGTCGGCGTCCGCCGAGTTGGCCCGGCGCGTCGGTGGATCGAAGGACAGCGTGGGTGTGAGGGTGCCGAACGATGAGTTGCTGCTATCGGTGCTGCGAGAGTGCGGTCCGCTGACCGTCTCGAGTGCGAACGCCCACGGCGAGTCGCCCTGTCACAGCGCGGCGGAAGTACTGGGCGCTCTTGGTGGCGAGGACTTGGCCGGCGTGCTCGACGGCGGTGAGCGACGCGGCGAGATCTCGACCGTGGTCGAGGTGGGCGACGGACTCTGGCGAGTACTTCGCGAGGGCTCGATCAGCGCCTCGCGCATCGCGGACGTTCTCGACTAACTCGTTTCGACGTCGGGCACGCGCTCCACCCACGACGCGGGCCGTTTCTCAAGGAACGCGGACATTCCCTCGCGCGCCTCGTCACTCGCGAACAACGTGCTCGACAGCTGCGACGCCCAGGTGTAGCCGTTTTCCGGGGAGAGTGTCGGCACGGTGCGCAGAAGCTCCTTGGTTGCCGCGAGGGCGTGCGGTTCGCCGGCGAGCAGGTCATTGACGATGGCGTGCACGGTTGAGTCCAGTGACTCGCGTGGCACCGACACGGTAATGAGACCGATGTCGGCCGCTTCGTCGGCGCCGAATCGATTTCCGCGCAGAAACGCGCTCTGGGCCGAGGCGAATCGCATCTTGGGTAAGCAGACGACAGAGATAATCGCGGGGGCCACCCCGACGCGGACTTCGCTGAAACCGAACGTGGCGTCCGCGGCCGCGGCCGAAATATCCAACACGGCGGCGAGACCCACCCCACCGGCCACGCAGTGACCGGCGATTCGACCGACGAAGACTTTCGGCGAGCTTCTGATCTTCTGAAACAGGTCGCTGAGCGCGACCGGAGGCTTGTGCTCGGTCGATCGCTCGCGCAGATCGGCCCCGGCGCAGAAGGTGGAGCCCCGATTGGTCAGTACGACCACGCGAACGTTGTCGAGGTCGTTGGCCTCATCGATGGCCTCGACGAGTTCGACCATCAACTCATCACTTAAGGCGTTTCGATGACCCTCATCGCTCAGCGTGATCGTCATCACGTGGTCGTCGATCGCGCGTTCGACGAGACTCACGAGTCCCCCTTGGGCGCGGGGCCGATGCTCGCGGCGCCCGCGAACGCTTGAGCACGCAGTAGCCAATGGCGGCCGAGCTGTCCGGTGATGAGCAACGTGTCGTCGAGGTGACGGCGCTGCGTGACAACGAGGCAAAACTCCTCAGCCGATCCCCAGACGATGTCATCGGCGTCGTCGGGGCCGACGCGCCAGATGTCGCCATGGGGGCCGCGCAACTCCACTCGCACCGAACCCGGCGGCGGTTCCTCACCTCGCACGCGATAGGACCAGGGTCGCGTCGCGACCCCCAGGTGAACGATGTGGGCCAAACGGTCGGTGGGTTCTCGCGACACGCCCAGGGCATCCGCGACGTCGACGCCGTGAGCCCACGTTTCCATCAGGCGAGCAGTCAGGAACGACTTGGCGCTCATCGACGGCCCGTACCACTCCACGCGCGCGTCATCGCCCAAGGCGCTGGCGGCATCAAGGAGTGACGACCGGGCCGCGCGCCAGCGCGCCACTAACTCGTGGGGCTCGAGCGCCCGGAACTCTTTGAGGGTGATGTCGTCAATGTTCTCGAGGCCCGCGCGAGAGGCGAGGTGGTCGCGCTCGCGGCGAAATCCCTCCGGGTCGCGTACCGCGAGCGCCGCGCTTCTGTCGAAGTAGGCGAGGTGGGCGACTTGGTCGAAGACCTTCCAGCCGGGGCTCGCGGTGGGTCGATACCACTGGGGGCGCGACGCGTCTCGAACGATGCCATCGAGCGACTCTTGCTCATCGGCCAGATCGCGGCGCAGTTGTTCGACGCTATTCATAGTTGATCAACGATGTGGGGACTTCAACGTACCGACTCCGCAACCACTCTCCGAGCCCCTTAGCTTGGGCGTCCTGTCGCGTCGACGCCGCGACGCCCTCGTCCAGGAGATCATGTATCAAGAAGTTCAGCGATCGCAACGCCGGCAGGCGGAAGCGCTCCACGAACAAGGGAGCGGTCTCGGGCAAGAGTCGTTTCAACTCGTCGATCGTTAAGAAGTCGTCGAGCCACGCGAATCCCTCATCGCTGCGCGCAAAGACGCCCAGGTTCGCGTGGCCGCCTTTGTCGCCGGATCTCGTGCCCACCACCTGGCCGAGTGGGGCGAGGGTCGTTGACCCGCCGGGGGCCGCGGCGTGAGCACCGTGATTGGTCACGATGTGAGCGTCGGTGGTGGGGGCGACCGAGTCGATCACCGTGCGTTCGCCCCCGAGGATGCTGACGTGCTGGGGAACGAGATTGCTCGGTACGAGGGCCGGGCGGTAGACGCCGTAGGGTGACCCGGGCGACGGGCTCGCCCCGGGAATGAAGAATCCCGGAATGGTCGACAGCGCGAGTTCGACCACCGCGTCGGCGACCGCTCGACCCACCTTGTGCTCGTCGGGATCCTTGAGCGTGACCCGCCAGGTGGCGACAGCCTCTTCGTTGGTGGGCGGGTCGGACTTGTCGGTGCGCACGACACGCGTCGTCACACTCTCAAAGTCCTCCGGCGCAAAGGGGCACGCGATCCAGAACGCGCGTTCCACGAGGTCAGCTTTCTCGTCGATATCGAGGCCCGTGAGAGCGACGCTCAAGTCCTTGCGATACCCGCCGAGTTCGTTCATCGCGACCTTGAGCGTGCTCGGAGGAGCCTCGCCGCGGACGCCACTGATGCGCACGCGATCAACGTCCTACCTGTTCGAGCTCGATCGTGTCGAACCGGGCGGTGACGTCGGGTCCGAAGTACGACGGCGAGCCGATCTCGTAGAGCAACTGGGACGTGACCGTGCCAATGGAGACTTCGCCGCCCGTGCCGTCGTGCTTACCCACGACGCAACTGCCGTCCTCGTCGATCTCGACCCACGGAAAGCCGACGCGTTCCATGTGCGGGACCTCTTTGAAGAATGAGTAGTTGCCCCCCGTGACCTGAGCGCCGCACTCGATGACGTGTCCCGCCACGACTCCTCCCGCCAGCGCGTCAAAGTTGTCGCGTCGCCAATGATGGTGCCACGCAGCCGGGCCACACACCAGGGCCGCGTCGGTCACCCGACCCGTTACCACGATGTCTGCCCCTCCACTCAGCGCCTCGACGATGCCAAAGCACCCGAGATACGCATTTGCGGTGATGAAGCGAGACAGATCGCCCAGCGACTCACCGGTCTCGAAGTGCGTGAGGGATCCGGTGCGGTCCAGGTCGACCAGTCGGCCCATGAGGTCATCACCGTTGACGTAGGCAATCGTGGGGGAAAGACCCAGGCGACCGGCGATCTCAGAGACAGCGTCCGCGCACGACGCGGGATCGAGGCCGCCCGCGTTGGACACCACCTTGATGCCGCGATCCAAGCAGGTTCCCATGACCTGTTCCATCTGGGTCAGAAACGTCCTTGCGTAACCCTGCCCAGGTTGCTTGGCTCGCGTACGCGCCAAGATCAACATGGTGAGTTCGGCCAGCCAGTCGCCGGTGAGCACGTCAATGGGTCCGTCCTCGACCATCTCACGCGCGGCCGAGATGCGATCACCGTAGAAGCCCGAGCAGTTGGCGATACGGATCACGAGGCGTCGTCGTGCATCGTGAGGAGTGTGGCGCCGCGTTCTACTTGCTGATCCTTGTGGACCAGTACTTCGTCGACGACGCCGTCACCGCTCGCCGCGATGACGTGCTCCATCTTCATGGCCTCCATGACGACCAGGGATTCGCCCGCGCGAACGGCCTGGCCCGGGGCCACGCGGACGTCGAGAATTCGCCCGGGCATCGGTGCGCTCAGGCCGCCAAACACCGCGTCGCGCTGGTGGACCGCAAAGCGCTGGACTACGGAGAAGTCGATGGTTCCGCGCAGCGTCTGGACAAAGAGGTGACCCGCAGCGAGAGTGACGAGCACCCTGCGTCGGCGATCGTTGATCTCGACGTCGAGGTGCCGAGGTCCCCAGTCGTGGATTCGCGCCAGACCTAACTCGCCGAGATCGAATGACCCGTCGCGACGGCGAACGTAGGCGACGTCAAAGGCGCGCTCGTCGTAACTAAGTTCGACGTGTTGGCGTGGGAGTCGGGCGTTGCGCCACCCGCTCGGAATGTCGGACAGCACCTGGGCGTCCCTCCGATGCTGTCCCTGCAGCCAAAGAGCTCCCGCGGCCGCCGCCATCGCGAGCTCGTCGTCGCTGGCTTCCAGACCTCGTGGGACGCCCGAGTTCTCGACAAAGTCGGTGGTGGCTTCGCCGCGCAGGAATACGTCGCTGCGCAACGCGTTGACGAGAAAGTCGCGGTTGGTGATGACGCCGCCCAGGTGCAGACGCTCGAGGCCGAGGGCGAGCGTGGTGGCCGCGAGCTCACGCGTGGGCGCATACGAAATGACCTTGGCGAGGAGGGGATCGAAGTTCACGGTCACGACCGAGCCCTCTTCCACGCCACTCTCCCAGCGCAACGCCGGTACCTCACCGGGTTGAAAGGCGAGCAGCGTGCCGGTGGCTGGGAGGAACCCCGTCTCGGGATCTTCGGCGCACAGCCGCACCTCGATCGCGTGTCCCACCAGGTCGACGTCTTCTTGGGTGTAGTCCAGCTCGTCGCCCTGGGCGAGTCGCAACTGCTCCTGGACAATGTCGATTCCGCTGACCTCTTCGCTCACTGGATGCTCGACCTGAAGGCGAGCGTTCACCTCCAGGAAGTAGAAGTCGTGGGTTGCGTCATCGACGATGAACTCGACCGTGCCGGCCGACTCATACCCGATGGCGCGCGCCAGCGACAGCGCCGCGTCCCCCATGGCCTGGCGGGTGGCGTCGCTGAGCGCGGGGGAGGGCGACTCCTCGAGGAGTTTCTGGTGGCGCCGTTGAATCGAGCAGTCACGTTCGCCTAGGTGCACGAGGTGTCCGTGCTCATCGCCGAGAATCTGTATCTCGACGTGACGCGACCGAGCGATGTAGCGCTCGAGGAACACGCGATCATCGGAAAACCCGCTCAGCGCTTCGCGTTGTGCCGCTTGGAGCGAGTCCGCGAGGTTGCTCGGCTCGTAGACGACGCGCATCCCTTTGCCGCCGCCGCCCGCCGCCGCCTTAATCATGAGGGGATAGCCGATGCTCTCGGCGTCCTCGGGCCGTTCACTCGATTCGAGTACGGGCACGCCCGCCGATCGGGCGAGATCCTTGGCCGCCAGTTTGTCGCCGACGGCGGCAACCACGCGCGCGGGCGGTCCGATCCATACGAGGCCCGCGTCGACGACGGCGCCTGCAAAGTCCGCGTTCTCCGAGAGAAAGCCGTAGCCCGGGTGGATCGCCTGAGCGCCACTGAGTTTCGCGGCCGCGATGATGGCGGGGCCGTCGAGGTAACTCGAGGGCAACAGGATGGCTTCATCGGCCTCGGGCACGAAGGGCGCGTTCGCGTCCGCCGCCACGTAGACCGCGACGGTGCGCAGGCCCGACTCGCGCGCGGCGCGAAGAATACGCCGCGCAATCTCGCCGCGATTGGCCACGAGGATCGACGTGAATCTCACAGGCGAAACACTCCGTAGCTGGTAGCGCCTTCAATGTCGCGTTGACGCACTACCGACAGGCAGATACCGAGCACGGTGCGGGTGTCGCGAGGGTCGATGATGCCGTCGTCACTCACCACGCTGGTGGCGGCGAGGGCCAAGGAACCTTTTTCTTGGGTCTCTTCGACCGCGGCCACGATCTTGGCGTCTTCTTCCTCATCGAACACCTCGCCGTGGCGCTCGGCTTGCGCGCGTCGAACCTGGGACATCACGCCCGCGATCTGCTTGGGTCCCATCACCGCGATCTTGGCGGTGGGCCACAGGAAGGTGAAACGATTGTTAAAGGCCCGACCCGACATACCGTAGGTTCCCGCGCCGTAGGACGAACCGATGATGAGCGTGATGTGCGGGACCGTCGAGTTGGTCACCGCGTTGAGCATCTGCGAGCCCTTCTTGATGATGCCCTCGGCCTCGGCGTCCTTGCCGACCATGTAGCCGGTGATGTTCTGAATGAAGACCAGCGGTACGTCGATCTGGTTACAAAGCTGGATGAACTGTCCGGCCTTCTCGGCCGCCTGAGGGTGGATGACCCCGTTGTTGGCGAGGATCCCGATGGGATACCCGTGGACGCTGGCCCAACCGCACACGAGTGTCGTGCCGTAGGGCGCTTTGAACTCTTCGAACCGCGAGCCGTCCACGACGCGCGCCAGCACGTCACGGGTGTCGACGCTCTGTCGCAGATCGCGACTCATGACGCCGAGCAACTCCTCGGCGTCGTAGACGGGTTCGTCGTTCGGCAGCGAGGGTGGCGGTCCGTACTTTCGCCAGTTGAGATGCGCCACGACCTCGCGGCACATCCGGATGGCGTCCATTTCATCCTCGGCCAGGTAGTCACCGAGGCCCGAGACTTCGGCGTGCAGCACGGCTCCGCCGAGGGTCTCGTCGTCGGACTCTTCGCCGGTCGCCATCTTCACGAGCGGGGGACCGGCGAGGAAGATCTTGGACTGGTCCTTGACCAGGATGTTGTAGTCGCTCAGACCGGGCTGGTAGGCGCCGCCAGCCGTTGATGAGCCGAACACCACGCTGATTGTGGGCACGCGCATCTTGGAGAGTTCGATGAGGTCATAGAAGAACCGACCGCTCTCGGCGAAGTGCGCCGTTTGCATTTGGCCCCCGCCGCCGCGGCCCACGCGCAGGTCGGCTCCCGCCGACTCGACGAAGCTCACGTAGGGCATCTGGTTGTCGCGCGCGATCTCGAGCGCGCGCATCCATTTTTTGGCGGAGTAGAGCGTGAGGGCGCCGCCGAGCACGGAGGGGTCGTTGGCCATGATCACGCACTCGGTGCCCGCGATCACGCCGATGCCGACGACCATGCCGCCACCGACGGCGTAGTCCGAGCCGTAGCCGGCCAGGGCGGAGATCTCGAGAAACGGGGAGTCCGGGTCGAGCACGGCGTCAATGCGTTCGCGCACCGGCATTTTGCCCCGCGATCGCATGCGGGCCATCGCGGCCTCGCCACCGCCGGCTTCGGCCTCGTCGAGAAGGTTGTCGATGACCTCAAGTTGTTCGAGCATGTCGCGACGGTTCTTCTCGAACTCATCGGAGGCGACATTGAGCGAGGAAACGAGCGGTGGCGCGAGAGCGACGTGCTTCACGTGCCGATACTAGTGAGCCCTCGACCTGGGAATATGTGCCAGCTCGCGGCGCAATTGCGACTCGCTCGGGTCTGAGTGCGAGAGGGGGTGAACGGTAGGGTAGTTATCAATGCGCATCGCCATCGGCTCCGATCACGCCGGATACGACCTGAAGACGATACTCGCGTCGTCACTGGCCGGCTGGGGCTACGACGTTCTCGACTTGGGGACCACCAGCGCCAGCGAACCGGTCGACTATCCCGACTACGGCGCGGCCGTCGGCCGTGCCGTCGTCAACGGTGACGCGGAGCTCGGCGTCGCGGTGTGCGGCTCGGGTATCGGTATCGCAATGGCTGCCAACAAGGTGCCCGGCGTGCGCGCAGCGGTGGTGCACGACGTCACCTCGGGGCATCTCGCGCGCGAGCACAACCACGCCAACGTGCTTTGCCTAGGCGGTCGGCTCACCGGTTCGGTCGTGGCCACCGAGTCGCTCGCGGCGTGGCTGAACGCTGAACCTGAAAGTCGACACGATGCACGTATCGAGAAGTTACGAGAGCTCGACCACGTGCTGAGCGAGAAAGGGTAAGGATAATGGCCCCGTCCCCGTTGGATGCCTGGATCACGAATGACGAGGAGGTTGTCGACCTGCTGGCGCGCGACTATGAGCGTCAGACCTCGACGATCCAACTCATCGCGAGTGAGAACTTCGCGTCGCCCTCGGTCTTGGCCGCGACCGGATCGGTCCTCACTAATAAGTACGCCGAAGGGTACCCGGGTCGGCGGTACTACGGCGGTAACTACATCATCGATGAGGTCGAGAGTCTGGCCCGCGACCGTTTGACCGCGCTCTTTGGTGCCGAGCACGCCAACGTCCAGCCCCACAGCGGAGCGAACGCGAACGTGGCGGTGTACCAGGCGCTCCTCGAGCCCGGCGACACCATCCTCGCGATGCGTCTCGACCAAGGCGGCCACCTCACCCACGGATCTCCCGCGTCGATCACCTCGAAGTTCTGGAAGTTCGTCTCCTACGGCGTCACGCCGCGCACGGATGATCCCGACGAAATCGGTGAGGTCATTGACTTTGAAAACGTTCGTGACCTCGCCCTGGCGCACCGTCCCAAACTGATCGTGGCGGGCGCCACCGCCTATTCGCGCACCATCGATCCGGAGCCCTTCCGGGTGATCGCCGACGAAGTGGGCGCTCTGTTGATGTTTGACTCGGCTCACGTGGCCGGGCTGATCGCGGGACACGCTCACCCGAGTCCCGTGCCCTTCGCCGACGTGGTGACCTTTACTACGCACAAGACTCTGCGCGGCCCGCGCGGGGGCGCGATCGTCTGTCGCGAGGAACACGCGAAGAAAATTGACTCTGCGGTCTTTCCTGGACAGCAGGGCGGGCCCCTCGAACACGTGATCGCCGCCAAGGCCGTGGCCTTCAAGGAAGCGAGCCAGCCGAGTTTCTCGGACTACGCCGCGCAAGTCGTGGCCAATGCTCAGGCGTTCGGGGCGGCTCTGGCCAAGGAGGGTTTCCGCTTGGTCTCGGGCGGCACCGACAACCACATGCTGTTGTTGGATCTGCGCGACTACGACGCCGACCTCACGGGCAAGGTCGCCCAAGAGACCCTCGACCGCGCGGGCATCACGACGAATCGCAACGCCATTCCCGACGACCCACGTAGTGCGTTCATCACGTCTGGTCTACGGGTGGGCTCCGCTGCCGAAACGACCGCGGGGATGCGCGAGGGCGACTTCGAGGTGATCGCCTCATTGATGGCCACTGCCCTGCGCGGTCGCGACGATGAGGCCACGCTCGGCGAGGTCCGCCGCGAGGTGGGCGAACTGTGTGCGGCATTTAATCCGTACGTGAATTTCGCCCAGTAGATAGATGGGCAACATCGCCGCGTACGGAGTGGTCGCACTCGTCGGCGCGGTGGTGACCCTCCTCGCCAACCCGGTGGCGCGAGTGATCTCGCTCAAGGTTGGCTACGTCGCCGAACCCGGCGAGCGCAAGGTGCACGAGCGCGTGACCCCGTATGGGGGTGGCGCGGCGATGCTGGTGGGCTTTTGCGTCGCGCTGATGGTCGCCTTGCTCGACCCGACATTGCGAGCGGTCATCACGTCATCGCACGAGATGTTGGGCGTCCTGCTCGCCGCAGGCGTCATCTTCGTCGTGGGCGTGCTGGACGACTTTCGCGAGATGAGCGCCCCCGCCAAGGTCGCGGGTCAGTTCCTCGCGGCGTCGATCCTGTACTTTTCGGGAGCGACGATGTACCAGTTGAAGTTGCCCTTCGCGGGATTCGTCGTGCTCGGTCCCTCAATACTGCCGATCGTCACGGCGGTGTGGGTCTTTGCCCTCACGAACGCGGTGAACCTCATCGACGGTTTGGACGGTTTGGCGGCAGGAATCGTGGCGATCGCCTCAGGCACCTTGTGCGTCTACGGACTGCGTCTCGAGCACCTCGGACTACTGCCCTCGACCAACGCGGGGCCACTGATCGCGGCTCTCACGTGCGGCATCTGTATCGGCTTTCTGCGCGACAACTTCCATCCGGCCAAGCTCTTCATGGGCGATGCGGGGGCGATGATGCTCGGACTCTTGATGAGCGCCTCCACCATGGTGATCGGGGGGCGTACGCCGCCCGCGAGTGGCGTGACCTTCTTCTTCTTTGCGCCCCTTCTGATTCCGGTCTTCATCCTGGGTGTGCCGCTCCTTGACGCGGCCTGGGCGTTCGTGCGGCGCACCCTCTCGGGACAGGGCTTTCAGACGGCGGACAAGATGCACGTCCACCACCGCCTCATGAGGTTGGGTCACGGGCACCGACGTACGGTGATCATCCTGTGGTCGTGGACGGCCCTGCTGTGCGGTTTCGTCCTGCTGCCGCTCTTTGACACGGAAGCGAACGTTTTCATCCCTCTCGGCGTGGCGGTCTTAGTGATCGCTCTGTTCACCTGGTTCAGCCCCTTGCGTGGGCGCCTCCAGCGGCGTCGAGAGGAGACCTTTTCGCTGCGCGATGAGGTTCGCCGATGAGTGACCCTCCGGGCTCCTCTCACGGCTCCGATCAGGAGAAACCCGTCGTAAAAGACCTACCCGGATTCGCCGCTTTCACGGCGATGGGGCTCACCATCGCGATCCTGATCACACTGGGCGTTCTGCTTGGTCTCTACCTCGACCACCTCTGGCACGTCGCGCCGTGGGGTCTTTTGATCGGGATAGTGTTGGGAACTGTTGTGGCCGCGACGAGCGTTATCCAGCTTGTTCGTCGCTACCTTTAAACTCGACAGGCCGTGTTAGAAAACCTACCCACCGACACTCTGCCGCGGCTCCTGCGCCGAACCACCCTGACAGCAGTGGTGGTGGGAGCGGTGGGCTTCCTCGTCGCTATCTTTGTGGCCCCGCCGCTCGGGGCGCTCGGGCTCGTACTCGGCATGGGACTGGCCGTTGGGAACTTTCGTCAACTCGCTCGGCGTTCTTCTCGCGTTGAGGTACGAGGCGAGCAGAGCACCAAGGCCGTGCGTCGCCAACTCGGCAGCAACACGATCGCACGACTCGGCGCGCTGACCGCCCTCGTGCTGGTCCTCCTCTGGCTGAACGCCCCCTTGGGAGTAGGTATTGTGTCGGGGCTTGTTCTTTATCAAATTGTCTTTGTTCTAAACGTTTTGCGAGTGGTGGCCAACCAGGGAGGAGTGCAGTGAGGATGCAGTTTGCGGTGAAGAAGACGATCCCGGTCGGCGTGCACCCGGCGTGGCACCTCTTCGGGTTCACCGTCTACTACGACATCGTGCTCTCGACGGTGGTCGCCGCAATCATCTTCCTCTGGCTCGGTTTTGCCATGAGAAAGAGGGCGACCTCGGGGGTGCCGGGCAAACTGCAACTCATCTGGGAGATCCTGGTCGAGCAGGTCAGCGACCTCGCGGATTCGGCGATCGGCCCGCAGGGCCAGCGATTCGTGCCTCTCGGTGCGACGCTGTTTTTGTTCCTGCTGATCTGCAACTGGCTCGACTTTCTCCCCACGTCGATGCACCCCGGTTCGTCGGGTGCAATTCTGCCCGCGCCGACGGGCGACGTGAACCTGCCGCTGGCGCTTGTCGCCTTCGTCATCATCTGGGTCCACATCGAGTCCCTGCGCGCGCGCGGGTTCACGGGGTACTTCAAGCACTACTTCAAGCCCTTTGCCGCACTCGCGCCGATCAATGTCATCGAAGAGATCACCAAGCCCATCACGATGACCTTCCGTCTCTTTGGCAACATCTTCTCGGGCGGGCTCTTCGTCGTCGTGCTGCTTACCTTGTTGCCGGTCTACGTGACCTGGCCCTTCGAGATCGCGTGGAAGTTCTTCGACACCGGACTGCTCGGCACGATCCAAGCGTTCATCTTCATGCTGCTCACGATCCTGTACTTCGGGTTTGCGATGAGCCACGACGAAGACGAACACCCCGTTTCTCAATTAGAGACGTCTCACTAGGAAAACCCAGGAGGAAGTAACAATGGCAACAGATTCATCAAGCATCAGCGATGCGGTACGCAACGCGGGCGCCCTCGTCGGCGGCGGTCTCGCCCTCGGTGGCGGCGCGATCGGTGCTGCGATTGGTGACGGTCTGGCCGGTAGCCAGACGATTGCCGCCATCGCGCGTCAGCCCGAGATTGAAAACAAGGCGCGCACCTACTTCTTCTTGACCGTCGGTCTCGTCGAAGCCATGTACTTCATCAACTTGCTGTTCATGGTCGTCTTCGTCTACGTGTTCAAGAAGCAATAGGACCGACGGAACGACGCGGAGCACGCGCTCTATGAAAGAAGGTCTCTCGAGATGATTGGCACGTCAATCTTTCTCCTCCCCAACGGCACGTTCTTCGTGGAACTGGCCGTCTTCGTGGCGATATTCCTCATCGCGAAGCGCTACATCTTTCCCGTGATCAACAAGATGCTCGTGGATCGACAGGAGAAGATCCGCACCTCGCTTGAGGCGGCGGACGCGGCGCGTGCCGAGGCGGCCGCAGCCGACGACGCGCGCGACAAGGTGCTCGCCGATGCTCGCGAGCAGGCCCGGACGATCGTGGCCGGCGCCCAGGAGACCTCGGATCAGCTGAAGGCCGAAGCGGTGGGCCGCGCCCAGGCCGAGTACGACCGAATCTTGGCGACCGCGTCGAGCGAAGTCGCCTCGGCACGCCAGCACGCGGTCGATGAGGCGTCGGCTCGCATCGGTGAGATTGTCTTTGACCTCGTCTCAAAGATCGTGGGACGCGAAGTGGACCAGAGCACCCACGACGACCTCGTGCGCGAGGCGGTGGCCGCCATCCACGCCGAGGCCGCCAAGGGGACGAGCAACTAATCATGCTGCCCAAGCTCGAAGGTTTCGCCACCGCCGTCCTCGGCCGCCTCGACGCGGCCTTGCTCGCGCGGGTACTCGGTGACCTTGAGGCCTTCGACGCGACCATTCAGTCGCGCGACGATTTGAGCGCGGTGCTCACCGACACCTCGATGACGCACGTCGCCCGCGGTCTCGTGGTCCACGACCTGCTCGAGAACAAAGTGTCGCCGGAGGCCTTGCGCATCCTGGTGTACGCGGCGACCTCGGTGCCCGCCCAAGAAGTGCCCTCCGCCGTGAGTGAGCTCGCGTACTCCGCGCGCGCCCTGCGCGACAACGGCGAGTTTCCTCTCCCCGGTCTTTCACTGCTCGACGCCCGACGGCGCGTGTCGGGGTTTGCGGACGCCCTCTTAGAAGACGTCAACACCGACAATTTTTCGTCGATCGAGGATGATCTCTTTCGTTGGGCTCGCACCGTCGAAGGCAACGACGGGCTTCGCCATCTCCTCCTGGATCGCGAAGCACCCCTCGAATCGCGACTGGGACTGACCGATCAGCTCCTGGAGGGCAAGGTCAATCCGATCGCGCTCGAGTTGGCTCGTTTTACCGTCGTGGGCGGTCGTCCCCGCGACGTCGTAGGGACCCTCGACTATCTCGTGAACTACGTCGCCCAGTCGCGCGACTGGCGCATCGCGCGAGTGCACACCGCTCGCGATCTCTCCTCGGACACCCAGCACGAACTGGTCGACTCACTGCACGCCCTCACGGGCAAAGAGGTCGAACTCCAGATTGCCGACGACCCATCCCTGCTGGGTGGCGTCCTCGTCGAGATTGGCGACCTGCGCCTCGACGCCTCCACCAAGGGCCGCCTCGGCGCCCTGCACGATGTGGTGGCCGCGTCCGGCCGCGACCTCGAATCAGCCCTCCAACCGAATAACTAAGCAAAGGAATACGTGATGACTGAGCTCACCATCAGCGCCAGCGAGATCACCGACGCACTACGAAAGCACGTCACCGACTTCAACCCGGCCATCGCGGCCGAACAGGTCGGTCGCGTGGTCGAAGTCGGTGACGGTATCGCGCGCGTGTCGGGCCTGCCCTCGGCGAAAGTGAATGAGCTCCTCGAGTTCGAAGACGGCACCGTGGGCCTCGCGATGAACCTCGACGAAGAGACGATCGGTGCGGTCGTCCTGGGCTCGGTCGACAGCATCGAAGAAGAGCAGGTCGTTCGCTCGACAGGTCGGATCCTCTCGATGCCCGTGGGCGACGCGCTGCTCGGTCGCGTAGTGAACGCACTCGGTGAGCCGATCGACGGCAAGGGTCCGCTGGTCGGTGCGACGACGCGACGCATGGAAATTCAAGCGCCCGGCATCACTGGTCGCCAGCCCGTGAGCGAGCCGCTCCAGACCGGCATCAAGGCGATCGATGCCATGACGCCCATTGGCCGCGGCCAGCGCGAGCTCATCATCGGTGACCGCAAGACCGGCAAGACCACCGTCACCATCGACACGATCCTGAACCAAAAGGGTCAGGGCGTGAAGTGCATCTACGTCGCGGTCGGCCAGAAGAACTCCTCCGTCGCCCAGACCGTCAAGACCCTCGAAGATTACGGTGCGCTCGAGTACACCGTGGTCGTGGTGGCGGGGGCCGGTGACCCCGCGCCCTTTAAGTACCTGGCTCCGTACGCGGGGTGCGCGATCGGTCAGGAGTGGATGGAAAAGGGCGATCACGCCCTCGTGGTGTACGACGACCTCTCCAAGCAGGCCGAGGCCTATCGGCAGATCTCCCTCTTGCTGCGCCGCCCACCGGGCCGCGAGGCCTACCCCGGAGACGTCTTCTACTTGCACAGCCGCCTGCTGGAGCGCGCGGCAAAGCTGAGCGACGAACTCGGCGGGGGATCCCTGACGGCCCTGCCGATCATCGAGACCAAGGCCGGGGACATCTCGGCGTACATCCCCACCAACGTCATCTCGATCACCGACGGCCAGGTCTTCTTGCAGTCAGACCTCTTTTACTCCGGCGTGCGCCCCGCGATCGACGTGGGTAACTCGGTCTCTCGCGTGGGCGGTGCCGCCCAGATCAAGGCGATGCGTTCGGTGGCCGGTACCCTCAAGATCGACCTCGCGCAGTTCCGTGACCTCGAAGCGTTCGCCACGTTTGGTTCCGAACTCGACAAGGGATCTCAGCAGCAGTTGGACCGGGGCTATCGCCTCACGGAACTCTTGAAGCAGGGCCTGAACGCGCCCGTGCCCGTCGAAGAGCAAGTCGTGGCGATCTACGCCGGTACCAAGGGGTGGCTCGACACCATTCCCGTGGAAGACGTGACGCGCTTTGAGGCCGAGTTCCTCACCGACATGCGCGCCAAGCACGCCGACATCCTGGCGAGCATTCGCGACACCAAGCAGCTCAACGACACAGATGCTCTGGATGCCGCGCTCACGTCGTTCCTCGCGAGCTTCGCGACCAGTAACTAAGAGACCACGAGCGAGAGAAAGGAGGAGTCATGGCCGGTGGACAGGAGCGAGTACTACGTCAACGCATTCGTTCGGTGCGCTCGACGCGCAAGATCACCAAAGCAATGGAGCTGATCGCCGCCGCCCAGATTCCTCGCAGCACCGCGCGCATCGTGGCGAATCGGCCCTACCGCTTGGGCATGCAGCGCGTGGTCGTGGAAGCCGCGCTCGGCGACCCGGCGGGCGCGAAGAAGCTCCTCACCTTGCCCGACAAGGTCGATCGGGCCACGGTGGTCGTACTCACCGGCGACCGGGGACTGTCGGGCGCGTACAACAACGCCTCGCTTCGGGCCGGGGAGCGTCTCATCGCCAAACTCATCAGCGACGGCACCCAGGCTCAACTCATCACGGTGGGCAAAAAGGCTGGTTCGTATTTTCGCTATCGCGGCATCGAGGTCGAGGCGAACTTCGCTGGCTTCGTTGATCGACCGACGTACTCCGACGCCCAGGAGATCGCGAGTCAGCTCATCGGGCCATTTCTCGCCGGCGAGACCCAGCAGGTGCTGCTCGTCTCCACGCGCTACCTCTCGGCGGGATCCCAGGCGGTGGACGTCGAACAGTTGCTGCCCCTCGTCGTGCCCGATCTGCCAGTGAGTGACGAGCCGCCCGCGCTGCAGGGCTACACCGAGTTCGAGCCCGAAGTCGAGAAGCTACTCGACGACCCTCATGCCGCGCGCACTGGAGAGTGAGATCTTCACCGCGCTCCTCGAGGGAGCGGCGTCGTTCCACACTTCGCAGCAGCGCGCCATGGCGGCTGCGACCGACAACGCCGACGAGCTTGGCCAGACCTTGACCCGCGTGATGAACCGAGCCCGCCAGGACTCGATCACCACCGAAATTATGGAAATCGTGGGCGGCGCCGAAGCGCTCCGCTCGGGAAAGTGAGAATCACATGACCATCGCACCAGAAAAGACCGAGTTGGAGCCGGGGCGCGTCGTCGCCATCGCCGGACCGGTCGTCGACGTGGAGTTCCCGCCGCACTCGCTGCCCGAGATCAACCACGCCGTCGAGATGGACATCGAACTCGAGGGCAAGACGATCCACGTCGTCGCCGAGGTCGCCCAGCAGATCGGCGAAGGTCGTGTTCGTTGTATCTGCATGCGCCCGACTGACGGCTTGGTGCGCGGCACCATCGTGCGCCAGAGCGGACACGGCATCAGCGTGCCCGTCGGCGACGCGGTGCTCGGACACGTCTTTAACGTGGTGGGCGAACCGCTCGACACTGACGACATCGGCAAAGTGGAGGACCGTTGGGAGATTCACCGCGCGGCCCCGGCCTTCGACCAACTCGAGCCCAAGTCCACGATGTTCGAAACGGGCATCAAGGTCGTCGACCTGCTCGCCCCCTACGTTCAGGGTGGCAAAATCGGCCTCTTCGGCGGTGCGGGCGTGGGTAAGACCGTTCTCATCATGGAGATGATCCGCCGAGTCGCCGAGCAGCACAACGGTGTGTCGGTGTTCGCCGGCGTGGGTGAGCGCACGCGTGAGGGGACCGACTTGCTACTGGAGATGCGCGAGTCGGGGGTCATTGAAAAGACCGCGCTGGTCTACGGACAGATGGACGAGCCACCGGGGGTACGCCTGCGCGTGGCGCTGGCCGCTCTCACCATGGCCGAGTACTTCCGCGACGTGAAGAACCAGGACGTGCTGCTCTTCATCGACAACATCTTCCGCTTCGTGCAGGCCGGCTCTGAGGTCTCCACGCTGCTCGGGCGTATGCCTTCGGCCGTGGGGTACCAGCCCACCCTGGCCGACGAGATGGGAGAACTCCAAGAGCGCATCACCTCGACGCGGGGTCACTCCATCACCTCGCTGCAGGCGGTGTACGTGCCGGCGGACGACTACACCGACCCCGCGCCCTTTACGACGTTCACCCACCTCGACGCGACGACTGAACTCAGCCGTCAGATCGCGGCGTTGGGTATCTACCCGGCCGTGGACCCGTTGACCTCGACCTCCAACATCTTGGCGCCCGAGATCGTGGGGGATCGCCACTACGCGGTCGCGCGACAGGTCCAACAGATCCTCCAGCGCAACAAGGAGCTCCAGGACATCATCGCCATCCTCGGACTCGATGAGCTCTCCGAAGATGACCGCATCACCGTGACCCGCGCGCGCAAGATCCAGCGCTTCTTGTCCCAGCCGATGTTCGTGTCCAAGGTCTTTACCGGCATCGACGGCATCAACGTGCCGGTCCAGGAGACGATCGAGTCCTTCGAGAGCCTCGTCAAGGGTGACCTTGACCACTACCCCGAGCAGGCGTTCCTCAACGTCGGTGGCGCGGCGGACGTGGAGAAGAAGGCCGCGGAGCTAGCGAAGAACTAATGACCACACTGAAGGTGGAGATCCTCTCGCCCGAAGCGGCGTTGTGGTCGGGAACGGCCACGGCCCTCATCGCGCGATCGTCCGAGGGTGACTTCACGGTCTTAGCGGGCCATACGGCCACGGTGGGTGACGTGACGTCAACGGTCGTGCGCGTGCAGACCAGTGACGAGGGCGAGATCGCCTTTGCCGTGCACACGGGATTCTTTCAAGTCGGCAAGGACCTGGAGCCCGACACGACGCTCGCGACGGTTCTGGCGAGCGTGGCCGAGCGGACGACCGAGATCGACGTCGCTCGCGCCCAGCGCGCCAAGGACGCGGCCGAGGCTCGACTGGCCGAGGCCACCAAGGGCGACGACGAACGTGAAGAGATCCTCGCCCAGGCGGCGATCGATCGTGCTGACCTTCGCCTCAGTGCCGCGGCGAAGTAGCTAGCGACCCGACACGTAGTCCAGAAGGTCCCGCTTCTCTTTTTCGAGTTCATCGAGACGAGACTTCACGGCGTCACCGATGGAGACCATTCCCACCAGGTGATTGTCCTCGACGACTGGCACGTGGCGTATGCGGTGGTCGGTCATCATGGTCATGACGTCGGTCACTTCGGTGCTCTCCTTGCAGGTCACCACGTCGTGACTCATTAGTTCGGACACCTTGAGCGAGAGCGCCTTCTCGCCGCTCGAGGCGAGTGCGCGCACCACGTCGCGTTCAGAAAAGATGCCCACCAACGGTGGCGTCATGCCGGTCACCACCAGCGCCCCGATGCCTCGTTCCTTGAGCAGCGCAATGGCGTCCTTGACGGATCTCTCCTGGGAGATGGTGGCCACCTCGTGACCCTTGGCGGCTAGTAGTTGCGATACTTTCATCGTCACCCTCCTTCTTGGCTCGTGCCAGCGTGTTGCGGGTAGATAGCGCGAAGACTAGATCGCCAGGCCTACCAGCGACAATGGGCGAACTTGTGAACAATGGCACTTCGGGTGTTCGTGCGCATTCGCTCGCCGTTTAGAAGCCGGAGGTCGAGAACTCCTGGAGTTTGTCGTGACGGTGGAACGTCTCGATGGTCCGGATGGTGCCCGTGCGCGAGCGCACGACGAGCGACTGAGTGGTCGCGCCAAAGTCGTAGAAGCGAACCCCTCGCAAGAAGTCACCGTCGGTGATGGCGGTCGCTGAGAAGAAGCAGTTGTCGCCCGCCACGAGATCGTCGGTGGTGAGCACGCGCGAGAAGCTGTAGCCGAGGGCCTCGGCCTCACGACGGGTCTCCTCATCGTTGGCGTGCAGGACCCCCTGGATCTCACCACCGAGGCCTTTGAGGGCTGCCGCCGCGATCACTCCCTCGGGCGTGCCCCCGATGCCAAGCAGAAGGTCGACACCCGAGTCGGGCCAGCCAGTTGCGATCGCACCGGCCACGTCGCCGTCGGTAATCGAGATCACCCGCGCGCCTGCTTCGCGCACTTCGGCGACGAGGTCATCGTGACGGGGACGATCGAGAATGACCACGCCCATCTCTTGGACCGGCTTGTTCAGCCGCTTGGAGAGTTCCGTCAGGTTGTCGGTCGCCGACGCCTGGACGTCAATCGCGCCACGTCCGCGCGGGCCGACCGCGATCTTTTTCATGTAGTAGCACGGCCCGGGATTGAACATCGTGCCACGCTCGCTCAAGGCAATGACCGCCAGTGCGCCGTTACGCCCGAGTGCCGTGAGTCGCGTGCCGTCGACGGGATCGACCGCGACGTCCACGAGCGGGGGACGACCATCGCCGATCTTCTCGCCGTTGTAGAGCATCGGCGCTTCGTCTTTTTCGCCCTCGCCGATGACGACCACGCCGTCCATGGCGACTGCCCCTAAGACGAAGCGCATCGCATCCACGGCCGCACCGTCGGCCGCGTTCTTGTCGCCTCGTCCCGCCCAGCGAGCCGCGGCAATGGCCGCGGCCTCGGTGACGCGAATCAGCTCCAGCGCGAGGTTGCGGTCGGGCAAGAGCTGTCGCTGCACAGGCCCAGAGTAGCCGGGCCGTTTTTGGGTTCTCGTGGGAAAAATGGCCCGTCGTACGAAGAGGCAATACTTACAGGGTGAGTTCTCTGGTGGTCAAGCCCGCCGGCCCCCTCGAGGGCGAAGTAACGGCGTACGGGGCCAAGAACGCGGTGCTCAAGCAGATGGCGGCCTGTCTGCTGGCGTCCGGAACTCACCACCTGACCAACGTGCCGCACATTAGCGACGTCGCGGTGATGAGTGAGTTGCTCGTGGCTCTGGGCTGTGCGGTGAGTTCGCCCCACGAGCACGAGTTGCTCATCAGCGTGCCCGCGGCCGAGGAGTTGCATCCCGTCGCTCCCGCCCACTTGTTTGAGGCGATGAGGGCGTCCATCGTCGTGCTCGGTCCCTTGCTCGCACGCTGCGGCGAGGCCAATATGGCGCTGCCCGGTGGTGACGACTTCGGCCAACGCCCGATCAACTTTCACACTGAGGGACTCACCGCCATGGGCGCGACGTTTCGCAACGACCGAACGTCGATTCACGCAACATCGACGTCGCCTCGACTTCGCGCGACCCGGATCACGCTCGAGTACCCGAGCCACACCGCCACTGACAATCTCCTCATGGCCGCGGTGCTCGCCGAAGGTCGCACCATCATCGACAACGCGGCGCGCGAACCAGAAGTGGAAGACCTGGGTCGCCAACTCATCGCGATGGGCGCATCGATCGAGGGTCTGGGCACATCACTGCTCACCGTGGACGGCGTGGTCGAGCTGCACGCCGCCGCACACCGGGTCGTGACGGACCGGGTCGTCTCGGGAACCTACCTGGCATCAGGGCTGATTACCAAAGGCTCAGTCCGGGTGGTGGATGCGCGAGCCGACCACATGGTGATGTTTCTGCGCAAACTCGAGGCGATGGGAGCCGAGGTCGACGTCGGTAGCGGGGGCGTAGCGGTGCGTTCGACCAAACCTCTTCGCGCGGTGGACATCTCGACGCTGCCCTATCCGGGGGTGGCGACGGACTACAAGCCGATCCTTACCACCACGCTGAGCGTGGCCGAGGGCGTCTCGGTCGTGACCGAGAATCTCTTCGCCGGACGGTTTCGCTACGTGGATGAACTGGTGCGACTCGGCGCCAACATCACCACGGAGGGACACCATGCCCTGATACGCGGGGTGGACCATCTCACGGGAACGAGGGTGCGCGCGAGCGACATTCGCGCCGCGGCCGCGCTGGTCCTCGCGGGCCTTGTGGCCGACGGAGAGACTACGGTCGATGGACTCGAGCACGTGGATCGGGGCTACGACGACTTCGTCGGTCGGCTGAGAGCACTGGGTGCGAGCGTCGAACGATTCGCGTGAGCCGGCGACCATTTAGCGAACGACGGGGGAGATCGTGATTGCCACGTCGGTCGCCTACGACATCGTCTTTTTGGTTCACATCCTGGCGGCCGTGGCCACCATCGTCGTGTTCATCGCCATGCGCCTCGGCGGCGCTCAGCGTCGTGCGCGGGGCTGATTCCAGCACGCAAGCGTCGCGGTTTCCCGCACGTCGAAACTGGGCGGCGCGGCTCATGCACCTCTTGCCCATCACCGGACTCATCATGGTGGCTAGCGGGGGTCGCTCGGTGTCCTTCGCACACGCCTGGGTGATCGTGGGTCTGGTGTGTTACCTCGCCGCGGCCGGTCACCTCGAAGCGCGAACGTTGCCCCAAGAACAATTGGTGGCGGCGGCCGTCGAGCGCGACGGGGTAGCGCCGCGCGCGCTCGGCCTCACGCTGCTGCGTTCGATTGACATACTGCTTGCGATCATCGCCGTCGCATTCGTCACGATGCTCATTCAGTACTGACCCCCAGGCTGCACGCTGTCACCGCGAGAGCCCTCAGTAGGCTGACGCATTGACGATTTGCGTCGAGGGTGAGGGGGAATCAGTGCGGCGAGGTTGGAGTCGGATTCTCGCCGTCTCGTCGATGACGTTCGCACTGAGCGCTGCGCCCGTGAGTTCTTCGCTTGCGGGCGCCGCCCACGCGCCCGCCCTAGATCAACCCTTGGGTATCGCCGCGAGTGGTGCGCACGTCTGGGTGGCGAACGCGAAGGGCAACAGCGTCAGTGAGTTCGACGTCACGAGTGGTGCTCTCGTGCGGACGATCCCTCGCAGCACGTACGGGTTCGCCACGCCGATCGGGATCGGCACGAATCGCTCGAACGTGTGGGTGGCCAACAAGAGCGCGAACTCACTCACCGAGCTCAGCGCGAAGACCGGTGCCCTCGAGCGAATAGTGAAGGGTCCGTCGTACCACTTCGCCGATCCCATCGGACTGGCATTCTCCGGGCCGTATCTGTGGGTGGCGAGCGAAACCGGCGGCCTCAGCGAGATCAGTGCGATCAACGGCGCGCTCATTCGGGTGGTGACGCCCAAGGTCGGCAACTTTGACAATCCCGTCGACGTGACGGTGTCGGGCAACATGGTCTGGGTCGCGAATGAAGCCGGTGACTCGGTGAGCGAAATTAACGCCGCCAACGGCACGTTGGTGCGCAACATCACGAGTTCCGGCGCGTTCATCGCCCCCATCGGCCTCGCGGTTAGTGATCAGAATGTCTGGGTCAGTGCCGCGAGCGGCAACGGCGTCGCTGAGCTCGACGCGACGAGCGGGGCACTCGTGCGATTCATCACGGACGCCAAGTTCAAGTTCAACGCGCCATGGAACATTCTGATCAACCGAACACACCTGTGGGTGGTGAACGCGAACGGTAACTCGGTCACCGAGCTGGACGCGTCAACGGGAACCCTCATCAGGGTGATCTCGGGTCACAAGTACGGCTTCGACAATCCCATCGCGCTGGCCGCGGTCGGCAACGAGATCTGGATCGCCAATGGTGCGGGCAACTCGGTCTCGGTCGTGAACGCGGCAACCGGGGCACTCGTTCACTACCTGCGCTAACCGTGCGCGGGTGAGTCGTTCCGAGCCGCCGAGGAGAAAGGTCGAAAGCGCAGCGCGCTGAGGAAGATCGCGAGATCGATGGCCGCGAAAACCGCCAAGACCACTGGCACGACGTGGACGTGAAAGTGCGCCACCATCAGGCTCTCAATCCCCGGGCCCGTCACTCCGCCCACCATGGTGAAGAGAAAGAGCCACGAGAGACCGTCGCTGTCGCTCGGTAGGAGCAGCGTGTACCAGAGCAAACCCATCGGAAAGACCGAGGCCATAATCAGGCCGAGCGCCGGGTACGCGAAGGGGGCCAGCGGATCGGCCAAGGCGATCAGACACACCCCGATGGCCAGACACAGTCCGCCCAAAACGAGCTTCTGTTCGGCGAGCCGGCGATGCAACGGACCGCCGAGCATTCGCCCGAGCGCCATCCCCGTCCAAAATCCCGCGGTGACGACACTCCCGATGGACTCGGAGTAGCCCACGCCGTGGATCTGGGTGGCCATCCAGCCCGAGGCGCCGGTTTCCAGAGCCGTGTAGAAGATGTAGGCGAACACGAAGGTGATGAGGATCGGCCGGCGATGCGATTTCGCACCCGGAAGATCGATGCCCGGGGCGGCGACCTGCGGCGGCGCGATGATGCCGCGGTTCGACATGGACAGCAGCAACGCGATGACACACAGCCCGGCGAACAGGGTGGGAAAGTTTCGTGGGCCGAGGCCGATGATCACGAGCGGACAGATCACCGCGCCTACGCCGTAGCCGGCGTTGGCCACGCTGAGTCGATGTGCTCGACCGAGCGCTTTGGTGCGAGTGAGCAGCGTGTTGAGTGCCAGGTCCAACGCGCCAAAACCGAGCCCAATGAGCAGAACGCTGAGCAGAAAGAGTATCCAGGAGTGCGACAGCGCCGCACCCGCTGCTCCCACCGCGATCGCGGTGAGAGTGACCGTGAGAACAACCCGGCCGTCGACGCGCTTGAGGCCAAGCCAGCCCGGCAGCACCCCCACCGACGCGCCCACGAAGTACACCGAGAGCGCCGCGCCGGCGCTCGGAAGCGACAGGTGGAATCGGTGAGTGAAACTCTCGAGCAGGGGTCCGAAGAGTGACGTGACGGCCCCCATCAGAATGAACACGCCCGTCGTACTCGCGAAGGCGAAGGGCGGGAACGTGACTTCGGTTGATGGGGAAGCTGGCAATGGGGAGGGGTCGGCAACCACGGGCGACGTTCATCCTATGTTGACCACCTTCACGTGAAAGCGCTGAAGCACTCTCACTACACTTCGCGCCATGGTTTCCCTCGACAGCGACAGCGACAGCGACAGCGTCTTAGCGGTGGACATCGGAGCGACCTCAATCAAGTTCTGTCGAGTCGATGACAGTGGAGAACGACTCGGCGACGTGGTGAGAGTTCCCACGCCCTATCCGTGCTCACCAAGCGCACTCGTCGGGTTCGTCTCGCACTACGTCGCAGAAAGCGGGTGCGCTCGAGTGGGGGTGGGATTTCCCGGCGCCATGGTCAACGGCCGCGTACTAGAACCGGGCAATCTGTCGCGAGCCAACGGCTTCACCTCGCCGATCGACCCCGACCTCCACGATGCCTGGATCGCCACGAACCTCGAGGAGGCGTTGCGCGAGGCGACGGAGGTGGACGTTCGGGTGGTGAATGACGCCACCCTGGCGGCGTTGGGTTGCTGCGTGGGCGTAGGCCGCGAGCTGGTCTTCACCCTGGGCACTGGTTTTGGGATCGCTCTGGCGGTGGACGGCCAGATTGCGCCGATTCGCGACGTCGGCGCAGAAATATTTGAGGAAGCCCAAACCTACGATGAGGCGCTCGGAGATCACGCGCGCGAGAGCGACGAAGGGCGCTGGCGGGAGCGACTGGTCCGGGCGGTATCGCGGTTCGTGAACGAGTTCTCCGTCACGGTGGTCCACCTCGGCGGCGGTAACTCGAGTCGAGTCGACCTTGCGACGATGTCAAGTATTGATGCGACGTTTATCGTGAACGACAACGACACAACGTTGTCTGGCGCTGCCAAACTCTTTGGTAGTTAGGCGTTACCGTCGAATTCAGGAGGATTGATGACGACGATTCTTGAAGAAGAAATTCGCTCTCAGGCTGACATTCTGCGCCGCCGCGCGAAGGACGGCGCTCTCGAGGCTCACGCGGTGGCATCAGAGTTTCGCGACGTGGACTACTTACTGGTCGCCGCCCGGGGATCGTCGGATAACGCGGCCGTCTTCTTTCAGTACTTCGCTGGTCAGGAACTCGGCGTTCTTGTTGCGCTCGCGACACCGTCACTCTACGAATCGGGGCGAACGATCGGTTTGAAGGGAGCGGGCGTTCTCGCGATCTCCCAGTCAGGACGAACGCCCGGACTCGTTGACGTCGTGCACGCCGCGACGTCTCAGAGCCGTCCCACTGCAGTGATCACCAACGACCCCGAGTCACCTTTGGGCCAGTCCACCTCAACGGTGATCGCACTGCGAGCCGGGGCGGAACGCTCGCTGGCGTCGACCAAGACGTTTACGACGACATGGCACGCTCTCGCCCAACTGGTCGAGGCGATGAAGGGCTCACCCCTGCAGGGACTCGACACGCTGCCCGAGACGGTCGAACGAACAGCGTCGTGGGCTTTATCCAGCGCGCTGCCCGTGGAGATGTTGAACGCCGAGCGGGGACTCACCATCGTCGGACGAGGAATCGGTCAGGCAGTGGCCGCCGAGGTGGCGATCAAGATTCGTGAAGTGTCGGGTATCCGCGCCGAGGCGTACTCCGCCGCGGACTATCTGCACGGACCCGTCGGGGCGGACGGAGAGAATTCGACCTTGTTGCTCGTGGTGACCGACGAGTTGGCCACTGACGTGGCCGAGACGTTGTTGGCGGAGTGTCAGCGATTTTCGATGCGCACGGTCGTCCTGCGCTCGAAAGCTCGCGGTGCATTCCCGTGTGACGCCGAGATCGTCGTTGACGAAGCTGGTCCGAACTGGAGCGTCGCCATGGCCGAGATCATCGTCGGCCAAGTACTCGCACTTCGCGTCGGCGAGTTACGCGGGCGACCCATTGACACGTCGCCGGGTCTTCACAAGGTCACTCTGACCGCGTAACGACGGCGAGACGACTGACCGGCGCTCGATCAGTTCGCTGCGGGTGACTCTTTTAGTCTCAAGAACAGATCGTCCAGGTTGTCGAAGTTGGCTTGGTGACCATCAAACTTGGCCATGTGGTCGCGTCCCGCCCTGTCGGCAAAAGCGAGTTCGTAGTTGAGAGTCGTCACTCCGTCGGCTTCGTGAAAGTTCATCGTCTCGACCGCTTCGACGTCGGGCCACCCGTCGAAGTGCCACGTCTGAACGCTTCGCCTTGGTGGGTCGATCTCTAAGAATGTTCCGGGGAACGAGCACTCGTAACCATCCTTCGTCACCATGACGTAGTGATACTTTCCTCCAGCGCGTAGGTCGATGTCGCACACGGTCATCGTCTCGCCGAAGGGGGCGAAGGTCTCGCGCACTAACTCGGGCTTCGTGAACGCGTCGAAGACAAGTTGCATTGGCGCGTCGAACTGTCGAGTGATGTGAACGACAAGTTCGCTCGGGAATTCGATGATGGCCGATTGATGCCGGTTGGGAGTCATGGTCCCTCCTCGTAGGTTGGGCGTGCTCATCAAGTGTTCCAGAGCCGAAAGTTCGTGGGCAAACTGCTCGTTATGGTCCCCAAAAGTGCGCATTTCTCTCGGCTCTTAAGGCGATATTGTTAAAATTTCTCAGATTCCGGTTGCTGAGTGTGAAAAATTCACATATTGTGACTCCAGATTTGGAAAAGCGGTACCGCTGCGTGGTTGACGTGGAGCGAGCAGTGAGAAGTTGATATCGGGCAATGGAGAATTGCGATTCTCCAGGGAGGGGATTTCAGTGAGGAAAAAGTTCAAGGGGGGACTGCTGGCAACGGCGTTCGTGTTTGTGGCGAGCACGACCGCGCTAGCGATTCCCGCCGCCGTCTCCGTATCGACTGCGGGTGCGGCCACTCAGGTGCCACTCAATCTCGCCAACGAGCAGGGCGAGTTGTGGTCATGCGCATTTAATCCGTTTGTGCCCACGTCGAGTCCGTACTCGGTGGGACTTACCTACGAGACACTCGACTTCGTCGACTCACTCAAGAGCGGCGCGGTGACGCCATGGCTCGCGACGAACTACGCATGGAGTAACGCCAACAAGACGTTGACCTTCACCATTCGCTCGGGCGTGAAGTGGTCTGACGGCAAGCCCTTCTCGGCGGCCGACGTGGCCTACACGTTCAACCTGCTGAAGAAGTTCCCGGCCCTCGACGGAAACGCCGTGTGGTCCGTGCTCTCGAGCGTGACCCAGAAGGGTTCCAACCAGGTCGTGATGAACTTCTCGGCCCCCGCGGTGCCGTACTTCTTCTACGTCGCGGGCCAGGTGCCGATCGTTCCCGAGCACGTCTGGAGCTCGATCAAGAATCCGGTGACCTACGCGGACTCGAGTCCCGTGGGAACGGGCGGCTATACGATGTCGCACTGCACGCCCCAGAACATTCAGTGGACCGCGAACAAGAACTACTGGCAGACAGGCAAGGCGGTCGTCACGACCGTCAACATGCCGGCGTTCCTGTCGAACAACACCTGCAATGAGTACTTGGCCACTGGCCAGTCCCAGTGGGGTTCGCAGTTCATCCCGAACATCAAGAGCTACTACGTCGACAAGACCGCGGGCAACACCTACTGGTTCCCGCCCGTAGCTAACGTGACCCTGTTCCCGAACCTGAAGGTGGCACCGCTCAACGATGTCGCGGTTCGCGAGGCGATCAGCTATGCGATCAATCGCTCCACGGTGTCGACCAAGGGCGAGTACGGCTACGAGCCGCCGGCCAGTCAAGACGGCATCGTCTCACCGACCTTCTCGTCGTGGACGAGTAGTGCCGCCCTCTCCAAACTGGGTTCGGCCTACAACCCCGCGAAGGCGAAGTCTGTGCTGGAAGCCGACGGCTACAAGATGGGCAGCAACGGCTTCTTCTCGAAGAACGGCAAGGAGCTGAAGCTCTCGATCATCACCAACGGTGGCTACTCCGACTGGGTGGCGTCCGAGCAGGTCATGGCCCAAGAGCTGGGCAAGGTCGGCATCGACGCGACGCCCGAGACGCCGTCAGCCACGACGTTCGCCTCGGACGTCTACACGGGTAACTACCAGTTGGCCTACGACGTGGAAAGCGGCGGACCCACGCCGTTCTACGAGATGCGCCAGTGGCTGTTCTCCAAGAACTCGGCCGCCGAAGGCAAGGCCGCGTCAACGAACTGGGAGCGCTTTGACAGCCCAGCCGTGGACACGCTGCTCAACTCCTACGGCTCAACGACGAGTGCCGCAACTCAGCACACGATCATCAACGAGCTGGAGAACGTCATGGTGACGCAGTTCCCGGTGATTCCGATTCTCGAGGAAGTCGACTGGTTCCAGTACAACTCGAAGGACTTCACGGGATTCCCGTCCAAGACGAATCCGTATGCTCAACCCGGCCTGTACAACGAGCCGGACTGGGGTTACGTACTGGACAACCTAAAGCCGTTGTCGTAAGGAACTAACTGCCGGACTGAGTCGGGGAGATGAGATTTCTAGTTCGGCGTTTGGGCTTCCTGCTCATCGCGCTGTGGGCGGCCCTCACGCTGAACTTCTTCATCCCCCGGCTCATGCCCGGCAACCCGGCCGAGTCGATGATGGCCACGTTTCGCGGACACGTCAACCCCGCCGCCTTGAAGGCCCTCGAGGTGGCCTTTGGTGTCGGGGGACATCAAAGCCTGGTGTCGTCGTACTTTCAGTATCTGGGCAACACCCTGCGCGGGAATCTCGGCATCTCCACCAGCTACTTCCCGCTCTCTGTCACGAGCGTGATCGGAAAGGCGCTGCCCTGGTCGCTCGGCCTGGTGGGCCTCTCCACCGTGGTTGGATTTATCATCGGCACCGCGGTGGGCGCGGTAGCGGCGTGGCGCCGTGGGGGAAAGTTGGACTCGATCCTGCCTCCGACGTTCATCGTTATCTCGGCGTTCCCCTACTTCTGGGTGGGGCTGCTCGCGATCTGGCTCTTTGCCGTCACGCTCAAGTGGTTCCCGATCCTCGGCGGATATAGCGAGACCGCGACCGAGCAGTGGAGTTGGCCGTTCGTGGGTGATGTGCTCACCCACGCAATCCTGCCCGCCTTCACTATCGTCATCACCTCGATCGGCGGGTGGATCTTGACCATGCGCAACAACATGATCACCGTCGTGGCCGAGGACTACGTCAAGATGGCGCGTGCCAAGGGTCTCAAGAACCAACGCATCCTCTGGCAGTACGCGGGTCGCAACGCCATGTTGCCGAGCCTGACGGGCTTTGCGATGTCGCTCGGCTTCGTGATCTCCGGGGCGATCTTGGTCGAGTACGTCTTTAACTATCCGGGACTCGGCTTCTTGCTCCTCCAGGCGGTGCAGACCGAGGACTACCCGCTCATGCAGTCGCTGTTCTTGCTCATCACCGTCGCCGTGCTCCTCGCCATCTTCGTCTCGGACATCGTGACCGCGGTCTTGGATCCACGAACGAGAGTGCGCACGTGAGTCGCCTTCGTCTCCTGGCTCGGCGTCTAGCGGCGGCGGGGCGCTTCTTGCGTCGCGACAAGAAGGCGATGGTTGGTTCCATCATCTTGTTCATCTTGGTGGTGGTAGCGATCTTTCCGAGTTGGTTCGCTCACGACAATCCCGCCGCCGAGATTTACAAGCCGGCCGCCGGACTCTCCTGGCACCACCTGCTGGGGACGACTTCGTTTGGACAGGATGTCTACTCGCAGTTGATTTTTGGCGCGCGCCAATCGGTGTTCATCGCTCTGATCGTGGGAGCCTTCTGTACCGTCGTGTCGGTCGCTGTTGGGGTCACGGCGGCCTACTCGGGCGGGTTGGTGGACGACACGCTGTCGCTCTTTACCGACGTCATCTTGGTGATCCCCACGTTCCCGCTGATCATCGTGATCACCGCCTACGCCAAGGGCGCGAGCTTCTGGCTGATCGTCGCCGTGCTCGTCTTTACCGGATGGTCGTACGGAGCACGACAACTTCGCGTCCAGGCGCTCTCGCTGCGCAATCGCGACTACCTGCTGGCCGCCAAAGCGCGCGGTGAAGCCAGCTGGTACGTCATCACCGTCGAGCTCATTCCGCCCATGACCTCGCTCATCGTGGCGAACTTCCTCTCGGCCGCGCTCTACGCGGTGCTGGCCTCGGCGGCACTGCAGTTCATCGGCCTGGGCAACATCAACACCGAGTCGTGGGGAACGATGCTGTACTGGGCCCAGAACAACGAAGCGCTCCAGACGGGCCTGCCGCTGTGGGCGCTGGCCCCGGGAGTGGCGATCGCCCTGCTGGGTTCGGCCCTCGCATTGTTGAACTACGCCTTTGACGAGGTCTCCAACCCGGCCCTGCGCCCCGTCTCGGAAAAGAAGATGCGCAAGCGCATGAAGAAACTCGAGGTCGTGGCGTGAGCGAGCCCATTCTTCAGGTGCGCGAACTCATGGTGGAGTACGCCACGCCGTCAGGCCCGGCTCAAGCGGTGCACGGCGTCAACCTCGAACTGGCCCAGGGCGAGTTTCTCGCCATCGTGGGCGAGTCGGGCTGCGGCAAGTCCACGCTCCTCTTCGCCATCGCGCAGTTACTGTCCTATCCCGCCAGCATCGTCGGAGGTTCGGTGACCTTCAACGGGGTGGATTTGCGCACGCTCAGCGACGAAGAACTTCGCCGGTACCGCTGGCGCGACATCTCGGTGGTGATGCAGAGTGCGATGAACGCGCTCAACCCGACTCTTTCGATCGGCGCTCAACTGGCCGACGCGTGTCGGGCGCACACCGACTGGGACGACCATCGAATCGCGCAACGATCCGAAGAGGTTCTCGCGATGGTCTCGATCGACCGCGTGCACCTCAAGAGCTTCCCCTTCCAGCTGTCGGGTGGCATGCGCCAGCGCGCCATGATCGCCATGGCGCTGTTACTCGAACCCAAGCTCGTCATCATGGACGAGCCCACGTCGGCGCTCGACGTCGTGGCCCAACGATCCCTGATGCGCCAGGTCGAAGCGCTGCGCCACGAACTGGGCTTCGCCGTCTTGTTCGTCACGCACGACATGAGCGTCGTCTCGCACTTTTCGGACCGCCTGGCGGTGATGTACGCGGGTGAGGTGGTGGAACTCGACACGACGCGTGAGGTCTTCGACCACCCCCAGCACCCGTATTCCCAAGGACTCATGGAGGCCTTTCCCTCGCTCCTGGGAGAGTCCCGCCAACTCACCGGGATCCCGGGAACGCCACCGGTGCTCGTTGATCCGCCGCCCGGCTGTCTGTTCGCGGCTCGTTGTCCTTATGTGATGGACATCTGTCGCACCCTGCGCCCGGAGCTGATCACAAAGGGAACTCGGGCGGTGCGTTGTCACCTGGTCAACCCGCCGGAGTCATCATGAGCGATGCGATCCTTCAGGTCGAGGGGCTTTCGCGTTTCTTCCGCGTCGGGGGTTTTCGCTCGAACGGTCAGTTGCACGCGCTCGACGAGGTGACTTTTGAGGTAGCCCCGGGTGAGATCGTGGCGCTGGTGGGCGAGTCGGGCTCGGGCAAGTCGACCATCGCGCGAGTTTTGGCCGGTCTCTACAAGCCCACGCAGGGAACCATCGTCTTCGAAGGTGAGGCTCTCACCGGCCGGACGAATCGCAAGGTGCGCGGTCGCATGCCCATGGTGTTTCAGGACCCCTTCGGTTCCATCAACCCGGTGCTGCGCGTCGGACACAGCATCTTTCGTTCGCTCAAACTGCACCGGCCTGAGCTGTCGAAGTCCGAACGCTATGACGAGGCCGTCTCCCTCGTCGAGCGCGTGGGCCTCAATCCGGGGGCCGAAGTGCTGCGACGCTACCCGCACCAACTATCGGGGGGCCAGCGTCAGCGACTCGGATTCGCTCAGGCCCTGGCCTCGCACCCGTCGCTCATCCTGGCCGACGAACCGGTCTCGATGCTCGACGTGTCGATTCGCATCGGCCTGCTCAACGTCATGAAGGGACTACGCGATCAAGAGGGCGTGTCGCTGCTGTACATCACCCACGACCTGGCGAGCGCGCGCTACGTCGCCAACCGCATGATCGTGCTCTACGCCGGACGAATCGCCGAAGAAGGACTCACCGACGAGGTCATCCGCTCGCCCCAACACCCCTACACGCAGTTGCTGATGTCTACCGCCCCCGACCCGAGGCTGCCGCTCGCCGTCATTGAGGGCGAGCGGGATCTCGGCGAGCCGCCCAAAGTGATCGACCCCGCTCCGGGGTGCCGCTTCGCGCCGCGCTGTCCGCTCGTGATGGACATCTGTCGCACCACGAACCCGATCATGGTGACGTTGTCGCCCACCCACCACGCGGCCTGTTTCGCGGTGAAGGCGACGTGAGCTCGGCGGTCCTACCGCGTCCGAGGTTTGCGGAGTTCCTCGAGGGCACGGTCACGTGGCGCTCGCCGCTGCGCGTACGCGTTGAGCACGAGGCGTTCCGACCGGTGCTCGCGACGTTCGCTGGCGATCTGCAGACCAGTGTCGGCTGGGTGACGGTCGTCGTCGGTGCGAGCGAGGAGTGCGATCTCGACGTGCGGCTGCTGCCAGAACTTGAGGGCGAGCAGTATCAGGTGGCGGTGGCGACGCTGTCATCAATCGACGCGGGAACACCGGAGGGTCTGTACCGCGCGCTCACGACGGTGCGCCAACTCGGGCCCCCGCAGTGGTGGTCGCTGACGCCAGTGGAGATCGATTCGGCCGAGCTGCCCTGCGTCGTCGTCCAGGACGGCCCGGGCTTTTCCTGGCGCGGCGTTCACCTCGACGTCTCACGACACTTCTTTGGCGTTGACGTCGTGTGTCGACTGATCGACGTGTTGTCGGCGCACCGCATGAACCGATTGCATCTGCACCTCAACGACGATCAGGGCTGGCGCGTCGAGATACCGGCGTGGCCCCGGCTTACCACCGTGGGATCACGTCGTCGCTCGTCACCGATCGGCCACGAGCGAGACGGACTCGACGACGACCTGCCCCACGGTGGCTATTACACCGCGGGTGACCTGGGCGTCATTCGGGACCACGCCGCCGCCAGGTTCGTACAGATCGTTCCCGAGATCGACCTGCCGGGTCACGCCCAAGCCGTTCTTGCGGCGTACCCCGAGCTCGGCAACACGGACGAGGAGCTTGAGGTATGGACACGCTGGGGGATCTCGGAGCACGTCTTGAACGTAGGGCCCGCGGCCCTGGACTTTGCCGCCGACGTCGTCGCCTACGTCGCGGATCTCTTTCCAGGTAGTCCCGTGCACATCGGTGGCGACGAGTGCCCGACGACCGAGTGGGCGGAGAGCGAACTCGCGGCCCGGGTGATGGCCGAACACGGTTTCGACCATGTGCGTCAGTTACAGGGTCTCTTTACCGCACGCATGGCCCAGGTGCTTCGTGATCGCGGCCATGAGGTCGTGGCCTGGGACGAGGTTCTGGACGCCGACGTACCCGAGGGCACGGTGATCGCGGCCTGGCGCGGTGTCGAGAAGGGCGTTGAGGCGGCCGAGCGCGGTCTGGACGTGATCATGGCACCGATGCAGTATCTGTACTTCGACTGGCTGAACAGCGACTCGCCTGACGAGCCCGTCGCGCTGGCGCCCGTGCCGCACGTCACGACCTGGGAGCGCGTCTACAGCTACTCGGTCGTGCCCGAGGACCTTGTCGAACCACTGCGCCACCGCGTGCGTGGCGCGCAGGCGCAACTGTGGACGGAGTACATCGCGACGCGCGATCACCTCGACTACATGGCGTTTCCTCGTCTATGCGCCTTCAGTGAAGTGGTCTGGGGAACTGCGACGACGCTTGATGAGTTTCGACCGAGACTGCGTGAGCACCTGAGACGCCTGGATGCGATGGGTGTTCGCTATCGACCACTGGACGAGTCGTGAGCGAGACAATCAGCGCTATGCGTGCGTTCTGGCCCGCGCCGAGTCGTTTGGCGAGTGAACGGGTGGCGGACTTTTCGGTGGGCGATGTCGCATCGGTTCTGGGCGCGATCGGACTGGCGAGCGAACAGACCGAAGAGATCTCAAGCCACTGGCGCGAGGCGCAAACCAGCGAGGAGTGGTCGAGTTTGCTGGCGTCCGGGTTGACCATGGTGGATCGCGACCGAGGCAACATCGACCAACCACTGCCGATCTGGCCGGACCTGGACGGCGAGGGCGACGTGGGTCGTCTCTTCTACTTCTATCTCGGGGCTCTGTGTTACGACGCCACGGTTTCGTTTTTGCGTGAGAACGCGACGCCCGAGAACGTCATCGAGTCAACGATGAACATCTATCGCCTGCACGCCACGACCCACCTGCGCAAGCAGGGAACTCTCGGTTTTGACGCGGGCTGGTGGAGCTTGCTCGTCTTGCGCGGAGAACTGTTGGCGATCGGCTCACTTCAGTTTCACCGCGTGAATATGGGCGTGGGAACTCTCGCCCCCGAGTGGTACGACAGCAACGATCCCCACGCCACGCTTCCCGGGTTTCGCCGCGGCGACGCATCGGTGGGCGTTCACATCCCCCAAGGGGCCGATCTGACACCGCCCGCGCTCGAACGGACCTTCGACGAAGCGCGTCGCCTACTCGCTCGAGCCTGGCCCACGAACGCTCGACGTCTCGCGACCTGTCGCAGTTGGATGTTGGACGAGCGACTCCTTGCCCTGCGCGCTGACTCGAACCTCGCGCTGTTCTTGCGCCGATTCGAACTCGTGCCTGGATCAGTGGACGGTGACGAGGAGATTGTGGATTTCGTCTTTCAGTCGCCCGGCGTCGCGCTGGCCGATCTGCCACGACGTACCTCCCTGGAGCGCCTGATCACCTCCGTGCTCGAGAGCGGCGAACACTGGCACATCCGCTCCGGCTGGTTCGACTTCGACGGGAGGGCGCCGTGAGAGACCCTCATCGTGTCCAATTGTGTAACTTTCGGTCAATGAGTGAGGCAATTTGTGTGAAATTCACTCACACTCAGGTTGATAAATGTTAAAAATTCACATAATGTGTCGACATGGACTCTAAGACTCGCCGGGCGACCATCGCCGAGCGGCTGCGAGTCGAGGGTGAGGCGTCCATCGTCGAGCTCGCCGCGCAGTTCGGAACGTCCGAGATGACCATCCGGCGCGACCTTGACTTTCTCGAAGTGGAGGGCCTGGCTCGGCGCGCGCGCGGGGGAGCGATCTCGGTGCAGAGCCGTTCGTTCGAACCACCAATTCTCCAGCGCGCGGCTCACAGTGCCGACGCGAAGCGGCGCATCGGTACGGCTGCGGCGGCCCTTTTGCGCGAGAACGAAACCATCATCATCGACGTGGGCACAACGACCCACGAGATGGCCAAGGCCATCCCCGAGGGCTTGGGCGTGACCGCGATCACCAACTCTCTGGTGGTCGGCATGGAACTCGCGACCAAGACGTCGGTCAAGACGATCCTCACCGGAGGGGTCGTGCGACACGGTGAACTAAGCCTCATTGGGCCGCGAGCGCAAAGTGCCTACACCGACCTCAACTGTGACACCGTCTTCGTCGGCGTGGCCGGCATCAGCGACGTGAGCGGACTCAGCGAATACAACCTCGATGACGCCGACGTCAAGCGATCCGCACTCGCTGCGGGTCGACGCATCGTCGTGTTAGCCGACGCGTCCAAGATCGGGCGCGTCGCTTTCGTCACGTTCGCTCCGATTGGTGCCGTCGATCTGCTCATCACCAACGCATCGCCCAACAACCGGGCCATCCGACGCATCAAGGATCACGACGTGGAAGTTCTTCACGTGGAGCCCTTCGAAGAGGAGAAGGAATAATGTCGCGTTTTCGATCCGTGTTTCCGGGCGTGGCCAAGCCACTCATCGCGATGGCCCACGTCCCGCCTCTGCCGGGTACTCCCCTCTACGACGCCGCGGCCGGCGTCCAGGGACTAATCGATCACGTCAAGCGCGACACGGAGCTACTCCTTGAGGGGGGCTTCGACGCCATTCTCTTCTGCAATGAAGGTGACCGTCCCTATCAGTTGCGCGCGGGACTCGAGGCGTCGGCCGTGATGACTCGCGTGGCGGCTGAATGTCGACCGAGTGATCGCCCCTTCGGCGTGGACTTTCTCTGGGACGCCCAGTGCGCGCTGGCCATCGCTGTGGGTTCGGGCGCCTTGTTCATGCGCGAAGTGATCACGGGTTCCTGGGAGTCCGATATGGGGCCCTGGCACCCGGACGCCGCGACATTGCTTCGCAATCGGCGCAACTTCGGTCGCGACGACCTGGCGATCTTTGCCAACATCACGCCGGAGTTCGCCTCGTCGATCGGCCACCGCACGCCCGCCCAGATGGCGCGATCGACCGTCGTGTCGAGCCTGCCCGACGCCATCTTGGTCTCGGGTCCCATGGCCGGCGCCGAGCCCGACGTGCACACCGTGGCCGACGTGCGAGAAGCCGTCGACCCCTCCGTGCCGGTTCTGCTCAATACGGGAGCCAAAGCGGCTTCGATCGCCGAGTACCTGAAGTTTGCCGACGGGTGCATCGTTGGCAGCGACCTGAAAGAAGATGGCTACACGTGGAACAAGGTCGATCCCGAACGCGTCAAGCGTTTCGTCGACGCAGCCCGCAGTGTCTAGATCGACCGGATCTCTCCTTCTCGGCATCGACCTCGGCTCTTCGGGGGTGAAGGCCATCTTGTTGGACCCGGGTCGCGGCATCGTGGCGAGCCGCTCCTACGACGTCGCTCTCTATAGCGATCACCCCGGGTGGTCAGAAGCCGAGACCGAGGAGTGGTGGTCGGGGGTTACGACGCTCGTTCCACTGCTGCTGAGCGACGTGGGCGCGACCGGCGCCGACGTCGCGGCCCTCGCGGTTTCGGGCATGGTGCCCGCCGTGGTGCTCCTCGATGAGGAGGACCGGCCACTGCGTCGAGCGATTCTGCAGAACGACGCGCGCGCCTCGCGGGAGATTGACGAGATTCGCTCCGCGCTCGGTGACCTCGATCTCCTTGCTCTCACCGGGTCGGTTCTCTCTCAGCAGTCGGTGGCGCCCACGGCGAGCTGGCTCAACTTTCACGAGCCCGAGGTGTGGAAACAGGTGGCCTCGATTCGTGGCTCGTACGACTGGCTCGCCCACGCCCTGGGAGCGCGCGACCACGTCGAAGAAAACTGGGCGATCGAAGGTGGATTGTACGACTTCGATTCCGCTGCGATCGCCGCCGTTCAGGACGCCGCCAACGTGCGCTGGCCCGCTCTCCTTGAGGTGTGTGCGCCGGGAACGGTCGTGGGGGAGGTCAGTCGCAGCGCCGCCGCCGCGACGGGCCTCGCTTCGGGTACGGCCATCGTCGTGGGCGGCGCCGACCACGTGCTCTCGGCGTACGGCGCAGGTCTCGTGCGCGAGGGGGAGTGTCTCATCAAGCTCGGGGGGGCGGGTGACATTCTGGCGGTTAGCGATCGAATGGTCCTCGATCGTCGGCTGTACCTGGACAAGCATCCCGTACCCGGCAAGTGGCTGCCCAATGGGTGCATGGCCACCAGCGGCTCACTGTTGCGCTGGGAGCAGTCACTGTTCAACGACCCACCCTTGGAGGAACTCGACGCCGCCGCGGCGCAGAGCGCTCCCGGCAACCTTCTGACTCTGCCCTACTTCCTGGGGGAAAAGACACCGCTGCACGATCCCGACCTGCGCGGTGTCATGGTCGGGATGAACCTCACCACGACGCGCGGTGACATTCATCGCTCGTTCCTCGAAGCCATCGCCTACGGCTTTCGCTCCCACGTCGAGATCTTCGCTGAGGACGGCCTGCACATCACGCGCACGACAGTGACCAACGGCGGATCGAAGTCGCGACTGTGGCGAGAGATCCTCTCCGATGTGCTGAGTCGCGAACTCGTGTCGATCACCGATCACCCGGGGGCGGCCTTCGGAGCGGCCGTGATCGCCGGCATCGGCACCGAGGCGATCGAGGACTGGACGTTTGTTGCGGGCGCCCTTGACGAGGGTGACGTCATCAGTCCCAATCCCGCGAACATTGAGCTCTACGACCAGCGTTACCAGGAGTTTCTCCGCTTGAGCGACGTGACGACGTCGATCTCTCACGACATAGCAAGGAGTACATCGTGACTACATCCGTCGCAGTTGTCACCGGCGCCGGCTCGGGCATTGGCGCGGCCATCGCCCACGAACTTGCTCGACACGGTCATCACGTCATCGTGACCGACGTCGACGTCGCCAGCGCGATCGAAACCGCCAGCGCAATCGAGGGCGCCGAAGCTCACGCTCTTGACGTCACCGATCCGATGTCCTCTCAGACCCTGGTCGACTCGATCGTCGCCCAACACCGACGCCTCGACGTGTGGGTGTCGAATGCCGGTATCTCCAAGATGCAGAACTTCATCGACGTCTCTCCAGTCGACTTACGGCGCACCTTTGACGTCAACACCTACGGCGTGTTCTACTGCGGACAAGCGGCGGCACGCGCCATGATTTCCCTGGGCTCGCCCGGTGCAATCATCAATACCGCCTCGATGGCGGCCAAGGCCGGTGGGGTGCCCTTCTTATCGGACTACGTCGCGAGCAAGTTCGCGGTGCTCGGTCTGACCCAGGCGATGGCCTACGAGCTCGCACCGTACGGCATTCGCGTGAACTGCGTCTGCCCAGGCTTCGTCGCCACAGCGATGCAGACGCGTGAACTCGGGTGGGAGGCGGATCTGCGCGGCGTGGATCCTGACGCGGTGCGCCAGATGTGGATCGACGCCACGCCACTTGGGCGACTCGAGACCCCCGAAGATGTTGCCAAGGTGGTGGCGTTTCTCGCCTCGGACGCGGCCGGGTTCCTCACCGGCGAAGCGATCTCGGTCAATGGCGGCGCCTACATGGATTGAGCGAACGGCCACGATGATCGCTCGTCTAGTCTCAGAAACAAATCAAATTAAGAGGAGAAGGTATGGCGTTGCCTAGCGGGACACCGGCTCCCGATTTCACGTTGCTCGCGACCCCCGACCAGGCGCTCAGCCTGTCCGAAATTGAGGGACCGGCGGTCTTGATCTTTTATCCCGCGGACTGGAGTCCGGTGTGCGGTGACGAACTCTCGATGTTCGAGGCGGCGAGCAAACTCTTTCAGCAGCACGACGCGCAGTTGATCGGTATTTCGGTCGACGGTGCCTGGAGCCACACGGCCTTTCGCGAACAGCACAAGATCGAGTTCCCCCTGCTCGCGGATTTTCAGCCCAAGGGGGCAACCGCCAAGGCCTACGGCGTCTACGACGAAAAGACCGGCACGTGCGAGCGCGCGCTCTTCGTGATCGACAAAGACAAGAACATCGCTTGGAGTTACGTCTCTCCGGTCGGAGTGAGTCCCGGCGCCGACGGCGCCCTGAGTGCAGTGGAGGCCTTGACGTGAGTGGAAACCTTGTCAATCCAGTTGGTCCCAACGACCACGTGCGTGGCACGCCCGACGCCAAATTGACCGTCGTGGAGTACGGCGACTACGAGTGCCCCTACTGCGGTCAGGCCTTTCCAATCGTGGAGAAGCTGCTCAAGACATTCGAATCGTCTATGAAACTGATCTTTCGCAACCTGCCTTTGCCGAGGTGCACCCCCACGCCCAGGCGGCGGCCGAGGTGGCCGAGGCCGTCGGCGAGCAAGGGGAGGACAAGTTCTGGGCGATGCACGACACGCTTTTTACGAACCAGCGTTCACTCGGCACCGACGCACTGCGCGGGTACGTGAAGGACGTGGGCGCGGACCTCGACAAAGTGGAGACCGCCCTTGAGAGTGGCAAGCCCAACGCCCGCGTCGAAGCGGACCTAGAGGGCGCCATTCGCTCGGGCGCGAATGGGACGCCCACCTTCTTTGTCAATGGCGTGCGCTACGACGAGTCGTGGTACTACGAGCCCTTCGAGGAGTATTTGCGCTCGGTGCTGGCCTCGCTGTGAGGTCATGAGCCGAAGCGTCTCCGCCTCGCGTCGACAGCCCAACCAGTTTGCCCAGCGCCTCTTTGCGCCGCTGCCGCAGCGTTATGACCTGCTAGCCGCGGTTTTATCCTTTGGCCAGGACGCACGCTGGCGATCGACCATGGTCGATACCTTGATCTCGAGTCATCCAAACACCGTGGCAGACATCGCGTGTGGCCCCTGCGCCGTGTCGAAGAGGCTCGCAAAAAAGACCGAAGCGCGCATCGTCGGACTCGACCTGAGCGCTGACATGTTGAAACAAGGCGAACTCAACGTTCGTCGAGCCGACCTCACGGAACGCATCACCCTCGTGCAGGGTCGCGGCGAGCAACTGCCCTTTGCAGACGCCAGCTTTGACGCGATGACGTTTACGTACTTGTTGCGCTACGTGGCCGATCCCCAGGCGGCACTCGTCGAACTCGCTCGAGTCGTCAAGCCCGGTGGACGCATTGCGAGTCTCGAGTTCGCGGTGCCCGAGAATCGCGGGTGGCGCTGGAGTTGGTGGCTCTACACGCGACTCGTTCTGCCGGTCGCAGGATACGTACTCGGTGGTCGGGCGTGGTGGGACGTCGGCCGTTTTCTCGGTCCGAGTATCTCGGCGCACTACAAGGCGTATCCCCTCAACTGGATGCTCACCGCGTGGCGTGACGCCGGCATCGAGCACGTCGAGTATCGAACGATGAGCCTCGGTGGGGGCGTCGTCATGTGGGGCTATCGGTCGGCGTAGTCGTGACGAGCGGGTCGTCCCCTTCGGATTCGGCGACTGGTCCTTCCTTCTATGCCCAGCCTCGCTTCCTTCGTTCCACGCGACTGCGTGAGTGGTGGACCCTGCTGCACCCGCCGTACACCATGCTGCACTTGGCGTTGGTCACGATCGGCGCGTGCCTGGTCGCTCCCGTCAACGTGACGCGCTACGCCGAGACCCTCGTCGCCTTTTTCCTCGCGCTGGGACTGGGCGCGCACGCCCTCGATGAACTTCAGGGTCGACCGCTGCGCACGACGATTCCTTCCTGGCAACTGATTGGCGCCGCAGTCGTGGGCCTGGGCGGCGCGGTGGGCCTGGGGATCTCCGGGATGTTCATCGTGAGTTACTACATGGCGGTCTTCATCGCCGTCGGTGCGTTCATCGCGCTGAGCTACAACCTCGAGCTTCTTCGGCGGACGGTTTCATAACGGTCTGGTGCTCGTGCTCGCCTGGGGAGCCTTCCCGATTTTGACGGCCTACTACGCCCAGCACGGCACACTCGGCGTTGCTGCCGTGGCCGCGGCCGCCTTCGGGACCCTCGTGACCCAACTACAACGAACGCTCTCAACCCCCGCTCGCGAGCTGCGTCGGCGCACCGCATCGGTCGCCGGCACCATCACGCGCAGTGATGGAACAACGTCGCCACTGACGACGGCGGTGATCCTTGAGCCCCTTGAGCGCAGCCTCAAGGTGCTGTGCTGGCTCGGCGTGGCAATGGCGCGTCGCGTTAGCGTATCTGCGTCTCAGTTGACGACAGAGTCGCACGAAGACGCGAAGGACGGGATCGAGATGCGAATGAGGGGACCGATCTCAAGAATCGCGCATGCCGTGAGGGAAGGCCGCCTCAGTGCGACCGCCGTCGTGAGCGCATCGATCGAGCGACTCGAGCGAGCTACGGAGTTAAACGTCTTGGCCGAAGAGACCTTCGATGAGGCTCTCGCTGTGGCCACTCTCATCGACCGAGGAGAGGTGCGCAGCGGAGAGCTCGTGGGCGTTCCCACCCTGATCAAGGACCTCGAGGACCTCGAGGGCCACCAGACCCGGAAGGGGTCGCTGGCGTTACGCGACGTACCCGTCGCCACGACAAATGGTGTCGTGCCGAGCCGACTCGTGCGTGCCGGGGCCGTCGTGGTGGGCAAGTCCACGCTGCCCGAGTTCGCCATCGAGGGATATACCGCCAACCTCTTGACGGGGGTCACGCGCAACCCCTGGAACCTCGCCTATTCGACGGGCGGCTCGAGTGGCGGCTCGGCAGCGGCCGTCGCGGCCGGTTTGGTCGGTGTGGCCACCGCGACTGACGGAGGAGGGTCGATTCGTATTCCTGCATCGCTGTGCGGGCTGGTCGGACTCAAACCAACCAACGGTGTGGTGGGTCGATGGCCCGCGCCGGACTGGATTGACTACTCGACGGATGGCCCCTTCGCGACCACGAGTGACGACTTGCGTCTGCTCTTCGGCGTGACGCGCGGTCCGGTTGCTGGTGATCCGACGGCGCCGACGCGATTGACGGCGCGTGGCGTCCCCATTCGCTCACTGTGCGCGGCCGATCGGACGTCGCCGTTCGGCCCACTCGACCCGTGCGTCGAGGCCCTCTTTCGTGAGTCGGTCGAAGCATTCGCGGCACTCATGCGTCTTCCGGTGACGTGGCTCGATCAGACGACGTTCTTCGCCGACGGGGATCCTGACCTCGACTGGTTTAGTGTCGCGGCCCCCGAACACATCTCGGCCCTGGGCCGCGACTGGGTGATCGAGCACATGGATGAGTTTCACGTGGCGACCCAGGAGTTCTTTCGTGCGGGGCTCGACGTTGACATCGACGAGTACCTGGGCGCGCGGCGTCGGCGCTATCTCTACGTGCGGCGAATGGATCAGCTCCTGGAGGGAGGTGGCGCACTCCTGACCCCCACCGTGGCGGCTCCGGGATGGCTCGCCGACGGACGCATGGACGAGGAGTCCGACATACATGGTCTCGGTCCCGAGACCCTCTCGACGGCCATCCAGAACATCACTGGTCACCCCGCACTGAGCCTTCCGTTTGGTCATCTACCATCCGGTCTGCCCTTTGGACTGCAGGTCACGGTGGAGCACTATCGCGATGAGGCCCTCTTAGACGTCGCCGACATATTTGAGCGCGAGTATCCCTGGCCACGCAGCGCTCCCGGTTACGTAGCTCTCGACGCCGCGTTGGGTCTCGAGTAGCCACGTCCCACGAGGAACGTTTCGTGGAACACTGGAAGCGTGTACGTACCTCCTCTGTTTGCCGTTGACGACGACGAGGCCTGGCGGATCGTGAACGACGCTGGCGCCGGATTTCTGGTCATCCAGACCGAAAGCGGACTGGCCAGTGTCTACGTGCCGGTCATCGTGAGTGACGATCGACGCACCATCCGCACGCACGTCGCCAAGGCGAATCCGTGGTGGAAGGCGGTGGAGGATGGTAGCGACGTCCTGGCGCTCTTTCTCGCGGCCAGTACCTACGTGACCCCCTCGTACTACCCGAGTCGACTCGAGAATCCCGGCGTGGTGCCGACGTGGAACTATGTGGCGGCCGAGGTGAGTGGTCGCGCCACGATTCGCAACGACGAGGAATGGAAGATGGCCCAGACCAGTGCCGTTACGTCGCACTTCGAACGTGGACGTGATCCCGAGTGGCGCGCGGACGACCTCGACCCGCACTACCGCGAGGTGCAACTGAAGGCGATCGTGGGAATCGAGATCGAAGTGATCTCTATCGAGGGCAAGGCGAAACTGTCGCAAAACCGTCCCGACGTCGACCGACGCAGCGTGCGTGATCGCTTCGTCGAGGGCACACTGGCCGAGCGCAACGTCGGTCAGCGAATGCGCGCCGACTAGCTGGCGTTTCCCGGGTTGCCCCGCTGAGTCGTTTCTAATGAAACGCCGACGGTTTGTCCAACGTGTCCACTATCTTTCATGGCAGTGCACCACAGGTGCCGATGAAGCAGTGACGCTTCATCCAAGGGGGGAATATGAGCGAAGCTTTCACGCCGGAGTCTCTGGGCGCCAAGGTACCCGTCGTGCCGGGCGAACACGAACGCCTGCGCCAGGGCGCGCTGGGACTGTTCGACATCTCAACGGCGACCATGGCCAACATTGGACCAGCCATGAGCTTCTATTTTGGCTTTGGCTTTCTTGCGTACACCGCAGGGCTCGCTTCACCGCTGACGATCATCGCGGCCGGAGTGGCGGTCCTCTTCCTCGGCAATACGCTCTCGGAGTTCACCAAAGTTTTGCCGTCGACCGGTGGATTTATCTCCTTCATTGGTAAGACCTTCGGCGGACGCACGGCCGTCATGACCGCGATTCTGACTGGCACGGGCTACATCGCCGCCATGGCGTCGGTGATTGCCATCGTGGGCGGCTTCTTTCAGATCATCCTTAAGCACTACAACGTTTCGGGTCTGGAAAACGTCCCGTGGGGAGTTTGGACACTGATCTTCCTCGCCTTTGCCGCGTTCATGATGTATCGAGGTATTGCGATCTCCACGAAGTTGGCTGGCGTCTTCTTCGCCTTCGAGATCACAATCATGATCATCGTCAGCATCATCTCGCTGGTGAAGTTTCACTCACACATCAACTTCCAACCGTTCGAGTGGCACAACGTGAAGAACGGTTTCTCAGGTCTCGCGGCCGGCTTTCCGCTCGCGATCTATCTGTTCATCGGTTGGGAGAACTCCGCGGCCTTGGCCGAAGAGACCAACGATCCACGAAAGAACGTTCCCAAGGCGGTCTTCTTTTCCATCTGCGTCATGCTCGTGACCTACACGTTCTTCGCCTTCTCCACGGTCGTGGGCTTCAAGGGCAACGAGGCGAATCTGACCAGCGCCGCCATTCCCTTTCTGTCTGTTGCCAAGGAAGGATTCGCGGTCATACTCTTCTTGGCCTTTCTCGCGGGTATGACCTCGACCTTGGGTGCGCTGATCGCGGGCACGAACTCTCAGGCCCGCCTGGTCTTTAACGCGGGTCGAGAGGGACTTCTGCCCTCGTTCATCGGCCACGTGCACTCCACCCGCCGCACGCCGATCTTCGCTCTCTTTACCTTCCTCGGTCTCAGTGTCGGGATCATCGGCGTTTGGGGTCTCGGCCACATCATTGGTGGGGCCGCGACGTCGGCCACGATGAGTCCGCTCACTATGTTCGACGAGTCCTCAACGTTCGGGACGATATTGATCCTCATCGTGTACGGACTGAGCAACGTCGCGTTGCCCCTGTACTACAAGAGGAACTTCCCCGATCGATTCAACGTCGTGCGGCACGGTGTTCTGCCTGTCATTGGCGCGTTGTGGATACTCGTGCCGTTGTACTACCTCGCCAAGCCCGGTCAACCCACTCCGTACAACTGGTATCCGTACATGGCGCTCGGCGCGATTGTTCTCGCGATCGTGTACGCGACGTACGTGGTCGCCAGAGATCCGGGTGTGGGCGACAGAGTTGGTTCGATCGTCGCGGACGAGTAGCCGTCCCTAACGCGCGACGGCTCGGGGTCGGCGACTCTCAGGCGCTCACGATGGTGGGCGCAAAGCCGAAGAACAATCCTGAGGCCGCGACGCCCGGCAGACAGTTCACTCGCATGTCGGTCTCGGCAGTCACGTCGGCAAAATGCACTTCGAGGATCACGTTGCCGTGTTCGGTCACGACTGGTCCGTCCTTGGCGATAGCCATGCGCAGTTCGACGTCGCGAATGTCGAATCTCTCGGCAAGTTGGGACTGAACTAACTGGAGGGCTTCGGGAATAACTTCGACTGGTACGCGGGCCTTCTCGCCGAGTTTGGCGACTTTCTTGGACTCATCGATCAAGATGTAGCGCTCGGGCGAGCTTGCGAGCAGCAATTTCTCGCGCAGCATGGCGCCGCCGCGTCCCTTGATCATGTTTGCGTCAGCGTCCACCTCATCGGCCCCATCGAAGGACCAGTCAGGCCTCGCGTCAAGAAGGCTGGTGGTGGGCACGCCCAACTCCGCACACGCGATTGACATCTCGAGTGATGTGGTGATCGCGCGAAAACTCAGTGACTCCTGGTGCGCTCGCTCGACCAACGCGCGCAAGGTCAACAGGCTTGTCGAGCCGCTGCCAACGCCCACGACGTCGCCGTCACGAAGTCGCTGCGACGCCTGGTGAGCCACCGCCAGTTTGGCGTCGTAATTAGCGATGGTGGTAGGCCACTCCGGGTGGTCGCTCGTGGCGGCGTTCCACTTCATGGCTCTCTCACCTTCCGGTCGTCGGTTCGGCTCGTTGTCGTCACTTTACGTTGAGAGGCGAGAACGGGTAACGAGGACTAGAGAAACGAGGCGTGGCCGACCATGCCGGCCGCGACGGTCGCGTTGGTGACCTCGTCGATGAGAACGAAACTGCCAGTGACTCGGTCTTCGCGGTAATCGTCGACCACCAATGCGTCGGAAGTCAGCAGTGTCGCGAGTCCGATGTCGTTGGTTTCGAGCGAGGTGGCGTCCTCGAATGAAAGTGACTCGATGTTGATGACTCCGGTGATCGCCTGGACCTTAACTGGCGTGGACTTCGTGGTGTGCTTCAGACGCAAGCGCTGGCCGCCGGTGGTAAAGGGCTTCTCGCCGAACCAGCAAATTGTGGCTTCGAATTGCCGGGTGACGAGGGGGAGTGGATGTGTGGCGATGAGGTCACCGCGTCCGGCGTCGGTCTCATCGTCGAGATCGAGGTCCGCCGCCACGCCCACGGCTGCTTCGCCTCGGGCCTCACCGCCGAAGTTGATGGCGCGAATCGTCGTCTCGACGCCTTGGGGGAGGAGGGTCACCGTGTCGCCGACGTGGAAGGCCTCCCCGCTCACCATGCCGGCATACGTGCGACCTCCGCCCACCTGGCGAAGCACCCACTGGATGGGCAGTCGACCGCCCTGGGCGCTCTCCCACGAACCGGACTCCGACGACTCCAGAGCCTCGAGAACCGACGGACCGTCGTACCACGGCGTGTTCGTCGATCCGGTGGCGACGTTGTCGCCGAGCAGTGCGGATACCGGAATCGCCATGGTCGAGGTGAAGCCCAGCTCGCGCGACAAGGTCTCGATCTCATCCACGACGCTCAGGAACGCCAGCTGCGACCAGGCGACCATATCCATCTTGTTGATGGCCACGACCATCGAGCGCACGCCGAGGAGAGCGGCGATGAAGAGGTGACGTCGAGTCTGCTCTTTGAGTCCCGAGGCGACGTCGACGACTACCAGCGCGAGGTCGGCCGTTGAGGCACCCGTGGCCATGTTGCGCGTGTAGCGCACGTGTCCGGGGCAGTCGGCGATGATGAACTTGCGCGTGGGTGTCGAGGCGTAGCGATACGCGACGTCGATGGTGATGCCCTGTTCGCGTTCGGCGCGCAGCCCGTCGGTGACGAAGCTGAGGTCGAGGTCGCCGATGCCGCGCTTCTCGGACGCGGCGGCAACTGCGTCCAGTTGGTCGTCGAAGAGTTGGCGCGTGTCAACGAGCAGTCGTCCGATGAGCGTCGACTTGCCGTCGTCGACCGAGCCAATGGTGGCGAGACGTAGGACGTCTTTTGTCGTGAGTTGCACTTAGAAGTAGCCCTCGCGCTTGCGGTCTTCCATGGCGGTCTCGGAGAACTTGTCGTCGCCGCGCGTGGCCCCTCGTTCCGAGACGTTCGCGACCGCGACTTCGTCAATGATCGCCTCCAGGGTCGCCGCACTCGAGAGAACCGCACCCGTGCAGTTGGCGTCTCCCACCGTACGAAAGCGCACCATGTGGGTGATGACGTCTTCCCCTGGAAGGGGCTCGACGAACTCTCCCACCGCGAGCCACATGCCGTCGCGTTTGACGACGTCGCGTTCGTGGGCGAAGTAGATCGAGGGCAGGTCCATCTTCTCTCGGCCGATGTACTGCCAGACGTCGAGTTCAGTCCAATCAGATAGCGGGAACGCCCGCACGTGTTCACCGGGGTTGACCTTGCCCTGGTAGAGCTGCCAGAGTTCGGGTCGCTGTTGGCGCGGGTCCCACTGACCGAACGCGTCACGGAAGCTCAGGATTCGTTCCTTGGCCCGGGCCTTGTCCTCGTCGCGCCGAGCTCCGCCAAAGGCGGCGTCAAAGTTGTTGTCGGTGATGGCGTCGAGCAGGGTGACCGTTTGGAGGCGGTTGCGTGATCCGAGTGGCCCCGGATCAGCGACCTTGCCCTGGTCAATCGAGTCCTGGACGCGCGCCACGATCAGTCGCGCGCCGGCGGCCTCGACGGCGCGGTCGCGAAACTTCAACACCTCGCTGAAGTTCTGGCCGGTGTCGATGTGCAGCACCGGGAAGGGCAGTTGCTGGGGCGCAAAGGCCTTCGCGGCCAGGTGCAAGAGTACGGCCGAGTCCTTGCCTCCCGAGAACAGAAGGACGGGCCGCTCGCATTCGGCCACGACCTCGCGCAGGATAAACAGGGCGTGAGATTCGAGAATGTCGAGGTGGTCGGTGGCGTGGGGAGTCGGCAAGGTCGTGGTCATATTCCTGGGATGCCACAGTATTCTAGTTATCCACTAGAGAAACCGAGAGTGGCCTGAGAATGACGGCAATTGACCCCACGCCGACGCTGCTGGGCGAGCTGGATGAGATCAATGAGCGCTTCGAACGCTCAACCCCGATCGAGATCCTGCAGTGGACGTTCGATCGTTTCGGCTCCGATGTGGCGATGGCCTGCTCGTTCGAAGACGTGGCGCTGTTGCACATGGTGCACGAACTTCGACCCGACACTGAGGTCATCTTTCTCGATACCGGAGGCCATTTTCCAGAGACGCTCGACTTTGCCAGCGAGTTAGAAGATGCCTGGTCACTCAAGGTGACTCGCACAACGCCTGGTCCGGAGGCCGATGCGTGGCCCTGTGGGACCGCGCAGTGTTGCAACCTGCGTAAGGTCGAGCCCCTGGGTCGGGCCCTGGCGGGAAAGAGTGCGTGGATCACCTCGGTCAAGCGCGTGGATGCGCCGACTCGAGCCGAGATGAAGATCCTGATGTGGGATGAGAAGTTCAATCTGGTCAAGGTGAATCCCCTCGCCACTTGGGGCGACGATGACGTTGCCTACTACCTCACGAGTCACGATCTGCCCGAGCACCCCCTTTGGGCGCAGGGCTATGCGTCCATCGGTTGCGCCGCGATGACGATGAAGCCTCAGGTCGACGGCGATCGGCGCTCGGGCCGCTGGGTCGGTCTGGACAAGGACGAGTGCGGTCTCCACGAGGCCTGACATCCACCAAATTTCCGTAGTACGACTGTAAATTTGTCGCAATGCCACAGCGACGTTTCATCCAGTACGTCGGATGCTTCTCCTAGTTCTCGCGCTGTTTTGGGTCGCGCTGCTGGCCCCAGTGGCGATACGACGATTCCGTGACGGCGGAGCCGAACGCTCAATTGAGTCGTTCCACGCCGAACACGAAGTGCTGAGTCGGCCCGGGTACGTGGTCGCTCCCGCTCATCGGCTCGACGAAAACGACGAGGACTCCTACAACGAAGCGCCCGTCACCCGTCGGCCCCACCTACGAGTTGTTCGCAGTGATGACACGCCCCGCACACTCGAGGCGCGCTCCACATGGGACGAGTGGTCAGAGAACTACGAGTTCGACGAGTCGAGTGAGAGAGTCGAGGCCACCACGAATCACTACGCGGCGGCGTACTCATCGCGCCCGCGTGAACCCGAGGTGATGGAGCGCTATGAAGCACCCCTTCGTCGACGCACGATGAGACAGCAACGTCGACTCGTGTTTATGAGCTTGGTCGCCGCCGCCACACTGATGACGGTGATCGCGGTCGCATCGGGTGCATCACTCGTTCTCGATCTCTCCGCCCTCGCGTGGTTCGCCGTCGTGCTCTACGTGGCCCTCGGCTTGTACTCGGTCAGCCAGGGGTATCTGAGCGAGCCTTCGTTGAACCTTCGCTTGCCCCAGCGTCGTTCAGTGCGGATGGACGAGATCACCTATGACAACTACGCCCTCGACTCGCGCCAGTACGTCTACTACGACGAGGAGCCGCAGTTCGAGTACGACGAGGCCGAGGCCTACGAAGGCTGGCAGCGCGAACCGAGTCGGCGCGCCTTAGGGTAAAGTAGTCACCTCTACGGGGGTGTAGCTCAATTGGTAGAGCGCTACGTTCGCAATGTAGAGGCAGTGGGTTCGAATCCCATCACCTCCACCCGTTGACCTACATCCCATTTGGCGTTGGACCACACATCGGACAACTTCGCATTGATCAGGAAGGCTTCCAATGACGCAAGTAGTTCGCGTGCACAATTTCATGGTGTCGAGCGATGGCTACGGCTCCGGTGTCGAGCAAAGTCTCGAGCGCCCATTCGGTCACGCGAATCCTGGCGATCTCTTCTCCTGGGCGGGGGCGACCGCGCACTGGGTCAATCGAACCGATCCGGGGGGAACGTACGGACTCGACGATTACTGCACTCGCGACTTCACCCGCAACATAGGTGCCGAAATAATGGGCCGCAATAAGTTTGGCCCCCAGCGCGGACCGTGGGAAAACTTCGACTGGGAAGGGTGGTGGGGTGACGACACGCCGTTCCACACGCCGGTGTTCGTACTCACGCATCATGTGCGCCCTTCAATAACCTTGGGAGATACCACGTTCTACTTCCTCGATGCGTCGCCTCAGGACGCGCTCGTACAGGCGTTCGAGGCCGCCGATGGCAAAGACGTGCGCATCGGTGGCGGCGTCGCCACAGTGCGCGAGTTTCTCGACGCCGATCTCATCGACCAGATGCATTTCGCGGTGGCGCCCGTCGAGCTGGGACGCGGTGAACGACTGTGGAACGATCCCGATGAACTCGCCGACCGTTTCTTCTGGGAAAAGGTACCAAGCCCGAGTGGAGTAACGCATCACTTTTTCTGGCGGCGCTAATCGTCAGTGCTGCGCGAGGGTAGCTCAACTCGTCGAGTCGTGACGCAGTCTTTGACATCGCGTGAAGACATGTCATTCGCTGTACCTCAGAAATGGTTGTGAACAGCGCGCGATTTGAAATGTTGTCGCTGAGTTGTCGGGAATATACGGGTCCCTTCGTAACGTTTTTTTGTGTCGCTCGTCGTGATCGCGGCGAGCGGATCGGGAGGCGTTCCTATGTTCACCATGACAGAAGTAACAAATCAATCAACATCGCGGCACGTCGCTACTCGTCGAGTAGTCCACAACGCACTTGGCGCGTCGGTGCTCAGTCTGGTCGCCATTCTTGGGGTGGGTGTCGGCTCCGCGAGTGCTGCGCCCACTCTGCCCACTCTCGGTCTCGCTGCTCGCTATGCGATTCTGGCGGGAGCTGGCGTGACGACGAATGGAACCTCGCACGTGGCGGGTGCCGTGGGAATACTGAGCGCTATCGACACACCCGCTGGTTCTGACACGGGGCTAGCGGGCGGCTTGCTGGGAAGCGTGAACGCTCTGCTCGGCTCCAAGTCCGTCGTCGCGAATTCGACGGACCAAGGCGCTCAGGGTGCGGCGTCCGCGGCGTACCGCTCGGCCGAGTCGCTCGTCCCCAGCCATATCTTTGGTGGCGCTTCGCTGGGCGACGTGACGCTCCCGCCGGGGGTCTACGCCTGGCCCGGATCTCTCTCGTTGGGAGCGCTGGTGACGCTGAATGGGCGAGGTGATCGCAACGGCGACTTCATCTTCCAGATTCCCGGTGATCTCGCCACGCTCGCTCACAGTGACCTCGTACTCACGAACGGCGCCGAGGCAAATCACGTTCTCTGGCTGGTAGGAGGAAACGCGGTCTTGGCGCCATCGACGTCGCTCGCGGGCACGATCCTGGCCGGCAATGACATCACGTTGGGCGCGGGCACGCGGTTGATCGGTCGAGCGCTGTCACTCGGTGGACTTGTCAACCTCGACGCCAGCACGGTGACCTTGCCGCCGGCGGTGGCCGCGGTGGGCTCCACGGTGAGCAACGCGGCGTCCAGCGCGGGGTCGCTGGTTCCCTCAGGTGGCGTGAGCGCCTCGCCGGGGACATCGAGCGCGACGGGCGATGCTGCGTCCGTTCCCGCCGCGTTGCCGCTCATTCCACTGGCCGCCATTGCGCTGCCCGAGTTGGCCGTTCCGGCGGCCCAGTTGCCCGAAGCGTCGTCGCTCGTGCCGAGCGGCCTGGGCGTCATTCCTCTCGGTTCCTTGACGTCGCCGGTGAGCTTGCCGACCACGGCGACGCCCTCCTCGTCGCTCGGTGGCGTGCCCGTACCGTCGCTGTCTCTACCCACGGCGTCCTCCGTCGTCCCGGCCGTGACATCACTCGTGCCGAACCTCGCTCTGCCGTCGCTGGGCACCTCGCTCACGCCGAATCTCGCGACGTCGCCCGCGAGCACAAGTCCGACGGGTAGGGGAAGGCTGGTGCACGTGGGCGTCACGCCATCGGCCTCTGGCAAAAGCTCATCGTCGCCACGAGCGAAGCCGGGCTCGACGAAGACATCGTCAGGCACGTCCATTCCGGTGGGCGCTCCCCAGACCGGCCTTGGCGCTGCGCTGGGTTCGCTCGGTACGCTGCGCCTGATGATCGCCGCTGGTGCGTTGGCGATTGCCGCGGGTTCTGCGTTGCTCGGCGTGCGGCGTCGTCACGCCCATGGTTGGCGGTAGCACGACGCCCGCGCGAACTCGTCGCGCGCGCGTTTGGATCTACTGGTGCGCGAGCGTCACTGCATTAGCAGTGGCGCTCGGCGCACTGGTGATCGGTCACGCTGATCCCCGTGTACCGCCGGTCACAGTCCTCTCGCAAGGTCCCTCCACTCCCGCTCACGTCGCCACGTTGGTCACGGTGCCGCGCTCGGGGCCCGAGGAACTCCTCGTCCCCGCTCTGGGTATCCACATCCGCGTGGGGCGCTTGGGACTGCAGCCAAACGGGGAAGTCGAGGTACCCGAGACGACGCACACGGTGGGCTGGTTCGATCGGGGAGTGACCCCCGGTCAGGTGGGATCCGCGGTCATCTTGGGTCACGTTGACTCGTATCTCGGCCCGGGCATCTTCTTCGAACTCAAGACTCTTCGGGCCGACGATCTGATCACGGTGATCCTGGCCGATGGCGCCGTGACCCGATTTCGCGTGACGAAGGTTCTGCAGTTCGCCAAAACCTCTTTTCCCGACGAGTTGGTCTTCGGCGCGCACGGCGTGCGCTCGCTGGAACTGGTGACGTGTGGCGGACCCTTTGACGAGTCCACCGGTCACTACCTCGCCAACGTCGTTGTCTTCAGCCGCCTCGTAAGTGTGTCGAGTCCCACGAAGTAGGGTCGAGACAACTGGCCCCCTAGGGGGTGAGTGCACTCGGAATGTGCGAGGGGGATGAAGTGAGTGGCGACAGCGCAGAGGTACACGAACCCGAAGGCGACGTAGTCGAGCCTGGTCCGAGAGATTCCAAGACCCACGACGACCACGGCGTACGGCACACTCGCACGTCCGCCACGTGGGTGGCGACGGGAGTCGTCGTGCTGCTCTTGGTCGCGTTGATCGACTTCATCGCCCAAAACACTCGCCACGTGCGCGTCGAGTTCTTTGGCCTACACGGCACGATTCCGGTGGCCGTCGCGCTGCTCGTGGCCGCGGTGACCGGTGCCATCGTGGTCTTGGTGATCGGGGTGGCTCGGGTCGCGCAGTTGCGGCTCTCCATGCGCCGGACGCGCCGTGGTCGCCGAGCTGACGAGAACCACCCGCACTGATTGGCGGACCGCGTGAGTGAAGAGGGCGTCATCGGTGAGCCGGATCTCAACGACGCTCGCACTCGTTACCACCACGCGATGGCCCCCGAAGACTACGAGCGACTGCCCTTTTACAGTTCGTTGTTACGGGAGTTGGAAGACGACCATCTGTCGCTCGAACTTCTGGCGAGCGTTCGGGCATCCCAACGCAACCCCATGTTGGTGCTCGCCGCACTCCAACTCGCCGCACTCCGAGGTCACGTCGTGCTCGGACCGATTTACGACGATGCGAGACGGGGCGAGTTGCGACGACCCAAGAGCGCCGCGCACCGTGTGATGAGCGCGCTACACGACGAACCTCATCTCGTGCGTGGTGAACTGTGGCGCTCAACGCAGACCAACGAGCCTGGACGCAGCGCGGTCCTTCAGGCCGTCGTCGCGGATGTGGTGCAAAGTGATCAGACCATAAACGTTCTTGAAGTCGGCGCGTCGGCCGGCATCAATTTGCGCTTCGATCAGTTTCCAGTGCGAGCTCACGACGACTCGAATCCGTTGACACTGGTCTGCGACGACCGCTCAGAGATCGATCGAAGCCGAGACCTGCCTTTGGTGAATGTACGAGTGGGAATTGATCTCAACCCGCTGTCATTGGCGAACGAGGAAGATCGACTCTGGCTCAAAGCGTGTCTATGGGCCGAGGAGCGCCGTCGACACGAGCGATTCGATGCCATTGTCGCCGCATACGAGAACTGGCCGAGTGCGACCATCATGCGCGGAAGCGTGCGAGACCGCCTCGACGATGCGATCGCTCGATGTGAAACAGGCGACACGACGATCATCGTGAACACCTGGACCGCTGGGTACTTCAGTCACGACGAACGTGCGTGGTACTTCGATGAGGTGGTACGTCGAAGTCGTCACGACAACGTTGCATGGATTTCAATTGAGTCACCGATGGTGACCTGGCCCGGTGTGGACGCGACAAAGGACGATGTTCATCGAGCCGCGTCGCTGATCGTGGTGACACATCCGGGCACCGCGCCGGTACGATGGGGGTGGTGTCACGCCCACGGGCGTTGGCTGGAAAGAACTACGGCCGCGTAACTCGAGGTCACGCGAGTTTGACGTCGATTTCGAGGCTCCAAACAGGTCGATTTGAGTCCCAAAAATTGGCTCACTCTGTGGAAAAGATGCGTTTAAGTAGTTGGTATGTGACGACTAAGCGACTTCTTTGGTGGATAACTGACACAATCCTGGGCAAAAGTTTTTGATTTCCCCCTTTGCCCTTGGTCGGGGGAAAAATCTCTGGCACAGTATCACTCGTAGTTCACGTAGTACCTGCCAACGATCTGACGAACCGCAAGGTGAGAAAGAAGTGGGGGGAAAAGGGACCTCGCAAGAGGAACGGATTCCTTTCGACGGGTAGCGGAGTTCGGTCCGCTGCACGGAACCGGCAAATGACGTGAAGTGCCTGCCGTCAAAGGTGTTCTGTCCGACACGGAGCGCCGATGATGTGCCTCGGAAACCCCGAGGGGCGGGTGAGTTTCGGCTCACTGGTCACTCGGGGTTTTCGGCTGTCCGGGCCCAAATTCATTGGATCCAGTAACGACGCACGAACTTGTTGTCTCCCTCTTGAGGCGGCGAGATTGACTCCAGTACGCCCCCGTTCTTTTCGATCACGCGAGCCGATGCCACGTTGTCGTCATCACACGTCACGAGCACGCGTTCCACGCCATCGGCGCGAAGAATAACGAGGGCCTGGCGAAGAATCTCGGTGGCGTATCCCCGGGCGCGATGAGCGGGCGCGACGCCGTATCCCACGTGACCACCGTGCTCGAGGAGATAGTCATTCAGCTCAAAGCGCACCGACACGCGTCCCACGATCTCACCGTCCACGACTGCGACCAGTTGGTCGGAGCGCACTCGATCCGGCAGCGGACTCATCCCACGTCGCAGTTCGTCGATCGACGCGAGAAACGTGGCCCAGCTCATTGTGGGTTCCCAGAAGAGGAGAAAGTAAAAGTCGTCGACCAGCATGGACTGGTGGATCGCGACAGCAGCGGACTCGTCCGTCTCGTTGTAGGGCCGAAGTTGCAACGTCATTAATTCAGGCTACGGCGAACGCGACGCCAGTTCGAGGTCTAGAAGAGCGACTGAGGCGCGACGGGCTCGATGAGTTCGGGTCTGTCGTTCTTCACCGAACCTACGGCCTTGTCCACTTCGTAGTGACGAAGCGTCCCCGTGGGAGCAGGACGCAACAACAAGAGCCGCTCCTCGGGCGAGTGATCGGCTACCTCGAGCCAGACCTCGACGTCGTCGTGCGAGAGGACAACCGGCATGCGGTCGTGAATCCCGTCGATGTCCGCACTCGGCGTCGTGGTGATGACGGTGCACGTGACCAGAGGCTCAGGGTTTTCCAGTGCGGGATCGCGCCAGAACTCGTAGAGGCCCGCCAGGAGAGTGGGATCGCCGTCAACGCGCGTAAAGAAGTTCGGTTGGCGGTTGGCGCCCGGTCGATGGTCCCACTCATAGAAACCGTCGACGGGGATCACGCAAGCGCGACGTTCGAAAGCGCGACGAAACGCGGGCTTCTCTTCGATGCCTTCGGCACGTGCGTTAAACATTCGATTGCCGATCGAGGGATCTTTCGCCCAACTCGGCACTAGGCCCCAGCGATAGTCATCCATGATCCGAGCGTCGTGGTGATAGCTGACGCCAAAGAGTGTTCGCTGGGGACCCAGGTTCCAGCTCGGCAGTCCTTCGAGATCCAGGTCGGCGGCGAGAGCGGCGTCAAGGAACCGCGCGAGATGAGCGGGGGGAGTGAAGAGAGCGATGCGGCCACACACGCGTCTAGTTTGCCGTGCCGGTGTGTCCCGACGAGCGCTACTCGCGCACGCTGCGCCAGAAGACCATCTCGGGGTCGCCTTCGTCAATCCCGTTGAGGACCCCGCTCAGCGTCCAACCGTGGCGCTCGAACAACGCGCGCATGGCGACGTTGGACTCGTTGGTGGACGAGAAGATCGTGTCGGTGTTGGCCCGAGACACCGCCGCCTCGAGCAACCTACGACCGATGCCAGCGCGTCGGTGAGTGGGAGCGACGATAAGAAGTTTGACGAAGTCACGACCGAAGAATGCTCGAGAGTTGGTGATGACGAAACCGGTGACTTCGTCGCTCGCATCAACGTCAACGAGACACTCACTCGCTGCGATCGCACCCTCGAGAATCTCGCGCGCCCGATCGGCGCTGAGGCCCGTGACCTCACCCTGAAGGGCGAGCGCTTCGAGGGCGTCGGAGGGGATGGCGAGGCGGACGATGCCGCGATTCTGGCACGAGATGGCCAAGATTTCGGGCTTTTATCGTCCATTGGCGCACGTCGCGAGGGGTGGCTACTCTTACGAACGTATGTTCGCTTTTTCGGCTCCTCGACCCTCGCTCGCTCCCGACCTGCTCGCCCGAGTACGCCCGGTATCGCTCGCTAAGACCCGCACGGTTCCTCTTGGTGAGCCCTGGCGTGCGCTCGTGCCCGACGGGACCCTGCGTCGCGGATCGACGGTGGTCGTAGAGGCACCGGTCGGCCTGGGCGGGCTCAGTGTTGCCCTCAGCCTCGTGAGCGAGGCCAGTACGCGTGGACACTGGGCGGGCGTCGTAGGTGTGGACGACCCGGGGGTCGTCGCGATGGCCGAGCTCGGGGTGGACCTACGTCGCGTGCTCTTCGTCCCACGTCCTGGGGGCGCGTGGGCGGAGTCGGCGGCCGATCTTCTCGACGGGGTCGATCTCGTCATCGTGCGACCGCCGTCGCGCCCCGGGCACCAGTCGTCACGACGCCTAATGGACCGCGTACGAGAGCGCGGCTCGGTCCTCGTGGCTCTCAGTGAGCCGCGCGTCTCGTGGCCCCTGCCCGCGGACATCCTCTTTCGGGTGACCCAGGCCGAGTGGGTCACCTCCTCGCGCCTGGATGCGCGCTATCTCACGGTGCACGTGAGCGGTCGCGGAGAACTCGCACGGGGTAGCGACCACGTGGTGATCGTGCCGAATCGTCGCGGTGCGGCGGAGGCTCGTTGATGGAGCAGCTACTGGCGGTATGGGTCGAGTCCCTCGCCCTCGAACAGCCCGACGGCTCGACGTTGCGTCACACCATCGCCCTGGTCGACGCGCTTGAAGAGATGTGTCCTTTCACCGAGGTGGTACGTCTCGGTCTTTTCGTCATGCCCTTGCGAGGACCGAGCCGCTTCTTCGGTGGCGAGGACGCCGTGCTGCGCATGGTGCGCCAGTGCGTTCTCGACGTCGTGGGCGCACCCGCCAAGCTCGGCGTCGCCGAAGGGCTGTTCTGCGCGGAACTCGCGGCACACCGAGAGGTTCTCGTACCGCGCGGAGGCAGCGACGCGTTTCGTCGCGCTCAACCCCTCGAGGTGCTGGGTCGCAAAGATCTGGCGACCACGTGTCGGCGCTTGGGGCTGCACACACTCGGCGCTTTCGCGGACTTAGACAGCGCGCGCGTGGCAGAGCGCTTTAACAAACACGCGCTGATCCTGCACCGGGTGGCCCGCGGAGAACTCACCGAGCTGGACACCCAGCGCGACCCCAAGCTCGCTCGACGTCTCGCGCAACTGCGCGGAGAAGACGATCTCTTCGACGAGCAGCAGGGATTCTTTGGTCAACGCGGCGCCGAAGACGATCGCGCCGACGCGGCCGCGCGGCGCGTGCGCGAACGGCTCGGGGCCGAGGCGGTGGTCGTGGCGAATCTTCAGGGGGGTCGCGGACCCGAGGATCGCGCGACTCTGGTGCCCTGGGGATCACCCTCGACGATCCTGCGCGATCGAGCCCCGTGGCCCGGGCGACTCGCGGCGCCCTCGCCGGCCACGACGCTGGCCCACCCCGTGCCGTTGCAGTTGCGCGACGAGGCGAATCGACCCGTGGTGCTCAACTCGCGCGGTGTTCTCAGTGCGGCTCCCACGGCCGTGATCTTTTCCTCCCCGCTGCGTCGAGAGATCATCTGGTTCGCGGGCCCCTGGCCGTTGGTGGAGCGGTGGTGGTCGCGACACCGTAGGCGTGCGCACGTCCAGATGGTGCTCGCCTCGGGTGAGGCGCTGTTGGTCGCCGCGGAGTCGAGTCGGTGGTGGCTCGTCGGAATCTATGACTGATGCCGGCCACTATGGAGAACTGCACGCGCATTCGGGCTTTAGCTTCTTAGACGGCGCGAGCGATCCCGAAGAGCTCGTCGTTGAGGCGACGCGCCTGGGGCTCTCGGGTCTCGCGCTCTGTGACCACCACGGCCTCTACGGCGTGGTGCGCTTTTCGGAGGCCGCGCGCGCGCTCGGTCTCGCCAGTGTGTTTGGCAGTGAGATCACTCTGGACGCCCTCGACGACCGGGTGGGAGTTCCGGACCCCTCCGGTGATCACCTCGTGGTACTGGCCCGTTCGCCCGAAGGGTACGCGTCGCTCTCGCGGATGCTCGCCCTTGCGCTGCTCGAACGCGGTGAGAAGGGCGCACCGCGCCTCAACCTGGATGAGGTCGCGAGTGCGGCCCGCGAGTGGCTGGTGCTCACGGGTTGTCGCAAGGGACCACTCACCCGCGCGCTGATGAATGACGGTCCTCGGGCCGCGTCACGCTCGCTCGCCCAACTCATCGAGCGCTTCGGACGCGACAACGTGGCCGTAGAGATCTGGGATCATGGCGAGCCCGATGATGTGGCGCGCAACGACGCGCTGGTGGAGTTGGCGCGACGAGCGAAGGTCTCGGTGGTGGCGACCAACAACGTGCACTACGCCACGCCGCACGACTTTCCTCGCGCCAGTGTGCTGGCCGCGATTCGCGCACGACAGAGCCTCGACGAGATGGAGGGCTGGCAGAGCGCCTCACCGCTCGCACACCTGCGTAGCGACGACGAGCAGCGTCGACGCTTTGCGCGCTGGCCCGGGGTCGTCGATGCGGCCGGTGAGTTCGTGGGGGAGTTGGCCTTCGACCTGCGCCTCGTCGCCCCGAACCTTCCCGCGTTCAAGACGCCCGAGGGCCACGACGAGCAGTCGTACTTAGAAGAGATCGTGGCTGTGGGTGCCACCCATCGCTACGGCACGCGCGAGAACGAGCGAGTTCCGGGCGCGTGGCGTCAGATCGACCACGAACTGTCGGTGATCAAGACGCTCGGGTTCGCGGGCTACTTCTTGACCGTCTGGGACATCACCGAGTTCTGTCGCAAGAGCGACATCTACTGCCAGGGTCGGGGTTCGGCTGCGAACTCGGCGGTGTGTTACTCACTCGGTATCACCAACGCCGACGCCGTGTCCCTCAACTTGTTCTTCGAGCGCTTTCTCTCACCGGCGCGCGACGGTCCGCCCGACATTGACGTCGACATCGAGTCGGGTCGGCGCGAAGAGGTGATCCAGTACGTGTTCGATCGCTACGACCGACACCACGCGGCCCAGGTCGCGGCCGTGATCACCTATCGCTCGAAGTCTGCGTTGCGCGACGTGGCGCGGGCCTTTGGACATAGTGAGGAGGAGGCCAACTACATCCGTGATCACGTGGACCGCGCGACGATGACCCCGGGCGACTCGGGCGTGGATCCGATCATCACCACCATGGCCGCCCAGCTGCGCGATCGGCCGCGTCACCTCGGCATCCACTCCGCTGGCATGGTGCTGTGCGATCGGCCGGTGCTCGAGGTCTGTCCGGTGGAGTGGGGGCGCATGCCCGGACGCAGCGTGCTGCAGTGGGACAAGGACGACTGCGCGGCGATCGGCCTCGTGAAGTTCGACCTGTTGGGACTCGGCATGCTCGAGGCGCTGCATCGCGCGGTGGACGTCGTGCGAGAGTTCCACGATGTCTCGTTGGACCTGGCGATGCTGCCCCAAGAAGACGCCGTCTACGACATGTTGTGCGAGGCCGACACCGTAGGGGTCTTCCAGGTGGAGTCGCGCGCGCAGATGGCGACGCTGCCCCGCGTTCAGCCGCGGTGTTTCTACGACATCGTGGTCGAGGTGGCCCTCATTCGTCCCGGTCCCATTCAGGGCCGCGCGGTGAACCCCTACATTCGCCGGCGCCGCGGAGACGATCCCGTCACCTACCTACACCCTCGCCTCCAGCCGATCCTCGAGCGCACGCTCGGGGTACCGCTCTTCCAAGAACAGCTCATGGAGATGGCCGTGGCGGTGGCCGGCTTCTCACCGAGTGAGTCCGACGAACTGCGCCAGGCCATGGCGTCGAAGCGCTCGGAACTTCGCATGATGAAACTCAAGAGCCGCTTCTACTCGGGCATGGCCCAGAACGGCATCGTGGACGAGGCGGCCGATCAGCTCTTCGAGGCGTTGGCGGCCTTTGCGAACTTCGGCTTTCCCGAGTCGCACGCGGTCTCCTTCGCCCACCTCGTCTACTGCTCGGCCTGGATCAAGGTGCACTATCCGGCGGCGTTTCTCGTCTCGCTCCTCAACGCTCAGCCCATGGGCTTCTGGTCGCCCCAGAGTTTGGTCGCCGACGCCCAGCACCACGGGGTGAGCGTGCTGCGCCCGGACGTGAACGTCTCACACGTGGGGGCCTCGCTCGAGGGCACTCCGGACGAGGCTCTCGTGCGTCTGGGTCTCGGTGACGTGCGTTCGATCGGCACCGAGGTGGCGGAGCGAATTGTGGCGAGTGCCCCGTGGCGCGATAGCGCGGACCTCGCGCGCCGCGCGGGTCTCCAGCAGCAGCATCTCGAGGCGCTCGCCGCGGCCGGTGCACTGGATAGTTTCGGCGCGTCACGGCGCGCACTCACCTGGTCGGCCGGTGCCGCGGCCCAAGCCCTCGCGGATCGCCTTCCCGGGGTGGTAACCGGTCAGGTGGCGCCGGAGCTTCCTGCGACGACCGAACTCGAGCGCGTCGCCGACGACCTGTGGTCGCTCGGCCTCACGACCGAGGCGACGGCAATGGAACTGGTGCGCCCCGCCCTCACGGCCCGCGGGGTGACCAAGGCCAACGCCCTCGTCGGCGTGGAGGCCAAGCGCGTGAGCGTCGCCGGGGTCGTCACGCACCGCCAGCACCCCGAGACGGCCAATGGAGCGGTCTTCGTCAACCTCGAAGACGAGACCGGTCACGTGAACGTGATCTTTTCGAAGGGCGCGTGGGCCCGGTGGTCAAAGGTGGCGGGTCTCGCCTCGGCACTGATTGTTCGCGGGTCACTCGAACGCGGTCAGGGGATCGTCACGCTCGTGGCCGAACACGTCGAGGCGCTCGCCTTAGGGACAACGGTGCCCGCCTCGCGCGACTGGCACTAACCCAAGTTCGCGAAGGCGAACTCGGGTCGATCTCCCACTTCGATCTCCTGGCGCACGAGCACCTGGGCGAGGGGCAGGTCCTCGGCGTGGGTGACACCGATACAGCGTGAGGTGGTGCGCATGACATCAAAGCGCAGCGGGGTGCGGTGAAGAATGCCACCAACGAACGTCGAAAGTTGAACTTCCTTCTCCTTGTCGAAGTCGTACTCCTCCATGGCGCTGTGCATGAGCGGGAGAATCGAAGTCTGAAATCCCCACAGGTTCATCGAGACAATGGTCGAGGGGTGCAACGAACGCGGCTCGAGGCCGTCGTCGGCCACGAACCCTTCCAGGGTCGCCTGCACGTTGCGACGTTCCACGATCTCGGTGAGATGACCGTTCACCACCATGCACGTTCCGCGCGAGACGGGCAGCTCACCGACGAGGGCGCGCTCCAGTTCAAATCCCACCAGGCAGTTATTGGTGCTCGTTGCCAGGTGCTCACCCAGCATGCGAAACGACTCTCGGCCGTAGAGGTCGTCGGCGTTGGAGACGGCGAAGGGTCTGCTCATGTCGAGGGCGGGCTCGGCGGCGAGAACCGCACTCACGGTGCCACGTAGTTCGGTCTGGTGCGTGAAGGTGACCCGGCGATCACTGGGCCAGAACTCGGCGACGTGCTCTTGAATCTCGGGACCGGTGTCGGGGTTGACCACGATCACCACGTCACCGAAGCCGGCCGCGAATGCGTCCGACGCGATCAAGTCGATGACACCTTCGCCGTGCATCCCCACGGGCGCCAACTGCTTGACTCCGCCGTAACGGCGAGCCCGGCCGGCAGCCAGGATGACGAGGGAAGGTCCGGTCATCGAGACCACCTTACGACCGAGGAGGCCCAGGTCATCCCGGCGCCAAATCCGGTCAACAGGGCGTAGTCGCCCTTGTGGATGCGGTCGTTCTTGCGCGCGTCGTCAAAGGCCAACGGAATCGAGGCACTGGACGTATTTCCGTAGCGATCCAGGCACACCACGGCCCGGTCCATCTCAATATCGAGACGCTGGCACGCCGCTTGAATGATGCGAATATTCGCCTGGTGGGGGATCACGAGGCTGAGGTCATCGGAGGTGATGCCCGCCATGTTCATCGCCTTTTCGGCCGAGTCGACCACGACGCGCACGGCGTTGCGGAACACTTCGGGTCCGTTCATCCAGAAATATCCCTCGTGCTCACATGTGAGCAGTTCGGAGTTCGCCCCGTCGGTACCCAGAGTGAACGACAGGATGTCGTTTTCGGTGGGGTCGTACTCCAGCACCGTGGCGCCACCGCCGTCGGCGAGCAGCACGGCCATGGTGCGATCGTTCCAGTCCACGAATCGCGAGAGCACTTCAGCCCCCACGACCAGGACGCGCTTGTTGCCCGTCTCCAAGAGCCCTTGTGCCGTGCGCACGGCGTACATGAACCCACTGCAGGCCGCGTTGATGTCCATCGCGGGACACTTGAGACCGATCTCGTGAGCGATCATCGACGACGTCGCCGGCGAGATGCGATCAGCCGCGCTCGTGGCGAGGATAAGAAAGTCGATGTCGCCCGGTTCGACGCCGGCGTCATCGAGGGCAGCTTTGCCCGCGGTTGCACCGAGGTTGGTGACGGTACCGCCGATGCGGCGCTCGCGGATGCCAGTGCGTTCGCGAATCCACTCATCCGAGGTGGGCAGGGTCTGGGAGAGCTCGTCGTTGGTGACAATCCGCTCAGGAAGTGCGATACCCCAGCCCATAAAGCGTGCACCCATGTCAGCCCCTTGTTCGGCGAGTAGTGGGCAAAAGTCTAGAGCGTGCCCTTATGACGACGCCGGTGCCGACGCGGGCAACACCTGCAGTGTGCAACGTGCCACACAGATCAGGCGCCCGTTACCGTCGCGTAACTCAATGCCCCACACGTGAACGCGCCGCCCCTTGCGTATCGGCGTGGCGACCGCGGTGAGCACTCCGTCGGTCATGGAGCGAAGGTGCGAGCAGTTCAGCTCGGTGCCCACCACGATCTCTCCGGGTCCCACGCTCACCGCGCCCCCGACCGACGCCGCACCTTCGGCGAGTAGTGCGGACACGCCGCCATGCAGGATGCCAAAGGGCTGGTGAACCTTCGGTCCGACCTCGACGCGCATGACAACCTCATCAGGCGTGGCGGACACGAGTTCAATGCCCAGCACATCGTTGACGTTGGGACGGCCCGAGAGGATGCCTTCGATGTTGTCGCTCATAGCGGAAGTTTATGTATTCGCTAGCCTCGATTCATGAGCCGACGAGTTGATCTACGTAGCGACACCATTACTCAACCCACGCCTGCGATGCGCGAGGCGATGGCCAGCGCCCGCGTCGGTGATGACGGATACGGCGAGGACCCGAGTGTCAACGAACTCGAAGTCAGGTACGCATCACTCGTGGGCAAAGACGCCGCGCTCTTCGTGCCCTCGGGCGTCATGGCCAACCAGATCGCCCTGCGCGTGCTTGCCCTGCCCGGCGACCTGGTGGTGGCCGGGAGGTCCCAGCACGTGGTGGGCTTCGAGATGGGTGCGGCGTCGCGCAACGCCGCGATCCAGTTCGCCACGCTCGACGACTCATCAGGGACATTGAACGTCGCCGACGTGCTCGAGGTCATCGACTCCGAGGCCGATCATCAGCCCCACGTCTCGCTCGTCTGCGTGGAGAACACGCACATGGCCAGTGGCGGTGTCCCCTGGGACGTCGAGGAGCTGCGCACGCTCGCAGACGCCCTGGGCGATCGACCTCTCTACCAAGATGGCGCGCGCCTCTTTAACGCAGTGGTCGCGACGGGTACGAGCGCGGCCGACTACTGCGCACCGAGCGTCATGGTGACCTCGTGTCTCTCGAAGGGACTCTGTGCCCCCGTTGGTTCTCTGCTGGCGGGACCGGCGGGCTTGATCGAGCGAGCGCGCGTCGAGCGCAAACGCCTAGGCGGCGCCATGCGCCAAGCGGGATTCTTGGCCGCGGCGGGCCTGGTCGCACTCGACACCATGGTGGAGCGCCTGGGCGAGGATCACGCTCGAGCACGCTCCCTGGCGGAGATGTTCGCAGCCGCGTTTCCCGAGTCACGCTTCGATCCGTCGTCGTGTCGAACCAACATCGTCGCCTTTGATCATCCCCGTGCGCGCGACGTGGTGGACGAACTCGCCGAGCTCGGCGTCGAGGGCGGAACGGTGTCGCCGCGTCGGGCGCGCTTCGTGACCCACGCGGGCATCACCGACGATGACGTCGACTTCGTCGCGTCGGTTCTCGGGGACTTCACACTCTCCTCACGCTGAACGGCGGCCAGATAAGTGAAGCGATTCGGGCGGTAGCCTGTACCTGCAGGCTTGATCATGACCGATATTTTCCACCTCTCTACGTTTCTGCGCCGTCCGATCTACGACACCGACGGTGACCGGATCGGACGCGTCCAGGACCTGGTCGCGCGGCTCGGCAACGACCCGCACCCGCCTATCGTGGGCGCCGTTATTCGTATCGAGAGTCGCGACGTCTTCGTCCCGATCAAGAAGATTGGCGGCCTGGACCAGGGGCGCATGACCTTCGAGGGTCGTCGCGTGGACCTGCGCAAGTTCGAGCGTCGCCCGGGTGAGATCCTGCTCGCCGAAGACCTCCTGGCGCGACACCTCATCAACCTGGTGCGCGGACGCATCATGGTCGCCAACGAGATCGAGATCGCCAACGTCGACGGGCACTGGGAGGTCGTCGGCGTTGATCCCGGTCGCCGGTCCTTCCTTCGCCGCCTGCTCGGACGTCGCATCGGCTCGCACGTGCAGACCGACTCGATCGTGGACTTCGCCTCCATCGAGCCCTTCGTCTCGCACGTGCCCACTGCGCGTCTGCGCATTCCCTATCGAAAGTTGGCTCGCCTTCACCCCGCTCAGATCGCCGACCTGGTGGAACAGGCCAGCCACGAAGAGGGTGAAGAGATCATCGAGGCGGTGGGGTTAAACCGCGAACTCGAGGCCGACGTGTTCGAGGAGCTCGACACGACCCACCAACTCGAGTTCCTGGAGTCACGCTCGGACGAGGAGTCCGCGCGACTGCTCTCGCGCATGGAGCCCGACAACGCGGCCGACCTCATCACCGAGATTGATCAAGAGCGTCGGCTTCCCATATTGAATCTCCTACCCAGTGAGCAGCAGTCCAAGGTTCGCCAGCTCCTCTCGTACAATGCCGACTCGGCGGGTGGCCTCATGAACACTGACTTCGTCTCGGTGGGCGCGAGTGCCACGGTGCTCGACGCGCTCGACGCGATTCGCACGTCCCGAGTACCGGCTGAGTCCCTCCAGACGGTCTTCATCGTCAACGAGGAGGGTCAGCCGATCGGGGCCGCGTCCATCGCGCCACTGGTGCGCGCGCGCCCCGAGGAACTGGCGCTGGCGGCGGCGCGTACGCAACTCGAACACGTGCACCCCCAGTGGGACGTCTTGCGCGTGGCACGAAAGATGAGCGACTTCAATTTGACGGTCTTGCCGGTGCTCGATGAAGGGCACAACAAGATGGTCGGTGTGGTGACGGTAGACGACTTGCTCGAAGAGCTCCTGCCCCAGGGCTGGCGCGCCGAGTTTGGCGTTGGTGCGGCGGAGGAATAGTGCGTACCCGCGTTCGTCTCGTTCTAAGGGGGTCTGTCTGAAACCCCCCAGTACCGGGCCTTTGGCCTTCGACGTACCGATACAACTTCGCTCGCTGAACCAGGAGCACGACTAGCCCTCGGGGTCTCGCGTGGTTGTTTCGGTCGACAACCACGATGAGAACGAAAGGAGCAAGTGTGCAGCGCGAGAAGTCCAAAGACGTAGAGATCACCGGAGCCTTCGGCTCGATCAGCACGCACGACGGCGATCGCCGTCGGGGCTTTCGCACGCGCTGCCTCACATTGCTGGCCATCATTGGCCCGGGGCTCATCGTCATGGTCGGCGACAACGACGCAGGGGGAGTCTCCACCTATGCCCAAGCCGGCCAGAACTTTGGCTACACCTTGCTGTGGACCCTGCCCCTGCTGATTCCGGTGCTCATCATCATTCAAGAGATGGTCGCGCGACTGGGCGCGGTGACCGGCGTGGGGCACGGTCGGCTCATTCGCGAACGATTTGGTCAGTACTGGGGCAATCTGTCGATCTTCTCGATTCTCTTCTTGAACTTCCTCATTATCATCACCGAGTTCATCGGCATCTCGCTGTCGATGCGCTACTTCGGGGTGAGCCCGTACTACTCCGTGCCCATCTCGGTCGTCCTGTTGTTTGGTGTCACGGCGTCCGGGTCGTTCCGCCGTTGGGAACGCTTCATGATGCTCTTCATCGCGATCAACTTCATCATCATCCCCTTGGTGATCGTGAGTCACCCCTCGTTCAGCGCGATGGCGAGTCACGCGGTCGTGCCCCGGATTCGCGGTGGGGCGTCATCGTCGGCCGTGCTGCTGATCATCTCGATCATCGGCACCACGGTCGCGCCGTGGCAGCTGTTCTTTCAAGAGTCCAACATCGTAGACAAGCGCATCACGCCGCGGTGGCTCAACTACGAGCGCATCGACACCATCATCGGCTCCTTCGTCGTGGTCATCGTGGCGAGCGTGTTGGTGGGCGCGACCGCGATCGGCCTGTCGGGTCACGGCAACACCGACTCCTACACCAACGCCTTAGGGGTCGCGCGGGGCCTGGGTCGCTACGTCGGTCACGGAGCCGGCGGGATCTTTGCCGTTCTCCTGCTCAACGCCTCGGTGATCGGCGCGGCCGTGGTGACACTGGCCAGTTCGTACGCCATTGGCGACCTCTCCTCGACCCACCAGGGCCTCAACGCCCGACTTCGCGAAGCCAAGGGCTTCTACGGCGGTTTTGCGATTCTCCTGGTGCTCGCGGGCACCGTCGCGGTCGTACCCGGGGCACCGCTCGGCACGATCACCCTGGCGGTCCAGGCGTTGTGCGGCCTCATGTTGCCCAGCACCACCATCATCGTGTTGATGCTGGCCAACGACTCCGAACTGATGGGACCCTGGAAGAACGGGCGGGTCTTGAACATCGTCTCGGTGATCATGATCAGTGCCCTGGTGGTGCTCTCGCTCACGCTCATGATCTCGACCTTGTTCACGAGTGCGCCGGTGCTCACACTGCTGGAGATACTCGCGGTCGTCGCCGGCGTGGGCCTCATCGTGGGACTGCCGATGGCGTGGCGACGTTGGCTGCCCCCTCAGCACTATGCCGGTGACAAGCGCGACTGGCGTACACCTCGTTTGGCGTTGCTCGCGCCAATCCCCAACTCGCGCGCTCGCACGATACTCATGCGCTCGCAGAGCTGTTATCTCTTTGCGGCCGGGATATTGCTCGTCGTGCGATTCATTCAGATCTTGACCTCCTAGTCTCTCGTCATGACTGTTCTGCCCACCATCGTCTGCGTGCACGCGCATCCCGATGACGAAGCGTTCTTCGGTGGCGGAGCGAGCGCGCACTACGCCGCCCTCGGGCATCGCGTGGTGCTGATCACGTGCACGAAGGGACAGCTCGGGTTTGACTCGGCCGGCCGAGCCGGAAACGTGGCGGGCCACGACGCCCTCGAGACCACGGCGACTCGCGCCGCTGAACTGCAGCGTTCGGCGGCGATGCTGGGCTTCTCACGCGTCGTCACGCTCGGTTATGACGACTCGGGCATGGAGGGCTGGCCCGAGAACGAGAACCCGAACGCCTTTATGAACGTGTCCGTCGACGCGGTCGGGCACACCGTTGCCTCGATTCTGAACGAAGAGAACGCCCACGTGGTCATCACGTACGACGAGAGCGGCTTCTACGGACACCCTGACCACATCCAGGCGAACGCCGTCGCCCGTCGTGCGGTCGAACTCGCCTCGAGTGTGCAGCGCCTCTACTACTCGGTCGTGCCCGAGGGCATCATGACCTCGCTGGTCGAAGGGGCAACCGCCCAGGGCCTCTCGATGCCCGCCTGGGTGTTGGACGCGGGTGTGCACGTGAAGTCCGAGCTCGTGGCGACCACCTTGGACGTGGGACCCTACGTGCGTCTCAAGCACGACGCCATGGCCGCTCACGCCACGCAAATCGACAACCGCGATCTCATTGAGATGGACGACCAACTTTTCGACCTGCTGTTTCGCACCGAGTACTACCAGCGCGCCTGGGCGCGGAGTGAGACAGGCGCGGACCAGACTGATCTTCTAGGAGGACTCTGATGACACTCACCTTTTTGGCCGTGCACGCCCACCCCGACGACGAAGCCACCTCGACGGGCGGTCTCTATCGACTGCTCGCGAACGAAGGCGAGCGCACCGTACTGGTCACGTGCACCAACGGCGAGTTCGGCGACGCCCCCGGGGGCATCAAGCCAGGCGAAGTGGGCCATGACCCCGACGTCGTGGCCGAGATTCGTCGCGGCGAACTCGATCGGTCCGTGGAGGCCCTTGGCATTACGCGACTCGTTCGCCTCGGGTACCGCGACTCCGGAATGATGGGCTGGCCCCAGAACGACGACCCCCACGCTTTCTGGTCGACGCCGGTCGACGAGGCGGCCGAGCGACTGGCCGTGGTGCTGCGAGAAGAGCGTCCCCAGGTGATCGTCACCTACAACGAGCACGGTTTCTACGGTCACCCCGACCATATTCAGGCCCATCGCATCACGATGGCGGCGCTGGATCTGATCGACTACGAGCCCACGCTGTACTTCAACGCCATTCCCAGTTCGGTCATGGCGATTATGCGCGCGCGCTGGGAAGAAGAAGGGCGCCGAGAGCGTGAGGCGGAACTCGCCCGGGGCGTCGTGCGCGAGCCCGATCCCGAACCGGGAGAGGACTTTGAGATGGGCACGCCCGACGACGAGATCAGTGCCACGATCGACGTGACGTCGGCTACCGATGCGAAGTACGACGCGCTCGCCGCCCACGCCTCGCAGTTGGACGACTCTTTCTGGATCAAGATGGGCCGCGACGAGTTTCGCCGTGTGATGGGCACTGAGTGGTACTGGCGAGTGACGAACCCCGAGGATCTCACCGGCAACGTCACCGATATCTTCGCTGGGTACCGCTAGACGGTCGCTTAGTAGCGGTACGTGTCGGGCTTGTACGGTCCCTCGACCGCCACGCCGATGTAGTCGGCCTGTTCCTTGGTGAGAGTGGTTAACTTCACGCCCAGCGCGTCCAGGTGCAGTCGCGCCACCTTCTCATCGAGGTGCTTGGGCAGCACGTACACCTTCTTCTCGTAGTTCTCCGGGTGAGTGAAGAGCTCGATCTGGGCCATCGTCTGGTTGGTGAAGGAGTTGCTCATGACGAAGCTGGGGTGTCCGGTCGCGTTACCGAGGTTGAGCAATCGCCCCTCGGAGAGCACGATGATCGACGTCCCGTTGGCGAAGGTCCATTTATCCACCTGCGGCTTGATCGTCTCGCGCGTGACGCCGGGCAGAGCCGCCAGACCAGCCATGTCGATCTCGTTGTCGAAGTGACCGATGTTGCCGAGTACCGCCAGGTCCTTCATGGTCTGCATGTGCTCGACCGTCACGATGTCACGATTTCCCGTGGCGGTGATGACAAAGTCGGCCACCGGCAGCGCCTCTTCCAGGGTCGTGACCTGGAAGCCGTCCATCGCGGCCTGCAGCGCACAGATCGGATCGACCTCGGTCACAATCACTCGGGCACCCTGGCCGCGGAACGACTCGGCCGAGCCCTTGCCGACGTCGCCGTACCCGCACACGAGAGCGACTTTGCCGCCGATGAGGATGTCGGTGGCGCGATTGATGCCGTCGATGAGCGAGTGACGCACGCCGTACTTGTTGTCAAACTTCGACTTGGTCACGGCGTCGTTCACGTTGATCGCGGGAAAGAGCAACGTGCCGTCACTCTCCATCTCGTAGAGCCGGTGTACACCGGTGGTGGTCTCTTCGGACACGCCGACGATGCCTGCGGCCATGGGCTCAAAGACCTTGTCGCCCTTTTCCACGATGGACGTGAGCAGGTTCAAGATGACGCGATACTCCTCGGAGTCGGCCGTCTCGGGGGAGGGCACGAAGCCCGCGCGCTCGAACTCCAGTCCCTTGTGTACGAAGAGGGTGGCGTCGCCGCCGTCGTCGAGGATCATCGTGGGACCGTCGTACCCCGGCCAACGCAGGAGTTGCTCGGTGCACCACCAGTACTCTTCAAGCGTCTCGCCCTTCCACGCGAACACCGGCACCCCTTGGGGGTTCTCCGGCGTGCCGTGCGGACCTACCACGATGGCCGCCGCCGCGTGGTCCTGGGTCGAAAAGATGTTGCAGCTGACCCAGCGCACGTCCGCACCTAAGGCCACGAGGGTCTCGATGAGGACGGCGGTCTGGATGGTCATATGCAGCGAGCCGGCAATTCGCGCACCCGCCAAGGGCTTCGACTCGCTGAACTCGGCGCGCATCGCCATCAAGCCGGGCATCTCGTGCTCGGCGAGGGTGATCTCGGCGCGACCGAAGTCGGCCAGCGACAGGTCGGCCACTTTGAAGGAAAAGGTGTCAGAGGTCATGGTTTTCTCCTAGAAACTTGAGAACAGCCGGGCGCCGACCTCTGTCGCAGCATTCGCCCGCATCAATTGTATCGCTAGACCCCGACGCGGAACTCAACGACGTCGCCGTCGCGCATGACGTAGTCCTTGCCCTCCACGCGTGCCTTGCCGGCCGCTCGCACCGCCGCCAACGAACCGGCCGTGATCAGGTCGTCGTACGAGACAACCTCGGCCTTGATGAAGTGCTTTTGAAAGTCGGTGTGGATCTCACCCGCCGCTTCGGGAGCCGTTCTTTAGTCCGAAGGACTTACATGGCAACGCCCCAATGTCATTAACTTGAGAGGGTAAAGGGCTAGCAAAGGCATATTTGACCTCTTGAGTAACCTCATTTCATAACAAAGCGAAAGTCCTTTCGCTTTGTTATGTTGCGCGCCCGAAGTAGAAATTAAGTCTAATTCAGATTTTTAACTCTCATGGCACGCCTTTTGCTTCTTTAGTTAATAAAAGGGGGGAAAGATGGAACAGGAAAATTTAAGAAAGCGGATTTCTGAACTCGAATCTCTGAATGACCAACTCCAATCTGAGCTGCGCTATCTCGATGAGCTCCTGAAAAGGGCCGGCTTTGATGAGGGGCTTAAAAGCCTTAAGGCAGCTGCCATAGAAATTCTCGAAGATGAGGAGTCGAAGTAAATGCAGATTGTGGAGTACCCCTTTCTTCAAACCTCTTTTTCTTTACAGCGCCCCTCTCGCCTTACCAATGCGCGAAAAAAAAGCCCTTTGCTGGCTGATTGCGAAGCATCCTGGCGAAATCATTGCTGTGGGCAACCGCGAGATTGCGGAGCTTCTTCCAGATCGCATCGTACATTTCTTTGAAAGTTTACGATGCGCAGATCTTGCAGCAAAGCAGAAAGGGACGCGCATCTTCTTTCTCGATTCTGATCCTTCTTATTCGAAGGTCAAAGCAGAAACAGAAAAGGCGATCCATTTTTTAAAAAACACAGGCAACGGACTTGTGATCTGGCACGACTACTATCTCCTTAGCCCTCCACCACTTGCCGTGCGCACAACCGATTACTTGCATGAGGAGATTGCTCCCTATTTTTCAGATTTGACGGCAATCTCGATGACAAGGCTTGCTTACCTATTCTATAAAATTCACTAACTCATCTAAAGAGAGCTCATCATTGCCCTCTTCGAGAAAATGCTCGGAAAGGACCTTTTTTTCTCTTTTAGCTGCATGATTTTCTCTTCGATGGTACCTGCAACAATATAGCGCCTTGCAATCAGCGTCCCCTTCCTTCCCATGCGATGGGCGCGGTCGATCGCCTGATTTTCAACAGCCTCATTCCACCAGGGATCAAAGAGGAAAACGTAATCAGCGGCTTGGAGGTTCAATCCCACGCCGCCTGCTTTGAGGCTAATTAGGAATAGCGGAATATCGGGATCTTCTTGGAAAGCTTTGACAACACCTTCGCGATCGCGTGTCGCCCCTTCGAGAATAAGATAGGGCCAGCTGCGCGCTGCCGCCTCTTTTTCTATGAAGTGGAGGAGAGTGGCAAATTGGCTATAGAGAAGAATCTTTCTTTTCTCTGCGATAAGCGGGGCAAGATCTTCTAATATGCGCTCGAGTTTGCTGCTTCCTAAAGGAGGGTTGCCAGGGATAAGGTTGGGATGGCAGCAGATTTGGCGCAAGCGCAGAATAGCTTCTAAAATCTCCATCCGATGTTTGCCCGCCCCATCAGAGAGATCTTGGCAATGAGACCCGCTCTGCTTTTTTTCGCCCAATTGTCGTAGAAGCTTTTTTGCTCCTCATCCATTTCAACCCAGATAGTCTGCACAACCTTAGGAGGGAGCTGATGTTCGATTTGATCCTTGCGCCGCCTTAAGATGAAAGGGCGCATTTTTTTAGCCGCAAACACCAGGTTATCTCCCAAGAGCTGCGGCATCAAAAAATGGAATAAAGACCATAGATCGGCAATACGATTTTCAACAGGCGTTCCTGTCAGAGCAAGGCGAAAATCTGCTTGCAGCTTATAGGCGGCAAGAGCTACTTGGCTTTTCGGATTTTTGATCACTTGCGCCTCATCGAGCACCGCGCAAGAAAACGGAGCGCTAGAAATAAGGTCGATATCTTGGCGGAGAATGGCGTAGGAGGTTAAGACAATGCCGCTTTTGGGCAAGTCATCGCGGCGCATACCTCCCGCATGAATGTAGAGCGCCTCCTGCGGTAAAAACCTTTCAATCTCCCGCCTCCAATGAAACAGGAGCGATGTCGGGACCACAATGAGAATGGGTTTTGTTCGTGCAAAGGTAGAGAAAAAGGCGAGCACTTGGACAGTTTTTCCAAGGCCCATTTCATCGGCGAGAAGTCCGTGCAGCCCCTCTTTTTTTAGAAACGCCAAAAAGTCGACCCCTTTTTGCTGATAAAGGTGCAACGATCCATGGAAATCAGAAAGGATGGCCGGAACAGGGGTGAAAAGATCTGTTATTTGAGGGTCTTTTACAATTTTTTCATCCTGCAAAAGAGGCTCTATCATGTCGAGCTGGCGCTTGGGGATGGCAATACCTTCTTGGATAAGTTCGATCTCGCCCAAGTCTTCCCGCAAAATGGGAAATGCACGGGAATCGAGCAACCCTACGCTATTTTCTCCAAGCGCAATAAAAAGCTCGCTTTTGCGATAAGCCTTTGCATAAGTGATTTCTTTTGCAGAATGTGCTCCAAATCGGACATCCCCTTTGAGGACAAATTGATTGCCGGCAAGACCTAAAGATAGGCTCATTTCCGTCTGTGCAACCACCTCGCGCGCTTTATAGTCGATAATTTTCCAACCCACTTCAAGTAAAAAGCGCAAAGCGCTGGCTGCTTGATCAAGAGGACAATAGTATTGCGAACCCTCCAGGATTTTTTTCATAAAACCGGTTTCCAAAAGATCCTTCTCCCATTGCTGCTCTGAGGCGGCCTTGCGCCAAGAAAAAAAACGGGAATCGCTACAAGCTACCGTTTTCCCCTTGCCGTAGTCCATCCACAGATCGGCAAATCCCCCCGTCCAATCCTTCAAGACTAAAAAAGGAAGAGGCTCCGCAAAAGCAACCGTAGGAGCCGTTTTCCAGATCACTTTGGGAGCAAATGCGGGCTCTCCATCTTGAAAATCATCGATAAACCGCTCTTTTTTCGTTCCTTCAAGAGTCGAGGAAAGCTCTAGCCATTTTCCATCGATGCGGCAAGAAAAAGGGCGGATAATGTCTTGAAAGATGCCAAATCCCTCCTCTCCACCAAATCCCCATTCGAGCTTGGGCGCAAACTCCAGAAAGAGCAGCTCGCCAGAAATAGAGGCTCCCAGCGCAAGGTCTACTTTTGTAAATGGATGGAGAAAGAGCCGCTTTTTATTCCACGTAAGGCGCCCTGTAAGGCGAGCATCTTTATTGCATCAAAGGCATGCTCTTTAGAAACATGTATCCGATGCAGAGGGTGTCTTTTTGCTCTATCGTCGCGATAGGGAATATGTGAAAAGAGCAATTCTTCTTCGATGAGAAGGCGGGCAAGCTCCTTGTTTTTTTCTTTGCTCAAAAGATCATCGGCATAGACGATCCTTCCCGCCGCAATATCGATGAGAAGATAGTCTTTTTCTTTGCCGAGAATGTATTGGAATTCAGACATCGCAAGACGCTAACAGATGAAACCGCCGGAAAGGTTTGGGACGCTCTTCTTTTATGTAGGGGCGCAGGCGGGAGGAATTTTGACAGCAGGAAGAGCAGCAGCCGGCAAGTTTTTCGGCGCAATAGGGGCAGCTTAAGAAAAGCTCGTTGCAATCCATATTGGCGCAGTTGTAATAGACATCGCATGCGGCATTGCAGTGCAGGCAGACGCTAATGACCTCGGTCTCCCCTTTTTCTGAAATGGGGATAGACAACCTGTCATCGAAAACAAAGAGTTTTCCCTTCCAGTGGGCAGAGCCTTCAACAAGGCCATACTCAATCACGCCCCCTTGTAGTTGGTATACCTCATCAAACCCCTCTTTTTTGAGCAGAGAGGAATAAAGCTCGCAGCGGATGCCGCCTGTGCAATACATCATTACCCGCGTCCTCTTAGGATTGCGCTCTTGTTTGAGTTTGTGCACATAGTCGGGAAATTCGCGAAATTGCTCGAGTTTGGGCAGCTCAGCTCCTTCAAAATGGCCGATTTTCCATTCATAAGCATTGCGCACATCCATAAGGAATGTATTCTCATCCTTTTCTTCGAGTTTTTTCTCCACTCAGCAGGAAAAGATACGTACCGCTGCAAGAAAGATCGGGCTCGGCATCTAAAGCGACAAGCTGCCGCCTCATTTTGATTGTCTGCCTGGGAAAAACATGCTCAGGATAGCGATGGATTTTGAATTGCATGCCAGAAAAGCGAGGATCCTCCTCCATCCATTGCATGTATTTGTCTGCAATCTCTTTTGAGGCGCTCATCTGTCCATTGATCCCTTGCGTGGATAAGTAGATGCGGCAGAGAGCATCCTTCCCCTCCAAAAAAGCCTTATGCCGGACGACTTCTTCCTCTGGATCTGCAATTGGTGTAAAGCGGTAATACGCAAGAACAAACTTCACGGCTTCGCATCGCCTTTTACTATTTGCATGGCGCTCCTTCCCCAGCCGAAATCGAGATTTAGAGTTTCGCTGCGGCGCAGTACGCTAAGCGTTGCCGAGCCCCCTTTTTTTCCAGGAGTAGAGGGATAAAGCTTTAGGCGGATTTTGCCCGTTTTGTCCGCCTCGACTCGGTCTATAGTCTCTTCATCTCCTGACTTGGTGCAGAAAACCAGAGACTCCCCAGGGGCAAATCCTTCGCCTATGCATACATAGGTGCGGGCATCCGAGGAGGCAATCACAATTGAAATTTTCGCTTGATCCTTACCTACCGCTTCTATGGGAAAAGGGACGATCGTCGTCGCAATGCGGGTATTCCCCTCTTTGGAGACGAGAATATACTCATAGGGTTCCCCTTTCCGAAACTCCATCAAACGGAACAAAATCTCTGATAAGGGCAAAGCTCCTTTTTCTGTTTTTGCGATGAGCTCCCCCTTGTCATCTGTGGTTAAGCTATAAAGCATTTTTTCTTTTTCGGAAAAATTTTTACCTAGGAGATAAAACTCCTTGCCAGGAGGAAGCGCGGAAATATCCAGGCGATAAAATTCTTTAACATCATCGCCTACCAGTTCTTCAGCCACCTTTTGGTGTGCAAAAGTAGCGCGATAGGGGTTTTGCTCGCCGACGCTCACGGTAGAGCGATGGGCGCAAGAGGCTAGGAAAATTAAAAGAACGTCCAATACATAATGGCTCTAAAGTGTAGAAAAGCTCGTGAAACAGATCAAGTAGATTCCTTACGTATAAATAATTTTACATCCCGCCTGAAGAACTTCGCCCTTGTTGAAAAAACAGCATATTTTCTATCATTCATACTCTTTAGCATCGAACAAGGAATTAAAATGGGACGTTACACTGGGCCAAAAAACCGCATCGCTCGTCGCTTCGCAGCCAATATATTTGGAAGAGCGCGCAATCCTCTTTTGCACAAAGCCAATCCTCCTGGAGTGCATGGAGCAAAAAGGAAGAAAAGATCAGATTTTGGCTTGCAGCTAGAAGAACAGCAAAAACTCAAAGCCGTTTACGGCATGCTCAGACAAGGGCAACTCGTCCGCTATTATCAAGAAGCGGTTCGAATTAAAGAAAATACAGCTCAAGCTTTCATCCGGCATCTCGAATGCCGCTTGGACAACATCGTTTTCCGTTTAAAGTTTGCTTCGACAATCTTTGGGGCGCAGCAGCTTGTTTCTCATGGACACATCTTGGTCAATGGGAAAAAAGTCGACCGCCGTTCTTTCTTGGTTGTTCCTGGGATGGAGATTTCTCTAAAGGCCAAATCTAAAGAAAATCCGATCATCAAACAAGCTATCGAAAATGGAGCGCGAGATGTTCCCGAATACCTTTCTTTGGAAGAAGGGGGATTTTCTGGGAAGCTGCTCATAGCGCCGCATCTGACCAAATCCCTTTCCCGATCCCTATTAATGTCCCCCTTGTGTGTGACTTTCTAGCCCATACAAGCTAATATTATAAAGAGGCAGTTGCCTCTTAAGGCCTCTTTTTTTGTGATTGGAGCGCATACATCAGCACAAGGTGGAGTGCATAACGCTCTGCTGCAAGGAAAAGAGATCGGTGCGACAACGATTCAGCTTTTCACAAGCAACCAAAAACAGTGGAAGGGGCGCACTTTTAAAGAACAAGAGATTGTTCTTTGGCAAGAAGCCCTTGCCTCAAGCCAGATGAAAAATGTCATGAGCCATGACAGCTATCTGATCAATCTCGGCTCTCCCGCCCCAGAAATACTCCATAAGAGCAGAACAGCCTTTAAAGAAGAGCTTGTGCGATGCCATCAGCTTGGAATCCCTTTTCTAAATTTTCATCCCGGAACTGCCACTACCTCCTCTGAAGAGCAGTGCTTAGAGCGCATTGTGGAGAGCCTTCTGGAACTTGAAGAAGTAGCAGCAAACGGAAAAACGCGCCTTCTCATAGAAGCAACAGCCGGACAAGGGACAACCGTCGGCCACCGCTTTGAACATCTCGGCTACCTTATCCATGCAGTACACAAAAAAATTCCCATAGGCGTTTGCATTGACACCTGCCATATTTTTTCTGCTGGCTATGACATCCGAACAAAAAAAGGCTGGGATGATACACTTGCAGAGTTTGATAAACATGTTGGACTTGCGCACCTATATGCACTGCACGTCAATGACTCAAATAAAGAGCTAGGCTCGCGCGTTGACCGGCATGTCGCCCGCTTGGAAAAGGAAAAATGGGGCTTGAATGCTTCAAAATCATGATGCAGCATCCCTTGTTGAAGAGCCTGCCGAAATCTTAGAAGACCCAGACGGGCCGCCTCTATGGAAAGAAGAGATCTTAATGCTTCGGAAATTTGCACTATGAAGCGCACCAAAATTAAAGACCTACAAATTAGCGATATACAGAGAGCTGTAAAAATCGGCGGATGGGTCCGCACCGTGCGCGAGCAAAAAGATTTTACCTTTATCGAAATAAATGATGGCTCAACCCTTGGCAACCTCCAAGTGATTGCCGACACTTCGATTCCCGATTATCCCAACATCATGTCCCAACTTTCCACAGGAGCCGCTGTGTTCATAGAAGGCACCCTTGTCGAAAGTCCAGGAGCCAAGCAAAAGTGGGAACTGCGCGCAGCAAGCATTGCTATTTTGGGCACCTGCCTTGGCGAGGACTACCCTTTGCAAAAAAAACGGCACTCTTTTGAATTCCTCCGCACCATCGCACATCTGCGCCCGCGCACGAATACGCAAAGCGCCGTCCTCCGCATACGCAATGCTCTAGCCTTTGCAACGCACCGCTTTTTTCAAGAGCAAGGCTTTCTTTATGTGCAAACCCCCATTATTACAGCCTCCGATTGTGAAGGTGGTGGAAAGCAATTCCTTGCCACCTCTTTAGATTTAAACCGCCTTCCGCGCCACTCTGATGGCACAGTCGATTTCACAAAAGACTTCTTTCAAAAGCCCGCTTATCTCACCGTATCAGGTCAGCTCAACGCAGAAGCGCTGGCATGCGCCTTGTCTGATGTCTACACCTTCGGCCCCACATTCCGCGCAGAGAATTCCAATACCTCCCGCCACCTCGCCGAGTTTTGGATGATCGAACCAGAAATGGCCTTTGCTGATCTTAACGACGATATGGACTGTGCAGAAAGTTATCTGAAATACTGCCTTTCCTACGCCCTCAAACATTGCAAAGAAGAGATGCAGTTCTTTGATCAATTCATCGAAAAAGGGATCATTGAGCGCCAAGAGCATGTACTCTCCTCCTCGTTTGCAAGACTCACCTATACAGAATCTATCCAGATCTTGCAAAAATCCAATAAAACTTTCGAATTCCCCGTTTCGTGGGGCATGGATTTACAATCTGAGCACGAGCGCTACCTTGCAGAAGAGCATTGCAAAAAGCCAACCATCATCAGCGACTATCCCACCAAAATCAAAGCTTTCTATATGCGTGCAAACGATGATGGCAAAACGGTTGCCGCCATGGATGTTCTCCTCCCTAAAATCGGTGAGATCATAGGCGGATCTCAGCGGGAAGAGCGGCTAGATATCTTGAAACAAAAGCTGTATGATCATGGACTTAAAAAAGAGGACTATTGGTGGTATTTGCAACTGCGCCAATATGGATCGATCCCACATGCCGGTTTTGGCCTTGGCTTTGAGCGGCTCGTCCTTTTCGTAACAGGCTTAGAAAATATTCGCGATGCCATACCCTTTCCACGGTATCCTGGCCATGCAGACTTTTAGTCCTATTTCTACTGTCGATCAAAATAATTTAACGCAAATTTTTCTTTTTTTAAATTTGGAAGAGATCAGCCTTGCGCAAGGAGTTTCCCATCGTTGGCAGCAAATCATTAACCAGCCAAACCAACTCGTCTGGAAAAATCTTTGCAAGCAGAGAGAGATTCCTACGCCGTCCAAGCCAATACAAGGAAATCTGATGCTGCGCATTGCAGACCCAGAGATTCGGCTTCGCTTAAAAATTGATAGCCTCACACAGGGAAGCGAAATAAATTGGGGCAATAAACAAGCAGAGCCCGTTGTCCCTATTGTCGTACAAAAAATGAAGAGAGTGCAAAAGAGTGTGAACAAGAGCACAAGCAACAATGCATGGGTCCCTATATAAAAACTTGGCAGCATTTCTATTCCAAATTACCGGATAAAAAATTTCCTTATCGCCTTCCCCTTCGCTTTTTCTTTGATAAAACAGGAAACCCACTCAAAGAAGGAGATTATATCTATCTTTGCTTTAAGAAAAAGCTTGTTGTTTTACGATGTACACATACCGACCACCTCTACGAAGGAGAGCCTATGAAAAATTTTCAAGAATCATTGCAAAAAAGAATAGCTCAAGATTCTAAAGAAATGCGCATCCATCCCCTACATTTGCATCAAGCAAAAACATTTGCCGCAACAAATCAAATCAAGTGGATTCGATCGGAGTGAACATCTCCGCCAATTCATTTGCCTCAAGAACTTTTTTCAAATGCTGTTCTACCCCATCTTTTTTATAAGGTTTCTCTAGAACACCCTGTATAGCTGGCAAATCGTCTAACTGGAGTATTCCCGCTGTGCAAGCTACGATCATTGTACCTTGATTTTTCCCTTCCTTGCGAATGCGGCCTGCTGCTGTCAATCCATCCATTACCGGCATTTGCACATCGGAAAAAATGATATCGTATTTCTCAGTTTGGCATTTGTCCAAAGCTTCTTGTCCATTAGAGACAATTGTAATGTGTACACATCCTAGCTTCTTCAAGAAGGACAGCTCTATTTTTTGCAATATTTCGTTGTCCTCAGCTACAAGAACGCGCAAATCGGAATACGTCCCCGTTTTAGGAGATTCCACTACCGTGGGTGTTTCTGTTATTTTGATTGCTTCCTTTTTTTCTTCTATAGGAAACTCTTTCTTTTCCTTTTTTTCTTCTAGAGAGGTAAAAGTAACCTCCAAGAAAAATGTCGATCCTTTTCCAACTGCACTAATCACCCCACAACTCGGAGTGCTTTTTCCAGGGCTCATAAGCCCGGCCAATTCCTTGCTGTGAGCAAGTCCCAACCCATGATGTCCTTCCCGCTGCCTTGACCTAGAAGAGGGAGAAAAAACCGCCTGCTGCTGCTCTTGGCTCATACCCTGCCCACTATCAACAACAGCAAATTGCAGCGTAAATTGCTTGTTTCTTGAGGTATTTTCTACCACTGAAATCCTCACCTCAATAACGCCACCCTCCGGAGTAAAGTCCATCGCATTGATGAGATAATTTTTCAACACCTCTACAATATTTCTTTTGGGCTAAAGACAACTCTTGGAACACTTGGTAAAATAACAGTTCAGCAGCAATTCCTTTATTTTGGATTAACAAAAATATCGCGCGTAACTCTTCCTTAATTTCCCATATATCAAAACGCTTCAAGGAAAATAGCAAACGCAGGAGATCCTTTTGAAGGAGGATTTAAAATTTCACGCGATTTTTTGTCTGTATACTTTGTATCGTGCTTGTCATCATCTGCGTCAGTTCTTCTCTAGGCACACCCAATGAAAAACCGCCTTCTAATGCTGAAGCAATACCTTGCAATATCATAGCGTCGGTCTTAATGCTATGCCCATGTTTGCGAGTTACATCATCTGCACTTGGTTGCCGTCTTAGGAACCACACTGACTGAGTTTTATATAATCCAGAGCACAGTGAATATTTATATTTTCTCGTCCATCATGCATTACAACTGTTGTTGTGTCGCTCTCAACCTCAGCAAACAATTTATTTTCGAAAACGGGAAATAAAAAATTCTATTGGCTGATTATTATAATTCTCATGGGCGATCCAAGAGAAATCCCAGCCTGCGTACTTAAATAGACAATTTGCCGAGTCTCTTTCAGAAAACAAACGGCAATTTCCCGCTGCTTGTTAAATAAGATCGGAATTTTGTTATCTACTTTAATCACAGTTAGATCAGTGATATTGCTAATAGAGCGAACATTATGAAAGGAGACGTAGGAAATCGATTCCCTCCCCCATTTGCAATTTGAAGAAGACGAGGATGTTGCATAAGCGACGGAGGAGGAGGCAGAGCGATAACTTCCGCAGAAATTACCCGAAAGCAAGAACACATACAATTGATCTCCAAAAAAAATTTAAAAGAATATAATAACACTTGAGAGCGTTAAAGTACACTCATTTCACTTGCGCACTTGTTTTGATAAATCGCAAATAAATGCTCTGTTTTTTCTCTAATATTTTTGCGCGCCCCCTTCCATAAAAAAAAAGGGGCATTGTGCTTTTTTTTTGCGATCAGCGAAGAGATTTGCTCTATATTCAATAAAAGGATTTGGGAATCAAGCGCAATCTGCGGATCGACATTCCTCGGCACGCTGAGATCGATGATCAGCTGCGTTGCCGTTTCCTCTAGTGAGGTCAATAGATTTTATCCGATGCAGCGCTTGCAGATGATCATTTCAAAGCAGCCCCAATGGGCAAGGGTATCCCAAGAGACCAGCTTCACTCCCCTTTCCGTCCACTCTTTTGCTGCCTCTTTTTGCTTTTGTGCATAGCGCGATATTTTTCCCTCCCTTTTTGAGCAGATAGGAAAGAATTTTCCGATTGATGGCAGAATATCCAACAAATAAAAGAGAGGTTTCTTGCCATCTTGCAAATAAAAGAGAGGCGAGAGAAAAAATCATATTCTCAAGCGTTGCGGCATGAACAATAGGCGGCGCTTTTGTGGGATCTTTTTTGCGATTTTAAGACTCTTTTTGAAAAAGATACTGATGCCGGCAGATAATTTTCTCGTATCTGCTGCTTGTCGATAAGCCGCCTTTACCTGCCCTTGGATTTCTGTTTCCGCAAGAAGAGCGCTATGAAGTCCCGCTGCAACAAAACTTAAGTGAGCAAAACACTCCAGATCAAAATAGACATAAAAATGTTCTTGAAACTTTGGTAAAAAATCTATTAGACAATCCTTAACCATTTGCAAATCAACCGAACTGCAATAAATTTCGGTCCGATTGCATGTCGAAAGAAGGACAATCGGCAGGTGCGCAAAACCGCATTCATCAAAAGACATAGAGAAACTTTAGCAAATTGCTCTCGCAAAGAAAGGTCCGCTGTCTTAAAACTAATCCCTAAAACGGCAACCCTGCATGAGGTTATTCTAAGTATGTGTTATAAAAGAAGAAACGGGTAATTATGTCAGCAGTACATGGGCCGGAGGGCCCTCATCTGCACAACGAGTGTCCCCCTCCTGGCCAGAAACTGGGCGATAGCCCAGGCGCAAACCCCTATGATGCCGGAGGTCAAGACGACCCCTGGCTTTTTGGCATGGGCGCCTATGTAAGCGGAGATGAGGCGCTAAAATTCAAAGCAAAAATGATGGGCTATATGTGCCAATGGATCACCCACACCATCCAGCAGCAGGCGGCAGAATCCAAAAAGATAAAAAAACGCTTCGAAAACGTCGCAGAAGGCAAGAACCCCGACGATGATTAAAAACTGTTCTAGGTATTGCCATATTAGATCTCTTGTATAAACTCTTCGCACCCGTGTGTGCGCCCTTGCCCGAACAAAGCGAAAGAGGACAAGCGCCTCCCATACGCTATGCAAAGTAAGACTTTAATTTGCGCGAAGCGTGTGGAGTGCGAAAGTCCTCTTTCGCTTTGTTATGCTATGCGCCCTGCATGCACGAGCACGAAGAAAAGGTTATGCAAGAGGTCTATTGAAGTTTGTTGTTGAAATTACGATAATAAAAAAATAGGGAAGCCTTGCCTCATAATAAAACAGAGTTTTTCAAGTTATTTTTGTTACGCAAACCATTAACAACAAATAACTTAAATATTTTAAAGAAAAGCATTCCCTTTCTATGGTATAATAGAGATATAAAAAACAGGGAGCGTTTTATGTCTGGAATCAATAACGTAACAAATGATCAACCGCCTTTTGAACCATTAAAAGGTTCTGCAAAAACAGGCATAGATAAACAACTCACAGCTTCCTTAATTCACGGGTTAAGCGATGAAATGAACCGCCAACTTGGCTGCCTCTAAAAAAGCGCGGCAACGCTTTGAAAACATCGCGGAGGGAAGAGGCCCTGACGAACTTTGAGACCTTTGTCGTTGTAGAATCGCAAACGCTTATCCGTTTGGATCAATTACTCCCCCAAGTTTATCCCGAATATTCAAGAACTTACTTTCAATATTTCATTGAAAACGGCTGTGTTCTCATTAACGGAATTCCTGTAAAAAAGCGGGAAAACTAAAAATCGGCGATGAGGTCGAAGTCGCTTTGCACTCACTCCAGAAATTTCCCTAGAGCCGGAAGCTATTGCACTCGATATCTTGTATGAAGACGACCATTTTCTTGCCGTAAATAAACCCGCTGGAATGGTCGTACACCCTGCACCTGGCCATCCCAATGGAACCTTTGCCAATGCCCTTTTGCACCACTGCAGAGCTCTTCCAAGACCTCCTGGCGACTTAGACCGGGCATCGTCCATCGGATCGATAAAGACACTTCAGGAGTTTTGCTCGGCGCAAAAACAACGCTTGCCCACCGCGCGCTTATCTCCCTTTTTTCTGAAAGAAAAATGGTAAAAACCTATCTCGCCATCTGCCACGGAGAGCCTCCAAACGGCCTTTTTTCCGCTCCCATCGCACGGCACCCAAACGACGGCAAGAAATGGCGGTTGTTGAAGGAGGACGCGAGGCTATTACTCATTTCCGGATGCTTGAAAAACACAACAACCTTTGCCTTATTGAAGCCGATTTAATAACAGGAAGAACGCATCAAATCCGCGTCCACTCAGCATCTTAAAGCACCCCATTGTGGGCGATCCTGTTTACGGCTCCTCTCATATAAATAAAAAATTCAATACCACAAGACAGCTTCTTCATGCACATCGAATTATTATGGATCACCCATTCACAAGTGAACGATTAGAAATAATTGCTCCCGTCCCTAATCTTCTTACCATTTTACAAAAAACATTACTCGCCAGTATAGTTTGAAAAGTCCACCAAATAGGTACTGAAATTATGAAAGAATTTGTAGAATACATCGTCAAAAATCTCGTCGACCATCCGGACAAAGTCCGCATCAATGAAATTGGGGGAACACATACGCTAATTATCGAGCTTGCGGTCGAAAAATCAGATATCGGCAAAATCATCGGCAAAAAAGGGAAAACTATTAATGCGATCCGTACCCTTTTAATGTCGGTTGCAAGCCGAAATGGCATCCGCGTTAACCTTGAGATCCTTGAAGAAGAAAAGCAAAGCGTCCGTCATAATCAGTCCTCTTGCGTAACTAAGGGTTCTTCAAATTTACTTATTATTTGCCGTTTTCGACTTAATATTTCAGGGGTAATATACTTAATGTCGATATTACCCCTGAAATTTTAATCGAAAAGCGGGCCAAAAAACCAGGAAAACAATAGACCTTAGTTACGCAAGAGGTCTATTTTAGGCAGATAAGGGGAATTAGCGCTTTTCGAGAATTTATTGTCCCCGCTTTAAAACGGAGAACCACAATTGATGACTTTTCTTTTACCCTCTTGGCGTGCTAGGAATTGGGATAAAGCTCTTCAAACGAAACCTTCGAGTTTTTCGCTATTTCCATACAAATCCACCTCTAACTGATTTTCCCGATGTTGGCAATGATTCCAGGCGATGAACGGAATGCGTTGAGAAAATTTTTCAAACGCGCAATTCCGCATCAGCGTCAGGAACCCATATCCACATTTCATCTTTATGACTGAACTATTCTGTTTCCTGCAAAAAGATCTTCTGCTCCGGGAATCGTGCTAATCATCTGAATATATAGATCGATCTTCGTTTTCTTTGTAAGTATGTTGGGACTTCTGCCCCCAAAATGTTTGAATATGAGGTGCCTATTTTTGATAAGAGGGAAGTTCCGGACGAATAATTTTGTCTGGCCAACATGCAACATCCCGTTTTGTTCTTTTGTATCGAGGAATAAATTTGAGGTTCTCGCTTTTGCAATTGAATATTTTCTTCTACTCCATTTTCTTTGGCGATGTAAGTTTTGCGGCAAGGGAATAAGATCTGCGTTTTGCAAAATGCGAGCCGAGGCCTCGATAAAATTGCTATTAGGAGAAAGAGTCATCGAATTTCAACATTTCCACTTCTTAGCCCATCATGAGGGATTTGAAGCGGTTGAATAGAGAAACAACACATATTAAATCGCGTGAAGAGACTTTTGTAATAAATCGGTGTCATCTAAAATCGCATATAGAAAATGAAGATATTCGATGAATTCTCGCGAAGGATCGATGTAAGTAAGAGCTCTTGCTGATTCGCTATTACCATTTGTCTTTGAAGAGCCGTTGTAGAGATTTTTTTTTGGAGAGCCGAGGAAAATCTTTTTGGATAGTGTCATTTGATCTTTTATCTCCTGTGCGTCATTCCATTTGTGCTATAACGGTCATTGAGGATAAAAGCCATCTCCGCAACAATCACGTTTGAAGATTGGGCATCCGACAAAATAACCATCGAGGGGCAGCTTGTTTGGAGAGAGCTTTTATGATGATCGATTACGCTGATCACTTCTAAATAAGACAGGGATTTTTGTCTCTTCCCGATTACAAAAATCTCGCAAGTCACAGTACCTAAAATCGGTTTATGGAGATCGCTAGCATAAATGACGCCAAGGGGGTCATTTTTTCCCCATGAGTTTGAACGTTACTGTAAGATAGGGATACTGTCCCATTTTGTTTTTGATTTCATCGATTTCAGCGCGGAATTGATCACCTGGGGAAGATAGCCAAAAACTTGTTTTAATATCGAGTGCAACATGGAGTCGATCAACGTATGACCTGACGCTGAATATGGCACGGTCGAGGGATCCGATGATTTTTTCCAAAGCGAGAAAAATGAGAGGCCGATTTTCGACTAAATTCCCTTCCGTATCAAATAGAGAAGATTCTGCTAAATTGACGAATCGTTTTAATAAATCTTGAAATTCATCCATTTTCAGTTTCTTTATCGAAACGCCGAATTCTTTGAATGTGCTTTCCAACCCTTTTTAACGGAAAAACCCTTGTTAGGTAATCGTATACCTGTTTTTTCTGTTTTTCAGAAAATTCTTTAGCAGGTTCGCAGTCACTGAGTTTCAAAGAAATAGAATGAAAAAATTCCGCCGCCTCTTTTTTTTTAATGCGCGGCTTTGTAAAAAGGGCGACTTGGCGCAAATGGAAATGGGTTTGGAACCAGCGCAGACAGCTGGCCACAAGCATGGTGACCTGCCGCACGACTCCACATCGAAATCTCTCCAATCGCCAAGATAAAATCCTACCGGATCGACAAGAATAAGAGCTTGCTGTCCTACCGATATAATCAATTGCTTTAGGGTCTCTTCAATCTTCCACTCGGCAAATCCCTTTTGCGTCATCAGCTCAAAGCTGGAAAGAGAAAGAGACGTGCGCGTCTTTGCCAAGATGGGGAAATACTCCCTTGCCAAAAATATCGCAGAAAATCTCAATTTCCATTTGCGATGCGGCGGGCCGCCTGGAACGTTCCATACATGCAGGCCGTCGCTCACCCTGCTGCAAATGCATCCATCCATCCCCAAAAAGAGGCGACCGTCGTATCGAGATCGGGCGATTTATGCGCCGTGACATAATGGTTGCCTGGATAGATTTTTCCATGCCGATCGGAAAAAGCATCTGATATTCCTCTCTCGCACCCACTTTCCTGCGATCTTCGCACGGATGCGATAATTTTCTTCAAACTTAAGCCTGAAAACTGATTGAGCCATAGCTCAAAACTTGTAAAGGAATAATGGTCGAGAATTTTTTTGTTCACCTGGTCCAAAAAATTGAGAACGCTCAAAGAAGAAAACAGGGCTCCTCCGCCTTCGAATCCACTTCAAAAGCGTTTGATTGACTTTGTTCGCTTTTTGCTTTCGGACTAAGTGTAAAAATTCTTTACTCTTGAAATTCTTTAAAACATATTTTCATTCGATGGAAAGATTTCTTTTTGAAATCGAGTATATCCCCTAGAAAAAGTTTATTGTTCCAATTTTATTTCAGCCATTAGGATATCCTAAAGATAAAACGGACTGAGCAGGACTCGAACCTGCGACCGCCCGCTTAGAAGGCGGGTGCTCTATCCACTGAGCTATCAATCCAAGTGAATTCCACTATAGCAAATATGAGGATTTATTAGACCTCTTGCGTAACTAAGGTTCTGTTGTTTTCCTGGTTCTTTTGAGCCGCTTTTCGATTAAAATTTCAGGGGTAATATCGACATTAGGTATATTACCCCTGAAATTTTAAGTCGAAAATCGGCCAAAATAATCCAGGAAAAACGACGAACCCTTAATTACGCAAGAGGTCTATTATTGAAGTTGGGAGCGCACCTGCTCGGCATGCGGTTGATTTTGGGTAATCCTTTGATGATCGGCGACAGAGTAGATGAGCTGCGGCCGCACGAAGATGATGACATTCCGCTTGTCTTCCCTTTTTTTTGTGTTGCTGAAGGCGGCTCCAATGATGGGCAGCCCCCCAAGACAGGGAAGGCCGGCTTTGTGCTGCATCTTGCTATCGCGGATCATTCCGCTTAAGACAAGAAAATGTTTATCGGGAACGTGGACGTAAGTGACCATATTGGTCTTCGTCGTCCGAATTCCATTCACAGCATTTGTCTGTGGAGCACCTAGGTTTGTTACGCTCTCAGAAATCTCCTCGTTGATATCGAGCGTAATGACATCCCCTTCCCCTACCATAGGCGTAATGCTTAAGCTCACTCCGACATCGCGATACTCGATATTCGCAGTTGTCTGCTGGCTGTTGCCCACTGTTTGCACAACAGATCCCGTAAAAGGGATGTTGTCGCCGACAAAAATTTTAGAATTTTTATTGTCTTGCGTAATGATTTTTTGGTTGAGGACAATTGTAGTATCATTGTCCATTTGAAGCGCTGAGACAAGAGCTCCGAGAGAAAGATAAGATGTTCCCTTGTGTAAGATCAGATTGCCAATAACTCCTAGATCAAATCCTCCTCCAACAGGGATTTGATTGAAACCTTTCGGCCCCTGCGCGCTATTAATCCCCTGCAAATTCTGCATGAAACTGCCGGAGGCATTCGGAGATACATTTGCCCCTCCAAAACCAACGCGATCGCTCAGATTTGGCCGCCAGCGCCCCATTGCAAGCCAAAATCTAGCCCTTTGCGCACATCTGTTTCGATCACCAAAACTTCAATGAACACCTGACGCAAAGGAACATCAAGAGAATCGACTAGTCTTCTGACATCCTGCAATGTCTCTTCATCGCTAGAACAAAAAAGGGAATTCGTAGCTTTTATCCATTGGATAGTTTCAATAGCATTCAACAATCTTTTAGGCGGATCGGGCTGTTTACTCAAATCAGATCCAATTTTTTTGAGTGCCTCTTGAATCTGCTCTCCTGGATGGTACTGGAGCTTATATGTTTCAAATTCATATTTTTCCATTCTATTAGCGGATGCTGGAAGCACGAGAGAATGGGGAATAGAAAAAGTTTTTTGGTCTATTGTGCCGGCATCCCCTTTGCCATTTTTATGAATCGCTAAATAGCCATTCTCTTGCATGACAGCAAAACCGCGTAAACGGAGCATTTGCACAAGCGCTTTTAAGACATCATCGGAGGACATCGGTTTAGCAAATGCAATCGTCACATTAAATTCGAGATCTTGTTTATCAAAAATGAAATTCGTCTCTGAAATTTTACTGACAAAATGGATGAACTCAAGAATCGAAATATCATTGAAGCGGATACTATAACGCCTACTTGCTTCTTCTTCTGCAGATGAAAGAGAAGAGAAAAAAGAAGCGAAAAGGAGATAAAGGGAAATAAATATTTTCTTGTTACTATAGAACATGATTTATACCGCGCCACGGATATTGTATGGCTCGCCGCGCTTTTTAAAATAGAACAAAAGTTTTTCAGAAAGTTAAAAAAACAAGGAAAAATAATAAAAGGATGCTGCATAATCTTTGTCGCCATGGCTCTTACAATTGATGATTTGCCAATTAGCACCCATGCAGATTGGGCTGAGCGGCAGCGTACTATCGATAAAACTTATACAAGCGGAAAAAGCACACCTCCCACCTCACTTGTTACGAATTCCATTTCTTCTGAATGGGAGGCTAACTTTGACTCTGATTTTCGCGTACCCCATTTTGCCCATTTTTCTGTCCCTTCCGTTCCTTCGCAATTTTTTGACATTGCCATTCTCCCTGATGAGGCATGGCAAGAGGCTTTGGGCGCATCTGATGGCGATGAGCAACAAAAAGGGGCAATTGCAGCTTGCATAGAGACCCTGCGCGATCTGCAAGAGCAAAAATCGCACATCTACTCTGAAATCATCCGCGTCCAAAAGCCCTAATTTTTACTCTTGCCTAGCAGGTAGGGAAGTGGCATGATTGCTCTCTATGCAATCGGTTAAAGTAAAAAATTTTAGTATCGGGAAAAAGCAGCCTTTAGCGTTGATTGCGGGGCCGTGCGTGATTGAAAGCGAAGAGCACACAATGTATTGCGCAGAAGAGCTAAAAAAAATTGCAGATAGCGTCTCTGTCTCTTTCATTTTCAAAGCAAGCTATGATAAAGCCAATAGATCCTCCTACCACTCTTTTAGGGGCCCCGGCCTAGAAAAAGGCTTGCGCATCTTGGAAAAAATAAAAAAAGAATTTGACGTTCCTGTGCTGACAGATGTCCATTCGCCTGAAGAAGCAGCTATTGCAGGAGAAGTATGCGATGTCATTCAGGTGCCCGCTTTTCTTTGCCGGCAGACAGATCTTGTTTTTGCAGCTGGCAAAACGGGCAAAGTCGTCAACGTGAAGAAAGGGCAGTTCATGGCGCCATGGGACATGGCAAATGTGATCGATAAGCTCTTATCTACAGGAAATAATCAAATTTTGTTGACCGACCGGGGGCTGTCTCTGGGATACAATAATTTAGTCAGCGATATGCGGGCGATTCCAATCATGCAAAATCTTGGCTTTCCCGTCTGTTTTGACGCTTCCCACTCAGTGCAAATCCCGGGCGGCCTTGGAGATGCTACAGGTGGGCAAAGAGAGTTCATCCCGATACTTTCGCGGGCTGCAATAGCTGCGGGATGCAATAGTTTATTTATTGAAGCGCATCCTAATCCTGCGGATGCCAAAAGCGACAAAGACTCTGTTTTCCCTTTGAATGAGCTTAAAGAGCTATTAAAAGAAATTGTTGCGATCTATAACATTGTTCAGGGCTTGTCAACAATTTCTTATGCTTTATAAACGAGCAGCCTTTTTTTGCCTGGCAATCTTAGGAATTTTTACTGCCATCTGGTGCTGGCACATCTGTTTTTTGCGGGAATCCGATAAAATGGCTTACCTTGCAGCGGTAAAAAAGCAGGAACTGTTGCGCGGAGGGGTAAAGGCGCTCCCCTCATCGGCTTACCAGACGCGGGAAGGGGTGCGCAAAGATCTTTGGATTGCACAAGAAGATAAAACTAGATTGCATTACCGCATCGATAGCAAAGCCTCTTTGCTGACTTTTTTGCCAGGACAGCAAAAAATTGATATTTTAGAAAATCTACAGGACATCAAATGTTGGATGCAAGATAAGCTCTATGCTGACGGGGGAAAACCGATGCAGCAGATGCGTTTTTTTTCCGCCGATAACGGCACCTATCAATATTCTGCGCAGCAGTTTATCGCGCAATCTGTACATTTATCTCTTTTCCGCATCCCTGGGCATGAACTTATGCCGAGCATCGATTTAAAACAGGCTTTTCTTCATGGCATTGCAAGCGATGCCTCTTTCTCTCTTTCTGGAAAAACAGCCGCCTTTCAAGCCCAGCAGTTCAAAGCATCACTAGCAGGTACGCCATGATCTTCTTTATTTGCGCGCTTCTCACTTTGCTCTCTCTTCATGCAGAAGAGACTCCCATACAAGCAGCTTCGGTCTCTTCATCAAGTGCAGATTACAACGGCAACACACTTGTCCTGCGCGGCAATGTCGCACTCGACCACGGCCTTGGGAAAATGCAGGCAGAAGAGGCAGAACTCGAGCGGCAAGAGACAGGCAAAGACTTCCCTTTTTCGCTCATCCATCTTAAAAAAGATGTCCTTCTCCTGTTCAAAGACCGGGGAAAATTGCAATGTTCTCGGGCAGACCTCGATTTTCAGACAATGAAAGGGCAGCTCAGCTCAGATGTTGGTGCGCGCGTGGTTTACGTTGACCGCGATCTCGTATCTGTGGCAAGCCAAACAGCCGAACTCTCTTTTGCAGCTGAATCCCACGATGGGAAAAAAACTCTTTTCGATGTGGAAACACTCACTGCAAAAGAAAATGTCGCCATCGAATATGGACAGGGCTACGCCCTTTTTGCAGACGCCGCTATCTATTATAAAAATTCTCCCCAGGATAAAAAGACTGGCCTCATCCTAGCCTACCCCAATCCCCGCCTTGTGCACGAAGGCGATAGTATCCATGCAGAAAAGGCAGAGCTGCATATAGCGGAAAAAAAGTTTACCATGCTTAAGCCCCAAGGCACTCTTACCTCTTCTTTACTACCTCATGCCGAAGGCGGCAAAACCCATTTTACCTGCGATGCCTTGGTATGGGATGAACAAAAAAATCAGCTCCAGCTCAAAGGGCATGTCCATGTCGTTGAAGAAGCTTTCGGTGTACTCGATACAGAAGGGGAGCTTCTCCTTGTACACACCATGCAAAAAGGGAAAAGGGTTTTAAACCAGATCAAAAGCAAAGGGCCCTCTACCCTGCAGCTGCAAAAAGGCCCCAAACTCCTATCGCAAGGGACTATTTCCGTGGATCGAAAACATCTTCATGCGCTTCTTGAAAGTCCCCGAGTGAAAGGAGTCGTGCCGCAAGAAAAACAACTCTATTTCGAAGAGGAAAGACTTCACGGGAATGCCGATCAAGCCGTTATTGATTTTTCCATAGCGGATAAAACTCTTTCTCCTCAGTCGATTGTTTTGCGGGGCAATGTGCGCCTATACTCCGCGCAAAGCTGTGGACTTGCCGATAGAATTAGCTACTCCCCTGCTACACAGACAGTTATTCTAATGGCAGATCCCGGCAAAAAAGTCCTTTTCTGGGGCTTCGAAGAAAACCTCCGCCTAAGCGCTCCAGAAATCCATCTCACCCTCGACCCTATTACACATAAAGAGGTTGTGAAAGGGATCGGAAATGTGCAATTTACCTTTTCCACAGAAGAAAATACGCTGCTCAAAAAAATATTCCCCTCATTTGAGGAAACTGCCCGATGAACATTTTAACAGCAAAAAATCTCATCAAAAGTTATGGAGGCAAAGAAGTTGTCAGCGGCCTTTCCTTTGCAATCGAAGAGGGAGAAATTGTGGGACTTCTCGGCCCCAATGGAGCGGGCAAGACCACTGCATTCTACATGACAATCGGCCTCATTCGGCCAGATAGCGGAGAGGTCTATTTTAAGGGGGCACCGGCGACAAATCTTCCCATCCACGAAAGGGCGCGCATGGGAATGGGCTATCTTGCGCAGGAACCTTCCATTTTCCGCGGCCTTACCGTCGAGGAAAACATTCTCTGTATCCTAGAAACCCTTCCTCTGACAAAAGCAGAAAGAAAACATCGCCTCCAAGAGCTCCTCCATGAGCTTCACTTAGAAAAGCTCGCAAAGAAAAAAGCCTCCAGCCTCTCTGGCGGAGAGCGGCGCCGTTTAGAGATCACGCGCGCACTTGTGACAGAGCCATCCCTCCTTTTACTCGACGAGCCCTTTGCCAATATCGATCCCCTTGCTGTCAACGACGTCAAGCACCTGATCCAGCACCTGAAAGCCAAAGGGATCAGCGTTCTTATCACCGACCACAATGCGCGGGAAATTTTTTCCATCGTCGATAGAAGCTATCTCATCCGCGAAGGTAAAGTTCTTCTCTCCGGCACCGTCCACGAGCTCCTCGAGAGCAAAGAGGCGCGCGCCGTCTACTTCGGCGAAGATTTTAGGCTCTGACTATTCTGCACGAGAATGCGGAAAAGTCTTGACTTTTCCGCATTCTCGTGCAGAATAGTCAGTATGAAACGCTTTCAAAAAGAAGCCGTTCTCCGTGATCTAGAAAAGAAAATGGTCTTTCTTGCCGGACCGCGTCAAGCAGGCAAAACCACTCTAGCTAAGGAAATTGCGAAAAATTTCAGCTCTTTTGCTTATCTAAATTACGACAGATTAGAAGATCGGAAAGTCATGCAAAAAGAGGCATGGCTTCCCTCAATCGAGCTCCTCATTTTAGATGAGATCCATAAAATGCCAAAATGGAAGAACTATCTCAAAGGAATTTACGATACAAAATCCAGCCGCCAGAAAATCTTAGTAACAGGAAGCGCAAGGCTGGAGATTTTTACCCAAGTTGGCGATTCACTTGCCGGCCGCTATTTTCTCCATCGCCTTATGCCCTTCTCCCCTGCTGAGTGTATCAAAGTAGGTAAAAACTATCCCTTAGAGCGCTTTTTAAAGCGCGGCGGCTTCCCAGAGCCTTTTTTGGCTGAAAACGACATCGAAGCAGATCGCTGGAGACTCCAATATACCGATAGTTTGCTAAGAACCGATGTTTTGGATTTTGACAACATTCAAAATCTTAAAGCAATTCAGCTCCTCTTCGAATTATTGAGAAAAAGGGTGGGTTCTACAATTTCCTATCAGTCGCTTGCTGAAGATATCGCTATTTCTCCTAATACCGTGAAGAAATACATTCAAATTCTTGAAGCGCTCTATATTGTTTTTCGCGTGACTCCCTTTGCGAAAAATATCGCGCGCAGTCTTTTGAAAGAACCTAAAATTTATTTCTTTGATAATGGACTCGTCGAAGGGGACGCCGGTGCTAAATTTGAAAATTTCATGGCATTTTGCTTGCTGAAGCATTCCTTTGCTAAAATCGATTATGAAGCAAAACGCTACACCCTTCACTACTTGCACACGAAAGAAAAACAAGAAGTCGATTTTGCTCTTGCATGCGACAAAAAAATAGAAAAAATCATTGAAGTCAAACATGCAGATGCAGCTATTAGTCCTTCCCTTCGCTATTTCCATGAAAAATATCAGTTCCCCGCTATCCAGGTTGTTCAAGAACTCAAGCAAGAAAGAATGGATAGCGGCATTGCTGTTATGGCAGGTAATCGCTTTGCCGAATCTCTCGCACTATAATTTCAGTAGAGGTCTGTCTTGCGCAGGCCGCGTTTGGAGGGCGCTTGTCCCCTTCATGCGCATTAAACTAACATAATTTTTCCATCAAAAAAGGAACAGGATCAGCGAGATTGAGGACATGATAAACAGAATAAAAATGCAATAATTTTTCCTGCTGATCCTGCTGACAATCATGCATATCTTGTTTCTCTATTGATCAGATGATGAGACCGGACGGTCTAACAGATAAGAATTTTTAGTGCCTAGTAATGGGATTTTGAGTTTCGAAAGAGCTTTATTTTATTTGAGCCCTATACGCTTAGCTTAATGCGCATGAAGTCCCCTTTCGCTTTGTTAATTTTTAGTCTGCTAGAATAACGCGAGTTTTGGATAAGCGCATCTATGAAACGGCCCATCTTTCGGCGGTTTTTGCGCCAAAATTGCCTCGAAGACGGCGTCTCCGACGTCATCTTCGTCAATTTTAACACAAAAACCATCCAAAATCTGAGCCGTTTCATAGGGCGCTTATCCAAAACTCGCGTTAGAATAACAAAGCAAAAGGGGACAAGCGCCCTCCAAACGCTTCGCGCAAGAAGATTCCAATTTTTTATGTTAGCGCACTTGCAAATGTTTGCATCGCTCGTGCGATGAATGGTGCTAGCTTGGGATGAAAAGGAGCTAGCTGTTTTTTATAAGCTGGGTGCTCGCAGTAAAGCTGGCTTAGAGCCGTGTAAACTTCTTTTGTAATTATGAAAAATTGCTTTGCAAACTCGCAATGCTCTTTTACAATCTTCTGTACTTCTCTAGAATCTGGAGCAAGTCCCTTGTCGATGCACAAAGAGAGTTTGCCATAAATCTCATCTCCCTTTTTTTCAATATTTCCCCAATGCGACTTGTCTAAATTCTTAGCATCGGGTTGCTGTTTTACATTTTTTAAAATGAGTTTTTCAGCATCAGTACCGACTTTATCAAGATGTCCAATAAAATAGGATTCATCCCCTTTTCCTTTTGCCCACTCATGAAAACCATGAAATATTTCTCTGTCTTTCATTTTTTTCTGCCCTTTTATGTGTTTGATTGTTTTATCGATGGTCTTGATCAGCTGCCCTATCTCCTTTCTCTCTTGCTGCAAGGTTTGCTTGTGCGAATAAAGAGCGGATAGCCGATCAAAATCGCCCCTGCTCAAGACTTTCTTGATCTGCTTTAATGAAAAGCCCAATTTTTTAAAGAACAAGATCTGCTGCAGCTGCAAGAGTTCTTTTTCTTCATAGTATCGGTACCCATTAGACCCGTAATAGGCGGGCTTTAGGAGATTTTGCTTTTCATAAAAGTGGAGCGCTCGGATGGTAACCGCTCAAAAAAATCTAGGCAAATCTATGCAACCGCATAGAGGAGACTAAATACGTCAGGCGAGCAGCGCCACTGACGATTCACGTGTTGGAATTGCACCAACAACTCTCGAAAATATCCTTGTCTCAAAAGCTGGCACTAAACGAGCTCTTGGATCGGCTTGTTGCCGTTCGAAAGTGCGCTGCAAGCGCCGTTTGAAGTTTCTTACTTAAGCATCTCCAGAGCGGCCATACATGCCCATCTCGATTCCTTACAGGTAGAGATAGGGTGACATGGCCGTCCTTGCCGTCAGGTATTTCCTTAAGACTTGAAGGCACTTTTTCAGAACAACATAAATATCTGCGGCCAATTGTTAAAGCGGCCGCTTGGTGAGTCGATAATCCGTACCGTTTGGCAAATTTTATTCGTCCAATGATAGATGTGTAGGCTGGATTAACTTGCTCAACTAAGACTCCCTTTTTAATTGCTCGGGACTTGAGATGGGTGATCACAGATCGGTAGGCAAAGGAGGAGAGCATTCTTGAGTGAAAAGCTTTGTTTTTTTCTTTCAACTCTGTTTTCTTTTTTTGGAAGTCTAGCTCTTCGAGAATAAGAGGTTTATGGGTAGTTTCTGCATAGGAGATTGCTAGAGCTGCAGCGTTGCCTATGAGCGCTCGGGTTTGATTTGCATTTTTGCCATAGAGGTTTAGGGGAATAGTTTTTTTGGCAATGGGATTGCCAAAACGGTCTGTTTCAACGAGGGCGAGGTGGTTGGCGTTGATATCGAGTCCTATGACTCCGGTATTTTTATGAGAGGTACAGGGAGCTTTTTGAATGTCAAAGGTTGCAAAAAGACGCCATCCTTTGTCATCGTGCAGCAAGCGCCAGCTAATGGCTTTGGTTTGCTCATTTTGTAAAAGGGAGAGGATCTCCTGTTTGCCATATTTAAAATCGACTTGAGGAATGAGAAGGTATTTTCCTTGTTTAGCTATGGCATCGGGTAGACGAATGCGAAGTTGCAGTGTTTGATCGGCCTGTAGTGTTGCTGTACATGTTTGGTTGCCGGATGTTTCATCTTTTGATCCTAAAAAAAAGAGCTCGCTTGTCCGGGCTTTTTTCCATTTTTTGAGCCATTCTTGATGGGAAGGGTATTTGTTTGCTTCTAGATCAAACTGGGCTCGGAATAGTTTTTTGGAACCAAAGCAGCAGCGGATGGTCCCTTTTGCATGGTCTTTTTTTAATTTCTGGAGTTTGTTCTCTAGGATGTTTAATCGCCGTTTTTTTTGGTGGATGAGCTGGGGCTTTGCTTGGCTCTTGGTGAGTTTTTTGATTTTTTTTGTGAGGGAGAAAATTCTCTCTTTTATCTCTATGATTAAGGCGGGTTGTCTTTTTTTGATGGAGGCGATTTTACCTTCCACTTGGACTCGGAGGGCATTGAAGTGTCTGGCTGTGATTTCGTAGCTGGCAAGGTAGATATTTTTGAGCTCTCCGATGTTTTTGCCGGAGGCTATGTCGGCAAAGAGGCGGTGTTTGATGTGGGTAAATAGATCAGCGCAGGACTGTAGAAGTTCGTCGGTGGGAAGGTCTACTTTAAGGCGGGTTTCAAAGGTGCGGGTGGTTTCTGCTCCCATGATTTTTTAGAGTTTTTGGGTTTCTTGCTCGCTTGCAAAGTGAAAAGTTTAATTCAGAGCTGAATCAAAGTAAACAGTTTTTGTGTGTTAGGCTAGGCGATCGGCAGGCTTGTTCTCGCGAGAAAAAATATATGCATTTTGCATATATTTAATTAGATTTACGTAGAATTTATTGAGCTGTTGCCAACCCCCGAGAGTTCACTCATTTTTTTAACTGTGTAAGCCATCGATTTCCTTTTCCTTTAATATCCCTGTGATTTTAAAGGATTCTCCCAATATAAAGAATGACCTATAGGTTAGGGTCAATAAGAACTTGCTTCTGATTCATTTTTCCTCTATATTTTTTTGTCATGCTCGACATGAAATTGATCCGCAAAGACCCAAAATCCATTGAGGAAAAACTCAAAACAAAAGATCCGTCGATCAGCCTTTCGCCTATCCTTGAGATGGATGAAAAAATTCGCGCCATCAAACAATCTGTTGAAGATTTGAAGGCACGACGCAACCACGCTTCAAAGGAAATTGGAGAGAAAAAACGGCGCAGCGAAGATGTTGCAGGAACTATGCAAGAGGTGGCGGGACTGGGAGAGCAAATCTCCAAGCTTGACCATGATCTTAGCTCCCTCGAAGAAAGGATGAAAACCGCCCTTGGAAGCATTCCGAATATTCCCATGGACGATATCCCTGTTTCTCTCGATAAAAAAGACAATGTCTGCATCAAAGAATTCGGTGAAAAGCCAAGTTTTGATTTCCCTTTTAAGAATCATGTGGAGTTAAACGAGCCTTTGCACCTGTTTGATTTCAAACGGGCGGCAAAAACTTCGGGCAGCGGATGGCCAGCCTATTTTGGCATAGGGGCTCGCCTGGAATGGGCGCTTCTCAATTATATGATTGATACGCAGATGGAAAATGGATTCACGCTATGGATGCCGCCGCTCCTTGTCCGCCCCGAAATTGTATTCGGTTCTGCGCACTTGCCCAAGTTTGAAGATCAGCTGTTTAAAATCAAAGATGATGACTACGACCTCTACTTAATACCCACAGCGGAAGCTGCTTTGAACGGTCTTTGCATTTCAGGATGAAATTCTTAAGACGGAAGATCTTCCACTTAAATACACAGCCTACACCCCTTGTTCCCGCAGAGAAGCGGGTGCGGCAGGCTCCTCTGAGCGTGGACTTATTCGAATGCACCAATTCAATAAAGTAGAGATGTTTGCTTTTGCAACCCCCTCGCAAAGCGAGCAAATGTTCCAGGAGATGCTGGCGTCCGCAGAAGAGATTTTGCAAGGGCTAAACCTGCACTACCGCCCAGCATGCTCTTGACAACGGGCGATATGTCTTTTCCAGCGGCAAAAACAATCGACCTGGAAGTATGGCTGCCCGGGCAAGACCGCTATTACGAGGTCTCTTCGATATCCCATTGCACCGACTACCAGGCAAGGCGCTCGCAGATCCGCTATAAGAACAAAGAAGAAAAGCCCGAGCTTGTCCATACGCTGAATGGCTCAGGCCTTGCCACCTCGCGGCTCATGGTCGCCCTTTTAGAAAACAATCAGCGCTCCGATGGCTCTATTGCCATTCCCATCGTTCTTCACAAATATTTAAACGGTATGAAAAAATGCCAATATATGACACATCTACTCGATGATTTTCGCCATTTTGTAGAGAAATCGCCCACCTCTTGGCATGCAGTAGAGCAAATTGAGAACAGGCTTGCCTCCCATCGATTTTCTCCCTCTTGCCGAAGAAGATCACTAGGCGCCTGGAAAAAGGAAAAAAATATTTTATCCAAAGAGGCGGGTTATTATGCGCATTTTGCCATTCCCGAAGCGCGCCCCGAAAAAGCGATCATCCTTGCCTCGCATACAGATAGCCCCGCTCTGAAAATCAAGCCCAAACCAGAGCTTCACAAAGAAAATATGACTCTATTTGAAGTGGACGTATACGGCGGGCCTCTGTTGAACTCTTGGCTCAATCGCGATTTGGGGATTGCGGTCGGATTGTCGCAATGGATGAGCATCAAAAGCTCATAGAAAAGCTCGTCTTTATCGACGATGAGCCGGTATTTATCCCTCAGCTCGCTATTCACCTAGACAAAGAAGTCACAGAAAAGGGACTTATCCTCAATAAACAAGACCATCTTGCCCCCATTGTCACAATCGGGTGCAATCCCAATAAGGAAAAAAATTACCTCGAAACTATGTTAAGGCGGCATTTCTCTTTTGCAACGCTGCTTAGTTTTGATTTATTCTTAGTGCCGCTCGAGCCCATGCGCTTTGTTGGGCTCCACAGCGAAATGATCGCCAGCTACAGACTCGATAATTTGACAGGCGTCCATGCTTGCCTGAGCGCGATTGCCTGTTCAAAAAAGAGGCAGAAAGATCTATTGCAAATGGCACTATTCTGGGATCACGAGGAAATCGGCTCTGCCACAACAGAGGGGGCTGACTCGCCCTTTTTGCATCATCTTTTGCGAAGAATTGGAGAAAATTTAGGGGTTTCCTCTGAAGATATGCGCCGTTTACACAGCCAGTCGCTCATTGTATCTGTCGATGTTGGTCAAGGCTTTAATCCCAATTACCCTGCCAAATACGATCCTAATCATCAAACGCTGCTCGGCGAGGGCGTTGTTCTCAAATATAGCGCTGGCCACAAATTCGCAACCGACGCGCGAACAGCTGCAATCATTCTCAAACAGGCCAAACAGTTAAATGTAAAAATCCAATCTTTTGCAAATAGATCCGACCTTGGCAGCGGAAGTACAGTGGGCCCTCTGATGGCTCAAACAACGGGCATCCCAACTGTCGATATTGGCATACCGCTTCTATCGATGCATGCAGCGCGCGAAATCATTGCAGCGCGGGATCAGCTCGACCTTTGCCATCTCCTCACCCATCTTCTTGAAGAATGCCATGACGACCTCAGCAAAAATCCGATCACTTTAAAGGGAAGCCAGTCCCGCAGCATTTGAAAGATGCCCGTATGAAAGGGGCGCAGGTCTCCGCTGAAGTGCACGGCACCGAAATGTCAGGACACTTCGCAGCGGCAGCAGATGCGGCAAAAGACTTGCTCTGTGATTCTCCTGTTGTTTGGAATATTTCTCTCTCAAATCTCTCCCCATTTGGCGCTAAAGTGCATCTCTCTTCTTGCGCTAGGAGTTATTCTATGGAAAGCGGCGCGGAGCGCGCTTCTTGGATGGGCGCGCATGGAAAGATTGCATCGCGTCATCGAAGAAGAGCGCTTTGAAATCGAGCATCATAGAGTCACAGGAAAAAGAAGAGCTGCAAGAGCTCCGCTACCCCAGCGCAAAGGGGTTTGAGGGTAGATTGCTAGATGAAGTTATCGATCTCCCCCTTATGGGAGATGACAACCGCCTTCTGCGCGTCATGCTCGAAGAAGAGCTAGGACTTGTCTTAGAAGCCTACGAGCACCCATTGAAGCAAAGCTTTGGAGCTGCAATGGGCGCTGCATTGCCGCCAGCATTTGTGTGGGAGGCTCTGCGCTCTCTCCATTTGCCCTTCCTATGGGAGCCGCCCTTATGATCGGCTCTGCTGCCATTGTCTCTGCCAAACGAGAGAAAAAGCCGCCCTGTTGTTTTTGCTGTGTGGAATCTTCTCTTCCGCTTTTTTAGCCGCTAGCACAGTCTTTCTTCTGAAATCCTTCATGTCTGATCCCTATATCTTTGATGAGTTTTTTGCCTCTGACCGCGATGAGAGACATCAGCCCTTTTTGACTCCTTCATCGCGCAAATGGGCAAAACATCTACCTTAAAAAGCGCACTCTCTCTGCCCTTTTTTTATTTTTAGCTTTCTGTCTTTCCTTTCAGCAGGTGAAAATCTATTATTATTTTTTCGCGGCTCCTATTTTTTTCGGGCACCCACTATTTTCTTGACTCCATTGAAGATATTAAAAATTTCACATCAATATCGATGTGTTGATGACGGTAAGCGCGCTCCTATCTGTTGCAATCGGCAGTGGGCTAGAAGGAGCTCTCCTTCTTGTGCTCTTTGAATTTTCAGGCGCTTTAGAAGAGGCCGTTGCACAGAAGACACGCAGCGCTCTTCTGCACTTAAGGCGCTTATCGCCAAGAACCGCTTCTGTGATTGGCGAAAATGTACCCTCTTTGAGCGCTCAATCCAAGACATTGCAATCGGCACACCCATACTGATCAAAGCAGGAGAAATTGTCCCGCTCGATGGCATTGTGATCGATGGCGCCTCGTTTGTGAATATGGTGCATTTGACAGGTGAGGCCGAACCTGTTCCCAAGAAAAAAAATGATGAAACGCCAGCTGGCGCGCGCAATCTCGATGGAACCCTTGTTTTGCAGGTGACACGCCTAAGCGCCGATTCTACTTTGAGCCGCATCATCAAGCTGATCACAGAGGCGCAAGAGGCAAAACCGAAGCTGGAGAGATTTCTCGACCGTTTTGGCAAATACTATGCCGCTTCAATCATTGTCCTTTTTTTTATTTTTGCAGCGAGTCTGCCGCACATCTTGCAGATCCCCTACTTAGGGCATGAAGGGGGCATTTATAGAGCTCTCACCTTTCTCATCGCTGCCTCTCCCTGCGCCCTCATCATTGCAACGCCGACCGCCTATTTAAGCGAATTAGCAGCTGCGCGCGCAAAGGTATTCTTCTAAAGGGAGGTATGGTACTCGATGCTCTTGCAAAAACCTCCATCATGGCATTTGACAAAACAGGAACGCTCACTTCGGGAAAACTAGAATGCGTACGAGCAGAGGCAATCCATGGAAATTTTTGCGATTCTAAAGCCGCAATTGCCGCGGCGGCAGGCTTAGAGCGCCACTCCACGCATCCCATTGCAGAGGCGATAGAACTCATGCAGAAAAACTTAAAGTTGTCCCTTTTCCAATTGAAGATTTTCAATCTGTTCCAGGGTTTGGCTTAGAGGGAAAAATCCTCTGGCAAGGAAACCTGATTCCGATCGCCATCGGCCATAGAGCCTTTATTGAAAATAAAAGAAAGTCCCTTGCAAATTTTCCGCATGAGAGCGGATACTTAAGCACCTTTCTTCTCATTGGCGATACTTTGTTTGCCTTTGAGTTCAGCAGGATGATTTACGATTCGGGGCCGAAGAGTCGTGCAGTCTCTAAAAGCGAAACATCAGTTCGCCTTGCCATACTTACAGGCGATAAGACGCCTGATTGCCGAAGTTGTTGCCGGAAAAAAATTGGGCATCGAGGAAGTGTCACGCCGATTTGCGGCCCGAAGAAAAACTAGGCTTTCTCAAGAAGCTCTCCAGTATTCGATACTGCTTGCCATGATTGGCGATCGGGTAAACGATGCGCCTGCATTGGCAAGAAGCAGCAGTCGGAATCTCGATGGGCAAAATAGGAAGCGCAACGAGCCGTTGATGTCCTCGATGTAGTATTTTTACAGAGATGATTTGCCGCTTATTTCGTGGCTTTTAAACAATATTCAAGCAGACCGTGCCGGAATAGTCAAGCAAAACCTCGCCCTTGCGCTTCTCGTGATCAATCTCGCATCAACACCGCGCTGCTCGGTCTTGTTCCCTTATGGATTGTTGTGCTCTTTACATGAAGGCGGCACAGTGATTGTAGGAATTAACAGCCTTCGACTTTTAAAAAAATAGGAGTTTTTATGAGTGGTCCAGCCAATAGAGTTACGCAAAATTATGTCCCTCCAAACCAACCCCCCACGCAAGGCCATACCCTTGTAGGAGACCGCCGCCGCAGTAACGGAAATCCTCCCCCACCCGCTAATCCGCAGCAAATTCCCACTCCTTTCCCTCCAACTCCCCCCTTGCAGCAGCAGCGCGTACAACCACAACAACAGCAGCCCCAACTTCCAATCAATCCTCAGCAACAGCCAGAGCGGAAGTATACCGATCCTCTGCAAGGCCGAGTCACCTATCAGCCTCCAAGCGGCCATACTAACGTGGGAGAGCGCACGCGCACGCGCCAAAATTGAGACAGATATTCTGAAACCGTGTAAAAGAAAATAAGGTGGCAGGACGACACAACTGCCCCTTTATTTTTATTTGCAGAGGGCTATGGCGTCGAGATCATAAAAAAGAGCGCTTACGCGAAGCGGTTATCAACGAGAGCAAACGGTTTGAGGAGTTCTACCGCTGGATCGAAGAGCACATGCCGGCGAGTTTTTTAGAAGAAATCGATAGCGATAGCATGCGGATGATTGCCCATACCCTTGTGGGCTTTAACCTGCAAAATTATTTTTCCCGCATACATTTTAAAAACAAAGCTTATGTCCTTTGCCTGGATACCCCAGAGGCAGACGTGCGCATACTCAAGCACTATCGCATGTTCGGCATCAAAAATTACCGCACCTTCCTCTCCAATGCGCCGCCCCCTTTTCCTGGCATCACTGCTAGGTTGCGCATCGCAGCTATTTTCTTTACCGAATTTCAGGAACAGGGCGAGGAGCCTATCTCCGATGAAAAACAAAAAGAGATTAGAGCTCTTGTCAAAGCCCGCAACCCCGATCTAACCGACGCGGAATTTGCTAAATTATTTGCGGGAATGAACCCCCGTTTTTTGCGCGCGCTCACCAAAGAGCGGCTCATTTCAGTGCTTGATATGTTCTTCCGCGCCCTTTCAAGGGACGCCTGCCAATATGAAGTGCGCTACAACGAAGATTGGCAGGAGAAAAAAGAGACCCCTTCCATGCAAATCGTTTTAGCGTGGAGAAACGTGCCGAAGCATAACTTTTTATATCGCCTTGCACAAGTAATCCACCGCCACGGCTTGATCCTAACGCGCGCAAATGCAAGTTATATCCATCCCTATAGCAAAAATAACATCCTGCTCATGTCCCTTGGATTGCACGGCATGAAAGGGGGGGCGGCGTGGGAGGAGTGCGACCTTGCCGATTTTTTGCGCGAGCTTGCCACCGTAAAATATTTCGAGGGCAATGAGGCCATCGAAACAACGTTTGTCGATGCAAAACTTGTCAGCGGCAATTTCGGCAATCTCCTCAAAACCCTTGTTTATTTTATCCATCAAGCGCTTGTCCATGCCGATCCGAATCTGTACTCATTCAACCACATCGAAGAGGGGCTATGCCGCCATCCCGAGCTCACAGTGCAGATCTGTGAGGCATTTGCCTGCAAATTCAGACCAGATAATCCCAATCTGGAAGAATATAAAAAAAGGCGCGATACACTTTTAGATCTCATTGAAAAACTCGATACAGGGCATGAGATCAATGACACGCGGCGCAAAAACATTTTCAAGCAGGGCATACACTTTGTCGAATACACCCTGAAAACCAATTTTTACCGAAATAATAAAACCGGTTTTTCCTTTCGGCTGGATGCCAAATATCTCGATCATCTCCCCTTCGATCGAAAAGAAAAATTTCCAGAGCTCCCCTTTGCCATCTTTTTCATGAAAGGGATGTACTATTTGGGATTCCATATCCGATTCAAAGACCTTGCCCGCGGCGGGCTTCGCACTGTTTTCCCAGAAAAAATGGAACAGATGCTTGCTGAGAGAAATAATGTGTTCTCAGAATGCTACGCTCTTGCCTATACCCAGCAAAAGAAAAACAAAGACATTCCCGAAGGGGGCGCTAAAGGCGTTATACTATTAGAACCCTACGGACATCTCTATTCGGAAGAAGAGATCTATCAACAAGAGCTGCAGGCAGCCGAAATTCCGAAAGAAGAAATCGAGCAGCGCCTGATTGCCTATCACAAAGAACAAAGGCTAGAACTTCTCTACCAATCGCAGCGCTCCTACGTCGAAAATTTCCTCACCCTTGTCAATTGCGAGCAAGACGGAGCATTAAAATCTAAACACATTGTCGACTACTGGGAAAAGCCCGAGTACATCTACCTTGGCCCTGATGAAAATCTGCATAACGAAATGATCACCTGGATTGCCAACTACTCTGTAGAGCAGGGGTATAAGCCCGGCGGCAGCTTCATGTCGAGCAAACCGGGCGCTGGCATCAACCACAAAGAATTCGGCGTCACCTCATTTGGAGTGAATGTCTACATGGAAGAAGTTCTTAAGTACATGGGACTAGACCCACACAAACAACCCTTCACAATTAAAATGACAGGCGGGCCTGACGGCGATGTAGCAGGAAATCAGATTTACAATCTCTACCGTTTTTACCCTAAAACCGCAAAACTCATCGCCCTTGTCGATGGCTCTGGCACAATTAACGATCCTGCAGGGCTTGATCTCGAAATCATGAGCTCCCTGTTTAAAGAAGGAAAACCGATCCGTTTCTATCCTCCTGAAAAGTTGTCTGAGGGCGCCTTTATCATCGACACCAAGACAAAACGGGAACAATCGGCCTACGCGCAGCAAACCCTATGTTGGCGAAAAAAAGGGGGCAAAGCCGTTGAAGAGTGGCTATCTGGAAACGAAATGAACCACTTGCTCCGCCATAATGTCCACCAAACAAAGGCCGATATTTTTATCCCTGCTGGCGGCAGGCCTCGAACATTGAATGAAAACAACTACCGCGATTTTCTCGATGAAACAGGCAAACCCACCTCAAAGGCCATTATTGAAGGGGCGAATCTCTACTTAACCGCTTGGGCAAGACGCGCCCTTGAAAAACTGGGCGTCCTTATTATCAAAGATAGCTCTGCCAACAAAGGGGGCGTAATCTGCTCATCTTTCGAAGTGCTGCACGGCCTTTGCCTATCCGAGGAGGAGTTTCTGAAAGAAAAGGCGCAAATCGCAAAAGAAATACTCCAGGTTATCGGGGACAGATCCCGCGATGAGGCGAAGGTCCTTTTGCGGACTCACAAAGAAAAAGGGGCCTATCTAACCGATGCATCCGAATGGGTATCTGAGCGTATCAATACCTATATGTATAAGCTGCTCGACCACCTAGTCACAAGCCCCCCTCTTTCCATGGACAAAAATAATCCCCTGGTTCGATGCCTTCTTGATTATTGCCCCCCTCTTTTGCGCACCCGCTATTCCGATAGAGTGCTAAAAGACGTTCCCGACGTCCATAAAAAGGCCATTATCTCCTGCTTTATTGCCTCGCGGCTTGTCTATGCAAGAGGGCTCGATTGGGCCCCTTCCATTGTCGATATACTCCCCTTACTTGAATACGATCCATCTCTAATTCAATAACTTAAGAAAAAATCCAGCAGTCGAAGTATTCAACTGCTAATTTTTACTTGCCTCCGGGATTTCTATTTGCTATAATGGTGTGTAGATTTATGACAACTATTTTAAAGAACTTAAGTCCTAAGCGCCCCGGAAAAGATGAGCGAGAACGGGTAGTTCTCTTGGGACTCGTGGATCTCTACCTTTCTGAAGGCAAGCCAGTCGGCTCAAACACCTTACGAGAAAATGGTTTTGCAAACATAAGCTCTGCCACCATACGCAATTATTTTATGAAGCTCGAAGAGGATGGGTTTTTAAAACAGCAGCACTCCTCCGGCGGGCGCATTCCTACAGAAAAAGCCTTCCGCTTGTATGCACAAGAGCATTGCCAAAATAATAGCCTGCCCGCAAAAGATCACCAAGAGCTGCAAAAACGGCTAATGAAGGAGACTCGTGAAATAGCTGGATACCTGCAAGAGGCTGCAGAAATCGTAAGCGAGGCAACCAAGTGCGCTGTCATCTTATCCGCCCCGCGATTTGATCAAGACCTAATTCTCGACCTCAAGCTTGTCGGCATCGATCAAAAGCGCTGCCTCTGCGTGCTCGTAACTGATTTTGGCCTTGTCCATACAGAGATTCTCTATACAGACAAAAAAATGAGCAGCTTTTCCCTGAAAAGAATTGAATCTTATCTGCATTGGAAATTGACCCGTCTGGACAAACCTTCTCTCTCTACTGAAGAGGAAGAGCTTGCCCAAGAGTTTTATAAAGAGATCATGCTGCGCCATATCGTGACCTATACGAACTTTTCTGCAGAGGATCTCTACCGCACAGGGTTTTCTAAACTGCTCCATTATCCCGATTTTAACGAGGCCTCAGCGCTTGCAAGCGGCCTTTCCCTTTTTGAAGATCAAACAGCTCTCCGCACGCTGCTTAGAAAATCGGCGGATAGCGGAGATTTGCAGTGCTTGATTGGCGGCGATATCACAGGCGCTTCTTTTGCATGCTCGCTCATTTCTATCCCGTACCGAATTAACCAAACGGTTGTAGGAGCTATTGCCATCTTGGGACCTCACCGAATTCCCTACAAAAAATTGTTTAGCATCCTAAGGAGCGCCTCTGATGCTATCAGCGAAACGCTGACTCGCAGCGTCTATAAATTTAAAATCACATTTCGTCAGCCGCAGACAAGTCTCATCGAAGATTTTGGCTGCCTGATGCTCGAAGATAGGAGAAAACATGGACCCAGCTGAAACTAAAGAACCCGCTGCAGATGCTTTATCTGTTGAAGAAGAGCTAAAGCAGCATAAGGAAAAGTATCTCAGACTGCTTGCCGAAATGGAAAACAGCCGCAAGCGGATGCAAAAAGAAAAACAAGAGATGACGCGCTTTGCCATCGAAAATGTCCTTGCGGAGGTATTAGAGCCGCTTGACAGCTTTGAGAGCGCCTTAAGTTTTGCGCAGCAATCTTCAGAAGAAGTGCGCAATTGGGCAATGGGGTTCCAAATGATCCTCTCCCAGCTTAAAGATGTTCTCAACCAAAACGGCGTCACCTCTTTCCATTCCGCAGGGATGCTTTTTGATCCCTACAAACACGAAGCGGTCGAAATAGAGGAAACTTATGAATTTCCTGAGGGAACAATCATTCAGGAATTTGTTAAAGGCTACAAGTGCGGCGATAGGACTATCCGAGCCGCGCGGGTAAAAGTAGCAAAAACCCCGTCATCTGAGACGGAAAATAAAATCTAATTTTTAAGGAGAGAAAAATATGTCACAACAAGCGAAAAAAAAGAATGTTATCATAGGCATTGACTTAGGAACTACCAACTCTTGCGTCGCCATTATGGAGGGCGGCGTGCCCAAAGTGATCGCCAACGCTGAAGGAGCCCGTACAACTCCCTCCGTCGTCGGCTACAAGGGAAGCGAGCGGCTTGTCGGAATTACTGCAAAGAGACAAGCGGTCACAAATCCTGAAAAAACTGTCTATTCTGCGAAGCGATTTATCGGCCGCAGGTTTGCAGAAGTGCAAGAAGAGTGCAAAACCGTGCCTTATAAAGTCGTTGCCAATGCAAAAGGCGATGCTGCAATCGAAGTGGAAGGGAAAATGCTCTCTCCAGAAGAGGTTGGCGCGCAAGTGCTCATCAAAATGAAAGAGACAGCTGAAGCTTATCTTGGAGAAAAAGTCACAGAGGCAATCATTACTGTCCCCGCTTACTTCAACGATTCGCAAAGGCAATCGACAAAAGACGCCGGCCGCATTGCAGGTCTCGATGTCAAAAGGATCATCCCTGAGCCAACGGCTGCAGCTCTTGCCTACGGCCTTGATAAAGGCGGCGATAAGAAAATCGCAGTCTTTGACTTAGGCGGCGGAACATTTGATATCTCCATTCTTGAAATCGGCGACGGTGTCTTCGAGGTACTCTCGACAAACGGCGATACGCATCTTGGGGGCGATGACTTTGACAATGCCATCCTCCAGTGGATACTAGAGGAATTTAAAAAAGAGCACGGCATTGATCTTAGCAAAGACAAAATGGCCTTGCAAAGACTCCGCGATGCCTCTGAAAAAGCCAAAGTCGAACTCTCAGGTACAGCATCCACAGAGATTAACCAGCCGTTCATTACCATGGACGCTACGGGTCCTAAACACCTTGCCCTTTCATTAACAAGAGCAAAACTAGAGAGCCTTGTGCACAATCTGATTGAGAGAACCGTGCAGCCCTGCTTGAAGGCCCTTAAAGACTCTGGTCTCTCTAAGGAGCAAATTGGCGAGGTAATTCTCGTCGGCGGAATGACCCGCATGCCAGCTGTCGAACAAAAAGTGAAAGAGATCTTTAATAAAGAGCCTCACAAAGGGGTAAATCCCGATGAGGTCGTGGCAGTTGGAGCTGCGATCCAAGGAGGCGTTCTAGCAGGAGATGTGAAGGATGTTCTCCTGCTCGACGTCATCCCCCTTACGCTCGGCATCGAGACTTTGGGAGGCGTGATGACGCCGCTTGTAGAGCGCAATACCACGATCCCCACTCAAAAGAAACAGGTCTTTTCTACAGCGGCAGACAATCAGCCCGCTGTGACAATCCGCGTTCTGCAAGGAGAGCGGAAAATGGCCGAGGATAATAAAGAAATCGGCAGATTCGATCTCTCTGACATTCCTCCTGCGCCGCGAGGCATGCCTCAAATTGAGGTAGCCTTCGACATCGACGCCGATGGAATTCTGCATGTTTCTGCTAAAGACATGCAGAGCGGAAAAGCGCAGAAGATCAAAATTGAAGCAAAATCGGGACTCAGCGAGAGCGAAATCCAGAAAATGCTGAAGGACGCCGAGCTTCATGCCGAAGAAGATAAATTGCGCAAGGATGGGGTAGAAGTGCGCAATGAGGCAGATGCTCTTGTGTTCCGCGCTCAAAAAGCGCTCGAAGAGCATAAAGCAGAAATTCCCGGCAATGTCGCAAGCGATGTTCAGGGACATATCGACAATGTAAAAAAAGCCCTTGAGAGCAAAGATGCCGGAGCCATCCGTGCAGCGCGAGATAGCCTCAACCAAGCAATGCAGAAAATCGGCGAATCGATGAAACAAAAACAACAGGCAGGCCCGCAGCCAGCTCAACCTGCGCCTGGCAGCAATGCAAAGTCCGACATCGAAGAGGCAGATGTGGAGATTCTAGACGATAAAGAAAAACAATAAGCAAAAAAGAAAGTGATAAAAACTAAGGGGCCTCAAAAAGGCCCCTTTTTTTGTCTTTTAGAAATCGCAGCGAAGTTCTGCAGTGACCCCATGGAACCCAAGATTGCCATTTTTCTCATCTAAGGTATAGAGGGTGTTGTTCGCATTTGCAGCTCCAACAATGTTAAAGCTATCGCGAACCTCTGTTGTTTGGATCATCATATTCTGCTGAAACCATTCTACCACTTCATAGCTTAGTGAAAAACCTACTCTGCGGCTTGAAGGATAGACCTTTTCCCATTGCAGTCCCAAAGCTCCCTCGACATTGAATCGCGCACGGTTATATTCGTCGTCAAGTTCGAACTTCTGACCAGTAAGTACGACAGTAGCTCCGCTTGAGCTCAAATTAAAGCCTTTAGTATGTTGATCGATGTCAAATTGCCCATAGACAAGAGTGCCGGAGGCCTTTGCCTTGATGCCCCAATGTCTACTAAAATGCCATACAAAATCTGTTCCGCCTCGGATGCCTGCGCCAACAAAGTCATTCTCTGCATGGAAATGGCTTTTTCCCACAATCGTCGAGACCACACCGGCATCCACAGAAGAAAATTCCCCTTTATATTTGGCTCTATAATCTTGATCGATCCAAACTCCTCGAATGCCTCCAAAAGGGCGCATGCTAAGAGCGCGGCTTATAAAGAAATTTCGTCCAATTTCTCCATCAAGGGCGTTATAGTTGAGCATCCAATGGGCAGAAAGCTTGCTCAGCTAAGCCGCCTAAAATAGCTGGAAACCAGGGAACCATGATCAAATGCTTACTTATATCATGCGATCTCTCCGATCCCCGCGCCTCATTGTGAAAATAGGTCAATTGGAGAAAAAGATCCCACTCATCATGCTCTTGCATGCAGTAACCCAACCCCACGCGAAAGCCAGGATCCCATCGAAAATCGAGATTTTTCCTTTTCCCCTCAAAACCGCTTCCCGTCACTTCGCGGTCTGTGCCATAGGAAAGGCCATCTTCGCTTCCCTTCCAATAGAAAAAGTCCAGGTTAAAGAAAAATCCAGGCATAGGGAGATACGAAGGAAGTTTGCCCCCTAGCGTTCCATGCAGATTTTTGGTCGTAATCGCATCGAGCTGCGAGGCCATTGCCGACAGCTTGTTTTCTTGTTTCACATGCGGATTCGCGACAAAATTGCCAACCTTTTTCTTGAGGACTTGCCATTGTCGTTTTGCCATTCCCGCCGCCCTTATTTCCACACCCGCTAAGAACAAGAGCGGAGAGTGCAAGTGTAAGTGCGGGCATTGTCAATTTGCTTTGCTTCATATCTCTTACCCCTTTTAAAACCATTAGAAATCAAGCTGGATCTCACCTGAAAAGCCTTGCAGGCCGAGATCGCCGTTTTGCGTTTGTACATTTGTTGTCACATGCTGATTTGGCAGCAAATTCTGCGGCGTTGCAGTTGACACCGTAGAAAATGTTGTCGAATTAATGCTGTTTGCAAACGATTTTGTATTCAGCATATTCTGTTGGAACCATGTCGAAAACTCATAGGCAAGACTGAGCGCAAAGCGGTATTTGCCTAAGTGGAACAGCTCCTCGAAAGTAACGCCGACTGCCCCTTGAATATTGCTTCTTGTTCTCCAAAGGTTGCGCTGCTCCTTTATTTTTAATGAAGCAATAGACGGCACTGTCGCAGTAGATGTGTTTTGAAAGGTATTCACCTTTTGAGTTACATCAAAACGGCCATAGAGAAGCGCAGCTGAGAGCTGTCCAAAAAGTCCTACGTTTTGCGTAAAGTGCCACAAGAAATCTACCCCTGTGCGCATCCCTAGACCACTGTAGTCATTATTCGCTTTGAAACGGTTCTGCAAATCGGAAAAAGTTGCTGTTGTTGTTGTGCCAACAGGAACTGTCATTCCCCCTGTGTAGCGAGCTCTAATATCCTGATCGATAACAGCCCCGCGAAGCCCAAGGTGCGGACGCGCCGCCAACACCCGCTGCAACCGCTGCGCTAAATCAGAGGCGTCAAAATCCATATACGGCTGGCCCGAGCCCACGGTGCTGAGAAAAAGCTGCCCATCGGCGTTGAAAAAGAACAACCCAACGTGGTTTACGCGACCGACAGTGGTGTATGACGCCGCTGCCGCAGCCTCCGCGAACGGCCGAATAGTTGTAGAAGGGAAGAAATTGACCCCCACCCTGCCAGCGGCCTGCCCTGGGTGACGCATGTAGGCTTTGCGTTCAAGAACACCCGCCCGAAACCTTTGATGCTGCAGCGCTTCTCGTATTCGCGTGTCAACATGCTCACAAAAATCGGCAACCACCCATCCCGGCGAAATCCGCAACACCAGCGGCACAACCCCGGTAACCATCCCGGGAAACGTCTTGGCCGCTAAACTTGTGCGTCTGCTGACCTGGAAGTCGAGGACCACCTCATGCGCGGCGTCAGCACACCATCCACGCACCAAGAGCGCGCAGGCAGCTGTGATCACCGAGTTCCGGCGCACGTTCAACAGTTCAGATAACTCTTGGATGCGGTCAAGAACCGCGGGGTCCAATTGAATCGGCACAGGAACCGAATGTGAATCACGGCTGCCCGCGGCCTTTGGCAACCGATAATTCGGCTCGTTTCCCGGTGGACGATTATTAGACCAATAGGCCTGATCTTCGAGATAATCGCTGGAGGATTCGTAAGCTAACTCCCAGGCAATCAAGTCCTGCAGCGACCCGAAAAAGGCAGGAGGTGTCGGCGCGCCGGAAACTAGCGCAGAGTAAATCTCCGCAATCCGATTGGCTAGGAGCACGGTACCACTTCCGTCGATCACTATGTGATGAATGCATGTGAAGAGGTGGAATTGATCCCGCCGCGTCTGAAATAAAGCAAATTTGAATAGCGGGCCATTGAATGACATCGGCGTTCGTTGAATCGATGATGCTAGCCGGTAAGCTTCCTGCACCGGATTTAGCGAAAAGGTGAGGTCATAGCAGGCAAGCTCGACGTCCGGGTAATCAATTACTTTCTGGAAGACCTGGCCATTCTCCTCAAAGAAAGCCGCCCTAGCCGGTTCGGCCTCACGAACCACTTGGCGGATCGCCCACTCAAGCAACTCGGGCCTTACCGTGCCCTCAATTACCACGAAGTAGCCCATCTGCCACTCCGTATCCGAGTCACCCGTTTGCTGCGCCAGCCATATGTCCAGCTGTCCCTGCGTCAGCGGAAGCGCCTGCTCATCAAGCTTCATCCCAACCCTTCCAAACGAAACCAGTTAGGCACCAATATCCCGGCCCGACGCCAACCTTTCTCGCAGACTCCTCGGCCGTATATCGGTCCAGTGCTGTTCGATGTAGTTCACACACGCAGCGCGGTCCGCCTCGCCATAAACCACCCGCCAGCCGGCTGGAACGTCGGCGAAGACCGGCCACAGGCTGTGTTGCCCTCATCGTTGACCAAGACGAAAAAAGCGCCATCCTCATCATCGAACGGATTGGCGCTCATGCCTTCCCCTTCCGTTTTTGGGGTGTGTCGCCGATCCATCGTCGTTCGCGTTCGGTGCGACGAGCGCAGCAATGCACTACTGCGATCTGCCGGTCTCGGCGCGGTACTACTTAGTCGCCGTCCTGAGTTCGCGCTTGTCCCATGACCCGGGTGCAGTGCCTCTGGAACTCCGGAGAGGCGCTCTTGCGCTGTCATTTCTATCTCGGCGACGGCGCGAGGGCGACGGTTACTAATACGCCGAGCCCCGTCGTCAGCGAGGGAGCGCTCTACGGCTCCACCATCGGCGCAGCAGACTCCTGGGGCGGCGCCGGGCGTGAGGGTTGGCCGCGTTGCGCGCGGTCGGCTAGTTCGCGGGCATGCGCCTGCTGCAGCAGCAGTCGGGTTTTGCTGACCGCGCGGTCGATGCGGGTCAGCTGGTCAGTGTCCCAGCGCACCACCCGCCCCTGGCCCATCTGCATAGGGCCGTCCCCGCCGTAGACACAGTCAGCCCCCGGTATGTTGCGGCTCAACGGCGTCGAAATGAAGGCGCGCATCAAGGTGCGCACCACGCCGCCGCTGACGCGGCCGCTGGGCCCGGAAAACACTATCCAGGCTTCGAAACTGCCGATGTCGCGGGGCACAGCCCAGAAGTAATAGTGTTCGGTGAAGGAATCGTATCCTTCACCGGGACCAATGTAGATGAGCCCCGGCAAGTAGTAGGTGAGTTTGTCGACGTGCAGCGGGCCGGGATGCCGATTGGGTTCGGTGAAGTAGGCCTGTAACCCCCCGCCGGGAAGGGTTTTGCCGTCGATGTCGCCCCACCCCTTCGAGTCGGCTAAAGGCAGGCAGTTGCGGTGCAGCACGCCGAAGTGCGCCAGATCGGCGGCGGCGTCACTCTGATTGAGGTAGTTGTAAGGGAGTACCGCTCGGAAGACCACTAGATGTTTTTGGCTGAGCACGGTGGCGGCGTGCGGGACGGCCTGCTCGACCGGGTCCGGAGTGTTGTCGCCCATGTAGACCCAGACGATGCCGCCCATCTCCTGCACGGGATAAGCGCGCGCACGGATCCTGCCGCACGCCGGACTGTCGGGCTCGGTCAAATACGCCACACAGGTGCCAGCCCCGTCAAACGTCATGCCGTGATAGCGGCAGGTCAGCGTGCCCGGGCGAAACACCCCCACCTGCCCCAGCGACAACAACGCCGACCGATGCGGGCAGCGGTTTTCCAACGCCCGCGCCACCCCATCGCCGTCACGGAAAAACACCAGATTGTCCCCGGCCAGTGTCACCGGCACGACGCTGTTGTTTTTCAGCTGGCGGGTCTGCAGCGCCGGGTACCAATACTCCCGCAACCCCAAAAACGGGATCTTGTCCCAGTTGGCCCGCACATACTCCCACGGCACATCGGCCAGCGAGTGCGGCTTTTCGGCCACCCCGTAGGGCAGCTTCCAAAACCGGTACATCGCCAGGCTGCTGCTGCGCAACGGCTGCAGCCGCGGCACATCCAACCGCTCACGCAGACCTGGCAGCACCCCCACCGCCCGGCGCGCCGCCGCGCCGAGCTGATAGCCCAGCACCGTGCGGGCCCGCGCCAATATGCGCACCGGCGGCAACACCGCCGCCAGCTGCGCCTCGCTCACCGGTAACGGTCGCTCGCGTTGGTTGAGTTCATTAGCCATCTGAGCAGCATAGGATGAGTTTTCGTGATGCCGACTCAGTAGGCGGCAATCTTGATAGCAGTAAAGAAAATCCTCACACCCTTAGCCGTGCGGCGCACCACTGTGACGCCTTCGTCGACGAATACAACCACCGCCGCCCACACCGCTCCCTACCACACCGAGCCACCCCGGCCACCGCCTACACCAGCCGACCCCAAGCCGATCCAGCAACCCGCATCGACACCCACAACCGCGTGCGCACCGACCGCGTCGACCAAGCCGGATCCATCACCTTGCGCGTCGACGGACGCCTACACCACATCGGCGTCGGCCGCATCCACTACCGAACCCGCGTCCTCATCCTGGCCCAAGACCTCAACATCAGAATCATCAACGCAGCCACCGGAGAACTACTCCGCGACTTCACCCTCGACCCCACCAGGGACTACCAACCCACCGGAGCCCCCAAAGGCCCCACACGGAAAAAACCCCGAACCTAACGAAGGTTCAGGGCTATTCCGATGTCTTGCGACACCACATGGTAGCGGGGACAGGATTCGAACCTGCGACCTCTGGGTTATGAGCCCAGCGAGCTACCGAGCTGCTCCACCCCGCGTCGGGTAAATGCAAGGTTACCGAATGCGTCCGAAAGTCACCAAATCGCGGGTCGGGCCCCTGTTCAGTGCGAGGGCGGGTTGAGCCCGTACCGGGCCACGATGTCGTCCATCCAGTCCGGATATCCCGTAGGTCAGCCCGTACTTGTCGGCCAGTTCGCCAAATTCGGGCAGCTCATGCAGGACCTTTCCCACCGGGTCGTTCGCATGCTCCACGAGCAACTCACCGAGTTCCCGGAAATAATTCTCGAAGCCGCCTGGAGTGATGACCTCGACGATGCGACCGGGCTCGCTGCCGGCGTTCCACATCGCGTGCATTTGTCCGCGCGGCTTGGTGATATAGCCACCAGGACCGAGGACCACTTCACTGTCATCGGAGCGGAAGCCGATCTCGCCCGCCAGCACGATCGAATGCTCGTCCTCGCGGGTGTGCCGATGCGCCGCGGTGAGCAAACCGACCTCAAAGGGATGCTCGACGATCGACAACCTCGCCCCCGTTCGTCTTGGCGGATAGCTTGAACACCGCACCAAAGCCAGGGAGCGCGACGTGGTCGCCTTCTCCCGGCTGTACGACGGTGACCCCGATTTCATTCACATCGGCCATCTGACGTACCTCCTCGTGTCGTCAGCCGAATCCCGGTGGCTCCCGGGTTACTTGGTGTTGTTGAACTTCGTGATGGCGTCGTCGAGGCGCTGCAGGGCCGAACCGTAGGCGGCGAAGTCACCCCTCTTTTGCGCATCGCGCGCCGCTCCGATCGCCGTCTGGATGTCTTGCAGCGCAGCGGCTTTGGCCGGCGACAAAGTGGTCGTCGCGTCAGGGCCCGGGGGTACCGCCGCCACCGCCGGCGGGGTCCCTGGCGCGCCCGGTGCACCGGCCGGCGGTGGGGCACCTGCAGGCGGGTTCGCGCTTGCCGGGGCCCCGGCGTCGGTGGGCTCAATTCCGGTCGCAGCAGCGGCCGCACCGGGCCCGAACAGCTTGGTGAGGGCGTCACCCACGGTGGGGCCGTAGCCGATCTTGTCGTTGTACATCATGGCGACCCGGATCAGCCGCGGATACGACGACGCGGCGTCGCCGGCTCCCGGAGACGCATAGACAGGTTCGACGTACAGCAGGCCGCCCTGAGCCACCGGCAGGGTCAGCAAATTGCCCCACTTGATCCGGTTTTGGTTGTCCCGCCCGATCTGACCAAGGTCCGTGGATACATCGGGATCGGTGGTGATCGCGTTGTTGGCCAGTTTCGGACCATTGACGTTGCCCGGAATGGTCAGCACCGTGATCTTGCCGTACGTCGCGGGATCGGAGCTGGCGCTGATGTAGGCGGCCAGGTAGTCACGCTTGAACCGGTTCATCGCGCTCGTCAGTTGATAGGACGCCGAATTGTCATTCTTCAGAATGTTTTTCGCGACGATGTAGTAGGGCGGCTGATAGCTGCTCGCCGTCGGATTCGGGTCCAGCGGCACGTCCCAGAAGTCCGAGGTGTTGAAGAAGGTCACCGGGTCGTTGACGTGGTACTTGGCCAGCAGCATCCGCTGCACCTTGAACATGTCCTCGGGATAGCGCAAGTGCTCGGCGAGCTCGGGGGTGATGTCAGTCTTGGGCTTGACCGTGCCGGGGAACACCTGCATCCAGGCTTTGAGCACCGGATCCTGTTCGTCCTGCTGATACAGCGTGACGGTGCCGTCGTAAGCGTCCACCGTGGCCTTCACCGAATTGCGGATGTAGGACACCTGCTTATCGGGGGCCAACCGGTTGAAGGCCACCTCGGTGGAATCCGCCGTCGCCGACGACAGGGAGGTGAGTTCGGAGTACGGGTAGTTGTCCAGGGTGGTGTAGCCGTCGAGGATCCACACCAATCGCTTGTTGACGATCGCGGGGTACACCGCGCTGTCGGTCGTCAGCCACGGCGCCACCGCCTCCACCCGCTGCGCGGGATCGCGGTTGAACAGAATCTTGCTATTCGAGCCAATCACGCTGGAAAATAGGAAGTTTCGTTCAGCGAACTTCGCGGCGAACACGCTGCGAGACAGCCAGTTACCGATCGGGACGCCGCCGCTTCCCGCGTAGGTGTACCGCTTGGTGTCGGTGTTGGTCTCGTAGTCGTATTCCCGGTCGTCGCCGTTCTTGCCGACGATCGCGTAGTCGGAGGCGGTGTTGGAGATCACCGGGCCGAAGTAGACGCGCGGCTGATCCAGCGGCGCGGGTCCGTCGGACACCACACCGCCGTTCGCCCCGACGACGTTGACCAGGAACTGGGGGTAACCGCCGTTCTGGTTGGGGTCGTTGGCGATACCGCGCACGGTGTTGGCCGGGGACGCGATGAAGCCGTTGCCGTGGGTGTAGACGGTGTGCCGATTGATCCAGTCGCGCTGGTTGTCGATCAACCGGTCCGGGTTGAGTTCGCGGGCTGCGACGACGTAGTCGCGCAGGGCCCCGTTGCGGTCGAGGTAGCGGTCGATGGACAGCTGGTCGGGGAAGTAGTAGAAGTTCTTGCCCTGCTGGAACTGGGTGAACGCCGGGCTGATGATCGTGGGGTCGAGCAGCCGGATGTTCGACGTGGTGGCGCGGTCGGTGGCGACCTGCTGGGCGGTCGCCGGTGCGTCGCCGTTGTAATTGCGGTAGCTCACCACGTCTTCGGTCAGACCGTAGGCTTGCCGCGTCGCGAGGATGCTTCGGCTGATGTACTCGCTTTCCTTGCGGGCGGCGTCGGGCTTGACACTGATCTGCTCGACGATCAACGGCCAGCCCGCACCCACGATCAACGACGACAACAGCAAGAGCACCAAGCCGATGGCGGGAATCCGCAAGTCTCGAAGGACGATTGCGGAGAACACCGCGGCGGCGCAGATCACTGCGATCGCCATCAGGATCAGCTTGGCCGGCAGCACGGCGTTGATGTCGGTGTAGCCGGCCCCGGTGAACGGCTTTCCACCGCGCGTATGCGACAGCAGCTCATACCGATCCAGCCAGTAGGCGACTGCCTTGAGCAACACCAGGACACCCACCGCGGTGACCAACTGGATCCGCGCCGAACGGCTGAGCGCGCCGGCGCGCCCGGACAGCCGGATGCCACCAAAGATGTAGTGCGCCACCAGGTTCGCCACAAAAGCGAGGAAGGCCGCGACGAACAGGTAGCTGAGCACCAGCCGGTAGAACGGCAACTCGAACGCGTAGAAGCCGAGGTCCTTGCCGAACTGTGGGTCCCGGATCCCGAAGTTGCCGCCGTGCAAGAACAGCTGGATCCGCACCCAGTAGCTCTGCGCGACCACGCCGGCCAGCAGGCCGACCGCCGTCGGGATCCCGATGCCCAGCGGCCGCAGCCGCGACATCACCAAAGCGCGATACCGCGCCACCGGGTCGTTGTCGCTACTCGGGACGAAGACGGGTCGGGTGCGGTAGGCCAGCGCAAGCCCGGCGAACACGATGCCGCCGACCAGCACCCCGGCCACCAGGAACACCACGATGCGGGTCACCAGCACGGTCGTGAACACCGAGCGGTAGCCCAGCTCGCCGAACCACAGCCAGTCCACGTAGGCGTCGATCAGTCGCGGACCCGCGAGCAGCAACACGATCACACCCAGTGCGATCAGGATCAAAATCCGGCTACGCCGAGTCAGTTTCGGCATCCTCGCGGTGGGCCGCATCCCCACTGGCTACGCTCCCTGCTCGATGGGTAGACGATCACAACTCTACGCACGCGACACACTCCCGCTTTCGGGCTAATTCATTGGACTGGGCTAACAACTCGGCGGCTGCCCGCCGGACGTGACCGCGTGCAGTGCGTCCACCGCTTCGCCGAGTGTGTCGACCTTCACCAAGCGCAAGCCGGACGGGTTATCGGACGTCGCCTCGTAGCAGTTCTTGGCGGGCACCAGAAACACGGTGGCGCCTGCCGCGTGGCCGCGGCCATCTTGTGTTCGATGCCCCCGATCGGGCCCACCTTGCCGTCGATGCTGATCGTCCCCGTGCCCGCGACGAACGTCGAACCCGCCAAGTCACCGGTGGTGAGCTTGTCGACGACCGCCAGGCTGAACATCAATCCCGCCGACGGACCGCCCACGTTGGCGAGGTTGAAGTCCACGACGAACGGCGCCCACGGCGCGTCAAGCACCGCGACACCCATGAAGCCGTAGTCGCGATCTTTGTTCGTGCCCAACGTGATCTGCGCAGTGCCGGCCGGCTCGTTCTTGCGCCGATAGTCGATGGTCACCACCTGGCCGGGCTTGGTCTTCTTCAGGTATTCCGTGAACTGCTCGACGTTGGCCACCGGGGTGCCGTCCACCATGTCGATGGCGTCGCCGGGCTTCAGCTTGCCCGCCGACGGACCGGGATCGGTGACCGTCGCGACGGTCACCGCCTGCGGGTACTTCAGATATCCCAGCGCGGCGTACTCGGCGCTGTCCTCGGACTGCTTGAAGTCGGCGTTGTTGGCCTTGTCGACGTCCTCCCGCGACTTGCCCGGCGGGTACACCAGGTCGCGGGGTATCAGCTGTTCCTGGCCGGACAGCCACAGGGTCAGGGCCTCGCCCAGGGTCAGATCGTCACGCTGGGACACCGTGGTCATGTTCAGGTGGCCCGAGGTCGGGTGGGTCTGGGTGCCCTGGATGGCGACCACCTGCTTGCCGTCCACCTCACCCAGCGTGTCGAAGGTGGGGCCTGGGCCCAGCGACACAAACGGCACGGTCACCACCGCGAGCAACACGCCGAAGACCAGGACCGGCACCAGCGCGACCATCAAGGTCAGAATCCGCCTGTTCACGCCGCTTACACTAACCGGACCCAGCCGGGGCCCGTTCAGCTACGAGCGTGACAGGACCTCGCGCGTTCCGTTGCGCCGATGAGTACCGTTGACGTCATGGCTGACCCGCCTTTCGGCTTCTCTCACTCGTCTGGTGGAGACGATCCCTCAAGGACGAGTCGGGCCGCGACAAACACGGCAAGAACGATCCGTCGGACCCGCTGGCCGCGTTCGGCCTCAGCGGCGACTTCGGCATGGGCGACCTGGGACAGATCTTCACCCAACTGGGTCAGATGTTCAGCAACGCGGGCACCGCGATGGCCTCGGGCACCCAGTCCGGCCCGGTCAACTACGACCTGGCGACCCGGGTCGCGACGAATTCGATCGGGTTCGTCGCGCCGATCGCGGCGACGACGCAGTCGGCGATCGCCGATGCGGTGCACCTCGCCGAGACCTGGCTGGACGGCGCCACCGCGCTGCCCGCCGGCACCAGCAAAGCCGAAGGCTGGAGCCCCAGCGACTGGGTCAACAACACCATGGAGACCTGGAAACGGCTGTGCGACCCGATGGCCCAACAGATTTCGACGGTGTGGGCGGCGTCGCTGCCCGAGGAGGCCAAGACCATGGCCGGCCCGCTGCTGTCGATGATGTCGCAGATGGGCGGCATGGCGTTCGGCTCGCAGCTCGGCCAGGCGCTGGGCCGGTTGTCCCGCGAGGTGCTGACCTCGACCGACATCGGTCTGCCGCTGGGGCCCAAGGGTGTGGCCGCGATCATGCCCGACGCCCTCGAGTCCTTCGCCGCGGGACTCGAGCAGCCGCGCAGCGAGATCCTGACCTTCCTGGCCGCCCGTGAGGCCGCGCACCACCGGCTGTTCAGCCACGTGCCGTGGCTGTCGAGTCAATTGCTGGGCGCCGTCGAGGCCTACGCCAAGGGCATGAAGATCGACATGTCCGGGATCGAAGAGCTGGCGCGCGACTTCAATCCCGCCGCGCTGTCGGACCCCGCGGCCATCGAAAACCTGCTGGGCCAGGGAGTTTTCGAGCCAAAGGCGACACCGGCGCAGACGCAGGCGCTGGAACGGCTGGAGACGTTGCTCGCGCTGGTCGAGGGCTGGGTGCAGGTGGTGGTGACCGCCGCGCTGGGCGAGCGGATTCCAGGCGCGGCCGCACTCGGCGAGACACTGCGCAGGCGCCGGGCCAGCGGCGGCCCCGCCGAACAGACCTTCGCGACGCTGGTCGGCCTGGAGCTGCGCCCACGCAAGTTGCGGGAGGCCGCCGCGCTGTGGGAGCGCCTGACCCAGGCCGCCGGTGCCGACGCGCGAGACGCCATCTGGCAGCACCCGGATCTGCTGCCCGCCGCGGACGACCTCGATGATCCGGCCAGCTTCATCGACCGGATCATCGGCGGCGACACCAGCGGTCTGGACGAGGCGATCGCCGACCTTGAGCGCGACAGCGACCGTGAGGATCCCGGCACCAGCGGCCCTGTGGATAACTGACCGAGCGCCAGCACCTGGCGTGGCACAGTCTCCACTCATGCCAGGTACCGCGCCTTCCCTGTATGCGCTGGACCCGGCGATGCCGGTGCTGCTCCGGCCAGACGGCGCAGTGCAGATCGGCTGGGATCCGCGCCGGGCGGTGCTGGTCCGGCCGCCGTCGGGCCTGACGGCGGCGGAGTTAGCCGCACTGCTGCGGTCCATGCGCTCGCCGATGCCGATCACCGACTTGCGGCGCCAGGCCGGCGGCCGCGGGTCGGTCAACGATGATGACCTGACCAATCTCGTCACGCAGCTGGTCGGCGCGGGGGTCGCGACCCGAGGATGCCGGCAGTCCGGCGGCCGGGCGGCGTCGATCAGGGTGCACGGCCGCGGACCCCTGTCGGACCTGCTCGTCGAGGCATTGCGCTCCTCGGGGGCCCGGATAACGCACAGCAGCCAGCCGCATGCCACGGTCACGTCCGGCGCCGTCGACCTGGTGGTCCTGTCGGACTCGCTCGTCGCCGACCCGCGCATGGTGCGCGACCTGCACAGCCGGGGCGTGCCGCATCTTCCCGTCCGGGTACGCGACGGCATCGGGCTGGTGGGACCGCTGGTAATTCCCGGCGTGACCAGCTGTTTGGCTTGTGCCGACCTCCATCGCAGCGACCGCGACGCCGCGTGGCCGGCCATCGCCGCCCAGCTTCGCGACCACGTCGGGGTGGCCGACCGGGCCACGCTGTTGGCGACGGCAGCGTTGGCACTCAGCCAGGTGAACCGGGTGATCGCCGCTGTGCGCGGTCAGGAAGCGGTGCCCGATCCGGGCCCGCCGCCGGCGCTGAACGCGACGCTGGAGTTCGACCTCAACGCGGGTTCCATCGTCGCGCGGCACTGGAGCAGACATCCCTTGTGCTCCTGTTGATGCCAATTCGCGTTCAGCGGGGACCTGCCGTCATGGACAATGGGTATGTGTCAGACATCAAACGTGGCCGCGCCGCGCGCAACGCGAAGCTGGCCAGCATCCCGGTCGGCTTTGCGGGCCGGGCAGCGCTCGGAGTCGGCAAACGACTGGCTGGCAAGTCGAAAGACGAGGTCCAGGCCGAGCTGCTGGAGAAGGCCGCTCACCAGTTGTTCACCGTCCTGGGTGAGCTCAAGGGCGGTGCGATGAAGGTGGGTCAGGCGCTGTCGGTGATGGAAGCCGCCATTCCCGAGGAGTTCGGCGAGCCCTACCGCGAAGCTCTGACCAAACTGCAGAAAGACGCTCCACCGCTGCCCGCCGACAAGGTGCACCGGGTCCTCGACGCGCAGCTGGGCACGAAATGGCGGACGCGGTTCAGTTCGTTCGACGACACCCCGGTGGCCTCGGCCAGCATCGGTCAGGTGCATAAGGCGGTGTGGTCCGATGGTCGTGACGTGGCCGTCAAGATCCAGTACCCGGGTGCCGACGAGGCGTTGCGGGCCGACCTGAAGACCATGCAGCGCATGGTCGGGATGTTCAAACAACTCTCCCCGGGCGCCGACATCCAGGGTGTGGTCGACGAACTGATCGAGCGCACCGAGATGGAACTCGACTACCGGCTGGAGGCCGACAACCAGCGCGCGTTCGCCAAGGCATATCAGGGCCACCCGCATTTCGCGGTGCCGCACATCGTGGCCAGCGCGCCCAAAGTGGTGATCCAGGAGTGGATCCAGGGCGTCCCGATGGCCGAGATCATCCGCAACGGAAGCGTCGAACAGCGCGACCTGATCGGCACGCGCTTGCTGGAGCTCACCTTCGACGCACCGCGCCGCCTGGGCATGATGCACGGCGACGCCCACCCCGGTAATTTCATGCTGTTGCCCGACGGTCGGATGGGCGTCATCGACTTCGGTGCCGTGGCGCCGCTGCCCGAAGGCCTCCCGATCGAGCTTGGATTGGGCATTCGCTTGGCGCGCGACAAGAACTTCGACGAGCTGATGCCAACGATGGAGAAGGCCGGGTTCATCCAGCGCGGCCAGCAAGTGTCGGTGTACGAGATCGAGGACATGCTGCGCCAGTACGTCGAACCCGTTCAGGTCGAGGTGTTCCACTACAACCGCAAATGGCTGCAGAAAATGACCGCGGTTCAGATCGACCGATCGGTGGCGCAGATCAAGATGGCACGGCAAATGGACCTGCCTGCCAAGCTCGCGATTCCGATGCGGGTGGTCGCGTCGGTGTCCGCCATCCTCTGTCAGCTGGACGCGCACGTGCCGATCAAGCAGTTGATGGAGGATCTGGTGCCGGGCTTTGCCGCGCCCGACACCGCTGCTGTGTGATACGCCTAGGCGGCTTCTTTGCGCGGACGCCCGCGCGGGCGTTTGTGGCTCACCACCGCGCCTCGTTCGAAGATCTCACCACCCCACACACCCCACGGTTCGGCGCGTTCCAGCGCCGCGGTCAGGCATTGGCGCCGGACCGGGCAAGCCGCGCAGAGCGTCTTGGCGCGTTCCAGGCCGTCGGGGGTGTCGGCGAACCACAGGTCGGGATCGCCGAGGTGACATGGCAACTCGGGTAGCTGCTGTCTAGGGGACTGTCTTGGGACCGTCGAAGCCGACATGTCCTCTTCACCTGCTTCCTGGTCTGGTGGCTGTCTCTTTGGTGATCCGGACCAGGTCGGGAGGCTTTCCCAAAAACTATGGCCACGGATCCTGGTGACTTCGGGTCCGTGGCCATTTGATGTCGGGTGAGTTAGTGATAACCCCGATTCACGGACGCGTCAGTCGCGGCGGCAGCGTGGTGCTTACCCGCGGCCGCCGACGTAGCGGCGGCGGCATGGGCAGCATGGGCTACGCGGGCGGCAGCCACTGCTACCTCGAGTACGTTGCGGTTGATCACGTGGCCACCTCCTCTCAAGCACCAGCCAGGATGAACGCGTTTCGAGGGTAGATGGTAGCAGCCGCCGGTGACAAACGATTTTCTGACCTGCGCGTTTGTCGCTCAGGCGCGGCCGCGGACCAGCTCCAGCACGTCGGGCCCGTACTGCTCGAGCTTGCGGGCGCCGATACCCGGAATCGCGATCAGGGCCGCGTCGTCGTCGGGGCGCAGCTCGGCGATCGCGATCAGTGTGTTGTCGCTGAAGACGATGTAGGCCGGCACGTTCTGCTCTTTTGCGATGCCGGTCCGCCAGTCCTTGAGCTGCAGCAGCAATTCTTCGTCGACGTCACCGGCGCATGTTTCGCACCGCCGCAGCATCACCGCGGCCGGCGTGGTGAGGTTGTTGTTGCAGATACGGCAGCGCGTCGGGGTGCCCCGGTTGCGACGAGACTTGCTCTGCGTCGGGTCTTGGCGGGTCTGCGGCGCGATGCCGTTGAGGAACCGCGATGGCTTGCGGCTCTGCCGTCCGCCCACGCTGCGGGCCAGGGCCCAGCTGAGCGCCAAATGCACTCGAGCCCTGGTGATTCCGACATAGAGCAGCCGACGCTCTTCTTCGACGGGCTCGCTTTCGGCGCCGTGCGATAACGCGTGCGAGATGGGCAGCGTGCCGTCGGCCAGTCCGACCAGGAACACGGCATCCCACTCCAGTCCCTTGGCGGCGTGCAGCGACGCCAGCGTGACGCCCTGAACTACCGGGGGGTGACGTGAGTCAGCGCGGGTGCGCAGCTCGGCCACCACCGCGGGCAGTTCGAGGTGCGGACGCTGCGCCACTTCGTCGTCGACCAGCTGGGCCAGCGCCGTCAGGGCCTCCCAGCGTTCCCGCGCGCGGGTGCCGTCGGGTTCCTCGGCCGTCAGCCCCAGCGGTTCCAGCACGCCTCTGACCAGGCCGGGCACGTCGGGAAGTGACCCTCCTAGGGACCCGCCGCCCCCTCGCTCGGCCGCGCGTTGCAGCGCCAGCATCGCCTGCTTGATCTCCTGGCGGTTGAAAAACCCCTCGCCGCCGCGCACCTGGTAGGCGATGCCCGCCTCGGTCAGCGCCTCCTCGTAGATTTCGGACTGCGCGTTGACCCGGTAGAGCACCGCGATCTCCGACGGCGGGGTGCCCGCTTCGATCAGCCGGGCGATCGACGCCGCGACCGCGGCGGCCTCGGCCGACTCGTCGGGATGCTCGTGGAACGACGGGGCCGGGCCCGGTTCGCGCTGGCCGGTCAGCTGCAGCTTGCTGCCCGCGACGCGGCCCCGGGCCGCGGCGATCACCTGGTTGGCCAGCGACACCACCTGCGGCGTGGACCGGTAGTCGCGTTCCAGGCGCACCACCGTGGCGTCGGGGAACCGCCGCGAAAAGTCGAGCAGGAAGCGCGGCGAGGCCCCGGTGAACGAGTAGATGGTCTGGTTGGGATCGCCGACAACGGTCAGGTCGTCACGATCGCCCAGCCAGGCCGAGAGCACCCGCTGCTGCAGCGGGGTCACGTCCTGGTACTCGTCGACGACGAAGCAGCGGTAGCGGTCGCGGAACTCCTCGGCCACGGCGGTGTCGTTCTCGATCGCGGCCGCGGTGTGCAGCAGCAAGTCGTCGAAGTCGAGCAGAGTGATCGATTCGTCGCGGACTTTGAGCGCCTCGTAGGCGGAGTAAACAGCCGCGACTTTTTCGGCGTCCAGCGGGATGTCGCGGCCGGCGGCGGCCACCGCGGCCGGGTATTCCTCGGGTCCGATCAGCGAGGCCTTGGCCCATTCGATCTCGCCGGCGAGGTCGCGCACGTCGTCGGTGCTGGTGTTCAGCCTGGTGCGGCTGGCCGCGCGGGCCACGACGGCGTACTTGGTGTCCAGCAGCTGCCAGCCGGTGTCGCCGATGACCCGCGGCCAGAAGTACCGCAGCTGGCGGTGCGCGGCGGCGTGAAACGTCAGCGCCTGCACGGAGCCGATTCCGGAACTGGCCCCTGCGGCGTCGAGCGCGCGCAACCGAGAACGCATTTCCCCCGCCGCACGCTGGGTGAACGTCACCGCCAGCACCTGGCCCGGGGAGACGTGACCGCTCGCGGCGAGCTGGGCGATGCGCTGAGTGATCGTGCGAGTCTTGCCCGTTCCGGCTCCCGCGAGCACACAGACCGGCCCACGCGCAGCCAGGACGGCCTCGCGCTGCTCGTCGTCCAGCCCGACGGTCAGTGGATCGGCGACCATCGGCATGGGCTCCATCTTGGCAGTGCTGGCCGACAAACGTGGTGCAGCGCCACGCGGCCAATCGCCTCCCCGTGCACGGAATGCATCGTCACCCGGCTACGTTAACGGTCTATGACCAACGCTGCGCTCACCATTTACAGCACCCCCTGGTGTGGCTATTGCCATCGGCTCAAGACAGTGCTCAAGGCGAACGGAATCTCCTACGACGAGGTCGACATCGAACAGGACGGCGCGGCCGCCGAATTCGTCGGCTCGGTCAACGGCGGCAATCAGAACGGTGCCGACGGTGAAGTTCGCCGACGGGTCGACGCTGACCAACCCGAGCGCGGGCGAGATCAAGGCGAAGCTGGCCCAGGACCCGGACTGTGCTGGCTAGTCGCTGGCGGCCCAGGACTCGATGATGACCCGGGCGATCGAAATCGACCCAGGGAGAAGCAGTTTCGACCCCGAGGCGCTGGACCAGTCGCCGGCGTTAAGCGCTTCCCGTACCTCGTTGCGGGTGAACCACGCCGCCTCCGCGATCTCGCCGTCGTTGAACGAGAACTCCTCATCCGGGTCACCGAGGGCGTGGAAGCCGACCATCAGCGAGCGCGGAAAGGGCCAGGGCTGGCTGCCTAAATAGCGCACGTCGCGGACGGTCAGGCCGATCTCCTCGCGGATCTCGCGGACGACGCAAACCTCAAACGACTCGCCGGCCTCGACGAACCCTGCCAGCAGCGAGAACATTCGCTCGGGCCACACCGCTTGGCGGGCCAGCACCGCACGGTCGCCGCCGTCGTGAACAAGGCAGATCACCGCGGGGTCGATGCGCGGAAACTCCTCGTGACCGCTGAGCGGGTTGTCCCGTGACCAGCCCGCCCTCGACGACTTGGTCACCGAGCCATCGATTGCGCTGAATCGTGCGCTGTCATGCCAATTCAGCAGCGCGATAGCCGACGACACCAGTTGACTGCTGGTGTCGTCGAAGATCGGGCCGAGGCTGCGCAGGTTCACCACCTCGGGTTGCACGTCGAGATCTTCAGGTGCTTCCAACGCGCCCCGGATGCCCCAGACATGGCGGCCACCCTCGATGCGGCCCAGGAATACCGCGCCCGGAGGCGGCTTTTCGCCCAGCGTGACCGTCGAGCCGAGGACGACGCTGCCGTTGGCGACCGGCCAGCACCTGGTTGCGGGAATCCACCCGCAACACCGCCGCATCCGCCACATCCGCGATGGCCGCATCGACGTCCGTGCGTACCTGGTCGGCCCGATCCGCGCCGACGCGCGACAGCAAGGGAATGCTGTTCAGCTGGAAGTCCACGCCTAATCCTCCACGCGGCGACCCGCTGCGACCCGCTGCGCCGCGATCGCCACTAGTGGCCCGCTTGCCGGATGTAGAGCAGCCGGTCGGTGGCCTCGATGGCGTCCACCTCGGGCGCACCGATGCGCAGCAGGTGGCCGTCGCGCACCACACCGAGCACGATGTCGCGCAGATGCCGTGGGGACCCGCCGATCTCGGTCTCCTCCACCTCGCGTTCGGCGATAGCCAGACCGGCGTGCGGGGTCAGCAGATCCTCGATCATCTGCACGACACTGGGCGTGGTGGTGGCCAGGCCGAGCAGC